>NZ_CP019239.1:0-1421618 GCF_001955715.1 Rhodoferax saidenbachensis | reverse complement strand
ACTGGAACTGCAACGCGTGGTGCAACAGGAACGCGACCGCCTGGAAGTGGAAGTGACCCAGCGCACCGCCGAACTGCGGCAGCTCGCGCAGCACCTGCAGACCGCACGTGAAGACGAACGCCAGCGGCTCGCGCGCAACCTGCACGATGATCTGGGTTCATTGTTGACCTCGGCCAAACTCGATGCTGCCCGCATCAAGTCGCGGCTGGCCAGCACCTCGCCCGAAAGCCTGGAGCTGCTGGCCCACCTTGTCGGTACGCTCAACAGCGGCATCGCGCTGGGCCGGCGCATCATCGAAGACCTGCGCCCGTCCTCACTGAGCAATCTGGGGCTGGTGGCGGCGCTGGAAATTCTGGCGCGGGAGTATGCCGACCATTCCGGTGTCGCCGTGCACTGCGATTTGCAGCCGGTGAAATTGCAGGCGTCGGCCGAACTGATGATCTACCGCCTGGTTCAGGAAGGTATTACCAATATCAGCAAATATGCCCAGGCCAGCAATGTCTGGGTCACCCTGGGAATGCGCGATGGCCAGGTGGAAATATCGGTGCGCGACGACGGCATCGGTTTCGACACCACGGCCAAACGCCTGTCGGCCTATGGCCTGGTCGGCATGCGCTTTCGGGTGGAGGCAGAAGGTGGCCACCTGCGTCTGATGTCGGCCCCGGGGCAGGGCACACAGATACGCGCAGTACTGCCGGAGTTTTCTATCCCCTCTGTCTGAGGATCGGGGCTGTCGGAGCAGTCCTACGCGCTCTCACGCGTTTTCCCGACACGTCAACGGCCCCGTGCCCTATCGCCTTTCCGGACCCCTGCCGCGACACTGGAGCCATACCAACCCGCAGGAGTTCTTCATGTTGCATTACGCCGTTGTCTTCTTTGTCATCGCCCTCATCGCCGCCCTGTTCGGCTTTGGTGGTATCGCCGCCAGTGCGGTAGGAATCGGCAAGATTCTGTTTGTTGTCTTCCTGGTTCTGGCCGTCGCCAGTTATCTGTTTGGCTTCATCAAACGCGGTTAACCGCTGACTGCGCCAAGCGCATTTTTTTCCGCCCACAGGTAGTGGGGCCTGTCACTACCTCCCCTCAAGTATTTTTTCTTTCCCTTAACCCTCATTGGAGATTTACCATGAAATTACGCACTACTCTCGCTATCGTTTTTGCCACTCTGGCACTGCTCGTCACCTCGGGCTGCGCCGTCCAGCGCGGTCAACAAACCGTGGGTGAATATGTCGACGATGCTGGCATCACCACCCTGGTGAAGTCCCGTTTTGTGGAAGACAAGACAGTGGACGCCGCTTCCATCAAGGTCGAAACCCTCAAGGGCACCGTGATGTTGTCCGGCTTTGCCAAGAGCACTGCCGAAAAGAACACTGCTGAAAACATCGCTCGCGGTGTCAAGGGTGTTGTTGCCGTACGCAACGAACTCGCTGTGCGTCCTTGATCGGCATACACAGCCATCACCAACCTATCCACCTTTAAGGAGATTCATATGAACTGGGACCGTATTCAAGGTAACTGGAAACAAGTCACTGGCCGTGCCAAAGAGCAATGGGGCAAACTGACCGACGATGACCTCGATGTCATTGCCGGCCGCCGCGACCAGCTCGCCGGCAAAATCCAGGAGCGCTACGGCGTTGTCAAGGATGAAGCCGAGAAGCAACTGGCTGAATGGGAACGCAAGGCAACAGATGCCTGGTTCGTGACCAAGGAATAGCCCACACCGGCTTTTCCAGCAGTCCGCTGCGCCAGACGCCCCGTACTTCGCAAGGAGTACGGGGCGTTTTTTCATGGGGATACCAATGGGATAATTCCCGCGCGGCCTGCGCCACACCTCCATCGTCACACCAAAAACACCATGCAACTCGCCACCTGGAACGTCAACTCCCTCAGCGTACGCCTGCCCCAGGTCCTGGACTGGCTGGCGGCCAACCCGGTCGACGTGCTGGCCCTGCAGGAACTGAAGATGACGGACGACAAGTTCCCGGCGGACGCCTTCACCGCAGCGGGCTACCAGGCCCAGTGGTTTGGGCAAAAGACCTACAACGGCGTGGCCCTGCTCTCGCGCGCGCCGGTCACCGATGTGGTGAAGAACATCCCGGGGTTTGACGATGACATGTCGCGCGTGATCACGGGCACGGTCGTCCCGGAGGGAGCCGCACCGGGCGCGGCGGGCGTTCGCGTGATCGGCGCCTACTTTCCCAACGGGCAGGAACCCGGCAGCGACAAGTTTGAGTACAAGATGGAATGGCTCACAGCGCTGCGCCGCTGGGTCAAGGAAGAGCTGGCCCGACACCCGCAACTGGTGCTGATGGGCGACTACAACATCACCTTTGACGACGACGATGTGTGGGACCCGGTAGGCCTGGAAGGCAGCATCCACTGCACGGAAGAAGAGCGTTACCACCTGCGCGCACTGGTCGCGCTGGGGCTGCACGACAGCCACCGCCTGTTCCCCCAGGCGCCCAAAAGCTTTAGCTGGTGGGACTACCGCGACGCGGGCTTCAGGCGCAACCGCGGCCTGCGCATCGACCACATTCTGGTGAGCGCTGCGCTCAAGCCCGGCGTGCAGTCCTGCGCGATTGACAAGCTGCCGCGCAATAACGAGCGCCCCAGTGACCACGCACCCGTAGTGGTAACGTTGCAACCCATCTGAAACGCTATTGTTTCAATAGCTGCTTGCGCATATTCCGTGCGGGCTAGAGGCCTATTTGGCACTCAAACCTGCGCTGGTCACTCCAGACCCAACTCCTGGATCTTGCGCGTGATGGTATTGCGGCCAATGCCCAGTTTGTGCGCCGCCTCGATGCGGCGGCCCTTGGTGTTGGCCAGCGCGGCGAGGATCAGGCGCGACTCAAAGCGCCGCGTCAGTGCGTCCCACACATCGAGCCGACCTGCACCCAGCAGCGCCACCGCCTCGGTCTCCAACTCGGCCTCCCAACCTTCCAGCGGGCCATGCGCTACCGGCAATGGCAGCGCCACGTCTGCTGCGATATCGGCAGGCAATACGTGGTCTGCGTGCGTGGCGATGGCCGTCAGACCGACGGGCAATACGGCAGCACCTGCCTTGGGTAGCAAAACATCGGCGGCAGAGGCCGTACGGCCCACGCCCACTTCAGGCGGCAAATCCTTGGGTTCAATCACCTGTGCTGGCGCCATCACGGTGAGCCAGTGGCAGATGTTTTCCAACTGGCGCACATTGCCGGGGAAAGCAAAGGATTCCAGCCAGCCCAATGCGGCGTCGGAAATGCGTTTGGGTTCCACACCGAGTTGTTTGGCACTTTGCTGCAGGAAATGGCGCGTCAACATGGACACGTCTTCCTTGCGTTCGCGCAAGGCCGGCAGGCGCAGGCGGATCACGTTCAGGCGGTGGAACAAGTCTTCGCGGAACACGCCGTCCTTGACGCGTTGCTCCAGATCCTGGTGCGTCGCGGCAATCACGCGCACATTGGATTTCACGGCGCTGTGGCCACCCACGCGGTAGAAATGGCCGTCGCTCAAGACACGCAACAAACGGGTTTGCAGCTCAAACGGCATGTCGCCGATTTCGTCCAGAAACAGCGTGCCACCATCGGCCTGCTCAAAGCGGCCGCGGCGCATGGTTTGCGCGCCGGTAAAGGCGCCGCGTTCATGACCGAAGAGTTCACTTTCCAGCAAATCTTTCGGGATGGCCGCGGTGTTGATGGCGACAAAGGGACCATTGGCGCGGGGCGAATGTTTGTGCAGCGCGCGCGCCACGAGTTCTTTGCCGGAGCCGGACTCACCGGTGATCATGACCGTGACATTGCTTTGCGACAGGCGACCAATCGCACGAAACACATCCTGCATGGCGGGCGCCTGGCCCAGCATTTCGGGGGTTTCCGTCAGGCGTTCCTCGGCCACTTCCTCGCGCTGGCTTTCTTCCACGGCACGGCGGATCAACTCCACCGCCTTGGGCAGATCAAACGGCTTGGGCAGGTACTCAAAGGCACCGCCCTGAAAGGCACTGACCGCGCTGTCCAAATCGGAAAAGGCCGTCATGATGATGACGGGCAGGCCCGGGTATTTGCTCTTTACCTTTTCCAGCAACTCCAGGCCTGAGCCACCGGGCATACGAATATCACTGACCAGAATCTGCGGGCCTTCATCGTCGGCAGCGGTACTGAGTGCGGCAAGTACATCGCGGGAATTGGAGAAGCTGCGGGTCGGCAAATGCTCGCGCAACAGCGCCTTCTCCAACACGAAGCGTATAGACTGGTCATCGTCTACGATCCAAATCGGCTTCATGTTTTTAGGGTCCCCAGGTTCTGACATTACGGTAGCGGAATCAATATTTTGAAATCCGTCCGGCCTGGTACGCTATCGACCTCGATCAATCCATGGTGTTGCTGTACAAAGGTTTGCGCCAATGTCAGCCCCAGCCCCGAACCGCCCTCCCTGCCCGACACCAGCGGATAGAAAATGCGGTCCTTGATCGAATCTGGCACACCAGGTCCGTTGTCAATGACATGCAATTCCAATGCCAACCGGTAACGCTGTTTGCCAAATGTGATTTGGCGGGTCACGCGGGAGCGAAATGTCAGCTGTGCATCACCCGCGGCAATGCGGTCCACCAGCGCCTGGCAGGCGTTGTGCGCGATGTTCAGAACGGTCTGTATCAGCTGTTCACGGTCACCACGGAACTCGGGGATGGAAATGTCGTAGTCCCGCATCACCCGCAACCCCTTGGGAAACTCGGCCAGGATCAGGGAGCGCACGCGCTCACACACTTCGTGGATGTTCACATCGCCCACCATGTGCGGCCGGCGGTGCGGCGCCAGCAACCGGTCCACCAGGCTTTGCAGGCGGTCGGCCTCGTGGATGATGACCTGGGTGTATTCGGTCAGCTCGGGCGACTCCATCTCCATCTCGAGCAACTGTGCCGCGCCACGGATGCCGCCCAGCGGGTTCTTGATCTCGTGGGCGAGGTTGCGGATCAGTTCCTTGTTGGTCTGCGCCTGCTCGGCCAGGCGTTCTTCACGGTCCTGGCGCGCCTGCTGCTCCAGCGGCACCATCTCGACAATGATTTCATCGGCAGGCTCGGTACGGGTGATGATCACGTGCACCGGTAGCGGGTCGTAGCCCGTGCGCTTGAGCCAGGCGTCATAACGCAGGGCGGCAAATTCGTTTTCGCTGGCCCCCTCCAGCGCATTCTGTAGCTGGAAAGGTTCGGTGAAGGCGTCGGTCAGCAGTGCGCCGACGATCATGCGGCGTGAGGTGCCCAGTGCGTCTTCGAGCGCAGAGTTCGAAAAAAGGACGGACGCATCGTTGCGCACCACAGCCACCAGCGTGGCCAACAGGTCAAACGACTGGAAGCGAACCAGTGCGGAAACAGATGCCGGGGGGGGTGCAGGGTTTTTCAAGCCTGCTATTTTGCCGCAGTCGCTGTGGGCATGCGGCCCAACTCACGCCGCAGGCCGGCAATGTCGCTCTCATTGCGGCTGATGTTGGCCTTGAGTTCTGCAACACGGTCCAGGTACTTCTGGTGGTTGCGCGCTTCGGGGCCCAGTTTTTCAGGCTCACCGTTGTTGTATTCCTTTTGCAGCTCCAGCTGGCGCGCCTCTGCCTTCTTGAGCTCCGACTCCAGAATCAGGCGGGCATCGGAATCCTTGGCACGCTGGTCATTCGCATCCACGCGCTGTCCGGGCTGGCCGGTCTGGCTGGCAGACGCAACACGTGTGGCACCCGGCTTCTGGGCCTGGACAACCGTTACGTTACCACCCGAAACCAGCTTGCAATGCTTGGCCTGGGCTTCTGGAACCGTGTTGGTGTACTCATTGCCACAGCGGTAGATGCGCTCTTGCGCCATGGCGCTGTTCGCCAACAGACAAGTTGCCAAGGGAATCAAAAAAATGGGTTTCATGCAATGTTCACGCAAACCTGCGCAAGGTGGTTGGTTCAGTATGCGCCAAAAAAGTCAAAAAACAAAAGTCCCACACCAAGCCAAGGGTTTCGAGGTGTAAAGCACGCCAGAGGTTCCCCAAAAGAAAAGGACGGCATGCGCCGTCCTTTTCATCTCTGTCACATGCGCTGCCGCAGGGGCAGCGAATATTACAGGGAGAAGTACATGTCGAACTCGGCAGGGTGCACCGACATGCGCATGCGGGTGACTTCGGTCATCTTCAGCTCGATGTAGGCGTCAATCATGCTGTCAGTGAACACACCGCCCTTGGTCAGGAACGCACGGTCTTTGTCCAGGCATTCCAGCGCCTGGTCCAGGCTGTGGCATACGGTGGGGATCAACTTGTCTTCTTCTGGAGGCAAATGGTACAGATCCTTGGAGGCGGCTTCGCCAGGATGGATCTTGTTTTCCACGCCATCCAGACCGGCCATCAACAGGGCAGCAAAGCCCAGGTAAGGGTTCATCAGTGGATCGGGGAAGCGGGCTTCCACACGACGGCCTTTGGGGTTTGCCACAAAAGGAATACGGATGGAGGCAGAACGGTTCTTGGCGGAGTACGCCAGTTTCACCGGTGCTTCGAAGTGAGGAACCAGACGCTTGTAGCTGTTGGTGCCGGGGTTGGTGATGGCATTCAGGGCACGCGCGTGCTTGATGATGCCGCCGATGTAGTACAGCGCGAAGTCCGACAGACCTGCATAGCCGTCGCCAGCAAACAGGTTCTTGCCATCTTTCCACACGGACTGGTGCACGTGCATGCCGGAACCGTTGTCACCGTGGTAAGGCTTGGGCATGAACGTGGCGGTCTTGCCGTAGGCATTGGCCACGTTGTGCACCACGTACTTTTGCAGCATGGTCCAGTCAGCGCGTTCCACCAGCGTGGAGAAGCGGGTACCGATTTCGTTTTGGCCAGCGCCCGCCACTTCGTGGTGGAACACTTCAACCGGGATGCCCAGGGATTCGAGGATCAGGGACATCTCGGCGCGCATGTCTTGCGTGCTGTCGACAGGAGGCACGGGGAAATAGCCGCCCTTGACGGTGGGGCGGTGGCCACGGTTGCCGCCTTCGAGCTTGGCACCGGTGTTCCAGGGTGCTTCGTACTCATCGATTTCGTAGAAGGTGTTGTTGGATTCTGTGCTCCAGCGAACGCCGTCGAAGATGAAGAATTCTGGCTCGGGACCGAAGTAGGCGGTATCACCAATACCGGAAGCCTTCAGGTAGGCTTCAGCGCGCTTGGCGATGGAACGTGGGTCGCGGTCGTAGGACTTGCCGTCAGTTGGCTCCACCACATCACAGTTCATGATGATGGTGGTTTCTTCGAAGAAGGGGTCGATGTTGGCCGTGTTGGGATCGGGCATCAACAACATGTCGGAAGCCTCAATGCCTTTCCAGCCAGCGATGGAAGAACCGTCGAATGCGTGGCCGGAAGTGAACTTGTCTTCGTCGAAATGCGAAACAGGCACGGTGGTGTGCTGCTGCTTGCCACGGGTATCGGTGAAACGGAAATCAACAAACTTGACTTCGTTTTCTTTCACCATCTTCATCACGTCAGCGACGGTCTTGGCCATCAAATACTCCTATTTGCAAAAAATGCACACGGTTGTTAAAAAGTTTGCCCTGTCCACAATGCAGCTTTTGTGCCAAAAATCGCCCTGCAGACATTTTCACGAAAACGCGCTATTTTGCCCTGAGAACGTGCGCTTTTGAGAGTGCGGCTACGCAAAGAATACGCGCAGCCTCAGAGGCAACGAAACGAAATGCACCAAAATTGAAACCCACCTGAATGCACGAAATTGGTGCAATATCAGGAACGCACCAATTCAGGGCCAAGCGAGGCCTGCAAGGCGACCAGCCCCTGGCGCAGAACACCATAGGCCTGCGCCACCTGCGCAGGCAAGCCCTTCACACCCAGCTCGATATGCCGACCATATTCAGGGTGGTCCACGCTGGGAAGACTGAACACTTTCACCGCATATTGGCGTTCAATCTCCTCCATGAGGGGCGTCAAGGTGGACTCCATGGCGCCGAACACGATCACGGATTGTTCTGCCCAAGCGCCGCGCGCAAACAGATGCGCGTAATGGGTGTCCAGCACCCACTCCACCATGGGCCAAGCCATCACCGGAAATCCCGGTACAAAGTAAACACGCCCCCCGCCTGCGCCCGTGCAGCTAAACCCGGGAATCTTGTTGTAAGGGTTGGGAATGATCTCTGCACCCACTGGAAACGTACCCATGTTCAGGCGGTGTAAATTGTCACTGCGATTGGGCTCGTAAGGCAGCCCCTGCTCACGCGCAATATCTGCCATGCGCTCCAGGATCAATGCCTGGGCCTGGGGGTGCAGGGCCAGTTCACGACCGAGCGCCTTGGCAGCGCACTGGCGCGTATGGTCATCCGGCGTAGCACCAATGCCGCCAAACGAAAACACCACGTCCCCGGAGGCAAACGCGCGCTGGAGCGTAGCGGTGATACGCTCGGGTGCGTCCCCCACGTAGTCGGCATACGCCACCTGCAAACCACGTGCGCCCAGCAACTCGATGGCTTTGGCCAGGTGTTTGTCGGCACGTTTGCCGGACAGTATTTCGTCACCGATGATGACCAGACCAAAATTCATGGCGCCTCCAGCGGCAAGGCGGGCGCAACTGGAGCCACCACCTCGGCGGCCTCCTCAACAACTTCCTGGGCGGCGCGTTGCGCACGCAGGTCACGCAAAGCCGCCAGGCAGTAGTGGGTGAACCACAGGGACGCAAAGGCAAACACCAGCGTGTAAATCCAGATTGCGAGGGGCAACAGAAAGACAAAAAATGCAGCGGCAAGCAGGGCACCCGAGGCCCACAGCAGACTGGGCGCCGCGCCCAGATACCCGGCAAACACCCCCATGCCTAACAGCCAGCCGCGGTGGCGGCGAAACAGTTCCTGCCGTTCTTCGGCAGACGCATGTGCAGCCAGCGCATCAAACGCCAGCACACGGTAGGTCAGCCAGCCCCAGATCAGCGGCGGCAACACCAGAATCAATGGCGGCACCCACCACAGCGGGACCGACACCACCAGCGCCACCAGCGCTGCCACCGTGGAGCCCACCGACCAGACGAGACTGCGCAGGAAAGACGCGCCCTGCTTTTGCTCCAGATCCGGAAAGCGGCGCCGCGCCACCAGGTTCACCATCACGGGCGTCATCAGCAAGGCCACCACGAGCAGGGACAACACCACGATCAAGGGCGTGACACCAAACACCACGATCAATGGCACCAGCACCATCTTGAGTTGGCCCACACCCATGCTCTGCAGCCATTCCAAGGCCTGGTTCAGCAGCGAAAAGGATTCCAGTGCCATGCGCACCTGGTCCATGGCCGCATCCCAGAAAAAGTAACCCAGCCCGGCCGTCAGCGAGATCATCAGAACCAGTGGCAACAGGGACAACAGGATGATGCGGGGGCGCAGGCAGTAGGCCACCGCGCGCCAGAAGGAATCGAGCAGAAGATGCATGGCGCTAGTGTAGTGTTGCACGCGCGCCCGATTTCAGGCGCGCTGCCACAGGCGCTTGAGGCCCAGCCACTGCTGCGCCCAGAAACCGCGCCCGTAATCCACGCCCTCCTCCACCTGATCGCGCACCCCCGTGGGGTCGTAGCGCAACGCAAAATCGGCCGTGCCAAACAACATGTCCCACCACGGCAGCAACACGCCGAAGTTGGCACCGCGTCGGTCTGCCTCCACGCTGTGGTGTAGGCGGTGAAAACGCGGGCTGACCCACAGGCGCTCTCCCACCGTGCCAAACCACAGGCGCAAATTGGCATGCTGCAGGTTTTCACACAGTTGGGTAAAGGCCACCACGGCCACAAACTGTCCCGGCGCAATGCCGATGAGTTGGGCTGCGACGGCCACCAGTGCGTCGCGTATCAGGTCGTCGAGCAGGTGGTTGCGGTTGTCGCTCCACAGCGTCATCTGGCGCTGCGAATGGTGCAGCGCATGCAACTGCCACCACCATGAGAATCCGTGCTGTGCGCGGTGTATCCAGTAGTTGAGAAAGTCAAACACCACCAGGTACATCAGCCAGGACACCCAGGCCAGGTCGGTCACGCCGGGCCAGACATCGTCCAGATGAAACGTAGGCAGACCGGCCACGCGGCCCCAGCCAAACATGGCGTCAAACAGTGGATCGATCAGGAAAAACAACGCCACGCGGAACACACCCAGGCGCTGGATCAGCGTGTACAGAATATCCGTGCGGATGGCGACGCGGTCAGTCACCGGCTCCACCGGGCGCCAACGCTGCAATGGCACGATCACCAGCAGCATGACGGCGAGCTGGATCAGCCCAACCAGAAACCAGCCGGTGGCGTCATACCCATTTTCCAGAAAACCGGCCAAGCCGGTGGCAAACATCAGCGGCTGCACCAGCGCTTCAAACAACCAGGTCTGCAGTTGCGCAAAGCCTTCCACCATGCCATTGATGAGCCCGCTCAAGCCTAGCCTCCGTGCGCGGCGATCCAGTCCTTGTAGGCCGGATGGTTGCGCAGTGTGTCAAAACAAAAACCCTTGGCCTTGAGCCCGACGATCAGCGGCTCCAGCACGGCGGGCGCCCAGGGGTCCTTGCGGGACCAGATGCCCAGATGCGCCATCAGGATGTCACCCTTGCGGATATCGCGCAGCGCCTTTTGCAGCAGCATCTCGTTGCTGTATTTCTCGCTTGGCAGTTCGTCCCCCAGAAAACCGGCCGGCGCCCAGCCCACATGCGCATACCCGCAAGACTCGGCCACTGCCAACAGCCGCGGAGAGGTCTTGCCGCTGGGTGCGCGAAACAGGGGCAGGCTTTTTTTGCCGGTGAAGTCTTCGATGCGGCGGGCGGCACGCTCAATCTGTTCGCAGTATTTGGCGGCGTCCCAGGTGAACTCGCGGCCCTCCAACGCGCCTGCGGTGGGCTGCATGCGAAAGCTGGGCTTCACGCCCGGCAAGTCACCGCGCCAGACCACGTGGTCGTAGGTGTGGGAGGCAAATTCGTGCCCGTCGGCCGCCACGGACCGCCACCAGCTGCCCCAGGCATTGCCCAGACTGCCATCGGCCACCTTGGTACGTTCATTGGCCACGAAGAAGGTGACACGCACTTGCTGGCGTTTGAGGACTTCGGCCATCATGGGGGCCACTTCCATGTGCCCGGTGTCCAGTGTCAGGTACACCGGGTTTTCACAGGCATTTGTGCCTGCAGCCCCCGCAGCACTTGCGCAAGCAGCTACTAAAAAAGTAGCAATTTGCAGCGCAGCACGGTGCATGTCAGCGCGGGGCGTGGTCTTGGGTCCAGACTCCATGCGGTGATTTTCCTACAGTTATTTGTCGCACCAGTTGGCGCGTTCCCGTGTCGATCACGCTGAGTTTTTTGGCCCAGCGCGAGGCCACGTACAGGTAGCGGCCGTCGCTGGACAGGTCCATGCAGTCCGGGCCGCCGGGCACGGCAAACTGGTCCACCACGGTCATGGTCTGGGTGTCGATCTTGCTGATGGTGTTGGCCACGCGGTTACTCACAAACACGTGGCGCTTGTCTCCCGCGCTGCGAAAGGCATGCGCCCCGGCGCCGGTGGGAATGGTCTTGACCCAGCGGGGCTTGGCACCACTCACGTCATACACCTCCACGCCCGTACCCCCGGTGAGGCCCAGCAGGATGAATTTGTCATCCGCTGTGCCGAACACGTCAGCCGGCAGCGAGCCTGTGGAACCGCGCCATTGCAGGGTCTGGGTCTTGAGGTCAATCATCACCAGTTCGTCACTCTCCTGCATGGTGGCGTAGACCGTGGTGCTCTTGCTGTTGATCCAGAGGTGGCTGGGCGTCTTGCCGGTGGCGATGCGTTTGGCCAGGGTCAGTTCCTTGCCATCCCAGCGGTAAATGTCCACGTGGTTGAGCCGGTTGCCGGCGATCACCAGCCACTGCATGTCGGGTGAAAAGCGCAGTTGGTAGGGGTCCAGAATGCCGCGTACGGTACGCTGCACCGCACCCGTCCTGGGTTCCAGGAACAGCAGCGAGTCACCCAGCGCGTTGGCCACGATCACGGACTTGCCGTCGGGCGTGGGGTACAGGTGGTGCGGCTCCTTGCCGGTGGGGATGCGCCGCAGCTCGGTCCAAGTTTCCGGGTCCACCACGCTGATGCTGGCTTCGAGCGAATTCAGTACAAAGATGGGGGCAGCGGGAGGGGGGGGAGATGCCACTGGCGTCTGGGCACCACTGGCCAAAGCCAGGGACGCCACACACAGGGCCAAAAGTCGTTTCAGAAGGGTCACAGGAGGGCGTCGCTTTGCAAGTGGCCGCCAGTGTAGCGGCCGGGCCCTGCTTTTCTGCCTGCTTTACAGGCAGTTACGCCGAAATTTGCGCCAGATCAGCCGCTGTCAACCATTTCCACTGCCCTGGGGCCAGATCGTCGGGCAAGCGCAGACCGCCTATCTGCGAGCGGTGCAGGCCTTCGACCCGGTTGCTCACGGCAGCGACCATGCGTTTGACCTGGTGGTATTTGCCCTCGGTCAGCGTCAGGCGCAGGTGGAATTCGCCCACCGCTTCGCAGGCTGCAGCGCGTACCGGCTTGGGGTCGTCGTCCAGTACCACACCGCTGAGCAGCTTTTGCACCTGTTTGTCGTCCAGCGGATGCTTGACAGTCACTTCGTAGACCTTGGGGACATGGTGGCGCGGCGAACTCATGCGGTGGATGAACTTGCCGTCGTCGGTGAGCAGCAGCAGTCCGGTGGTGTCCTGGTCCAGCCGACCCACCGCCTGCACGCCCTGCACCGCCGCCTTTTGCGGGCGCAGGCGCAGCGGTGACGGCAGCAGTGTGTAGATGCTGGGGTAGGTGGACGGTTTTTGCGAACACTCGGTGGCCGTGGGCTTGTGCAGCATCAGGTAGGCGCGCTCGTAGTACGGCCAGTCCACGCCCTGGACCCGGAAACGCAGGCCTTCCGCTACAAATTCAGTAGCTGCTTGCGCACAGGTGACGGGGGCTAGAGGCTCATTTGGCATATAAACCTGCACCAAGCCCTGCTGGATGAGGCCGGCACACACGCGGCGTGTGCCAAAGCCCTGCGAATAGAGAATGTCCTGAAGTTGCATGGCCCGTAGTATCGCAGTGCCAGTGCAATCCGCTAGACTGCTGAGGCCTGTCTTCGATCCATGCAGGCTCTTAACCGATTTCACCAACAGAGACACCCTGCTATGTCAGATGATCTGGTTTTCAGTGACGAGCAAACCGAGCCCAGCCTGCGCAAAGTGAGCACACCCTGGCAGGTGATGGTGGTGGACGACGAACCCGCCGTGCATGAAGTCACCAAGCTGGTGATGGCGGGCTTCGAGATGGATGGCCGCACACTCGCCTTCATCCACTGCTATAGCGCTGCCGAAGCGCGGCAGGTGCTGGCCCAGCCCAATGAGATCGCGCTGATCCTGCTGGACGTGGTGATGGAAACCGAACACGCTGGCCTGGAGCTGGCCCGCCACATCCGCGAAGACATCGGCAACCTGAATGTGCGCATCGTGCTGCGCACCGGGCAACCCGGTCAGGCGCCCGAAGAACAGGTCATCAAAGACTACGACATCAACGACTACAAGGAAAAAACCGACCTGACCCGGCGCAAGCTGATCACGGTGTTTTATGCCGGGCTGCGCGCCTACCGCGACCTGATGCGCATCGAGCAGGCCCGCCAGGGCCTCAAGCGCTCCATCGAAGCCATCAGCCAGGTCTGTGATTCGCAGAATCTGCGCGGCTTTGCCTCCGCCGTGCTGGAGCAGGTGAACTTCCTGCTGGGTCTGAACGGCGAAGGCCTGTGCGCCAGCCGCATGTCGGCCTACACCGCCAATGCCGCCAATGGCCGCATCCGGGTGCTGGCCGCCACCGAAGCCTTCTCGGAACTGCTGGTGGACGACGAAATGGGCAACCTGCCCCAGGACGTGCAGGACGCGCTCAAGCGCACCTTGAAAGAAAAAGTGGGCCACCACGGGGACCTGCACTATGCCGGCTACTTCCGCACCAAGGCCGGCAGCGAAAGCATGATCTACATGGTGTTCCCGGAGCCCATCAAGGACAGCGCACGGGAACTGCTGGAGATGTTCTCCAGCAACGTGGCCATCACCTATGACAGCCTGCTGCTGCGCGAAAGCACCGAAGTCGCCCAGCGCGACACCATCTCCATCCTGGGCAGCGCCATCGAGCGGCGCAACAGCCGGCCCTCGCTGCACCTGCAACGCATCGGCGACATTGCCGCCCTGCTGCTGGAACAAACTGGCGGCTCCGAGCGCGAGGTGGCGCTGATGCGTGTGGCGGCGACCCTGCATGACGTGGGCAAGGCCTGCGTGCCCGACCATATTCTGACCAAACCCGGCCCGCTGACGGCCGAGGAATGGACCGTGATGCAAACCCATGCGCAGGAAGGGTTTGCACTGCTGTCACCCTCCAAGTCGGAGCTGCATGTGCTGGGTGCAGTGATCGCTCGGGAACACCACGAACACTGGGACGGCAGCGGCTACCCGCGGGGCCTCAGCGGAGAAAAAATCAGCCTGGCGGGTCGCATCGTGGCCGTGGCCGATGTGCTGGATTCACTGGTCTGTGAGAGCTGCTATAAAAAAGCTTGGCCCTTGGCCGAGTCCCTGGCCTACCTGAACGCCCAGTCGGGCCAGCAGTTTGACCCCACACTGATTGCCCTGCTCAACACCCAGTTGCCTGCGGTGCACCGGATTTACGGCGCCTAGACGGTGTCCTGTGCGATGCAGCAAGGGGGCGCTTGAAAGCGCTTCGCTACAGCAACAAAAGCCTGTAAACTGATTTCCACTTGTGAGGCCCCGCAGAGGACCAAAACATTCAGGGTGGATGAATATGTTGATTTACTTCGTGACGGGCGCGGTGCTCGGTGCGGTGGCTGGCGCCGGCCTGCTACATTGGCGCAATGCATTCAGCGTGCGCAAAAGCCGCCGCCTTCCCCAGACATGGCCGCTCAAGGCGCGTCCGTTGGTGAATTCCAATGAGCGCCGAGTCTGGATCTGGCTGACGAAGATCATGTTCGACCAGCACATCCTGATCAAACTACCTGTAACCCGGTTCACCACGCCGTTTGACAAGCAGGAAGCCCGTCACTGGTACAAGCTGCTCAATGGCGTGTACTGCACTTTCACGGTGTGCAGCATGGATGGGCGGGTCCTCGGTTGCGTGGACATACAGAACACCCATGGCCTGTCGCTGGGCAACCAGACCCTCAAACACACCCTGCTGACCCAATGTGGCCTGCGCTATTGGGTGGTCGACCCCGACAACCTGCCGCACCTGACCCAGCTACGCACGGCGTTTCTGGGCGAAAAAGCACTCAAGGGCAGTGACCGCGATCATCTGGAAATGCGTTTCAAGGACGTGGCGGGCAATTTGCAAGCCGCCGTGTCCCGGCAGCGGGACAGCAAGAGCAGCAATTTCGCACGGCTCGATGCCGAGATGGACAAACCCTCCGGGTTTCCCGAAAGCCGCCTGGCTTCCGGGTGGGAACAAAACTCCTTCATCACGCCACTGGACAGCCGGTCTGCTGATCTGCAGCCCTGAGCGCGTTGAAAATTATTTGTTCTTGTCCTTGCCGCGCGGGATCACGGCGGTGGTGATGGTGGCACGCACGGGCTCCGAGCTGCCGCCAGAGGCGGGCTTGGGAGGAGACGTGTCCTTCTTGGGTTTCTTGGATTCCTTGTTGGACTTTTGCTGACCTTTGGCCATGGTGAACTCCGTGGTTAACGTGAATGCGTAAAAACACAGTGTAACTGTGCAGCGACAATCAGCAGACCATGCGCAGCACCCAAATTCTTCACCGGCCACCCTCGCCATGACACGACTGATTGCCGTCCAGGAATCCGAGGTCGAAGTGAGCGCGATACGCGCCCAAGGCGCTGGTGGGCAGAACGTCAACAAGGTCTCCAGCGCAATCCATCTGCGCTTTGACATTCCCGTATCCTCCCTGCCCGACGATGTCAAAGAGCGCCTGCTGGCCCTGCACGACAACCGCATCACCCGCGACGGCGTGCTGGTGCTCAAGGCCCAGCAACACCGCACCCAGGACATGAACCGCATGGACGCCTTTGCGCGCCTGCATGAGCTGGTTGCCAGCGTCGCCACACCACCCCGCATACGCAAGCCCACCAAGCCCACCTATGGCGCCAAACAGCGGCGCCTGCAAACCAAAGGCCAACGCTCGGAGATCAAGGCGTCGCGCGGCAGAGTGACGGAATGAAAAAAGCCGCTAACCATTGCTGGTTAGCGGCTTTTGCCAGATGGGGTACGGCTCCTAGTGGGGGTACGACTTTTGGGGGTACAGGCTCTAAATCCCCCCTCTTTTCTGGAATCTCCCCCAGTTTGTACCCCCGCATTGACGGGGCAGTCAATAGCAGCCCTTAGAGGGATATGCAACGTAACCCATTGAATTACCAAAGAAAAAGGCCACTAACCATCGCTAGTTAGCGGCCTTTGTCAGAGAGTATGGTGGAGCTGGGGGGATTTGAACCCCCGTCCACAAGCCTTCTTCGAACAGTTCTACATGTGTAGCCATCTGGTTTGGATCTCGCTCTTCACATCGCGCAGTGGCACGCTATGCAAATCGCCAGTAACCTATTTTCTCGACCCACCCTAAGTCACCCAAGGCAGATCCAGCCGAATGAAATTACCCCACAGCCTGGACAGCTTGCGCCACCCTTGCCCAGCCTATCGGCTTGCTGTTGTGAGGCTCACGTGCAATTAAGCAGCGAGTGCGAAACGTTCGTCGTTTGCAGTTAGTTTTTTTGAATCTGTTTTACGAGCGCACTCAGCTCGACATGCCCTGCTGCGCGTCCGAACCCGTGTCGAAACCAGTGCAGCCCCTCAACACCTATTTTAGGCGCTTGGCAGCAATTGCAAGAGCTGCAGCGGAGAATTAATCTCGGCGTGTGCACCCCAAGCCCGGATATCCGTCTTGTTGCCCAGATATCCATAGGTAGCGGCTACGGTTTGCATGCCCGCAGCGAGACCGGCCACCACATCGCGCTCGTCATCCCCCACATACAGGCATTGCGCAGGGGTGACACCCAGACGGCGTGCGGCCTCCAGCAAAGGCGCAGGGTGGGGTTTGGCGTGGGGCGTGGTGTCACCACTCACGATGGCACCTGCGCCGGAAAACAGCGGCATGGCACCCGTCAGAGGATCCGTGAAGCGGGATGACTTGTTGGTTACCACGCCCCACAACAGAGACTTCTCTTCCAGCTGGGCAATCAGCTCGGGCACACCGTCAAATGCAGCGGTGAGCTGGGTCATGCGACGTTCATAGTTGACGAAGAACTCCTCCCGCATGGCATCGTAGGCGGGGTCATCCACCGCCATACCAAAGGCAATGCCGAGCATGCCACGGGCGCCCGCGCCCGCCATAGGTCGGTAGGTATCCAGCGACAAGGATGGCAAGCCCCGATCTGTGCGCATTTGATCGGCAGCAGCCCCCAGGTCGGGGGCACTGTCAATGAGTGTTCCGTCCAGATCGAAAAGAACGGCTGTGATACCGGTAAAAGCGATGTTCATGCTGCAGACAGTGGTTTTTGGGTGGCGAACAGGTAGTTCACGCTGGTGTCTGCGCTGAGCCAATAACGCTGTGTGATGGGGTTGTATTCCATCCCTTGCGTGTCGTGCAGCTCCAGCCCGGCATGACGTGCATAACGGGCCAGCTCGCTGGGGCGAATCATCTTGGCGTATTCATGCGTGCCACGTGGCAACAGATTGAGCACATACTCCGCCCCCAAAATCGCAAACAGGAAAGATTTGGCACCCCGATTGAGGGTGGAGAAAAACACCCATCCGCCCGGTTTAACCAGATCAGCACAAGCCTGAACCACCGATGCCGGGTCGGGAACATGTTCCAGCATTTCCATGCAGGTCACCACATCGAACTGCGCCGGGGCCTCGGCTGCAAGCGCCTCCGCACTCACTTCCCGGTACTCCACCCGCGGGGTCTGTGCTTCCAATGCGTGCAACTGGGCGACTTTGAGCGCTTTGCTGGAAAGGTCAATCCCCAATACGTCAGCCCCTTTGCGCGCCATGGAGTCGGCCAGAATGCCGCCGCCACATCCGACGTCCAGCGCCTTGAGTCCTTGTAAAGGCTGGATTCCATTGATCCAGTTAAGACGCAAGGGATTGATCTGGTGCAGGGGGCGGAATTCGCTGTCCAAATCCCACCAGCGGTGGGCCAGCTCGGAGAATTTGGCCAGTTCGGCCGGATCGGCGTTCAGTGTGGAGGTCATGGACTGATTATCGGTGAGCAGAAAAGCAAAAACCCGCCGAAGCGGGTTTTTGAGAATCAAGTACGAGACTGATTACTTGGTAGCGCGGGTACCGACCACTTCGATTTCAACGCGGCGGTTCTTGGCTTGACCTTCTTTGGTCTTGTTGTCAGCAACAGGTTGCTTCTCGCCCTTGCCTTCGGTGTAAACGCGGTTCTTTTCGATACCTTGGGACACCAAGTAAGCCTTGACAGCTTCAGAGCGTGCCACAGACAGCTTCTGGTTGTAGGCATCAGTTCCGATGGAGTCGGTGTGACCCACAGCAATGATCACTTCCAGGTTAATACCCTTGACCTTGCCAACCAGATCATCCAGCTTGGCCTTGCCTTCAGGCTTCAGAACAGACTTGTCGAAGTCAAAGAATGCATCAGCAGCGTAAGTTACCTTGCTGGCAGCGGCGGCGGCTGGAGTAGCCATGGGAGCAGCAGCCGGAGCGGCGGCAGGGGCGGCCATAGGAGCAGCAGGCGCAGCCATAGGAGCAGCAATCGCGCCATCGCAACCGGCAGCAGCAGTAGCGGGAGTCCAAGCGGCATCACGCCAGCATTGACCGGAAGCGTTCTTCCAGACTTCGCTGGAAGCGTTTTTCCAGTTGTGGATTTCTTGGGCGCCAGCGACAGTTGCGAGTGCTGCGGTAGCAAGAAGAATGGCTACTTTATTCAATTGTTTCATGACTTTCCTTTTGCGGAACAAACTGCAGCAGCGCTGCGAATAATCGGAAGACGCTCAAATAGTGCATGCACTAATTTATAACGCTCAGCCTATTGTGCCATAGCTTGTAACGGTTTCGGAACCACATGCCCCCAAAGCTTGTACGAGCATGACATTGCACCAGAATGTTGCACACATGCCACATTGGCCAGACCGTAGAATGGCAGGTTGTCCCAGACATAGCCTACAGCCCACCATTCCATGACCCAGTTCGCCAAAGAAACCCTGCCCATCAGCCTTGAAGAGGAAATGCGCCGGAGCTACCTCGACTACGCCATGAGCGTGATTGTGGGCCGCGCCCTGCCCGATGCACGGGACGGACTGAAGCCGGTGCACCGCCGTGTGTTGTTTGCGATGCACGAGCTCAACAACGACTGGAATAGGGCCTACAAAAAGTCCGCGCGTATCGTCGGTGACGTCATTGGTAAATACCACCCGCACGGTGACCAGTCGGTGTACGACACCATCGTTCGCATGGCGCAGGACTTCTCGATGCGTCACATGCTGGTGGATGGCCAGGGCAACTTCGGATCGGTGGACGGCGACAACGCGGCCGCCATGCGTTACACCGAAATCCGTTTGTCCAAGATGGCCCATGAACTGCTGGCCGATCTGGACAAAGAGACAGTAGATTTCGGGCCCAACTACGACGGCTCTGAAAAAGAACCTTTGGTACTGCCAACCCGCATTCCGAATCTGCTGGTGAACGGCTCGGGCGGTATTGCCGTGGGCATGGCGACCAACATCCCCCCACACAACCTGAATGAAGTGGTGGACGCCTGCCTGCATTTGCTGAAAAACCCCGGCGCGTCCATTGACGAGTTGATGGAAATCATCCCGGCGCCCGACTTCCCTACGGCCGGCATCATTTACGGCATCAATGGCGTGAAGGACGGTTACCGCACTGGCCGCGGCCGCGTGGTGATGCGCGCCAAGTGCCACTTTGAAGACATCGACAAGGGCCAGCGCCAGGCCATCATCGTTGACGAGCTGCCCTACCAGGTCAACAAAAAGACCTTGCAAGAGCGCATGGCCGAGCTGGTCCACGAGAAGAAGATCGAAGGCATCAGCCACATCCAGGACGAGTCCGACAAGTCGGGCATGCGCTTGGTAATCGAGCTGAAGCGCGGCGAAGTGCCAGAAGTGGTGTTGAACAACCTGTACAAGCAAACACAGCTGCAGGACACCTTCGGCATCAACATGGTGGCCCTGATCAACGGTCAGCCCAAGCTGTGCAACCTGAAAGACTTGATCGAAGTCTTCATCGGCCACCGCCGAGAAGTAGTGACACGCCGTACCGTGTTCAACCTGCGCAAGGCGCGCGAACGCGGCCACGTGCTCGAAGGCCTGGCCGTGGCCATGGCCAACATCGACGAGTTCATCCGCATCATCCGCGAATCGCCTACGCCACCGGTGGCCAAGGTCGAGCTGATGAACCGCCCCTGGGACAGCAAACTGGTGCGCGAGATGCTCACCCGTACGCGCGCCGATGGCGGCGTGGTCAATGCGGATGATTACCGCCCCGATGGTCTGGAAAAAGAATTTGGCATGGGCAACGACGGTCTGTACCGCCTGTCCGAAACGCAGGCGCAGGAAATCCTGCAAATGCGTCTGCAACGCCTGACCGGTCTGGAACAGGACAAGGTCATCGCCGAGTACAAGGAAGTCATGGCGGAGATCGAAGACCTGCTGGATATCCTGGCCAAGCCCGAACGTGTCTCCACCATCATTGGCGAAGAGCTGGGCCATGTGAAACAGGAATTCGGCCAGACCAAGTTGGGTGCGCGCCGCTCACTGGTCGAGCACTCCTCGTTTGACCTGTCCACCGAAGACCTGATCACGCCCACCGACATGGTGGTGACGATGAGCCACAGTGGCTACATCAAGAGCCAGCCTCTGGGCGAATACCGCGCGCAAAAGCGCGGCGGCCGCGGCAAGCAGGCGACTGCCACCAAGGAAGACGACTGGGTCGACCAGCTGTTTGTGGCCAATACCCACGACTACATCCTGTGCTTCTCCAACCGCGGCCGCCTGTATTGGCTCAAGGTTTGGGAAGTGCCGCAGGGCTCACGCGGTTCGCGTGGCCGCCCCATCGTCAACATGTTCCCGCTGCAAGAAGGCGAAAAAATCACCGTGGTGCTCGCACTCACGGGTGAAAAACGCACCTTCCCGGCCGACCAGTACGTATTCATGTCCACCAGCATGGGCACGGTCAAGAAGACCGCCTTGGATGAGTTCTCCAACCCGCGCAAGGGTGGCATCATTGCTGTGAACCTGGACGAGGGCGACTACCTGATTGGCGCTGCACTGACCGACGGCAAACACGACGTGATGCTGTTCAGCGACGGCGGCAAGGCCGTGCGTTTTGACGAGGAAGATGTGCGCCCGCTGGGCCGCAATGCCCGCGGCGTACGCGGCATGTCGCTGGACGTAGGCCAAAGCGTGATTGCCATGCTGGTGGCCGAAGACGAGCAGCAAAGCGTGCTGACCGCCACCGAAAACGGCTACGGCAAACGCACCAGCATCACCGAATACACCCGCCATGGCCGCGGCACCAAGGGCATGATTGCGATCCAGCAGTCCGAACGCAACGGCAAGGTCGTCGCCGCGACATTGGTCCATGCCGACGACGAAATCATGCTGATCACGGACAAGGGCGTGCTGGTACGTACCCGCGTCAGTGAGATCCGAGAACTGGGCCGTGCAACACAAGGCGTGACGCTGATCGGTCTGGACGAAGGCTCCAAGCTAAGCGGCCTGCAGCGCATTGTGGAAAACGACGCCAACGTCGCGGATACGGATGCCCCCGAAGCCGATGACGACAGCCCGGAAGCCGCCTGACCTACCGAAACGCTATAAATTTAATAGCTGCCTGCGCACACCCACCAAGGGCTAGAGCCCGATTTGACACCTAAAACCGTCTGATGCAACGCCCTTACAACTTCTCGGCCGGTCCGGCCACCATGCCGGCCGAAGTGCTGGCGCAGGCCGCCGACGAGATGTTGGACTGGCCGGACGCCAGTGGCAAACGCTGCGGCATGGGTGTGATGGAGATGAGCCACCGCGGCAAAGAGTTCCAGTCGATCTACGACCGCACCGAAGCCGATTTGCGTGAGTTGCTGGCCGTGCCTGCCAACTTCAAAATCCTGTTCATGCAGGGCGGTGGTCTGGCTGAAAACGCCATTGTTCCGCTGAACCTCAGCGCCTTGCGCGCAGCCCAGGGTGGCCAGGGCCATGTCGACTTTGTGCTGACCGGCAGTTGGAGTGAAAAGTCCCACAAGGAAGCTGGCAAGTACTGCCAGACCGCTGTTGCTGCAAGCGGCAAGGCCGATGGCTTCACCGCCATTCCCGCCGCCAGCAGCTGGCAGCTCAGCGATCAGGCCAGCTACGTGCACCTGTGCACCAACGAGACCATCAACGGCATCGAATTTCAAACTCTGCCTGACCTCAAAGCCCTGGGCTCCAAAGCCGAGTTGGTGATCGATTTCTCCTCGCATGTGGCTTCACGCCCAGTGGACTGGAGCAAGGTTGGTCTGGCTTTTGGCGGTGCCCAGAAGAACCTCGGGCCCGCCGGTGTCACGCTGGTGGTAGTACGCGAAGACCTGCTCGGCCACGCCCTGCCCGTTTGCCCCAGCGCGTTTGACTACAAGACAGTGGCTGACAACGGCTCGATGTACAACACACCACCCACCTATTCCATCTACATGGCAGGCCTGGTGTTCCAGTGGCTCAAGCGCCAGGGCGGTGTCGCCGCCATGGAGGCACGCAACATTGCCAAAGCGGAGCTGTTGTATGAGGCGATTGATGCATCCGGCTTTTACATCAACGGGGTTGCCCGCAATGCGCGCTCACGCATGAATATTCCCTTCTTCCTGCGCAACGAAACGCTGAACGATGCCTTCCTGGCGGGTGCCAAAGCCGCTGGCCTGCTGCAACTCAAGGGCCACAAATCTGTCGGCGGCATGCGCGCCAGCATTTACAACGCCATGCCGCTGGGAGGCGTGCAGGCGCTGGTCGCCTACATGCGAGAATTTGAGCGCACCCACGGTTAACCGCACTGAGCGCCCCCACATCCATGGCCAAAACACTGCCTGAACTTCGCACCCTGATCGACGCTGTTGACAAGGAACTCCTGACCCTGCTCAACCGCCGCGCCGGACTCGCCAACGAAGTCGGCGAAGTCAAACGCATTGACGGCTCGCCGGTGTTTCGCCCCGAGCGCGAAGCCCAGGTCATCGGCGGTTTGCAACAGACCAACGCAGGCCCCCTCAAAAACGAAAGCGTGGCCTTCATCTGGCGCGAAGTCATGTCCGCCTGCCGCGCCCTGGAAGCACCGCAGCGCGTGGCCTACCTGGGCCCCAAGGGCACCTTCAGCGAAGAAGCTGCATTGCGCTTTTTCGGCTCCAGCATCACCCACTTGCCTTGCGCCAACTTTGACGAAGTGTTCCACGCGGCCACCGCGGGCTCGGCCGAGTTTGGTGTGATCCCGGTAGAGAACAGCACCGAGGGCGTGGTGACCCGCTCGCTGGACCTGCTGCTGCACTCCCCGCTGCACATCGTGGGCGAGATCAGCCTGCTGGTACGCCACAACCTGCTGCGCAGCACTGCATCGCTGGAGGGCGTTGAAGTGGTGCTGGCCCACCCGCAAGCGCTGGCCCAGTGCCAACAATGGCTCAGCACCCACCTGCCCAATGCCGAGCGGCGTGCCGTGTCCAGCAACGCAGAGGGCGCGCGCCTGGCTGCAGCCAACCCCGCCTGGGCCGCGATTGCCAGCGAACGCGCGGGGGCTGAATTTGGCCTGCACACGGCCGCACTGGCCATTCAGGACGTGGCCTTCAACCGCACCCGTTTTGTCGTGGTGTGCCTGCCCACCACCATGCCCGCGCCGCAAGCCACAGGCAAGGACTGCATCAGCCTCGTGGTCTCGGTACCCAACCGGCCCGGCGCCGTACACGACATGCTGGTGCCACTCAAGCAGCACGGTGTGTCCATGACACGTTTTGAGTCGCGCCCGGCACGCTCAGGCCAGTGGGAATACTATTTTTATATTGACCTGCAGGGCCACCCTTCCCAGCCCCAGGTCGCAGCAGCACTTCAGGATCTGCAAGGGCTGTGCGCTTTTTACAAAGTGCTGGGTACTTACCCATTGGCCGACTGACCGCTGATGGATGCCACACCACGACAGGAACACCTATGTTTGAACAGCTTGGCTTGATTGGTTGTGGACTGATGGGTGGCTCGTTTGCGCTGGCACTCAAACGTGCCGGCCTGGTCAAACGTGTGGTGGGGTACAGCAAATCGCCCAGCACCACCGAACGCGCGCGCGCCATGGGTGTCATCGATATCGAAGCGCCCTCCGCCCTGCTGGCCGTGTCGGGCGCAGACATCGTGCTGATCGCCGTACCGGTAGCCGCCACCGAGGCGACGTTCAAGGCCATCAAACACCTCGTGACCTCCGACATGCTGATCATGGATGTGGGTTCCACCAAACGCGACGTCATTGACGCGGGCCGCCGGGCGCTGCGCGAACAGATCGGCTCCTTTGTGCCCGCCCACCCGATTGCGGGCAAAGAAGTTTCGGGCGTGGAACATGCCGACCCGGATCTGTATGCCGGCCGCCAAATCATCCTGACCCCGATCGAGCGCACCCTCACCACGCAACTGCAAAAAGCAGTGGACGTATGGACCGCACTGGGCTGCCGGGTGCTGCAGATGTCGCCCGAACAGCACGACGCCGCCTTCGCTGCCGTGAGCCATCTGCCACACCTGATTTCGTTTGCCTTGATGAACGCGATTTCCGGCCAGCCCCAAGGCAAAGACTACCTGTCACTGGCCGGCCCCGGCTTTCGTGACTTCACGCGTATTGCCGCCAGCGACCCGAAGGTGTGGCGCGACATATTGGTATCCAACCGCGAAGAGTTGCTGGCACAAAGCAAGATCTTCCAGCGCAACCTGCAAGCGCTCGAACTGATGATCTCCAGCGGCAACGCGGAAGCCCTCGAAGGTTTGATCGAACAGGCCAGCAACACCCGCGCCAACTGGAGCATGACCTCCAAACTCAACAAGTAATGTTCTCCACCGAATTCCTGGACCTTCCACCGCTGCTGGGCGCCTCCGGCAGCGTCACCCTCCCCGGCTCCAAGAGCATTTCCAACCGGGTCTTGCTACTCGCCGCGCTGTGCGAAGGCACCACCACCATCCACGACTTGCTGGACTCGGACGACACCCGCGTCATGCTGGCGGCCCTGCGCACCCTGGGCTGTGGCGTACAGGAAAACGGCAGCACGGTAGAGATCACCGGCCTGGGTGGCCGCCTGGGCACCGCTCCCGCCAAGCTGTTCATGGGCAATGCCGGCACCGCCATGCGCCCACTGACCGCCGCGCTGGCCGTCTTGGGCGGTGATTTTGAACTCAGTGGCGTTCCGCGCATGCACGAGCGCCCGATTGGCGACCTGGTGGATGCACTTCGCCAGTTGGGCTGCCACATTGATTATTTGGGCCAGGACGGATTCCCCCCCTTGCGGATTGGCAAACCCAACCTGAAGCTGGACGCGCCCATCCAGGTCCGTGGCGATGTGTCCAGCCAGTTCCTCACAGCACTGCTGATGGCGCTACCGCTAGTGGCCACCAAGGACATCGTGATTGAAGTGGTGGGGGAACTGATTTCCCGTCCCTATATCGAGATCACGCTGAACCTGCTGGCCCGCTTTGGTGTGCAGGTGCGGCGCGACGGTTGGCAGCGTTTCACCATTCCGGCGGGCTGCAAACTGCAGTCACCGAAAGTGCTGCACGTCGAAGCCGATGCCTCATCTGCTAGCTATTTCATAGCGCTTGGCGCAATATCCATGGGGGTTAGAGGCCAAAATGGCATCAAAATCCAGGGCGTAGGCGCAGATTCCATCCAGGGTGACATCCGTTTCATTGACGCCGCCAAACAAATGGGGGCACGCATTGAAAGCGGACCCAACTGGCTAGAAGTGCGCCGCGCAGCCTGGCCCCTGAAAGCCATCGACCTGGACTGCAACCACATCCCCGACGCCGCCATGACGCTGGCCGTGATGGCGCTTTACGCCGACGGCACCACCACGCTGCGCAATATCGCCAGCTGGCGCGTCAAGGAAACCGACCGCATCGCCGCCATGGCCACCGAGCTGCGCAAGCTGGGCGCCACGGTGGTGGAAGGAGCAGACTTCATCCGCGTGACACCGCCGACCAGCGCACAAGACTGGCGCGCTGCCAGCATCCATACCTACGACGACCACCGCATCGCGATGTGTTTTTCGCTGGCCGTCTTCAACCCGGCCGGATTGCCGGTGCGCATTGAAGACCCCAAATGCGTAGCCAAGACCTTCCCCGACTACTTTGAAACCCTGTTCTCGGTGGCGCAGGCCTCCGCGACCCACATTCCGGTGGTCTGCGTGGATGGTCCCACGGCCTCTGGCAAAGGCACCCTGGCCGCCGTGGTGGCAGAAAAGCTGGGCTACCACTTTCTGGACTCCGGCTCGCTGTACCGGATCACCGGCCTGGCCGCTACACGCGCCGGTATTGCGCTGGAAGTGGCGAACCAGGAGGCCATCGTCGCCTTGCTGCGCTCCCTGCCGATCCGCTTTGAGGGCAGCCACATCCTGCTGGATGGTGAAGATGTCAGTGATGCCATCCGCACCGAAGAAGCGGGCATGAATGCCTCGCGGGTATCGGCTTTTCCGCTGGTACGGGGCGCTTTGGTGGACTTTCAGCGCAATTTCCGGCAATTGCCGGGCCTGGTGGCCGATGGCCGCGACATGGGCACCATCATTTTCCCCAACGCGCCTTTAAAGGTGTTTCTGACCGCCAGCGCCACCTGCCGCGCGGAACGACGCTATAAGCAGTTGATTTCAAAGGGAATTCCGGCTATACTCGCCGATCTACGCGCGGACTTGGAAGCCCGCGACGCCCGTGACTCCTCCCGGCCCGTCGCTCCTCTAAAGCCTGCAGAAGACGCCCAGTTGCTGGACAACTCGGATTTGACGGTGGATTCCTCCGTTGAAATCGTGTTGGACTGGTGGCAAAGCAAACAGCCTTTTAAGTCCGCTTGAAAGACTAACCGGCAAAGGCTCACGCCTTTGCAAATTTGGCCCCCACGGCTCTCCTCGCGCGTCAGCGCACCGGTTCACACCAAGGGCAATGGGGTTCGATAACTTAACCCCGCGGTGAAAACCGCAACACAAATGTCTGAATCTTTCGCAGCCCTATTTGAAGAATCTCTGCAACGCTCGGAAATGCGCACCGGTGAAGTCATCACCGCTGAAGTCGTACGTATCGAGCACAGCTTCGTTGTTGTCAACGCTGGCCTCAAGTCCGAAGCCTACGTGCCAATCGAAGAATTCAAGAGCGACAAGGGCGAACTCGAAGTGCAAGTTGGCGACTTCGTTTCCGTGGCCATCGACTCCGTTGAAAACGGCTATGGCGACACCATCCTGTCCCGTGACAAGGCCAAGCGTCTGGCTTCCTGGATGAGCCTGGAAAAAGCCCTGGAATCCGGCGAATTCGTCACTGGTACCACTTCCGGCAAGGTCAAGGGCGGCCTGACCGTTCTGGTCAACGGCATCCGCGCATTCCTGCCCGGTTCGCTGGTCGACACACGTCCTACCAAGGATCTGTCTCCGTACGAAAACAAGACCCTGGAATTCAAGGTTATCAAGCTGGACCGCAAGCGCAACAACGTCGTGTTGTCTCGCCGTGCCGTGGTCGAAGCCTCCATGGGCGAAGAACGCGCCAAGCTGATGCACACCCTCAAAGAAGGTTCTGTGGTGCAAGGCGTGGTCAAGAACATCACCGAATACGGTGCATTCGTTGACCTGGGCGGTATCGACGGCCTGCTGCACATCACCGACATGGCATGGCGCCGTGTCCGTCACCCTTCCGAAGTGGTGACTGCTGGTCAAGAAATCACTGCCAAGATCCTGAAGTTCGACACCGAAAAGAACCGCGTGTCTCTGGGTCTGAAGCAAATGGGCGACGATCCTTGGATGGGCGTGAACCGCCGTTACCCCCAAGGTACGCGCATGTTCGGCAAGATCACCAACATCGCCGATTACGGCGCGTTTGTGGAACTGGAACCCGGAATCGAAGGTCTGGTGCACGTGTCCGAAATGGACTGGACCAACAAGAACGTTGCGCCTTCGAAGATCGTTGCCCTGGGTGACGAAGTCGAAGTCATGGTTCTGGAAATCGACGAAGACAAGCGCCGTATCTCCCTGGGCATGAAGCAGTGCAAGGCCAACCCATGGCAAGAGTTCGCACAAAACACCAAGCGCGGCGACCGCGTGAAGGGCCCGATCAAATCCATCACCGACTTCGGCGTGTTCGTCGGTCTGGCTGCTGGTATCGACGGTCTGGTGCACCTGTCCGACCTGTCCTGGAACGAAACCGGCGAAGCTGCTGTGCGCGAATTCAAGAAGGGCCAAGAAGTCGAGGCTTTGGTCTTGGCTGTGGACGTGGACCGCGAACGCATCTCCCTGGGTATCAAGCAACTGGACTCCGATCCTTTCACCACCTTCGTGTCGATCAACGACAAGGGCCAGGTTGTAACCGGTAAGGTCAAGACTGTGGATGCCAAGGGTGCTGAAATCGATCTGGGCGAAGACATCATTGGTTACCTGCGCGCTTCCGAAATCAGCCGCGACCGCGTTGAAGACGCTCGCAACGTGCTGAAAGAAGGCGACGAAGTGACCGCTGTGGTTGTCAATGTGGATCGCAAGACCCGCAACATCCAGTTGTCCATCAAGGCCAAGGACGCTGCGGACCAAGGCGAAGCCATGGCTGCTCTGAGCCAGGCATCTGCCCGTGAAAACGCTGGTACCACCAGCCTGGGCGCTCTGCTGCGCGCCAAACTGGACAACAACAACTAAGACTTGCTGTTGAACTGAATGAACGACCGGCTGCGCGTGTGTGTGGCCGGTCGTTTTCTTTGCTGAAACCAAAAATCCATGACCCGCTCCGACCTCGTTGAAGAACTGGCCAACCGTTTTAGCCAGCTGACCCACCGCGACGCCGAATTCGCCGTGAAGGCCATTCTGGACGCCATGAACGACGCCCTGGTACGCGGCCACCGCATCGAGATTCGCGGCTTTGGCAGCTTCTCCATCAACCGTCGCCCGCCCCGCATGGGCCGCAATCCGCGCAGCGGCGAGAGTGTTGCGATTCCCGAAAAACGCGTCCCCCACTTCAAGCCCGGCAAGGCCCTGCGTGAAGCTGTGGATACCCGCACTGCCGAGCTGGAAACCAAGACAAAAGTTTGATTGCGCTCCATTAGAATCATCTCGCTACCCTAGGAGATGAATGAAACAAGTCGCATGGCTCTTTAAGTGGTTACTTAAAGCAGCCATTTTTTTTACCCTTTTCGCTTTTGCCCTGAATAACCAGGGCGATGTGACGGTGCGCTTTTTCTTCGGACAGCAATGGACGGGGCCACTGGTGCTGGTCGTGCTGATCGCCTTTGCGCTGGGCTTGGTGATCGGCGTGCTGGGCATGGTGCCACGCTGGTGGCAACACCGCCGCGCCGCCTACCGTGCGCAACGCGATGCCGCCGCAGCGCTGGCTGCCGTAGCAGCTGCCGACGCGGACAAACCTGCCGTACCGACTATCCATGGAATTTGATCTGACGCTGATTTTGCTAGGCCTGCCTGTGGCCTTTGTACTGGGCTGGCTGGCTTCGCGCATGGACATGCGCCAGCTGCGCCTGGAAAACCGCCAGGCCCCCAAGGCCTATTTCAAGGGTCTGAACTTTCTGCTCAACGAGCAGCAGGACCAGGCCATTGACGCTTTCATCGAAGCGGTGCAAAACGACCCGGATACCTCCGAGCTGCATTTCGCGCTGGGCAATCTGTTCCGCCGCCGCGGCGAATACGAACGTGCCGTGCGGGTGCACCAGCACCTGCTGTCGCGTGGCGACCTGGTGCTGGACGACCGGCACCGTGCGCAACATGCCCTGGCGCTGGACTACCTCAAGGCCGGCCTGCTGGACCGTGCCGAAGAAGCCCTGCGCAAGCTCGAAGGCACCCGTTTTGAAGCCCAGGCCCGCCTAGCGCTGCTGGCCAACTATGAGCGCTCCCGCGACTGGCCCCAGGCGGCACAGATTGCGGAGAAACTGGAATCGGCGGGGCAAGGCAGCTTCAAGGGCCGGCTGGCCCACTACCTGTGTGAACAAGCAGCCACATTGGCGGCACAGGGCGATACCCAGCAAGCCCAGGCTCTTCTGACACAAGCCACGCAAACCGCCCCGGAGGTCCCGCGCCCGCGCATGGATCTGGCCCGCCTGCAAGACCAGTCGGGCGACCCACACAGCGCGGCCCTCACCCTCATGGAAGCACTGGACGCGGCGCCCTCTGCCATCCCCCTGATTGCGGCCCAGCTGACCGACTGCGCGATGCGGGGCGGCCAGTGTGCACAGGCCCTGGCAAAACTCAAGGCGCTGTACGCAGAAACACCGTCGCTGGATGTGCTGGACGCCATCGTGGCCCTGGAAGCCGCCAGCGGCGATGCCACCACCAGCGCGCGCGAGTGGTATGCCCACCATCTGGAGAAAGAGCCATCCCTGGTGGCCGCCGCCAAATGGATTGCTGGCGAAAAACTGGAACACGAGCAGTTTCACCCCCAGGTGCAGCGCGCACTGGACCATGCCGTCAAACCGCTCACCCGCTACCGCTGTGCGGCCTGCGGCTTTGAAGCCAAGCAACATTTCTGGCAATGCCCGGGCTGCCAAGCCTGGGACAGCTACCCCGCGCGCCGCGTGGAAGAGCTATAAAACACAGACACGCCGCAAGGCCCGATACAGATGGCTATGACCAAAGACCAAATTTCTGCAGCACGCGTGCTCGTTGTGGGCGACGTGATGCTAGACCGCTACTGGTACGGTGCGGTGGACCGCATCAGCCCCGAGGCTCCCGTACCGGTCGTGCGTGTCACACGCGAAGAAGAACGTTGCGGTGGTGCCGCCAATGTGGCGTTCAACGCGGCCACGCTGGGTGCCCAGGCATCGTTATTGACCGTAGTGGGCGACGACGAAGCCAGCCACAAGCTAGAAGCGCTGGTGGCCACCACCGGCATCCGCACCCATTTTGGCCGTGACAGCGACCTCAAGACCACCGTCAAGCTGCGCGTGATTGGCCGACAACAGCAACTGATCCGGCTGGACTTCGAAAACACCCCGAACCACGAAATTCTGTCGGGCCAGACGGCCGTTTTTGAAAGCCTGCTGCCCGCGCACGACGCCATTCTGTTTTCCGACTACGGCAAGGGTGGCCTGGCCCATGTGGGCGACATGATTGCGCGCGCGCGCGCTGCCGGCAAACCCGTGCTGATCGACCCCAAGGGCTCCGACTATTCGCGCTACAGCGGGGCCACCGTCATTACGCCCAACCGGGCGGAGCTACAACAGGCAGTAGGCGGCTGGCGCGATGAAGAAGAATTACGCACCAAGGTGCAAAACCTGCGCACGCAACTGCAACTGGATGCCGTGCTGCTCACCCGCAGCGAAGAAGGCATGACCCTGTTTGACGCCGCAGGCCAACTGCATGTGAGCGCGCAGGCGCGCGAAGTGTTTGACGTGACGGGCGCCGGCGACACCGTGATTGCCACCATGGCGACGCTGGTGGGTGCGGGCCTGAGCCTGCGCGACGCTGTGCCGCTGGCCAACCGGGCCGGTGGTTTGGTGGTGGGTAAATTCGGCACCGCGACGGTGTCGTACGAGGAGCTATTTGCATGACACGCATCGTGGTCACCGGCGCCGCCGGTTTTATTGGCAGCAACATCATTGCCGGGCTCAACGCCCGCGGCATTGACGACATCATCGCCGTGGATGATTTGAAACAAGGCGACAAATTCCGCAATCTGGCCGACCTGAAGATTGCGGACTACGTGGACGCCGACACGTTTTATGACGCATTTGCGTCCGGCCACTATGGCCAGATCGAGGCCGTGTTCCACGAAGGCGCCTGCAGCGACACCATGGAACAGGACGGCAAGTACATGATGGCCAACAACTACACGCTGTCCTGGCAACTGTTTCAGGCCTGCCAGAAGCGTGGTGCACGCTTGTTGTATGCCTCCAGCGCGGCGACGTACGGCGGCTCGGACACCTTCCGTGAAGACCCGGCGTTTGAGGCGCCGCTCAACGTCTACGGCTACTCCAAACTGCTGTTCGACCAACGTATGCGCCGCGAGTGTGGCAACGATTTCCAGCGCACCAAGGCCGGCAAAACCATGCAGGTGGTGGGCTTTCGTTACTTCAACGTCTACGGCCCGCGTGAACAACACAAGGGCCGCATGGCCAGCGTAGCCTTTCACCAGTACCACCAGTTCAAGGCCGAGGGCCGGGTCAAGCTGTTTGGTGAATACGGCGGCTACGCGCCCGGCGGGCAGATGCGCGACTTTGTTTTCATCGATGACGTGGTGGCCGTGAACCTCTGGTTTTTTGACCATCCGACCGAATCCGGCATTTTCAATTTGGGCACGGGCCATGCCCAGCCATTCAACGATGTGGCCAGCTCGGTCGTCAACGCCCTGCGCGCGCAGCAAGGCCATGCCGCACTGGACCTGCCTGCCGTGGCCCAACAAGGCCTGGTGGAATACGTGGCCTTCCCCGATGCCTTGCGCGGCAAATACCAGTGTTACACCCAGGCGGATCTGACCGCTTTGCGCGCCACCGGCTGCGACCACCAGTTTGCCGATGTGCAAACCGGTGTGGCCCAATACGTGCAGTGGTTGTCCGCCCGCCCCTAAGGAGTTGTTCCATGCTGAAGCGATGCCTGATGTTCCTGTCGATCGCGCTTTTGAGCGCTGCGAGTTTTGCTGCAGTGGAAGTCAACCAGGCCACCGAGGCCGAACTCGACAGCATCAGAGGCCTGGGGCCCAGCAGCACGGCCCGCATCCTCAAGGCGCGTGAGCAAGGCGCTTTCAAGGACTGGGCCGACTTCATGGTCCGTGTCAAAGGCCTCAAACCAGCCACCGCCGCCAAGCTGTCCAAAGCTGGACTGACCGTACAGGGCTCACCCTACGCAGGAACACCCTGATGTTGGCAGTCTTCGCCATCAGTCTGGGCGCCAGCGTGGGCGCATTGGCCCGCTGGCAACTCGGCCTGTGGCTGAACCCCGCAAGCACCGCCATGCCCCTGGGCACACTGGCTGCGAATCTCATCGGCGGCTATCTGGTCGGCGTGGCTGTGGCGGTGTTTCAGGCGCTGCCCCAGCTCGACCCCGCCTGGCGCCTCGCACTGATCACCGGGTTTCTGGGCGGGCTCACCACGTTCTCCAGTTTTTCGGCGGAAGTGGTGGCCATGCTGCAACAGCAACGCTACGCCATGGCACTGGGAACCACGGCGGTACATGTGCTGGGATCACTGCTGCTGACCATGGCAGGCCTGAAATCTGCTACGTTATTGATAGCTGCTCGCGCATGATTGACAGGGGGCGGAGTCAAATCCAAGTGCAACACAAGCTGAGTTTATTGGATGGAGTCAGGAGAGTGCTCAAGCTTGGCCAGCCACTGGCCGTACACCTCCAGCGGAGTCAACCAGCCCAGCGTCTTGCGAGGCCGTCCATTCATCAAGTCAGCAATCCCGTCGAGTTGCTCCTGGCTGTAACCCGACAGGTCTGTCCCCTTTGGCAGGAACTGTCGTACCAAACCGTTGGTGTTCTCATTGGTGCCACGCTGCCAAGGACTGTGCGGATCACAGAAATACACGGCAACCCCGGTGTTGGCTGTCAATTGCGCATGGTGAGCCATCTCACGCCCCCGGTCATAAGTCAGTGTTTGGCGCATAGGCTTGGCAATACCGTTGAGCTTGTCCGTAAACGCTTGCAGCACGTGGGCTGCAGTGGCTGGGTTGGGATGCGGCAGCTTTACCAACATCAGGAGCCGGGTGCTGCGCTCTACCAGGGTGCCCACAGCACTGAGGTTGCCTGCTCCTTTGATCAAGTCACCTTCCCAGTGACCAGGGAACAGTCGATCCTCAACCTGCGGGGGACGTACATGGATGCTCAAGAGATCAGCGATCTGACCGCGGCGGTCTTCGCCACGTGAACGGGGCCAGCGCTTGGTGCGGGCCAGACGCAAACAGGCAATGAGCTCGCGGCGCAGCTCACCCCGGGGTTGGGCGTAGATGACGTTGTAGATGGTTTCGTGAGAGACGCGTTGGTGCGCCTCATGCGGATGCAGTGTAGCTAGGCGAGAGGCAATTTGCTGGGGTGACCAACGCAGTTGCAATAAGGCGTGCACAGAGGCGAAGAGGGCATTGCCCGCCACCAGCTTCGGGGGCGGTCTGCTGTGGCGACGCCTGCGCACAAAGCGCTGTTGTGCGAATCGGCAACTATAGGCACCAGCACCGCTGTTTCGGTTGATCTCACGACTCACCGTGGAGGGGGCACGACCCAGTACTCGGGCTACCGCCCGGATACTCAATCCGAGCTCAAGGCATACAGCAATGGTCTGGCGCTCTTTGTAATCGAGCTGTTTGTACTCTTGGTTCAGTTTCATGGACACACCTTATTGAAGTTTCAATCGGTGTGTTGCACTTCACTTTTGAGCGAGCCGGGCCTTTGGCCCTATTTTCCGTAAATTGTGGGTGCCTGGCCTGTTCCGGACCGGTGTGTCAGGGTTTGTTCAGCCCCAAACCGGCTTGCAAACATTAGACTGCGGTGCGCGCAATGTGCGCTTCATGACCCGCTAGTTGAAAAGAAAACCCATGTCCGCCCCCACCCATATTCAAATCATCGGCGCAGTCCTGTTTGCACTGGCCGTCATTCACACCTTCTCCACCAAATTTTTTGAGCACTTGGCCCACACCCAGCCCAACCATGCGGGCATCTGGCATTTGTTGGGTGAAGTGGAGGTGGTGTTTGGCTTCTGGGCCATGGTCATGATGATCTTCATGCTCGCCATCAGCGGAAAAACCGAGGCCACCACCTACCTGGACAGCCGCAATTTCGGTGAGCCCCTCTTTGTATTTGCCATCATGGTGGTGGCCGGCACCCGCCCCATCCTGCAGTGTGTGGAGAGTGTCGTCAAAGTCGTCGCACGCGTGCTTCCCCTGCAGCAAAGCATGTCGATTTATTTTGTCACGCTGGCCCTGGTCCCGTTGATGGGCTCCCTGATCACCGAGCCGGCTGCCATGACGCTGGCGGCACTGATCCTGCGCGACACCCTGTATTCCAACGCCATCTCCAGCAAACTCAAGTACGCAACTATCGGCGTCTTGTTCGTGAATATTTCCATAGGCGGCACGCTCACGCCCTTTGCAGCTCCTCCCGTATTGATGGTGGCGACCCAGTGGAATTGGGATTTGTGGTTCATGGTCAGCCACATCGGCTGGAAGGCGGCGGTAGCGGTATGCGTGAATGCGGCCGGGGCCATGCTGCTGTTCCGTCGCGAAATCGCAGCACTGCCCGCAGCACAGGTCAGCGCCATAGCGCCAGTCCCAGTGTCCGTGGTACTGGTGCACCTGCTGTTCCTGGCACTGATCGTTGTGTTCTCCCACCACACGTCCGTGTTCCTGGGGCTGCTGTTGTTCTTCCTGGGATTCGCCACGGCCTACCAGCGCCACCAGAACCCGCTGATCCTGCGTGAAGCCCTCATGGTGGCTTTTTTCCTGGGTGGCCTGGTGGTCCTGGGCGGCATGCAGCAATGGTGGCTGGAACGCGCGCTGACCGGCATGGATGCCAGCACCGTGTACGCGGGTGCTACGTTGCTGACGGCCATCACGGACAACGCCGCGTTGACTTATCTGGGTTCACAGGTTGCAGGCCTGAGTGAAGAATTCAAGCTGGCGCTGGTCATGGGCGCCGTCACCGGGGGCGGCCTGACCGTCATCGCCAACGCACCGAATCCGGCCGGTGTATCCATCCTGCGTGGCAAGTTCAATGAAAGCGCCATCCATCCCCTGGGCCTGCTGATCGCCGCCACACCGCCCACCATCGTGGCCATCATCGCCTTCCGATTGTTGTAGTCGTAACCGGCGCGCCTAAGGGTAAACACCGAAGGCCAGCGTCAGGCTTATTTCAGCGACAACGGGTTACGCTCGACGTTCTTTGGTACCCGTTGGGGTGCTTGGTATCGGGCGTGCCGCATATGGCGACACGAATAACAATCAGGAGCCACTATGCAGGCACTTCTCAAACTATCCAGAGCCGTCGACTGGCTCAACACACAGATCGGCAAATACGTCATTTGGCTGATCCTGGCCTCCACCATCATCAGCGGCGTCAATGCCGCTGTGCGAAAGGCGTTCAATATCGGATCGAACGCATTTCTGGAGGTCCAGTGGTACCTGTTTGCCGCGTCGTTCCTGATCGCTGCGGGCTACACCCTGCTCAATGGCGAACACGTCAAGATCGATGTGGTGTCCAGCAAACTATCCAAGCGCGCGCAGATCTGGATCGATGTGATTGGATTCACCTTCTTTCTGACCCCGGTATGCCTGGCCATCCTGTGGTACGGCATTCCTTTCTTCCTCAAGGGCTTTCACTCCGGTGAAATATCGGGCAACGCCGGTGGCCTGGTGCGCTGGCCGGTGTACGCCATGATTCCGTTGGGCTTCACATTGCTGTTGCTGCAGGGCTGGTCCGAGCTGATCAAGCGCCTGGCTTTCTTGCAAGGCCTCATAGAAGACCCCACTGCCAAAAAAGTGGAGAAGTCTGCCGAAGAGGAACTGGCAGAAGCCATCCAGCGCCTGGCTGAATCCAAAAACAAAGCTGTCTGAGCCCGGAGCCACTCATGGAATTCTTTACTACCAATATGGCCCCGATCATGTTCGCGGGCTTGATCCTCTTTTTGCTGATGGGCTTTCCCGTCGCGTTCAGCCTGGGCGCCTGCGGCCTGTTTTTCGGCTTCGTGGGCGTGGAACTGGGCGTGTTGCCCGAAGCGCTCTTGCAAGCGCTACCCCTGCGCTTGTTCGGCATCATGCAGAACGACACCTTGCTGGCTATCCCCTTCTTCACATTGATGGGGCTGATCCTCGAACGCAGCGGCATGGCCGAAGACCTGCTGGAAACCATTGGCCAACTGTTTGGCCCGGTGCGCGGTGGTCTGGCCTTTGCCGTGATTTTCGTGGGTGCCCTGCTGGCAGCGACCACCGGTGTGGTGGCCGCCTCCGTCATTTCCATGGGTCTGATTTCCCTGCCCATCATGCTGCGTTATGGCTATGACCGCCGCATTGCTGCGGGTGTGATTGCCGCGTCCGGCACACTGGCACAAATCATTCCACCGTCCCTGGTACTGATCATTCTGGCCGACCAGCTGGGCCGCAGCGTGGGTGACATGTACAAGGGTGCCTTCATCCCCGGTTTCATGCTGACCGCCATGTACACCGGTTATGTCGTTTTACTGGCCATTTTCCGACCCGCCTGGGTACCTGCGCTACCACTGGAAGCACGCACCATCCGTGAAGACAGCGGTAAAAGCGGCCTGCTATCCCTGCTGATCCTGACCATTGTGTCCACAACCGTCGCCGTGTACTTCGGCGAGCACTACGCCAATGTCTACAGCTGGTTCAAGGGCGAGCTGGTTGAAAAGGTGGCCACCGACGAAACTATCGTGGTGTCCATGTGCGCTGGCGTGATGCTGGCCTTCGTGATTGCACTGATCAACAAAGTTACCCGCATGGGCCTGCTGTCTCGCATGGCGGAGCGCGTCACTTTTGTGCTGATCCCGCCGCTGCTGCTGATTTTCCTGGTGCTGGGTACCATTTTCCTGGGCATTGCCACGCCGACTGAAGGCGGCGCCATGGGTGCACTGGGTGCGTTCATCATGGCCATAGCCCGCGGACGCCTGAGCATGAGCTTGCTCAAGCAGGCCCTCAACACCACCACCAAGCTGTCCTGCTTTGTGGTGTTCATCCTGATCGGCTCCACCATCTTCAGCCTGGTATTCCAGGGTGTGGACGGCCAGAAATGGGTGGAGCATCTGCTGACGGGCCTGCCAGGCGGCCAGACCGGCTTCCTGATTGTGGTCAATGTGCTGATCTTCTTCCTGGCCTTTTTCCTGGACTTCTTTGAGCTGTCCTTCATCGTGGTGCCCTTGCTGGCACCCGTGGCGGAAAAGCTGGGCATTGACCTGATCTGGTTTGGCGTGCTGCTGGGCGTGAACATGCAAACCTCCTTCATGCACCCGCCCTTCGGCTTTGCGCTGTTCTACCTGCGCAGCGTAGCCCCTGCCAAGGAATACACCGACCGCCTCACCAAGAAGCTGATCCAGCCCGTCACGACCATGCAGATCTACTGGGGCGCGGTACCGTTTGTGCTCATCCAGGTCATCATGGTTGCGCTGATCATCTTCTTCCCTGGCATTGTCTCCAGCGGACTGGACAAGGTTGAAGCCGTCGATATGGACCAGGTGCAAATGCAGATGGACGCCGACAGCAAGATGCCTGAAACACCCGACGTTCAGATGCCCGATGGCGCAGCAGCACCTGCCACGGAAGATGCCACGCATGCAGAAGAAGACCCCATGAAGGCCATGCAGGAATCCATGGGCAAAGACGAGCCCAAGAAGTAGCCTCACTTCTTACCCACTTCACATCGACCCGGTCTGCGCACACTGCGTGGACCGGGTCTTTTTTTGCCCATACCGTGCTCCGCTGCCGGGCAGGCAAAGACCCCACTACAGGACAAAATGCGGGCCAAAGAAAAAGCCCCGCAAGCGGGGCTTTTTGCTGTGCCGTGAATCTTTCGATTACAGCTTCTGGGCTTGCATGAAGCTGTCGAAACGGGCTTCGGTGAAGCGGAACCAGAGGTTCTGGTCCTTGCGGAAAGCGGAGTAGTCTGCGTACACCTTTCTCCAGTTTTCGTTCTTGGCGCCCACTTCTGCGTACAGGGCCATGGACTCTTTGAAAGCCAGATCCATCACGTCCTTGGGGAAAGGCAGAACTTTGACCTTGGCACCCACCAGTTGCTTGAGCGCGTTGGGGTTCTTGGCGTCGTACTTGGCCTGCATTTCGGTGTGGGCGAATGCGGCGGCGCATTCCACAATGACCTTGTTTTCCGCAGACAGGCTGGCATAGGCCTTGTCGTTGATGAAGAAGTCCAATTGGGGGCCGCCTTCCCACCAGCCGGGGTAGTAGTAGAACGGAGCCACCTTGTTGAAGCCCAACTTCTGATCATCGTAAGGACCCACCCACTCAGCTGCATCAATCGTGCCTTTTTCCAGCGCCTGGTAGATTTCGCCGCCAGGAATGTTCTGGGGCACGCCACCCATGCGCTCGATCACACGGCCAGCGAAACCGCCCACGCGGAATTTCAAACCCTTGATGTCCTTAACCGACTTGATTTCCTTGCGGTACCAGCCACCCATTTGGGCACCGGTGTTGCCGCCAGGGAAGTTGACGATGTTGTACTTGCCGTAGAACTCGCGCATCAGCTTCAGGCCGTTGCCTTCGTACATCCAGGCTGTCATCTGGCGGCTGTTCAGACCGAAGGGAATGGCACAACCCAGGGCAAAGACCTCATCCTTTCCATGGAAGTAATAAGGCGCTGTGTGGGCCACTTCCACGGTACCGTTCTGGACGCCATCCACCACACCGAAAGCAGGCATCAATTCGCCGGCTGCGTGGGTGGTGATGGTGAACTTGCCGCCCGACATTTCGGTCACTTTTTTGGCGAATGTATCCGCCGCACCGAAGATGGTGTCCAGCGATTTGGGGAAGCTGGAAGCCAGACGCCAGCGAAGGGCGGCCTGGGCATGCACTGCAGGTGCAGCACCTGCGGCAAGAACGCCAGCGATGCCAGCGTTTTTGATAATTGAACGACGATCCATATGTAGTACTCCGGTATGTGTTGTAACCATCCATCTCGCGATATGGTTATGCCAACCCGCGAGGACTGCGAAGAGTCAGTGGGGATTGTAGGAACGGCCGCCCCTCGCACTGTGGGGGTTTTCCCTTGAAAACACACGCAGCACAAAACGCTTTCAGGATTCTGCAAGGCTGCTTGTCGAGCAGCCTATCAGGCCCCTGTAAGAATGCCTTCAGGCTGCGCGCACCACCGGCGTGCGCAGATTGCCAAAGCGGCGCTGGATGGACGCCTGGATGCCCGACGCATCCAACCCCTGCAGCGACAACAAACGCGCAGGGTCACCGTGCTCGATGAACTCGTCACGCAAGCCCAATTGCAGCACGGGCACGGCAACACCTGCTGCATGCAATGCCTCGGTCACGGCACTGCCGGCGCCGCCCATCACGGCGCCCTCTTCCAGCGTCACCAGTGCCTGGTGTTGTGCCGCGACCTGCAGCAGCAACTCCACATCGAGCGGCTTGGCCCAGCGCATGTTGACCACGGTGGCGTCCATCGCCTCCGCAGCGGCCAGTGCCGGGTACAACAACGTGCCAAAGGCCAGGATGGCAATGCCACGGCCCTGACGGCGGATCTCGCCCTTGCCAAATGGCAGACCTTCCAGGCTCTCCTGCGTGGCCACACCGGCACCGGCGCCCCGCGGGTAACGCACCGCTACCGGGTGGTTTTGCGCAAACGCGGTGCTGAGCAACTGGCGGCATTCGTTCTCGTCGGCCGGACAGGCCACCGACATGTTGGGAATACAGCGCAGGAAAGGAATGTCATACGCACCGGCGTGGGTGGCGCCATCGGCACCGACCAGCCCGGCGCGGTCCAGCGCAAACACCACGGGCAGGTTCTGGATGGCCACGTCGTGGATCAACTGGTCATAGGCGCGCTGCAAGAAGGTGGAGTAAATCGCCACCACCGGCTTCAGGCCTTCCGTGGCCAGACCACCGGCAAAAGTCACAGCATGTTGCTCGGCAATGCCTACGTCGAAGTAACGCTCTGGGAAACGTTTTTCAAACTCCACCATGCCTGAGCCTTCGCGCATGGCGGGCGTGATGCCGACCAGGCGCTCGTCTTGCGCGGCCATGTCGCACAACCATTCGCCAAACACCTGGGTGAAGGTTTGCTTGGGCGCAGCGGCAGGCTTTTGCAAGCCGATGGAAGGGTCGAACTTGCCCGGGCCGTGGTAGGCCACGGGATCAGCCTCGGCGAGTTTGTAGCCCTGGCCTTTTTTGGTCACCACGTGCAGGAACTGCGGTCCCTTCAGGTGCTTGATGTTTTCCAGCGTGGGAATCAGCGAGTCCAGATCGTGCCCATCGATGGGGCCGATGTAGTTGAAGCCAAATTTTTCAAACAACGTGGCCGGCACCACCATGCCCTTGGCCTGCTCTTCGATGCGTTTGGCCAGCTCAAACAGCGGTGGTGCGCCCTTGAGCACCGTCTTGCCCACGTTTTTGGCGGCTGCATAAAACTGGCCACTCATCAACTGCGCCAGGTAGCGGTTCAGCGCCCCCACGGGCGGGCTGATGCTCATGTCGTTGTCGTTGAGGATGACCAGCAGCTTGCAGTCTTCCACACCGGCGTTGTTGAGCGCTTCAAACGCCATGCCGGCGGTCAGTGCGCCGTCGCCGATGATGGCGACCGAATGGTTGTCTTTGCCCTGAATGCGGGCGGCCAGTGCCATGCCCAGTGCGGCAGAGATGGACGTACTGGAGTGCGCCGTGCCAAAGGTGTCGTATTCACTCTCGGCCCGCTGCGGAAAGCCCGACAGGCCACCCATCTGCCGCAGGCTGGCCATGCGGTCGCGCCGACCCGTCAAAATTTTGTGCGGGTAGGTCTGGTGGCCCACGTCCCACACCAATCGGTCATCCGGCGTGTTGAACACATAGTGCAATGCCACGGTGAGCTCCACGGTCCCCAGGTTGGAGCTCAGGTGCCCACCGGTTTGGGAGACACTGTCGAGCACATAGGCACGCAGCTCGTCAGCCAGGGTGCGCAGCTCGGCACGCGGCAATGCGCGCAGGTCTGCGGGGGCGTTGATGGTTTGCAGCAGGGGGTAGGAAGTGTTCGACATGCTATATTTTTTGTAGCTGCTTGCGCTTATTTTTAAAGGGCTAGAGGCCTATTTCTTATAAATTCTGAAGCAATGCGTTCAATGCGCGCGGTTCACCACCATATCGGCCAAGGCGCGCAGTGCCACGGTATCGAGCAGACCGCTGGCGTCCAGCACGTCCAGTGCCTGGGTCAACAAGGCTTGTGCATAGGCCTGGCTGGCCTGCAGCCCCATCAGCGACACATAAGTCGGCTTGTCGTTGTCGGCGTCCTTGCCCGCCGTCTTGCCCAAGGTGGCGGAGTCGGCCGTCACGTCCAGTATGTCATCCACCACCTGGAAGGCCAGGCCAATCGCTGCGCCATAGGCCTCCAGCGCTGCCAGCGCCTGCGGCGTGGGGTTGGCACACTGCGCGCCCATCACGACGCTGCCTTGGAGCAGTGCACCGGTCTTGAGCTGGTGCATCTCACGCAGTTGGTTTTCGGTCAGGGGCAGCCCCACGCTGGCCAGGTCAATCGCCTGACCACCGGCCATGCCCGCGCTGCCCGCAGCACGGGCCAGCAAACTGCACAGGCGTGCCTGCACCGCACAGGGCACAGACTCGTCCAGCGGCGTAAGAAGCTCGAACGCCAGCGCCTGCAGTGCGTCGCCCGCCAGCAGGGCGCTGGCCTCGCCAAACTGCACATGCACGGTGGGTTTGCCCCGGCGCAACACGTCGTTGTCCATGCAGGGCATGTCGTCGTGCACCAAAGAGTAAGCGTGGATCAGCTCCACCGCGCAGGCTGCCCGCAGTGCCGCAGCGGGGCAGCCGTGACCATTGGCCGCCACGGCTTCGTGGGCCGCCAGCACCAGCAGCGGGCGCAGGCGCTTGCCACCATCGAGCACGGCGTAGCGCATGGCCTCGACCAGCGCCGCCGGGGCGCCATGGTCCAGCCCCAGGGGCGCGTCGGCCGTAACCCAGCGCTCCAGCGCCTGCTCGACCTGGGCCAGACGGGTGCGGCTCCAGGTGTCTAAAGCGAAAACGGTTGTGGATGGTGCAGACATCACGGCGCTCATTGGGCTTTCCAGGCTTTGAGGGCGCCGTCGTCCAGCACCTTGATCTGGTCTTCCACGGCCTGCAGTTTGCTGCGGCACAGTTGCAGCAGCTCGGCACCGCGCTGGTAACCACTGAGCAATTGCTCCAGCGGCATGTCGCCAGACTCCAGCCGCGCCACCAGGGCTTCGAGTTCGGCCATGGCGGTTTCGTAACTCAGGGTCTCTGTGGCGGCGGGGGAGGAGGTGGCGGGAGCCTTGGGCATGGAAATGGGCAAAAAGTGGTTGCACCGGTCTGTGACCGGCAAAGGGGGATTTTAGGGCCTTACAATCCCCCCTCGCGCAGCTCTCGAGGTAGCTGCCATTCATTCCCCTGCCTGCAGGGGTTTTGTCTCTTTCCAGGACCGAGTTGTGCAACACCTGTGCAAACTATTTTTCCACGCATTCTGTGGGGTCGACCATGTCTGACCTGAGCCTTCCACTCCAGCAGGCCCACAGCCAGCTCCCCGTTTCAAGCTACTTTGACCCGGCGCTTTACCAGCGCGAAATGCAAAGTATCTTTCAGCAAGGGCCCCGCTACGTGGGGCACACCCTGAGCGTCCCCAACGTGGGGGACTACTACACCCTGCCGCAGGAAAAGCAGGGCCGCGCGCTGGTGCGCAATGCGGGCGGCGTGGAACTGATCTCCAACGTCTGCCGCCACCGCCAGGCCCTGATGCTGCAAGGGCGCGGCTCCCTGACCCAAACCGCCACAGGGGCTGCCAGCGGCAACATCGTCTGCCCCCTGCACCGCTGGACCTACAGCGGCGCGCATGCGGGTGGCAACGGCAGCCAGAGCGGCACATTGATAGGCGCACCCCACTTTGCGCAAGACCCCTGCCTGAACCTCAACAACTACAAGCTGCAGGAATGGAACGGCCTGCTGTTTGAGGCCAATGGCTTTGACGTCGCAGCCGCCATGGCCGACTTGGGCCCGCGCGCCGACCTGAGCTTTGACGGTTATGTGCTGGACAAGGTCGAGATGCACGAGTGCAACTACAACTGGAAGACCTTTATCGAGGTCTATCTGGAGGACTACCACGTCGGGCCCTTCCACCCGGGCCTGGGCCAGTTTGTCACCTGCGACGACCTGCGCTGGGAGTTCAAGGAACACTACTCGGTGCAGACCGTGGGTGTGGCCAACCGCCTGGGTAAGGCCGGCAGCCCGGTCTACGAGCGCTGGCAGAACGCCCTGCTCGACTACCGCAACGGACAGCCGCCCAAATACGGCGCCATCTGGCTCACCTGCTACCCGCACATCATGGTCGAGTGGTACCCCCACGTGCTGACCGTGTCCACGCTCTACCCCATGGGTGTGGGCAAGACCATGAACATGGTGGAGTTCTACTACCCCGAAGAGATTGCCGCGTTCGAACGCGAATTTGTCGAAGCCCAACAGGCCGCCTACATGGAAACCTGCGTGGAAGACGATGAAATCGCCGAGCGCATGGACGCCGGTCGCGCCGCCCTGCTGGCGCGTGGCGACAACGAGGTCGGCCCCTACCAAAGCCCCATGGAAGACGGCATGCAGCACTTCCACGAGTGGTACCGCCGCACCCTGGGTGCAGCCAAACCCAGCCTCTAAACACTACTAATTTAATAGCTGACTGCGCACGCTATATGCGGGCTACAGCACTTTTTGACTGTTAAAAGCATGCAAGCCCTGTGGATGGTATTGGCCTCTTTTTGGTTCGCATTGATGGCCGTGGGCATCAAGTACGCATCCAACAGCTTTGGTACGTTTGAGCTGGTGTTCTACCGCGGCATCGTCAGCATCATCTTCATGGGCATCGTGGTGCGCGCGCGCGGCGCCACGTTGCGCACGCCGGTACCGATGATGCATATGTGGCGCAGCTTCATTGGCGTCATCTCGCTGGGCTCCTGGTTCTATGCCATTGCCCACCTGCCACTGGCCACGGCCATGACACTGAACTACATGAGCGGCGTCTGGGTGGCGGCCTTTGTAGTAGGCGGCGCCCTGCTCTACGGAAAAAACCAGCCCCAGGGCGCGCTGATCGGTACCGTGCTCATGGGATTTACCGGCGTGGTCATGACACTACGCCCCACCATGGACCAGAACCAGCTGTTTGCCGGCGTGGTGGGCCTGCTCTCCGGCTTGGCGGCCGCACTGGCCTACATGCAAGTCACCGCCCTGGGCAAAATCGGTGAGCCCGAAGAACGCACGGTGTTCTATTTTTCAGTGGGCAGCGCCGTGGTGGGCGCCGCCGGAATGTTGTTTACCCAATTCACCCCCTGGAGTTCGGTAGCCTGGCAGGACGCTGCCTGGGTGGTCCCCATCGGCATCCTCGCCTCGCTGGGCCAGTGGTGCATGACCCGCGCCTACAGCCAGGGCGCCACGCTGGTCGTCGCCAGCATGCAGTACGCGGGCATCGTGTTTGCCGTGTTCTTTAGTCTGGCGCTGTTTGGTGACCACATTACGCCGACGGGCTGGGCCGGGATTGCGGTCATTGTGACGAGCGGGATTTTGGCGACGGTGTTGCGTTCACGGGCGCTACCGGATACCCCGGCGGAAGAGCATTGACTGAATCAGACTGAGAGCAATCGGTCACCGAAATTGACTGGTTGGTGAATCTGGGCTGGCAGAGGTCAGCAAAAGGTCAATGGGAATGAGGTTTGAGGTTTGAGGTTTGAGGTTTGAGGTTTGAGGTTGTTAGCTATTTTCTGGAATACGTGGAGCAAGGTAGCCCACGTACCTCACAACCAAGCCTAGCAACGGGTGCCTGATCTCTACGTGGAAGTGGAACATCTCAGCTTTCTCGCATTCATAACTATCCCCAAACGGTGCCCAACTCCTTGGCATGCTTAAGCCGAAGAAGCTCCAGTTGCGAACAACAAAGTTAAGTCTCCCTTTTTCTAGTATCAGTGCCATGCCGAACTTGAATGGTCCAAACCGTTCATCAAGCAGGTGCTCATTGCGCCCGCTTCCCGAGCTTAAAGTGCTCTGGAACTTCCGACCACCAAAATCCCGTGTCCAAATCTCACGACTGGATGATTGGTCGAAAGTAACCGTAATGGGCACTTCTTTGCTTGCCTTGGGAAATCGGAAGATGCCCGCCGTGATACGCGCCAAAATTCCTGTGCCTCGCTCAACGCTGGCCAAGCCACTCAGGGCCCGAGTTGATCTCGTGTTTGTGTGGGCCGCGCGAACTGACTGCGGAAGTTGCTGCCAGGCAGGTCCCAGTACTCGCTCAACAGGTGAGCGCGCTTCCATGTTCGTAACGTCTTGCCGCTCCCCCGTATAAATGGTTCGCTTGGTGAAGATCCGCTCATAGTCCTCAAGCTCCAGTTCACCGGACGCTGGTCGTGCCCCAGGCTTTGGAGGTTGACCATCGAGCGCGTGCTCGACAAGCGCCTGTAGAGCAAAACAAGGGATATAGGGCCCGTCATTCCCTTCAGCCAGCATGTGCCATGACCGGGTAGCCGGCTTCCCATTCGAATCGGTACCCTTGACCTCCACAAACATGCCTCCGCGGTGTTCGCCCCAACGCAGGATTTTGATTGCGTGATAGAACACCAGAGAAAACGGCCTCAGCGATGGGATCAATCCAATCCGAACCAACCAGGCCAGTCCGTTGAGCATTCGATGCAAGACCTCAGGTACCGGACCTGCGCCCATCCAGACTTCGTGAACATCAGGCCAAAGCTGGGGCAACACATGAAGGTCGGGTACGTCCACCAAAGAAAACCGGGTCCTGCGCAGGGGTAGTCGGCCCGGCGGGCTGATGGTGTAGTTATGGATTTCAGTCAGGGCGTAGCCATGGGTTTGCACGCCACCCCGAACCAGAGGGATTTTCTGGCCAGAATATGCCGCAATTGCCCGGATCACGTTCTCGCCGACCACCGCATAGGGGGACGGGGCAATTCCACCTCGTATGGTGATGACTTTGTGCCAACCTTTCGTGATTCTTCGAACTACTGCAGCTGTCAGCACAGGAAAGCTGCTGACTCCAGAAAGAACATAGACCCCCTGGGCTTTTGCTTGTTGATCGAACTGGTGAATGCTATTGACGAATTCAGAACCGTCAGCAAAGTCCATATAGTTCACATGGCAGTCCAAACATGCCTGAACAACCCTGTAGGGATCCCTACCGTAGTTCTGGAAGGGTCCGCTGGCATCAATGACCAAGTCAGGCTTTATATGGATGAAATGGCCATGGAGGTCAGAGTCCCGGTCAATGGCAATTGCATGGACTGTCGCAATTTGGGGCAACGTACTGGAAAGTTTCTGCGCCTTATTGAGTGATCGACCCGCGATGACTAGTGACACCCTAGGATCAGCCGCAAGGATTTCGCAAAGGCGCGCGCCAAAGATTCCGTATCCGCCCAGAACAAGTACCTTCATGGTAGTTTTCAGCTCAGAAATCGTTCCTGAAATCGGGCGTCCGGAAGGTAGCAGGTATCCCGGCGACCAAACCATTTGTACCTATTGGATGCAATGAGGTTGTAGAGCCAGTCCTTCAAGGACTGAGGCAGGAAGCGAGCTACTCCCCCAAAACTCCAGGGAAACCCCAGCCCTTGTGCCATGCGAATGGATCCGTCCAGCCGATACCAAGGCTTTCCATCTTCGATCAGGATATTTGTTTCGAAATCGGTTTGACTCAGGCCGTAATGCCTATAAAGAGCCTGACCCAACTCGCTTTGAGCGGAAAGCAAACGGAATTTTGCTCGCGTGTCATGGCTGAGCACGAAATTCACCCAGCCTGAACACAGAACGCACATGCCATCGAAGACGATGATGGGCTTGTCGTCGGGGAAGTGGGGCACCAGTGCGTCTTGTCGGTAGCTGTAGGGAGTGTTTTCATGGGCCATTTTTAGCGCCTGTACACCCTATCAACTGCAAAGACATCCTCTAGTTCCATGCGCACAGTTTAACGCTGCGAAATGAATGAGCGCGATCGCCGCGCAACGGACTGATGAGGCCACTGGGTATACGTCGCGCAGCCCAGCGAGCGCAAACAACAATTCGAAAGCAAATAGATAATCGCAACACCATGACCTACACCACCCTGATATCCGTCGCCCAGCTCCAGGCCCTGCAAACCAGCGGCGCGCCGCTGATGGTGTTTGACTGCAGCTTCGATCTGATGAACGCAACCCAAGGTCCAGCCCAATATGCAGAGGCCCATATCCCCAGCGCGGTGTACGCCCACCTGGATACGGCGCTGAGCGCCAAAGGTGACCCGACAGCCGCCTCCGGTGGGCGCCACCCGCTGCCCTCCCGCGAGACCTTTGCTGCCTGGCTGGGCAGCGTGGGTTTTGCCAACGGCATGCAAGCGGTGGTGTACGACCGCCAGGGCGTGAACTACGCCGGCCGCTTGTGGTGGATGCTCAAATGGGCGGGCCATGAAGCCGTGGCCGTGCTGGATGGCGGGCTGCAGGCCTGGCAGGCAGCGGGCAATGCAGTCACTGCCGCCACCGAAGCCGCCCGCCCCGCTACCCCATTCGCGCTGAAGGCCCCCCTGGCCACGCTGGTCGATGTGGGCACCGTGGTGCGCCGCCTGGGACACGCGGACCAACAGGTACTGGATGCGCGCGGCGCCCCCCGCTACCGCGGAGAGATAGAGCCCATCGACCCGGTGGCGGGCCATATCCCCGGTGCGCTGAACCGTCCGTTCACGGCGAATATCGGTGCGGATGGATTGTTCAAACCCGCGGCCACGCTACGTGCCGAATTTGAAGCCTTGCTGGGCCAGCGTGACCCGGCCAGCGTAGTGCACCAGTGCGGCAGCGGCGTGAGTGCCGTGCCGAATCTGCTGGCTATGGAAGTGGCGGGTTTGGGCCGTACGGCCCTGTTTGCCGGAAGCTGGAGTGAGTGGAGCAGTGACCCCGCGCGACCCGTGGCACAGGGATAAATCCGACTCAAAACCCTCCGTTCGGACTGAGCCTGTCGAAGTCCAGCGCGTCTAGTGCTCGCCCCACCCTTCGACAGGCTCAGGGCGAACGGAATACGCTCAATGCCCGTGGGGCATCTGGCTCACCAGACCGACCAGCGCAATACCGGCCAACAGCCAGCCCACCTGCACGACGGTCTCCTTCGCATTGAGGCGCCTTTGCAGTTGCGGAATCAGATCGGCCAACGCCACATAGATGAAGCTGCTGGAGGCAATCACCAGAAAGTACGGCAGGTAGTCCTGCAATTGGTCGACCAGCCAGAAACCCACCAGGCCACCCAGAGCCGTCACGGCACCGGCCAGGGACACCTTGACCAGGGCCATGCGGCGGTTGCTGTTGCCCCGGCGCAGCACCATCAGATCGCCCATGTGGTGCGGTATCTCATGGGCCAGCACCGCCACCGATGCGAGCAAGCCCAGGCGGGTATCGGCCATAAAGGCCGAGGCAATCAGGATGCCGTCGCCAAAACAATGCACGCTGTCACCGGTGAGAACCGCCCAGCTACCAGTGACCGGGGCATGCGAATGCCCATGGTGGTGATCGTCAGCATGTGCGTGCGCATGGTCTGCCTCGCCGCCGTGGTGGTGCTCATGGCCGTGGTGCCACAGCTCGGCCTTGTCCAGCAAAAAGAAAAACACCAGCCCGATGAGCAGGGCCATGAACAGCTCCTGCGCACCGGCCTGGCTCTCGAACGCCTCGGGCAGCAGGTGCATGAAGGCCGTGGCCAACAGGGCCCCGGCGGCCAGACTCAGCATGTGCTGGGTGTAGCGTGCCAGCGGCCCGAAGCTCAGGGCGGCGGCTACCCAGACACTGCCAATGCCCGCCGCCAAAGTACCTATCAGAATCGCAATGAGGGTCACGCGACTCCCTTGGCCTTGAACCATGCCAGCGCGCGCTGGAAGCCGTCTTCTGCCGCTTCCTTGCGGTAGCTGGAGCGGTAGTCGGCGTGGAAGGCGTGCGGTGCCTGTGGGTACACCACAAATTCCGAAGCTGCAGCGGCCTTGTTGCCCTTGGCGGCTGCCAGGGCATCCTTCATTTCATTCACCGTGGTGAGCGGAATGCCGCCGTCCTGCCCGCCGTACAGACCCAAGACCGGCGCCTTGAGGCTGGCCGCCAGTTCCAGCGGGTGTTTGGGCGTGAGTGCAGACGGCGCACCGACGAGGCGCCCGTACCAAGCCACGCCAGCCTTGACCTTCTTGCTTTGCTCGGCGTAGAGCCAGGTGATACGGCCACCCCAGCAGAAACCGGTAATGCCCACCTTTTTCACATTGCCACCGTTTTCGGCAGCCCAGGCGATGGCACCGTCCAGATCGGCCATGACCTGTTCATCGGGCACTTTGTTGACCACTTCCGCGATCAGCTTGCCGATGTCGGTGTATTTGGACGCATCGCCTTGGCGGGCGTACAGATCCGGGGCGATGGCCAAATAACCGGCCTTGGCAAAACGGCGGCAGGTATCGGCAATGTATTCATGCACGCCAAAGATTTCCTGCACCACCAGTATCACGGGCAGGTTCTTCTTGCCTTCTGGGGCGGCGTAATAGAAGGGCACCGAAAAGCCCTCCATGTCGTAAATGCCTTCTCCCGCGGCGAGCCCCTGTGTAGATGTCTGGATGGCCGTCTGCGCCATGATGGGCATGGCCGTTGCCGCGTAGCCGACACCCAACGCCGTTTTCAGGGCGGTACGGCGGGTGGCACCGTTTTCCGTGCTCTGGCCGGGCAAGAGGGATTGGATGCTGTTCTTCAATTCTTCAAACATGCGTGTCTCCTAGGGTTGGTAAAAGGCGGATGCGTGTAGGCAAGCAATAAAACTCCGTGCAAACCGGGGGAATCCCGGTGCGCGGTGGCTTCAAAGTTAAAAGGTTTCCCAATCGTCATCTCCGCCCGCGGGGGTGACCTTGGCGCTGGCCTTGGGCGCAGACAGGCTCGCCACCTTAGTGGCGGCAGCTTTCGGCACAGGCTTGGCGGGCATGGCCTTGACGGATGCCTTTGCACCCGCAGCAGCGGGGGCACTACGCGCAGCCACCTTCACTGGTGCGGCCTTGTGAACAACGGGGCTTGGCGAACGGGTCACCGTCTGGTCTGCGGCGCCAAGTTTGAACACGGCCACCACCTGCACCAGCTCATTGGCCTGGCTCTTCAGGCTCGATGCCGCTGCCGCCATCTCTTCCACCAGCGCCGCATTCTGCTGCGTGGCCTGGTCCATCTGGGTCACCGCCTCGCCTACCTGAGCGACGCCAGAAGCCTGTTCGTTGCTGGCCGCGCTGATCTCTCCCATGATGTCAGTCACCCGCTTGATGGAACTGACCACCTCGGTCATGGTGGTGCCCGCCTGGTCGACCAGCGCAGTTCCCTGTTCCACCCGCTCCACACTGGCGCCGATCAGGCTCTTGATCTCTTTGGCGGCTTCGGCAGAACGGCCGGCCAAGCTTCGGACTTCACTGGCCACCACCGCAAAGCCGCGCCCTTGTTCGCCCGCTCTGGCGGCTTCCACCGCGGCATTCAGGGCCAGGATGTTGGTCTGGAAGGCAATACCGTCGATCACGCTGATGATGTCGCTGATCTTGCGGCTGGATTCGTTGATGCCTTTCATGGTCTCGACCACCTGACCGACCACTTCGCCGCCCTTGATGGCGACGGTAGAGGCGTTCATGGCGAGTTGATTGGCCTGGCGGGCACTGTCCGCGTTTTGTTTGACGGTGGAGCCTAGTTCTTCCATGCTGGCCGCGGTTTCTTCCAGCGCAGAGGCTTGTTGTTCGGTGCGGGCACTCAGGTCGTTGTTGCCTTGGGCTATTTCGGCGCTGGCGGTAGCGACGGATTCGGAGCCACTGCGTACATTGCTGACCACCTTGACCAGGCTGGTTTGCATGTCCTGCAGGCTGCTGAGCAACTGCCCCACTTCATCCGTGCGCTGGTTGTCAATATGGGTCGTCAGGTCACCTTCGGCCACTTGCCGTGCTACAGCACTGGCTTGGTTCAGTGGGCGCGTAATGCTGTTGGACAGGAGCCAGGCCACCGTCAGTCCGAGTAAAACGCTGACGACGCCTAAAGCAATCATCAACGTGCGGCTTGATTTGTAAATCTCATCAATGGATTTACCGATTTCATCAATCTCTTGGCGCTGCATGGTCAGCAGCTCTTCCATCTTGGCTTGATATACCTTTCCAGCCGGAACGAACTTTTCCTCCATCAGCTTCAGAGACTCTTCCGCTTTACCTTCCTTCTTCAGATTGACGACCGCATCCCTCACCTGGATGTAGGCCTTGCGTTGCTCTCCGACCGCCGCATACAAGGCCTTCTCCTTGTCAGTTTCCATCAACTCTTCGAGCATCTTTTGGTATTCCGTGGAGCTCTTGGTAGATGCAGCCTGGTCTTCCGCAAAAAAAGCAGCGAGGGACGGATCGCTGCTGCGCGCAATGGCCGATGTGCGGCGAATACCCGCATAAATATTGCGATACCAGTCGCCGATGATGCGCTCCGTCTTGATCGGACTGGCAATCATTTCTCGGCTGGCGTCCGCCACCGCACTCAGACGTGACAGGCTTACAAGGATGACGACAATGGACAGCGCCAGAACCAGTGCGAATGCCGCACCCAGACGCTTGCCCACCGATACGTTATTGAAAAAGGCAGCCATATCAACTCCATTCTTAGTTACGCCAAACCACTTCCACACACCCAACCAACCCCTGCATTCCTGTCATCCAACCCAGGCGGTGACCAGCATGCGGTGCTGCATTCTAGGCCTCGCTCTGTGACACATGGCAAGCTGTAGAGCCACCGTCTTTTCAATGCGCCTTGTCCCAGTTGGGGCCCACCCCCACCTCGGCCAGCAGCGGCACTTTGAGGTCCGCCACACCGGCCATCAAGCGTGGGATTTCGGTCTTGAGCCACTCCACCTCGTGGTCCGGCACCTCAAACACCAGTTCATCGTGCACCTGCATGATCATCTTGGTGGCGCGTTTTTCGGCGTCCAGCACCTGCTGCACCTTGTTCATGCTGAGCTTGATCAGGTCCGCCGCTGTGCCCTGCATGGGTGCGTTGATCGCGGCCCGCTCCAGCCCTGCCAATTGCGCACCCTTGGCGGTCTTGATACCGGCCAGCTGCAAACGCCGGCCAAACACGGTTTCCACATAGCCTTGGCTTTTGGCCAGCTCGCGTGTGGTTTCCATATAGGTCTTGACGCCCGGGTAACGCTCAAAGTAACGCGCGATGTAGTTCTTGGCCGCGGTGTTGTCGATGCCCAGATTGCGCGCCAGGCCAAAGGCGCTCATGCCGTAGATCAGGCCGAAGTTGATGACCTTGGCGTAGCGCCGCTGCTCACTGCTCACCTGGTCCACCGGCACGCCAAACACTTCAGCGGCCGTGGCGCGGTGCACGTCCAGCCCGTCATGGAAGGCCTTGAGCAATGCCGCATCGTCGCTGATGTGGGCCATGATGCGCAGCTCGATCTGTGAGTAATCGGCGCTGGCAATCACCGAGCCAGCAGGTGCCACAAAGGCCTCACGCACGCGGCGGCCTTCCGCGGTGCGGATCGGGATGTTCTGCAAGTTAGGGTCGTTGCTGCTCAAGCGTCCTGTCACGGCCACGGCCTGGGCGTAATGTGTGTGCACACGGCCATCGCTTGGCAACGCCAGTTGCGCCAGCTTGTCGGTGTAGGTGCCCTTGAGTTTGGCCAGTCCGCGGTGCTCCAGCAGCTTGGCGGGCAGTGGGTAGTCCTCGGCCAGCTTCTCCAGAACCTCTTCATCGGTGCTGCGCGCGCCCGTCGCGGTCTTCTTGACCACCGGCATGCCCAGCTTGTCAAAGAAAATTTCGCCCAACTGCTTGGGGCTGCTCAGGTTGAACGGTTGCCCTGCAATCTCGTACGCCTCGGTTTCCAGTTGCAGGATGCGCTGGCCCAGCTCATGACTTTGTTTGGCCAAGGTGGGCGCGTCAATCAACACGCCGTTGCGCTCGATGCGGTACAGGGTTTCGCTGCTGGCGATTTCCAGTTCGTAGATGAACTTGAGTTTGTCGTTGGCCTGCAGTTGCGGCCACAGCACGCGGTGCACGTCCAGCGTCTGGTCCGAGTCTTCGCAGGAGTATTCAGCGGCCTTGGCAATATCGACCTGGTCAAACGGAATCTGGTTCGCGCCCTTGCCGCACAAATCTTCATACGTGATGCCGCTGCGCCCCAGATGCCGGTCTGCCAAGCTGGACAGGCCATGCGGCATATGCACTTCCAGCACGTAGCTTTGCAGCATGGTGTCGTGCGCGTAGCCCTGCACCTCGATGCCGTGGTTGGCAAACACATGGCGGTCGTATTTCATGTGTTGGCCCAGCTTCAGTGCCTTGGGGTTTTCCAGCCAGGGTTTGAGTTTGGCCAGCACCTCTTCGCGGTTCAGTTGTTCCGGTGCGTCCGGGTACCGGTGGGACACCGGAATGTAGGCCGCTTGGCCCGGCTCCACGCTGAACGATATGCCAACAATCTCGGCACGCATTTCATCGAGCGAGGTGGTTTCGGTGTCCAGCGCAACCAGCTCGGCGGCTTCCAGCTTGGCTAACCAGGTGTCGAACATCTCCCAGGTCAGGATGGTGTCGTAGGCCAGGTTGCTGGCACGGGGTGCAGGCGCAGCTGCGGCAGGCTCGGCTTCATCAAACAGGCCCGGGGCAGACGCCTTGGCCTTGCCAGCCTTGGGCGCGGCGGCCGGTGTGCCCGCGTCGGCACTGGCGCCGCTGAGTGACTTGGCCAATCCTTTGAATCCATATTTCTCATAAAAAGTGACCAAAGCCCCCGTATCTTCTGCGCCGACAGCTATGGAATCCATAGCAGGCAGATCGGGCAGCCAGTCTTTCAGGTCGCAGTCGGTCTTGATAGTCAGCAGGCTGCGGCCTGTCGGCAGCCAGTCCAGCGTCTTGCGCAGGTTCTCGCCCACGACGCCGCCAATCTTGTCCGCGTTGTCCACCACGGCTTGCAGCGAGCCGTATTCCAGCAGCCACTTCACGGCCGTCTTGGGGCCCACTTTGGGCACGCCGGGCACGTTGTCCACGGTGTCACCCACCAGGTTCTGGTAATCCAGCATCAGGTGGGCGGGTATTCCGAACTCTGCCTGCACACCGGCCAGGTCGCGGCGCTTGCCGTTCATGGTGTCGATGATGGTGATGCGTTCGTTGACCAGTTGCGCCAGGTCTTTATCGCCGCTGCTCACGATCACTTCGATGCCCTGGTTGGCTGCGGTGACGGCCAGCGTGCCGATCACGTCGTCGGCCTCCACGCCGGGCACGTCCAGTACGGTCCAGCCCAGGTGGCGCACCACCTCGTGGATGGGTGCGATCTGGCTGCGCAGGTCGTCGGGCATGGGGTCGCGGTGCGCCTTGTATTGGGGGTAGATGGCGTCGCGAAAGGTCGGGCCCTTGGCGTCAAACACACAGGCCACGTAATCGGCCGGCACTTCCTTGCGCAGGCTGTTCATCATGTTGATCATGATGCGGATGGCACCGGTCTTTTGCACCGTGCCGTCGGGCAGCGTGATGCTCATGGTTTCGCCACCGGCAAAAAAGGCGCGGTAGAGGTAGCTGGAGCCATCGACCAGCAGCAGGGTTTTGACAGTTTCACTCATAGGGCCATTTTGCCTGTCCCACAGACGGCCGGTTCCGGCATGGGCCCTACAATTCGGCCATGGCGGTTTACACAGAGGTTTCCTTCGAGGAAGCCAACCAATTTTTGCAAAGTCTTGCCCTGGGCACCCTCCAATCCATGGAGGGGTGTTCGGGCGGCATTGAAAACACCAACTATTTCGTCACCACCGACCAGGGCGCCTATGTGCTGACCCTGTTCGAGCGGCTCAGCGCCGAGCAGTTGCCGTTTTACCTGCGGCTGATGAAACACCTGGCCCACCACGGCATTCCCGTGCCGGACCCGGCCGCCAACCGCGACGGCGACGTGCTACACCACCTGAATGGCAAGCCCGCTGCCGTGGTCAACCGCCTGCGCGGCAAGAGCGAACTGCGCCCTGACGCCGCGCATTGCACGCTGGTAGGCAGCATGCTGGCCCGCATGCATTTGGCCGGGCGTGACTATTCGATGCAGCAGCCCAACCTGCGCGCCCTGCCCTGGTGGAACGAGACGGTGCCCGTGGTGCTGCCTTTTCTGGAGCCCGCCCAGGCGGCGCTGCTGCAAAGCGAACTGGCCTACCAGAACCACGTGGCCACGCAGTCGGCCTATGGCGCCCTGCCACAAGGCGCCATCCACGCCGACCTGTTCCGCGACAACGTGATGTTCGAGGTGGCGGCCGATGCAGCGCACACGCCCGCCCTCACCGGTTTCTTCGATTTCTACTTTGCCGGCAACGACGCTTGGCTGTTCGACATTGCGGTGTGCCTCAACGATTGGTGTATTGATCTGGAAACCGGCGCGACGGATGCCGAGCGCACCGCCGCCTTCCTGGACGCCTACACCGCCGTGCGCCCGCTGAAAGCGCAAGAACGCACGCTGCTGCCCGCCATGGCGCGCGCCGGTGCACTGCGCTTCTGGCTCTCACGCCTCTGGGACCTGCACCTGCCACGCGAAGCCTCCATGCTCAAAGCACATGACCCCAGCCATTTCGAGCGGGTACTGCGCCAGCGTATCCAACACCCTCTGACCCTGCCTGTGGTGGAAACCACCGAAAGCCTTGCCGCATGAAGCTCCAAATCGTCCCGGCCAGCCGGGGAAGCCAGTGGGTCAAGCTGGGCATACGGACCTTCTTCAAACAGCCATTGGCGCTGGCAGGCATGTTCTTCATGTTCATGGCCACCATGTCCATCCTGAGCATGGTCCCCTTCATTGGCAGTGCGCTGGCCCTGGCGTTTATGCCGGCGGCCACACTGGGCCTGATGGCTGCGAGCCAGCAGGCCACCGAGGGCAAGTTCCCCATGCCCCTGATGTTGTTCAGCGCCTTTCGTGCCGGACGCCCGCAAACCCAGGCCATGCTGGTGCTGGGCGCCCTGTATGCGCTGGGATTTCTGGGCACCATGGGACTGACTGCGCTGGTGGATGGCGGCCAACTGGCCAAGCTGTATCTGCTGGGCGGGGCGTTTAACGCCGAGACCCTGCAGGAGCCCAATTTTCAGATCGCGCTGCTGCTGTTCCTGGCGCTGTACATGCCTTTGTCGCTGATGTTCTGGCATGCCCCGGCACTGGTGCACTGGCATGGCGTGTCGCCGGTCAAGAGCCTGTTTTTCAGCCTGGTGGCCTGCATGCGCAATTTCTGGGCCTTCACGGTATTCGGGTTGGTCTGGATGGCTGTATTCCTGGCCGTGGGTATGCTGGTGGCGACCATGGGCGCGTTGTGGGGCAGTGCAGATGCCACGGCCGCCCTGCTGTTTCCGGCCATCCTGCTGATAGCAGCCATGTTTTTTACCTCCCTCTATTTCACGTACAGCGACAGTTTTGACCTTTCCACTACCGGAGACACCCCATGACGCAGCACCATTTGCAAGGCCGCACTGAATCCGAGGTGCTGTGGTTCCAGCGCCGCAGTTTTCTGCAATCTGCCGCAGCCTGGACCGCGATGGGCGGCTTTGGTGCCGCACAAGCGCAATCACGCAGCAATGTGGTGGAACTGGTGGGTGACGCCACGGTCAACGGCGGCCGTCTGGTGAACGGGCAGTCAGTGCAAACTGGCGACCAGATCGCCACCGGCCCGGGCTCCAGCCTGATTTTTGTGCTGGGCAATTCGTCTTTCCACGTGCGCCAGAACTCCATGATGACAGTGGAACGTGGCAACACCTTGAGCGCCGTGAGCCTGCTGCGTTTGGTGACAGGCGCTGTAATCAGCGTGTGGGGCAAGGGCACCAGCCGCCAGATCATCACGCCAACCCTGACCGCAGGCATCCGCGGTACCGGCGTGTACACCGAGATCTTTGCCAACCAGGAAGGCCGCAGCTATTTCTGCAACTGTTATGGCACGGTGGACATGAGCTCCGGCCGGGACAAGACCACCAGCCGCTCCGACTATCACCAGGCTTTCTGGGGCGAAGTCACTCCGAAAAACGGCCGTTCACTGACGCCCGCCAAGGCCATCAACCACACCGACGAAGAGCTGGAGTTCCTGGCCCAACTGGTGAACCAGCGCACCGCCTGGCAAGTGCTCGGCAAAAAGGGCGTGAAAGACGGCAGGGGTTATATGGAAGAGAAGGACGGTCAGCGGCATCCGGCTGAAATGCCCATGCTCTAAGAGCCTCTCTTGCACCATGAAAAAGCCGGGCACTGCCCGGCTTTTTCATTCATGTGACGATCGTTCAGCCCAGCTTGATGGCTGCGGGAGCACCCGTCAAATAACCCACCGCTGCACCGAAGCGGTTTTTGTAGTTGGCACGCACCAACGGGTCCAGCGTGGCTTGCACTTTGCCGTGCAACTTGGGAATCCAGTCACCGGGGTGTTGGAAATTGGTGGTGATGTAGGTCCAGCCATTCAAGTCGTCCACGACACCCAGACCGGTGGCTTCCGCGCCGACGGGCATGGACATCAAACGGCTGAACTTCTTGGTGTCCACGTTGTAGGCCCACACGAAGTTGTTCACGTGGGTGCTGCTGTCCTCGCCAATGAACAAGGTCCGCAGCTTCTCCGAGAACTTGAGGTTGTCGGGGTTGGACACCATGTCCGGATTGGCCAGATTGCCCAAAGCGTCCGAGGCGATGTCCTCACCCATGAACAAGGCACGCATCTGGTGGGGTACCCACTCGCTCTTGATGGCAGCGCCGGTTTGGTCAGCCTGGCCGCCTGCCAGGTTGTGGGCCATCACGCCACCCGCGATCAAGGCCTTGTTCACGGTAATGCCGCTTTGGGCATTCCATCCCTTGCCGTCCTTGACCATGGAGTCCTGGATGTTTTGCAGTGCCGAGTAGGCAATCTTGTCCTTGATGTTGACGGTCGTGCCTTCCATCTTGGTGAAGCCCATGCTGCCCCCCATCAGGTAGGCGTAACGCTGGGTTTCCAGGAAAGCGGCGGCCTTTTCCATGCCAGGCTTGACCTTGATCCAGTTGGCGGTGCCGTTGTAGAAAATCTTGGTGAAGCTGGCGTCGCTCGGGTCGGCCTTGCGGACATCCATGATGTCCGTGGGCTTGAGCGTGTTGGCCATTTTTTCAATGTCGTCGCTGGTGGCATGGCCCAGTTTGATCCAGCTGATCTTGGCGCCAGGCGCAGCAGGGTCGATAGAGAAGCCTGCGCCCAACTTGGCCACATACAAGGTACCTGCAGACAGCTGTTTTTCCTTGTCCGCCACGAACATGAACAGGCCGCTGTTGGTGGCGTCGTTGCCCATCAGCGCGGTACGGTTGTCTGGCATGACCTGGATCAGCTCGTGCGACAGGCGGCCCATGCAATAGTGCTTGACCAGGGTGCCAGAACCGTCGGGGTTCACCGTCACTTCGGGCTGATGGCCATAGTGGTAAGGGTTGGCAATGCTTTCGTCACCAAACAGATTTTTGCTGAAGGATTTGAAGACCTTGTTGTCCGCCACCGAGAAGGCATCGGGTTCGTACTCTTCACTGGACAGATGCGTACCCCAGGGCGACAGGCTCGAACCACAGGTGATCCACAGACCTTGCGCCTGCGAGGTGTCCACGTTGTGGTACTTCACCAGTGTGAGTTTGCCCGTGGTGGGGTCTTGGTCCAACGTCAACACCGCGATGGGGGATGGCAAGGTGCCATAGGCATCGGCGCCGGATTGGTCGGCATTGGTGTATTCAAACTGAACTACGGCAAACACGGCCTTGCCCTTGATGCCCTTGACCGTCGTCGTTGGCAGTTGCAACAGGGAGGTGCCATCCGGGCAGTCCGAGAAAAACTGACGTTCTTTGCCTGGGACCGATTTGTCGAAAATGGGCTTGTTCAGAATATCCACGTAGCCGCCGGCCAGCACGGTGCCGCCTTTGCCATCGGGCACTTGGTCACCGGTGATGAAGAAAGGCTCGTACGCCAGCTTGTACGCACGGGTGGTGCCATCCTGCAGGGTCACTTGCAGGCTGGAGGCCACGGTAGTGGTCGCCATGGCAGCCGGATTGGCCAGTGTGGGGGCGGCCATGGCGCTGAAGGCCGCCGACGCAAATGGGGCGCTGGACATGGCCGTACCAGTAGTGGCACAACCGCCGAGCAAGGTACTTGCACCAAGGGTGCTCAGGGGCAACATGGGCGCCGTGGCAAGGAATTTGAGCGCCGTGCGCCGGCCGGGTTGTTGCAGTGATGTCATGGTCGGTTTTCCAGGGTTGGGGGATGGATACCCCTATGCTAGAAACCCAACGTGACAGTTGTGTGAAACCCTTCCCCCCACGCCCTGCGGCCTGCCCCCAGAGCGCTTGGTCGCGCCCCACCAGGCAATGCGGGTCTTGAACGCGACGTGCCGCCGGTTGTCCGGTGTTGGCAAGATGCCCATGCGCTACAGGTGCGCCGAGGGCGCCGATGCAAACACTATCGTTTTAATAGCTGTTTGCGCATACTCCAAAAGGGTTTCGGCCGCTTTTTATAAAAATCCACGCAGCCACAGGGGTAAATCCACCGCTGTACTCACCCGGCAACGCCTTCGTAAATGATCTTCCATACATTGGCGCGGCGTTGCCAGTATTGGCGCACCGTGCGCCCGGAGCGCTCGCCCATCACCACCTCGCCAAAGGTCACCACCAGGATCTCGGCCTCGTCCGTCCAGCGGATCAGCGACAGGTCTCTGAGCTGCACCGCCCGCCCGCCAAGCTTTTGCAGCTCGGTGCGCAATCCCTGGGCGAACTGGGCCAGGTCCTTGCCATCCGCATTGAAATCGTTGGCGTAGAACCGGAGCAGGTCCGCCGCCTGCCCGTCTTTCTTGGTTTGGGCCCAGGTCTTCAGGGTATCGGTCAACAACTGCTTTTCAGCGGCCAGTTGGGACGGGCGCAACCAGCGGAAGTTTTTGCCAATCAGCACCGGCGTCGTGCGAATTTCCACGGTACGGATGATGCGGTCCAGATCGGGGTTTGCCACCGCGACACAGCCTTCGGTGGCCTGGGGCTCGCGTGTGAACTGGTGCGATGGCGTGCCATGCAGCCAGATGCCACTGCCGGTTTTGCCTCTGCGCACATCCAGCACATTGGGGTAGCTGACCGGCAGCGCCCCCGAGCCATACAAGTCGGGCAGACTTTTGGGGTCCAGGCTGCTGGTGATGAAATAGACACCCAACGGGGTGCGCAGGTCACCTTCCACATTTTTCCCCACCCCCGCTTTGCCCACCGAGATGTAATAGTCCGCCAGCAAACGGGTGCCGTTACCCGTGTTCTCGAACAGATACAGGCGTGCCTTGGCGGTGTCTACCGCGATAGCGTGTTTGTTGCGCCGGGACAAGGCCACGAATTGGGAAGGGAGGGCATCTGCAGGAGGACGCTCCTTGATGGCCGCAATGCGCAGTTGTGCCTCAGACCGCAGTGCGTTCAGATTCTCGGCACCGGCCCGCGCCAAATCAGAGGGGACATCACCCACCGCCTGCAGGGGCCGTGTCTGGGTGGACAGCAGGTCGCCGTAGACCAACTGGGCCAACTGAAAATGCGGGTAGTCCGTGACCAGCTTCTCCGCCCTGCGCAAGGCGTCGCGGTGGTTGGCGTTGGCGATCTGGCGGTACACCTCTATCAACCGGGCCTCTGCCACGCCATCGGTGGATGGCGTTGGCCTGGCTTCGGCCACCGGCCTGGATTTGCCCGACAACGGCTCGCCATACGAAGGATGCAGCGCTCCCATCCAGAGCGCTGCGACCAGCGGCACCCAGCGCGACAGCTGACCATGTGGGCAAGAGACCGGCCCCCTACGTTGCCCGCCTGCCAGAAGATGACTTGTCTGCATGGATACGCCCTCATTTCCGGCTCTTGGCAACCTCTTCGGCCACCAAGGCAGCGAGTTGCTCGGAACCAAAGGTGGGCAAGCCTTTTCCATTCACAAAAAAAGTGGGCGTCTTGGTGACCTGCAGCGTCGTCAAGTCTTGAATGTCTTGCCTGAGCGCCGTGTCGATGGCAGGGTCTTGCGCATCGGCCAGCGCTTTTTTGATATCCAGGCCCGCCTGTGCTGCGGCCTGGTAGGCCAGCTCCACATTGGGGTTGCCATGGTCGGCCCACATCGGTTGGGCGGCCAACACCATTTCCAGAACAGGCAGGTATTTGTCCTGGCGCTTGGCGGCCTCCAGCATCTTGACCACTTTGTCCGAGCCGTTGTGGAAAGGCGCGTAACGAATGACCAGCCGCACGTCGTTCGGGTACTTCTTCATCAGATCCTTGACGAAGGGGTAGAACGCACGGCAGGTCTCACACGCCGGGTCGAAAAATTCGACGATGGTCACGCGCGCGTCTTGGGGCCCCAGGATGGTGGAATGCGCCCGCACCAGGCTGCTTTCCGATTGGCTGACTTTTTCGGCCTGTGCATTCTCAACACGGCGCTGGTACACGTTCATGCCGAAGAGAAACGCCACGGCAACAATTGCGACAAGAAGGATGACAGTGATTTTTTTGGAGTTCATTTCGAAGTTCTTTTCAGGTAAACGGTGAGCAGTGCAGTGATGGCTAGAAAGGCCAACAGCGACAGCCACGGGATCTGGATTCCGTTGAGGATTTCCAACTTTTGGTCCGCACACGAGATACCGGCGCTGCAGGGAATCCAGGTCGTGGGAATGGCGCCTGCGACCAGCAGCGTGTGGTACAGCGCCACCGCACTTCCGGCCGCGGCCAGCGGCAGGGCGTACACCGCACCGCGCCGGTCTTCGCCGTAACAGGCCCTACCCAGCAGCAGCGCCAGCGGGAACATGCAGATGCGCTGGTACCAGCACAGGTTGCAGGGCGCCATCAGCATCACTTCGCCAATGAACAAGGCCCCGGCAGTGGCAAACACGGCCACCAGCCATGCGGCCAGCAAAAAACGCCAACCCTGCTTCATGGCCTGGTCTCCCCGACAGCGGCTTTCGGGCCCGAGGGCGCCCGCACCGACAAAACCAGCCAGGCCAGCGCGGCAGCAACCACCCACACGTCGGCCAGATTGAAGGCGGGCCAGTGCAGACCCCTCCAGTGCAGATCGAGAAAGTCCACCACTGCCCCGGTCTGGATACGGTCTATGAGGTTCCCGGACCCACCCGCGACGACGGCAGCACCGATCCAGCGCTGGACAGGATCGGTGCGCTTCATCAGGCACACGAAAGCAATCGGCAACACAACCAGCAAGCTGATCAGAATCAGGAAATACCGCTGCCACCCTCCGGCGTCTGCCAGAAAGGAGAACGCTGCGCCCGTGTTGCGTGCATGGACCAGGTTGAACCAACTGGTGATCTCCATGCCCGCGCCAAAGGGGATGGTGGCTGAAAAATACGCTTTGGTGAACTGGTCCAGCGCCACCATGCCCATGACGACCAGCGCCCATAAAAATCGCGGGGATCTACCCCACGGGTTTGACACCATAAAAACACCTCAGATTCCGTTGTGAAGCAGGCCAGCCATACGGCTGGCGACTTGGGAGTCGAGGGAGGCGTGTGGCTGCGCCCGCTTGGCAAGCGGATGGGTCAGCCCAACCGGCGGCACAGGTCGCACTTTTCAGCGGACAGAGCAACGTTGCCCGTACGGGCCTTTGCGTCTGTCAGCGAAAAAAACGAGAGGCCAACTCCCCCATCAGGCCTGGATAGGCCATTGAGGGCGGTCTGGGATGTCGAGGGGTGGTGAGGTTCGCAGGGGCTGGCGGGCAGCCGTCAGAACCGATGCGGCATACAAACCCGTGGCCGCCAAATGGCTGGGCACCGCAAACGCACAGCCCGCGTGGCAGGTGCCACAGTCTGCATCGCCGATATTTGCCTTCACTGTGCCGGAGGCATCGTCCGCAGGGTTGCTGTGTTTGTGCACGTGGTGCCCCACGTGTTGGCCCATAGACCCGGCTTCGTGCTGACAATAGGCGCTCGTTGCAGCCCATGTGAGCTGCAAGGGCAACAAAACCAGAATCAACAGGGCCAGCCATCTACGCATGGTCAGGAGTTTAGCAGTTGGCATTTTTCACCGTATAGCTATTCTTTTAATAGCTGCTTGCGCATATTCCACAAGGGCTAGAGGCCAATTTGGCTTGTAATCAGCGCGCGCTCAGAGCGCGTAGTCGCGCTCCACCCGGGCGATGCGGGTTTTGAACGCGGCGTACCACTTGGCATGCCCCAACTGCTGCGCCACCTGGTGCTCGGCATGGGCCTTCCAGGCGCGGATGGATTCGAGGTCTTTCCAGTACGACACCGTGATGCCCAGACCGTCACGTGCCGACTCCACACCCAGAAAACCCGGCTGCTGCGCAGCCAGCGCCACCATCTTCTCGGCCATGTCGCCATACCCCTCATCGACAGCGGTGCGCAGGTTGGTGAAGATGACCGCGTAGTACGGCGCGGGCGGGGTGTTGGCAATGTCCAGACTCATGGGGGCTCTCCAAAACTCAGGGAACGGGTGTCAGTTTGGCCACGCTCAGCGCCAGCCACTTGGTGCCGTGGCGCGGGAAGTTGATCTGCGCGCGCGCATCGTCGCCCGCACCTTCCAGCGTGAGCACCGTGCCCTCGCCAAACTTGGCGTGGAAAACCTTCTGGCCCTTTTGCAGGCCGGTGGGGTCTTCCTTGCGGGCAACTTCCTTCTGCGGCGCGGAATAAGTGCCAAATGAGGCTGTAGCCCCCGTGGAATATGCGCGACCAGCTCCTGAATTCGTAGCATATCCATTGCCCCAGCTACCACCAAAGCCGCCCCCGGCGGGCATGGGCTGCTGTTTGGGCGTGAGGTACTTGAGGCACTCCTCGGGCAGTTCGTCAAAGAAGCGGCTCTTGAGATTGAAGCGCGTCTGGCCGTGCAGCATGCGGGTTTGCGAATGGCTCAGGTACAGGCGCTTGCGCGCGCGCGTGATGGCCACATAGGCCAGGCGGCGTTCTTCCTCCAGTCCGTCGCGGTCACTCAGGGAGTTCTCGTGCGGGAAAAGGCCCTCTTCCATGCCGGTGATAAACACGCAGTCAAACTCCAGCCCCTTGGAACTGTGCACAGTCATCAACTGGATCGCGTCCTGTCCGGCGGCGGCCATGTTGTCGCCCGCTTCCAGCGCGGCGTGGGTCAGGAAGGCCTGCAGCGGCGAGAGGGTTTCGCCGGTGTCGCCAAATTCGTCGGGCGCTGCATTCAGCGCATCGCCGCTCAAGCCCTGGCTGGCCGGGCTTTGGGTCAAGGCATTGGGCGCACTGGCCAACTGCGCCATACCCGGCGCTTCGCGGCCAAAACCTTCCTGCATGACAAAACTCTCGGCGGCGTTGACCAGTTCGTCCAAGTTCTCGATGCGGTCTTCGCCTTCGCGGTCATTGCGGTAGTGCTCCAGCAGGCCGCTCTGGTCCAGCATCAACGTGACGATGTCCTTGAGGGTCTTGTCAGCCGTCTGCTCGCGCAACACATCGAGTTTGGCGACAAAACCCGCAATCAATGCGCCGGGGCGGCCTGTGAGTGTGCTCACCGCGTCGTGCAGCGAACAACCCGTCGCCTTGGCCTCGTCCTGCAATAGCTCCAGGCTGCGCGCGCCAATGCCACGCGCGGGAAAGTTCACCACACGCAGAAAACTGGTGTCGTCGTTGGGGTTCTCCAAGATGCGCAAATAGGCCAACGCATCCTTAATTTCTTTGCGCTCAAAGAAGCGCTGACCACCGTACACGCGATACGGAATCGCGGCGTTGAACAGCGTGGTCTCAATCACCCGGCTCTGCGCATTGCTGCGGTAGAGCACCGCAATTTCCTTGCGCTCCACGTCGTCGCGGATGAGTTGTTTCATCTCGTCCACCATCCACTGCGCTTCCAGAAAATCACTGGGTGCCTCGTACACCCGCACCGGTTCGCCTGCGCCCTGCGCCGTGCGCAGGTTCTTGCCCAGGCGGCGGCTGTTGTGGCTGATAAGCGCGTTGGCGCTGTCCAGAATGTTGCTGTAGCTGCGGTAGTTTTCTTCCAGCTTGATCTGGCGCTGCACCGCAAACTCGCGCACAAAGTCCGTCATGTTGCCCACACGCGCACCGCGAAAGGCGTAGATGCTCTGGTCGTCATCACCCACCGCCAGTACGGAGCCACCGCCGCCGTTGAGCAAGCCATCGCTGCCCTGCCCGGCAATCATCTTGATCCAGGCGTACTGCAGCTTGTTGGTGTCCTGAAACTCGTCGATCAAAATGTGGCGAAAGCGCCGCTGGTAGTGCTCGCGGATAGCGGTGTTGTCACGCAGCAGTTCGTAACTGCGCAGCATCAACTCACCAAAGTCCACCACACCTTCGCGTTGGCACTGGTCTTCGTAGAGCTGGTAAATCTCGACCTTCTTGCGCGTATCCGGGTCGCTGGCCACCACGTCCTTGGGGCGCAGGCCTTCTTCCTTGCAGTTGCCGATAAACCAGCCCATTTGTTTGGGCGGAAAACGCTCACCGTCGATGTTGTGCTGTTTGCACAAGCGTTTGATGGCACTGAGCTGGTCTTGTGTGTCCAGAATCTGGAAGGCCTGCGGCAGGCCGGCATTTTTGTAATGCGCGCGCAAAAAGCGGTTGCACAGGCCGTGGAAGGTGCCAATCCACATGCCATTCACATTCACCGGCAACATGGCGGACAGGCGCGTCTTCATCTCCTTAGCGGCCTTGTTGGTAAAGGTGACCGCCAGGATACCGCCGGGCGAGACATAGCCGTTTTGCAGCAGCCAGGCAATGCGCGTGGTCAGCACCCGGGTCTTGCCGGAGCCCGCGCCGGCGAGGATCAGTGCGTGCTCGGCCGGCAGCGTCACGGCGACCAATTGTTCGGGGTTGAGGTTGTGTAGCAGGGGGGACAGCGCAGTATCGTTGGCGGCGGACATGGAAAGCATGGGGTGATTGTAGAAAGCCACACGCCTTCACCAGATTTGTATACAATCAGTCACCGGGCCCAAGCAATTGGGACCCGGTTTTTTTATGGCCGGGCCCAGTCCAAGCGCCCTCATCGACAGCGATGCGGGACCCAGTTTTTTACGCGATTCCGCATGGCGTATATCTTTGTTTGACACTGGACAGGAGCTTGGGCCATGGAAATTTTTGACTACGACAACATCTTGTTGCTTCCCCGCAAGTGCCGCGTGGAAAGCCGCTCGGAATGCGACGCCGGCGTGGAGCTGGGCGGACGCAAATTCCGCCTCCCCGTCGTCCCCGCCAACATGAAAACCGTGGTGGACGAAAAGATTTGTGCCTGGCTGGCGCAAAACAATTACTTCTACGTGATGCACCGCTTTGACCTGGACAACGTCCAGTTCACCCGCGACATGAAGGCCAAGGGCCTGTACGCATCGATCTCTCTGGGCGTGAAGCAGGCGGATTACGCCACCGTGGACACCTTCGTGAAAGAAGGCCTGGTGCCTGAGTACATCACCATCGACATCGCGCACGGCCATGCCGACAGCGTGCGCGACATGATCATCTACCTGAAGAAGCACCTGCCCGCCAGCTTCGTTATTGCCGGCAATGTGGCTACGCCCGAAGCTGTGATTGACTTGGAGAACTGGGGTGCCGACGCGACCAAGGTCGGCGTGGGCCCGGGCAAGGTCTGCATCACCAAGCTCAAGACCGGTTTTGGCACCGGCGGCTGGCAGCTCAGCGCGCTGAAGTGGTGTGCCCGTGTGGCCACCAAACCCATCATTGCCGACGGCGGCATCCGCAGCCATGGCGACATTGCCAAGAGCATCCGTTTTGGTGCCAGCATGGTGATGATCGGTTCGCTGTTCGCGGGCCACGAAGAAAGCCCCGGCAAGACCGTGGAAGTGGACGGCGCGCTGTTCAAGGAATACTACGGTTCAGCCAGCGACTTCAACAAGGGCGAGTACAAACACGTCGAAGGCAAGCGCATCCTGGAGCCGATCAAGGGCAAGCTGGCCGAGACCCTGGTCGAAATGGAACAGGACGTGCAAAGCTCCATCAGCTATGCGGGTGGCAAAAAGCTCATGGACATCCGCAAGGTCAACTACGTGACCCTGGGCGGCGACAACGCGGGTGAGCATCTGCTGATGTAAGCGGTAAGCCGCTGCCAGGCCGGCCCTAGACGGCTTGGCCCACTCGGGGGTAGCGACCCGCGAAGCAACGCAGCGTGGGGGCAACATCCGTCAGCCCGCCGACAGCATTTCGCGGGCAAACGCTATGCGCGGTGGCTCTGTGCAGCGCTATTCTGGTAGCGAATTGCACGGAGCTCACATGAAAATTGCAGTGTTGGGAATTGGTCTGATGGGGTTCCCCATGGCCAAACGTTTGTGCGAAGCCGGTTTTCAGGTTCACGCGTGGAACCGCACGCCGCACAAGGCACAACGCCTGGCGGAACTGGGCGCCACGGTGCACACGGCTCCCGCTGACGCGGTGCGGCAAGCCGATGTGGTGATCACCATGCTGGACAACGGCGGCGTCGTGGGCCAGGTGCTGTTTGAGATGGGTGCTGCCACCGCCATGGCCAAGGGTAGCCTGCTGATCGACATGTCTTCCATCAAGCCGATCGAAGCGCGTGACCACGCAGCGCGCCTGAGCGAATTACAAATTGACTATCTGGATGCCCCGGTGTCCGGCGGCACCATTGGCGCCGAGCAAGGCCTGCTTGCCATCATGGCCGGTGGCAAAGCGGCCAATTTCCAGCGCGCACTGCCCGTCCTCACCGTCTTTGGCCGCTCCACCCATGTGGGCCCCACCGGTTCGGGCCAACTGGCCAAGCTGGCCAACCAGATGATTGTGGGCATCACCATCGGTGCCGTCGCCGAGGCCCTGCTGTTATGCGCCAAAGGCGGCGCCGACATGGCCAAGGTGAAAGAGGCCATCACCGGTGGTTTTGCCGACAGCCGCATCCTGCAGGTGCACGGCCAGCGCATGGTGGAGCGCGACTTTGCGCCCAAGGGCCGGATGGCCGTGCAGCTCAAGGACCTGCGCAACGCCATGAGCACGGCCCAGGAGATCGGCTTTGAAGCGCCCATCACCGCCCTGTTTGAGCAGCTCTACGCCGAAGGTGTGGAACATGGCTTGGCCGACCTGGACCATTCGGGGCTGTTTGTGGAACTGGCCAGCCGCAACGGCATGGCCTGATGGACTAAGAAGAGCAACCCGATTCACACAGACGAAAAAAAGCCCCGCTGGTTATCAGCGGGGCTTTTTATGGAGCGAACGATTTAGTCAGCGTTGCGTGCAGGGCGCTTCTTGGCGTCACGGGGCACAAACACCTTGCCACCGTTGCCGGGCTTGGCAAAACCAGCGGGCTTGCCAAAGGCAGGCTTGCGGTCCGCGAAGTTGCCACGTGGTGCACCGAAATCACCGCGAGGTGCCTGGAAGTCGCCGCGCGGCTGGAAATCGCCACGGGGCGCAAAGTCACCGCGCGGGGGACGTGCATCACCACGTGGGGCGAAATCGCCGCGCGGTGCGAAGTCACCACGGGGTGCGCCGCCTTGGCCTTGACCCGCAAAGCGGTCGTTGAAACCACCCTTGCGTTCGTAGCTGAAGCCTTCTTTGGCTGCGCCGCTGAAGTCACGGGAATTGCCGCCAAAGTCACGGTTGCCGCCGGCGGGCTTGCCACCGAAACCACCACGGTTGCCACCAAAGCCACCTTCACGTGGGCCGCCGAAATTGCGGTCACGTGGAGCGCCGTCGCTACGACCACGGCCACCGAAGCCGGAAGGACGCGACTCGGGAGCACGCTGTTGGGGTTCCAGACCAGGAATGGTCTCGGCCTTGATAGGCTGGCGGCTGTAGGCTTCGATGTCGAAAATCTTGCGACGATCGCGCATTTCGGCAAAGGTGATGGCCAAGCCATCGCGACCAGCACGGCCGGTACGGCCGATACGGTGGGTGTAATCCTCGGCCTTCATCGGCAGACCAAAGTTGAACACGTGGGTGATGGTGGGCACGTCAATACCGCGGGCAGCCACATCGGTCGCCACCAGAATTTGCACATGGCCTTGGCGCAGTGCCATCAGGCGGCGGTTACGCAGACCCTGGCTCAGCGCGCCATGCAATGCCACAGCGTCAAAGCCATCTTGTTGCAGATCGGCAGCCAGACCGTCGCACTCGATTTGGGTGCTGGCGAAAACAATAGCCTGGTTGATGGTGGTGTCACGCAGCCAGTGGTCCAGCAGCTTGCGCTTGTGGGTGGCGTTGTCAGCCCAGAACAGCACTTGCTTGATGTTGGCGTGTTTTTCTTGCGGGCTGTCGATGGTCACGCGCTGCGGCTCGCGCATCACGCGGGCAGCGAGTTGCTGAATGCGCGGCGCGAAAGTTGCGCTGAACATCATGGTTTGCTTGCGGCCAATGGTCAGCTGGTTGATTTCAGCCAGGTCATCGGAGAAGCCCAGATCCAGCATGCGGTCGGCTTCGTCGACCACCAGGAATTGCACTTGGTCCAGCTTGATTTGCATGGAGCGTTGCAGATCCAGCAGACGGCCAGGCGTAGCAACCACCAGATTCGCGTTTTGCAGCTTGGCAATTTGCAATTGGTAAGGCATGCCACCCACAATGTTGGCAACGCGCAGACCGCGGCAATGTTGCACCAGGTCGATGGCGTCATGCGCCACTTGCTGGGCCAGTTCGCGGGTGGGGCAAACGATCAGGGCGCCAGGAGTGGGTGCCTTGAAGTTGCGGGGGTTGGTCGGGTCTTTGCGCTTGGCGCGCTTGGGAACAGGTTCGCCCTTGGCAGCGGCGTCAGCCACAGCTTGTTCGTATTCAGCTTTTTCAGCGGCTTCGGCTTCGGCTTGCTGCGTCAACAGCGTGTGCAGCACGGGCAGCAGGAAGGCAGCGGTCTTGCCGGAACCGGTCTGGCTGGAAACCATCAGATCGATGAATTTGGCAACCGAATCTTTGGTTGCGCCAGAGCCCATGGCCAGAGGAATGGCCTTGCTTTGCACAACGGTAGGTTGGGTGTAACCCAGGTCCTTACAAGCTTGCACCAGCTCAGGCGCCAAGCCCAGTTCGACAAATCCGTTAGGCACTTCAGGTTCCGCAACCACTGGGGTCACGTCGTCTTCGGCGGCAGCCAATTGGGGTTCCACGTGGCTGGAAGCCTCGGGAGTGGATTCCACGGGGGAATTGGAAAAGTTTTCGGCAGGCGCGAATTCGCCTGTCACTTCAAAAGCGTCAGTCATATTTTTCTCACACGCGAGCGCCGCAGGTTGTGCGACTGCTCCGTCAATGGTTAAAAAACATCAACCATCAAACGGAACCTGCTCTGACCCGCCAAAGGGTTGTTTCAGTGCTGGGGGCGTTTAGTTGCCTTCTCTAGGAAGACATGCCCGGTGAATGAAGGGAGATGTGCAAAAACGCTACGTTGTGTAGCGAAGCCTGCGATTATGGCACAGATTCGGGTTTCTACCTAATCCAGCTTCAAAAAATGGGTACGGTAGTGCACCAGCTCGTCGATGGATTCATGCACATCAGCCAGCGCGGTGTGTTTTTGTTGCTTCTTGAACGATGAATACACTTCAGGCTTCCAGCGCTTGGACAGCTCCTTGAGCGTGCTGACATCTAGGCTGCGGTAGTGGAAGAACGCGTCCAGCTTGGGCATGTACTTCACCAGGAAGCGGCGGTCCTGGCCGATGGTGTTGCCGCACAGGGGCGAAGCATTGGACGGCAGGTACTGGCTCAGGAACGCAAGGAGTTGCGCTTCGGCTTCAGCCTCTGTCGTTGTGGATGCCTTCACCTTGTCGATCAGTCCGCTTTTGCCGTGGGTGCCTTTGTTCCAGGCGTCCATCTGGTCGAGTAGCGCGTCGGACTGGTGGATCACAAATACCGGCCCCTCAATCCGCGTCTCTAGGTTGGAATCGGTCACGATGACGGCGATTTCGATGATCCGCTCAACCTCAGGCTCCAGGCCGGTCATTTCACAGTCCAGCCAGACCAGGTTTTTGTCAGATTTCGCCAATACGGGGTTTGTGGGGGTGTTGGATTCAGCCATGCCGCCATTGTCGCCGATGGCCTAAACTCGGGCGCCATGACAGATTTCCCCCTGAACCCCTCGAACCTACTCACGCTGGTCTTTGCACTCGCCTTGGCGGGGAGCCTGGTGCTGAAATTCTGGCTGGCCAGCCGCCAGATGCGCCATGTCGCGCAACACCGCCATGCAGTGCCAGCCGCCTTTGTAGATCAAATCTCGCTCGAAGCCCACCAGAAGGCCGCCGAATACACCATCGCCCAATCACGCTTCGGCTTGCTGGAACTGGCCTGGGGTGCGGCAGTGACTCTGGGCTGGACCCTGCTGGGCGGCCTGACGCTGCTCAACGAAACCCTGGGGCAATGGCTGAGCAGCAGCCTGGCCCAGCAGGTCGCTCTGCTGGCAGTCTTCACGGTGGTCAGCAGTTTGCTGGATCTGCCCTTCACCCTGTACCGCACGTTTGTCATCGAGGCGCGCTTTGGTTTCAACAAAACCACGCTGGCACTTTGGTTGCAGGACTTGGTCAAATCCACGGTGCTGGCCGTGCTGATTGGCGGTCCGCTGGCCGCGCTGGTCGTGTGGATGATGGGGGCCACAGGTGCCTATTGGTGGCTTTGGACCTGGGGCGTGTGGATGGGTTTCAACCTGCTGATGCTGCTGGTCTATCCCACCTGGATTGCGCCCTGGTTCAACCAGTTCAAACCTTTGCAAGACGCCGAGCTGCAAACCCGCGTCACCCAGTTGATGGCGCGCTGCGGCTTCACCTCCAAAGGTTTTTATGTCATGGACGGCAGCAAGCGCAGCGCCCATGCCAATGCCTACTTCACCGGTTTCGGCGCCAGCAAACGCGTGGTGTTTTACGACACGCTGTTGCAGCAATTGACCGCACCCGAGGTGGACGCCGTACTGGCCCATGAGCTGGGACATTTCAAACACAGACACATCCTCAAACGGGTGGTGTCGATGTTTGCACTGAGCCTGTTGGGTTTTGCATTGCTAGGCTGGGTGAGCCAACAGGTGTGGTTCTTCACCGGCTTGGGCGTGATGCCCAACCTGGGCGCGCCCAACGATGCGCTGGCCCTGATGCTGTTCATGATGGTGCTGCCCTTGCTGGGAACCTTTGTCGGCCCGCTGTTTGCACAGCTCTCGCGCAAACACGAGTTTGAAGCCGATGCCTATGCGGTAGCGCAGACCAGCGGCGCGGATCTGTCATCCGCCCTGCTCAAGCTTTATAAAGACAATGCATCCACCCTCACCCCGGACCCGGTGTACGTGAAGTTTTACTATTCGCATCCGCCCGCATCGGAGCGCCTTGGGCGCATGCTGGGCACTGCCTCTGCCGGAGTTTGACATGGCCCAAGATACGCAAACAAATACGTCTGCAGCCCCCCCACGGACTGCGCTAAGCGCTACGCAATTAATAGCAAATCTGGCCAAGGTGGAAGGCTGGAAATTGCATGGCGACGGCGCAGACATCGCTATCGAGAAGACCTACCACTTTGATAACTTCCTCAAGACCATGTCTTTTGTGAATGCGGTGGCCTACCTGGCCGAGCAGCAGGACCACCACCCCGAATTGTTGGTGACCTACGGCACCTGCAGCGTGCGCTTCAATACACACGATGTGCAAGGCGTCTCCAGGTCCGACTTTGAATGCGCGGCACTGGTCGACGCATTGGCGCAGCGCTGAGAACGGCCCCCGTTGGCACAGCCCCTGCTTGAACCCGGCCTGGTCGTCGCTGGCCATGGCCGCCATGTGTGGGTGGAAACACCCGACGGACGCCGCCTGATCTGCCACCCGCGGGGCAAAAAGAGCCAGACCGTGGTCGGTGACCGCGTGTTGTGGCAAGCCACGCAAGACGAAGGCACCATCGAGAAAGTGCAGCCGCGGCGCAACCTGTTTTACCGCCAGGACGAGATCCGCACCAAGTCTTTTGCGGCCAATCTGGACCAGGTGCTGGTGCTGATTGCGGCAGAACCCGAATTCTCCGAGAGCCAACTCTCCCGTGCACTGATCGCGGCCGAGGCAGAAAAGATTCGCCCCATCATTGCGCTCAACAAAAGTGATTTGACCGAGCCTTTTGGCCGCGCCTGGGAGCGCATGGGGATTTACCGCGACATGGGCTACCAGGTGGTTCCGCTGGCACTCAAGCCCAAAGCAGACGACACCGCAGCCACCGAGCTGGACACCCTGCTGCCCTTGCTACAAGGCAAGACCACGCTGGTACTGGGCCCCTCAGGCTCCGGCAAAAGCACGTTGATCAACCGGCTGCTGCCCAACGCGCGCGTGCTGACCAACGAGATTTCAACGGCGCTGAATTCAGGCAAACACACCACCACGAGCACCAGCCTGTACTGGGTGGATGCCGCCAAGACGACTGCCGTCATCGACTCGCCCGGGTTTCAGGAGTTTGGCCTGAACCACATCGAGCCCATGCTGTTGGCCAGCCTGATGCCGGACATCAAGGCGCAGGCCTCGGACTGCAAGTTCTACAACTGCAGCCATTTGCACGAACCCGGTTGTGGCGTGATTTCTATGGTTAAATTGGGCTCTAGCCCTCATGGAATCAGCGCAAACCGCTACAAAATATATAGCGATTTGTTTGAAGAGCTATCGCAGAAGCGGTACTAGCCCAGGAGACGCGCTAGCGATAGCAGCGCCAGAAACACCATCCACATCACGACAGTGCGCCACACCAGGCCCACCACCGCGCGCAGGTGCACCGGTTGCGGCACCTGACCGTCGCCCTGGCTGTTTTGTCCGCCCAGCTTGACGTTAACCGCGCCGGCCGTGGCAGCCAGCACCACGCCATCATTGGTTGCTGGGCCTTGGGCTTCGTACTGGCGCCAGCTGTCTACTGCTTCTTCAAAACTGCCCACAAACGCAAAACCCAGTGCGGTGACCCGCGCCGGCAGCCAGTCGATAGCGTTCCAGGCTTTGCTGGCATTGGCTTGCACAGCAGCACTGACTGGCGGCCGGGTCGGCGATCCGGGCCGACTGGCGTGCCGGAATACATATTCACTGATGCGGTAAAGCACCGCGCCCGCAGGCCCCAGTCCCAAGGCAGCCAGCAAGGAGTACCAGGCAAACACGCCAAACACATGGCGGTGCGCCGACAACACGGAATGTTCAATGACGTGCCGCACGATTTCGCTGCGCGGCAAGTCGCTCGCATCGATGCGCATCCACTGGGCTAGCAGGCGGCGCGCCTGGTCTTCGTCACCCGCAGCCAGCGCATCACGGATGTCAGTGAAGTGGTGGCTGAATTGGCGAAAACCCAGCGTGGCATACAGGATGACGATATTCCAGACCACCGCCACCGCCCAGCCCAGTGACCACACCAGCAACCAGTGCACGGCACACACCAGAACGGTAGGCAATATCACGGCAAAGTTCCAGGCCAGCCAGCCATGGTGGGATTTGCCCGCATCAAAGTTGCGCATCACCCAACGCACCCAGTCACGCACACTGTTGTGCACCGGATTCACTTGGGCCAGTGGTTTGGCCTGCTCCAGCAGCAACGCAAATAATATGGAGATGAAACTCATGCTTTCATCATAACGAGCTCAACCGAGCAAAAACCGGTAGAAGTTGCGCAACATGCCCGCCGTCGCGCCCCAAATGAAGCGCTCATGCGCCCCATCGGTGTAAGGCATGGAGAACCACTCCCGTGGCGCACCCATCCAGTCCACCGTATGGCGGCGGTGGTTGGCCGGGTCCATCAGAAAGCCCAGCGGCACTTCAAACACATCGGCCACTTCGTGTGGGTTGGGTGTGAGCGTGAAACCGGGATGCACCAAGGCCACTACCGGCGTCACGATGTAGGCGCTCCCCGTGGTGTAAATCGGCAGGCTGCCCATCACGTCGACAAACTGCGGCTCCAAGCCAATTTCTTCCTGTGCTTCGCGCAGGGCTGTGGCGACTTCGTCGCGGTCTTCGGGGTCGGCCTTGCCGCCAGGAAAGGCCACCTGCCCCGAATGACTGGACAGATGTGCCGTTCTTTGGGTCAACAGCACCATCAACTGGTCGCGCATGACCAAGGGCACCAGCACGGAGGCATGCACAGCCGTACGACTGGCAAAGCGGGGCTCGGATATCACTTCTGGAGCCCACAGCGGCGGATGGGCAAACCGGCGTGCCAGCGCGTCGGCCTGCAATGCCGGAGCCTGCACCTTGGGCAAATGGCTGTCCACACCGGTGACAGGAACCAGACGCGGATCAAACAAGGGAGGAACGCTCATGAATCGGTGAAGCTTGGGAGAGAGGGGGCAATAAAAAAGCCGCCACAGACAGATGCTGGGCGGCTTTTGGAAGAAGCAAACCGGGATTTAAGCGGCAGTCTTCTTCGCTGGCAGTTTTTCCTTGATACGTGCCGACTTGCCGCTGCGGTCACGCAGGTAGTACAGCTTGGCACGGCGCACGTCACCACGGCGCTTGACTTCGATACCGGCGATCAAGGGACTGTAGGTTTGGAATGTACGTTCCACGCCTTCGCCGCTGGAGATCTTGCGCACGATGAAGCCGCTGTTCAGGCCGCGATTGCGCTTGGCAATCACAACACCTTCGTAAGCCTGCACGCGCTTGCGGGTGCCTTCCACGACGTTCACGCTAACCACCACAGTGTCGCCAGGAGCGAATGCGGGGATGGTCTTGCCGAGGCGAGCAATTTCTTCTTGCTCGAGAATTTGGATCAGGTTCATGATTTCCTTCGTGATCTTGCACGCGTCAGCATCGGAATTGATGCGACTCGGACCACCCTGTTTGGGGGACCGATTTGACCGGACAGAGGATCGGTTAGCCCGCCATTATAGCAAGCCTAGCGTTTCCCTGTCAAAAATGCCTCATCCTTGGCGCCAAGCCGTCCGGCTTTGCGCGCTGCCTCCACCAAATCCGGGCGATGGGCCGCCGTCAGAGCCAGACGCTGGTCACGCCGCCAGCGCTCAATATGCTCGTGGTTTCCCGAAGTGAGTACTTCCGGTACTTTGCGCCCTTCCCAATCGTCCGGGCGGGTGTAATGCGGACAGTCCAGCAAGCCATCAAGCGCCGGGTTGAAACTGTCCTGGTGGTGGCTATCCTGATCAGTCAACACCCCGGGCTGCAACCGGGCTACCGCGTCCAGCAGGGCCATGGCGGCGACCTCACCACCCGAAAGCACAAAATCCCCCAGGCTGATCTGCACATCTACGTGGGCGTCAATAAAGCGCTGGTCAATGCCTTCGTAACGGCCACACACCAGAATGGCACCGTCGCTGGCGGACCACTGTTGCACGGCAGCATGGTCCAGACGCTGGCCAATGGGGGAAAACAGGACGACAGGCGCCTTGTCTTGCCGTTGGGCCTGAATGCTGGCGAGCGCTTTTTCCAGCGGCTCGGCCATCATGACCATGCCCGGGCCGCCGCCAAAAGGACGGTCGTCGATACGCCGGTAATTGCCGATTGCGTGGTCTCGGGGGTTGGAGAAGCGGACATCCACCTGGCCTGACTCGTAAGCCCGACGGGTAATCCCCACCGTGAGAAACGGTGCAAACAATTCAGGAAACAAGGTCACCACATCAAAGCGCATGGTGCATGTCTCTAGTAATCAGATTGCCAGTCCACGCGAATGCGCTTGGCTTTCAGGTCCACGTCGTCAACGTACTGGGATACGAAGGGAATCATGCGCTCCGTTGCCTTGCCGTCCTGCTGGTACTCCAGCACCAGCACGGTTTGCGGGCCGGTAGACAGCAGTTCTTTCACCGTGCCCATGGGCTCGTCTTCGCGGTTGATGACGTCCAGCCCAATCAAATCGACCCAGTAGTATTCGTCGGTCTTGGCAGCCGGAAAACTGGACCGGGAGACAAAGATGCGGGCGCCCCGCAAAGCCTCAGCGGCGGTGCGATCAAGCACACCGTGCGCGGTGGCGACCACCGTGTCGGAATGTTCCTTGGCTTCCTTGATGGCCAAACGGGCTGTACCCTCAAAAGTCTTGAGGCCACGTTCTGTCGGCAACAGGAACCATTGCTTGGATGAAAAAAGCGCCTCTGAAGTGGCGCTATGGGACAGGACTTTGAACCAGCCCTTGACGCCCCACGCGTCGGCAATGCGACCCACCTCGATGGCATCCGCCGGCATTTCGTCAGCTTCAAGCCCGGGTAGCATGTGTGGGGAATCTATCAAGTCAGCGGACAGGACAAGCGCCCTGCCACCGACATGAAAAATCAGGCAGCCTTCTTGGCGTGCTGATTGATCAGGCGTTCCACGGTGGGAGATGCCTGGGCGCCAACGCCCTTCCAGTACGTCAGACGATCCTGAGCGATACGGATGCTTTCTTCGTTGGCAGTCGCGATGGGGTTGTAAAACCCGATACGCTCGATGAAGCGGCCGTCACGACGGGTACGCTTGTCAGCCACAACAATGTTGAAAAACGGGCGAGCTTTTGCACCGCCACGGGCGAGTCGAATGACGACCATGATTTATCCTTTGGGTGGCTGAAATTGCTTTCAACCATTACATTCAGAGTTTGAGACACGCAACTGACCACCCGGCCAGTGACACTTTGAATAGCTCTCCATTATAACGTTATCCAATCGAATGATCAAAATACGCCCCAGTCTGGACGCTGATGTCAGCGCAATCACCGCTATTTACGCCCACCACGTGCTGCATGGCACAGGCACTTTTGAAATTGCGCCCCCCACCGAACAGGACATGGCGACACGCCGCTCTGACGTGCTCTCGAAAGACCTGCCTTACCTGGTCGTGGAAGAGGACGGCAAAGTGCTGGGCTTTGCCTACTGCAACTGGTTCAAGCCGCGTCCGGCCTACCGTTTCTCGGCGGAAGATTCTATTTACCTGGCACCTGATGCACACGGCAAGGGTTTGGGGAAACTGTTGCTGATAGAACTGATGACCCAGGCCGAGCGCGCGGGAGTGCGCAAACTCATTGCCGTGATCGGCGACTCTGCGAACCTGGGCTCCGTCGGCGTCCATCGCTCTTGTGGTTTCCAGCACGTCGGTGTTTTGGGCGCCTGTGGCTGGAAGTTTGAGCGTTGGCTGGATGTGGTGCTGATGGAGCGGGCCATTGGCCTGGGCAGCACTACTGCGCCGGTGAGTACACCCGCATGAAAAACAAAACCATCGCGGTCTGGCTGACTTTTTGGGGTGGGCCACTGGGCCTGCACCGACTCTACCTGCTGGGCCGCTACGACACCTTGGCTCGACTGCTACCGATTCCCACGCTGCTGGGCCTATATGGCGTGTACCGCGCCAGAAGCATTGGGCTGGACGACATGTGGAGCTGGCTACTGATCCCTTTGCTAGGCTTCACCATCGCCGCCTGCGCACTGAACGCCCTGGTGTACGGCCTGATGGATGCAGAAAAGTGGAACAGGCGATTCAACCCAGCGCAACCCACAGAAGCAGCTCCGGGTCAGACCAACTGGTTCACCGTCGCCGGGCTGGTGGTCACGCTGTTACTGGGAACCACCGCCTTGATGGCCAGCCTGGCGTTCAGTATTCAGCGCTATTTCGAGTACCAGTACAACCAAGACCAGACGGTAAGCGCGACCGATTTCAGAAAATCTGAATACTGACCCAGTAGGCAACCGCGGCGACAAACGCGCTGGCTGGAATGGTCAGCACCCAGGCCCAGACAATGTTGCCTGCAACGCCCCAGCGCACTGCGCTGGCGCGTTGGGTGGAGCCCACGCCTACGATGGCACCCGTGATCGTGTGTGTGGTGGAAACAGGTACACCCATGGCCGTGGCTAGGAACAGCGTGATTGCGCCTCCGGTCTCAGCACAGAAGCCGCCCACCGGTTTGAGCTTGGTAATTTTCTGGCCCATGGTTTTCACGATGCGCCAACCGCCAAACATGGTGCCCATGCCAATGGCTGCGTAACAGCACACAATCGTCCAAGTGGGCGGAGAAGCCTCTCCAGCACCGACATAGCCCGTAGCGATCAGCATCATCCAGATAATGCCAATGGTCTTCTGGGCATCGTTGCCACCATGCCCCAGGCTGTAAGCCCCCGCAGAGATCAACTGCAAGCGACGGAACCATCGGTCAACACGGGAAGGCCGTGTACGCCGGAATATCCAGGCCACGGCAACCATCATCATGGACCCCAGCACAAAGCCCAGCACTGGGGAAATGAAAATAAAGGCCACAGTCTTGAGAATGCCCGAGGCGACCAGCGCGCCGGCACCAGTCTTGGCAATCACCGCACCCACAATGCCGCCAATCAGCGCATGCGAAGAGCTGCTGGGGATGCCGTAATACCAGGTAATCACGTTCCAAGTGATGGCACCGACCAGAGCGCCAAACACCACGTGGGTGTCCACCACACCGGGTTGCACGATGCCCTTGCCCACGGTGGCAGCCACACTCAGGTGAAAGATAAAGATGGCGACAAAATTGAAGAAGGCGGCGAAAAGAATAGCCTGCCCGGGCTTCAAAACACCGGTAGACACCACCGTGGCGATGGAATTGGCTGCATCATGAAAACCATTCATGAAATCGAACAGCAACGCCAACGCAACCAGCAATACCACTACCCATAGGGCCGTTTGAACGGGTTCCATAGTTCCGTACCCGGCTGAATCAGGAGTTCTCGAGGATGATGCCCTCGATCACATTGGCCACGTCTTCGCATTTGTCCGTAATGGTTTCAAGCAACTCGTAAATCGCCTTGAGCTTGATGACTTCGCGGACGTCCGGCTCCTCACGGAACAGCTTGCTCATGGCCGTACGCATCACGCGATCGGCATCAGACTCCAGCTTGTCAATTTCTTCGCAAGTCTTGAGCGCTGCTTCTGCGGTGGATGGGTCAGCGATGTTCCCCAGCAGTTTGACCGCGTCGCGCAGACGCTCACAGCATTTGACACTCAGGTCGGTCAGGCGCGAAATTTCTTCGGTCATGTGGCGCACGTCGTACAGCGCCATGGTCTCTGCCGAATCCTGGATCAAGTCGGCCACGTCATCCATGGTGTTGATCAGTGAGTGGATTTGCTCCCGGTCAATCGGCGTGATGAAGGTGATGTGGATCGCCTTGTTGCAATCATGGGTCACGCGGTCAGCGGCGCGTTCAGCGTCGTCTACTTCCTGGTTGTACTTGGCGCGCAGGTCCAGGTCGTTGTAGTTGGCCACCAGCTTGGAGAAGGCGTGTGCAGCCTCGACGATGCGGTCGGCATGCTGGTTGAACATCTCAAAAAAATTGCCTTCTCGGGGCAGCAGCTTTCCAAACAGCATAGTGACTCCTAACAAACGAACGCGCCAACCAACGGACTGGCTTATGACGGGGCGAAGTTTAACCGCCCCGCTCCCTCGGGGCTGGCTGCATCGTCAGGCACTTCTGAAAATAAAGTAAACCGCCCCCACCAGACACAGCCCGGCCCACAGGTAATCGAGTTTGAGGGGCTGGTCCATGTAGAACATGGCAAACGGCACAAACACGCCCAGCGTAATCACCTCCTGCATGATCTTGAGTTGGGCCACCGTAATACCAGCCTGCTGAAAACCAATGCGGTTGGCAGGCACCTGCAGCAGGTACTCAAACAGGGCAATGCCCCAGCTCACCATCGCAGCGGTGTACCAGGGCGCGGTCGCCAGGTTTTTCAGGTGTCCGTACCAGGCAAACGTCATAAAAATATTGCTGGCAATCAACAGCAACACGGTCTGCAGCGAAAGCGGGATGGAGTTCAAGAAGTGCATGTCGGCATTATCCTAGGGACGAAGAAAAAGGGCCCGTGATTTACATCAGCGGGCCCTTGCGAAACAGGCGAGTGCCTTATGCGGCCACACCATCCTTCACAGTTGCCGCAGACTCGGTGTAGTCATCAATCTTGTCAAAGTTCAAGTACTGGTACACCTTGTCGCTGGCAGCGGTCAACACGCCCATGTCGGCCAGGTACTCTTCCTTGGTCGGAATGCGGCCCAGCTTGGAGCAGATCGCGGCTAGTTCGGCGGAACCCAGATACACATTGCTGTTCTTGCCCAAGCGGTTGGGGAAGTTGCGGGTGGAAGTGGAGAACACCGTCGCGCCCTCCTTGACCTGGGCCTGGTTGCCCATGCACAAACTACAGCCCGGCATTTCCATGCGCGCACCAGCGCTGCCCAGCACACCGTAGTGGCCCTCGTCGCTGAGTTGTTTGGCGTCCATCTTGGTCGGTGGGGCGACCCACAGCTTGACCGGGATATCGCGCTTGTTTTCCAGCAGCTTGGAAGCCGCACGGAAGTGGCCGATGTTGGTCATGCAGGAGCCGATGAACACTTCGTCGATCTTGGCACCAGCGACGTCGGCCAATGTTTTCACATCGTCCGGATCGTTCGGGCAGGCCACGATAGGTTCGTGGATGTCGGCCAGATCGATTTCGATCACCGCAGCGTAATCGGCATCGTCATCGCCCTTCAGCAATTGCGGGTCCTTCAGCCAGGCTTCTTGCGCAGCAATGCGGCGGGCGAGCGTGCGGGCATCGGCGTAGCCATTGGCAATCATCCACTTCATCATGGTGATGTTGCTGTTGATGTACTCAATGATGGGCTCTTTGTTCAGGTGCACCGTGCAGCCAGCAGCAGAACGCTCAGCGGACGCATCAGACAGCTCAAACGCCTGCTCGACTTTCAGGTCTGGCAGACCCTCGATTTCGAGAATGCGGCCTGAGAAGATGTTCTTCTTGCCCTTCTTCTCGACAGTCAACAGACCCGCCTTGATCGCGTACAGCGGGATCGCGTTGACCAGGTCACGCAGGGTCACGCCGTTTTGCATCTTGCCTTTGAAACGCACCAACACGGATTCAGGCATGTCCAGCGGCATCACGCCGGTGGCGGCAGCAAACGCCACCAAGCCGGAGCCTGCGGGGAAGCTGATACCGATAGGGAAACGCGTATGGCTATCGCCACCGGTTCCGACGGTGTCGGGCAGCAGCAGGCGGTTCAGCCAGGAGTGGATCACACCGTCACCTGGGCGCAGCGAAATGCCGCCGCGGGTGCTGATGAAGTCCGGCAACTCGTGGTGCATCTTCACGTCCACGGGCTTGGGATAAGCGGCGGTGTGGCAGAACGATTGCATCACCAGATCTGCGCTGAAGCCCAGGCAGGCCAAGTCTTTCAGTTCGTCGCGAGTCATCGGACCGGTCGTGTCTTGCGAGCCTACGGATGTCATCTTGGGTTCGCAATAGGTGCCAGGGCGCACGCCCTGCTGTTCGCCATCGACCACCGGCAGACCGCAAGCACGCCCCACCATCTTTTGCGCCAGGCTGAAGCCCTTCTTGGTGTCTTCAGGGTTGGTTGGCAAACGGAACAAAGTCGAAGGTGCCAAGCCCAGGGCTTCGCGCGCCTTGGCGGTCAGGCCACGACCAATGATCAAAGGAATACGGCCACCGGCACGCACTTCATCAAACAGCACATCGCTCTTGACCGTGAACTCGGCAATCACCTTGCCATCCTTCAGCGCCTTGCCCGCGTAAGGCAGCAACTCGACCACATCGCCCATGTTCATCTGGCTCACGTCCAGCTCGATCGGCAGCGCGCCTGCGTCTTCCATCGTGTTGTAGAAGATGGGCGCAATCTTGGTGCCCAGGCAGACGCCACCAAAGCGCTTGTTCGGCACGTAGGGAATGTCTTCGCCGGTGAACCACAACACGGAGTTGGTCGCGGACTTGCGGGACGAACCCGTACCGACCACGTCACCGACATAAGCCACCAGGTTGCCGCGCGCACGCAGGTCTTCGATGAACTTGATCGGACCGCGCTTGCCGTCTTCTTCGGGTGTGATGCCGTCGCGCTTGTTCTTCAGCATCGCCAAAGCGTGCAGCGGGATGTCGGGGCGGCTCCAGGCGTCGGGCGCGGGGGACAGGTCGTCGGTATTGGTTTCGCCGGTCACCTTCAGGATGGACACGGTGATGCTTTGCGGGACTTCGGGGCGGCTGGTGAACCATTCGGCGTCGGCCCAGCTTTGCAGCACGGCCTTGGCGAATGCATTGCCCTTGTCGGCCTTTTCCTTGACGTCATGGAACTGGTCAAACATCAGCAGGGTTTTCTTCAAGGCTTCAGCGGCTTGCGAAGCAACCGCCGCGTCATCCAGCAAGTCCACCAACGGGCTGATGTTGTAGCCGCCCAGCATGGTGCCCAGCAGTTCGGTAGCGCGCGCACGGGAGATCAGTGTGCATTCTTCGGTGCCATGCGCCACGGCGGCCAGGTAGCTGGCCTTGACCTTGGCAGCATCATCCACACCGGCGGGAACGCGGTGCGTGATCAGTTCAACCAACGTCGCTTCTTCACCTTTGGGGGGCGCCTTCAGGAGTTCAATCAGCTCACCGGTCTGCTTGGCAGACAGGGGCAGTGGGGGGATGCCCAAAGCGGCGCGTTCGGCCACATGGTCTCGGTAGGCTTGCAACATGGTTCTCACTCCTTCTTAAAACAAAACACAGTAAAGGCCGCGTCAATATTGCGCAGCCAGCTATTTATTTGGTAGCAGTCACCACCGTTTGGGGGCCTGCCTGCGGTTTCACTTCGTCAGCGGGCTGGGCTACGACCACGGGGTCCAGTAGACCGGGCGGAGGGGTACGCTCCATGGCCTCAGCCACCAGTTGCTGCCCGGGTGTCATACAGCCGTCTGCCACACGTTTTCCCTGCTTATGGTCCATCAGCATGGACTTGTTGGTCAGTTGCAGCCACACCATGCCGGACGCTGCATTCTCCAGGCGCACAGCGCCGGTGCTGGTCAGCACGGGCTCCATGACATGCTGCTGCCGCCCTATCGTCAACAGGAAACGACCAGGCGACTCGGCATGGGGAGCAATGGCCACCGTATTGGACAGCTCACAAGGTATGGCGCCCACAAGCACCTTCTGGGCCACCAGCAAATGCTCGGCAGACAACTCTGTCAGGGGCAATGCCTCCGCGGCAGGCACCTTGAGGGCCCGCATTTTGGCCGATGGCGCCTTAGTTGCCGTCTGTGCCAGTACCAGTGATGGCAGCACAAGCAACACACTCCAGAGAATCCGTTTGAACATGGTGTTTTGTCCTCGTTAATGCACAGGGGCTGAAAAATACGCTTGCACTGCGTTCGGCATATTGCGGCCGGTCTGGTGCGCCCGCTCCAGCACCTGCCAGAAGTAGCGGTAACTCGCACGGTCATGCAGCTTGCCGCGCACCGCGATAGGCGCCCATTCCTGCTTTTGCGCCTGCAGCACGATGTCGCTGGCCTGCTCCACCTCTTCGGTCGACGGCGAAAATGCTTCCAATATCGGGCGTATCTGGTCGGGGTGGATGCTCCACATGCGGGTGTAGCCCAGCGCCTGCGACGCCATGCGGGCAGCGCGCTGCAAGATGGCCGTGTCCTTGAATTCCGTCACCACACAATGCGAAGGCACCTTGCCATATGCATGGCAGGCACTGGAGATATCTGTCTTGGCGCGCAGCACCAACGGGTGGTGAAACTGGTCGAAAGAATCCATATCACCCGCAGCACGCACGCCCATGGCCGACGCCGGAATGGCCCCGCCGTGGGACGACACAAAATCCATCAGCCCAAAACTGATAGACTCCACCCGAGGATGCGCCGCAATCTCAAATGCCTGTTGCACGGCAGCGGGAGACTCAATCAGTACATGCAAAGGCACAGGCGTGGACCGCACGCCCCAGGCGGCCGCATCAATGGCGGCAACGGCGCGCTCCACATCGGCGATGGATTCGACCTTGGGCACCATGATGTAGCTCAGGGCCTTGGCGGCACCGCCCAGCACGATCTGTACATCCGAGGCAAATGCCGGGTGGTCCACGGCATGTAGCCGAGCGCCGACACGGCGCGGCACCACATTTGCTATCAAATCAGGAGCTGCTTGCGCAGTATTGGCGAGGGCCACGACCATATTTGCATGATCAACTTCGCCGCCCACCGGGGCGCCGTCCTCGCAGTCCAGGGTCACGTCAAAGACGCAGGCCCCAAATTCCTCCATCATCTCGGCCTGCAGTTGCAGGCTTTTGACCATCCGCGCCTCCACGCCGCTGTAGTGGTCGCACACAGGTAACAAACCTGCTGCGCCCTGGGCGCCTAAGAGTACGTTGCGCGGATGGGCCACTGTAGCAGCCGATTACAGCAAGTGGGCGACGCCAGCTTGCTCGTCTTGCAGCTCTTTCAGCGTGACGTTGATACGCTCTTGCGAGAACGCGTCCACTTCCAGGCCTTCGACCAACTTGTACTCGCCACCTTCGCAGGTCACAGCAAAACCGAACATGGTGTCCTTGGGGATACCGTACTGGCCATCCGAAGGAATACCCATGGTGACCCACTTGCCATTGGTGCCCAGAGCCCAATCGCGCATGTGGTCGATGGCCGCGTTGGCAGCCGATGCGGCGGAAGACACGCCACGGGCCGCGATGATGGCCGCACCGCGCTTGCCCACGGTGGGCAGGAAGGTGTCTTTGTTCCAGACTTCGTCGTTGATCATCGTCTTGACGCTTTCACCCTTGATGGTGGCGAAGCGGTAGTCGGCGTACATCGTTGGCGAGTGGTTGCCCCACACGGTCATCTTTTCGATGTCGGCCACGGCCTTGCCGGTCTTGGCAGCGATCTGGCTCAGCGCGCGGTTGTGGTCCAGGCGCAGCATGGCGGTGAAGTTCTTGCGTGGCAGGCTCGGTGCACTCTTCATGGCGATGTAGGCATTGGTGTTGGCAGGGTTGCCAACGACCAGCACCTTGACATTGCGGCTGGCAACCTTGTCCAGGGCCTTGCCTTGGGCGGTGAAAATTTCGGCGTTGACGGCCAGCAGTTCGGCGCGTTCCATGCCGGGGCCGCGGGGGCGCGAACCGATTAGCAGTGCGTAGTCCACATCCTTGAACGCGGTCAGGGGGTCGCTGTGCGCTTCGATACCCACCAACAGGGGGAATGCGCAGTCTTGCAGCTCCATGATCACGCCTTGCAGGGCTTGCTGGGCTTTTTCCATGGGAACTTCCAGCAGGCTCAACACCACAGGCTGGTCTTTGCCCAGCATTTCGCCAGAGGCGATGCGGAACAGAATGGCGTATCCAATTTGACCGGCGGCTCCGGTAACGGCAACGCGAACAGGCTTCTTGCTCATGGTGAGAACTCCAGGAAGGGTTGTAAAAGTGTTGGGAAAGCGGTGACTGACAACGGCTTCACACAAAACGGGTGGAGCCCTGCAGAATGCGGGCAAGTTTACTCCCGATTTCCGCCCGAAGTCAATTTGTCTTATGTCTTATATAAGATATGATTCCACATCCATCCGCGCCTGACTTCAAGCTGACCACTGAAACCCCCGTCATGACCGCAACGCCCCCGCCACCCAGTGAAAGCGCAGCGCCTGCCAGCGCTCCAGTGGGTGCGCCTGCGGCTTCCGCAGCGACCCCCGCCTTCAGCCCGCTGTACCAGCAAATCAAGGTACTGATGCTACAAAGCCTGCAGTCGGGCGAATGGAAGCCCAGCACGGCCATTCCCAGTGAAATGGACCTCGCCGCCCGCTTCAAGGTCAGCCAGGGCACGGTGCGCAAAGCCATCGATGAACTGGCCGCAGAAAACCTGTTGGTACGCCGCCAGGGCAAGGGCACGTTTGTGGCTACCCATGCCGAGCACCATGTCCAGTACCGCTTCCTCAAACTCTTCCCCGACAACGGTGATCCCAACAGCGAAGGCCCGGCACAGCGCCAAATCATCGACTGCAAGCGTTTGCGTGCGTCCACCGACGTAGCGCGCGCGCTGGCGCTTCGCCAAGGTGACGCCGTGCTGCAGGTGCGCCGCGTCCTCTCATTTGCCAAGGTGCCGACGATTCTGGAGGATTTGTGGCTGCCCGGCACGCCCTTCAAAGGCCTGACCGCCGAGCGCCTGCGCGACTACGATGGCCCGATGTATGCGCTGTTTGAAACCGAATTTGGCGTGCGCATGGTGCGCGCCGAAGAAAAAATCCGCGCCGTGCTTCCAGATACAGAGCAATGCGCACTGCTGCAAGTCAACAGCCAAACACCGCTGCTGAGTGTGGAACGCACAGCCTACACTTACAACGACACGCCCATGGAAATGCGCCGCGGCCTGTACTTGACCGATACACACTACTATCGAAATACGCTAAATTGACAGGTCATTTGACGCAAGTCCGCAGTCAGATTGATGCGGTGCAATAGAATTTTGGTCTGTCGTTTGAATAATTACATAACAGTTACATCCAAGAAAGCCCATCCGCATGACTGAGCTTGCCTCCTCCCCCCGCGCCAAACGCCCGGAATTTCGCAACATCAACGCGCTGACCGATCTCCCTACCTACCGCCTGCCGCCCGCTGGTTGGGTCTCCATCCTGCACCGCGTCAGCGGCGCGCTGATGTTTGTGCTGATGCCTTTCATCATCTGGATGTTTGACACCTCCATCACGTCGGAAATCTCATTCGCCAAATTCAGCAGTGCCTTCACTATCGGCCTTGGATTTGTGCCCGGCTGGTTCTTCAAACTCGTGGCGCTGTCCCTGATCTGGGCCTACCTGCACCACTTCATCGCCGGCCTGCGCCACCTGTGGATGGACGTCAACCACGCGGTGAGCAAAGAATTTGGCCGCAGCTCCGCTATCGTGACCCTGGCTTTGAGCCTGGGCCTCACGGCGATTCTGGGCGCCAAGCTGTTTGGCCTGTACTAAGCCCGACCACACCCCATAACAACAAGGAATCCTGACCATGGCAGTGAACTACGGCTCCAAACGCATCGTCGTTGGCGCACATTACGGACTCCGCGACTGGCTGGCCCAACGCGTGACCGCCGCCCTGATGGCTCTTTTCACCCTGGTGGTGCTGGCGCAAGTCATCTTCTCCAAAGGCCCCATTGGGTACGACAAATGGGCTGGCATTTTTTCATCGCAATGGATGAAAGTGCTGACCTTCACCGTCATCGTCGCCCTGCTCTACCACGTGTGGGTCGGCATGCGCGATATCTGGATGGACTACATCAAACCCGTGGGACTGCGTCTCTCGCTGCAGGTGTTTTCCATCGTCTGGCTGGTCGGCTGCGCCGGCTGGGCCATCCAGGTTCTGTGGCGCGTTTGAGCGCCCGCTTCTTCAGGCTGTAATTCATGTCTACCTCCGTATCCAAAAGAAAATTTGACGTTGTCATCGTCGGCGCTGGTGGCTCCGGCATGCGCGCTTCGCTGCAACTGGCACGTGCCGGTCTCAACGTGGCCGTGCTGTCCAAAGTATTCCCCACCCGTTCACACACCGTGGCTGCACAAGGCGGCATTGGCGCCTCGCTCGGCAACATGAACGAGGACAACTGGCACTACCACTTCTATGACACCGTCAAGGGCTCCGACTGGCTCGGTGACCAGGACGCCATCGAATTCATGTGCCGGGAAGCCCCCAAGGTCGTTTACGACCTGGAACACATGGGCATGCCGTTCGACCGCAATCCCGATGGCACGATTTACCAGCGCCCCTTCGGCGGTCACACCGCCAACTACGGTGAAAAAGCCGTAGAGCGCGCCTGCGCCGCAGCCGACCGCACAGGTCACGCCATGTTGCACACGCTCTACCAGCAAAACGTGGCGGCCAAGACCAGCTTCTTCGTCGAATGGATGGCACTCGATTTGATCCGCGACGCTGATGGCGACGTGGTTGGTGTGACCGCACTGGAAATGGAAACCGGCGACATCCACATTCTGGAAGCCAAGACCACCCTGCTGGCGACCGGCGGCGCAGGCCGCATCTTTGCCGCCTCCACCAACGCCTTCATCAACACCGGTGACGGACTGGGCATGGCAGCACGCGCTGGTATCCCGCTGGAAGACATGGAATTCTGGCAGTTCCACCCCACCGGCGTGGCCGGCGCCGGCGTGTTGCTGACCGAAGGCTGCCGCGGCGAGGGTGCGATTCTGCGCAACAGCAATGGCGAACGCTTCATGGAGCGTTATGCGCCTACCCTGAAAGACTTGGCCCCCCGCGACTTCGTGTCCCGCTCCATGGACCAGGAAATCAAGGAAGGCCGCGGCTGCGGCCCCAACAAGGACTACATCCTGCTGGACATGACCCACCTGGGTGTGGAGTCCATCATGAAACGCCTGCCTTCGGTGTTCGAGATCGGCCACAACTTCGCCAACGTCGACATCACCAAGGAACCGATTCCCGTGGTGCCCACCATCCACTATCAGATGGGCGGCATTCCGACCAACATCCACGGCCAGGTCGTCACGCAAGACGCCAACAACCAGAGCCAAGTGGTCAATGGTTTGTACGCTGTAGGCGAATGCTCCTGCGTGAGCGTGCACGGTGCCAACCGCCTGGGCACCAACTCCCTGCTCGATTTGCTGGTATTTGGCCGCGCTGCCGGCAACCATATCGTCGAGTTCAACAAGAGCCGCACCCACAAGGCGCTGCCCGCCAATGCCGCAGACCAGACCCTGGCCCGCGTGGCACGTCTGGACAACGCGACCGACGGTGAATACGCCCAGGACGTGGCCAACGACCTGCGCGCCGCCATGCAGCAACACGCTGGTGTGTTCCGCACCCAGGCCATCATGGACGAAGGCGTCGCCAAGATCGCCGCTCTGCGCGAGCGGGTGAAGAGCATCGGCCTCAAGGACAAGTCCAAGATTTTCAACACTGCCCGCATCGAGGCGCTGGAAGTGGAAAACCTGATCGAAGCAGCGCAGGCCACCATCGTGTCCGCCGCAGCACGCCATGAAAGCCGTGGCGCGCACTCGGTCGACGACTACGGCGACACACCCGAACACCCGAACGGTCGCAACGACACCGAATGGCACAAACACACGCTGTGGTACAGCGAAGGCAGTCGCCTGGCCTACAAGCCGGTGCAAATGAAGCCGCTGACAGTGGATTCCGTGCCTCTGAAGACGCGTACTTTCTAAATCCGGACCTACCCGAGCGAACCACCATGACCAAACGCACTTTCAAGATCTACCGCTACGATCCGGACACCGACGCCAAGCCCTACATGCAGACCATTGAAGTGGAGCTGGATGGCCACGAGCGCATGCTGCTGGATGCGCTGATGAAGCTCAAGGCACAGGACCCCACCATCAGCTTCCGCCGCTCATGCCGCGAAGGCGTGTGTGGTTCTGATGCCATGAACATCAATGGCAAGAACGGCCTGGCCTGCCTGACCAACATGCTTACGCTCAAGGGCGACATCATCCTGAAGCCCCTGCCCGGCCTGCCGGTGGTGCGTGACCTGATCGTCGACATGACGCAGTTCTTCAAGCAATACAACTCGATCAAGCCCTACCTGATCAACGACAACGTGCCGCCCGAAAAGGAACGCCTGCAGTCGCCCGAAGAGCGTGAAGAGCTCAACGGCCTGTACGAGTGCATCCTGTGCGCGAGCTGTTCGACGAGCTGCCCCAGCTTCTGGTGGAACCCCGACAAGTTCGTCGGCCCCGCCGGTCTGCTCCAGGCCTACCGCTTCATCGCGGACAGCCGCGATGAAGCCACCGCCGAACGACTGGACAATCTGGAAGATCCCTATCGCCTGTTCCGCTGCCACACCATCATGAACTGCGTGGACGTCTGCCCCAAGGGGTTGAACCCCACCAAGGCAATTGGCAAGATCAAGGAAATGATGGTGCTGCGCGCCGTTTAAGGTGCAGCATCCTGAGTGCATGGACAACGAACTGATCGACGAACGGGCACGCAGCAAGCTGGTATGGCGATGCCGCCGCGGTCTGCTGGAGAACGATCTTCTGATCGAACGGTTTTTCAAGCGCTTTGGTGCGTCGTTGACGGTCAGGCAGGCCAACGCCTTGGGCGCCCTGATGGACCTGAGTGACAACGATCTGCTGGATGTGCAATTGGCACGGAAATCGCTGGCCCAGGTGGACGCTGAACTGGACCGCGCGGACGTGCAAGAAGTTTTGAGTATGTTGAAAGAACCCCCTGAAAGGCAAGTAAATGAAATTAGCTGACAACAAAGCCACCCTGTCGTTCAGTAACGGCAGCCCCAGCGTAGATTTGCCGGTGTACCACGGCAATGTGGGCCCCGATGTTGTGGACATTCGCAAGCTTTACGCACAGACCGGTATGTTCACTTACGACCCGGGCTTTTTGTCCACCGCGTCGTGTCAGTCGGCCATTACTTACATCGATGGTGACAAGGGCGAACTGTTGTACCGTGGTTACCCCATTGAGCAGTTGGCGACCAACTGCGACTTCATGGAAACCTGCCACCTGCTGCTGTACGGGAACCTGCCCAATGCCGCAGGCAAGGTCGAGTTCACCCACCGCGTGACCCAGCACACCATGGTCAACGAGCAGATGCAGTTTTTCCTGCGTGGCTTCCGCCGCGATGCCCACCCCATGGCCATCATGACCGGCCTGGTGGGCGCTCTGTCGGCCTTCTACCATGACAGCACCGACATCACCAACCCAGAGCACCGCGACATTTCCGCGATCCGCCTGATTGCCAAGATGCCTACGCTGGTGGCCATGGCTTACAAGTACACCGTCGGCCAGCCCTACATGTACCCGAAGAACGAGCTGAGCTATGCCGGCAACTTCCTGCACATGATGTTTGCTACGCCTTGCGAGCCCTACGTCGTCAACCCCGTCATTGAGCGTGCAATGGACCGCATCTTCACGCTGCATGCCGACCACGAACAAAACGCGTCCACCTCCACCGTGCGCCTGTGCGGCAGCTCCGGCACCAACCCGTTTGCAGCCATTGCCGCTGGCGTGGCCTGCCTGTGGGGCCCTGCCCACGGCGGTGCCAACGAAGCCTGCCTGAACATGCTGGAAGACATCCAGCGCATGGGTGGTATCAGCAAGGTTGGCGAATTCATGGAAAAGGTCAAGGACAAGAACTCCGGCGTCAAGCTGATGGGTTTTGGCCACCGCGTTTACAAAAACTACGACCCACGCGCCAAGCTCATGCAGGAAACCTGCAAGGAAGTACTGGCCGAATTGGGGCTGGAAAACGACCCGCTGTTCAAACTGGCAATGGCTTTGGAAAAGATTGCCCTGGAAGACGACTACTTTGTGCAGCGCAAGCTTTACCCCAACGTCGACTTCTACTCCGGCATCGTGCAGCGCGCCATTGGCATTCCTGTGCCACTTTTCACCGCAGTGTTCGCGCTGGCCCGTACCGTGGGCTGGATCGCTCAGTTGAACGAAATGATTGGCGATCCCGAATACAAAATCGGCCGTCCACGTCAGTTGTTCACCGGTGCAGTGCGCCGCGACGTGGCCCCTATCGGCCAACGTTAAGCCGCACGTCGTAAACGTAAAAACCCACCCGGTGGTAACACCGGGTGGGTTTTTACATTCCAGGCCACAAAAATCAGCTCTGGGAATGACAGTCATCTCGAAAAACGATGTCAAAAATCTTTTTAAAGGGTGAAAATAATGATTCATCGTAAAACGCGATGGCATTTAACGCCCCATGAAGAACTCTGAACGCAGTTTCGCTCGCCGCATGGATCTGACTTCGCTGCAGCTCTTTGTAGCCGTCTGCGAGCTGGGCAGCATTGGCAAGGCGGCTGAACGCGAATTCATAGCCCCGTCTGCCGTGAGCAAGCGCCTCAGTGACCTGGAAGCCAATCTGGATACGGTTTTGCTATACCGCCATACCCGTGGCGTAGACCTGACCCCGGCCGGTGAAAGCCTGCTGCACCACGCGCGTACTGTGCTGTTCAGCCTGGAAAAAATGCAGGGCGAGCTCAGTGAATACGCGGACGGTGTGCGCGGCCATGTGCGCATCCACGCCAGCATCTCGGCCATCGTGCAGTTTTTACCGGAAGACCTGGGCGCCTTTATCCGCCAGCATGCGGAAGTAAAAATTGATTTGGAAGAACACCTCAGTACCGAGGTCATCCGTGCGGTCCAGGAAGGCGCCGCCGACCTGGGCATCTGCAATACGGCCAACGGTATCGGCGAGTTGCAGCGCCACGCCTATCGGCAAGACCAGTTGGTCATGGTGGTGCCCAAAGGCCACGTGCTGGCCCAGCAGCCCGCCATCGCTTTTGAAGACGCTTTGGCCTTTGACCACGTCGGCCTGCACTCCAACAGCTCCATCTATCTGGCCATGCGCGAAGCGGCCGCCCAATTGGGGCGCTCGGTCAAACTGCGCATCCAGGTCACAGGCCTGGATGCCATGTGCCGCATGATCCACAACGGGCTGGGCATTGGCGTTATGCCCTTACAGGCGTTCCAGCTCATGCGCGGCGTGGGTGAACTGGTATCTGTAGCGCTCACCGACATCTGGGCAACACGCCAGATCGACCTTGTGGCGCGCGATTTTTCGAGCTTGCCGCGTACCGCCCGCCTGCTGGTGGACCACCTGACCGCATCGGCCCAGCCCCAACCCCTCCAAGCATAAAATCCAAGACCACGAAGGAAAACCATGGCCAGCACCAGCACACCCAACACCGGCCGTACCCTGTACGACAAATTGTGGGACGACCACGTTGTCCATACTGAAGACGACGGCACCTCCATTCTGTACATCGACCGCCATTTGGTGCACGAAGTGACCAGCCCGCAGGCCTTTGAAGGCCTGCGCGTGGCAGGTCGCAAAGTCTGGCGTGTCAGCTCCATCGTCGCCACCGCCGACCACAACACGCCCACCACCGGCTGGGAACGCGGCTACGACGGCATCACCGACCCGACCAGCAAGGAACAGGTCACCACGCTGGACAGCAACATTGCTGAGTTCGGCTCCGCCGCCTACTTCCCGTTCCTGTCCAAACGCCAGGGCATCGTGCACGTCATCGGGCCCGAGAACGGTGCCACGCTGCCTGGCATGACTGTTGTCTGTGGCGATTCGCACACATCAACCCACGGTGCCTTCGGCGCATTGGCACACGGCATTGGTACCAGCGAAGTCGAGCACGTGATGGCCACGCAAACACTACTGGCAAAAAAGGCCAAGAACATGCTGGTGAAGGTCGACGGTTCGGTCGCCAAAGGCATTACCGCCAAGGACATCGTGCTGGCCATCATTGGCAAAATTGGCACGGCTGGTGGCACCGGCTACACCATCGAATTCGGTGGCTCGGCCATACGTGCACTGAGCATGGAAGGCCGCATGACCGTCTGTAACATGGCCATCGAAGCTGGCGCACGCGCTGGCTTGGTGGCCGTAGACGAAAAGACGATTGACTACGTCAAAGGCCGCCCTCTCGCCCCTGGCCACAGTGCCATCAACGGCGATGCTGCCGCCGTGGAGTGGGACCAAGCCGTTACCTACTGGAAGACGCTGCACACCGATGTCGGCGCACATTTCGACACCGTGGTGGAGCTCGATGCGACGCAGATTTTGCCGCAGGTCACCTGGGGCACTTCGCCTGAAATGGTGCTTGGCATTGATGGTCGCGTGCCAGACCCGGACAAGGAAAAGGACGCCAACAAGCGCGGAGCCATTGAGCGCGCGCTCACCTACATGGGCCTGGAGCCCGGCAAGGCACTGGACGACTTGTTCGTCGACAAGGTGTTCATTGGCTCCTGTACCAATAGCCGCATTGAAGACATGCGCGAAGCCGCGGCCGTGGTGAAGAAGCTGGGCCAAAAAGTGGCCAAAAACATCAAGCTGGCCATGGTGGTGCCCGGCTCCGGTCTGGTGAAAGACCAGGCCGAACGCGAAGGTCTGCACGAAATCTTCAAGGCCGCAGGTTTTGAGTGGCGCGAACCCGGTTGCTCCATGTGCCTGGCCATGAATGCCGATCGGCTGGAGCCCGGCGAGCGCTGCGCCTCCACCAGCAACCGCAACTTCGAAGGCCGCCAGGGCGCCGGTGGACGCACCCATCTGGTCAGCCCCGCGATGGCTGCGGCTGCCGCCATCCATGGCCACTTTGTCGACATCCGTAAATTCAGCTAAGCCTTTGCACTCAAGGAGTACCCCATGAAAACACTCGTTACCCTGATCGCCGCTTCCTTCCTGCTCGTGTTGACCGGCTGCAATACCGTCAAGGGCGTAGGCCAGGACATCCAGAAGGCTGGAGAAAAAATCGAAGGCGCGGCCAAGAAATGAACAAGTTCACCATCCACAAGGGCCTGGTCGCGCCCATGGACCGCGAGAACGTGGACACGGATGCCATCATCCCCAAGCAGTTTCTCAAGTCCATCCGCAAGACCGGCTTTGGCCAGAACCTGTTTGACGAGTGGCGTTATCTGGATGCGGGCTATCCCGGACAGGACCCGGCCAGCCGCAAGCCCAATCCGGACTTTGTGCTGAACCAGCCGCGCTACGCGGGAGCAAGCATCATGCTGGCGCGCAAGAACTTTGGTTGTGGCTCCTCGCGCGAACACGCACCGTGGGCGCTGGACCAATACGGTTTTCGCGCCATCATCGCGCCCAGCTACGCGGACATCTTCTTCAACAACAGCTTCAAGAACGGCATGTTGCCCATCGTGCTGACGGAAGCCCAGGTGGACCAGTTGTTCAGCGAAGCGCTGGCCTTCCCTGGCTACCAGCTCACCATCGACTTGGAGCGCCAAGTGATCATGAAGCCTCAGGGCGAAGAGATTGCCTTTGATGTGCAGGCCTTCCGCAAGTACTGCCTGATCAACGGCTTTGACGACATTGGCTTGACCCTGCGCCATGCAGACAAGATCAAGGCCTTCGAAGCACAACGTTTGGCACAAAAACCGTGGTTAGCCCACACCATGCGTGCGTAAGCAGCTACGAAAATAATAGCAAATCAGGCGGAATTCGGCGTATAACGCCACCCGCCTTCACCAAACTCAAAGTCTGAATATGAAAATCGCAGTGTTGCCGGGTGACGGCATTGGTACCGAAATCGTCGCGGAAGCCGTCAAGGTGCTGAACGCGCTGGCCCTCCCCCTGGAAATGGAAACCGCCTTGGTCGGCGGCGTGGCCTACGACGCGCATGGCCACCCCCTGCCCGAAGCCACCCTGAAACTGGCCAAGGAAGCCGACGCCGTGTTGTTCGGCGCCGTGGGCGACTGGAAATACGACAAGCTGGAGCGACAGTTCCGCCCCGAGCAGGCTATCCTTGGCCTGCGCAAAAACCTGGGCCTGTTCGCCAACTTCCGCCCCGCCATTTGTTACGAGCAACTGGTGGGCGCCTCCAGCCTCAAGCCCGAACTCATCGCCGGCCTGGACATCCTCATCATCCGCGAGCTGACCGGCGACATCTACTTCGGTCAGCCGCGCGGCCGCCGCATCGCCACCGACGGCCACTTCCCCGGTGCCGAAGAAGCGTTCGACACCATGCGCTACAGCCGTCCCGAGATCGAGCGCATTGCCCACGTGGCTTTCCAGGCCGCACGCAAGCGCAGCAAGCGCGTGACCAGCGTGGACAAGAACAACGTGCTGGAAACCTCGCAGCTCTGGAAAGACGTGATGGTCGAAGTGGGCCAGCAGTACCCCGACGTCGAGCTGGACCACATGCTGGTGGACAACGCCGCCATGCAACTGGTCAAGGCGCCCAAGAAGTTTGACGTGCTGGTCACCGGCAATATGTTCGGAGACATCCTGTCGGACGAAGCCTCCATGCTCACCGGCTCCATCGGCATGCTGCCCTCGGCCAGCCTGAACAGCAGCAACCAGGGCCTGTATGAGCCCAGCCACGGTAGCGCGCCCGACATTGCCGGCAAAGGCATTGCCAACCCGCTGGCCACCATCCTGTCCGCTGCCATGATGTTGCGCTTCAGCCTGAACCAGGAAGCCGCCGCGCTGCGCATTGAAGCCGCCGTGAAAAAGGTACTTGAGCAAGGGTTCCGCACGGCCGACATCTACAGCGAAGGCACCACCCGCGCCAGCACCAAGGAGATGGGCGACGCCGTGGTGAAAGCGCTGGCGTAACGACCCTCTGCAGGGCGACACACTGCGTTGTTGCCCTGCCACTGAAAAACCATTTCAGTCCGCGCGGGGCAGAAAATTTTTATTTCGAGCTACAATAAAGCCATGTTTGCCGCCCTCCCTCTCTCCCTGAGCATTGCTTCTGCCGCCCTGGCAAGCAAGGCAGCGCGCGCAACTATCACCAAAACCACGACCATTAAGGGCTGACCCAGCCTGGTTCGTCGTGCGCCCACCCGGCCAGACGAGCCGGGCAAACAAGTCCATAAACACTCGTGTAAGAGCATTGTTTGTTTAACTTTTTGAAAAGGCGTTGATATGAGCAAGTTGGTAGGTTTGGTTGGCTGGCGCGGCATGGTCGGCTCGGTTTTGATGGACCGCATGGTGCAAGAAAAGGATTTCGACCTGATCGAACCCCTGTTCTTCTCCACCAGCAACGCAGGCGGCAAGGCCCCTGCGCAAGCCAAAAACGAAACCACGCTGCAAGACGCATTCAACATCGACGCGCTCAAGCGCTGCGACATCATCATCACCGCCCAAGGCGGTGACTACACCACCGAGGTGTTCCCCAAGCTGCGCGCAGCGGGCTGGAACGGCCACTGGATCGACGCCGCATCCACCCTGCGCATGGAGAAAGACGCGGTCATCATCCTGGACCCCGTCAACATGCCCGTCATCCAGGACGCGCTGGCCAAGGGCGGCAAAAACTGGGTGGGCGGCAACTGCACCGTCAGCTGCATGCTGATGGGCGTGGGCGCGCTTTACAAGGCCGGTCTGGTCGAGTGGATGAGCACCCAGACTTACCAGGCTGCCTCTGGTGGCGGCGCACAACACATGCGCGAACTGCTGACCCAGTACGGCACACTGAACTCGGAAGTCAAAGCCCTGCTGGACGACCCCAAGAGCGCGATTCTGGAAATCGACCGCTTGGTCTCTGCCAAGCAGCGCGCCCTGACCGGTGCCGAGACCGCCAACTTTGGCGTACCGCTGGGCGGCAGCCTGATCCCGTGGATCGACAAGGACCTGGGCAACGGCATGTCCAAGGAAGAGTGGAAGGGTATGGCCGAAACCAACAAGATACTTGGCATGGGCGAAGGTTTCAACTCCGCCGCTATTCCCGTGGACGGCTTCTGCGTGCGTGTGGGCGCCATGCGTTGCCACAGCCAGGCCCTGACCTTCAAGCTCAAGAAGGATGTGCCCGTGGCCGACATCGAAGCCATGATTGCCGCGGACAACCAGTGGGTCAAAGTGGTACCCAACACCCGCGAAGCCACGATCAAGGACCTGACCCCCGTGGCGGTAACCGGCACCATGACCATCCCGGTTGGCCGCATTCGCAAGCTGGCGATGGGACCTGAATACGTGGGCGCCTTCACCATTGGCGACCAATTGCTCTGGGGAGCCGCAGAACCACTGCGTCGCATGCTACGGATTTTGCTAGCAACATAAACCAGCCATTTCAACGACAGACCGCCTGTGAACTTGCGGTCTGTCGTTGTCGATTGGCAACAATTTCACCCTGAGATTTGCCTCGGGGCCGGGGGCTTTCAAAGTTAAAAGGTTTCTTAGCTTGTCAGGCTAAGACATTGATGTTATGGTACTTTTTACGTTTTGAGAGTCGGGTAATTTGGCCGCAAATTGAGAAGTAAATTGCCGCTCACCCGAACACCGGAGGCTACAAAATTGATCGCTAAGTCACATCGTTGGCAAAAGACCGCATTGGCGGCTGCAGCCGTTGCGCTACTCGGCTTGTCTGGAACCGAGGTCATGGCGCTATCGCTCGGCCGCCTCACGGTCCAGTCAGCTTTGGGCGAACCCCTACGCGCCGAAATTGAGGTACCGGACATCAATGCCGAAGAGGCATCTTCCCTGCGCACCAATGTGGCGGCTCCCGAGGCCTTTACCGCTGCGGGCATGGAATACAACCCCGCCATGTCCAATCTGCAGGTGTCCTTGCAGCGTCGTGCCAATGGCACGGCCTACATCCGCCTGAGCAGCAGCCGTCCCATCAACGATCCCTTTGTGGACATGATCCTCGAAGCCAGTTGGGCTTCCGGACGCATCGTGCGTGACTACACCATGTTGTTTGACCCGCCGGTATTGCGCCAGGCCCAGGTCGCACCCACCTTGCCCCAGATTTCTCCCGCACCCAGCGTACCTGCGCCGGTCAGAGCCACCACGGCACCTGTCAGCAGTGACACCCCACGCAGTGCACCCGTTGCCAAAGCCCCGCCAGCCCCCAAAGCTGCGACTCCAGCAGCCGCAGCGCCGGCCAAGCCCCTTACCGCGCTCGGCGCGGAGGGTGACAAACAAGTCCCGGTCAAGAACGGTGACAACGCCAGCAAGATTGCTGCGCGCACCAAGGCCGCCAATGTGTCGCTGGACCAGATGCTGGTGGCGCTCCTGCGCGCCAACCCGGACGCCTTCGTCAACAGTAACCTGAACCGCCTTCGTGCCGGTACCGTGATGAACGTGCCGACCGCGGAACAGGCGCAGTCCGTGCCCGCGGCCGAGGCCAGCCAGATCGTCGTGGCCCAGAGCAAGGATTTCAACGATTTCCGTCGCAATCTGGCGGCCAACGCGCCCAGCGCCGGCGTCCCTGCAGCCGATCGCAAAGCCAGTGGCAGCATCGATGCCAAAGTGGAAGACAAAAAGCCGGCCAGCGCAGCACCTGACAAGCTGACGCTGTCCAAAGGCTCTGTGCAGAGCAAAGCAGCGGACGATGCCAAGATCGCCAAAGAGCGCGCCGAGAAGGACGCCGCTACACGCGCTGCTGAAATCGCCAAGAACATCAGCGACCTGGACAAGATGAAAGCCGCCAGTGCGCCCAAGGCTGCAACAGCCCCGGCCCCTGCTGCGTCTGAAGCCGGAAAACCGGCAGTTCCCACCCCTGCCGTCACGGTAGCCACCACACCTGCACCCGCCCCTGCTGCGTCTGCACCAGCAGCACCCGTTGCACCGGCATCTGCGCCACAAGCCGCTGCCTCGGCACCGGCCAAGCCCAAAGCGGCTCCCGTCGCCGTACCGCCCATGGAAGAGCCTTCGTTGGTGGACGAATTGCTCGGTGATCCGCTGGTACCCGCTGCCGCGGGTGGTTTGCTGGCAATCCTGGCTGGCTTGGCTTTCTACAAAATTCGCCAACGCAAGAAAAACGCCGCGCAAGTCGACAGCTCCTTCCTCGAAAGCCGTCTGCAACCTGACTCGTTCTTCGGCGCCAGCGGTGGACAGCGCGTGGACACGGCCAACGATGGCCCGGCCTCCAATTCGTCCATGGTGTACTCGGCCAGCCAACTGGATGCAGCCGACGATGTGGACCCCGTCGCGGAAGCCGATGTTTACCTCGCTTACGGGCGCGATCTGCAAGCGGAAGAAATCCTCAAGGAAGCCGTACGCACCAACCCGGGCCGACTGGCGATACACACCAAGCTGCTGGAAATATTCGCCAAACGGCGCGATGCCCAGGGCTTTGAAGCGTCCGCCACCCAGGCCTTCAAACTCACTGGCAACGCCAGCCCAGAGTGGGCCCGCATTTGCGAAATGGGCCTAGCCTTTGACCCTGAAAATCCCTTGTACCAACCTGGTGGTGCGCCATCGGCAGGCAGCTCGGCTGGCGCAACCGAAAGCGCAGATGCCTCGGCTTTTGGGACAAGCACCGTGGCGCAATCCGCGCATCCCGACCTGGCAGACAACCGCCCCGGTGTGGATCTGGACCTGGATCTGGACTTCTCCCTGGACGACGAACCCGCCAGCGCAATCAGTGATGTGACCGGTGGCACCGTTGCGGAAGCCAAGCCAGAACAAACGCTCAAAATGGAAGCGCCGGAGCAAGACTCCGCGGCAGGCCTGGACTTCGACATTTCCGGCACCGCCGCACTGACACCCACACCAGAACCCACGCCAGAGTTGCCCAACATCTCCTTGTCGATGGACGGCCTGAGCCTGGGTGGCAACGATGGTGCAGGTCTCAATTTCGACGCGACCAGCCCCATGCAGGTCGAGCCGGTGGCCGCCGCTGAACCCGTAGCCGAAAAAGACACCGGCATGCTGGAATTCGACATGGGTTCCCTGTCGCTGGATCTGGAACCCACGCCCTCCGAGCAGCCTTCCGAATCGCCCACCAGCGTGGGTGAAGACCCCCTGGAAACCAAATTGGCGCTGGCCGAAGAATTCGTCTCCATCGGCGACGAAGACGGTGCCCGAGCCCTCATCGAAGAGGTGGTTGCCGAAGCCACTGGCGAGATGCGGGCCAAAGCCCAACGCGCACTGGCCAATCTGAGCTAAACCTGCTTCGGCGGGTTGGGTCTCCTCACGCATCCAGACAGTACCGTGCGGGTCGCGCTAGGCATCAGTTACAACGGGCGGGCCTACCAGGGCTGGCAAAGCCAGCCCTCGCGCCTGACTGTTCAGGACAAACTCGAAGCGGCACTCAGCAAATTCGCTGCGCAGCGGGTTTCCACGTTGTGTGCGGGGCGCACTGACACCGGGGTGCACGGCATCATGCAGGTGGTGCATTTCGACACTCCGCTTACGCGCGACACCTACGCCTGGGTGCGCGGCACCAACGCCAACCTGCCACGCGACATCGCAGTGCAGTGGGCCGTTTTAACCCCCGACGAATTCCACTGCCGGGCCTGCGCCACTTCGCGGCGCTACGCCTATGTGTTGTATGAGTCAGCCATACGCCCCAGCGTGGACCATGGCCGGGTCGGCTGGACCTTCAACACGCTGGATGGGCAAGCCATGCGCCAGGCCGCCGATATTCTGATCGGTGAACACGACTTCACCTCTTTCCGAGCGTCCGCGTGCCAAGCGCTGACTCCGGTTAAAAACATGCTGGAGATCGCCTTCAGCAAACGCGGCGCCTACTGGCGTATTGAGTTTGAGGCGAACGCGTTCTTGCACCACATGATCCGCAACATCATGGGTTGCTTGGTGCAGATTGGCCAGGGGAAACAGCCGCCCGAGTGGATGGCCGAGGTACTGGCTGCGCGCAACCGCCGCGCGGCAGCACCCACGTTCTCGCCCGACGGTTTGTACTTTCTTGGGCCCCGCTACGACGCCAAGTGGGGCATTCCGGACCGCACCGCTGCGTATGATGGCTTGCCATGACAAACCCTAGAACCCGAATCAAGATCTGCGGCCTGACCCGCGAAGAGGATGTGGATGCGGCGGTGGCGGCCGGTGCGGACGCCATCGGTTTTGTGCTGTACCCCAAGAGCCCGCGGGCGGTCACGCCACAGCGCGCGGCCGAACTGGCCAAACGTCTGCCGCCTTTCATCACGCCAGTGCTGCTGTTTGTCAATGCATCTGATACAGAAGTGATAGCTGTTTGCGCAATGATTGCGGGGGCTACAGCCCAATTTCATGGTGATGAGACGCCGCAGGACTGCCTGAATGCAACCGGCAATGGGGCACGCCCCTACTTGCGTGCGGCGCGTATTCCGCTGGGGGATGACGCGCAGGCGTTTGACCTCGTAAAATACGCGCACGATTATTCGAACGCCCAAGCCATTCTGTTAGACGCCCATGTGGACGGCTACGGAGGCGGCGGCAAAACATTCAATTGGTCACTTCTTCCTCCAAGCGTCAACGCTCACCTCGTCTTGAGTGGTGGACTCACCAGTGCAAACGTGGGCGATGGCATAGCCCAGGTTCGGCCGCGCTGTAAAACGCTTGCCGTGGACGTGAGCTCCGGCGTGGAAGCCGTGGACGCTCAGGGCAAGCCCCTCAAGGGCATCAAAGACCCCGCAAAGATTTTCGAGTTCGTTGCCGCCGTGCGCGCAGCGGACCAGCAATTTCAATAATCTCCGGTACGGACTGCACCCAGTGTCAGCTCCGTCCGGTCACGGATGGAAAACCATGTACGACTACCAACAACCCGACGCCAAGGGCCACTTTGGCAAATACGGCGGCAGTTTTGTCTCTGAGACGCTGACCCACGCGATCAATGAGCTGAAAGACGCTTACGCCAAGTACCAGCACGACCCGGCTTTCATCGCCGAGTTCCAGTCCGAGTTGGCCCACTTTGTCGGCCGCCCTTCCCCGGTTTACCACGCGGCCCGCATGAGCCGGGAAATGTCGGACGGTAAAGGGGGCGGTGCGCAGATCTTCCTCAAGCGTGAAGACCTGAACCACACCGGCGCGCACAAGGTCAATAACACCATCGGCCAGGCCATGCTCGCCAAACGCATGGGCAAGCCGCGCGTGATTGCCGAAACTGGCGCTGGTCAGCACGGCGTAGCCACCGCAACGATCTGCGCCCGTTACGGGCTGGAATGTGTGGTCTACATGGGCAGTGAAGACGTCAAACGCCAGAGCCCAAACGTCTACCGCATGAAACTCCTGGGCGCAACGGTCGTGCCCGTGGAAAGCGGTAGCAAGACCTTGAAGGACGCGCTGAACGAAGCCATGCGTGACTGGGTGGCAAACGTGGACAACACTTTCTACATCATCGGCACGGTAGCAGGCCCGCACCCGTACCCGATGATGGTGCGCGACTTCCAGAGCGTGATCGGCAACGAATGCCTGGTGCAGATGCCCGAGATGCTGGCAGCCGCGGGTTGCAAGACCGAGCAGCCGGATGCCGTCATTGCCTGCGTGGGCGGTGGCTCGAATGCCATGGGCATCTTCTACCCCTATATTCAGCACGAAACCACCCGCCTGATTGGCGTAGAGGCCGCGGGCGAAGGCTTGGAGAGCGGCAAGCACTCCGCCTCCATCCAGAAAGGCAGCCCGGGCGTGCTGCATGGCAACCGCACCTATGTACTGCAGGACGACAACGGCCAGGTCACCGAGACCCATAGCGTGAGCGCGGGCCTGGACTACCCCGGCGTCGGCCCGGAGCACGCTTTCCTGTCTGACATTGGCCGAGCCGAGTACGTGGGCATCACCGACAAGGAAGCGCTGGACGCGTTTCACTACCTGTGCCGCACCGAGGGCATCATCCCCGCGCTGGAATCCAGCCATGCGGTGGCCTACGCCATGAAGCTGGCCAAGACCATGCGCACCGACCAAAGCATTCTGGTGAACCTGTCCGGCCGCGGCGACAAGGACATCGGCACCGTCGCCGATCTGAGCAATGCGGACTTTTATTGCCGACCCAGCTGTAAAGGCCAATCCGTCAAAGGCGGCGAGCAACCGGTGCAGTTGGTAAAGAACGGAGTTGCAGCATGACCATCGTTCTCAAAGGCGTAGGCGCCTTGATTCGCAAACAAGCCCAGTCCCGCATTACCACGACATTCAATACGCTCAAGGCCCAAGGCCGAAAAGCGCTAATTCCGTTTGTCACCGCAGGCTACCCTTTTGCCGATGTCACGCCCGAGCTGATGCACGCCATGGTGGCCGGTGGTGCGGATGTCATCGAGCTGGGCGTGCCCTTCTCGGACCCCAGTGCCGACGGCCCGGTGATCCAGAAGGCAGGCGACAAGGCCTTGGCCTTTGGCATTGGCCTGGTGCAAGTGCTGGCCATGGTGCGCGAGTTCCGAAAGACCAATGCCACGACTCCCGTGGTGCTGATGGGCTACGCCAACCCCGTGGAGCGTTACGACCAGAAGCACGCCAAAGATGGCGTTAGCAGCCCGTTCGTGAAGGACGCCGCCGACGCTGGTGTAGACGGCGTGTTGATCGTGGACTACCCCCCCGAAGAATGCGAAACCTTTGCGGCTGACCTGCGCGCCCATGGCATGGACCTGATTTTTTTGCTGGCCCCAACCAGTACCGACGAACGCATGCAACAGGTGGCGCGTGTGGCCAGTGGCTATGTGTATTACGTGTCGCTCAAGGGCGTGACCGGCTCGGGCGCACTGGACATTGGTGCCGTGGAGGCCATGCTGCCACGCATCCGCCAGCACATCAGCACGCCGGTGGGCGTGGGCTTTGGCATCCGCGATGCGGCGACGGCCAAAACCATCTCCAAAGTGGCCGACGCCGTGGTGATTGGCAGCAAGATCATCCAGTTACTGGAGGACCAGCCACGCGACCAAGTCGGTTTCACAGCGCAAAATTTCCTGCGGGAGATTCGGGACGCTTTGGATTCATAATGCCACCCTGTCCTTTGGACACCGCTTTGGAGAACATGCATGAGCTGGCTTGAGAAACTACTACCCCCGAAAATTCAGCAAACCGACCCTGCGGACCGCCGCAGCGTGCCTGAAGGCCTGTGGATCAAGTGCCCGAGCTGCGAAACGGTGCTCTACAAGACCGATCTGGAACAAAACCAGAACGTCTGCCCCAGTTGCAGCCACCACCACCGCATTGGCGCCCGTGCGCGCCTCAATACGTTTCTGGACAACGAAGGCCGCTTCGAGATCGGTCAGGAAGTCCTGCCCGTGGACGCCCTCAAGTTCAAGGACAGCCGCAAATACCCCGAACGCCTCAAAGAAGCGCTGGAAAACACCGGCGAGACCGATGCACTGATCGTCATGGGCGGCGCCGTGCACGGCATCAGCCTGGTGGCCGCGTGTTTCGAGTTCGAATTCATGGGCGGCTCGATGGGCTCCGTGGTCGGCGAGCGTTTTGTGCGCGGCGTCGAAACTGCGATTGAGCAAAAAGTACCTTTCCTGTGCTTTACCGCCACCGGTGGCGCACGTATGCAGGAAGGTCTGCTTTCCTTGATGCAAATGGCCAAGACCAATGCGTCCTTGACCCGCCTGGCCAAGAAAGGCCTGCCCTACATCAGCGTGCTGACCGACCCCACCATGGGCGGTGTGAGTGCGGGCTTTGCCTTCCTCGGTGATGTGGTGATTGCGGAACCCAAGGCGCTGATCGGTTTTGCCGGCCCGCGTGTGATTGAGTCCACTGTGCGTGTCACGTTGCCCGAAGGCTTCCAACGCTCCGAGTTTTTGCAGACCAAGGGCGCCATTGACTTCATTTGCGATCGCCGTGAATTGCGCCAGAACGTGGCCAATTGCCTGGCCATGCTGCAGCGTCAGCCCGCAGACGCGGTGATCTGACGCGCCCCAAGGCGCCGACTTTTACAGCAGCATCAGGGCGGCGGTCTGGGCGGAGCCCAGCACAATGCCCAGAATCTGCAGCAGTACCAGCAATACCAGCGGCGACAGGTCCACCCCACCCACCAGCGGCAGCACGCGCCGAATGGGTATGAGCACCGGCATGACCAGCCGCTCCATCAGGTCGCTCACAGCCGATTGGGTTTGCACCCAGGACAGCACGGCATAAACGATCACCATGCCGGTAAGCCCGTACAGGCACAGGTACACCAGCCCGAATACCGCATACACCAGCAACGACAGCGCGCCACCGGCAAACCCGTTCATGGCCCACAAGAGCGCAAAACGCACCAATTGGACCAGGAAGGCACCTACCAGGCTGGCCGTGTCCCAGCGCCCCATGGCGGGCAGCACTTTGCGCAGGGGCAGCACCAACCAATCGGTCAGTGCAAAGATGAAGTTGCCCATGGGGTTGCCAGCACGGGCCGACATGGGGATGCGCTGGTACTGCATATACAGGCGCAGCAGGCACATGCCGGCAATCAGGCCAGCGGCCACTTCGAGCAAAAGCGAGGTAATTTGGTACAGCATGGCAACTCTGAAAAGGGTGGGAGGATGATAACGACTGCAGCCCTCTTAGAATTGAGGGCTGCGGCCAAGCCGCTCGCATTCCATTTTTGCATTTCCAGTTTTTCCGAGCCTAACTCCCATGTCTGACCTCCAAGCCACCGCCGCCACTTCTGCTCCCGTTGTGCAGGATGAAAACCAGCTGATCCTGGAGCGCCGCGAAAAACTCAAAACCATCCGCCAGCAACAGGTCGACGGCAAAGGCGTGGCCTTCCCCAACGACTACAAACCCAGCCACAAGGCCGCAGCGCTGTTTGCCGACTTCGAAGCCAAAACCACCGAAGAACTGGCCGCGCTGAATGTGCAGGTCAAGGTGGCCGGCCGCATGATGCTCAAGCGCGTGATGGGCAAGGCCAGCTTCTGCACACTGCAGGATTCATCACTGGGTGCCACCGGTGGCCGCATCCAGATTTACGTCAAAGGCGAAGACGTGGGCGAAGAGCTGTACGCCGCGTTCAAACATTGGGACCTGGGCGACATCGTGGCTGCCGAAGGCACGGTGTTCAAGACCCGCACTGGCGAGCTCTCCATCCACGCCACCAGCGTGCGCCTGTTGACCAAGAGCCTGCGCCCCATGCCCGACAAGTTCCACGGCATGGCCGACCAGGAAACCAAGTACCGCCAGCGTTATGTCGACCTGATGACCGACGTCGAAGCGCGCAAGCGTTTCATGGCCCGCAGCAAGGCCGTGAGCGCCCTGCGCGAGTTCATGGTGGGCCACGACTTCCTGGAAGTCGAAACACCGATGCTGCACCCGATCCCCGGTGGTGCGAATGCCAAGCCCTTCAAGACGCACCACAACGCGCTGGACCAGGAAATGTTCCTGCGCATTGCGCCCGAGCTGTATCTCAAGCGCCTGATCGTCGGCGGGTTCGATCGCGTGTTCGAAATCAACCGCAGCTACCGCAACGAAGGTATCTCGGTGCGCCACAACCCCGAGTTCACGATGATGGAGTTCTATGCAGCGTACTGGAACTACCAGGACCTGATGGACTACACCGAGTCGTTGATTCGCGACGCGGCCATGAAGGCCACCGGATCGCTGCAGCTGACCTACGCCGACAAACCGGTGGACCTGGAACAACCGTTTGAGCGCCTGACCATCGTCGAAGCCATCCGCAAATACACCGAAGCCGGTGACAACGTCGAGAACGCCGAGTGGCTGACCAACGCGCTGAAGAAGCTGGGCCTGAACGAAGCCAAGAACAAGCTTGCCGGCCGCACGCTGGCCAGCCTGCAGGTGCTGTACTTTGAAGAGACCGTGGAAGAGAAGCTGTGGAATCCCACCTTCATCATGGAGCACCCCACCGAGATCTCGCCACTGGCCCGCGCCAATGACGACCGCCCCGAAGTGACCGAGCGCTTTGAGCTCTACATCACCGGCCGCGAATTCGGCAACGGCTTCTCTGAGTTGAACGACGCCGAAGACCAAGCTGCGCGTTTCCAGGCACAGGTCAACGCCAAGGACAGCGGTGACGACGAGGCCATGCACTTCGACCACGACTTTGTGCGCGCCCTGGAATACGGCATGCCTCCCACCGGCGGTTGCGGCATTGGTATCGACCGGCTGATGATGCTGTTGACCGACAGCGCGAGCATCCGTGACGTGATCCTGTTCCCCGCATTGCGCCGGGAGGTCTAAGGAGTCGCCGTGCGCACGCCCTGGTTTCGTTCACTGGCGTTCGCAGCGGTGCTGGCGGCCGCAGGCACTACGGGCTTGCATGCCGAAACGCTGGTGGTGTATGGCGATGACAACTACCTTCCGGTGATCCACCACGATGCCGCGGGCAAACCTGCGGGCGTGCTGGTCGATATCCTGCGCAAGGTCAGCGCCCGCAGCGGCGACACCTACGAGATCCAGCTGTTCCCCTGGAAACGAGCCTACGAGTTGGCCCGCCGGGGCGGTGGGGCCGTGGTCGGTGTGTCCCTTACGGCGGAGCGCAGCGAGATCTTTGATTTTTCCGACCCGATGTACAACGACGATATCCAGATCGTGGTGCGCAGGGGGCATGCATTCAACTTTGCGCAGCTCGGCGATCTGCGGGGCAAAACGCTGGGTGGTGTGATTGGCGCCAGTTACGGTGACCTGGTGGACAACGCGATCCAGGACGGCCTGTTCAAGGTCGACCGGGACATTGGCCAAGCCGGGCGATTGCGCAAGCTGCTGGCAGGGCGCATCGACGGCGCGATCATCGGCAACGGTCTGGCGGGCTACGAAGCCATACTGCGCAGCGAACCGGATCTATGGACACAACGCAGCCAACTGGTGACCCTGAAGACGCCGCTGGCGCGCGATCCCCTGTACCTCGCAGTGGCCAAGAGCATGGGCCAGAAAGACGTGATCGAACGCTTCAACAAGGCCCTGCGCGAGCTGCACAAGAGTGGCAGGATACCGCGGCTGACCCAGGGCGCAGCTGCAAAAAAGTAGCCAAATCTGGCTCTAGCCCGCACCCAACATGCGCATGCAGCTATGAAATCGATAGTAAATATTCCCTTCCCCTACCTTCAGGGTTACCCCGAAGCAACGCTTGCACAGGTCCAACAACTGATGGACGGCAAGGGCCTGGGCCCCTGGTTGTTGGGCAAGTACCCGCAGCCCCATGGCGTGCGTACCGACCGGGCGCTGTATGGCTATGTGCAAGACCTCAAGCAGGACTACCTGCGCAGTACCGAGCCTTTAGCCAAGGTGGCGTTTGACAGCAAGCTGCACGTGGTGAAGAACGCACTGGGCACTCACACCACCATCTCGCGCGTGCAGGGCAACAAGCTCAAGAGCAAACGCGAGATCCGCGTGGCTAGCCTGTTCAAGGACACGCCCGAGCCTTTCCTCAAAATGATCGTGGTGCACGAGCTGGCCCACCTGCGCGAGCGCGACCACGACAAGGCTTTCTACCAACTCTGCGCCCACATGGAGCCCAGCTACCACCAACTGGAGTTTGAGGTGCGCATCTACCTGACACACCTGGAGACCACAGGCGAGCGGCTCTGGACCGCTGCCGCCGCAGACTGAGCCCAGCCATGGCTTCACCGACCGTTTCCCGCCTGATCTGTTTCAACAAACCGTATGGCGTGTTGAGCCAGTTCACGCCTGAGGGGCGCTGGCGCGGGCTCAAGGATTTCATCGATATTCCAGGTGTGTACGTGGCTGGCCGGCTGGACGCCGACAGCGAAGGCCTGCTGCTGCTCACCAACGACGGCAAGTTGCAGGCCCGCATCAGCGACCCGCGCCACAAGATGGAAAAGACCTACTGGGTACAGGTGGAAGGTGAACCCGATGAGGCAGCGTTGCAGACGCTACGCGACGGTGTGCAGCTCAACGACGGCCCCACATTGCCTGCCCGCGCACAGTTGATTGCAGCGCCTGCAGCACTCTGGGAGCGCGACCCACCCGTGCGCTTTCGCCAGTCCATTCCCACCCGTTGGCTGGAGTTGGTCATCCGTGAGGGCCGCAATCGCCAGGTCCGCCGCATGACCGCGGCGGTGGGCTACCCCACCCTGCGGCTGATTCGCGCTGCCATTGGGCCTTATGCGCTGGACGGATTGGCGCCAGGCACGTTGCGCGATGTCCCGCTGCTGTAGAAATTAACGTGGATTACGCAGCGGCTTGAGCAGATCACTGAGGCCGTTGTGGTCGATCTCGTGCATGAGCTGCAGCAGGCGACCAATCTCGCCCTTGGGAAACCCCGCGCGGGCAAACCAGTTGAGGTAGTTGCCCGGCAGGTCCGCGATAAGGCAACCCTGGTGTTTACCAAAAGGCATGGTGCGCGTCACCAGCAATTGCAGGTCTTCAGGCTGCATCGTTCAATGCCCCCACGCTTGCCATTGCATGTGCTGCGCTGCCCCCCGAGGGGGCGCAGTTTTGTTTGGGGCGGCCCGGCGCAAAACCATCACCCTCCCGCCCGCTTGACCGTAAAGCCTTTGCCCTTGAGCGCCTCGATGACGCGTTCGCAATGGTCCCCTTGCACTTCAATCACGCCGTCTTTCACGGTGCCGCCCGTGCCGCACAGGGTCTTGAGCTGTTTGCCCAGCGCCACCAGCGCCTCGGCATCCAGCAGCAGGCCTTTGACCAGCGTGACGCCTTTGCCACCACGTCCCTTGGTCTCGCGGCTGACGCGCACGATGCCATCCCCCACAGGGGCTGTGGCGGCTTTGCAAATGCAGTCGGCAATGGGCTGGCGGCAAGTCGGGCACATGCGGCCACTGTCGGTGGAATAGACGAGGCCACCGGTAGAAGAGCGGGATTTCATGGATTAAAAGAGCTGCGATAAACCAAAGGACGATACCCGAATTTGAATAAGGGCTGGCAATGCACCGCACAGCGCGGTGGTGTGCAAAAATGGCTCCCCGCATCCACTGTATTCAGGAATCTCACCATGTCCCGTCAAAGCGTTTGGGCCACCAAAGTCGCCGCCCTGGTTCAAGGGGGCAACGCCCAGGCCGCGCTGGCGCAAATCCGGGTCGCTCCCACGGTCAAGGATGTGCAGCAACTGCGCGTGCTGCTGACCAACGCCAAGCTGCTGGAGCGCCACCGTGCGGTGGACGAAGCCACCAGCGACCAGATCGTCGCCCTGTCCGCACCGCGCCTGCACCGCTCGCCCTGAGTATGGACGTTAGCGCCCAAAGAAAAAGGCCTCTGACGAGGCCTTTTTCTTTGGGCGCACGAAGCGCTTCAGACCTTGGCGGCCTTTTTGTGGTGCTTGGACTTGTGCGCCTTTTTGGCGGCTGTCTTGTGGATGTGCTTTTTGTGCACCGCTTTTTTGGCGGGTTTGGCACTGCCTTGGGGAGCGGCAGCAACTGCCGACGCCGTTTGTGCCTGTGCCACCGACAGGCTGGAGACGGCAACCATAACGAGAGCAGCGATCAGGGACTTGAATTGCATGGGGGTGACTCCTTCAGTTGTCAGAATTATCAGCGTATTGCCGCCGCCATCCTAGCACGCACAACATGCGGATCAACGGCTGAAACCGGCTTTAAAGCACCCAGTCCAGCGCGTGCATGTAATCAGGCTGAACCATCAGGGTGTCCCAATCGGGAGCGGGCGTGCGCGGCAGCAATGCCAGGCGACGCTCCTCACTGGCTTCCAGCGGATTCCAATGGCCCTTGAGCTGGGCTTCGGTCAGACCGGCGATGAGTTCGTCTACCGGTTCGCCCTTGCCCAGCGACTGGTTACACAGCAGCACCATGTCGCAACCGGCATTGAGCGCAGCCACGGCGGCTTCGGTGTAGCTGACCTCTTTGCCGTCGATCAGGCGTGCACCGGCCATGGACAGGTCGTCGCTGAAAATCGCGCCACCAAAACCCATCTGGCCGCGCAGGATGTCGTTGAGCCATATGCTGGAGAAACCGGCCGGGCGGGCGTCTACCTTGGGGTAAATCACATGGGCCGGCATGACGCTGCTGGTCACGGTGTTGAGCCAGCGGTACGGGGCCGCGTCGTCGGCCAGGATGGCTTTCAGGCTGCGTTTGTCGACGGGGATGTCGGTGTGCGAATCGGCCTTCACGAAACCATGGCCAGGGAAGTGTTTGCCGCAGTTGGCCATGCCACTTTGCAGCAGGCCGTGCATCAGGCTCTTGGCCAGCAGGCTCACCACACGCGGATCGCGCGCGAAAGCGCGGTTGCCGATGACGCCACTCTCGCCAAAATCCAGGTCCAGCACCGGGGTGAAGCTGAAGTCCACGCCGCAGGCACGCAGTTCGGCACCCAGCACAAAGCCGCAAGCGGTCGCGGCATTGGTAGCGTCCAACGGGCCGGCCTTTTTGCCCGCTTTGGAGGACGACGTTGTTGGGGCCATCCACATCTCGCCCAGCGCACCCATGGGCGGCAGGTGGGTGAAGCCATCCGTCTTGAAACGCTGCACACGCCCGCCTTCGTGGTCCACACAGATCAGCAGGTCGGTGCGCACCTTCTTGATCTCGCGGCACAGCGCAGTGAGCTGGGCCCGGTCCTGCCAGTTGCGCGCGAACAGGATCAGCCCGCCCACCAGCGGATGCTTGAGGCGTTCACGGTCCACCTTGGTAAGCGAAAGACCGGCGATATCAATGATCAGGGGTGCGTGCAGAGGCATGGTGCGATAGATGGGTGTAATCGGAATCGGTGATTGCTACCAATTCAGTAGCTGCTTGCGCATATTTTACGGGGGCCAGGGGCAGATTTTGCAGACCTTTTTACGATCTATACGGAGTCCCGCAAGTGTCTTTTCGGGATGGACTGCGAGGCGCAAAATGGTGCAGGGCGTGAGCCCATGTCGCAAGGTCTTGGCGTACAACGCATCCCGATTGCGGCCCAACGTGACTCCGTATAAATCGTAAACAGGCTATTAAAACTATGCATTTCATCATTGTCGGCGCGGGTTCCATTGGTTGTTACGTCGGCGGCCGGCTGGCTGCCGCAGGCCAGCGCGTGGCCTTTGTGGGCCGCCCACGCACCATGGCGCCGCTGGCACAGGGCGGCCTGACGGTGTCGGACCTGGAGGGTTTCAAGGCCCACCTGGAGACCAGTCAATTGGTACTGGCCGACAGCGTAGCCCTGGCCTGGTCCAAGCTGCAAGACAGCAAGGAACCTACGGTCGTTTTGCTGTGCGTCAAGGGCGGTGCCACGGAAGCTGCCGCACGCGAAATCGGTGCGGCCTGCCCATCGGATACCGTGGTGGTGTCGCTGCAAAACGGCGTGGAGAACGTGGCACGCATCACCAACGCAGCACCCCACTTGCAGGCGGTGGCGGGCATGGCGCCCTACAACGTGGTGGCACTGCAACCCAACCAGGTGCACCGCGGTACGGTGGGCAGCCTGTGCCTGGCCGACAGCCCGGTCACGCGGGACATGGCTGCCGTCCTGACCGCATCGGGATTGCCCACCGTGCTGGCACCCGACATGCGGGCCGTGCAATGGGGCAAACTGCTACTGAACCTGAACAACCCGGTCAACGCGTTGTCAGACCTGCCACTGCGCGAAGAACTGACGGACCGCGACTACCGCCATGTGCTGGCCGCGCTGCAGACCGAAGCGCTGGCCGTAATGGCGCGTGCGGACATCCAGCCGGCCAAGGCGTCCGCCGTGGCCCCCAGCATGCTGCCCCATGTGCTGCGCCTGCCCAATTGGTTGTTCACGCGCGTGGCCGCGCGCATGCTGCGCATGGATGCGCAAGCGCGCTCCTCCATGTGGGAAGACATGCAGCAAGGCCGCACCACCGAAATCGAAGACCTGTGCGGCGCCGTGGTCCGACTGGCCGCCCAGCACCACACCACCGCACCGCTGAGTGCCGCCATGTGCCAAATGGTGGCAGCACACCAAAAAGGCCAGCGCATCACCGGACAAGCCCTGCGCCAGACGCTGGGCATTGCCTAACGGCGAAAATCAGCCATCCCCCTTATCCAATGACAACAAGGACAACTTCCGTGAACCTCAAAACCCTGGGCCTCACCCTGGCCACCGCCTTCACCCTGGTACTGGGCGCATGCTCCCCCAAAGACGAAGCGCCCGCCGCCTCCACCAGCACACCCGCGCAGTCCTACGCAACCGTCGCCAAAGAGGGCAAAGGTTTTACCGTGGGCGCCATGATGAGCGCCAATACCGTCTATGTGATGTTTGACCCGCAGTGCCCGCATTGCGGCCACCTGTGGCAAGCCTCGGTGCCATTGCAGAGCAAAGTGAAGTTTGTCTGGGTGCCTGTGTCCTTCATCAATGCCAAAAGCGCGCCCCAGGGTGCGGCGCTGCTGATGGCCAGCAACCCGGCTGAAGCCATGACCGCGCATGAAACTTCCATCCTGGCCGGCCAGGGCGGCATGTCGGCCTCGGCCAGCGTGCCCTCCGAAATCGAAGACGCCATCAAGAAGAACACCACGCTGTTCAACAGCATGCGTGTGGAGTCGGTGCCCTACGTGCTGGCCAAAAACCAGAACACCGGCCAGGTGGTGGCCAATGCCGGCGCCATGGACACGGCAGGTCTGGCGGCCTTTCTGGGCCTGAATTGACCCTACCCTGACGCCCGCTTAGACTGCCTGCATAACAACGAGGAGACAAGGCAGATGATCACACTGTGCGGCTTTGCCGTATCCAACTACTACAACGTGGCCAAGATGGCCTTGCTGGAAAAAGGTTTGCCCTATGCCGAAGAGCATGTGGGCACCGGCAGCAAGGAAGAAGCCGTACTGGCCAGCTCGCCACTGGGCAAGATTCCTTTCATCCGCACACCACAGGGCAGCTTGTGCGAAAGCCACGCGATTCTGGAATACCTGGAAGCCGCCCACCCCAGTCCCGCGCTGGTGCCGGCCGATGCCTTTGCCGCAGCCAAAGTGCGCGAGATGATTCTCTTCATCGACCTGCACCTGGAGCTGGTGGCGCGCGAGCTGTACGCCCAATCGTTCTTTGGCGGTACCGTCAGTGAGTCCACCCAGGCTCGCGTGCGCAAACAGCTGGAAAAGAACATTGCCGCGTTCAAGCGCCTCGTGCAGTTTGCGCCCTATGTGGTCGGCGGCAGCTTCACCATGGCCGACTGCGTGGCTTACAACAACCTGCCGCTGGTAGGGATGGCCAGCAAGGCCGTCTACGGCGAAGACATGCTGCTCGCTGCGGGCGTGGACTACAAGCCTTACATCAAGTTCATCGGCGAGCGCCCCTCGGCCCAAAAGGTGGCTGCCGAGCGCAAAGCCGCCACCGCGAAAATCTGAAAACTCCACTCCGAAAGCAAGCCCATGAAAGCAACCTGGAACGGCACCGTGATTGCCGAAAGCGACGACACCGTGTTGGTGGAAGGCAACCACTACTTCCCCGAAAGCGCGCTCAAGCGCGAGTACGTGATGTTCAGCAACCACAAGACCAGTTGCGCCTGGAAAGGCCAGGCCAGCTACTACACGCTCAACGTCAATGGTGACATCAACACCGACGCCGTCTGGTACTACGCCGATCCCAAGCCCGAAGCCGAAATGGTGCGCGGGCGTGTGGCGTTCTGGAAAGGCGTGACGGTTGCCTAGTTTGCAGGTCGGGGCCAGCGAGGTCTGGGTAGAGGGCAACAGCGGCCCAGTCATCTTGATGCTGCACGGCTGGCCCGACACCCACCGTCTGTGGGACGGCACGGTAGAAGCACTCCAGAACCACTATCGCTGTGTGCGGTTTACGCTGCCAGGCTTCACCACCGATGCCAACGGAACGGCGCAGGCCATTGCGCTGGATGCGATGGTGGCGCACATCGCTGCCATCGCAGATGCGGTAAGCCCCCATCAACCGGTCACCCTGCTGCTGCACGACTGGGGTTGCATCTTTGGCTACGAATTTGCGGCACGCCACCCGGACCGCGTGGCACGTGTCGTCGGCGTGGATATTGGTGACCACAACAGCAACGCCTACCTGCGCTCCCTCAACACCTCCGCCAAGCTGCAAATTGTTTTCTACCAGGTGTGGCTGGCGCTGGCGTGGCAAGTGGGCCGTTGGCTCAGCGATGGCTTTGCAACACGCATGACACGCTGGATGGCGCGCGCCATGCGCTGCCCCACACCGGCAGACGCCATCCATTGGTCCATGAACTTTCCATACGCCATGGCTTGGATGGGCGTGGCCGGCGGACTGCGCCACACCGCGCCGGTGGATCTGCAATGCCCTACCCTGTACCTGTACGGCGAGCACAAACCCTTCATGTTCCATTCACCGCAATGGCTGACGCAACTGAATACACATCCGCCCTCAACGACACGCGGTTTTGCCACCGGGCACTGGGTCATGCTGAACCAGCCTGCGGCCTTCAACACCTGTGTCAAAGACTGGCTGGCAGCGAGCGCATCAACGCAACAGACTTAGCGCGCGACCAGTACCGGCACGCTGGACTCGGCCACCACCTTGTTGGCCACACTGCCCAGCATCAGCCGTGCAATGCCTGAACGCCCGTGGGAGCCCAGCACGATGAGGTCAGCCCCATCGGTACGGGCGGTCTCCACGATACCGCGGGCTGCGGCCACTTCTTCGACCAGCTTGACCTGCAGCGGCACGATGGCGCCGCCTTGTTGGCACAAAGCCTCCACCTGTGCATGCGCCTGGCTTGCGAGTTGCTGGCCTGCGGCCTGGTAGGCCTCAAAGCCCATAGGATTGACCTCACCAATACCGAGATAGGGGTAAGGGTCGGCCACGTACAGGGCCGTGAGGCGGGCGCCATGGGTACGTGCCAGCCCGACTGCCAGGGTGGCCGCGTGGGCAGACGCTGCGGAGCCATCTGTGGCCAGCAAAATGTGTTGGAACATGGAATCCTCTTTCAACGGTATGGAAGACTTCCATAGTGCGTCGGTTTCGCGGCTGCAACCTTGATCTGGATCAGCAATAGCCTCGGCGAAGATCCTGCCGCCACCTACCCAGGTGCGGGCGTTAGACCGCGCCGCGGCCCTTCTGGCTCTCGAAATACACCACCTTGCGTGCGCGCTGCACGTCACCCAGCGGGCGGTGCGCGGCCAGGGCCTGCCAGGGATCAAACACCGCTGCCTCCGCTTCGGCGGCCAGGGCGGTACCGGCAGCTGACGCCGTGTCCTGCCGGGGCAAGGTGAGACGCGCCACCGTGGTGTAGGGGCTGGGCCAGTTGACGGAGGCATCTTCAATCGGAGTCAGATCTTCGCGCACAAAGGGCTGCAACTGCAGCTCCCAGGTCAGTGGCTGGCCTTTCAGGCGCGCGCTGAAATCGGCGCCCCAGTCGGCATTGGCACCGGGCGTAGCCTTGCCATTGCCGTCCGACGGCAGCAGACGCACGCGCACAGCGTAAGGGCCGCAAGCGATAGGCACGGCGCTGAACACCGGTTCAGTGGCAAAACCACCAAACGAGCGGCCCACGGACTTGAGCAACTTGAGTAAACGCGCCGGTCCACCCAGCAGGCCGTAGCGTTTCAACAGGAATTTCAGCAGGTTGCCATTGCCACCGGATGCCGCCACCACAAAGTCCACAAACTCCGCGCTTTTGGGAAAGGCGAACTGCTCCTGGTTGATCAGCGTGAAGTCCTGGCTCTTGGCCGGACCGAGGCCCAGTGCCGAGTCGCCGTGTACGCCAAACACACGCAAGGAAAAACCGCGTATATCGGGCATCTTGTCGGGCGCACGGTCCATGCCGCCGTTGGACAGCCGCACCTGCACATCATGGGTTCCGGGTGTGGCAAACAGGCCATGCTGCGCAAACTTCGGAATGTTGCTGAGCACCTCCAGCGTGCCCTTGGCCGCTACCAGTTGTTTGCGGTGCAGCGCACGGCCAGGGCCGAATTTGGCGGACTTGCGCGCCTGGATGGCAACAAACTGCTGGCCGTAAGCGGTGAAGCGCTGGGCTTCATCGGCCTCCACCTGCTCTTGCCACTGGGTGCTGGGGGTGAAGTCTTTGGCCATCGGTCTGCCTTGGGTGGGTGGAAGTGTGCGCATGCTAAGCGCTGCCCGCGCAATTGTCACCTTCGGGGCGTTGGTCTACGCCTGCAGTCGCTCAAACCGCTACTATTTTCATAGCTGCTTGCGCAACCTCCACAAGGGCTGGAGGCCGATTTAGTCTGAAATCTCGTCTTCCGGCTCGGGCTTGCGCGGTGGCCGTGGAACCTTCTTGAAGCGGATCTGGCGGTCCAGTTCAATGGCGTCTTTCTTGACCTGGCGCTCGGCGTCTATCTTCTGGCCCGCTGCCAGCCACTGGGCAAACTGCTCGGGGGTTTCCAGCGTGATGCGGCCCAGCACAGCCGAGCGGAAATCGTGGATAGCGATCTCGGCCGCTTTTTGCAGATTGATCTTGCCGCCGCTTTGCAACGCGCCACGCTTGCGGCCGATGGCGGCCAATAATTCTTCGTCGGTCATATCCGCCACACCGCTGAGCTTGTAGCGTGCCTCCACGGCGGCGGGGTAGTGCTGGCGCAGGTAGTCCAGCAGTTCCAGCGCCACCTCTTCTTCGTCGAAGGCGTTTTTGCCAATGGCACCGCTGGCCGCCAGGTTGTAGCCGCTCTTGGCCACGATGATGCGCGGCCACAACACGCCGGGCGTGTCGAACAGGTAGAAAGCGTCTTGCAGCACGATGCGCTGCTCGATCTTGGTCACGCCGGCCTCATCGCCGGTCTTGGCCGAGCGTTTGCCTTTGAGCGTGTTGATCAGGGTGGACTTACCCACATTGGGAATGCCGCAGATCAGCACCCGCATGGGCTTGGCCATGCTGCCGCCCCGCGTGGGGGCGAGGGCAAAGCAGGCCTCCACCAGGGCCTTGGCGGGCGTGGTCATGCTGGCGTCCAGCCCCAAAGCACGTGTACCGGGCTGGGCATTGAAATGCGCCAACCATATCGCCGTGCGCGCTGGATCGGCCAGATCTTGCTTATTCAAGACCTTTAGCGCAGGTTTGCCAGCGGTCATGTCGGCCAGCATGGGGTTGGCGCTGGAGCCGGGCAGGCGTGCGTCCAGCAATTCAATCACCACATCAATGTCCTTGATGCGTTCCTGAATTGCCTTGCGGGTCAGGTGCATATGCCCTGGGAACCACTGAATGGCCATGCCTTTGCTCTTTCTTGGGGGAGGGAAACTGAGTACGCGATTGTCGGGCAGATTGGGGCGGCGCCCCACACCGTTGCGGCTACACTTTTGGCCTGAACCAGAATTTGCGCAACCGGCTTCTCCCACGGGTCTTATTTTGACGGGAACCCCCTGACGTGAACACACCTTTGAATGCCAGCCTGCTGCTGGTGGAAGACATGGAGGAGATGCGCAACATCGTGCGCCGTCTGCTCGGCGCTATGGGATTTACCAAAGTCACCATTGCCCGCAACGGTGAAGAAGCCTGGTCACTGATCCAGGCGCATGGTTATGACCTGGTGCTGTGTGACTGGAACATGCCCAAGATGTCGGGGCGAGAGCTGCTGGAAACCGTGCGCCGCCATGAGAAGTACGCCACCATGCCTTTCGTCATGATCACCGGCGAGAACGCCACGGACCAGGTCAAGAGCGCTATCGCTGGCGGCGTGACGGACTTCATCATCAAGCCCTTTACCGCGGCTCTGCTGGAGCACCGCATTCGCACCGTGCTGGACCTGCCCCCGGTTCCTACGCCCTGACCATCGCCTCCACAGGTTTGACGCATGCACCCCAACAACAGCCAGCCGCCGCAGAACCCGAGCACACTGGCTGACACCGTGCGCCAGTTGCAGGCACGCGAAAACCATCTCGAAGGCCTGCTGGGGTCAGCGCCCGACTCCATTCTGGGCATGGACACCGAAGGCATGGTGACCGACTGGAACCCCGGCGCCGAACGTGTGCTGGGCTGGGCGCGCGAAGAAGCCATGGGCAAGCGCATGTCGGACCTGATCATTCCCGCGCAGTACCGTGAGGCCCATGAAAAGGGGATGCGCCGCTTCGTACAGACCGGGGAGGCCCGGGTGCTCAACCGCATCATCGAGATCGAGGCCCAGCACAAGGATGGGCGCATCTTCCCCATCGAGCTCTCGATCTGGAACATCTCCAGAGAACTGGGTGGAGGCTTCGGCGCCTCGGTGCGTGATGTGTCCGAACGCCACCGCGCCCAGGAGTCCCTGCGCACCTCCGAGGAGCGCTACCGCTCTGTGGTGGAACACCTGGGTGAAGGCATGTTTGTGGCCAAGGCCAACCGCATCGTGTTTGCCAACCGCCAGGCCAGCGACATCCTGCGTATTCCCAATGAGGACATCATTGGCTCCGACCCGGTGGACTGGATCCACCCGGATGACCGCGCCGCCGTGTTGGAGCTGCGCGCCAACCTGGCCCAGGGCCGCACCATCGCCACCCACTACGAGGCACGCCACGTCGGCCGCGACGGTGTAGAGCGCTGGCTCGACATCCGCCCCAAGCCAGTGTTCTGGGAAGGGGGTATGGCCACGCTGACCTTCTTTTCCGAAATCACCGAAAGCAAACAGATTCAGGAAGCGCTGCAGCGCTCCGAAGAACGCTACCGCGCGGTGATCGAACATGTGGACTCGGGCATGGTGGTGCTGCAAGGTGACCGGCTGGTGTATGCCAACCGGCGCGCGGCCGAACTCACCCACATGGACCCCGAGACCATTCTGAAAGTGGGCTTCCTGCACCGCGTGCACCCCGATGACCATAAGTTGATCCAGGAGCGCCGCAACCGCCGCCTGGCGGGTGAAGAAGTGCCCAGCCGTTACGAGGTGCGCCTGCTGTTTGACGACGGCAGCGTGCGCTGGATCGAGCTGGGTGTGTCGGTCGTGCCCTGGAATGGCCAGCCTGCCACCATCACCTTCTTCTCCGATGTGACCGAACGCAAGGCCATGACACAGGCCCTGCACCGCTCGGAAGAACGTTACCGCGCGGTGATCGAGCACTCCGGCGAAGGCATGCTGGTGGTGCAGGACGCACGCTTTGTGTTTGCCAACTTCCGCGCAGCCGAGCTGCTGCAAATGACACGCGAGGACTTGCTGCGCGAGGGCTACCTGCACCGCATCCACCCCGATGACCACGCCATGGTGGACGACCGGCGCAAGCGCCGGCTGGCGGGCGAGGAAATTCCCAACCGCTATGAAATTCGCCTGCTGCTGCCAGACAACGTGGTGCGCTGGATTGATATAGGCGTTACCGTCGTCCCCTGGGACGGCACCCCCGCCACGCTGACCTTCTTCTCCGACATCACCGAACGCAAACAGGGCGAGGCCGACCTGCAACGCACCTCCTCCGAACGTGAAGCCATCCTGCAAAGTGCGCTGGTCGGCATCGTGCTGTCGGTGGACCGCAAACACCAGTGGGTCAATGACAAGTTTGCCGAGATGGTGGACTACACGCGCGAAGAGCTGATCGGCCAGTCCACCCTGATGGTGCACTCCGACCGCGAGACCTGGGAACGCTGGGGCGAAGAGCAGCGCGCGGCCATGGTCTCTAGCGGCACCTACACCAACGAGCGCCCGCTCAAGCGGCGCAACGGCGAAATCCTCTGGGTACAAATGGCCGGGCGCTGTGTGCGCGACCGCGACCCGGACTCCGGCATCATCTGGACCTTTCTGGACATCACCGAGCGCATCAAGGCCGAACAGAGCACCCGGGCCGCGCTGGAGCAGCAAAAAGAGCTGAACGAACTTCGCTCGCGGTTTGTGGCCATGACCAGCCACGAGTTCCGCACGCCACTGGCCACCATCCTGTCGTCGGCCGAACTGCTCAAATACTACGGCGACCGCCTGCCCGCGGCCGACAAGGCCGAGGTGGTGCAAACCATTGAAAACAGCGTACACCGCATGACCCGCATGCTGGACCGCGTGTTGCTGCTGGGCAAAGTCGATGCGCAGATGCTGGAGTTCCAGCCCCGTGAGATCGACCTGATCCCGCTGTGCCACGCCCTCATGGACGATGCACGCACCCAGCACCCCAAGACCCACTGCACCCTGGTCAGCGACTTTGTCGATCTGCCCTCCGTCGGCCTGTTTGACGAAAAGCTGCTGCGCCACATTTTTGGCAACCTGCTCTCCAACGCCATAAAGTATTCGCCCGAAGGCGGAGAAGTGCGCTTCCGGGTGACACGCGAAGACGGGCAATGGGTCATGGAAGTGTCGGACCAGGGCATCGGTATTCCGGCCGAAGAAATCCCGCACTTGTTTGAATCCTTCCACCGCGCCAGCAATGTGGGCGATATCCAGGGCACCGGCTTGGGCCTGGCCATCGTCAAAAACTCGGTGGACCTGCACGGCGGCAGAATCCAGGTGCACAGCGGCACCGGCAAGGGCACCCGCTTCATCGTCAAGGTCTGACATGCCAACATCCCGCACACTAGGGCCTGTTCACACTATTTTTACAAGATGCGTTGCGGATCAAAACTGTCATGCGCAAGGCGCGAAACACAGCCGGGGTATCCCCCCGGCAAGGTTTTGCAACGCCGCGCATGGCAGTTTTGGCCACAACCCGAAGGGAACGGGGTTAAAACAGTGCCAATCGTTGTTGCACTCCTAGCCCAGACGGCCAGTCTGGGCGTCGTCGCGCGCCTAGATTGGCGCTGTTTTAACGACGTTCGCACTTGCAAAAATAGTGTGAACAGGCCCTAGAGAAAGAACCCACCCCGTGAGCGCCACCATTGTGATTGCGGAAGACGAGCCCGATATCCGCAGCAACCTGTCCTTGCTGCTGGGCATGGAGGGCTTTACGGTATTTGCCGCGCCCAACGGCGAGGAAGCCCTCGCCCTGGTGCGCGCCCACCAGCCGGACATCGTCCTGAGCGACGTGATGATGCCGCGCATGACAGGTCACCAGTTGGTGCGCGCCCTGCGCAGCGACCCAGCCACCGCCCATACCCCCGTCGTCCTGCTCACGGCCAAGGCCGACCGCGTCGACGTGCGCGAAGGCATGAACTTGGGCGCAGACGACTACCTGACCAAACCATTCCAGCGCGACGAACTGCTGACCTGCATCCAGGCCCAACTGGAAAAGGCCGCCCTGCAACACATCGCCAGCCGCCGTGCCGTAGAGCAGGCCCACCACCTGCTGCATTACGACAAGGTCACCGACCTGCCCAACCGCGCGCACTTTCTGCTCTTGCTGCAGGATGCACTGAGCATTGCACCCGACACGGGCGAAGAAATCACGTTACTGGCCATCGGGCTGGACAACCTGGCGCAGATTGCCCAGGTGCTGGGCGCCGGGCCGGTGGACGAATGCTTGGGCCTGCTCGCACAGCGCCTCACAACACTCACCCAAGCCGAGCCACTGGTCAGCGCCGGGCGCTGCAGCATTGCACGCCTGGGTGATGACCGCTTGGCCGTGCTCACACCCCGCTGGCCCGCCGCACTGGCCCACCGCGAAATCGCTGCCCACCTGCTGGCAGGCATGAGCCTGCCGGTACGCGTTGCCGGTGAGGAACATTTCCCAACCATCTCCGTGGCCATCTGCAACCAGTTGCAGACCGGCGAGCGTGCCGAAGTGGTTCTGGCGCGGCTGGACCTGGCATTGGCCGCAGCACGCGCCCAGACCGGCCCGCGCATTGCCCTGCACGACGCGAGTGCGACGCCCGATCAGACCTCGACCTTTCGTTTGCACAATGACCTGCACCGCGCCGTGGATCGGGGCGAACTGGCGGCTTTTTTCCAGCCACAGGTCACGGCCCAAGGCGCAGCCATCAAAGGGTTTGAAGCGCTGATGCGCTGGCGACATCCCACGCTGGGGCTGGTATCGCCGGCCAAGTTCATTCCGCTCGCCGAAGACAACGGGCAGATTGTCCGCATGGGTGCCTGGATGCTGCAGGAGGCCTGCCAGCAGGCGGTGCGCTGGCAAGCCACACACACCACCCCATTGCGCGTGGCGGTCAACCTGTCCTTGCGGCAGTTTGGTGATCCGCACCTGGCGCGCCACGTGCAGCAGGCACTGGACAGCACCGGCCTGCCACCCGAACAACTGGAGCTGGAGATCACCGAAGGCACGGCCATGCTGGACATGCAGCACACGCTGAACCTGCTGCGCCAGTTCAAGGCCATGGGACTCAAACTGGCCATTGATGACTTTGGCACCGGCTACTCCAGCCTGGCCTACCTCAAACGCTTCCCACTGGATGTGCTGAAGATCGACCAGTCCTTTGTGCGCCAGATCTGCACCGACCGTGATGACCGCGTCATTGCGGGCGCCATCATCTCTCTGGCCCACAGCCTGGGGCTCTCCGTGATTGCCGAAGGTGTGGAGACGGCAGAGCAACACGCCCTGCTCGAAGAGATGGGCTGTGAAGAGATTCAGGGCTACCTGCATGGCAAACCCATGCCTGCCGAAGAGGTGGCCGGCTGGTTGTCGAGCCGCACAACCTAGGGGCGTAGCTCTAGGAAATGCACGGGATTTAAGGTGTCCCCACTAGGGTGAATCGTGAGAATCCGTTTCGTTCTCCCGTTTTTCCCTCAACTCCCAGGACATCACCATGGCTAACAAGAAACTCTCCACCGTCACCAACGAACTGATCGCTTCCTACGGCAACACCGCCAAGAACGTGATCAACGCCTACCGCGTCGGCAATGCCCGCGCTGTGGGTTACGTGGACCAGAGCTGGGCCACTGCTGTGAGCAAAGCCGGTACCCGCCTGAGCGCCGAAGTGCGTGGCAACGCCCTGGCTGCCCAGAAGAAAGTGACTTCGGTTTACGCCCAAGGCGTGACCCTGACCACCGACGGTGCTGACACCGCCGTGAACAAGGCAGTGGAACTGGCCGGCAAGGGCGTGCAACAAGTTGCCGCCAACGCCAGCCGTTTCGAAAAGGCCCTGGGCGTGACCGCCCTGCACAGCTTGGCTGTGGCCGCTGTGCCTGCCGCGGAAAGCCTGACCAAGGCGGCTGCCAAGCTGGAAGCCCAGTCCGCCACCCTGGCTGACAAGATTGCCGGCAAGAAGGTCAAGGCCACGGTCAAGCGCGCTGTCAAGAAAGTGGTTCGCACCGCTCGCAAGGCTGCCTAAGTCGCACCCACAGGCCACCCTGTGTGGCCTGAAAGAAAAAGCGCCCTTGCTTACGCAAGCGGCGCTTTTTTACTGGGGTCTGTGAACCGACCCTAGCGACCCTTGCCCGCCACCAGGCGCCGGGGCGAGAGGTATTCCTGCAGGTAGATATCAAAAGGCATGGTGTCTGCCGCTTCCACGGCGCGCTGCTCTTCGAGGGACTTGCGCGATTGCTGTTCAAACTTAGCGCGCACACCGGCATCCAGCGGTGCATCCAGCACAGCCTGGCGGGTTGCCACCGACTGGGCCCGTGCAAACGCGACAAACGAGCCGTCAAACTGTTCCTGCATGACACGCAACACGCGCGCAGAAGGCAGTGTTTCGGGGTGGTGCAAGGACTGCCACGCTGCATCCACCGCAGCCGCATAGTCCGTGCCACCATGGGCCGCGTCCAATTGGTGGGCAATGGGTGTCAGCGCCTTGACCAGCTCCAGCCCCCAGTCCTGCAGGCCGATGGTGCTGTCGCCGCGCTCCAGTTGCAGCCCCGGCTCGCGCCCGCGCTCGGCCACGCGGTGCTGGTTGCGCGCCAATGCCGCAATTTCGGAAGGTGTGTCCTTGGGGCTCTCCGCGGTCAGGCAGTGCAGCAGGAACACATCGAGAAAACGCATGGTCTGGCTGTTGATGCCCACAGGCTCAAACGGGTCCAGGTCCATCAGGCGCACTTCCACATACTCCACACCGCGCTCGCGCAGCGCATGCAGCGGCCGCTCGCCTGGGAAGATCACGCGCTTGGGGCGGATGGTTCCGTAGAACTCGTTCTCGATCTGCAGCAGGCTGGTGCCCAACTGGCGGTAGGCGCCGTCCGGGCCGCGCACACCGATGGACTGGTACGGCGCATACGGCCGCGTCAACGCATCCTGAAGGGAGTCGCCATACCCTTCGAGGTTGTTGTAACTCACCGCGAGCGATGTTTGTGCATCACTCTGGTAGCCCAATCGGCCCATGCGCAGCGAGGTGGCATAGGGTAAATACATGGTGTTGGCGCTGAGCGCCTGCAACTGGTGCGGGCGTCCCGCCACAAAGGTAGAACACACGGCTGGTGAAGCGCCAAACAGGTACAGCAGCAAAAAGGCGTGGCGGCGGAAGTTGCGGATCAGCCCGAAGTAGGCATCGCTGGACACATCGGGCAACGACCAGTTGTAGTGGATGCCGGAAATGGTCTGCATGCGACGCCCGTAGCGGTAGCCAAGCCCCATGCGGTAGACACTTTTGGACTGCCCCACATTGGACACACCGTACTGGCCAATCGGGATCTGTTCACCGGTGGGCAGGCCACAGGGCATGCTGGACACCCACAACATTTCCTCGCCCAATGCGGCCATAGTGAACTGCTGCACCTGCGTGAGCTCGTCCACACACTCCTGTACGCCCGCGTGCACGCCGGTGATCAGCTCCACCTGCGATTCGCTGAAGTCCGTGGTGATATGCGGATGCGTGAGCGCCGAGCCCAGCGCCACCGGGTGCGGTGTCATGGCCAACGCCCCTGTGGGTAGTGCGCGCAAACTTTCTTTCTCCACCCCGCGGCGAATACCCAGCAGGCGCTGGGGGGTAAGAGTGCCAAGGGCCTCTGTGAAACTGTCCATGCCAATGGCCCTTCTACGTTTTGTGCGGCGCAAAGGTAACACAGGCTGAAATTTTCTGCACACAGCCCGGACCATTGCCATATTCGTTGTAGATTGCAGTCAAAGCGGAGATTTCAATGCCCCAGGACGCACTCATCCTTCAAAACCCCGCCCAGCCGGCACAACTGATCCTGTTGTTCCACGGCGTAGGCTCGAACGCCCGGTCCATGGGACCGCTGGGCCAGCAACTGGCCGAACGTTTTCCGCAGGCCATGGTAGTTTCTGTGAATTCGCCCTACCCCAGCCACGCACCCGGCGGCTTTCAGTGGTTCAGCGTGGCCGGTATCACCGAAGACAACCGGCTCGGCCGCATTGCGGATGCCATGCCCGCATTTATCGACTGCATCCAGCATTGGCAGGCGCAAGCAGGCCTGGGGCCCGAAGCCACGGCGCTCATCGGGTTCTCGCAAGGCGCCATCATGGCGCTGGAGTCCACCCAGGTGCCACCGGCACTGGCGAGCCGGGTGGTGGCCATCAGTGGCCGTTTTGCCCAGCTTCCATCGCACAGCACCTACCCCGGCACCATCCATTTTTTGCACGGCAAACAGGATGCTGTCATCCCTTACAGCCACACCGTCCTGGCGGCGCACCACCTGCGCGATCTGGACACCGACATCACGGCCGAAGTATTGCCGTTCATCGGCCATGAGGTGCACCCGGAGTTTGTGCCTTTGATACTGGACAAACTGGGCACCCATATCTCACACCGTGTCTGGGCGGACGCACTGAAGCCGGAACCGACCAAGCACTAGGGCCTGTTCACACGCGGGAAATTTGTGTGAACAGGCCCTAGCCCAATCCCCGCCACAGGGCAATAATCCGCACCATGATCACTTCCGAGCTTGTCGTCTGGTGTGCCATGTTGGGGGGCCTGCTGACCCTGGCGGCCATGGCGATCTCGGATGTGCTCATCAGCCGTAGCGTTGGCTCCTGGCGCGGGTTGATCTTTATCGTGCTCACGGGCACCAGCTGTGGTCTGATGACCGGGCTGCCCGAATTCCTGCTGCCTGAATTGCCCGCCATACCGGTGCTGGTTTTCAAGGTCAGCCTGGGGCCGCTGTGTGGCGCATTGGCACTCACCTACCTCGGGCTCTGGCTGGGTGTGGCGGCAGAAGACCCGGTGGTGCACTACACCATCGTCTGGGGCTCCACGCTGATGGTCATCGCAGCGGTTTTTCTGGCCGTGCTCTCACTGGGGTATTCCGCCCACGATGCGGCGGGTTTGATGGTGGTCACCGCTGCGATCAGTTGCGTGGCCGTGTTGCTGTCCACACTGGCCTCGGTACGTGCGGCGCTGCTGGGGGACCGGCTGGCACGCTGGATGGTGCTGGCCTGCCTGTTCCTCGCGCTCATGATTGCAGGCCTGTACGGTCACGCACTGCGGCCAGGCGCACTTGGCCTGCCGTTACAGATCTTGACTGCCGTTTCCACCGTGTCTTACTTTTTGATCGTGACCTCGCTGAGCATCCGGCGTGGCCGCATGAACCGGCGGCTGGAGCGCCTGGCCGGGCTGGCGCAAGGAGTGGACCCGGCCACCGGTTTGCCCAAGGGTTCCATCCTGCTGTCCAAGGTGGATGACGCCTTCTGGCGCAGCGCGCGCATGAACACCCAATGTGCGGTGATCTGTCTGCACCTGCGCAACCTGTATGAACTGGGCGAGGTGGCGGGCCACCATGTGGACCAGCAAATCCTGGCCGCGTTGACTGCACGGGTGCGCCGCGCTGTGGGTTTTCGCAGTGTGGTGGGGCTGTACCACCCACGTTGTTTCGTGGTGGTGGTGTCCAGCATCAAACACCCCAAGCTGGTGTTGCGCACGGTGTCACGCCTGCGTTACCTGATGGCCAAACCACTGGGCGTGGTGGGCATGGACGAAGGCCACCACACTTTCAGCCCACGCTTCAGCATTGGCATTGTGATGGTGACCGCCAGCAGCGCAGACCCGGCCGCCGTGATTGACGAGGCCGAGCGCATGGCGCTGGCCTCTGATTTGGGGCCGCTGGACCAGCCGCCCAGCGAGAGCCACTGAACCTGTCGTAGGGCTTAGCCGAGCTTGGCCGTGGCGCGGGCAATTTCCAAAGAGCCCTGTGCGGCACCACTCTCGGGCACAGCTTCACCCAAACGGTCACGCACCTGCGCCAACTGCTCAGCCAGGCGCTCGGGCGACTGTGCGTCCAGCCCAATCCAGGCGCCCTGGGTCAGCGTGATGTGGGCGGCTTCGACACTGCCGGCACCCGCGCACAGGATGGTGCGCGTAGGCGCGCTCTCAGCCACCAGCACCAGCATGGCAGGCACCACGGCTTCGGGCTTGAGCGCCTCCAGCACGGCAGGTGGCATCAGGTCTTCGGTCATGCGTGTGGCGGCGGTGGGCGCCAGGCTGTTGACACAAATGTTGTTCTTGGCGCCTTCAATCGACAGCGTCTGCATCAGGCCCACCAGCGCCAGCTTGGCCGCGCCGTAGTTGCTCTGGCCAAAGTTGCCGTACAGACCGGAGGACGAAGTGGTCATCAGAATGCGGCCGTACTTCTGTGCGTTCATGTGCGGCCAGACAGCTTTGCAGCAATGCACCGCGCCCATCAGGTGCACGTCCATCACCAGGCGGAAATCGGCCAGCTCCATCTTGGCAAACGATTTGTCGCGCAAGATGCCCGCGTTGTTCACCAGAATGTCCACCCGGCCCCAAGTGTCCACGGCCTGCTGCACCATCGCTTGCACCGCGTCAAAGTCAGTCACCGATGCGCCGTTGGCCATGGCCTCACCACCCGCGGCACGGATTTCCGCGACTACCGATTCGGCCGCACTGAGCGAGCCGCCGGAGCCATCCCGCGCACCGCCCAGGTCATTGACTACCACTTTGGCGCCCCGCGCTGCGAGCGCCAAGGCATGTTGGCGACCCAGGCCACCGCCCGCGCCCGTCACAATGGCTACACGGCCTTTGAAATCCAGATTCATCGCTATTTCCTCTTTGTCGTTGATATACAGCCGTTCGGGCTGAGCTTGGCCTGTCCTGAGCTTGCCGAAGGGCGAAGCCATAGGGGCTTGTGCGTATAGCCCTTGCCCGCTGGACGTACTTTAATTCAAGCAATCGCTCACCAAAAAGCAAAGCAGAAAAGACCCCCCATGCAAGCCACCCTGCAACCCGCCGACGGCCAACCCCGCGACGCCGCCACCGTTGTCCTGCTGCGCGATGGCGCTTCAGGGCTTGAAGTATTTCTGATGAAACGCAGTGGCCTGTCCGACACCTTTGGTGAAGCCTATGTATTCCCCGGCGGCAAGCTCGACGCCCACGACCAGTCACCCACCGCGCTGGCCGCGCTGGACACCCCCTTGGGCACATTGGTGCAGCATCTGGGCGAACCGGAACTGGAAGGCAGCGTCGCCGCTGGTCTGTTTGTGGCGGCGCTGCGCGAAATGTTTGAAGAAGCTGGCGTGCTGCTGGCCCAAGGCAACAGCCGCCCCTGCGGAGCCACGTCAGGCGACTGGCAAGCCTGGCTGGCCAGCCCCGAAACCCAACTGCAAGCCAGCCAACTGGTGCCCTGGAGCCGCTGGGTCACACCGCGCATGGCGGCGCTGAGCAAGAAGCGCTTCGACACCCGCTTCTTCCTCGCCCTGGCCCCTGCAAACCAAGTCGCCAGCCACGACAACTTTGAAACCACCGCCAGCGTGTGGCTCACACCCAAGGAAGCCTTGCAACGCTACGACCGCGGCGAGATCGAAATGGCCCCGCCGCAAATCATGAGCCTGGCGCACCTGGCACGTTTTGACAATGCTGCAGATGTGTTGCATGCCGCACGGCAACAGATGCCGCCTTGTATCTGCCCGGAGAACTACACGGACAACGGCGAAGTTTTTCTTTGCTACCCCGGCGACCCGCAGCACTCGGTGCACCAACGCGCCCTGCCCGGCCCTACGCGGCTGTATATCCGCAACAAGCGGTTTTTGCCGGAGGGTGGGTTGGAGCGTTTGTGGTCTTAGAGGCTTCGATTGCTATGTAATTCATAGCTGGTTGCACAATACCTACGAGGGCTACAGGCATTTTTTATCTAAATTTCGTCACATCGAAGAACGCCTAACCATTCTGATCTGGTTTGGTCTGGGCGCGTGTAGATAAGAATGCTTTAGCGTCATCGTTGATCAGCGCGATGGCGCTGCGTATCCGCGTCGAACGACCTGTTATGTCTCATCTGAGGTATCAAGCCTAGCCTAGTAGAGCACCTACCGCGCTCTCAGTCCTGCTGCATAGATTTCCATTATCCGGCGTGCATTCGCCTTTTGCGCCTCAAGCGGTGTTCCCGGCGTGACAGGTAGGATAAGAGCAAACTGAATCAGTCGCCCTGGCAGAGTGACGAATCGGCTCAAGCTAATGGTAGGCTTCGTTTCCGAATCAGCGGTCAATTTGAAACGCGCTGCCGGGAAGCAGGGCGAACCAATGCGGTTCGGTACGAAGATATCCAAGCCTTCACCCCAAGAAGTACTAATACGCTCAAGCGTCGGTTGAGCGGACGTGCCCCGCAGGTTGTCACGTTCACCAGCTACCGCCGCTCCCAATGCCTTTTGAGGTGTGTCAACCGAAGAAGGAAGTTCGGTCACCATCACCGCCGCCACTGGATCATCCAAGTCATTCCGAGAGAGAAGCACGTAGTGATCCACGACCTTCCGCCCACGGTCATCAAAAGCCAGCTTGACCGAGCTCACCGCCAACTCCGGAATACTCGGAACAATGAATTCCATCTGCAGGTTCGGAATCTTCACGATGCCAGTGCGTCCAATTTCGGCGGCGTCAGGACTACGGGCCATCTCGTGCGCCACAAAGCCATTGCAAGAAAGCTGCTTTACCAGCCAGATCGATTTGGGTGGGCCTGCCTCGGCCGGTGCCTGTGCGTGCACTACATGGCTAGCGCAGAGCGAAATGCATAAAAGGAGAGCGGCTTCAAGCCTTGAAATCAAAGCACGCGGCGGGCGGAACAACATTTTTAAAACCTCAGTGGAACGGGAACATAACGTGAAGGTGACCGGCGCGTTGCGGCAAGGGGCCGCGCGGTGCACGATTTCCAACGGCGCCGTGCGGCCCCTTGCCGCAACGTGTCCGTGTCGACCGACAAGTTAGCCATCCGATCCGCCGACCTTCGGATTGCGGGCAGGACGCCAAGGTAGAACTGAACCGGAAACCAGAACGGCGACCGAGTACAGCGACGCCATCCAAACGACGCCGAGGTCCCGATACATGCTCTGGAGCGAATTTCGCGGGAAGTAGTGGCACGAAAAGCCAAGTGTCATGACGAGCGCGACGGCTCCTGCGATGACGGAAAGCACAACACCCAAAGCTCCCATGGCTCGAACTAGACGCGGTCGTTTCATGATGGCTAACGTAATTTATACCGCAAGGTACTGCGAGATAACGTGGCGAGACTAACCATATGAAGCGACCTTTCCCCTTACCTCTATTGAATAGTTTGCTCTATTAAAAATAGCGACAAACCCCGCACTGTGACCGATGTAGCTTGACTTAGCCACGAGGTGATTCTGACCCGATTACTGTGCTTTGGGCATCCCCCGTTTGGGTGATTTTGCAAACTGAAAGTAGCGACTCTGTGCCCAAACATGGAGCAGCAGACGCGGGGTGAGTCCCGCAGCGAAATAAAGGGGGAGCCCGCAGGGCGGAGGACATTCGCGGAGGGGCTTACCCCGGGGCTGCTGCGGGTGCAAAGAAAAAAGCCTTTGAATTCAAAAGAACTCAAAGGCTTCGACAGGCTCAGCCCGAACGGGTGGGAGTATTCAGCCCGTACGGGCGGGTGGGGCGGCCTGAACGGGGATTGTTCAACCCGAACGGAAGGTGCTCCGCCCGAACGGGACGAAGACTATGCCGCGATAGGCGAGCGAATCAAATGGTCAAACGCACTCAGCGCCGCCTTGGACCCATCCCCCGCCGCAATCACGATCTGCTTGAACGGCACGGTGGTGCAATCGCCCGCAGCGAACACACCCGGCACATTGGTGTGGCCCTTGGCGTCGACTTCGATCTCGCCGAACTTGCTCAGGTCCACGGTGCCCTTCAGCCACTCCGTGTTGGGCACCAGACCAATCTGTACAAACACGCCTTCCAGCGGCAGCAGGGACTCTGTGCCCGTCTCGCGGTTCTTGTACTTGATGCCGTTGACCTTGCCGTCCGCACCGGTGATCTCGGTGGTCTGCGTGTTGGTGTGCACGGTGACGTTGGGCAAGCTGTGCAGTTTTTTCACCAGCACGGCGTCGGCCTTGAGTTCGGGCATGAACTCAAACACGGTCACGTGGCGCACCAGGCCGGCCAAATCAATGGCCGCTTCCACACCGGAGTTGCCGCCACCGATCACAGCCACATCTTTGCCCTTGAACAGCGGGCCATCGCAATGCGGGCAGTAGGCCACGCCTTTGTTCTTGTACTCCTGTTCGCCGGGTACGTTGACATTGCGCCAACGCGCGCCGGTGGAGAGGATGATGGTCTTCGCCTTGAGGCTGCCACCGTTGGCGAGCACCACTTCGGCCAAGCCGCCGGGCTCTGAGGCCGGGATGATCTTGTCGGCGCGTTGCAGGTTCATGATGTCCACGCCGTAGGAGCGGGTTTGCGCCTCCAGTGCGGCAGCAAACTTGGGGCCGTCCGTCTCTTGCACCGAGATATAGTTTTCGATAGACATGGTGTCATTCACCTGGCCACCAAAACGCTCTGCAGCCACACCCACGCGGATGCCCTTGCGTGCGGCGTAGACGGCAGCCGCCGCACCGGCGGGACCGCCGCCGACGATCAACACGTCAAACGGATCCTTGGCATTGAGCTTGGCGGCGTCCTTGTCGGCCGCGCCAGTGTCGAGCTTGGCCACGATTTCTTCGACCAGCATGCGGCCATTGCCGAACAGCGCGCCATTGAGGTAAACGCTGGGCACGGCCATGATTTCACGGGCGTTGACTTCATCCTGGAACGCGCCGCCTTCGATCACGGTGGTTTTCACTTTGGGGTTCAAGACCGCCATCAGGCTTAGCGCCTGCACCACGTCGGGGCAGTTGTGGCAGGTGAGGCTCATGTAGACCTCAAAGTTGAAGTCTCCGCCATCAACAGGAGACAAAGCTTTGATCTGATCAATCACATCCTGCTCCACCTTGGGCGGATGGCCGCCGCTCCACAGCAAGGCCAGCACCAGCGAGGTGAATTCATGGCCCAGCGGCAAGCCGGCAAAACGCAGGCTGGTGGCAGTGCCAGCGCGCTTGAGCGTGAACGAAGGCTTGCGTGCGTCCTGGCCGTCATAGGCCACGGTGATCTTGTCGGCGCGCGCCGTCTGGATGGTTTGCAGCAACTCGCGCATCTGCACGGAGTTGTCGTCGTCACCGAGGGACGCCACGATCTCGATAGGCAGCGTCACGCGTTCCAGGTAGGCAGCGAGTTGGGCTTTGAGTGTGTCGTCGAGCATGGTGAATTCCTTCTATTTACTATAAATTTGGTAGCTGCTTGCGCACATTCCATGCGGGCTACAGCCATTTTTGGCGTAAAAAAGCCGGACGGCAAGGCGCAACACGCCTTGACGCTGTCCGGCCAACGATTGATGCCGCTGAAGCGTAGCGAGCGGGTCAGGCGTTAGGCGGACGGAGCACAGGAACCGGAACGTACACCCGTACGTGAGGATTCCGAGCACCGCCCAACGCCGCGCATGACTCGCGCAGTAGCTTCGGTGGTATCAATCAGATCTTGCCGACCAGATCCAGCGACGGAGTGATGGTCTTTGCGCCGTCATTCCATTTGGCTGGGCACACTTCACCGGGGTGAGCGGCGGTGTACTGGGCAGCCTTGAGCTTGCGCAGGGTTTCCTTGACGTCACGGGCGATTTCGTTGGAATGGATTTCCAGCGTCTTGATCGTGCCTTCGGGGTTGATGATGAAGGTGCCGCGCAGTGCCAGGCCTTCTTCGTCGATATGCACGTCAAAGGCGCGTGTCAGCGCATGGGTGGGGTCGCCCACCAGTGGGAACTTGGCCTTGCCAACGGCTGGGGAAGTCTCATGCCACACCTTGTGTGCGAAGTGGGTGTCGGTGGTGACGATGTAGACCTCAGCACCGGCCTTTTGGAACTCGGCGTAGTTGTCAGCGGCGTCTTCCACTTCGGTGGGGCAGTTGAAGGTGAAAGCGGCAGGCATGAAAATCAGCACAGACCATTTGCCCTTGAGGCTTTCGTTGGACACGGTCACGAACTTGCCGTTGTGAAAGGCTTCCGTCTTGAAGGGCTGAACTTGGGTGTTGATCAAAGACATGGTGATTTCCTCTTGAAGTTGCTGTTCCAAACATGAACAGGTTGAATCTTAGGCCCTGCGCACCATGTTTTGGTTTGATTGATCCAATGAAGCGCATTGGTTTTTCCTATGAGCCCTAAAAACAAAAGGCACCCGAAGGTGCCTTTTGTTGGTGAGTCCGAATGCGTGGATATCAATCCTCGACAAACGCCTCTTCCCGCTTCGATTTGACAGACGGCATGAGCACCACTGCCAGCAGCAGCACCGCAGCAGCCAGCAGACCGGCAGACAGCGGACGTGTCAGGAACACGCTCCAGTCACCGCGGCTGAGCAGCAGGGCCCGGCGCAGATACTCTTCCATCATCGGCCCCAGAATAAAGCCCAGCAACAACGGCGCAGGCTCCGCACCCAGCTTGATGAACAGGTATCCGATGAAGCCAAAGATGCCCACCATCCAGATGTCAAAGGTGTTGTTGTTGGTCGAGTACACGCCAATCGCGCAGAACAGCACGATGGACGGGAACAACCAGCGATAAGGCACGGTCAGCAGCTTGATCCAGATGCCGATCAGCGGCAGGTTCAGCACGACCAGCATCAGATTGCCGATCCACATCGAGGCAATCAGGCCCCAGAACAACTCGGGGTTGCTGGTCATGACCTGCGGACCGGGCTGGATGTTGTGGATCGTCATGGCACCGACCATCAGCGCCATCACCGCATTGGGTGGAATACCCAGGGTCAGCAAGGGGATGAAAGAGGTTTGTGCACCTGCGTTGTTGGCCGCCTCAGGGGCTGCCACGCCGCGGATGTTGCCCTTGCCAAACGGCACTTCACCCGGACGCAACTTGGTCTTCTTCTCCAGGGTGTAGGCCGCAAAGGCCGCCATCACGGCACCGCCACCGGGCAGGATACCCAGGATCGAGCCCAGGGCCGTACCGCGCAGCACCGCTGGAATCATGTTCTTGAAGTCTTCCTTGGTCGGCATGAGTCCCGAGACGGAGGCCGTAAAGACCTCGCGTTCGCTCTCATGTTTGGACAGGTTGCTGATGATTTCACCGTAGCCGAAAACGCCCATGGCAATGACGATGAAGCCAATGCCGTCAGTGAGTTCGGGGATGTCAAAGCTGAAACGGGCCACGCCCGAGTTCACGTCGGTGCCGACCATGCCCATGAGCAAGCCCAGCACAATCATGGCCACCGCTTTGAGCAGGGAACCGGAAGCCAGCACCACAGCGCCGATCAGGCCCAGAATCATCAGCGAGAAATACTCTGCTGGGCCGAACTTGAAGGCCAACTCGGTCAGCGGGGCCGCAAAGGCCGCCAGGATCAGCGTACCGACGCAGCCAGCAAAGAACGAACCCAGACCGGCGGCTGCCAGCGCGGGACCGGCCCGGCCATTGCGCGCCATCTGGTAGCCGTCAATCACCGTGACGACGGAAGACGATTCGCCTGGGAGGTTCACCAGAATCGCCGTGGTGGAGCCACCGTACTGGGCGCCGTAGTAGATACCGGCCAGCATGATCAGCGCGGCCACGGGTGGCAGTGCGTAGGTGGCAGGCAGCAGCATGGCAATGGTGGCCAGAGGCCCGATGCCAGGGAGCACGCCAATGAGGGTACCCAGCAGACAGCCGACGAAGGCGTAAATCAGGTTCTGAACGGTGAACGCAACACCAAATCCGAGCGCGAGGTTATTAAACAGATCCATGGTGGGGCTCTCTCAGAATTTGGACAAAACGGGCCATACCGGGAACTGCAGCTTGAGCAGCACGATAAAGGCGAGGTAGCTCATCACGGCCAGTATGGTGGCCAGAACGACGACTTCCTTGAACTTGAACTCATCACCGGCATTGCTGGAGATGAAAGTCAACAGGAAGATGCCAATGATCAGCCCCAGGGGAGGCAAGCCAATACTGGGCAGGCCACCGATGCAGACGCCAAACACCAGATTGGCCATGATGATGAAAAACAGCGGCTTCCAGGCGAACTTGCCGACCTTGTCACCGTCCACGGTTTCCACCACCAGGGCCGTAAAGGTGATCACCCCACCCAGAAATGCCAGCAGGATGCCGAGCACCAGGGGAAAGTAACCGGGCCCCATGCGTGCACCGTTACCCAGGGTGTAGCCTGTCGCACCCCACGCAAAGGCCACTCCAACGCCCATAAACATAAGACCTGAAAAAAAGTCTTTTTGGCTTTTTATATTCAAAACGTGTCTCCTCAAATTTTGACCAGTTGCGCATTTTGCACGGAAAACCCCTCGATTCCTCAGGCTTTTCAACTCAGGGGTGGTGTGGACGTCAATACTTCTTCAATAACCGTCTGGCCTTCGGCCACGCGCAAAGCACCCGCCAGACGCAAGGGGCGCATGCCGTCAGCCACGGCCTGGCGGCGCAGGGCATCCATGCTGGGGTCTGCACTGACCTTGGATTTGAAGCCTTCGGTGACCACCAGCAGCTCGTACAGGCCCATGCGGCCCATGAAACCGGTCATGCGGCAATCCACACAACCCACCGGCTTGTACGGCTTGTAACCACCATTGATCTGCCAGGGCTTGACCAGCTCGCCCAATGCCTCGCGCGGTGTCTCTTCGTCACGCACCCGGCATTGCTTGCACAGGGTGCGCACCAGGCGCTGCGCCAGCACGCCCAGGAGCGTGGCATTGATCAGGTAAGGTGGAATGCCCAGCTCCATCAGGCGCGTGACGGCCGAGGGCGCGTCGTTGGTGTGCAGGGTAGAAAACACCAGGTGGCCGGTCAGCGCGGCCTGCACCGCCATCTCGGCGGTTTCCAGATCGCGGATTTCGCCGACCATGATGATGTCCGGGTCCTGCCGCATCAGCGCACGCAGGCCCTGGGGGAAACCAAAATCCAGTTGCGGCTGCACCTGGGTCTGGTTAAAGGCCGGCTCGATCATTTCAATCGGGTCTTCCACCGTGCTGACGTTGACCTCTTCGGTGGCGACGCGTTTGAGCGTCGAGTACAGCGTGGTGGTTTTGCCGGAGCCCGTGGGACCGGTCACCAAGATGATGCCGTGCGGGCGTTTCACCAGCGCTTCCCAGCGCGTGGCGTCGTGGGAGGTGAAGCCCAGCGCATCCAGGTCCTTCACCGCGTTGTCGGGGTCAAAAATACGCATCACCATCTTCTCGCCAAAGGCGGTGGGCAAGGTGGAAATCCGCATTTCAATTTCATCACCGCGCGGGTTGCGCGTCTTGATGCGGCCATCCTGCGGGCGGCGTTTTTCAATCACGTCCATGCGGCCCAGCAGCTTGATGCGTGCCGTCATCGCGTTGAGAACGCCCATGGGCATCTGGTACACCGGGTGCAGCACACCGTCGATGCGGAAGCGGATCACGCCCTGCTCGCGGCGCGGCTCCAGGTGGATATCACTGGCGCGCTGGTCAAAGGCGTATTGCCACAGCCAGTCCACCACCTGCACCACGCCCTGGTCATTGGCGTCGAGCTGTTTATTGCTCTTGCCCAACTCCACCAGTTGCTCAAAACTCGCGCCGTTGTTCACACCCGACTTGCTGGCCGCGCGCACCGACTTGGCCAGTGCATAAAACTCGGCGGTGTAGCGGTGAATCTCTTGCGGGCTGGCCACTACGCGGCGCACGCCGCGGCGCGATTGGCGCTCTACCTCGGCCACCCAGTCGGCAATAAACGGCTCAGCCGTGGCCACGGTGATTTCGGTGGAGGTCACCACCACCGGCAAAATCTTGTGGCGCTCGGCATAAGCCGCGCCCATGGCGTCGGCCACTTTGCCCACATCGACCTTGAGCGGATCGATGCGCAGATAGTTCAACCCCGCGCGTCCTGCCAACCACTGCGTGAGTGTCTCGATATCCAGCGCCTTGCCGTCGGAGACACGCCGCATGGAGACACTGGCCAGGCGCACCAGCGGATGCTGCGCACTCTCGGCCTGGGAGCAGCGGGCAATGGTGCGCTGAGCCTCTTCGTCAGAAATGACGGCATCGTGGTGCAGCCACTCCACCAGCTTGCGCCAGTCCAGGGGCCCGGAGTACACGGCGGCAGTTGCTGCGGGACGTTTAGGGCTTGTACTCATGGTGTCACCGGCTTGAAAACACGAATCCATTTGTCTGCGGGCAAGCCCCATTGGGCCTTGATGACTTCAGCCCGCTCGGCCCAGAGGGCCCGCTTGGGGCGCGAGGGTGTGCGCTGGGCCAGCACGACGGTATTGCCCTCGCGGGTGGATTTAAACGCCCACAAAGCGTCTTTGCCAAACGCTGCAGAGATCTTGTCCACACTCTTCTGGTAACTGGAGCTGCGGCCAAACAGGTTTACCGTCATGCAACCCTCCTCCGTCAGCGTGTTGCGGCAGTCGGCGTAGAAGTCGGTGCTGTCGAGCACGGGCGCTGCGGCCTCTTCGTCATACAAGTCCACCTGCAGCGCGTCCACTGCACCCAGCCAATGCGGCTGGCGGATTTCCTGTGCGGCGTCGCCCAGCACCACCTGCATGCGTGCGTTGTCGGCCGGCAGCTTGAACCAGCCGCGGCACGCATGCAACACCTGTGGGTTGAGTTCAATCGCCGTGGTCTTCATCTTCAGTTCCTTGTGGCAGAACTTGGTGAGCGAGCCCGCGCCCAGCCCCAACTGCAGCGCCTGGCGTTTGCCAACCGTCGCTGGGTCGACAAACAACAGCCAGGCCATCATGCGCTGGATGTACTCGTGCACCAGCACCGTCGGCGCATCCACCAGCATGGAGCCCTGAATCCATTCACTGCCCAGGTGCAGGTGCCGTATCGGCCCCTCTTCGGAGAAATTCACTTCGGGGTGTTGGATGGGTTCTTTTCTGGGCATAGGGATTTATACCAGCAGCGCGCCAAGACGCGGCAGCGCCGCACAGGCGTTTTGCGTGGTGGCCTCTGCCAGCGCTTCCACCGGCATGCCACGCAACTGGGCCACCACCTCGGCAATACGCGGCAACTCGCCGGGTTCATTGCGCCCTTGTGGCTGGCCCTGGGCGCGCTGCTCTGCCGTGGCGTACAGCCAATGCGGCGGGATATCGGGCGCATCGGTTTCCAGCACGATGGACTCCAGCGGCAAGGTCTTGGCCAGATGGCGCAGTTGCAATGCACGCTCAAACGTCACCGCGCCGCCAAAGCCCAGCTTGAACCCCAGGCGGATGAACTCCTGCGCCTGCACTTCGCTGCCGTTGAATGCATGGGCAATGCCCGTCCACGCCGGGCCGTGGCGTGACAGATCGCGCAGGTGTTTGAGCAGCCGATCGGCCGAGCGGCGCACATGCAGCACCACCGGCAGGCCGTACTGGCGCGCAAGCCGGAGCTGGGCGCGGTAAAAATTTTCCTGTTGGGTGCGCTGCGGCTCCTGCTGCAGCGCGGGCACAAAGTAGTCCAGCCCGATCTCCCCGACGCCCACCAAGCGTGGGTCACTGTGGCGTGCGGCCAATTCCGCCTCCAGCAGCGCCAGATCACCGGGGTTGGCGCGTGGCACGTACAGCGGGTGAATGCCCAGGCAATAGCTGTCACCCGTGGCGTGGGCCAGGGTGCGCACCGCATCGAAATTGCCCACTTCAACCGCTGGAATCACGCAATACGCTACACCTTTGATAGCAGCCCGCGCACGTACCTCCTGGGCTAGTGGCCCAAACTCCCATGCATCGAGATGGCAGTGGGTGTCGATCCAGCGCACGGCGCGCCCTTAAGCGGCAAGCGTGTGGTCCGGCACCAGTCGCCCGGTTTCCAGGTGCAACTGGCGGCTGCAGCGCGCGGCCAGCGTGCCGTCGTGGGTGACCAGCACAAAGGCCGTGCCCTGGTCACGCGCCAGTTGCAGCATCAGCGCAAACACGCCGTCAGCGGTGCTGCGGTCTAGGTTGCCCGTGGGCTCATCGGCCAGCACACAGTCGGGGTTGGTGACCAGTGCCCGGGCTATCGCCACACGCTGGCGCTCCCCGCCCGACAGCTCGGCCGGCCGGTGGTGGGCGCGGTCTTTCAGTCCTACAGCCGCTAGCATTTTCATAGCTGCTTGCGCAGCATCGGCGGGGGCTACACGCCGAATTGTCAATGGCATGGCGACGTTGTCCAGCGCGCTGAACTCCGGCAACAGGTGGTGGAACTGGTAGACAAAACCCAGATGGCGGTTGCGCAAACGGCCCTGTTCGGCAGCGCTTAGGCCTGCCAAGGGCTTGCCGTGCAACACCACACTGCCGCTGGTGGGCGCATCCAAACCACCCATCAAGTGCAGCAAGGTGCTTTTGCCAGAGCCCGAGGCACCCACGATGGCCAGGGTTTCACCCCGACGCACATCCAGGTCCACGCCCTGCAGCACCGTCACATCCAGGCGCCCTTCATGAAAGCGCTTGGTCAGACCGCGCACCTGCATGAGCAGTTCTCCTTGGCCCGCACTGGCAGCGGGTGATTTGCCCATATCGGCCACCCATTGGTAGTGCGCGGCCGCCAGGGCACCTGGCACCTGGGGCGTGTTGGTGGTATCACTCATAACGCAAGGCCTCCGCAGGGTTGACCTGGCTGGCACGCCAGCTCGGGTACAGCGTGGCCACAAAAGCCATCAACAGGGAAATCAGCGCCACGGGCACGATATCGGCCTGCTGCGGGTCGCTGGGCATGCGGCTGATCAGGTAAATGTCTTTCGGCAAGAAGCTCGCGCCCAGCGCATGCTCCAGCGCGGGCACGATCACATCAATGTTGAACGCAACACCCAAGCCCAGCAGCAGCCCGGCCAGCGTGCCGATCACACCGACCATGGCGCCCTGCACCACAAAAATCCCCATGATGCTGCCCGGGCTGGCACCCAGCGTGCGTAGGATGGCAATGTCGGCACGTTTGTCGGTCACCGTCATCACCAACGTGGACACCAGGTTGAACGCGGCCACGGCCACGATCAGCGTGAGGATGATGAACATCATGCGTTTTTCCACCTGCACCGCGGCAAACCAGGTGCGGTTCTGGCGTGTCCAGTCGCGCAGCAGCAGGTCGCCGGTCATGGTCTTGCTCAGCTCGTCGGCCACCTGGCGCGCCTGGTGCAGGTCGCGCAGTTTCAGGCGCACGCCCGAGGGGCCTTCGAGCCGGAATATCTTGGCCGTGTCTTCCACATGGGCAAAGGCCATGGCCGAGTCGTATTCAAAGTGGCCCGAGTCAAACGTGCCCACCACCGACATCTGCTTGAGCCGCGGCACCACACCAGCCGGTGTGACCTGCCCGCTGGGCGCCACCAGCGTGACCTTGTCGCCAGCGCGCACGCCCAGAGAACGCGCCAGCTCGGCCCCCAGCACCACCCCAAATTCGCCCGGCACCAATTGCGCCAGCACGGCCGCCTGGGCGCCCGACGCGAGGTCAGTCACCTCATGCTCCAGCGCCGGGTCAATGCCACGCACCATCACGCCACGCATGTCTTCCCCGCGCGCCAGCAAGGCCTGCGCGGCGATGAACGGTGCAGCACCAATCACCTGCGGATTCGCCTTGGCCTGGGCCAGCGTCTGCTGCACATCGGGCAGTGCCTGGCCACCTGCGGCGTAGATCTCGATGTGCGAGACCACGCCCAGCATGCGGTCACGCACTTCCTTCTGGAAGCCGTTCATCACACTGAGCACAATGATCAGCGCCGCCACCCCCAGCGCAATGCCCAGCATGGAGACACCCGAGATGAAAGAGATAAAACCGTTGCGCCGGGTGGCGCGGCCGGCGCGGGTGTAGCGCCAGCCGATGCGGAGTTCGTAAGGAATTTGTTTCACCCTTGAATTGTGGCATCCATGCGGGACAATCGCCCCATGCACACCTTGATCACCCATGCGGCACCTGCCGGCCCCCAGTGCCAGCAGGCGCTGGCACATCTGGCCCTGCCCCATCTGGGCCGCCTGCTGCAGGTGCTCACGCCCGGTGAGCGGCTGCAGGGCCAAGCCGGCGATCACACGCCCATCCACGAGCGCGTGCTGGCAAATGCCATGGGCCTGGCAGGCGCCGATGGCCTGCTGCCCTGGGCCGCGCAGGATGCACACCGCCTGGGCCTGACCGCGCTGCATGGCCCCGACGGATGGGCCTGGGTCACGCCCTGCCACTGGGACGTACACAGCGACCACGTGGCCATGGCCGATCCGCAAAAGCTCAGCCTCACGCCGCGTGACGCAGAAACCCTCTACCTGGCCATGCAGCCCTACTTTGCCGAGGACGGCATCACCCTGTTCCCGCATCCGCTGGGCCATGCCTACACGCGCTGGCTGGCGCACGGCGCGGTATTTGCCAATCTGCCCACCGCATCGCTGGACCGGGTGGCGGGCCACACGGTGGATGCCTGGATGCCACGCCAACCGCAAGCGCAGCCCATGCGCCGCCTGCAAAACGAAATGCAGATGCTGCTTTACACCCACACCGTCAACGAGCACCGCCACAACACGCAGTTGCCCAGCGTCAACGCCTTCTGGGTCAGCGGCACCGGCACGCTGCAAGACGCAACCAGCACGGCGCAGCAAGACAGCGTGTGTTCGGTGCGCGACGCCTTGCGTATTCCCGCGCTCAACGACGATGCTGCGGCCTGGGTCACTGCCTGGCACGCGCTGGACGCCACGACGCTGGCGCACGATGTACAGCGTCTGCAAAACGGCGAAGCCGTGCGGCTCACCCTGTGTGGTGAAACCCAGGCGCTGACCCTCGAACCCCATCCTCTTTCCACCTGGGAGCGGCTGCGCCGACGCATGCTGCCGCTATCTGCCATTGATCTATTGAAGTCTCTATGAACATCGTCCCCCGCGACATCCCTCCACGCTCCGTCTGGGCACTGGAGCAGGCCGGCATCCACCCGCTGCTGGCACGCCTGTACGCCGCACGCGGCGTGACCGGTACCGACGAACTCGACGACGCGCTGGGCAAGCTGCTGCCGCCCGCCACCATGCTGGGCCTGGACCGCGCCGCCGTGTTGCTGGCCGATGCGATTGCCGCCAACAAACGCCTGTGCATCGTGGCCGACTACGACTGCGATGGCGCCACCGCCTGTGCCGTGGCCATGCGCGGCCTGCGCCTGCTGGGCGCGCAGCATGTCAACTACCTGGTGCCCGACCGCGTGGTCGACGGCTATGGCCTGACTGCCCCCATCGCCCAGCGCGTGAAAGACCAGGGCGCGGATGTGCTGATCACCGTGGACAACGGCATCGCCAGCGTGGACGGTGTGGCCAAAGCCAAAGCACTGGGGCTGCAGGTGCTGGTGACGGACCACCATTTGCCCGGGCCTGCGCTGCCGGATGCCAATGTGATCGTCAACCCGAACCAGCCCGGCTGCCCATTTGAGAGCAAATCCATCGCCGGTGTCGGCGTGATGTTCTACACACTGTTGGCCCTGCGCAGCGAGCTGCGCGCCCGTGGTGTGTTTGATGCCGCGAGCCAGCCCAAGCTGGACACGCTGCTGCCGCTGGTGGCACTGGGCACCGTGGCCGATGTGGTGAAGCTGGACGCGAACAACCGCCGCCTCGTCGCTCAAGGCCTAAAACGGGTCCGGGCCGGCTCCCTGCCTGCGGGACTAGCTAGCCTTTTTGTAGCATCCAGCCGGGTAGCGGCCGTAGCCACCACCTTTGATTTTGGTTTTGCACTGGGCCCGCGCATCAACGCCGCCGGCCGTTTGAGCGACATGACACTGGGCATTGAATGCCTGCTGACCGACGATACGGGCCGCGCCGACGAACTGGCCAAAACGCTGGACGGTATCAACCGCGAGCGCCGCGTGATCGAAGGCGACATGCGCGAGCAGGCCATGATGATTGCCGAGAGCCTGTTTGACGAAGGCGACGAGCCGCCCCCCGCGATCTGTGTGTTTGACCCCGATTTCCACGAAGGTGTGGTCGGCATCGTAGCCAGCCGCATCAAGGACAAGCTGCACCGTCCGAGCTTTGTGTTTGCGGCCAGCGCCGCACCGGGCAAGGAGCATGAGCTCAAAGGCTCGGGCCGCAGCATCCCTGGCTTCCATCTGCGCGATGCACTGGACCTGGTGGCCAAGCGGTATCCCGGCGTGCTGTTGCGCTTCGGCGGCCACGCCATGGCGGCAGGCTGCACCATTGCGGAAGAACATTTCGACGATTTCGAGCAAGGCCTCAACGAGGTGGCGCAGGAATGGCTGGACGCCGCCACACTCACGCGCCGCCTGGAAACCGATGGCCCGCTGAACCCGGAATACCGCCGCGTGGACCTGGTCGACACCCTGCACAAGGAAGTCTGGGGCCAGGGCTTTGCCGCGCCCACCTTCAGCGAAGAAGTGGAAGTGGTGTCACAACGCCTGGTCGGCGAGAAGCACCTGGCCTTGAAGCTCAAACACCAGGGCCAGCCCGTGGATGGCATCTGGTTTGGCCACACCGATCCGCTGCCAGCCAAGGTGACGCTGGCGTTCCGGCTGGATGCGGACGAATGGAATGGCGTGCGGCGTGTGCGCTTCCTCGTGGAAGGCGCGGAAATTTAGGCCGCCTGCAACACCCGCGCAATCAAGGTCTGCAACTCGCCGCAGATTCTTTCCTCGTCCACCAGCGGCCAATCCATGCGTTTGGACACATCGTCCCAGACACGCAGCCGCTGGGCATCCATGCAGTGGGGATTGGCTTCAAACCGCTGGCACTCCTCGGGCGACATGGGCCCACCCTGCAGGGCCAGACTGCGAACGGAGTCCGCGGAAAGCCTCGCGCGATAGCCCGGAATGCTGGCCACCATGTAGCGCTTGGCCTCCACATGCCAGCGCACCGGCTCGAACACCGCTTCCGGAAAATGGCTGGATAACAAACGCGCACCGGACTCCTCGTGCCGGTCGTCCACACCTTGCAGTGTCGGCGTGTCGCCCAGACCCGTGACCAGGTGGCCCGCGTCATGCAACCAGGCTGCCAGTTGCAATGCGGGCAAGGCGTTGGCCTGCAATGCCAACTGGCCGCACTGCCAGGCATGTTCCAACTGGGTCACCCCTTCTCCGTCGTAACTCAAGTGACCGTGCGCGCGAAAGAGGAGGACCATGGCATGTTCTTGCATGGTTCCAATGGTGCCGCAACCATTTGCCAGTTGTGTGACAACGCCGCGTCAGCCCTGTCACAAAGAGGTCACACAGTCTGTCAACAATGCCGGGCATGACCGTTGCCCCCGCTATCCGCATTGCCCACGCCAGTAAATCCTTCAACCGCAAGACCCAGGCCCTGAACGACATCAACCTCACCATACAGCCTGGTGAGTGTGTCGGTCTGCTGGGCGCCTCCGGTTCCGGAAAGTCGACCCTGCTGCGCAGCATTTGCGGGCTGGAACGGCTCGATGGCCAGCACAGCGAGGTCAGCATCTTTGGCAGTCCCCTGCAGTCGGCCGGTGCACTGAGTTCCAACATACGCGCCATGCGCCGGCACACCGGCATTATTTTTCAGCAGTTCAACCTGGTAGGTCGCATGAACGTGCTCAGCAATGTGCTGACCGGCTTGCTGCCGCGCATGCCCCTGTGGCGCAGCCTGTCGGGCCGGTTCACCCATGCCGAACGCCTGCAGGCCGTGCAGGCGCTGGACGCGGTCGGCCTGGCGGACTACGCCTTGCAGCGCGCCTCCACGCTGTCCGGTGGGCAGCAGCAGCGCGCCGCTGTGGCACGTGCGCTGGTGCAAGGCGCACGCATTCTGCTGGCAGACGAACCCGTGTCCTCGCTGGATCCGGAGAGCGCCCGCCGCGTCATGGATTTGATGCACCACCTCAACCGCAGCCAGGGCATGACGCTGGTGGTCAGTCTGCACAACGTGGCCATGGCGCGCAAGTACTGCGACCGCATCGTTGCCCTGCGGGGTGGCGAACTGGTGTTTGACGGCCCACCGCTGGAGCTGGACGACACACGTTTGCGCCACCTGTATGGCGCCAGCTCGGAAGAGCTGCTGATGGACCCGGCCGAACTGGCAACCTGACTTTTCAGCCTGATTTTTCACCCAAGGAGACTTTCATGACTTTGTCCCGCATCCTGGCAGCCACCGTGCTTGCCGCCACCAGCTTCAGCGCTTTCGCGCAGGAAATCAGTTTTGGCATCATCGCCACCGACTCGGCCAGCGTGCAACGCGAGCGCTGGGAGCCCTTCTTCCGCGACATGGAGAAGAAGACCGGCCTGACCGTCAAGTCCTTCTACTCCCCGGATTACGCCGGCGTGATCGAAGGCATGCGTTTCAACAAGATCCAGGTGGCCTGGTATGGCAACAAGGCCGCCCTCGAAGCGGTGGACCGCGCCAACGGCGAGGTGTTTGCCCAACTCATGTATGCCGACGGCACCTTTGGCTACCGTGCACTGCTGATCACGCAGAAAGACAGCCCGTACAAGAGCCTGGACGACGTGCTGAAGAACAGCAAGTCCATCAACTTCGGCATTGGCGACCCCAACTCCACCTCCGGCTTCCTGGTGCCCAGCTACTACGTGTTCGCCCAGAACGGCGTGGACCCCCGTACCGCGTTCAAATCGATTCGCAATGCCAGCCACGGCGCCAACATCCAGGCCGTACTGGCCAACCAGCTCGACGTCGCCACCAACAACACCGAGGAAATCGACAAACTCGAAGCCACCAAACCCGAGATGTTCGAAAAACTGCGCGTGATCTGGAAGAGCCCCCTGATCCCGAGCGACCCATTGGTGTACCGCAAGGACCTGGACCCCGCCGTCAAGGCCAAGATCAAAAACTTCGTTCTGGGTTATGCCAAGACCGATGCCGCTGAGAAATTGGTGCTCAAGAACATCCTGAACTACGGCGGATTCCGCGAATCCAATAACGACCAACTCATCCCCACGCGTCAGTTGGAGCTGTTCAAGGACCGCCGTAAGGTGGAAAACGATGAACAGTTGGCAGCCGCAGACAAGGCCAAGCAATTGGCTGATATCGACAAGAAACTGGCCGCGCTGGGCAAATAAGCCATGGCAGACACCCGCCTCGAACAATTGGCCCGGGAGTCCGTATCCAGCCGCACGGGCTGGATGCACTCTGCGGGGTGGGTGGCTGCCATCGCCCTGCTGGCCTGGGCCTGGCAGGGGGCCGAAATCCGCCCCCTGGATTTGATACGCGACTCGGGAAATATGGCGACGTACGCCAGAGACTTTTTCCCGCCCAATTTTCACGACTGGCGCATCTACCTGAAAGAGATGGTGATCACCCTGCACATTGCCATCTGGGGCACGGTGCTGGCGGTCATTGCAGCCGTTCCACTGGGTTTGATGAGTGCCTCCAATGTCGCTCCCATCTGGTTGCACCAACCGGTGCGCCGTGTCATGGATGCCTGCCGCGCCACCAATGAAATGGTGTTTGCGATGCTGTTTATCGTGGCCGTGGGCTTGGGCCCGTTTGCCGGCGTGCTGGCTCTGTTTGTACACACCACCGGTACGCTGGGCAAACTGTTCTCCGAAGCCGTGGAGGCGATTGACCCGCGCCCGGTGGAAGGCATACGCGCCACCGGTGCCCACAAATTGGCCGAGTTGGCCTATGGCGTGATTCCGCAGGTCATGCCGCTGTGGCTGTCGTATTCGCTGTACCGTTTTGAATCCAATGTGCGTTCGGCGTCCGTCGTGGGCATGGTGGGTGCGGGCGGCATTGGCGTGATTTTGTTTGAGGTGATTCGCGGCTTCCAGTACGCGCAAACCTGTGCCGTATTGCTGATGCTCATCGTCACGGTCTCGGTGATTGACGTGTTTTCTGCATGGCTGCGCAAGCGCTTCATCTGAGCTGGCACAACCCGGTTCGTGTGCACTTTGGTGCGGGTGTGTGGGAGAGCATTCCCGCCGCCCCTGCCGTGGTGGTGCTCGCCGACCGCGCTGCGCTGTCTACCGCGCAGGAAGTCGCATTGCGCATGCGCCTGGGCACCGGTTGCCTGGCCTGGCAATGGATGCAACCCGGATTGGCCAGCCTGGACCAGGCACGCAGCCACTGTGCCGCCCTGTGGCCTGCGATGCGCTTGGCACCCGATGCTGTAGTGCTGGCCATCGGCGGTGGCTCTACGCTGGACTTGGCCAAGGTGGTGCGTTATTGCTTTGTACAAGATAGCCATAGTGACACGACCGCCCTCGCCTGGCGCAACAACACCCTGCCCGATGATGCCCAACGCCACACGCTTTGGGCAGTACCCACCACCGCCGGCACAGGCAGCGAAGTCAGCCGCAGCGCCACGGTGTGGGACACCGACACACCACCCGGCCACAAACTGGCCTGGACACCACCGGACGGCTTTGCCGATGCCGCGTGGATAGACCCGCTGCTGACGCTAAGCTGCCCCGCATCCGTGACGCGAGACTGCGCGCTGGACACACTGGCCCATGCGCTGGAAGTCCTCTGGAATCGGCGCTGCAACGCACTCACCGCATCCTTGGCCGTGACGGCCGCGCGCGATGTGCTGGCCTACCTGCCCCAGGTGCTGCAAGACCCGCAAGACCTGGAAGCCCGCACCGCCCTGTGCCGCGCCAGTTGGCTGGCGGGTACTGCCATGTCGCACACCCAGACCGCACTGGCACACGCCCTGTCTTACGCCGTCACCCTGCAGGAGGGCATGCAGCATGGACAGGCCTGTGCACTCTGGCTGCCTATGGCCTGGTCCCTGGCACTGGGTCAAGACACGCAGTGCGACCACCACTTGGGCCAAGTGTTCAACACCCCACCCGAAGACGGTGTGCGATTGCTGGGCGACTGGCTGCACGCCTTGGGCATCACCACACGCGAACTGCGCGACACCGCCGAAGGGCGCCAACAACTGGCGGAGGCATTGCAGTCCGCCCGTGGGAGAAACTTCATTGGAAACCACTAAAACCGACCTGCTGGTTGTCGGCAGCGGCATCGTCGGCCTGGCCTGCGCTTACGCCGGCCTGCGCCAGGGCCTGACAGTACAAGTCATTGACCGCGACCCGTTTTGCGTGGGCGCGTCGATCCGCAACTTTGGCTTTGTGACCGTGACCGGCCAGGGCAGCGGCGCCACCTGGCGGCGCGCGCGGCGCTCACGCGATATTTGGGCCACGGTTGCGCCGCTGGCCGGCATCCCGATAGAACACACGGGCTTGCTGTTGCTGGCACAACGCCAGCAGGCAGAGTCCGTGTTGCAGGAACTGTTGCTAACCGAAGAGGGGGAGCAACTGGAGTGGTTAGCACCCACCCAATTGCAGGAACGCGCGCCCCATCTGGCCCATGCGCATATCCGTGGCGCTCTGTACAGCCCCCACGAACTGCGCATTGAGGCGCGCCACACCATCGAACGCTTGCGCCAGTGGCTGGCCACTCAGGGCGTCCAGTTCCGCATGGAGCAGACCGTCCACCAGGTTGCTACCGGGCGCGTGGTGTGTGGTGCCAGCGTCTACCGCGCAGAACGCGTGGTGGTGTGCCCGGGACCCGATATCCGCAGCCTGTTTCCCGACGTGTTTGCGCGCTACCAGACGCAACAGTGCCAGTTGCAAATGCTGCGTGTGCGCCCGCCACAGGGCTACCAGCTGGGCAGCGGCGTGATGAGCGACCTGAGCCTGGTGCGCTACCGCGGCTACAGGGAGCTTCCCGGCTCCCAAATGCTGGAAGACCGCTTGCGGCTGGAGTGCCCCTCTGAACTGCACCACGGCATCCACCTGATCGTGGTGCAAAGCGCAGATGGCTCGCTGGTGGTCGGCGACTCGCACCACTACGGCGCCGCCATGCCTCCCTTTGCCTCCGCCCAGGTAGACACGCTGATCCTGGCCGAGATGCAACGCTTGTTGTGCCTGGGCAGCTACCAGGTGGAAGAGCGCTGGACCGGCATCTACCCCAGTGGTAATACCGACGCGTTTATTGAAACCGTACTGCCTGGCGTGCAACTGATGAGTGTGACCAGCGGCACCGGCATGAGCACCGCGTTTGCCCTGGCAGAAGAATGTTTAACCGGGAAGGAAACGATATGACAGCAATTCGCGGCGTGGTGTTCGACTGGGCAGGCACCATCATTGACTTTGGCAGCCTGGCACCCATGGGCGCTTTTGTCACTCTGTTCGCCAACCACGGTGTGACCATCAGCATCGCGCAGGCCCGCGTGCCCATGGGCCTGCCCAAGCTGGCGCACATCAAGGCGCTGGGTGCCATGCCTGAAGTGGCAGCGCAATGGCAGGCCGCGAAAGGACAGTCCTTCACCGACGCAGATGCGCAGGCGCTGCTGGAAGAGTTTGAACCCATGAGCGCGCAGGCCGCACTGGAGCGCAACGACTTCATTCCCGGCTTCATGGACACCTACGCCCAGCTGAAGGCCCAGGGCATTGGGGTGGCCACCACCACTGGCTACACCCGAAAAATCATGGAGCCGCTGATCACCCTGGCCCACGCTGCGGGTTTTGCCCCCGCACAGGTGGTGTGCTGTGACGACGTGGCACACAGCCGGCCCAGCCCCCTGGGCATGCAGCTGTGCATGGCGGCATTGGGCTTGGGCGACACACCCTCCTCTGTGGTGAAAGTGGACGACACCGCGCCTGGCATTCAGGAAGGACGCAACGCCGGCTGCTGGACCGTCGGCGTGGCCGCCAGCGGCAATGCACTGGGCTGGTCCTGGGACGAGTGGCAGCGGGCCAGCGAGGGCGAGCGGGATGTCGCGGTACAGGCGGCCAGCGCCCAACTGCGCATGGCCGGTGCCCACGTAGTGATTTCTTCGGTTGCAACGCTGGACCAGGCCTTGCGTACCATAGAGGCTCGTATCCACAACGGCGAACACCCCTGAATACACCCCATCCGCACCCTCCTGGGGCGCAAGCATTTCTGGCACAGCTCAGCACGGCGGAACGCAACGTTCTGGCGCAGTTTCCCTGCGTGCAGACTCCTGCGCCGGGCTGGGTTGCATGGCGCAGCCCATCCCGGCATTTGGGCTGGTTGCCAGCGACGCGGGCCCACACAGTGCAGGCCGAATTGACCGATTGTTTCGCGGACTCCGACGGCCTGGTCTGGCACAGCGACCACTGGACGGGCACCCAACGCAGCGCTGCGGTGCAAGGCCTGCTGGAGCACGCCCAGGCCCTGGGGCTGTTGCCCGGATGGCGCGGTGAAGCGTTTGCGTTCTGGCACACCGGGTGCGACGCCCCCCTGCTGGCGCAAGAACCCTTTTTGACCGTGGAGCGGGCCGGGTTTCGTTACCTGGGTTTGATGAGCCACGCGGTTCACATCAACGGCTTTACGCCGGATGGACGGCTCTGGTGCGGGCGCCGCGCGGCCAGCAAGGCGACTGACCCCGGGTTGCTGGACAACGTCACAGCGGGCGGACTGCCCGCAGGCGAAACGGCGCAGACCTGTGCGCTGCGCGAATTGCAGGAAGAAGCGGGGCTGCATCTGGATGCCACTGCACTGGTAGCTGCGGGTGTGCGACGCACCACACGCCCCGAAGAAGAAGGCTGGCACGATGAAACCCTGCTGGTCTTTAACCTCACGCTGGCAATCGATGTGGTGCCGCACAACCAGGATGGCGAGGTGCAGGAATTCATGTGCCTGGCGCCCGCCGAGGTGGTGCAGCGGATACAGCAGGGAGCGTTCACCGCCGATGCGGCCGCCTCGCTCGCCCAGGGTCTGGGGCTTTTGCCATCCATGCGCTGAACCACTCCGGCGCAACTTTCCAGTGGAGAGCGTGAAAATTTAAGCGTTTTAGGGCCCTAGCCCTCGTGGATATTGCGCAAGCAGCTACCAAAACAGTAGCAAAAAGAGAAGCCTAGCGGCGCAACTTGCGCTCCAGCACGTCGATGCGCTTGGTGCGCTGCAGCTCACGGTAACCTGCATCAAACGCGTCTATCAGTTCCTGCGCATTGGGCACTTTTTTGGACACCACAAAGTGGATGGGAACGGTCCAGAACGGTTTGTCTTGCACGGTCAGTTGGGCGCCTTCGCCCGCATCGAGTTTGCTGGCCATCAGGTAACGCGCCACCGAATATTCCAGCGGAAACAGGTCAATGCGTTTGCGCAGCAGCTTTTGCAGGCTGTTGGTGTCGTCCGAGGCTTCATCGGTGGTCAAAACGCCCTGGGCCTTGAGGTCAGCAAAGGGCTGGGAGTAGAAGTTACCGCGCGTAATGCCGATGCGCATGCCGGCCAGATCAGCCAGCGAATTCCAGTCCCGCTGCTCGCCCGCGCGCTGCACAAACACCATGCGGTAGGTGTAGATGGGTTTGCTGGAAAACAGCAGCGCTTCATCGCGCTCCGGGCTGTGCGCCCAACCAAAACTGCCGTCAAAATATCCGGCCATCACACCCGCAATGGCACGGTTGTTGGGCACCCAATCCACACTGGCGGTGATATTTTTGGCCTTGAAAGACTCCACCACGATCTCGGTCAACGCACCACCACCCAGCTCCGACTCCACCTTGAAGGGCGGGTACTCGCCAATACCAATGCGTACCGTGGTGGTCGCTGCGTGCGCCCACGATGCAGCGCACAACACCGCCACCAGCGACATGCCGATCAGGGTCCAACGTCTTATATGAATCTGCATATAGGACATATTACTCTGCGCCCATGTCGGTCGGCCTAGGTAATAACCGCATCCGACCTTGGAATCTTTTCACGCCACCGCAGTAAAGTGCAGACCATGAAGACCCACCTCACCATCCTCACCGGCGCCTCGCGTGGCATGGGCCTTGCCATGGCCGAGCAATTGCTGGCCACCACGACCACGCTGTTGTGCATTTCACGTTCGGCCAACCCTGGCCTGACTGTGCTGGCGCAGCGCAGCCAGAGCACACTGACGCAATGGACCGCCGATCTGGCGGACTGCGCCACAGTGGCCGCCCGCCTGCGCACCTGGTTGCTGGCACAAGACCCGCAGTTGCTAGCCAGTGCCACACTGATCAACAACGCCGGGGTAATTCCCGCTGTGGTGCCGCTGCGCCAGGCCGACCCGGCGGAGCTGGCCCATGCACTGCGTGTGGGGCTGGAGGCACCCATGCAGCTCAGCGCCGCCTTTCTGGGTGCCACGCAGGACTGGACGGTGCCGCGCAAGGTGCTGAACATCTCCTCGGGTCTGGGGCGGCGCGCCATGGCCTCGCAATCGGCCTACTGTGCGGCCAAGGCCGGCATGGACCACTTCACCCGCTGCCTGGCGCTGGACGAAGCCACGCGCAGCAACGGTGCCCGCGTGTGTTCGCTGGCCCCGGGCGTGATTGACACCGACATGCAGGTGCAACTGCGCAATGCGGATGGCGACGCCTTTCCCGACCGCGACAGTTTTGCCGGCCTGCACCGCCAAGGACAACTCACCAGCCCCGCAGAAGCTGCCCAGCGGGTGCTGGCCTTTCTGGCACGCAAGGACTTTGGGACGGAGGCCGTGGCCGACGTGCGGCAGTAAAAACGCCTGCTGCGTGCTCCGGGAACCCGCTAAACTGACCCGAAAAAGCAAGCCAACACGGTGGAGGAAACCATGGACCAAGACCGACGTGATCCGCAGCAACGCATAGGACGGCGCAAGCTCGAGAGCAGCGTACAGACGATCCTGTCCAGCCTGAACGATGTCATTCTGGAACTGGACCGCAGTGGCAGCATCCTGTTTGTCAGCAAGACGCTGACCGGCTTTGACATGGAAGACCTGCTCGGTCGCGACTTTGGCGAGTGGGCATCCCCGGCCGAACATGCCCTCATGCGCGACACGCTGGAGAAAGTTTTCACCAGCGGGGAATCCGCCTGGTACCAGACCCAGAGCATGGGCTTGCTGGGCGATGCACGCTGGTACGAGTCACGCCTCTCACCCGTGGTGCGCGACGGGGCGGTACGCAGCGTCATCCTGATCACCACCAACATCACCGAACGCAAGCTGGCCGAACTGGAGGCCCAAAAGCAGGCCGAGCTGATCCAGCTGTTCTACAACCTGCCGTTTGTCGGCATGTCCATCACCGACCCGCTGACGCGCAAACGCATCAAGGTCAACGACAAGCTCTGCGAGATGCTGGGCTACAGCCGTGAAGAATTGCTACTGCGCGGCTGGGAAGAACTCACGCACCCCGAAGACCTGGCCAGCTCGCGCGCTGCATTCGAAAGTGTGCTGCGCGGCGATACCGATGGTTACACGCAGGAAAAGCGATTCATCCACCGCAACGGCAGTGTGATCCATGCAGCGGTGGACGTGCACTGCGCGCGCAATGCACAGGGCAAGCCCGACTACTTTGTCGCCACTACCCAGGACATCACGGCTCGCAAGGAGCAGGACGCACGCATCCGCCACATGGCGCACCACGACCTGCTGACCGACCTGCCCAACCGCGGGCTGTTGTCGGACCGGCTGGAGCAGGCGCTGCTGCGTGCCCAGCGCAACCAGACCCGCCTGGCCGTGTTGTTCATGGACCTGGACCGCTTCAAACCCGTCAACGACGCCTGGGGCCATGAGGCCGGTGACCAGTTGCTGCGCGCGGTGGCCCTGCGCCTGCAGGAATGTGTGCGTGCCTCGGACACGGTCTCGCGCATGGGGGGCGATGAATTTGTGCTGCTGCTCTCGCCCATTGAGCAGGCACAGGACGCCGTGGCAGTGGCCGAAAAAATCCGCAACGCCATCAACCAGCCTTTCGCACTGGCAGATGCCCATCTGGCGCAGATTGCGTGCAGTATCGGCATTGCCCTGTACCCAGAGCATGGCCATACCGCCGAAGCACTCCTGCGCAACGCCGACGACGCGATGTACGTCGCCAAAGAGGCCGGTCGCGACCGGGTCCAGCTGTTTCAGACCGTTACCTGAATGACGGGGTGGCGCGTGTACGATACGTCTCGCGCCGCCTGACAAGGGCCGCGTGTTATTGAAACCGTATCCATGTCCTCCAAAATTGATCCCGCCATCGTCCAGATCCTGGCCGAGAACGTGCGCGCCCAGATCCTGACGCCCGCCCCCGGCATGAAGCTGGACCCGCAAATCGTGCAGAAGATCGCCCAGCGTGTGCCTGTGTTTTCCGGCATGACCTCCAACTGCCTGATGCAAACCCTGGCCAGTGCCGACCATTACCCCCTCAAGGCCGGGGAAGCCGTGTTCAACGAAGGCGACATCGGCAGCGCTTTCTACGTTGTCATCTCGGGCGAGGTGGTGGTGCAGACACAGCGCAATGGCGAATCCGTGGTTCTGGCAACCCTGGGCACGGGTGAATGCTTCGGTGAAATGGCGCTGGTGCGCAACGACGTGCGCTCGGCCGGTGTGGTGGCCACACGTGACAGTGTGACCATGCGTTTCGAACGCGAGCGGGTCGACGGCAACCCCGAGATCGCCCACGTGATCTACCGCAACATTGCGCGCATCCTGTCGGGCCGCCTGCAGGAATCCAGCATCGTGCTAGCCGACCTGGTGGCACAACAAAAAAACAGCGGCTTTTTGCCTCTTTGACCTTCGGCCTATGAAGGCGCCTGCCCGCGGCATCCCATTTTTGTTTTATCCCTTGAAGGAGTATTTCCATGTCCCGTGAAGTTGTTGTTGTCAGCGCTGTGCGCACCGCCATTGGTACCTTTGGCGGCAGCCTCAAAGACATCGCCCCCACCGAGCTGGGCGCGCAGGTGGTGCGTGAATCGCTCAAGCGCGCCAACGTGGACGGCAAGGATGTGGGCCATGTGGTCTTCGGCCATGTGGTCAACACCGAACCCAAAGACATGTACCTCAGCCGTGTGGCCGCCATCAACGGCGGTTGCGCAGAAACCACCCCGGCCTACAACGTCAACCGCCTGTGCGGCTCGGGCCTGCAGGCCATCGTGAATGCCGCGCAGACGATTCTGCTGGGCGACGCCGACATTGCCATTGGCGGTGGTGCCGAAAACATGAGCCGTGCACCATTCGCCAGCCTGAACATGCGCTGGGGTTCGCGCATGGGCGACACCAAGATGGTGGACATGATGATTGGTGCGCTGCACGACCCGTTCCAGACCATTCACATGGGTGTGACGGCCGAGAACATCGCCGCCAAGTGGGGCATCAGCCGCGAAGAACAGGACGCGATTGCCGTGGAAAGCCACCACCGCGCACAGAAGGCCACCGAGGCCGGTTACTTCAAGAGCCAGATCATGCCGGTCATGCTCAAAAGCAAGAAAGGCGATGTGGCCTACGAAACAGACGAACACTTCCGCAGTGATGTTTCCATGGCGGACATGGCCAAGCTCAAACCTGCCTTCCTGAAAGAAAACGGCACCGTGACCGCCGGCAATGCCTCCGGCATCAACGACGCCGCAGCCGCCGTGGTGCTGATGGATGCAGCGACTGCCAAGGCGCGCGGACTCCAACCCCTGGCGCGCCTGGTGGCCTACGCCCACGCCGGTGTGGACCCCAAATACATGGGTATCGGCCCGGTACCTGCCACGCAAGCCGCGCTGAAAAAAGCCGGCCTGACCGTGCAGGACCTGGACGTGATCGAAGCCAACGAAGCCTTCGCGGCCCAAGCCTGCGCCGTGACGCGCGATCTGGGCCTGGACCCGGCCAAGGTCAACCCCAATGGATCCGGCATCTCGCTGGGTCACCCCATCGGTGCCACCGGCACGCTGATCACCGTCAAGGCACTGTACGAGCTGGAGCGCATCAATGGCCGTTACGCGCTGGTGACCATGTGTATTGGTGGCGGCCAGGGCATTGCCGCCATTTTCGAACGCGCGCGTTAAAACAGGTCCACGTCCATGCCCTCGGCGACCTGGTCCTTCAGGTCACCCGAGGCGACCAGAGCCTGGTAGCTGCAGACCTGGTTGCGGCCATGTTCCTTGGCGTGGTACACGGCCTTGTCGGCACGGCCAAAAGCATCGCTGGGGGTGTCGTGCGGCAGCAGAATTGAGAAGCCGATGCTCACCGTGATGGTGCCCACCTGCGGGAACGCATAGGCCTGCACCCGTTCACGCAGACGCTCCAGCGCCGCCTCGGCGTGGTCCACGCTGTCGCAGCGCATCAGCACCACAAACTCTTCGCCTCCAAAGCGATAGAGCTGGTCGTGGAAGCGGAAACAACTGCGCATCAGGCGGGCCAGCAACAGCAGCACCTCATCACCGATCAGGTGACCAAAGGTGTCATTCACGTGTTTGAAGTGGTCAATGTCCAGTACGGCCAGCCACACACCCGCCTCGGAATGGAGATGGCGGCGATCACCGCCTTCGGGCAGGCTGTCATCATGCTGCTCGGCTGTGGCCCTGAAAAAGGCGCCGTCAAAGCTCTTGCGGTTCAGCAGTTCGGTCAACGCGTCTTTTTCGCCGTAGTCCAGCAAGCCCCGCAGGTTGTTGTAGGTCAGCAAAATACCGTCCACCAGCTCCAGCGCCTGTGCCGACAGGGCCTGGTCCGTGCCGATTTCCAGCAGGCCCCAGATACCTTGCGGAGTGACCAAGGGAACCACAGTGGTGCGGGGAGATGTTGCGGCATGCACCGCATGCCCTGACTCCACCGCCTGCTGGCGCAGCGGAAAGTCGTGCACATGGGGCAAGATGGTCCAGTCGGTCCAGAGCAGGTCGCGGCTGAGCGGGGCGGAGGCTGCGTCCACACGGGCCAGCACCAGGCAACGCCGGTCGTCCCCCTCACCCACCACACGGATCAGGCAGGCACTGTGCACCATGCCCTCGCCGCTGCTGATCACCAAACGCACCAGCGCCGCATCCAGAGCCTCGCGGTCACGCAGACCACTCATGGCCGCCAGACTTCGCACAAGCGCGTTCATTCTTGGTGTTTACCTTTTTTGTGTCATGCATCGGTGGTCGCAGCCGATTACGCGGCAAGTTGACCCACCTCAAAGCCAGTTCGCCCAGCCCGTCCTAAGCTGTGCGACTGTCCAACGCCTACTATCTTAGAGCACGCCATGACCCACGCAAGCACTGAATTGCCACATATAGACGGGGATTCTCGCGATTGGCTACGCCGTAGCGGCTTGCAAGCTTTGTGCCTGGCCAGGCGCACGCTGCTGCCCATCGTGCAAGGCGGCATGGGCATCGGCATCTCGGGCAACCGGCTGGCCGGCAGCGTGGCGGCACTTGGCGGTATAGGCACGCTGTCCAGCGTGGACCTACGGCGCCACCATCCTGATCTGATGGACCAGACCCGCGAGTTGGCGCCGGGCGATGCCGCGAAAACCGGCATCAATGCGGCCAACCTGATCGCCATGGACCGCGAAATCCAGGCCGCCCGCGCCCGCACGGGCGGCAAAGGCATGCTGGCCATCAACGTGATGCGCGCGGTGAGCGAATACGCGGCCAATGTGACGAAAGCGCTGGAGTGCGGCATTGACGCCGTGGTGGTGGGCGCGGGCCTGCCGCTGGACCTGCCCGATCTGGCCAAAGACCATCCCCAAGCAGCGCTGATTCCCATCCTGTCCGACGCGCGCGGCGTGCAGTTGCTGGTGAAAAAATGGGAGCGCAAGAAACGCCTGCCCGACGCCATCGTCATCGAACACCCGCGCCTGGCCGGTGGCCACCTGGGTGCGGCCAAAATTGCGGATCTGCAGGACCCCCGTTTTGATTTTGAAAACGTGATCCCGCAGGTGCGCCAGTTTTTCAAGGATGCAGGTTACGAGCAGCACATTCCGCTGATCGTGGCCGGTGGCATCCGCAGCTTTGAGGACATCGCCCGTCTGCAGGCGCTGGGGGCGGATGCAGTGCAGTTGGGCACCGCCTTTGCGGTGACGGAAGAGAGCGATGCTCATGCCGAGTTCAAGCGCGTGCTGGCCGAAGCGCGCCCGGAAGACATGGTGGAATTCACCAGCGTGGCCGGCCTGCCCGCACGCGCCGTTGGCACACCGTGGCTGCGTGCCTACCTGAAGATCGAACCCAGGCTGCAGGCCGTGGCCCATGTGAAAGCGCGCTGCACCAAGAGCTTCGACTGCCTGGCCCAATGTGGCCTGCGGGATGGCCTGCCGGGCTGGGGCCAGTTCTGCATTGACAACCAGTTGGCGGCAGCGCTGCGTGGTGATTCCAAAAAAGGCCTGTTCTTCCGCGGTGCGGGCGAGCTGCCCTTTGGCAGCCAGATCAAGACCGTGCGCGAACTGGTGCAGCGCCTGCTGACACCCGGCGTGGCCCAACTGGGCGTGGCAGCCGTCTGAGCCACCGTCAAACCGCTATCTATTCAGGAGCTGTTTGCGCAACATCCACGGGGGCTAGAGGCCTATTTTGCTTGTGAACCCGACTGCAGCACCTGCAACCGGTTGCGCCCGGCACGTTTGGCCTGGTAAAGCGCTTCGTCGGCGCGTTTGAGCAAGGCCTCGGAATCCAGGTCGGCATTCCACTGTGCAATACCGCCCGAGAAATTGGAGCTGAACCAGCCGTCGTCCACCGGATGGCGAATGCGCGAAAAATCCACACGGATACGGTCCAGCAAGGTGTACGCCTGCTCGGACAGTGCGCCCGGCAGGATCACCACAAACTCTTCACCCCCGTAACGACCCACGGCATCGGTCTTGCGCACGCGCTGCTTGAGCAGCCACGACAGGCTGCGGATCACGTGGTCGCCCATGGGGTGGCCGTAGGTGTCGTTGACCGACTTGAAATGGTCAATGTCCACCATGGCCACACACAGGGTGCTGCCGTCCAGGCGTGCGGCGTTGATAGCACTTTGCAACTGTTGCTTGGAGGTGGTGTGGTTCAGCAGGCCGGTCAGGCTGTCGTGCAACATGGTGCGGCGCAGCGTGCGGTAGCGGTCGATCTTGCTTTTGACCACGGCGTTGAGGATCACCGGGTTGAAAGGCTTGGTGAGGAAGTGGTCACCGCCCAGGCGCAGCGCGTCCACCTGCAGCGCCACATTGCTGTCGCCCGAAAGGTAGACCACGGGCGTGGACAAAAACTCGGCGTGCTGGCGAATCACCCGAGTCACCTCCACACCGGTGCAGCCGGGCATGTACATGTCCATCAACACCAGGTCGGGCTGGAAGGACACCAGCGCAGTCAGTACATCTTGCGGGCGCGTGATGGCCAGCGACTCGATGCCCGCCTCGGACAGGGTGCGGCGGATCATCGCGCCGGCGGTCTTGGAGTCTTCCACCACCAGCACGCGGTAAGCTGGCTCTTCTTCGTTGCTGCACAGCTTGACGATGCGCGCCATGATGGCCGCGTGCTGGGTACCGGTGGCAAAACAGGCGTCGCAGCCCGCGCTGAGCGCCTGCTGCTGGCTCTCGAAATCCACGCCCACATTCACGCCCACGATGTTGCTGGCAGAAAACTGGCCGCGCAGTGTCTGCACCTGGGCCACAAACGCCGTCAGCGGGCGGTTGGCCGCGTCCACCAGCACCATGGCCGGCTCCGGCGCAGCGGCTAGCGTCTGCGCGGTGCCCACCATCTCCACCTGCACATGGAAGAAGCCGACCTGGGCGACCAGGTCTTTCCAGGCGGTGGGGGTATCGGTCACAAAGGCAATGTTCTTGGGCAGCTCCAGCGTGCTGACCGGCTCTGCATCCGGGGTGGCGTCGCGCGCGTGGCGGCGTTCGGTCAGGTGGGAAGAATGTCCCTGGACAAACGCCTGGACCCTTCCGGCGAACTCCTGCACCTGCGCGTTGAGCAGCGTGCTGGCATCGGCCGACAGTGCGCCTCCGCCCGAGGGGTCCATCAGTTGGTCCATCAGCGAAAGCACCTTTTGCTCCAGCGAGTGTGCACTCTGGTGCAAACCCGACAGGCCATGCCCCTCCAGAAATTCGGTGAAGCTGGACACCGACACAGCGAATTCGACAAAACTGTCCAACCCGGTTTGACGGGTGCAGGTTTGCCATTTGGCGGCCAGCTCCTGGCAGCGTTTTTGGAGGTCTTCGGGGGTGCAGGACATGGAAGGGTTACCTGGGGTTCAGCGCGCGGGTTCGCCCTGAAAATTACCGGCACGCAGGGTCACCACCAGCGTATCACGGTGGCCGCCTTCGGCCACTGGCTGGATGGGGGTGGACTCGTGGACCACACGCGGGTCGTCCAGCAACAGCAGGGACCAGGGCTCGGTCAACGTGAAGCGCTGTCCATTGGGGCCATCGGCCTCGAAGACGCGCGTTTCGCCGCCCTTCACGCCCTCGCGGCCCACCAGAAACACCGCCACCAGGTCCACGCCGTCGCGGTGCGCACCTTCGGGTGTGGGGCGGCCAATGCCGTCGGTGGTGTCAATGCGGAACTGGTGCGCCTCGGTGTACCAGGTCTGCGGGCCTTTGAGCGCACTGGCCACCTGGCCCAGCCAAACCAGCAGTTGCTGCCAGGCGGGTTGTGCCACCAGCGCGGCCTGCATGGGTTCAAAGTGGCGTTGCATGCCACCATGCAGGGCGTTGTACTCGACCGGCTGCCAGTGCGGGCGGTGCGGGGCCAGCGCCACGGCAGCGCCTTCCACCACAAAACAGGCATGGCGGCGGCGGCGGTAGCGGCCGCCATCACGCAGATAGGCATCGGGCGGCAGGTCGTCCCACAGCGGGCGCCAGGCCAGTAGTGCCGCCAGATCCAGCCTTGCCAACTGGGCCACATGCTGCGGCGCCACCACCGCATAACCCTGGGTACGCAGGGTGGCGTCCAGATCCTGGGGGCTGGCGATGGCGGGAGGCGAGAAAGACAGGGTCATGGCGGGCGTCAAGCAGAGTAAGGCTGGGAACAAGGCACCAAAGTCCAGCCACACACGGGCTGCGCGGCATTATCAACCGAGAAGACTGCACGCCGACTGATGTGGGTCAAGACGCCCGACGGCGTCACTGGGTAATCTGGCCTTCCCTATTTGGAGAAACCGCCATGATGACCACCGCCAACCATCCCGACACCCTGCAGTGGAGCGACGCCCTGGTGCTGGACATGCCGGTGATGGACGCCACCCACCAGGAGTTTGTGGCCTTGCTGGCCGAGGTGGTGCACGCAACCGACGAGGTGCTGCTGCCCAGTTGGTCGGCCCTGATTGCCCACACCCAGGAGCACTTTGACCGCGAAGACCAGTGGATGCAGGACACCGGCTTTGCTGCGGGCAACTGCCACGCTACCCAGCACAAGGTCATCCTGCAGGTGATGCGTGAGGGTGAGGCCAGCGGGCACGGCGGCGATCTGGCGGTAGTACGCCACATGGCGCGTGAACTGGGCCTGTGGTTTCCGCAGCATGCGCAAAGCATGGACGCATCGCTGGCCTTGCACCTGCGATCAGCCGGTTACGACCCCGAAACCGGCGCGCTCAGCCAGCACGAACACCTGCCTCTGCAAGCGATACACGGCTGTGGCGGCGGTTGTGGTGAAGCCGCATAAGCTAACAGTGGCGGCCGCATGAAAAAAGGCACCCGGTTTCCCGGGTGCCTTGGTCGCTTTGCGCGAAATCAGCGTATTACGCTGGCATAGCGGCCTTTTTGGCTTTGGCCTTCTTGGCTTTGGCCACATGGGCCTTTTTCTTGGCGGCCGGTGTGGCTGCGGCGACAGGTGCTGCCGCCGGTGTGGCCGCCACTGCGGGAGCCGCAGGTTTGGCCGGTGCAGCAGGCGCAGCCTGGGCAAACGAAGCAGCGGCAGCGCCGGTCATCAGGGTGGCAACGATCAGAGTTTTGATATTCAACATGGTTTATTTTCCCGCATACACAAAGGCCGCATGTGCTCCGACCTTGTTGAGCGAGCCAGAGATATCCCGGGCTTACACCTCCAACGGAACAGCGAAATACCCGTTGACCGGGTTTACGTATATTTACGAAGCGCCGTGGGCGCGCTGTAGACTGCATCACAGTCCCCCACGGAGCCCATTGCCATGATGACCCGCCTGCACGCCGCACTCCTATCCATCCTGTACTGCGCCGCTAGCGCCGCATGGGCCCAGGCACCAGCCACCGTGCGCATGCGCGGCACCGTGCAATCCGTCAGCGCCAGCACATTGACCGTGAAAGACCGCAGCGGTGAAGTGGTCGAGTTGCTATTACCTGCAGCGCTGGTGGTCACCGAGGTCTACCCGATTGCGCTGGCCGACATCCAGCCCGGCAGCTTCATTGGCACGGCCGCCTTGCCCCAGGCCGACGGCAGCCAGCGCGCCATCGCCGTGACGGTGTTTCCCGAATCGGCGCGCGGTGCGGGTGAGGGCCACCGCCCATTTGACCTGCTACCGCAAAGCACCATGACCAATGCCACCGTGGCCGAAGTCAGCGCCGCCGCCAACGGACGGCGCCTGCAGTTGAAATACAAGGACGGCGCGATGCTGATCGTGGTGCCCGAAGACGCGCCGGTGGTGACCTTCCGGCCGGGCGACCGCAGCCTGCTGGTGCCCGGCGCCAGTGTTTCGCTGTCAGCCCAACTGGTGGATGGCAAACCCACGGTGCAACGCATCAATGCGGGCAAAAACGGATTCAAGCTACCCTACTAAAAAAACTAGGGCTGGATCTCCAGCTTCATTCCCGCAGCGCGCAGCCGCTGCACCAGCACATCACCCAGACCGCTGGCTGGTGTCAACAAACCACCATGCCCAGAGCCACCGGGCAGTTCTTCCAGTTGTAACGCCAGCGCCAGTGCCGACTCACACACCATCTTGGTGGTCGCGCGGTTGCCGGGGTCGCCCTGGTCGGCAATGCTGCCGCGCACCTGCTGGCCGCTGGCGCTGGTGCCTACCCACTGACAGCGGAAAGAACCACCGTCCATGCTGGCCTCGGACGGGCCTGCACCAGGCGGTGGTGACCACTTCTCGGCGAGACGACGCACGGGGGCCAGGCGCAGTGCAGCGTTGGACGCCAACGAACCGGCGCTGAGCAGCGACGAAGCGACTGCAGCACCCGGGCCACGGCCCAGGCGCAAATATTCCTGGTAACTGAAGTCGGGGGCATACCCCAGCAATGCTGCACTGCGGCGCACCACGCGGGTGTTGATCGCGGCCATGAAAAACGGCCCCAGCCAGGCAGAAAAATCCGCATCGTGGCGTGGCCCGCGCGGATCCGCATGGTCCTGCGGCCGCGCGGGGCGTGTGCCCTCGGGGTTCAACAAAAACAGATCGGCCAGCGCCTTGTCCTGCCCGGTCGCCAGGATGTTGAACAAGGAAGCCAGCGTGCCACCGTTGAAACCACCCCGGATGCTGAACGCTGCCTTCACCTCCGTGCACTTCTCGCCATGCCGTGCCCACATCGTCTGGTTGGCCAACAGGGCGCTGAGGTCGGAAGGGATGGAATCAAAACCGCAAAACGGGATGATGCGTGCACCCTTGTGCTGCGCGTCCGCATGGTGACGGTCGATCAATCCTTTGGCCCAGGGTGTCTCACCCGTGATGTCCACATAGTGCGTGCCGTGGCGCACGCAGGCCGCCACCAGTTCACTGCCATACAGCGCAAACGGGCCAGCCGTGCTGAGCACCACCCTGGCATTACGCGCCAGTGCATCCAGTGCCGCAGCATCCTGCGCATCGGCGACCACAATGCCCGCGTCGAATGCACCACAGTCAGCCCGCACCGCTTCGAGCTTGCGGGCAGAACGCCCGGCCAGCGCCCAACGCAGCCCGGACGATTGCACATCGGGATGTTTTGCGAAGTACGCCACGGTCTGGCGCCCGACAAAACCACTGGCGCCGTAGAGCACGACATCAAACGGGCGGGAGGGTGAAAGTGCCGACATTGCGAGATCCTCGAAGTGAAAGCACAGGATAGACCCAAACGCCAGAAGCGGCAGTCCTTTGGCCAACAGTGTCTGTCGCGCAGGCTACGCCGGTACACCCCCAGGCAGGCTACGATGCGCCTCCTGTACCGCCCCCAGGCGGGTGCCCCCTATTTCAGACCGGAGTTTTGTCATGTCCCTCGCCAATCTCGTCAACCACCAGATCCGCCTCGCCGCCCGCCCTGTGGGCATGCCCACGGCTGCCAACTGGAGCCACACCACCGAGGCGGTGGCCGAACCTGCCGAAGGCGGCGTCACGCTCAAGACGCTGGCGCTGTCGCTGGACCCGGCCATGCGCGGCTGGATGAACGAAGGCAAAAGTTATATCCCGCCCGTGGGCATTGGTGAAGTCATGCGCGCCGGTGGCGTGGGCAAGGTCATTGCGTCCAAGAACCCCGCTTTTGCCGTGGGCGACTATGTGAGCGCCGGCTTCGGCATTCAGGAGTACATCACCGTGGCGCAGGACGAGATGAAGCGCAACGGCCTGTTCAAGATTGATCTGCGCGTAGGCACGCCCACTCAATGGCTCAACGTATTGGGTATGCCCGGCATGACCGGCTACTTTGGTCTGATGGATGTGGGTCTGCCCAAGGCCGGTGAAACCGTGGTGGTGTCGGGTGCTGCCGGTGCCGTGGGCCAGACCGTGGGCCAGATGGCCAAGATCAAGGGTTGCCGCGTGGTCGGCATTGCCGGTGGTGCGGCCAAGTGCGAATGGGTCGTGAAAGAGCTGGGCTTTGACGCCTGCATCGACTACAAGGCTGGCGCAGGCAGTGTGCGTGCGGGACTGAAAGAACACTGCCCCAAGGGCGTGGATATTTACTTTGACAACGTGGGCGGCGAAATCCTCGACGACGTTTTGGCCAAGATCACACGCGGCGCACGCATCATCATCTGCGGCGCGATCAGCCAGTACAACAACACGACCGCCGTGCAAGGCCCCAAGAACTACCTGAGCCTGTTGGTCAACCGCGCGCGTATGGAGGGTATTGTGGTGTTCGACTACGCCGACCGCTACCACCTGGCCGTGGCCGAGATGGCGGGCTACCTGAAGGACGGCCGCATGAAGAGCAAGGAAGACGTGGTGGTGGGCCTGAACACCTTCCCCGACACGCTGCTCAAGCTGTTCAACGGCGAGAACTTCGGCAAGCTGGTGCTGGAAGTCGCCAAGGACTGACGCATCCAGTGCGTGGGAGATACGCAACTTGCTATTTTTTCAATAGCTGGCTGCGCATATTCCACGGGGGGCGGAGTCAAATCCAAGTGCAACACAAGCTGAGTTTATTGGATGGAGTCAGGAGAGTGCTCAAGCTTGGCCAGCCACTGGCCGTACACCTCCAGCGGAGTCAACCAGCCCAGCGTCTTGCGAGGCCGTCCATTCATCAAGTCAGCAATCCCGTCGAGTTGCTCCTGGCTGTAACCCGACAGGTCTGTCCCCTTTGGCAGGAACTGTCGTACCAAACCGTTGGTGTTCTCATTGGTGCCACGCTGCCAAGGACTGTGCGGATCACAGAAATACACGGCAACCCCGGTGTTGGCTGTCAATTGCGCATGGTGAGCCATCTCACGCCCCCGGTCATAAGTCAGTGTTTGGCGCATAGGCTTGGCAATACCGTTGAGCTTGTCCGTAAACGCTTGCAGCACGTGGGCTGCAGTGGCTGGGTTGGGATGCGGCAGCTTTACCAACATCAGGAGCCGGGTGCTGCGCTCTACCAGGGTGCCCACAGCACTGAGGTTGCCTGCTCCTTTGATCAAGTCACCTTCCCAGTGACCAGGGAACAGTCGATCCTCAACCTGCGGGGGACGTACATGGATGCTCAAGAGATCAGCGATCTGACCGCGGCGGTCTTCGCCACGTGAACGGGGCCAGCGCTTGGTGCGGGCCAGACGCAAACAGGCAATGAGCTCGCGGCGCAGCTCACCCCGGGGTTGGGCGTAGATGACGTTGTAGATGGTTTCGTGAGAGACGCGTTGGTGCGCCTCATGCGGATGCAGTGTAGCTAGGCGAGAGGCAATTTGCTGGGGTGACCAACGCAGTTGCAATAAGGCGTGCACAGAGGCGAAGAGGGCATTGCCCGCCACCAGCTTCGGGGGCGGTCTGCTGTGGCGACGCCTGCGCACAAAGCGCTGTTGTGCGAATCGGCAACTATAGGCACCAGCACCGCTGTTTCGGTTGATCTCACGACTCACCGTGGAGGGGGCACGACCCAGTACTCGGGCTACCGCCCGGATACTCAATCCGAGCTCAAGGCATACAGCAATGGTCTGGCGCTCTTTGTAATCGAGCTGTTTGTACTCTTGGTTCAGTTTCATGGACACACCTTATTGAAGTTTCAATCGGTGTGTTGCACTTCACTTTTGAGCGAGCCGGGGCTAGAGGCCTATTTTTCTTAAAAATCTCAATGGGCGGCCCTGAACGAGGCGGCCGATCCCGGGATGCGCCTCAGCGCATGCCGTTGAGGTCGCCGGGCCGGGTCGCTTGTATTTTCTTCTCGGAGTTGGTGATGAGGACAGTGCCGCCGTCGTTGTTCTTGTTCGCCAGACTTTGAATGCGCAGCATCATCATTTGCACGTTACCGCTGAGGCCATCTATGGTTTTCCGCCATTGCAGCATCGCGAGGTCAAGCTCGCCCACCGTGGCGATGGGCAATGTGGTGCCAAAATTTCTGGAGGCCACCTCCAGCGCTGTTTTCTGAGCACCGGCGGGGGTAGCCGTTGCTGGCGGGGCATTGGCAGGAACGGTGACACGCAAGTTCATGGCGGCGGCCAGGACCGCCCTCAGTTGGGCGATGGCCCCATTGGTCGACTGAATCGATTGGTTCAATTCACTGATTTGTATGTCCCTGATGGGTTGGAGATTGGGGAGCGCTATGCCGGTGCCCTGCTGACCCTGGCTCATACCAGCGGCAGCCAACAGACAAACGGCCAACAAGGCCTTGGTGCGGTACATGGTGGATTCCTGAAGAAAAAGTGCGTGCGTTATGCGGCGCCAGTGCCACGCGCACGACGTGTGATCTGGTGGGGCGAAGTGCCCTGCGATGCGCGATTCTCGGAACAATGGGCACGCCTGTATGTCGCATGTATGTGCTACACGCAGAAACGCTATGTTTTCAGGAGCTGCCTGCGCATATTCCATGCGGGATAGAGGCCTATTTGATTCCTAAATCTCCTTGCCACGCAGGTGAAGAGGGTTCAATCGCCCCCGTGCGGGTGAAAGCTGTTCATACGCCCCCGTTCGGGTGCGTGGGGTCTACCCACAACACGTTCTCCGGCTTCTCCACGGGCTCGATGTCCAGATTCACCGCCACGGCCTGGCCGTCGCTGCGGCACAGCACGCATTCCAGCACTTCGGTGGCGCTGGCGTTGATTTCCTGGTGCGGCACATAGGGCGGCACGTAGATGAAGTCGCCCGGGCCGGCTTCGGCGGTGAATTCCAGGTGTTCACCCCAGCGCATACGGGCACGGCCCTTGACAACATAGATCACGCTCTCCAGTGGGCCATGGTGGTGGGCGCCGGTCTTGGCATTGGCGTGGATGGTGACGGTACCGGCCCACAGCTTTTGCGCACCCACGCGGGCAAAGTTGATGGCGGCCTTGCGGTCCATGCCCGGCGTGGACGGCACATTGCCATCGAGCTGGTTGCCGGGCACCACGCGCACGCCGTCGTGTTTCCAGTCGGTATGGGGGTGGTCGTGGGGGTGCGAATGGTCGTGGCCCATGGCGGTGCTCCTGTTCAGTCCTGCAGCGCAGCGTAAACCAGGTTGCGAAACAGCGGGCGGTAAAAGGTGCGCTGGTTGGGCGCCTGGGTGAGCATCAGCGCAAAGAAGTCTTTGACCGGGTCCACAAAAAACACGGTGCCCGAGATGCCACTCCAGTAATACATGCCTTTGCTGCCCAACTGATTCGCCAGACCATCTTCCAGCCGTACTGCGAAGCCCAAACCAAAGCCGTGCCCCGGAGGCAGCAGGTCTGCCGCGCGGCCTGTGCGGTTGACGGGGATGCTACCCAGATGGTCGGAAGTCATCAGGCGCACCGATGCGGGGCTGAGAATGCGGGCGTCGCCCAGCGTGCCACCATTGAGCAGGCATTGCAGAAAGCGCGCGTAGTCGATCGCGGTGGAGCCCAGGCCCGCGCCGCCAGCCTGCAGGGGCACGGCCTCACGCAGGTCCATCAAAGGCATTTGCTCGCCCCCATCGGGATCGTGGGCAAAGGCATGGGCCATGCGCTGATGTTTGTCGGGTGGCAGCACAAAGCTGGTGTCGACCATGCCCAGTGGCCCAAGGATGTGCTGCTGCAGGTAGTCGCCCAGCGTCTGGCCCGTAACGGCCTCCAGCAACGCACCCAGCAGGTCAGTGGCACGGCTGTATTGCCAGATGCTGCCCGGCTCATAACGGTACGGAATGGCGGCCAACGCATCCGCAAACGCGGCGTTGTTGCGCGTGCGGCTGCCCAGGCCTGCCTGCGTGTAGCGCTGCTGGATGGGATCATCACCCAGGATGTCGTAGGTGAGGCCTGCCGTGTGGCGCAGCAGGTCCTGCACGGTGGGTGGGCGCTGCGGTGCGCGCACGGCGGTACCGGCTTCGTCAGCAACCACTGGCACATTGGCAAACGCGGGCAAATACTTGGACACCGGGTCACTCAATAGCAGATCGCCCTGCTCCATCAACTGCATGATCGCCACCGACACGATGGGCTTAGTCATGGAATAGATGCGAAAGATGCTGTCCAGTGCCATGGGTGTGCCATCTGCCGGGTTCTGCTGGCCGATGGCTGTGTGCAGCGCAAGCTGCCCGTGGCGCGCTACCAGCACCACAGCGCCAGGCAGGCGGGCCTGGGCCACGTCGCGTGCCAGCCGCTGCACCAGTGCCTCGGTGCGCTTTCCGTCAAAACCCACGCTGTGGGGCGGCACTGCGGACCAGCTCGGGCTTTGCGTCATGCAGAGGCTCCGTAACGCTGGCGTGCCAGGGCCGCGCCTTTGGCAAGCGCCTCCAGTTTCTTCACCGCGACCTCACGGATCATGGGTGCCAGACCGCAGTTGGTGCAAGGAAATATGCGGTTCAGGGGCACATGTTGCAGTGCGATGCCAATGGTGTCGGCCACCTGTTCGGGCGTCTCGATCACGTCGCTGGCCACATCGATCACGCCCACCATCACATCCTTGCCCTTGAGCAGCGCCATCAGGTCGGGCGGCACATGCGAGTGGTAACACTCCAGGCTCACCTGCTGGATGCTGCTGGCGGCCAGCGCGGGGAACACCTGCGCGTACTGACGCCACTCCTGGCCCAGCGTCTCTTTCCAGTCGTTGTTGGCCTTGATGCCGTAGCCGTAACAAATGTGCACGGCGGTGGTGCAGGTCAGCCCACGCGCGGCAATCTCCAGCGCCTGCACGCCCCAGTCCACGGCGTCCTGCATGTAGACGTTGAAGCCCGGCTCGTCGAACTGGATGATGTCTACGCCATCGGCCTGCAGGGCCAGGGCTTCCTGGTTCAGCAGCTCGGCAAACGCAAACGCCATTTTTTTCTTGTCGCCATAGAAGCGGTCGGCCACGGTGTCCACAATGGTCAGCGGGCCGGGCAAGGTGAACTTGAGTTTCTTTTTGGTGTGGGCGCGGGCCAGTTGGGCCTCGAACGCATGCACTCGGCCCTTGAGGCGCAGCGCGGCAATCACCTGCGGCACCTGGGCGTCGTAGCGGTTGTTGCGGATGCCCATGGTGACCTTGTTCTCAAAGTCGATGCCCTCCACCTGCTCCAGAAAGCCATGCACAAAGTGCTGGCGGCTTTGCTCGCCGTCGCCCACCACGTCCAGCCCCGCATCCTCCTGCGCCTTGATCCACAAGAGAGTGGCATCGGCCTTGGCCTGCTGCAGCTCAGGGCCGGCCAGCTTCCACTGGGGCCAGAGTTTTTCGGTCTCAGAGAGCCAGGAAGGTTTGGGCAGGCTACCGGCGATGGCGGTTTCGAACATGGTGTGGTGTTTCCTTGGAGCGGGTTAACGGGTGGTTTCGTGCAGGTAGGCGGACAAATGGGCACCGCAGTGCAGACAGTAACGGGCCTCGGGCAAATGGCCTTCGGTCAGACACTCGTGGCAGGTGCGGGTGGTGGGCAGCGGTTCGACAGCACGGCGGGCCGTCATCTCGGCCGTGACGATGCCCGTAGGCACCGCCAGCGTGCCCCAACCCAACAGCATCATGGCTGAGGAAATCAGGCGGCCCAGATCGGTCTTGGGCGTGATGTCGCCAAAGCCCACCGTGGTCATGGTGGTGATAGCCCAATAGACCGACGTGGGAATGCTGGTAAAGCCATGGGCCGGCCCTTCAACCACATACATCAGCGTGCCCATCACCAGCACGATCATGAGCACGGCCGACAGAAACACCAGTATCTTGCGCCGGCTGGCTGCCAGCGCACGCCCCAGCGACTGGTACTCGGACACATACGCCGTGAGCTTGAAAACCCGAAACACGCGCAGCAGACGCAGCACGCGCACATCGATCAGCGCATGCACCTCCGGCACCAGCAGGGCAATGTAGGTCGGCAACAGGGCCAGCAGGTCAATCACGCCAAAGAAACTCAGTGCATACCGCATCGGATGCCGCACACAGGCCAGACGCGCCAGGTACTCCAGCGTGAAGGCCACGGTGAACACCCACTCCAGCACGGTAAACCACAGGTGGTAACGCGTGCCCATGCCCTGCACGCTGTCGACGATGACCGCCACCACGCTCAACAGAATGACGGCGATCAGCCACTGGTCAAACAGGCGGCCCGCGCGGGTGTCTGCCTCAAAAATGATGGTGTACAGGCGCAGGCGCCAGCCCGCCAGGGGCTTGCCAAGGGTGTCGGGCGCGGCCCGGTGGATGTTCATGGGTTTTCTGCTTCCTGCAGCTTGCGCCACATGACTTTGCCCGCACCACTCTTGGGCAGGGCATCAACAAACTGCACGCTGCGCGGCACTTTGTAAACCGCCATGTTCTCACGGCACCAGTCGATCAGGTTCTGCTCACTAACTTGCCCCTTGTGCGAAGCACGCAAAACCACCACCGCCTTGACCGACTCGCCGCGGTAGCTGTCTTTGGTGGAGATGATGCAGGCCTCCTGGATGGCGGGGTGGCGAAACATCAGTGCCTCCACCTCAGCGGGCCAGACCTTGAAGCCCGATGCGTTGATCATGCGTTTGAGCCGGTCGGTCAAAAAGAAATAACCATCCGCATCCACGTGGCCCAGATCCCCCGAACGGAAGAAACGTTTGCCGTCGATCTGCACAAACACGGCGGCGGTCGCATCGGGCCGCTTCCAATAGCCCTGGAAGACCTGTGGGCCGCAAATCAGTATTTCGCCCTGCTCACCCACCGGCAGTTCTTTCAGCGTGTCCGGGTCCACGACCCGCGCATCCACGCCCATGAAAGGAATGCCCAGACATTGCTGCTTGGGTGCATCGGGCGGGTTGCTGTGGGAGGGGGCCGCGGTTTCGGTCAGCCCATACCCTTCCACATACCGCAGGCCAAACTGCTCCAGCAGGCGCTGCGCCACGGCCTGCGGCATGGCCGCGCCACCGCCACCGATGTAGACCATGCTGGACAGGTCGTACAGCGCAAAGTTCGGGCTGGCCATCAGGTCGATGACCATGGTGGGGATATTCGTCCAGTGCGTCACCTGGTAGCGCGAGATCAGCCGCCCCGCCAGGTCACGGTCCCAGCGCGGCATGATGACCATGGTCGCACCGGCGCAGATGTTGGTGTGCATCAGGCTCACCATGCCGGTGATGTGGAACATGGGCACCACCATCAGTGTGACGTTTTCCATGGTGCCATTGCCCCACAAGCCGCTGGCCACCGCGTTGTGCATGATGCTGGCGTGGGTGTGCATGCAGCCCTTGGGCAGGCCCGTGGTGCCGCTGGTGTAGGGCAGCACGGCCAGGTCCGCAGACCCCACCGTGAGCGCGGGCGGCGCACCAGGAGTGCCCATCACCGCCTCCCAGTGGTGCACCTGGCCCCCGTCCAGAACGGGGGCTGCATGTTGCGTCAGCAGCCAGTCGCGCCAGGTGTCGGGCGGTGCGTCCGGGCCGTCGACTGCGCCGTCAAAACAATCCGTAAAGTGGGTCACCAGCAGGTGCTGCAACCGCTGGGCGGGCTCCAGCGCGCTGTTGGCCTGTGCCAGCTCGGCCGCCAGATCTGCGGTGGTAATGGCCACCCGGGCGTCCGGGTCGGTGATGTAGTGTTTGAGCTCTTCGGCCCGGTTCATGGGGTTGACCGGCACCACCACCGCGTTGGCCCGCAGGATGCCAAAGTGGGCGATGACCAGTTGCGGGCAGTTCTGCATGCTGAGCAACACACGGTCGCCCTTTTTTACACCCAGCGCATGCAGGCAGGCCGCCACCCGTTCTGCTTTTTCGTGCAGCTCGGCGTAGCTGATGCTGCGCCCGAAAAACACCATGGCCGGCTTGTCCGGGTAACGGCGCGCGCTGGTGGCCAGGTTGTCCCATAAGGAGGTGGCGGGCACGGTAATGGTGTGGGGCAGCCGTTTGGGCCAGACTTTGTAATGGGCGCGCACGGGATTCCTAAAAAAGTGGACTGTCCAAGCCTATCGCCTCGGCAGACAAGCCGCATCCGGGAAGGCCCCAACACAAGCAGTATTCCGTCACCAGCGCGACGCCTGCACCTCCGGGCCGCCTTCAAGCACTTCACACGCGGCACAGAAATTGCTGTGAAAAATTCAGGCGGTTAACCACCGGTATGGACCTATGCGTACTTCGTATAAAGTCCCGGTGTAAACCCATGGGTCTGATTGCAGGCCAGAGGCTAATATCAACGACTCGTGGGTCCTAGCCGAGTTTTACAAGGCGCAATCCGCTTTCCATCCACATAAACCAAAGACTTATTAGGAAAAGATATGAAAAAACATCTGCTTGCCCTCGCCGTCGCGTCCATCGCCGCGTCCCTCACACCTTTGAGCGCCCAGGCACAGGCCACGGATACCATCGCCAAAGTCAAGGCTTCCGGCACCGTCACCATGGGCGTACGTGACTCGTCCGGCGCACTGTCTTACACCCTGGGTGACGGCAAATACGGGGGCTACCATGTCGAAGTCTGCCAACGCATTGTGGGCAACCTGGAAAAAGCCGCTGGCAAAAAGCTGGAAGTCAAGTACCTGGCAGTGACCTCGCAAAACCGCATCCCGCTGATCCAAAACGGCACGGTCGATATCGAATGCGGCTCTACCACCAACAATGCCACGCGCCAGAAGGACGTGTCCTTTGTCGTGACCACCTATGTGGAAGAAGTGCGCATCGCGGTCAAGGCCGCATCTGGCATCACTTCCATCAACCAGCTCAAGGACAAGAACGTGGCCACCACCACGGGCACAACTTCGGTGCAGCTGTTGCGCAAGCATGAACGCGCCACCGGCATTGATTTCAAGGAAGTCTTTGGCAAGGACCACGCCGACAGCTTCTTGCTGCTCGAATCCGGCCGTGCCGATGCGTTTGTGATGGATGGCCAGATCCTGGCTGGCAACATCGCCACTTCCAAGTCACCTGCTGACTACAAGATCGTCGGTGAAGTGCTGAACGTCGAGCCCATCGCCATCATGGTCCACAAGGACGACGCCGCCTTCAAGAAGCTGGCTGACGACACCGTGAAAGACCTGATCAAGACGGGTGAGCTGGCCAAGATTTACGACAAGTGGTTTGTGCAGCCCATCCCCCCCAAGAACACCCGCGTCGGCCTGCCAGCCAGCGAGGCAACCAAGGCTGCCTGGGCCAATCCGAACGACAAGCCTGCCGAAGACTACGCCAAGAAATAATTCCGCCAAGGAATTGGCATGAACACAAGCCCGCACCACCCAGGTCGCGGGCTTTTTTCAAGGGCCGGATGCGTAGCACTGCACCGGTGCTGCGCGTCAAACACGACACCATCAAACGTTGAGGAGCTGCCTGAATGAATTGGCAATGGGAAATCTTTTTACAAGACCCAGGGGGCAAACAAGCGACCTACTGGGAGTGGATGATGTCCGCCTGGGGTTGGACCGTCTCCGTATCACTACTGTCGCTGTTGGTGGCCTTGAGCATAGGCTCCATCGTCGGTATTCTGCGTACCCTGCCTGACAGCCCGTGGCTGGTGCGTTTTGGCAATGCCTGGGTGGAACTGTTTCGCAACATACCGCTGCTGGTCCAGATATTCCTGTGGTACCACGTGATCCCTGCGTTGATCCCGCCGATGAAAGATGTACATGGCTTTTATCTGGTGATATTCGCGCTGGGTTTTTTTACCTCGGCCCGCATTGCCGAGCAGGTGCGCGCCGGCATCCAGACCCTGCCCAAAGGCCAGCGCTATGCCGGCATGGCCATGGGCTTCACCACAGCCCAGTACTACCGCTATGTGCTCCTGCCCATGGCCTACCGCATCATCATTCCGCCCCTGACCAGTGAGTCAATGAACATCTTCAAGAACTCCTCCGTGGCGTTCGCAGTGTCCATTTCCGAGCTGACCATGTTCGCCATGCAGGCCCAGGAAGAAACATCGCGCGGTGTTGAGGTCTACCTGGCCGTGACGGCCTGCTACATGGTCTCGGCCTTTGCCATCAATCGCATCATGGCCTACATCGAGAAGAAAACCCGCATACCAGGCACCATTGTCAAAGCCAGTGGCGGCGGAGGTCATTGACATGAATCTCGACCTCTCCTTTTACAACTGGGAAATCGTCAGCACCTTCATCCTCAAGGGCCTCTATTTCAGCGTACTGCTGACCATCGTTGCCACCTTGGGCGGGGTGATTTTTGGGACCCTGCTGGCGATGATGCGGCTTAGCGGCGTGAAGTGGCTGGACTATCCCGCCACCATCTATGTCAACAGCATGCGCAGCATTCCGCTGGTCATGGTGATTTTGTGGTTCTACCTGCTGGTGCCCGGCTCGTTCTACTCCGCTATCCCCTGGAAACTGGGTGAAAACTACCGCTCGGAAATATCGGCTGTCATCACTTTTGTGGCCTTCGAGGCGGCCTACTTCAGCGAGATCATGCGCGCGGGCATTCAGTCCATTTCACGCGGCCAGGTGTATGCAGGTCAGGCGGTGGGCATGACCTATGGCCAGAACATGCGCTTCGTCATCCTGCCGCAGGCTTTCCGCAACATGCTGCCGGTGCTGCTGACGCAAACCATCATCCTGTTCCAGGACACATCGCTGGTGTACGCCATTGGTGCCTATGACCTGCTCAAGGGCTTCGATGCAGCGGGCAAAAACTACGGCCGCCCGATTGAGTCCTACCTGCTGGCCGCCGTGGTGTATTTCGTGATCTGCTACAGCCTGTCTTTTGCGGTCAAGCAGTTGCACAAGAAGATCGCCATCATTCGCTGAAGATATGACCCCCACGCTTGCCACTGCGTGTGCTGCGCTGCCCCCGGAGGGGGTCGTCGTCGCCTTGGGGCGGCCCAGCGGCAACGGTATTGCATAAATTGAATTGAATTGATCTGGAGAATCCACATGATTGAAATGAAGAACGTGTCCAAGTGGTATGGCCCGGTGCAGGTGCTCACCGACTGCTCGGTAAGTATCAAAAAGGGAGATGTGGTGGTGGTGTGCGGGCCGTCGGGTTCCGGCAAATCCACCCTCATCAAGACTGTCAACGCCCTGGAACCCATCCAGCAGGGCGAGATCACCGTGGACGGCACCCGCGTCAACGCGCCCAGCACCGACCTGCCCAAGCTGCGCAGTCGCGTGGGCATGGTGTTCCAGCACTTCGAGCTGTTCCCGCACCTCAGCGTGACCGAAAACCTGACCATTGCGCAGATCAAGGTACTGGGCCGCAGCGCCGACGAGGCCAAGGTGCGCGGCCTGAAGATGCTGGACCGCGTCGGTCTGACCGCACACAAGGACAAATTCCCCGGTCAGTTGTCCGGTGGGCAGCAGCAGCGTGTGGCGATTGCCCGCGCACTGTCCATGGATCCCATCGTCATGCTGTTCGACGAACCCACGTCGGCACTGGACCCCGAGATGGTGGGCGAAGTGCTGGACGTGATGGTTGGCCTGGCCAAGGAAGGCATGACCATGATGGTGGTCACCCACGAAATGGGCTTCGCCCGCAAAGTGGCCAACCGGGTTATCTTCATTGACGTGGGCGGGCATATTCTGGAAGATTGCGGCAAGGACGAATTCTTCAGCCACCCTGAAAACCGCCAACCCCGCACCAAGGACTTTCTCAGCAAGATTCTTCAGCACTGAGCCTCGTCGATTTTGTCCCCATCGTTCAACCCAACCCACTTGGAGTACCAGACAATGAAATACCCTCAACTCAAAACAGCGGCCGCCGTCATGGTGGCCTTGGGTGCCCTCTGGAGCGCCACAGCCCACGCCGGCAAAACCTTGGACGGCATCAAGGCACGTGGTCAGGTGGTTTGTGGCGTGAATACCGGTCTGGCCGGTTTCAGCGCAGCCGACTCCAGTGGCAAATGGACCGGCCTGGACGTGGACGTGTGCCGCGCCGTGGCTGCTGCCACCCTGGGCGATGCTGAGAAGGTGAAATACGTTCCCCTGAACGCACAAGCCCGTTTCACCGCACTGCAATCTGGTGAAGTCGACATCCTGTCGCGCAACACCACGTTCACCCTGACCCGTGACGCATCCCTGGGCCTGAACCAGACCGCCGTGACCTACTACGACGGTCAGGGCTTCATGGTCCCCGTCAAGAGCAAGATCAAGAGCGCCAAGCAGCTCAAGGGCCAGACCGTGTGTGTGCAATCCGGCACCACCACTGAAAAGAACCTGACCGACTACTCCAAGGCCTCCGGCCTGGGCATCAAACCCATCGTGTTTGAAAAGCTCGAAGCTGCTGAAGGCGCGTACTTCGCCGGTCGTTGCATTGCCTACACCACTGACGCATCCGGCCTCGCATCCACCCGTAACAAGGTTGCCAAGAACCCGGCTGACCACCTCATCCTGCCCGAGCTGATCTCCAAAGAGCCCCTGGGCCCACTGGTGCGCCGCGGTGATGACGAGTGGTTCGCCATCGTCAAATGGACTGTCTACGGTCTGCTGGAAGCCGAAGAATACGGTGTGACCTCTGCCAACGTGGACGAGCTGAAATCCTCCAGCAAAGACCCCGTCGTTGGCCGCCTGCTGGGCTCCACCGAAGACACCGGCAAGCTGCTGGGTCTGGACAAGGAATGGCTGGCACGTGCTGTCAAGGCCACCGGCAACTACGGCGAAATCTTCGAACGCAATGTGGGCCCCAAGTCGGCACTGCAACTACCCCGTGGTCTGAACAACCTGTGGAACAAGGGTGGCATTCAGTACGCCTACCCCGTACGCTGATCCTCGTGCAAGGGGCCTGGCTCCTTGATTGACCGAAGGGGCAGGCGCAACCAGTTGCCCTGCCCCTTTTCTCTTGCTCCTCTTGCGACTCTTAGCCCCACAAGGGAAACCATGTCCACACCGCCCACCGCCCCCAAAAAATCGTGGTCCTGGCGCAGCCAGGCATTCCGCGGCCTGATTTACCAAGTGATCACCATCGCGCTGATCGCGCTGGCCGTGTGGTACCTGGCGAACAACACCATCACCAACATGAAGCTGCGCGGCATCCAGAGCGGCTTCGACTTCCTGACCGGCTCTGCAGGCTTTGACATCGGTGAAAGCCTGTTTGCCTTTGATTCCGGCGAACCCTACTGGCGCGCCTTTCTGGTCGGCCTGACCAACACCCTGCGTGTGGCCGTGCTGGGCATCATCCTGACCACCATCCTGGGCACCCTGATCGGCGTCGGCCGCTTCTCGCGCAACGCCCTGGTGCGCGGCTTCTGCACCGTCTACGTCGAATTTTTCCGCAACATCCCCGTCCTGCTGCAACTGCTGATGTGGTACCTGATGTTTACCGAGTTGCTGCCCGCCGCATCCGAACCCTGGGCACTGGGACCGCTGTTTCTCAGCAAAGGGGGCCTGAGTTTCCCCGTTCCCGTATGGGCCAGTGGCCACGTGTGGGGCGCCTGGGGTCTGCTGGTGGGCGTGGTCGCTGCTTTTGCGTACCGCCACTTTGCCCGCATCTCGTTCGAGAAAACCGGCGTGGCCAAAAGCATGCTGCTGGCGCCCATCGCGCTGGTCCTGGCCTTTGGTGTATTGGGCTGGTTGCTCGGTGGTGCGCCCACCGCGCTGAACCGCCCGGTGCTGGGTGAGTTCGCCATTGAAAACGGCGGCGCGCTGACCCCCGAATTCCTGTCGGTGCTGTTGGGCCTGACCGTCTACACCGCCGCCTTTGTGTCTGAAGTGGTGCGTGGTGGTATCCAGTCCGTCGCACTGGGCCAGTCAGAGGCTGCTGCTGCGCTGGGCCTCTCACGCGGCCACACCATGCGCCTGGTGATGCTGCCGCAGGCACTGCGCGTGATCATCCCGCCCGTGACCAACCAGTACCTCAACCTGACCAAGAACTCTTCGCTCGCGGTGGCGATTGGTTACCCCGATGTGGTGTCGATCGCCAACACGGCGCTCAACCAGACCGGCCGCGCGGTGGAATGTATCGCCATCATCATGGTGATCTACCTGAGCACTTCGCTTTTCACTTCCATCCTGATGAACTGGTACAACACCCGTTCGGCCATCAAGGAACGTTAGGACTGCCATGAGCGCTACAACCTTTCAACCTATCGCAGCCCGCCCCGCCCCGGTCAAAAGCACCGGTTTGGTGGCCTGGATCCGCAGCAACCTGTTTGGCAACCTGCCCACCACCATTGGCACGCTGGTCATCGCTGCGATCCTGCTGGCCGTGCTGCCCCGCTTCTTCCACTGGGCGTTTATCAACGCCGTCTGGACCACCGATTACGAAGCCTGCCACACCGCTGCCGGTGCCTGCTGGGGTGTGGTCGGTGAGAAGTACCGCATCATCATCTTCGGGCGTTACCCGTTTGAAGAACAATGGCGCCCGCTGATATCCACCCTGCTGCTGCTGAGCCTGCTGGTCGCCAGTTGCATGCGTGCCTTTTGGAAGCCCTGGCTGGCCATCCTCTGGATCGGCGTGCTCGGCTTCTTCTTCACCGTGATGTACGGTGGCGTGCTGGGCCTGTCCCGCGTGGAAACTGACCGCTGGGGCGGCCTGCCGCTGACCCTGCTGCTGGCTTCGCTCTCCATGGCCATGGCCTTCCCGATTGCGCTGGTGATTGCGCTGGGGCGCCGCTCCAGTCTGCCCGCCATTCGCAGCGTCTGCACCGTGTATGTGGAGCTGATCCGCGGTGTGCCGCTGATCTCGGTGCTGTTCATGGCGTCCTTCATGTTCCCGCTGCTCATGCCCCAGGGCTTCAGCATCGACGTGCTGGTGCGGGTGCTGGCCGGTATCACGCTGTTTGCTGCGGCCTATATGGCCGAGGTGATCCGCGGTGGCCTGCAAGCCATCCCCAAGGGCCAGATCGAAGCCGCCGCCACATTGGGCCTGTCGTACTGGCAGACCCAGCGCAAGATCGTGCTGCCCCAGGCCCTGGCCATGGTCGTGCCCGGCATCATGAACAACTTCATCTCCACCTTCAAGGACACCTCGCTGGTGACCATCGTGAGCCTGTACGAACTCACCGGTGCGATGAGCCTGGCCCTGAACTCGGATGCCAATTGGCGCCCGTTCAAGATCGAAGGCTACTTGTTCATTGCCATGATTTATTTCGTGTTCTGCTTCTCCATGTCGCGTTACAGCCTGTGGATCGAGAAGCAGGTCAACAAGTCCAAATTGCGTTAAATATTGCGTCCAGGAAACACCATGTCCGAAACCTCTGAACCCATCATCACTTTTAACAAAGTCAACAAATGGTATGGCAACAACTTCCATGTGTTGCGCGACATTGACCTGACCGTCACCAAAGGCGAACGCATCGTCATCTGCGGCCCGTCCGGCTCGGGCAAGTCCACGCTAATCCGCTGCATCAACCGCCTTGAAGAACACCAACAAGGCAACCTCATCGTCGACGGCGTAGAACTCACCGACGACATCAAAGCCATCGACGACGTGCGCAAAAAGGTCGGCATGGTGTTCCAGCAGTTCAACCTGTTCCCCCACCTCACGGTGCTGGAAAACCTGACGCTGTCGCCCATGTGGGTGGGCAAGATGCCCAAGAAAGACGCCGAAGAAAAGGCCATGGAACAGCTCAAGCGCGTGCGTATTGCCGAGCAAGCCCACAAGTACCCGCTGCAACTCTCCGGCGGTCAGCAGCAACGCGTGGCCATCGCGCGCGCGTTGTGTCTCACGCCCAAGATCATGCTGTTTGATGAGCCCACCTCGGCGCTTGACCCCGAGATGATCAAGGAAGTGCTGGACGTGATGGTCGAGATGGCCAGCCACGGCATCACCATGATCTGCGTGACCCACGAAATGGGCTTCGCCAAGGCCGTGGCCGACCGTGTGATCTTCATGGACCAAGGCCAGATCGTCGAGCAGAACAACCCGCACGACTTCTTCAACAACCCGCAAAGCGAACGCAGCCGGGACTTCCTGTCGAAGATTTTGGGGCACTGACCACATATGCCAACGACTGCCCAGACCCAACTCGACGCGGTGCAAACCGCGCTGGAACAATTGCGCAGCGGCGCCTTGACGCCACACGCGTTATCCGATTTGGCGCGTTCCCAGAACGTACTGCTGGATGCACTGGCGCCTCGTTATGCCGAGGTGCTACTGGGTCTGCTGGACCGGCTGGAGTCCAGTGCGCTGTTCAGCGAAGAGAGTTGTTCGTTCAGCCAGCAGGGTCTCTTGGACAACCTGCAGGTGTGGGTGGACAAGGCGCGGGGGCAGTTGGTGGCTTCTGCTGTCGGCTGAATCCCTTTAAGTGGTCCTCCCCAAGAGGCAGACCGGAGCCGAGGGCCTCAGAGGCGCTTCGCTTGCCAAGTCGGCCCCCAGCCCCGGCCTGCCCCTTAGGACTGAGGGCGTGGGCACTGCAAATGCTATTAAATTTATAGCTTGTTGCGCTCTATTTACGAGGGCTACAGGCTGATTTTTCTTATAAATCTACAGCCAATTGCCTGCACGTGAATTGATACGTAAAACTGCTGCTTTAGACTGATAGCGGTCTTTTGCGGCGCTCCGAAACAGTCATAACGTCCGAGCTAACCGGCCCGCGAAGGCGGGACGCCTTGGCCTGGACTGCGACGATGTTACTGCTGCCGCGGCCGGGCCAAGGTGGCCTGCCGTAGCGGGTCCGGTTGAGCGAGGGGTTGGGCCTCGCTCGCACTAGACATGGACTGTTCCTGCTGCCCACAGTGCTTCGTACGTGTCGCGGACGCCAACGAATGCGTCAGTTATCTGAGTGAGTGTCGTCCCGGCCTTCTTCGCGCCATCCTTGAATGAGGCTCCAGACTGGTAGCAGGCCACGCCGTCAACCAGTATGTATCGATCATGCAGGCCGCCAGATGAGCGTACGGTGATGGACAGGCCGTGTTGTGCTGCAAAGAGACCGACGGCCGCGACCAACCCGGGGATCTTCTCTCTGCCTAGCAGTCTCACTGATGTTCCGCTGGCGACGAATGGCAAATATCTAGAGGTAAACTCGGCATCTAGGAATGGATCGACAAAGAGTAGGTCACTTCGCGCGACTTCGATGACCCGGCGAATCTCGTCGAAGTACTCAAAGACGCTGCCCTTCACTACGCCCACGGAAAGTGGGCCGGTGGTCTTCATCCGAAGATCGTTGCGAGCCTGATGCAACATCACAAGCACGCCACGCATTGCTGAGTTGAAGTCCCGCGCCCCAGCCGAACTTAAGCGCCCTACGTGGCTGTCAAAGAGTGCAACGGCTTTCAACGGGTCCCATGCATGAACTGCTGCTGATGCGCGACCCAACCATGCAAGCACCTCGAAGTCGTCGTTCCCCAAACTCTGGGCTGGAGGCATTGTTCGCAGCACGTCCTCGACTTCAAAGAGAAGTTGGTCTGAAGGAATCTTGTTCATTTGAAGCCTAGTTGAGACGCCTAGAGACTGAAAGCGGTCACGCGTTTGGTAAATCGAACGAACGAATTGTTGCCGCAACTGCCGCCCGAATTTCGGCTTCATCCCTGTATTTTGGATACTCCCATTGCGCTCGCGGCAGTGGGGAAAACCAAACCACTTCGTCGAATAATGCGTCCAACGATTGGTACTCTTTATCCGAGAGGGCTTCATTATTAAATTCAAAATTCCACATGTGCTCAAAGCGCACGCAGAAGTCTCCAGCAGAAATTTCCTGCCGTTGAATCAGACTTAGAAGACCTATCGCGCCCGCCAATGCAGCAGTTACGTGGGGCAACTCAAGGCCCTTCTTCTGTACCTCAGGTGTCATAGACGCAATTCTTTAAAAGTCGACATACAGGCATGGTCGTACCAATTCTTAACTCAATTCAGATGCTTGAATATCCCCCATTCGGGTGATTCTTTGAACGACTGCTTCCGCCGCATAGGCGACCTCGGCAGGCGCATCTCATTTGTAGCAGATCGGATGTCCGCTTTCGGGCTTGTATTCCAGGAGTGCGGAGGACCGCTTTGGGTCGACTGCGGCTAAGGGCCACAACCAGTCATCGGACAATGTCTGCTTTCAAACGGGCGCACTGTCTCCAGCTGTAAGTCGAGTACTAGGTCTAAAAATTCACCTGAACGGGGGATAGCCAAACCACGGGGAAGCAATCAGAATCGCCTCGGCTTCACATCGAACTCTTGAATTTATCTACCGTAGAGAGCCCGACAGTGGAGTCGACTAAGTTAGTCAAGGTAATCGTTTTCAATCACTCCAACCTCTAAGAATCAACCCATGAAGTTTGTCTACATTATTTGCGGAATGCTTGTTTCGTGCGCTGCCATGGCGCAAGAAAATGAAGTTTTCATCTTGCCCGGCGGGCAAACCATTGTGACTCCCGCCTTTCGCGTTTATGTGGCTACTGGCTATAAGCCTTCAGAGAAGAACATTGAATTCCTGAAAAGCCTCAAGGAAAAGATTCCCGAAATGCAGTTGGTCACATTTGATGCTGCAAAAGACAATAGGAATATGTTGTTGTGCCGCGGCAGCTTTCCGGTATATGGGCCCAATAAAACCCCATTTTCTTCCCTGATGGAGGCGGCCCTCAATATGGAATTGGTGGCATCTGGTGTGACCAATGAAAACTCCGCGCGGATACAAGCGACGCTGGATGAGTTTGACTTTAGCTCTTTTGGCGGCGGCGCTTGGAAAATGTCTGCGACATTTTCTGCCCCTGGCAAGGCTTCTTTTTCCGTTAAAAATGAATACACCTTTCCTGTTTCGTTCAAGGCGGTAACGGGATGCGGTGAAATCATGAAAGCGATGGAAACGGGGATTGAGTCATTCCTGTCCAAAGTCTATTCAACCCCGGGTTTTGTGGCGCTTATGCAGTAGTCGTTGGGCAATGTTCACTTTTTGGCAGTGAATTCGAAATTCCGCACTGCGGCGAAAGCGGTCACTCAACGACCGCTGTAGGTTTCTTGGTCATGTTTGAAAACATGAGCTCAAATGCATCAACAGGAACGGAACGAAATCTCGATTCAAATACCTAGACATCCGGGGATACCTTTCATGGGTGTCTGGATGCTCTTGGGCAGCGCGCTTGCGCCCCCAAGCATCACCCTTAAAGCGATGTTTGTACTCATCATCGTCGCACTGCTTGCAGCATGGTGGGTATCCCGAGTTGAGAAAGTTGTCATTTCATTCCACTCGAGGGAAGCGACCTTTTTTTACTCCGTCTTCAATCCAGTTCGCAAATCAAAGACCATCTCTCTGCGTGAATTCACAAGGGTATATGCAAGCCCGTTTGCAAGAAATGCTGGCTGGTCCATCAACCTAAGTGGCCCCAAAGGCCAACACCTGCTGATTGCCAGATTGCACGCTCTGTTCGGTCCTTCCATGAGAGACGATGTGGTTTTGGATATCTGCGAAAGCATTGCCAAAGGATTGAGCGTCTTCAATGGGGGCGATGGAATGCGGCGATGATCTAAATGGGGGCAAATAAGGGCCGAGGGTTGGGCAAACGACTACGCCCGCACCCAGCCCTATTCGGAGATACCGCTGAATAACTGCTTTGGAGTGCTGTGAAAGACCGCAATCAGTCTGTGGGCGTCTAGACGCCAGCTGCACTGCGGCACCTCAATAGATTGCGTTCGAATTTTGGGAAGAAGGTTTCAGGATCGCAGATGGCGCCGGGCGGCGATATTTTGCAGAACCCAACGATCACAAAATCCGTTACTGCTTCAGTGCACATCGGGAATTGCTCTAGGGCGACTGCGTCCCCGCTAAGGCCCCAACCCTCAAGAAAATTCTTCATGCGAGTCGTAGCTGAGACGAAATATGCGCGATCAGAGACCTTGATCGCTGCCTCCATCTGAGGAAGTTCCTGTCCAAGAAAGTCGGTCGCCGCTCTTGGGAAGTCTTTGGCCTCGGGCTGCGCGGTTGCGGCAGTCGATGCAAGCATGAGCAAAAGGCAGAGCGCGAGCTTCATAGGCGTCGATGGCTGTGATGCCCGTGGATTCCAGGTCTCAATTCTTAAATACAAGCAGTAAAGGGTGTGTTTCCAAGACGATCTCTGCTGGCCAATTCCCTATCGCTTGAGGGTGCAAAAAACGTTCAGTTTCTGTGTAGACCATGAGTGAAACTGGCTTACGAGGTAGTGCAGAGCCACGTGGTGCAGTGGGATCAAGCGTCGCTTCCGTATTTGGAGTGCCTTCTTTATTTTTCGAAAAATTCCAGTAACTTCTAAATGCCATGACAGGAATCGGACACTTGCCATCTCGTTTGCAAATATCGTTAAAGTGTCTTGTACCTACGTCACCAAACATGTTGCCGAAATCGGCAGCAGCAATGCGCTCAGCGTCGCGGGGCGCAGGCAAAACGCGCAGGTTTGCGGGATCCTCAGCCATTTCAAAACCTGTGGTTGTGAATAGTTTGCTGTTTTGAGCACCGAGCGAGCGCATTCTTTCAAAACTGCTGAAGGTGCCAATACTTGGCTTGCACTCGAGCTTTGCAACTCTGAGCGTAAACGGCCTATTTTGAAGAGTGAACGTTGTGACGCCATTAGGCGGTGTTACACCAACAACCTGGTTCCCATCCTGAAAAACCGTTACATCACAAGGACGTGAATTTGACGACTGTGGCACATCTGCACACGCGCCCAAAAGTAAACCGATAAAGACAATCGCTATTTTCTGTTTCATGAAGGCTGTGGCGTGGAACCAAATTAAATTGCATTGTGACTGTCCTGGCATGGCCCGAACATCCCCCATTCGGGTGAATTTTTGAACGTCTTCTTCCGCCACTTAGCAGTCCAAAGTCACCCCGCAGCCCCAACGGGCTGGCCCGGCGTGGGGCCGACTTGGCAAGCGAAGCGCCTCTGAGGCCCTGCGCTGGGCCAGCCCGGTGGGGCGTAGCCAACGCCAAGGCCGTTAAAGGTAGTCCGAAACCTGAAACCGCCGCGTCTTCAACCAGTACTCCCACGTGTACCCTGGCCACAAGGTATCGATATGCCCATCGGCATTCTGGTACCAGCTCTTGCAGCCCGAAGACCACACGGTGCCCTTCATCTTCTGCTGCATCAGCGCGTAGTCATCGCGCTGCACATCGGTGCGCAAGCGCAGAACCGTCTTGCCTTGCTGGCGCAGGCTGCGCAGCGCGCCCACGATGTAGTTCACCTGCGCCTCGATCATGAAGATGATGGAGTTGTGGCCCAGCCCCGTGTTGGGGCCTACCAGCATGAACAGGTTGGGGAAGCCTGCCACCGTGATGCCCAGGCGGGTTTGTGCGGGCTGGCTACGCCACAGGGCGCCCAACTCGGGCGCAACGCCACCTTGTGCTTCGCCATGAATCTGCATGGGCGCCACGAACTCGGTGGCCTTGAAGCCGGTGCCCCAGACGATCACGTCGCAGGGGTAGAGCACGCCATCCGCGCCCACCACACCTTCGGGCGCAATGCGCGCTACGGCTTGCGTGACCAGTTGCACGTTCGGCCGCTGCAATGTGGGGAACCAGGTGTTGGAGATCAACAGGCGCTTGCAGCCGGGGTTGAAGTTGGGGGTGAGCGCCTTGCGCATCTCCGGGTCTGCCACCTGGCTCTTCAGGTGGTACCCCGAGAGTTTCATCAGCATGCCTTGCATGCGTTTGGAGCCCATGAAGCCCATGCCCACCAACTCGTTGAACCAGTACACACGCCAGCGACTCAGGCGCTGCAGGCCCGGCACCCAGCGGTAGGCCCAGCGGCGCAACGCGCCATAGGGCTGGTCCCAGCGTGGCAACACCCAGGCGGCGGTGCGCTGGAACACATCGACATGCGCTGCATCGGGCGCGATCTCGGGCACGATCTGCACCGCGCTGGCACCGGTGCCGACCACGGCAATGCGTTTGCCACGCAGTTCCACATCGCCGCGCCACTGGTTGGAGTGGAATGCAACACCCGCAAAGTCCTGCACGCCGGGAATGTCGGGGATCAGCGGTTTGTTCAGCGGGCCGGTGGCCAGCACCACATGGCGGGCCAGCACTGGCTCCTGCCCTGCCACATCGACCTGCCAGCACGCCAAGTCAGGCAGCCAACGCATGGCGTCGATAGAGGTGTTGAAACGGATCAACGGGCGCAGCGCGTATTTGTCGACCACGCGCAAGATGTAGTTCTGAATCTCTTGCTGCTGCGGGTAAGGGCGCGTCCACTGCGTGTTGGGTTCAAAGGAGAACGAGTACATGTGCGAAGGCACATCGCAGGCGCAGCCCGGGTACACGTTGTCGCGCCAGGTTCCGCCCACTTCACTGCTGCGCTCCAGCACCACCAGGGACTGCACACCGCTCTCGCGCAGGCGGATGGCCGCGCACAAACCGCCTACCCCTGCACCCACCACCGCTACGTCAAGAATATTCATGGCGGCAACTTACCACAGGCCTTTGCAAAGGCCTGTCACACTGGAACAGCCCAGTGGCTTACTTGGGTAAGGGCACTGCCGCAGTCTTGATGCTGGGACCCAGGCGATCGCTGGTCCAGCGCAACAGGTCAATCCACATCTGGCGGATCTCCGGGTCCTGCGGTGTGTGGGTCGCGCTGGGCAGCTCAATCGTCACCACTGGCACTCCCTTGTGGATGCCGCCGTAGTTACCCAGCGAGCCCGGGAAGATACCCACCTGGTCCAGGTACAGGCGCCCCAGTTTGCTGGGCGGCACCGACGGGCCATCAAAGTCCAGCACGCCATAGGGTGCGTGCACGCTGACGATCAGGTTGGGTTTGAAGCTGTCCATCTGCTCGTGCAAGAAACGCGACTCGGGCTCGGACAAGGGCTTCGAGCCAGGCCAGCGGCGCGGATCGCGCTTGGTGCGGCCTTCCCAGTAGAGCTTGGCATCGCGGTCCCAGTTGGGCGTGGGGAAGTTGCGGTTCAGGTCCACCCCATTGGCATTCATGCGCCGCGAGGGGCGGGCAAACAGGCCGTCGGGGTTGAGCGTGGGAATGAAGCGCCAATGCACGGGTTGTGGCATGTCGGCCACCGGCGCGCCGGCCAGTGCAATCCAGTGGAACACCAGCGAGCTGGACGACATCTCGTCGCCATGGATGCCGCCCACCACCAGGATGCGCAGCTTGGCATCTGCAGGACGTATATCGCGCCCCCAGACGGTGCGGCCCTGCACCGAACGCGCCTGCATGTCCTGCAACTGGGCGGCCTCACACAAGGCCGGCCGCACATTTGGGATTTTGTAAGAATAATCGACGCAAACCCTTGGTGGGGCTGCGTGAGCAGCTATGGAAACAGTAGCAATCAGGATGGCTGCGAGGGATTTCAAATGCATCTCTGCATTGTAGAGGGGCCGTCTGGGGCGTCCGGGGCGTTTGGCGCTGCGCCTGGGCGACGGTCGACCGCGGGATTTCAGGTAAATTGCAGCCATGCATTCCCCCCTCAAACCGTCGCAGGCGGTGCCACCGAATTTTTCACAGACCGAGTTCCGTACCGCCCTGGGGATGTTTGCCACCGGCGTGACCATCGTCACCGCGCTCTCGCCCGAAGGCCAACCCATAGGCCTGACCGCCAACTCGTTCAACTCGGTGTCGCTTGCGCCCCCACTGGTGTTGTGGAGCCTGGCCCGCTCGGCCGGCTCCATGGCCGCTTTCAGCACCGGCTCCCACTACGCCATCAACATCCTCAGCGCCGACCAGCAGGACCTGGCCAAACAGTTCGCCGCGCGGGGCGATGACCGTTTTGCCGGCGTGCAGTTCACACCCGGGGCCGGCGGTGCACCGCTGCTGCACGGCGCCGCAGCCACCTTTGAATGTTTCAACCGCAGCCGCTACGAAGAAGGTGACCACGTCATCTTCGTCGGCGAAGTGGAGCGCTGCGCCGCGCGGGCCGGGGCATCGCCCCTGCTCTTCCACGGTGGCCGCTTCTACGCCGAACACCCGCTCTGACCGTCTCTGGCGGCGGGCAGACCTTGCTGCCAGCCCCACTCTCTCTCTGTTTCCCCATGCACCAACGCAAAGAACACCTCGACCCCATCGCCATCGCCCTGCTGCTGGTGTGTTTTCTCTTCTGGGGTTTCCAGCAGGTACTGGTGAAAGTCACCATCGCCGAAGTACCGCCGGTGTTCCAGGCGGCCATCCGTTTTGGCGGCGCCACGCTGCTGTTGTGGCTGTGGTGCCGCTGGCGCGGTGTGCGCCTGCTGGAGCGTGATGGTTCGTTGATCGCGGGCCTGGTGGCCGGCACGTTGTTCGCGCTGGAATTTGCGTGCCTGTTTGTGGGCCTGCAGTATTCGGCGGCGTCACGCCTCACGGTGTTTCTCTACACCTCGCCGCTGTGGGTAGCACTGGTACTGCCTTTTGTCGTGAGGTCCGAACGGCTCTCGCCCATCCAGTGGCTGGGTCTGGCGTTTGCATTTGCGGCGGTGGTGTTCACGCTGCGCGAAGGTTTTTCCAACGGTGGCACACCCATGCAATGGCTCGGTGATTTGCTGGGCCTGCTGGCCGGCATGTTGTGGGGGCTGACGACCGTGGTGATACGCGGCACACGCCTGGCACGCATCTCGCCCGAAAAACTGCTGATGTACCAGGTGGCCCTGAGTGCGCTGGCCCTGCCCTTGATCTCGCTCGCACTGGGCGAACAATGGAGCTGGCACTTCAGCCCCTTTGCCAGCCTCTCGCTCTTGGTGCAGGCTGGGGTGGGCGCCTTCGCCAGCTACCTGGTGTGGATGTGGGTGCTGGGCCACTACCCGGCCACCAAAGTCAGCGCCTTTGCCTTCCTCACGCCGCTGTTTGCGCTGCTGTTTGGCGCGCTGTGGCTGGGTGAGGCCATCACACCTGCACTCCTGGCGGCGCTGGCTCTGGTGGCGGTGGGCATTGTGCTGGTCAACCGGCGGGCCCCATAATGCTATTAATTCAGTAGCTGCTTGCTCAATATCCATAAGGGCTTGAGGCCAATTTATATGTCAACTTCGATACGCCGCTTCCTGTTGTCCCTGCGCGAGCTGCTGACCTCCGCCAGCCCGCTGGTCATCGCCGCAGTGGCCCTGCTGTGGCTAGCCTACTGGTGGCTCAACCCGACGCCGCCCAAACACATCACGCTGGCCACCGGCCCGGCGCAAAGCGCTTACGCCGAGTTTGGTGCGCGCTACGCCCAGGCCCTGAAGGCCAACGGCATTGAAGTGCGCCTGCTGCCCAGCGAGGGCTCTTCGGCCAACCTGCAACTGCTGCGCGAGGGCAAGGCAGACATCGGTTTCGTCCAGGGCGGCAGCGCCGGTCAGGCCGCAGAAGAAGAGCAGGAGATGCAGTCCCTGGGCAGCCTGTTTGTCGAGCCCATCTGGCTGTTCTACCGCGAGGCCGCCGCGCTGCGCGTGACCGAGTCGGGCCGCCTGACCTCCCTGGCGCAACTGCGCAACCTGCGCATCAACGTGGGGGCGGCCGGCAGTGGTGTGCCCAACCTGATGAGCACGCTGCTGGACATGAACCATGTGGACCCCAAGTCCATCACGCTGTCGCGGCTGGACCAGACACCGGCCACGGTAGGCCTGCTCGGTGGCACGCTGGACGCGGTGGTCTTTGCATCGGCCCCCGAATCCCCCATGGTGCAGATGTTGCTGCAGACGCCGGGCATCCGGCTCATGGACTTTCCACAAAACGAAGCCTACGCACGCCGCCTGTCGTTCCTGACGCCAGTGGTGCTGCCACGCGGTGTGGTGGACCTGGCGCGCAACATGCCCGCGCAAGACGTGCGCCTGATCGCCACCACCACCGCCATGCTGGCGCGCGACGGCGTGCACCCGGCCCTGCTGCAACTGGTGTCACAGGCCACGTTGACGCTACACAGCAACGCAGGCTGGTTCAACCGGGCGCATGAGTTCCCCAAGGCCAGCATCGGTGAGTTCCCGCTGGCACCCGAGGCCGAGCGCACGCTGCGCAACGGCGTGCCCACGCTGCAGCGCTACCTGCCGTTTTCCTGGGCGAATCTGGTGGAGCGCATGTGGCTGGCACTGGGCATCATCGTGGCGGTGTTGCTGCCCCTGGGCAAGATTGCGCCGCCGCTGTACGCCTTTCGCGTGCGCTCCCGCGTGTTCCGCTGGTACGGGCAACTGCGTGACCTGGAAGAACGGCTGGAAGCAGGCAACGTACCGGTCGCCGATTTGTTACAGGAGCTGAACGACATGGAAACCCGTGTTGAGAAGGTGATCGTGCCGCTGTCGTATGCGGATGAGCTGTACGCGCTGCGTAACCACATTGATCTGGTGAGGCAGCGGCTTCTCAAGAAATAACGCTGGGGGAAGCGTCTGGGCCTCTTGTGGCTACGGCAGTTTGCTCCGACGGGATGACTGGTTTGTTTGGCATGTCGGGGTGTGCGCCCGACAGCGCACTTACTTTCTTTGCTTCGCCAAAGAAAGTAAGCAAAGAAAGGCGAGCCGGATTCGTCGGCCCGCTACGCGGGCACGCTGCGTTGCTCGGTTTGGGCGGGGTCTGGCTCGAACTCGCTTCGCTCAAACAATCGCCAGCCCTGAACCGCCCAAACCTGCGCTACTCGCCTCCTCATTACGGCGCTATCGCAAATCCAACAACCGGATACCAAAGACAGAACTTCGTCCGCGCGTAGCGCGGACGGGTATTCATCTCACTGGGCCGAGCGCAGCGATGGCACGTGAATCGCCCTCATCCCTTCTGTGTGCGCCGAGGAGCGCAGGGTTCAGTGGATTAGGGCTGGCGATTGTTTGAGCCCAAAGGGCGAGTTCGAGCCAGACCCCACTGAGCCCGAGCACCGCAGGTTGCCACGGCGCAGCCGGGGTCGCAGACAGCAGGGTCGCCTTTCTTTTGGTGACTTTTCTTTGGCGAAGCAAAGAAAAGTTACTGCGCTGTCGGGCGCACATCCCGACACGCCAAAACATCAAACATCCATCCAAGAAAAAGAAAAACCTACAACCCATCCACACTATTACGCATAGCAATCTGCGCCACAGCGTTCAACGCACCTTCAACCACCTGACCGGAAATCACGCGCAACTTGCCAGCTTCCACCAGCTTGTCACGCGAGCGCCGTGTCATGGACTGGGTGGTGCCAAACACGCTGGTGAAGAGGAACAAGGTGCCGTGTGGGCTGGCCCAGGTGAGCTGGGTGCGTACCCACTGGTCGTTGACGAGCAGTTCCACCCACGAACCCAGCGGCAGGTCGCCCAGCGCAACATCGACGGGTACATCCACATTAACCGCAGCGGGTGCTGCATTGGCAGCCGCAGGCTGTTGCGGCACATCCGGCAATTCGATGAAATTGGAAGCCTGGGCTTCCTCGGGAGCCACCCAAGGGTCGCCGCCTTCCAGCCAGCGCGCGCGGGCACTGGTGGTGGGTGCTGCGTCGGTTGGCGCGGGCGCAACACCACGGAAAGCCAGTTGATGCAAGCCCATCAGCGCTTCGAGAAAAGCGCTGGTCTTGGTGGCCGGGTAACGGATGCTGTCCAGACCGTCGCGCAGCGTGTTCAGCAGCAACGGTACCAGGCGTGTGAGTTTGGACACGTTCTTGCGCGCCAGATCCGGGTGCGCGCTCCACAACAGCGCCGAGATCAGCGCCTGGTATTTGTCCGCCACGCTGGAACCCGCACCGCCGGCAATTCGCGCCTGCGCTACCACCTGCGCCCAGGGGCCACACAAGAAGTCAATCACAACGGCCGGCACGCGCGACGCATCGGGGTGGGCATCGATCTCGCGGGCAATTTTTTCGGCCAGCAGGTTGCGCGCCTCGGCGTGTTTGAGCACCTGCACGGCCTCTTGCCGGCCTTCAGTCTTGCGCTCGTCAGCCTGCATCCAGGCGATCTGCAACTGGGCCAAGACCTCGACAAACAATTCCGCGCCCTGGATGTCGGCACTGATCAGTGGCTCCAGCGTCAGTTTGAGGTGACGCAGGAAACCATCAAAGCCGGGCGCCTCCACCGTTACATAGGCCAGGCTGCGGTGCGTGATTTCCTGCAACAACACGCGGGCCGGGTGCTGTTTGTCGGTAAAAAAACGTGGATCCACCAGCGAGAGGCGTAACAGCGCCGGCTCCAGGCTCCGCACCAGTTCCTGCACCGGTGGCAACAGACGCGGGTCGTGCGCAATGTTGTCCACCATCAGCGTGACCACTTCCAGGCTCAGCGCCTGGGCCATGCCCCGGGCACCGCGCCGCAGGCTTTGCCGCACGCCCGCCACCGAATTGTCTGCAGACGGTGCAGCGGGCGCCGCGCGGCGTGCCTCCAGGTTTTGCACCACGCGGTCGACCTGTTTCATTTCGGTCAACGCTTCCAGTGCAGCGGGCACGGTGGAGTCGAAATCGGTGGCGTGCGGCTCGGCGGCCTGCGGCCCGCTTTCAAAGTCGCGGGAGAACTGCTCCGCAAAACTCTGCACCCGGTTGGCAGGCGCCTGCTGTGGCTCCAGCTCACCGGCCAGCAAGCGGCGCAGCTTGTCCAGCGTCAGCAGCGCATCATCGGTACTGCGCTCACGCACAGACTGGGCGGTTGGCGGTGCCACACGCGCAGGAGCGCCCGGCGCACCGCTAGATACCTGGGGCGGCTGCGCCAAAGCGGGTTCATTGACACCCTGCGCCACACCGCGGCCCACACCGCTGGCACTGGGCGTCTGCACCACCTTGTAGCCGGCCGCCACCACGCCTTCCACGCGCAGTTTTCCGGAGAGGTGTTCGTAGAGTTTGCGCAGCTCCTGCCCCAGCGTCACGCTCATGGCGCCCAGCCAGTCGAGCTGCGTAGCGGCGGACACCTGGGTCTGCTCCACCACGTCCTTGAGCGCCTTGATGTAAACGTCAGGACGCAGCGGATTGCTCTCGGGACGCACAGCGGTCAGACCGAGCGTGCTGCAAATCAGGGTGTTGAGTTCGGCCAGGCTGGCCTCGGCCGCGAGCATGGTGACCTGCTGCGTGCGTGCCAGCGCCACGCTGGTAAGCACCTGCACTTCGTCCATCAGTTCAAGCTGGTCGAACTGCAGGCCGCCTCCCGCACTGGGGGCGGCTTTCTTCGCCACTTCGGGGTTGTCAAACGCTGCCAGCAAGGCCAGCGGATAACGTTTGCACAACTCCGACTCCCAGGCGCGCAGGTGTTTGATCGACATCGTCAGCGCATCGCGCTCACGCAAGTCGCGCGATGCGGCCTCACGCGTCTGCAAAGCAGCGCGCGCGGCCTCCACCAGCTTGCCCATCAAGAGACTGCCACCACTGGCCGCCTCCCTCACAGTGGCTTGGTAAAGCGCTTGGTACTGGGCGGAGGCTGATGGCATGGTCAGTGATGGAGGTAAATGGAGTTACTTGAGCGCCTTGTAACGCACACGTTTGGGCTTGGCACCCTCTTCGCCCAGGCGTTTCTTCTTGTCGGCTTCGTACTCTTGGTAGTTGCCGTCAAAGAAGGTCCACTGGCTGTCGCCTTCGGCGGCCAGGATGTGCGTCGCGATACGGTCCAGGAACCAGCGATCGTGGGAGATCACCAGCATGGTGCCAGCGAATTCCAGCAGCGCGTCTTCCAACGCACGCAAGGTTTCCACATCCAGATCGTTCGACGGTTCATCGAGCATCAGCACGTTGCCGCCGGCGATCAGCGTCTTGGCCAAATGCAAACGCCCGCGCTCACCACCGGACAACATGCCGACCTTCTTCTGCTGGTCCGCGCCGTTGAAGTTGAAGCGGCCGCAATAGGCGCGGCTGGCCATCTGGAACTTGCCGACGTTGAGGATGTCGAGTCCACCTGAGACGTCTTCCCACACGGTCTTGTCGTTGGACAAATCATCGCGGTGCTGGTCGACAAAGGCCATCTTCACGGTGGAGCCGATGACGACTTCGCCCGAATCGGGTTTCTCTTTGCCCGCGATCAGCTTGAACAGCGTGGACTTACCGGCGCCGTTGGGGCCGATGATGCCGACGATGGCGCCGGCTGGGATATTGAAGCTCAGGTTGTCGATCAGCACGCGGTCGCCAAAGGACTTGGTCACGCCCTTGAACTCGATCACCTGGCTACCCAGGCGTTCCGCCACTGGGATGAAGATTTCGTTGGTTTCGTTGCGCTTCTGGTATTCGAAGTCGCTCAGTTCTTCAAAGCGGGCCAGACGGGCCTTGCTCTTGGCCTGGCGGGCCTTGGGGTTCTGGCGCGACCATTCCAATTCCTTCTTCAAGGCCTTGGCGCGGGCTTCTTCGCCCTTTTGTTCGGCTTCCAGACGGGCGCCCTTTTGCGTCAGCCAGTCGGAGTAGTTGCCCTTGTAGGGAATGCCGGAGCCACGGTCCAGTTCCAGAATCCATTCGGCCGCGTTGTCCAGGAAGTAGCGATCGTGGGTGATGGCCACCACGGTACCGGCGTAGCGCTGCAGGAACTGCTCCAGCCAGTCCACGGATTCGGCGTCCAAGTGATTGGTGGGTTCATCGAGCAGCAGCATGTCGGGTTTGGACAGCAGCAGACGGCACAGTGCGACGCGGCGCTTTTCACCACCGGACAACACGCCAATGTTGGCGTCCCACGGTGGCAGGCGCAGCGCGTCGGCGGCAATTTCGAGTTGGTGCTCGGAGTCGGTCCCGGCGGTAGCAATGATGGCTTCCAGCTCGGCCTGCTCGGCTGCCAGTGCGTCAAAGTCGGCGTCTTCGGCGCCATAAGCCGTATAGACCTCTTCGAGGCGCGCCTTGGCGGCAAACACCTTGCCCATGCCCGCTTCCACGCTCTCGCGCACGGTCTGGGTGGGGTCCAACTGGGGTTCCTGGGGCAGGTAGCCGATGTTCAGGCCGGCCATGGGAATCGCCTCGCCTTCGATTTCCTTGTCAATACCGGCCATGATCTTCAACAGCGTGGACTTGCCGGAGCCGTTGGTCCCCAAAACACCGATCTTGGCGCCAGGGAAGAAGGACAGCGAAATATCTTTAAGAATGTGGCGCTTGGGCGGCACGATCTTGCCGACGCGGTTCATGGAAAAAACGTATTGGGCCATTGCAGTATTGATTTCAGAGGCGTAAAACCGACATTATCGACTGCCGCGCCCTTGCCGGAGAAAAAACGCCCCTCTCAGGACACCGGGAACTACACGCCGTAAGCGGCCCCAGGGGCCACGGTCACACTCCCCCGGCCTTCTCCACATCATTGCGCAGCGCGGCCTGGGCCACCGCGTCCAGCGCGTTGTCCATGACGCGCCCGTCCGACACCAGCCGGATCAAACCCAGCCCATGCAGGCGGTTCATGGTCCGCCGCGACATGGAATGCGCCATGCCCGCGCCCGAAATAAACATGAAAAGCGTACGGTGCGGACTGGCCCAGGTGAGCTGCGCGCGCACCCAGACACCGCCCAAGGCCAAGTCCACCCAGGACCCGGTCGTCAAACTTTCGGTGCTCCAATCCTGCGGCTGGGCCACCTCGGGGGGCTCTGGCATCTGGGTGAAGTCCAACGCAGCCTCTTCGTCGCCACGCAGATAACCCGAATCGGCCGCCTCGTCCTGGGCGATCCAGAAGGCATCCCGGGACAGCCCGGTCTGCTCTTCTGCTGGAACTTCGGTGGCAGGCGCCACCGTGGCGTCCGCAGGTACAGGCCTGCCCGCTTCGAAAGCCTGTTCGTGGAAGGTGATCAGTTCGTCAAACAACACCGCAATACGTTCCTCGGGGTAGGAGATCAGTCCCAGACCCTGGCGCATGGTGACCAGCATGCCGGGCACCATGGCCACCAGGCGGGCGCGGTTGCGCCGCGCCAGCTTGAGTTGCACGCTCCAGATCAAATCCTCCACCAGTGCCAGATAGCCATCGGCATCGGCACCGCCATCGGTGCGCAGCAACTGGGACTCCGCCACCACCTGGGCCCAAGGCCCGCGCAGGAAGTTGGCCACCATCTCCGGAACCTTCTTTTTCTGCAGGCGTTCGTTAAAGTCATGGGCCATGCGCTCGGCCAAGAGATTGCGCTGCTCGGCATGCATGAGGCCGCGCGCCGCTTCTTCGGCGCGTATGCGCTGCTCCTGCTCGTCCTTGCTCCATCCCTCTTCCAGCTTGCGCAGCACGCGGGCAAAGGCCGCTGCGTCGCTCTCGCCCCAAGCCAGCACGTTGACGGCGTTCTCCAGCGTTTTCTGAAAACGGGGGAAACCAGGTTCTTCGGGAGAAGAAAACGCCAGGCTGCGGCTGGTGAGTTTGTCCAGGAACTGGCGCGCCGGGTGCTGGCGTTCGCTGAAAAAGCGGGCGTCGGTCTGGGACAGCTTGATCAGGACCGGCTCCAGCGCGTGCAAGCCTGCGCGCACCGGGGGCAAGAGGCGGTGGTCCTGCATCAGGTTTTCCAGCATCAGGCGCACCACTTCCTCGCCAAGCTGACGGCCCAATTTTTTGCTCTGGGCGTGCTGGCGCTGGGCGGGAGTATCACCGCGCACCAGGGTTGTTGGCCCTGCCAATTTTTCGCCCGTGGTGTTGCTCACCGCCTGGTTGGCTCGGGCAGCCAGGCGCTTCATCATGGGCTCAACCAGTTTCATGTCTTCCAGCGCCACATAAGAGGCCGGCACGGTGTGCATGAAATCCTTGGCCCCGGCGGCCAGCGGACCGGGGTCCAGTTCGCCCGACAACAGGCGGCGCAACTTGTCCAGCGTCAACATGGTGCGGGACACGGCGTTTTCCGGCGCCTTGATGGGCGCACCAAAGCCCCCCACCGAAGAAGAATGGGGCGCCACCGGTTCCACACCCTGGGATCGCAGCCACTCACCCACCTCCTTGTACAACTGGCGCAGACTGTTACCCAGCATGCCGGCCACGGGCGTCATCAGCGCAGCCCGAACCGCGTCTTCGGGGATCAGCTCCGACAGACTCTCGCGCAGGGCGTAAACAAACGACTCCGGTTTGAGCGGACTCAGGTGCGCCTGTACCGTCACAAAACCCATCAGGCTGCTGACCAGGGCGTTGAGTGCGGGCAGTACATCGTCCACCGCCATCTGGACTTCCTGCTGCGTCAGGGCCATCTCGATGTTGGCGTCGATCTGCTCTTCTTCGAGGAATTGGAAATCGTCAAACCGCACCTGCACCGCTGCGCTGGCGCGCTGGGTGTCTCCCCCATACACCGCCGCACGCAGCGCCTTGCCGAACAGTTGCTTCAATGCGCTGGGTTGGGTGGTCAGGATCTGGATGGCGGCCCGCGTTGCGGGGCTGTGCTGGGTGGCCTGCGATTTGCCGCGGGCAGGCGCCAGCGAGGCCTGCAGACCGGCCAGCATGTCTTCCACCAAGGCGTCGCTTTGGGTGAGAACGGCCTCCAGACAATCGTGCAACGAAGGTTTGAAGCCACCGGGGTCATCCGCCACACCCAGGCGTCGCAAGAGGAATTTGTTCATCGTTATTCATTCTCACCCGGGCGCCTGCACAAGGCCAGCCCGGGCGCACATTCCCTAACATTTTGTTACCACCAAAGCCGCACAACAGGCGGTGGTAAACCGCCCATTTCGGGGTTGAAGGCACAACGTGCGACAATACGGCCTGTTGTGGCGCGTCAGTTGCCCACAACGCCAGCACCTTGCTGGGGACCAGACCGACAATTTGCGTCCACCCCTGAAATCCATCTGCCTTTGACTGAACCGCTGTTGCGACCGCGGTACAGGCCGATCCTTAAGCGCCCCGGATGGGCGCACTACTATGAACTTCGAAGAATTGAAACTGGCCCCCGCCATTGTGAAAGCCGTGCGCGAGGAAGGTTACGAAACCCCTACGGCCATCCAGGAGCAAGCCATCCCCCTGGTCATGGAAGGCCATGACCTGCTGGGCGGCGCCCAGACCGGCACCGGCAAAACCGCTGCCTTTATGCTGCCCCTGCTGCACCGCCTCTCCATGAGCCGCAGTGCGCAAAACAAATTTGGCGGCACTGGCATCCGTGCCCTGGTGCTGACACCCACCCGTGAACTCGCCGCCCAGGTGGAAGAGTCCGCACGCATTTACGGCAAGTACCTGCAACTGTCCTCCACCGTGATTTTTGGCGGTGTTGGCATGAACCCGCAAATCTCCAAGCTCAAAAAGGGCGTGGACATTCTGGTGGCCACCCCTGGCCGTCTGCTGGATCTGGCACAACAAGGCATGCTGGACCTCGGCCAAGTGCAAATCCTGGTGCTGGACGAAGCCGACCGCATGCTGGACATGGGCTTCATCCATGACGTGAAGAAGGTGCTGGCCCTGGTGCCCAAGGAAAAGCAGAGCCTGCTGTTCTCCGCCACCTTCAGCGACGAAATCCGTGACCTGGCCAATGGCCTGTTGAAGAACCCGCAAAGCGTGCAGGTGACTCCGCGCAACACCACCGTGCAACGCATCACCCAGGTGATCCACCCGGTCGGCCGTGGCAAGAAAAAGGCCCTGCTGGCCCACATCATCAACGAGCAAAACTGGAGCCAGGTGCTGGTGTTCACGCGCACCAAGTTCGGCGCCAACAACGTCGCCGAGTTCCTGGAAAAGAACGGCATCACTGCCATGGCCCTGCACGGCAACAAGAGCCAGGCCGCCCGTACGCAGGCGCTGGCCGGCTTCAAGAGCGGCGACGTGCGCGCTTTGGTCGCCACTGACATTGCCGCCCGCGGTATTGACATCGACGACCTGCCACACGTGGTGAACTACGAAATCCCGAACGTCAGCGAGGACTATGTGCACCGCATTGGCCGTACTGGCCGCGCCGGTGCCGATGGCGCCGCGGTGAATCTGGTGTGCCTGGACGAAGAAGGCTTCATGCAGGACATCGAACGCTTCACCAAGCAGAACATCGAAGTCAAGATCATCGAAGGCTTCGGCCCCGAGCCAGGCGAAAAGGGTGAGCCCATCGCCATGGGCCGCCAGACCATCTGGGGCGGCGCTGGCAAGCCCCCAAGCCGTGACGTGATGCAGGCAGCTGCCCGCGCCGCACGGACCGAAATGATGCAGCGCGTGCGCGACAACAAAGCCGGTCAAGGCGGTGGCAACGGTGGTGGAAATGGCGGCGGCGGCGGCCGTGGCGGCCCGCGCAACGGCGGTGGCGGCAATGGTGGTGGCCGGGGCCCAGCCCGTGGCGACCAGCAGCCCCGTCCTCAAGGCGCACGCCCACCACAAAACCGTGGACCTCGCCAAGGTGGTGGTGGCAATTCCGAGCACCAACCTCCAGCAGGTTTCACGCATGAAGGCCGCGCTCCGCGTCCTTCCACCGCACAACCCGACCCGATGCGTACCAGCGTCGATATGATGGCTGGACGCGGCGCACGCCGTGGTGGCGGTGGAGGCGGCTATGGTGGCGGCAACCGCGGAGGTTCCAATACGGGAGGTGGCGGTTATGGCGGCAACGGCGGCGGATACGGCGGCGGCGGTGGCAATGGTCGTGGGGGCAACGGGCCTCGTGGGCCGCGAGGTCCTGGCGGATCTTCTAGCCGATAAGCGCTACACCAAGGTACACAGCGTGGGGCGCCGCCAGTTGGCGGGCTCCATCGCTACCCACCGCAAGCTGGCACAGCATGTGGTGGACTTCAAAGACCTCTCCACGCTGGCAGCATTGCCGGCCGTGGACGAGGTCTTTATTGCGTTGGGCACCACCATCAAGGTGGCTGGCAGCCAGGAAGCCTTCCGCGCCGTGGATTACGAGGCTGTTGTGGCTGCAGCCCGCGCAGCGCGTGCGCAAGGCGCTACGAAATTAGGAGTAGTCAGCGCCATGGGTGCCGACCCGCGCTCGTCGATTTTCTACAACCGGGTCAAGGGCGAGATGGAGGTGGCGCTGGCCGGTCTGGGCTTCCAGAGCGTGGTCATCGCCCGCCCCTCCATGCTGGCCGGGGACCGCGAGGCCTTGAACCAGCCCACGCGCGCCGGTGAAGGCATTGCACTGGTCATCAGCCGTGTTTTCAAGCCCCTCATCCCCAAAGACTATCGCTCCATCACGGCCCGCGATGTGGCGGCGGGTCTGGTGCAGGGTGTGCAGTCCACGCTATCCGGCGTAATACATCTGCTGTCCGGTGCGCTGCAGGGTGCCGCGGACCGCGGTTAACCGCGAACGAACAAAGTCACCAACGGGTCGGGGCCGACCTGCCGACTCCAGTGCCCATGGATGGCCGGGTCAAACACCGCACCTTCGGGCAGCAGATCAGCCGAATAGAAATGTTCACCCGGCTTGAAGATGCGCGACACACCGTCCTGGATGCCAATCTCCATCTGCCCGCCCAAAATGAAGCACCACTGCGTATGGCCCGAGCAATGGAACTGGCTGCGAAACCCCACCGGGCTGGTACGCAACTGGTAACCGCCAGTGGCAAATACTTCAGAAAGCATTGATTGCGGCGTACCCTGGTCCAGCGGCACGGTTTCTTCCCGAAACTTCGCGCGGCCATCGGTGTCGGTAAACAGGATTACTTTGGTGAAGGTGGTCATAGATGCCTAGCTTACTACCGCTACGCATATTGCAGAAGGCCTAGTCGGGCTTTGGGTTTTGCGCAGGGAAAGGAGGAGGGCCCTCACGGCCCGGAGGACACGGAGCAAAACACATAGTCCGACTGCGCCCTCGCGCAAACGATGCCTTAAAAACTCAAGCCCGCGCCCAAGCCCCCGGCAACCGCGGCCAACCGGGTCTGCCAAACCACGCGCCACCCGCAATCGCATACGCGTTGACCACGCCGTACACCACCATCGCAGCCGCCTGCGCCGCAAACACAATACCCAGATCACCGCCCCACTGCAGCGCCAGCAAACCACCCACCGCAGCGACCAACAGGCGCGCCCCGTTGCCAATGATGGGCCACAACAACTTGCCTGCGCCCTGCGATGCAAAGTACAACACCAGCCCCAGACCGAAGAAGCCGTAAAACGGGCCGACGATCTGCAGGTAGCGCGCGCCCGCAGCAATCATCGCCGGGTCGCTGTCAAACAGCGACAACCAGGCCGCGGGAAACAGCGCCGCCGCAATACCAATGGCTTCCGCCAATAAAAACGCCATGCCTGCGCCGATCCAGGTGGCCCGCATGGCACGCTCGCGCTGACCGGCGCCCACACAGGTGCCGACCATCGCCACCAGTGGCGCACCCAGGCCAAACACCAAGGGCACCAGCAGGTATTCCAGCCGCGAAGCCGTGCCATAACCCGCAATGGCGGTGGGGCCGAAAGCACCGGAGAGCGCCGTGGCAATGGCAATACACACGTTGGTCGCCACCGTGGATACCGCACCGATCACGCCGACCCGCAGAATGTCCTTGAACAAGGGCCAGCGCATCTTGCAATGTGCCCACCCGATGCGCAGCAGGCTGCGGCCGGAGCGCATATAGGCGATCAACACCAGCGTGCCGACCGCGTAATAGACCAACAGCGCCAACGCGCCACCGGCAATACCCATCGCTGGCACAGGGCCCCAGCCAAAAATCAACAGGGGTGAAAGCGGAACCAAGAACACCAGCCCACCGACCGTCACGACCGCGGGCACCGCCATATTGCCGGTGCCGCGGATGATGGCGGAGAGCGAATTGAACATCCACACCAGCACCGCCCCGGCGAACACCCAGTTGGAATACTGCATGGCCGCTTCCAGGGCCGCGCCGGAGCCACCCATGCGGGTGTACAGCCAGCGCCCACCCAACAACAAGCTCAGCGTGAACGCAGCCGCAAACAGCAGCCCAATCACCAGCGCATGGAACACCAGGGCATCCGCATCGTCAAGGCGGCGCGCGCCCAAAGCGCGGGCAATGGCGGACGCAATGCCGCCGCCCATGGCACCCGCCGACATCATCTGCATCAGCATCACCGCAGGGAACACCAGCGCCATGCCGGCCAGTGCGTCGGTACCCAGCTTGCCGACAAACCAGGTCTCGATCAGCCCAACCGCGGCTTGCGCCACCATCACCAGGACCATCGGTGCACCCAGACGCAACAGCGTGGAAACGATGGGGCCTTCGAGCAACAGGCGAGTGCGCGGGTCCAGCGCAGCGGTAGTGCTCATGCAGCCACCGCGCGCGCTGGCAACTTGGCCTCTTTGATCGGCAAGTGAATCAGCGCGGCAGCTATTGCCAGCAAGATATCGGCGTACCAGATCCAGTCGTAACTGCCGGTCGCATCAAACACCTTGCCACCCAGATAGGCGCCCAGGAAACCGCCCACCTGGTGCGTCAACATCACCAGGCCAAACAACGTCGCCATATTGGCCGTGCCAAAGAACTTGGCGACCAGGCCCGCGGTGGGCGGGACGGTGGACAAAAAGCTCACACCCATCACTGCGGCGAACACCAGCACGACCGGACCGGTCTTGGGTGCGAACAGGAACACCAGCACCGCCACAGCACGCACCGCATAGACCAGCGACAGCAGCGACTTCATGCGCCAGCGACCAACCGCCCAGCCCATTGCAATGCTACCGACGATATTGAACAGGCCCAGCGTAGCCAGCGCCCAGGCGCCCCATTGCACCGGCAGGCCGCAGGCAGCAACGACGCCGGGCAAATGGGTCGCGAGAAATGCGACGTGGAAACCGCAGACAAAAAAACCTGTGGCCAACAGCAAGAAGCTTGGGGTGCGCAACGCTGTGCGCACGGCCTCCCCGGTACTGACCGATTTGACGCCAGGCACTGCAGCCTGCACGTTATTGCCCTTCAGGAAGAAAGCCGCGGGCAGCGCCAACAGCACGATGGCCGCCATCACCTGCATCGCATTGCCCCAGCCGACGCCCAGGATCAATGCACCGGCAATCGGCGCCATCAGGAACTGGCCAAACGAGCCGCCGGCGTTGACGATGCCAGTGGCCACACCGCGCTTCTCGGGTGGTAACAGGCGCGTGGTCGCGGCCATCAATACGGCGGGGCCTGCCATACCAGCGCCGCCCGCAGCCAGTACGCCGATGGCGAAGATCAAGCCAGCAGTGGTGGTCATGAAGGGGGTGATGAAAGTGCCCAAGGCCACCAACGCCACACCGAGGAGCAGCACGCGCCCGGCGCCCACGCGGTCGGCGAACGCACCGGCAAACGGCTGCGTCAGCCCCCACCACAGCTGCCCAAACGCGAACGCCAGACTGATCTGGCCCACGCCCAAACCGGTGGAGGTATTCAGCGAACCCATGAACAAACCCATGGTCTGGCGCACGCCCATGGTGAGGGCAAAGGTGCCGGCCGCCGCCAGCAGCACCAGCCAGACGGCATATTTTTTGATTTGTTCAGACATCGTCGTTTTCTCCGTCCGCGGGGGACAACAGTTCAAGGGATTCGTCTATCAGCGCATGCAGGGCCAGCACGCGCTGCGCGCCCAATGTCTGGTTGATGCCTTCTTGCGCGATGCGCCATTTGCGCTGCGCTTCGGTGCGCTTGTGCTGGCCGGCTTCGGTCGCACTGATCAGGCGACTGCGCGCATCGGCGCCGGGCAGGATTTCGATCACGCCCATCGCCGCCAACGGCTGCAGGTTGCGCGACAGGGTGGAGGTGCTCATGCGCATCACACCCGCCAGATCCACGGCACGAATCGGCCCAAGCTTCACCACATGGGACAGCAGCGAATACTGCGTGGTCTTCAGGCCGGTCTTGGCCAGCTCCACGTCGTAGTGCTGCGCAACACGCCGCATGAGCTGGCGCAGTTTCAGATTGGTACAGCCCTGCGGCTTGTCCGGGTGGAAATTTGCAATGTCGGGCTTGACTTCGGTTTTCATGCAGATGATTGTAGCTACAATTGATGCATATGCAACTATAGTATTAAATCCCCCTGAAAGGAACACAGCAATGTCTAACGTATCCGTACTAGAAACCTGGATCGCCCAAGAGCAGGAAATCACGAACCGCCTGAACGCCGGAGCGGGCGCCGGTGTGTCCCGTCCCGACCAGGTGGCAGGCAAAACCGGACTGGAAATGATGCAGGCCATGCTGCGCGGCGAACTGCCCTACCCGCCCATCGCCAAGACGCTGGACTTTCAGTTGATCGAGGTCAGTGAAGGCCGTGCTGTGTTCCAGGGCGCACCCGGTCCAACGCACCTGAACCCCATGGGTGGCATCCACGGCGGCTGGTACGCCACGCTGCTCGACTCAGCCCTGGGTTGCGCGGTGCACACCATGATGCCGGTGGGCCGCGGGTACACCACGGCGGAGCTGGGCGTGAATTTGGTCAAGGCTATCAACCCGGCCAAGGCACCCAGGGTGCGTGCCATCGGCACCGTGATCCATTGCGGCCGCCAGTTGGCCACCGCAGAAGCCCGCATCGTCGGACCGGACGGCACGCTGTACGCGCACGCCACCACCACCTGCCTGGTGTTTGAATTGAAGGCGTCTTAAGGTAATGCCTCCGTTCGGGCTGAGCTTGTCGAAGCTCTTAGCAAGCCCTTGATTTGTAAGGACTGCGTTTCGCCCTTCGCCAAGCTCAGGACAGGCCAAGCTCAACGCGAACGGGCTTATTCAGCACAACCTTAAACAGGGTTGCGCATCGCGTCTGCAAAGGCCTGCAGAAACAGCGCGTTGTCTTGCACGCTGCCAATGGAAACGCGGATAAAGTTCTCATAGCCCACTTCCTTCCACGGCTTAACGACAACGCCGCGTTGCAACAACGCCTCGGCCACCGGGCCATTGGGGCGCTGCAGGTCGACAAACAGGAAGTTGGTGGCTGACGGCGCCATGCGCACGCCCATGGCGTGCAATTGCGTGGCCAGCCACTGGCGCTGCGCCACGGTGTCACTTACGCATTTTTCCATGTACGCAACATCGTTCCATGCGGCCAGTGCTGCTGTCTGTGCTGCCAGATTCACATTGAACGGCGTGCGTACGCGGTCCAGCATCTGCACCAGTTTGTCATCCGAGGCAATGCCATAACCCACACGCAAACCAGCCAGACCCCAGGCTTTGGAGAAGGTACGCAGAACGATCCACGGGCGGTTTTGCGCGCGAAGCTCCGCCAGCGCATCCGGGAAGCCGGGCGTGCGTAACGCGTATTCGTAATAGGCTTCGTCGATCACCAGCAGGGTTTCCTGTGGCGTCGCCTGCACAATGCGGCGAAATGCCGCTGCGTCCAGCATGCAGCCAACCGGGTTGGACGGGTTGCTGAGCATGGCCAACTTAGGCGCTGGCCCTGCGGTCAATGCAGCGCACCAGGCATCCACATCGAACTCCAGCGCAGGTGTGACCGGCAACATTTGCACCTTGGCACCCATCATGCGAGGGTAAATTTCGTGCAGACCAAAGGAGGGCAGCAACGTGACCACACGGTCGCCCGGCTCCAGAAAAGCCTGACACAACACTTCCAGCAAGTTCTCCGAACCATTGCCTACCACCACCTGCTCCGGCTTTGCGCCAGTGCGTGCGGCGATGGCAGCGCGCAGGGCGCGGCAATTGGCGTCGGGGTACAGGCCGATGGTCTGCGCGAGCTGCGCCAGCGCCCGGCCCACAGCCGGGCTGGGGCCGAGCGGGTTTTCGTTGCTGGCCAGGCGCGCTACATGGCTGACACCATAACGCTGGCGCACGACCTCGGAAGACAAGCCGGCGTTGTAGGCCGGCAAATCACGCACTTCGGGGCGGGCAAGACGGGTCAGCAGTTCAGCGCTTGCGGTGAGGGTGGCAACAGTCATGGAGTCGCTTTCGTAGCAAAAGGATGGAGGTCAAACACCTTGCCCGGGTTGAGCAGATTCAAAGGATCGAGCGCCTGCTTGATGGCGCGCATGGCGGCCAGTTCGGCAGGTGTGCGGCTTACATGCAGGTAAGGCTTTTTGTGCAGGCCGATGCCGTGCTCGGCCGAGACACTGCCGCCGCGCTGCGCCAGCAGGCCGTAGACGATCTCTTCCACCGCATGCTCCGCCTCAGCCAGCGAGATACCGCCGGCAAGCGAGCGCGCATCGGTGGTCAGGTGCAGATTGCCGTCACCCAGATGGCCAAAGCGAAAACTGCGTTGCGTCGGCCAGCGTGCAGTCAGCGCCTGCACGCACTCTTCTGCAAAGGCGTCGATCTGGTCTAGCGGCAGGCTGATGTCAAAGTTGATGGGCGCCAGGTGCGTAGGGAACTCCGCCGTGGCTTCGCGAATGCGCCAAAGCGCGCGCGCCTGGGCCTGCGACTGGGCCACCACGGCATCCAGTACGCTGCCGTCTTCCATGGCCTCGCCCAGCGTGTTTTGCAGCGCTTCGGCCAGATCCGCTTCCACGTGTCCAGTGACTTCGGCCAGCACCTGGAACGGATAGGCCTGCGACAGCGGCGACGCCATCTGGCTCCAGCGCAGCGAGGTGCTGAAGAAGTCGTCCCACATGAGCTCAAACGCCGCCAGCGCCCCGGGAAAGCGGGCCTGCAAGCGGCGCAGCAAACGGATGGCACTGGCGTAGTCCGGCAAGGCCACCAGCGTACTGACGCGTGCGCGCGGCGCCGGACGCAGTACCAGCACGGCGCGCGTGATGATGCCCAGCGTACCTTCGGAGCCGATGAACCAGTGCTTGAGGTCGTAACCCGTGTTGTTCTTGAGCATGGGGCGCAGCATGGGCAACACCGTGCCATCGGCCAGCACCACCTCCAGCCCCAGCACCTGCTCGCGCGCCATGCCGTACTGCACTACGCCATTGCCACCGGCATTGGTGGCCAGGTTGCCGCCAATCTGGCAGGTGCCGCGCGCGCCCAGGTCCACGCCAAACAGCAAGCCCTGCGCCAATGCAGCTTCCTGCACGGCCTGCAATGTGGCACCGGCTTGCACCGTGATGGTGGCCGCTGCGGCATCGACCCGCTCGATAGCGTTCATACGCTCCAGCGACAAAGCCACACCGTCAAGCTGCGGAACAGCGCCGCCGGCCAGGCCGGTCATACCGCCTTGTGGCACCACGGGCACCCGGTGCGTGTGGCAGATGCGCAAGGCCGCTGCCACCTGTTCGGTGCTGGCGGGCCGCAGCAGAGCCAAAGGAAGTACGGGTGCTGTACCACTCCAGTCAGCCTGGTAACGCGCGTCAATGGCGTCACCGCTGCGCACCGCATCAGCACCCAATGCCGCAACCAGTTCTTCGATCAAGCTTGGCGTCGTCATCTCAATGGTCTCGGCGCTCAGCAAAGGCAAGCACTGTCTGCAGCAGCGCTTGCAGCGTAGGCTGCACACGCTCGGCTACGTCGGGCAGGTAGTCGAACGGCATGTGCTCCTGCATATAGCTGCATTGCGTCATCTCCAATTGCACCGCATGGACGTTGTGTGCGGGTTGACCGTAGTGGCGGGTGATGTGACCGCCCTTGAAGCGGCCATTGAGCACGGCGGTGTAGCCCAGCGAGGCCTGGGCAATCGCCAGCAGTTGCTGCGCCAGCACCAGGTCGCAACTCGCGCCATCGGCGGTGCCGAGGTTGAAATCGGGCAGCTTGCCCTCGAAGAAGCGCGGAACGACCGAACGGATGGAATGTGCGTCCCACAGCATCGCGATGCCATGCCGGGCCTTGATACGTGCCAACTCGGCAGCGAGCTGGTCATGGTACGGCCGCCAGACCGCCTCGCGCCGCGCGGCGATCTCGGCCTCATCAGGCCCATTGCCATCGGCATACAACGGCGTGTCATTGAAAGTATCGACCGGGCACAGGCCTGTGACGCTCTGGCCCGGGTAGAGGCTGGCGCCATCGGGCGGACGGTTCAGGTCCACCACATAGCGCGAATGCGTGGCCATGAGGATGGAAGCGCCCATTGCCTTGGCGAAGTCGTAGAGGCGGCCCAGATGCCAGTCGGTGTCATGCACCTCGCGGCCTTCGGGCGTCAGGCGCGTGGCAATCGCTGGCGGCACATGCGTACCCACGTGCGGCATGGAAATCAGCAGGGGACGGGTGCCCTGATGAAAGATGAAAGGGGCTTCGGTGGTGATGGTCATGGTTTTCGAACTTTCATATCAACACCGTTCGGGCTGAGCCTGTCGAAGCCCTTCGACGGGCTCAGGGCGAACGGATTTTTCACGTTATTCAACCAGCAGACGCCGACGCGCCTGCACAAACGCCTGTGCGGCCTCGTCGTGCAATGCATGGCGACCGGCCTGTACCTGCTGCTGGCCCGCAACCCAGACGCCGTCCAATGCGGAGGTGCGGTGGCTAGCAAACACATGGGCAGATAGCATCTCGGGCGCGGACAAACCTGCGAGTGCAATGTGCTGGGCGTCGAGCGCCACAAAGTCCGCCTGCTGGCCCACGGTCAGGCCAGCAATGGTGCGGCCTGCGGCTTGCGCACCACCCTGCAAAACCTGCAAAGTCATGGCAGTGGCGACCTGCGACTGCTGGGGAGTGGCCAGCACATTGCGCTGGCGCAGGTGCAGGCGCTGGCCGTATTCGAGCAGCATCAGTTCTTCGGCGGCATTCACCGTGGCGTGGCTGTCCGAGCCCACACCCCAGGCGCCACCGTTTGAGAGCCAGCGTGGCATGTCAAAAATACCATCGCCCAAATTGGCCTCCGTGCTGGGGCAAATGCCGGCCACGGCGCCGCTTTGTGCGGCGCGCTGGTACTCAGCCTCGTTCATGTGCGTGGCGTGTACCAGGCACCAGCGTGCGTTGACCTCGGCATGGTTCAGCAACCATTCCACCGGACGTTGGCCGCTCCAGGCCACGCAGGCATCGACCTCGCCGGTCTGCTCAGCGATGTGGATGTGCACCGGGGCAGTGGCGTCGATGGTATTCAAGCCCGCGAGCGCATCGCGCAGTCCATCGGGCGGTACGGCACGCAGCGAATGCGGCGCCAGGCCCAGGCGCGCGCCCTGCGCTTCGCACAGAGGCTTCAAGCGCTCCAGCAAACGCAGCATGTTGTCGGTGCTGCGGATAAATCGGCGCTGGCCCTCAGACGGTGGCGTGGCACCAAAACCGCTGGTCTGGTACAGCACGGGCAGCAGCGTCAGACCCATGCCGGTCTTCTGCGCGGCGCGCAGCAGGCACTGGGCCAGCGTCGCGTCGTCGGCATAAGGCTGGCCGCTTTGGTCGTGGTGCACGTAGTGGAATTCGCAGACAGAGGTGTAACCCGCCTCCAGCATCTCGATGTAGAGCCAGGTGGCGATGGCCTCCAGCTGTGCGGGCGTGATGCGCTGCGCGAAGCGATACATCAGCGTGCGCCAGCTCCAGAAGCTGTCTTGCCCTCCATCCAGGCTTTGACCGCGGTATTCGGTGAGGCCGCCGAAGGCGCGTTGGAAGGCGTGGGAGTGGAGGTTGGGAGTGCCGGGGATGATTGGCCCTATTGCCTTTTGCGCCGTGCTGTCGGGGGTGCTGTTGGTTTGCACTTGGGTGAGTTGACCCTGCGCGTTCCATTGCAGCAGGACGTTTTTGGCCCAGCCGGTGGGTAACAAAGCGTCCTGGGCGAATAGTGTTTTATTCATGGTGATTGTTTTGGTTGCGTGGCATGTCGGGATATGCGCCCGACAGCGCACTCACTTTCTTTGCTTCGCCAAAGAAAGTAAGCAAAGAAAGGCGAGCCGGATTCGTCGGCCCTGCGCTTCGCTACGGGCACGCTGCGTTGCTCGGTTTGGGCGGGGTCTGGCTCGAACTCGGCTATCGCCTCAAACAATCGCCAGCCCTGATCCGCCCAAACCTGCGCTACTCGCCTCCTCATTACGGCGGTGACAGTAACCACCGGGTAGCAACTACCAACATCCCGTCCGCGCCTGCGCGCGGACGCGCCGAGCGCAGCGATGGCGTGTATTCCCCCAATCCCTTCTGTATACGCCGAGGAGCGCAGGGGGCGGCGGATGAGGGCTGGCGATTGTTTGAGCCCGCAGGGCGAGTTCGAGCCAGACCCCCCCGACCCCGAGCACCGCAGGTTGCCCGCAGCGCAGCGGAGGGTCGCAGACAGTAGGGTCGCCTTCTCTTTGCTTACTTTCTCTTGGCGAAGCAAGAGAAAGTGAGTCGCCCGCCGGGGCGAGACCCGGCCAAACCATCTGTCGGGCGCACAACCCGACCTGCCCCGCCGGCAGGCACCCCTCAAAAGAAGAGAGGCAGTCACACCGCCACCCTACCCTGCCGCACCACCGTCCTCACCGGCCGCTGCCCAAACCAATAAGCCAACTCCGAAGCCTCCTGCACACCCCACAACACAAAGTTGGCCGGCCGCCCAACACCAATCGTGCCATGGGTGTCCTGCAACCCCAACGCCAACGCCGCGTTGCGCGTGATACCGACCAGCGCCTCCGGCACCGTCAGACGGAACAACGTGCAAGCCATGTTCGCCATCAGCAGCAAACTCAAGGCCGGTGAGGTGCCAGGGTTGTGGTCAGTGCTCACCGCCATCGGCACACCGGCATCGCGCAGCGCCTGGATCGGTGGCAGGTGGGTGTCGCGCAGCGTGTAGTAGGCGCCGGGCAGCAACACGGCCACCGTGCCCGCGGCCTTCATGGTGGCAATGCCCTCCGCGCTCAAGTGTTCGATGTGGTCGCACGACAGCGCGCCATAACGTGCGGCCAGCGCCGAACCGCCCATGTCCGAGAGTTGTTCGGCATGCAACTTGACTGGCAAACCCAAAGCCTTCGCCGCTTTGAAAACTTGTTCGGTCTCGGCCAGCGAGAAGCCTATGCGTTCGCAGAACACATCAACTGCATCCACCAGACCCTCGGCGGCGAGTGCTGGCAGCATCTCGTTGCAGACCACATCGATGTAGTCCTGGCTGCGGCCTGCGTATTCGGGCGGCAATGCATGCGCGCCTAGAAAGGTGGTGCGCACGGTGACGCCATAGGCCTCGCCCAGGCGGCGTGCCACGCGCAACTGCTTGCGTTCGTGTTCGAGTGCCAGGCCGTAGCCGGATTTGATCTCTATCGCGCAGACGCCCTCGGCCAGCAGCTCTTCGAGCCGACGGGCGGCCGATGCGAACAGCGTGTCTTCATCGTCCTCACGCGTGGCGCGCACGCTGGAGACAATGCCTCCGCCTGCTTTGGCCACCTCTTCGTAGCTGGCATCGGCCAGCCGCATCGCAAACTCATTGGCGCGCTGGCCGCCGTAGACCAAGTGGGTGTGGCAGTCGACCAGGCCGGGCGTGAGCAGCGCACCGCCACCGTCAAAGCGTGGCAAGGCAGCATAGGCGGCGGGTACGGCATCGCCTGCACCGATCCAGCGAATGAGGCCCTGCTCCACCACCAGGCTGACTTCACCCGCAGGCATGTCGCCATCGGCCAGTGCACCGGGCATGGGGTGCAGATGCGTCCAGACACCGTTGGCGCTAGGTAAATTTGCTATCAAATGCGTAGCTGCTTGCGCAGACTGCATGGGGGCTACAGGCACTTTTTTCATAAATTTCAGGCTCCTACGTGTCCAGACGTACCCACACCAGGGCCGCATCACTGCGCTGCGGCGTGGCTTGCCAGCCGTGTTGCGCACCGTCCCACCACAGTCCCTGCCCTGCAGTGCAAGACAGGGTAGCTTGCGCGCCCTGCAACTGCCAATCCCCTTGCAGGGCCAATAGCAGACCGTGCGCTGAGGCCATCAGGTCTGCAGCAGACCGCAGCACCTGCACCTCCGCGCGTACGGCGCCGCGCCGCGTCATCACGTTGAAGTCGGTAGACGCACCGCCCAAGAGTGTGCAGTCCAGCGCCACATCGCCGGAGAAGGCAAATGGCGCATAGGCTTCACCCAGCCTATGGTTGATGCCGCTGGCCGATTGCAACAACACGCCATCGCCGTCCAATAACATGATCACACGGTCCACTCCCGGAAAGGCCGAGAACGGCCCGGGCTGTGCGATGGTGGCAATGCTGACGCGCCAGTCGAAGCCATCCATGCCCGCGCCCTCGGGGCGACACACGATTTCACGTGTGCTGCCACCGCCGTTTTTCCACGGTGTGGCAGGCAAGGTGGCAATGTCAAAGCGGTGCAGCATGTTTTATTGAAGTTGCAGTGTGTCAAGAGTCCCGTTCGGGCTGAGCCTGTCGAAGCCTATCCTGAGCAAGGACGAAGGGCCCTTCGACAGGCTCAGGGCGAACGGATTTCCTATCACTTGATCATCGGCAGTTTCAGGCCCTGCTTCTTCGCGGTAGCGACAGCGATGTCGTAACCGGCATCAGCGTGGCGCATGACGCCCGAGCCGCTGTCGTTGACCAGCACACGCGCCAGGCGCTCGGCGGCCGCATCGGTACCATCGGCCACGATGACCATGCCGGAGTGCTGCGAGTAGCCCATGCCCACGCCACCGCCATGGTGCAGGCTGACCCAGGTGGCGCCGCCAGCAGTGTTGAGCAGCGCGTTGAGCAGCGGCCAGTCGGACACAGCATCGGTGCCGTCCTTCATGGCTTCGGTTTCGCGGTTCGGGCTAGCCACCGAGCCGGTGTCCAGGTGGTCGCGGCCGATGACGATCGGCGCTTTGAGTTCGCCGTTTTTCACCATCTCATTGAAGGCCAGACCGGCGATGTGGCGCTCACCCAGACCGAGCCAGCAGATGCGTGCGGGCAGGCCCTGGAAGCTGATGCGCTCGCGCGCCATGTCGAGCCAGCGGTGCGTGTGTTTGTTCTCGGGGAACAGTTCCTTGATCTTGGCGTCGGTCTTGTAGATATCTTCCGGGTCGCCAGAGAGTGCCACCCAGCGGAACGGGCCCTTGCCTTCGCAGAACAGCGGGCGGATGTAGGCGGGCACAAAGCCGGGGAAGTCGAACGCGTTCTTCACGCCCACGTCAAACGCCACCTGGCGGATGTTGTTGCCGTAATCCACCGTGGGGATGCCCATGGCCTGGAAGTCCAGCATGGCCTGCACGTGCACCGCGCAGCTTTGGGCAGCTTCATCGGTCAGGCGTTTGTGTTGTGCGGGGTCGCGCTGCGCGGTCTTCCACTGGGCCACGGTCCAGCCGGTGGGCAGATAGCCGTTGATCAAATCGTGCGCCGAGGTCTGGTCGGTCACCAGGTCGGGCTTGATGGCGCCGGCCTTGGCGCGCTTCACCAGCTCGGGCAGGATGTCGGCCGCGTTGCCCAGCAGGGCGATAGAGACGGCTTCTTTCGCGGCGCAGTGTTGCGCGATGAGTTCGAGCGCGTGGTCGATGTCACGCGCCTGCTTGTCCACATAACGCGTGCGCAGACGGAAGTCGATGCTGCTCTGCTGGCACTCGATGTTCAGCGAGACGGCTCCGGCCAGCGTGGCGGCCAACGGCTGTGCGCCGCCCATGCCGCCCAGACCGGCGGTCAGAATCCACTTGCCCGCGAGGCTGTTGTTGTAGTGCTGGCGGCCAGCCTCCACAAAAGTCTCAAACGTGCCTTGCACGATGCCCTGGCTGCCGATGTAGATCCAGCTACCCGCCGTCATCTGGCCGTACATGAACAGGCCCTTGCGGTCCAGCTCATTGAAGTGTTCCCAGTTGGCCCACTTGGGCACCAGGTTGGAATTGGCGATCAGCACGCGCGGCGCGTTGGCGTGGGTCTTGAACACGCCCACGGGCTTGCCAGATTGCACCAGCAGCGATTCGTCGTCATTCAGGTCTTTGAGCGACGCCAGGATCTGGTCAAAACAGGCCCAGTCGCGCGCGGCGCGGCCAATGCCGCCGTAGACCACCAGGGCCTGCGGGTTCTCGGCGACTTCGGGGTCCAGGTTGTTCTGGATCATGCGGTACGCGGCTTCGGTCAGCCAGCTCTTGCAGGTCAGCGCGGTGCCACGCGGGGCGCGGATCACTCGGGTGGGGTCAATGCGGGGATCGGTGTTGGTGGTCATGGTGGGCTCCTTCAGAACATTCGTTGTACGGTAGAGAGAAACGGGTTAGGCAAAAAGTACTTCCGTTCGGGCTGAGCCTGTCGAAGCCTTTTGCCAATCTTGGATTTGCAAGGGCTGCGTTTCAACAAGCTTAACGGGAACGGACTTCATCAACGGCACTTCAAGCGACGCTGGGCAGCGCAACGCTTTGGCTAGCCGCTACCAGGGCGCCACTGCGCACCATGGCAATCGCGGCCTGCATATCGGGCTGGATGTGGCGGTCATCCTCCAGGTGCGGCACTTGGGTGCGCAACAGTTGCACCACTTGCTGCAGCGGAGCGCTGGATTGCAGTGGCGCGTGGAAATGGCAGCCCTGGGCCGCAGCCAGCCATTCAATGGCAATCACGGCCATGGCGTTCTCGGCCATGGGCATCAGGCGGCGCGCACCGTGGGCGGCCATGGACACATGGTCTTCCTGGTTCGCCGAAGTGGGGATGGAGTCCACGCTGGCAGGATACGCGCGTTGCTTGTTTTCCGACACCAGCGCAGCGGCCGTGACCTGCGGAATCATGAATCCCGAGTTCAGGCCCGGCTTGGGGGTCAGAAATGCCGGCAGTCCCGACAGTGCAGGGTCCACCAGCATGGCAATGCGGCGCTCGGACAGCGAACCGATTTCGCAGATCGCCATGGCAATCATGTCGGCCGCAAAGGCCACCGGCTCGGCGTGGAAGTTGCCACCGGACAAGGACTCGTCGGGCTGGCCGTTGACGCCAGGGAAGATCAGCGGGTTGTCCGACACGCCGTTGGCTTCGGTCTCCAGCAGGTCGGCCGCGTGGTGCAGCACGTCCAGGCATGCGCCCATGACCTGCGGCTGGCAGCGCAGGCAATACGGGTCTTGCACGCGCTCGTCGCCGCTCAGGTGCGAAGCACGGATGGCACTGCCAACCAGCAACTGGCGCAATGCTTCGGCCGTGGCCATCTGGCCCTTGTGTTTGCGCAGGCGGTGGATGCGTGCGTCAAATGGCGCATCCGTGCCCTTGGCCGCGTCGGTGGACAGCGCGCCGGTCAGCAGGGCCGACTGCAGCAGACGCTCCGCCTCGAACAAACCGGCCAATGCATTGGCGGTGGAAAACTGTGTGCCGTTGAGCAAGGCCAAGCCTTCCTTGGGGCCGAGCACCACAGGTTGGAGGCCCACGCTGGCCAGCGCTTCTACGGCGGGCATGCGGCCCGTGGGGGTGAAGGCTTCGCCTACACCGATCATCACTTCCGTCATGTGGGACAGCGGCGCCAGATCGCCCGAGGCGCCCACCGAACCTTGGCCGGGAACCACGGGAATCACACCGCGCACCAACATGGCTTCGAGCAAGGCCAAGGTTGCGGGGCGAATGCCCGATGCGCCCTGCGCCAAGCTCGCCAGCTTCAACGCCATCATCAGGCGCGCGATGGGCAAGGGGGTTGCCTCACCCACACCCGCGGCGTGCGACAGCACGATGTTGCGTTGCAGGGTTTCCAGGTCTTCGGCGGGAATACGCACGCTGGCGAGCTTGCCGAAGCCGGTGTTGATGCCGTAAACCGGCTCACCCTTGGCGACGATGCGCGCCACGGTCTCGGCGCTAGCTTTTACGGCAGCGGCGCAGGACGCGTCCAGCGTGGGCGTGGCGCCGCGGTAGATGGCACGCCAGTGGGCCAATGGCACCTGGCCGGGCAACAGCGTCAAAGTGGATGCAGTGGGTGTTGTCATGTTTTATCCTGTATATACAAGTAGGTATCAGCGAAAAAATGAAAGCGGTTCTTCGTATCAGCTGGACAGGGCGTTGCCGTCGGTACGGAAGCGGCTGCCCAGGCGGTATCGCATGCCGGGGTGCAGGCAACGCACGATGGTGATGGGAATATCGCGCTGCCAGGTGCGGCGCGTGAGCAGCAGGCAGGGTTGGTGCGCATCCATCTGCAGCAGGCGGGCCTGCTCGGCCGTGGGCAACACGGCGTCGACAACATGCTCCATCTGGTCGAACAGCACGGTGCGCACCAGAAAGTCGGCCGGTTGTTCGCGGGCGAAGTCCTGCTGGATGAACTGCGGCACCATGGCTGGGCTGACATAGCGGTCTTCCAGTTGCATGGGCACACCGTTTTCCAGATGCACACACACCGAATGGAACACCGAGGCGCCGGTCGTCAGCCCCAGCGCGGTGGCGATTTCCAGCGAGGCCGAGGTACGCTCGACCACGATCACGTCACACGCGTAGTCATGTCCGCGGCGGCGGATGTCCTCGGCCAGGCTGGCGATCTGCAGCAGGTTGGCCTGCGGTTTGTCGTCGGCCACAAAGCTGCCCACACCGGCCACACGCCGTATGCGGCCCTGTTCCACCAGCTCGCGTAGCGCGCGGTTCACCGTCATGCGCGACATGCCAAACTGCACCACCAGGTCGTTCTCCGACGGCAGCTTGTCGCCGGGCCGCCAAGTGCCGTCCTGGATGCGGCTGGCAATGAAGTCCTTGATCTGCTGGTACAGCGCCACGCTGGCCGGCACCTCCCCCGACCGCCGGATGGCGGAGGCAGCGGAAGTGATGGCGTGCAGCTTGGCATTCATGGCGGGTTGTCTCTGGTGGCAGTTTTTAGTGTTCTGCCGCGGCCATGGACTCGGCCCGAATTTCTTCGGTCAAGCGCGCCTTGAGTTGCATGAACTCGGGCGAAGTCTTGATGGTGTAGTGCCGCGGGTGCGGCAAGTCTACTTCCAGCTCGGTCTTGATACGCCCAGGCCGTGCGCTGAACACCGCAACCCGATTGGCCATGAAGATGGCTTCGTCGATGTCGTGGGTCACGAACAGCACCGTCTTGCGCTCGGCCTCCCAGATGCCGAGCAACAGCTCCTGCATCAGCACGCGGGTCTGGTTGTCCAGCGCGCCAAAAGGCTCGTCGAGCAGCAATATCTTGGGGTCATTCGCCAACGCACGGGCAATCGCCGTGCGCTGCTGCATGCCACCCGAGAGCTGCTTGGGAAAATGGTGCTCGAAACCCCGCAGGCCGACTTTGGCCATGAAGTAGTCGCAGCGCTCCTTTTGCTGCGCCTCGGGCATGCCACGTTCACGCAGGCCGAAGCGGATGTTCTGCGCAATCGTGAGCCAGGGGAACAGCGTGTAGCTCTGGAACACCATGCCACGGTCCGCGCCCGGGCCGTCGACGGGCTGACCGTCGAGCAGCACGCGCCCGGTGGTGGGCTGGTCCAGCCCCGCCACGATGCGCAGCATGGTGGACTTGCCGCAACCCGAGGGGCCCAGAATGGTGACGAAGTCGTTTTCGCGCACGTCAAAATCAACCGGCGTGAGCGCTTGTGTCTTCGCGCCCTTGGGACTGGTGAAGACGCGCGATACGCCTTGGATGGACAACTTGGCGCTCATATCGCACTCCAGACAAACAGACGGCGGTTCAGCGCCTTGAAGGCAAAGTCAGACACCAGCCCGATCAGGCCGATGATGATGATGCCGAAGATGATCTGCCCGGTGTTGAGCAGCGCCTGGCTGTCGGTGATCATGTGGCCAATGCCGCTGCTTGATCCGATCAGCTCCGCCACGATCACATAGGTCCAGGCCCAGCCCAGCACCAGACGCAGGGTTTCGGCGATCTCGGGCGCAGCGCCCGGAATCAGCACCCGTTTGACGATGCCGCTGTTGTTGGCGCCCAGGGTATAGGCCGCCTCCACCAGATCACGGCGCGCACTGCCCACCGTCACCGCCACCATCAGCGTGACCTGGAACACCGAGCCGATGAAGATCACCAGCAGTTTCTGCAATTCACCCAGACCGGCCCACAGAATGAGCAGCGGAATAAAGGCAGACGCAGGCAGGTAACGGCAGAAAGAGACGAAGGGCTCCAGGAACGCCTCCACCCCCTTGTGCGCGCCCATGGCAATGCCCAGGGGCACCGCCACGATGGCGGCCAGCACAAAGCCGCCCAATACACGCCACACGGTCATGCCGATGTCGTGGATGAAGTTGTACTCGGTGAACAGCAGCCAACCCTCCCGCGCCATCGTGACCGGGCTGGCCAGGAAGGTGGGCGACACGAAGCCGCCCAGCGTGAAGAAGGACCAGACCGCGACAAACACCACGAAGAAGGCCAGCCCCAGCATCCAGCGTGCGCGCAAGCTGACCGGCTCCAGTGGCGCCAGCCCACGCCGGCGCACCGGCGCACCGGCCGCTGGCGTGGAAATGGCGGGTGCACCTTGCATGGCTTTACTTGATGAAGCTGTCATCGAACGTCACTGCCAGGTTCTCAGGGGCCTTGCGGATCACGCCAGCTTCCAGCAGGATCTTTTGGGCATCCTTCATGAAGGCGGTCAGCTCACCAGCAAAGAATTTCTGGTTGGCTGCCTTGTCTTGCCAGCGCAGGTAGGCCGACGACTTGGCAAACTGTTCGCCCGATTGCTTGACCGCAGCGCCCATGATTTCGTTGGCCTTGGCGGGCTCAGCCTTGATCATGTCCAGCGCAGCAAAGTAGGAGTCGGCCAGCGCCTTGGCGGCCTTGGGGTTGGCCTTGAGCCAGGTGGGAGCGCAACCCACGGTGTCCATCACCATGGGGTAGTCCAGCGTGGTGGCCAGAATCTTGCCAGAGGCAGGGTTGTCACGCACGGTGGAGAGGTAGGGTTCGTAGGTCATGGCCGCATCGTTCTGACCAGCGACAAAAGCCTGGGCCGACGCCTGGGGCGACAGCGTAGTGGTCTTTACGTCTTTGAGCGTCATGCCGTTCTTGCTGAGCATCCAGGCCAGGCCGAAGTACGGTGCGGTGCCGGGGGCGTCCACACCAATGGTCTTGCCCTTGAGGTCGGCAAACGTCTTGATGTCACCGCGCACTGCGATGCCGTCTGCGCCGTAGGACTTGTCCATCTGGAAGATCTGCACGATGGGCACGCCGTTGGCGTTCCAGGCCACGTGGGTTTCCACGGTGGTGGCTGCGCACTGGATGGCTTCAGAAGCCAGTGCCAGGTGGCGGTCCTTCTGGGGAATCATCTTGATTTCCACATCCAGACCGTGTTTCTTGAAAATGCCGGCCTTGTCGGCCAGGGTCAGTGGTGCAAAGCCGGTCCAACCGGACATGCCCAACACGATTTTTGTTTCTTGCGCTACAGCCGTAGAGGCCGTGCCCGCAGCCACCAGACTGGCGGCCAGCAACGATGCGATCTTCAAACCCGATTTACCCATGACGAACCCCTTTGAATAAGAAATGACCCGTTGGCGCCAGCGTCTTCAAGACCCTGGCTTAACGCCAGTCCAACCAGGCAACCTGTACTTGTATATACAGGAATGCTTATTTTGCCGCCGTTTCAATCCTTAACGCAAGGAAACGCCACCAAAAATGACTGCCGAAACCAATACTAGTCCACCTGACGGCAGTTCGTATAGGGACTTTCGGCGTATTGCTGTCTATACAAGTTTGTGGTATTACGCTTTAAACCGTGAATTGCCGGCTGCGGCACAATCGGCACATGCGATTCCTCCACACCATGCTGCGCGTTGGCAACCTTCAACGCTCCATCGATTTCTATACCAAGGTACTGGGCATGCAGGTGCTGCGCACCTCGGAAAACCCGGAATACAAATACAGCCTCGCCTTCCTCGGCTTTGGCGGCGGCAACCCCGGCCAGGCCGAGATCGAACTGACCTACAACTGGGGCACCGAGAGCTACGACCTGGGCACCGCCTACGGCCACATTGCGCTGGGCGTACCTGACGCCTACGCGGCCTGCGACAAGATCAAGGCCGCCGGCGGCAACGTCACGCGCGAAGCGGGCCCGGTCAAGGGCGGCACCACGGTGATTGCATTTGTGACCGACCCCGATGGCTACAAGATCGAGCTGATCCAGCGCGCCGAGCAGGCAGCAGGTGGCGGGTTGCGCTAGGGAGACCATATGAAACGACGCGACTTTGTAGTGTCCGGCTTGGCCCTCGGGCCTGGCCTGATCCTGGCTGCGCCGGTCAAGGTGCAAACCCTGACCGAGGCACGCATCTGGCTCGACCAGTTGGAAAAAGCCCCAGGTGCCAAGACCACGGGCACCTGGCCCCTGGTCTCCGTCCTGGAGCACCTGTCGCAAAGCATAGAGATGAGTTTGGATGGTTTTCCACAGCCCAAGAGCGCCGCGTTTCAGCACACCTTGGGTGCTGCAGCGTTTGCCGTGTTTCAGTGGCGCGGCAAGATGAGCCACGGTTTAGATGAACCCATCCCCGGTGCCCCCGCCCTCACCGCCCAGGGCGATTGGAAGCCCGCTGCCAACCGTCTGCGCGCGGCCATTGCACGGTTTGAGGCGAACACCGGCCCACTGAAGCCACACTTTGCCTACGGAGCCCTGAGCAAAGCCGAATTCGCACAAGCCCATGTATTTCACATCGCCAATCACCAAGACGAAATCGTCAGCGGGTAGATTCGTATGGGGTTGCCCTCAACCAAAATGCTATTAAATGGATAGCTGCTTGCGCAATATTCACGGCGGCTAGAGGCCGATTTCATTACAAATTGTCTGCGTAGCAGGCTTGGATCGCCTTCAGGCGCTGCGCTATGGCCCGGCGCAGGGCCACGGGCGACAGCACTTGCACATCAGGCGCCATGCGCAGCAATTGGTAGCTGGCGTTCTCCAACGTTTCTATTGGGATCTTGAGGCGCACCGTCTCACCGGCCTGAATTGACGGGGCCTGCGCCACCACGGCTTTGGCCACCGCGCTGCTGAGCTGGCGCAATTGCTTCACACCCTGGGTTGTCGCCTGCACCACAGCATGCCCTTGGTACAACGCAGCCTCAAAGCGCTGGATGGATTCGGTCCAATACGCGGGTAGGTCAAAGCGCTTGGGCCGCGCGCTGGCCTTGTCCAGCAGCTCGGCGCCCAGAATGTTGGAGATGCGGTAGGTGCGCGGCTGGGCGTCACGGGTGGCCACCAGGTACCAGACGCCCGCCTTCAGCACCAGCCCGAGCGGGTGCACCGTGCGCTGCACTTCGGCCTTCCAGCTGTCGTAGCGCAGGTTCAGTTGCCGGTCTTGCCACACAGCGGCAGCCACCGTGGCCAGGTGTGGCACCGGGTCTGCCTCGCGGTACCAGTCGGCCGGGTCCAGGTGAAAGCGCGCTTGCACGCGCTGTGCGCCATCGCGCTGGTGCACGGGCAGCGCACTCATGAGTTTGAGCTGCGCGTCCACCACCTGCTGGCCCAGGCCCAACTCAGTCGCGGGGCCAGCCAGCCCACTCATGAACACGGCTTGCGACTCGGACGCCGTGAAGCCGGTGAGCGTGGTCTTCCACCCCTCCACCAACTGAAAACCGCCGTTGCGGCCCTGCTCCGCGTAAATAGGCACGCCCGCCGCGGTGAGTTGGTCCACATCGCGGTACAGCGTGCGCACCGACACCTCCAGCAGTTGGGCCAGCGCCTGCGCGCTCATGCGCCCGCGGGTTTGCAGAAGCATCTGGATGGTCAAAAGGCGGCTGGCACGCATTTCTGCATGGTACCGATAAATGCTGACATTCGATGGCAGCTATTGCTGCACACACTCGCTCCCATCTTCACCAATGAACAAGGAATCGAGATGGAACACCTCTGGCTTTACGCGGTTTTGGTAGCGGGCATCGTGGTGCTACCGGGCATGGACATGGCCTTTGTGCTGGCCAGCACGCTGGTGGACGGCAGGCGCTCCGGCGCTGCGGCGGTGGCGGGCATCGTGCTGGGCGGCATGGTGCATGTAGCCATGGGCGCCCTGGGCGTGGGTTTGCTGCTGCAGCACTTTCCGATGGCATTCAATGGGTTGTTGCTGGCAGGCAGCCTGTATGTGGCGTGGATGGGCTACGGTCTGCTGCGCAACACACAGGCACTGTCCGACGTGCAGGACCAGCCCTCGCGCCCCTTGCACAGCACATTCGTGCGCGCCACCCTCACCTGCTTGATGAACCCCAAGGCCTACATCTTCATGCTGGCGGTGTTCCCGCAATTCATCCGACCGCAGCTCGGCAACATCGCAGCCCAGTCCATCGTCCTGGGTGCCATCACTGCCACAGCACAAATGGTGGTGTACGGCGGCGTGGCACTGGCCGCCGCGCAACTGCGCGTGTGGTTACAGGGCAGTTCCAAAAGCCAAACAGCATTCAGCCATTGGCTGGGGGGGCTGCTGGTGCTCACAGCGGTTTGGACGCTATGGATGGGATGGCGGGCGGCGTAAGCGTCGCCACCGCACCAATGGCGCTTGCCGCTTACGCCAAGCGCGCCATCTGCATCGGGGCCAGCCGGGCCGCCTGCGCAGGCAGAAGTGTCGCGCCCTCTTCGCCCAGTTTGAAGATACCCACGGTACGCACCAAATCTTGCGCTTGGGCCTTGAGGCTGCTGGCCGCTGCAGCCATTTGCTCCACCAAGGCCGCATTTTGCTGGGTCACCTGGTCCATTTGCACCACGGCTTCGCCAATCTGCGAAACACCCGAACTTTGTTCGTTGTTGGCCGCGCTGATTTCGCCCATCAAATCCGTGACGCGCTGGATGGCGTCCACCACCTCGGTCATGGTGACGCCGGCTTGGTCGACCAGATTGCTCCCAAACTCCACCCGCTCCACGCTGGCGCTGATCAAGGCCTTGATCTCTTTCGCGGCCTCGGCCGAGCGCCCCGCCAGCGAGCGCACCTCGGAGGCGACCACTGCAAAACCGCGGCCCTGCTCACCCGCACGGGCGGCTTCCACGGCGGCATTCAGGGCCAGGATGTTGGTTTGAAAAGCGATGCCATCAATCACGCTGATGATGTCGGAGATTTTTTTGGACGAGTCGTTGATACCGCGCATGGTCTCCACCACCTGGCCCACTACCGAGCCGCCTTTGACGGCCACCGCAGACGCATTGATCGCCAGTTGGTTCGCCTGGCGGGCGCTGTCGGCGTTTTGCTGCACCGTCGCACTGAGCTCCTCCATCGACGCCGCGGTTTCCTCCAAGGCACTGGCCTGCTGCTCGGTGCGGCTGCTGAGGTCGTTATTGCCTTGCGCAATCTCGGCACTGGCAGCGGAAACGCCTTCGGAGCCCAAACGCACTTTGCGCACCACCAGGGCCAGGCTCTCCTGCATCTTCTGCAGATGCAGCATCATGCTGGTGCTGTCGTTGGGGCGCACCACGATTTGCATGCGCAAGTCGCCATTGGCCACCGCCTTGGCCACCTCAGCGGCCGCAGCAGGCTCGCCGCCCAGCTGCGACGTGATGGAACGGGTGACCAGCCAACCCAGCACAATGGCCAGCGCAAAACTCAGGGCGTTGGCGGCAATCAGCAGCGTGCGCGCCTGTTGGTAGTCGGCTTCCGCCTCGGTATATTGTTTTTCGCTTTTGGCCTGCTGGAACGCGATGTTCTCGGCCAAGGCCTCCTGCCACTTCTGCGTTGCGGGAATGGCCTCTTTGAACAGAATCACTTTGGCCTCGTCGTCCTTGTCGGCCATGCCCAGCTCTAGCACTTTGTTGTTCACCGGGCGCGCTGCATCGCGGGCGCTGGAAATTTTCTGCCGGTTCTGCCGCCCCGTCTCGCTTGCCGGGAATTTTTCCAACTCCGCCCATGCGCGGTCGTAGTCAGCACGGGCCTTGGTTATTTTTGCAATCTCGCGCTCCATCTCAGCTTTGTCGCTCAACAACACCACACTGCGCATCACCCGCGCAACCACGTGAACAGCATCGGACATCTCCGTGTTCAATTTGATCTTGACGTTGTTGTCAAAGACAACATCCTTGAGGTTGTCTTGTATGTCAGACAGCTTGGATATGGACAGCGCGGCCGCAATCACGCTGATGGCCAGGACAACGCCAAAGGCGTAGGCCAGCCGGCGAGCAACCGTCAAATTCTTGAAATTCATGTACTTCCCCCTTGAATTACGTGTGGTTTCGACAAGCCCCCATTCGCTTGCGTGACAGTCAAGTGAACAGGTTCTTGCACCATTAATTGCCGAAAGGGTGGGCTTGTCAATACGGAGGAATGCCAAGCCCGGCGGAGCGCGGTGGCGCCGGGCTACGCGGACACCGGCTATTGCAACACCAGGAAAAAGCCAGAATAGACGTTGCGCAATCGCTATATTTTCAATAGCTGCTCACGCTCTATCCACGAGGGCTAGAGCCCAATTTCTCTATAAATTCCCGCACGTTTGCCTTCCCGCTTCTTGAGGCGGTAGATGAGTGCGGCAGCGATACAGAAAGCCAGTTCCTCTTCAGGCGCCTTGCTGGACAGCGCAAGGACCAGCGCCCGGTTCCCTTCGAACCTGAAGTCCTGGGGGAACAGGGTTCTGAAGATTTCCACCAAATCAGTCTGGCAGTTGAAGTACATCGCGACCTGGTCGGGTGATTTTTCCTTCCAGTCCATGCGGAAGGGACTGCCGGCCTTGTTGCTGGTGGTGTAGCTCGGCTCACCCCATTTCAGCGACTCTGCAATCTCCCCCACCCCGGGTGTGGCAGCGGCAACACGGAAGACAAGTTCACGCAGCGCGAGCAGCCGTTTGCGCGGTCCCGGTGGGTACGCGTTGAACCTGGCCTGGACTTCGGGGTTGGAGAATGGAGTCATCTCAACCGCGCCGTGCGGCTTCGATTGTCGCGATGTCGATTTTCCCCATCTGCATCATGGCGTCAAAGGCGCGCTTGGCCGCGGCAGGGTTGGGATCGGATATGGCGGCCATGAGTGCGCGCGGCGTAATCTGCCACGACAGGCCCCAGCGGTCCTTGCACCAGCCGCAAGCACTTTCCTGCCCACCATTGCCCACGATGGCGTTCCACAAACGGTCTGTCTCGGCCTGGTCATCCGTCGCCACCTGGAACGAAAACGCCTCGGAGTGTTTGAACATCGGCCCGCCGTTGAGCCCCAGACACGGAATGCCCATCACGGTGAACTCCACCGTCAGCACGTTGCCCTGCTTGCCGTCCGGGTAGTCACCGGGTGCGTAGTAGACCGCGCCCACCGCGCTGTCCGGGAAGGTCTTGGCGTAAAACGTCGCGGCCTCGACTGCGCCGCCCTCGTACCAGATGCAAATCGTGTTCTTGGGGGTCATGGGCTTCTCCTTGGGTCAACGTTACCGTGATCACTGCCGCGTAAAGACCACGTGCGTGGCCAGTGGCGAGCTTTCGTGCCGGGTGCACGCGTAGCCCAAGGCAGGCAGGTTGATGCCTTCGAACAACCGCTCACCCGCACCCAGCAATACCGGCGAGATGGCAATGTGCATCTCGTCAATCAGGCGCAGGCGCAGGTACTGCTGGATCGTGTCCACGCCACCACCCACACGTATATCCTTGCCCCCAGCCGCAGCACGGGCGCGCTCCAGCGCGACGACCGGGCCTTCGGTGACAAAGTGGAACGTCGTGCCGCCCTCCATAACCAGCGGCGGACGCGCGTGGTTGGTGAGCACAAACACGGGCACGTGGTACACCGGGTTCTCCCCCCACCAGCCGCGCCAGCTTTCATCGGGCCAGGGCCCGCGCACGGGGCCAAACATGTTGCGCCCCATGATCCAGGCGCCCATGTTCTGGAAACCGCGCTGGGCAAAGTCCTCGTCGATACCACTTGCCCCTCCATCCTTGCCGAACACGTGTTTCTGAAACGTCCGGGTCGACATCGCCCAGCCATGCAGCGAGGTACCGCCCACACCAAGCGGATTGGCCAGATCCTGGTCCGGCCCGGCACCAAAGCCGTCTAGGGAGATGGTGAAACTTTCTACGCGAAGCTTGGACATGGGGTCTCCCTGATGTGCGAGTGAAAGTGTGCCTCAATTTCCGAAGCTAGGCGTCTCTAAAAGTTATCGAGAGGAGCGGCAGAATAGCTTAAACAGAGTTGCGTAAAGAGGGAATTCCTGGAACTACTCAAGCCGCAACTTACCAAGTATTTCTCGCCGTACAAGACGTTCCACCTCCTCGACATGTACAGCATCTCCGTGAGACTGCATTGGGTAAGACTTGTCGCACTTCATACACCAGAGGGTGTGATAAGTCGTTTCGGGTATCTCTGCGGACTTAATACCTAGATGCACGCCGTGCTTCGGGCAAAGCCACTGAACCTCAACCTCTACTTCGCTGCGCTTGTTGCTGTAGTCAAGTTCAGCTGTCCATTGAAAGCCAAACTTTTTCCCTGCCAATGCGCGCGGACGATATGGTCGCGCCTTCATGAAAGCGACGAGTGCAAGAGCTGCAGCGAGAACAAAGAGAAGAGCCAGAAGCGCCGAAATTTTGATGTATATCTCTGGCGCAATGCTCTTTAGCACTGGGATGAGTCCTGGAAGAAAGTCTGAGTAGATGCTCATCGCCAGCGCGCCCACCCCACTCAGGATCGCCCCGATAGACGTTGGAACGATGTTCTCGCGGACATAATTCATTGGGATTAACCTGTTGTGGAAGTGAAACCGGTCTTATGAAGAAAGCCGCATGGGCTCATGTCTTCCTCCCGTATATTTTCAAGTCCTTGAGTTATATCTGATTTCTAACATCAGAAGCAGCCTGCACACCAGCAGCACCATACGCTACAAAATTAATAGCTGCTCGCGCAAATAGAAAGAGGGCCGCAGCCCCCTTTTATATTCAAACGCCAGCGCGCCCTACTTACGCAACGCCTGCGTATCCTTCGCCAGTTGCGTGATCTTGTCCCACTCACCCTTGACCATCGCATCGGCAGGCACGATCCACGAGCCGCCCACACAGACCACGTTGGGCAGTGCCAAAAACTCCGGCGCGTTCTGCAGCGTCACGCCACCGGTGGGGCAGAACTGCACGTCAAAGAACGGGCCACTCCAGGCCTTGAGCATGGCGGGGCCGCCGGCTTGCATGGCGGGGAAGAACTTGAGCTGGGTGAAGCCGTCTTCCTGCGCCATCATGATTTCGCTGCCGGTGGCCACACCAGGCAAGAGGGCCAGACCGGCGTCGCGGCAGGCCTGACCCACAGCGCGGGTGTAACCGGGGCTCACCGCGAAACGGGCACCAGCCAAAGCAGCCGCCTGCGCATCCGACGTGGTGCGCACGGTGCCCGCACCCACTACCGCTTCTGGCACTTCTTTGGCAATGGCTTCTATGCAGGCCAGCGCCTGCGGTGTGCGCAGCGTGACTTCCAGCATGCGGACACCACCGGCCACCAGTGCACGCGCCATGGGCACGGCGTGGGCTACGTCATTCAAAACGATGACGGGGATCACGGGGGCGTCCTGCATGACTTGCAGGGCGGTAAAGGATTGGGGAGTGGTCATGGTGTTTCAGTCCAGTTAGTCAATTCACATGCCGTTCGGGCTGAGCCTGTCGAAGCCTGCAAGCCCTTCGACACGCTCAGGGCGAACGGAGTGGGCAGGCTCAGAGCGAACGGTGTGTGGTGTTGCATGTTTTAAAACCAGGTGCAGGCGCCTTCTTCAGCGGTGAGCGCATTGCGGCGGAAGTTGGCGAACAGTTCGCGGCCCATGCCGATGCCGTTGGCAGCGCGCAAATCGGCGGGCATGGTGGCCAGTGGGCGCGTGTCCCACACGGCTGCGTCCACCAGTACCTGCAAAGTCTCGGCATTGGCGTCCAGGCGGATCACATCGCCGTCCAGCACCTTGGCCAACGGGCCACCGGCAGCGGCTTCGGGCGACACGTGGATGGCGGCGGGAACCTTGCCCGACGCGCCACTCATGCGGCCATCGGTAACCAAGGCCACGCGGAAGCCCTTGCCCTGCAGCACGGCCAGCGGCGGCGTGAGCTTGTGCAACTCGGGCATGCCGTTGGCCTGCGGGCCCTGCCAGCGCACCACACAAATCACATCGTGGTTCAACTCGTTGGCGCTAAAGGCCTTGTGCAGCGCCTCTTGGGAATCAAAAACGCGGCACGGAGCTTCAATGATGTGGCGGTCGTCCGGGACGGCGGACACCTTGATCACACTGCGGCCCAGATTGCCCTTGAGCAGCTTCAGGCCACCGCTGGCACTGAAAGGCGCGCTCGCAGGGCGCACCACGGACTCGTCTTTGCTGGCACCAGCGTCTGTCCATTGCAAGGCGCCGTTGGCCTGCGCGGAAGGGATGGCGGTGAATTCACGCAAACCGCCACTGCGCACGGTCAGCACATCGGGGTGCAGGAAGCCCGCATCCAGCAGCTCGCGGATCACATAACCGGGGCCGCCTGCGGCCTGGAATTGGTTCACGTCCGCACTGCCATTGGGGTACACGCGGGTCAACAAGGGCACCACGTCGGACAGGGCCGAAAAGTCGTTCCAGTCGATCACGATACCGGCCGAGCGGGCCACGGCCACCCAATGGATCAGGTGGTTGGTAGAACCACCGGTGGCCAACAAAGCGACCATGGCATTCACAATACATCGCTCGTCCACCACACGGCCAATGGGCGCAAAACGCTTGGCCTTGGTGATGCCCAGCACAGTGCGCACGGCTTCGCGCGTCAACTCTTGGCGCACGTCTTGGCCGGGGTTGATAAAGGCCGTACCGGGTACATGCAGGCCCATGGCTTCGAGCAGCATCTGGTTGCTATTGGCCGTGCCATAGAAGGTACAGGTACCCTGGCCGTGGTACGCGGCGCTCTCGGCGGCGAGCAGCTCGGGGCGGCCTACCAAGCCTTGCGCGGCCTTTTCGCGGATCTTGCCTTTTTCGTTATTGGACAGGCCCGATGTCATGGGGCCTGCGGGCACAAACACAGTGGGCAGATGGCCAAAATGCAGCGCACCAATCAGCAGGCCGGGCACGATCTTGTCGCACACGCCCAGCATCAGCGCGCAATCAAACACATCGTGGCTCAGCGACACGGCGGTCGCCATGGCGATGGCATCGCGGCTGAACAGACTCAGTTCCATGCCCGGAGTGCCCTGGGTCACGCCGTCGCACATGGCGGGCACACCACCGGCTACTTGGGCCGTGGCGCCGTGTTTACGGGCTTCCACCTTGATGAGGTCGGGGTAGTGCTGCAACGGCGCGTGGGCCGATAGCAGGTCGTTGTAGGCGTTGACGATGCCGATGTTGGCACCCTTCTCTTCCACGATCTTGAGCTTGTCCAGGCCGGTGACGCGGGTCTTGTCGGCGTCGGGCATGGCGGCAAAGGCGTGGGCCACATTGGCACAACCCATGCGGTCGGCGCCGGGCTTGCGGTTGGCGGCCAGCTCCAGTTGCGCCAGGTAGGCGCTGCGTGTGGGGGCACTGCGCTCAACAATGCGGCGCGTGACGGCCAAGACGGTGGGGTGAAGAGCGTTGGGGGCAGAGGAACTAGACATGGCGCTTTCAATCCGTTTCTGTAACAAAATTACATGTTCGATGGTAACTTGGAAACGGGACCTTGTGAATGCGGATGGTTACCAGTGGGGTACCAAACCCGCATCTGCGGACAGGCGGTTAGCCCCAGGGGCCGATGTACCGCAGCAGGCCGATCAGCGCGCTGATGGTGAAAAAAGACGCTACCGTCGTCACCAGCAGCGTCGCCGCGCTGAGCTCCTGGTGGCCGTGCTTTTCGGCCAGCAAGGGGTAAATACCCAGCATGGGCATGGCGGCATACAACACGGCTGCAGTGCGCAGTTCGGGGTCATTGACGGGCACCAGCCACAACAAGACCAACAACACCGCCAGCGGGTGCCCCACGAGCTTGCCCACCGTGATCTGGGCGATGCGCGCACGCAGGCCGTGGACCTGCAGCCCCACCAGGGTGCCACCAATCACAAACAACGCCAAGGCCGTGCTGGCCTGCGAAAACAGCGTGACGGTGCGTGCCAACGGCCCGGGCAGTTGCAGGTCTGCCGCCGAAAAGGCAAAGCCCACCGCGATAGCCATGATCATGGGATTGCGTGCCAGCCCTCCGAGCATGCGACCCAACGTACGCAAGGTGCCGCCATGGTGCTCCGGCCCACGGTCTGCCAGCACCAGCAAGAGCGGCAATATCAGCAGGTTCTCCACCAGCATATTGAGCGCCAGCGCCACCCCGGCCTCGGGGCCCAGCAACATCAGCGCAATGGGGTAACCCATGAAGCCGCTGTTGGAGCTGCTCACGCCCATGGCGAAATAGGTGGACGCACTGGGACTGCGAATGCCCAGGTACCGTGCCCACAGAAACCCCAACGACACAGCGACCAAAGCGCCCAGCCCATAGGCGACCAGGTAGTCCATGTGCATGACTTCGCGCAGCGAGCGTTGTGACAATGCGTTGAACAACAAGGCAGGCAAGGCAATGTTCAGCACAAACTTGCCGAGCACACGCATGTCGGTTTTGCTGAACAAACCGCCGCGCGTGCACAAATAACCGAGGGCGATGATGACGTACGTGGGGCCGGTGACGGCCAGTATTTCAAGCATCAAAAATCTTAGGGCCTGTTCACACTATTTTTGCAAATGCGAACCGGGCAACGGCACAGCCTGGTGCAACACATCCTCACGCAGCCACAGGGCACTGCGACGTGCCCGCGCAGCGACGGTGGGCAACGGGAGCTGCTGGTAGTCGTCGTTGAAGACTTCAAAACTGTAGTCACCGCGGTAACCAATGCCGTCGAGCTTGAGCACCAGATCGGCCAGCGCGTTGCTGTGCACGCCCTCCCCCGGGAACACACGGAAGGTGCGGGCCGTGGTCATGCGGTCTTCAAAGGTGGGGGTTTCGTTCCACATGAAGTCGGAGAGTTGCACCAGGAATATCTTGGACGCGTCCAGCTCTTCAATCGCATCCAACGGGGTCTTGGCGGCGAAGATGTGGAAGGAGTCAATGCCCATGCCCAAGTTGGGGCAGTCGGCGCGGCAGACCACATCCCAGGCGGTGGTGAACTCGTTGATCGTGCGGCCCCAGGACAAGCCTTCGTAGGCCACCTTAATGCCCAGCGGGAGCGCCAGCATGGCCAGCTTGCGCAGGTCTTTGGCAATAGTGTCCAGGTCGTCCGTCGCGTGGCGCGAGGTGGAAGAACAGGCCAGCAACACCTTGCTGCCCAGTGCCTGGCACATCTCCAGCATGGACTTGGCAATATCTACCTTGTAGTCATGCAGGTGGCCAGACAGTCCTTCAAAATCACGCAGCACCTGGAAACCCGTGGGGCGCAGGCCACTGGCCTCCACCACTTTGACCGCAGCGGCTACGCCACCCGGGTGACCCACGATGTCACGAGCGCTGAGCATGACCTGCCCAAAACCGGCACCTGCCATGGCCTCCAGCTTGGCCTCCAGTGAGCCGGCCAGCGTGATGGTGTCCATGCCAAACCGGTCGAGTATTCCCATGGTGTTGCTCATGGTGGCGCTCACGGGGTCTGGTGAACCAGCTCGAACGACACCGAACCCAGCACGGTGCGTGTCAGCGCGCCGCGGTCTTCAGGGTGCAACTGGCTGGACTCGACAAACTCGACACCGCGGGCTTTGAGCAGCACCACGGCCTCGGCCACGTTGGGCACGCCCAGACCAATGCGCTGCAGGCATTCACCGGTGCTGTCGTCATCCATGCCAGGGTCGGGCTCCACCAGTTGCCACAGGAAGTGGCCGCAGGCACTGCGCATGAGCTTGCCCTTGGGCAGGATGCCAAAGCGTTCTTCGTCCGGTATCTCGACAAAACCGAACATGTTTTCGTAATAGGCCGACCAGTCGGCCGTGCGTGCCGCACCGATGTACTGCACCAGACCGAAGTAGCTCATACCGGCCAGCGCCGGAGGGTGTGGGTCCACCGTGGGGATGGGCGTGAAGTCAATGTCGTAGATGGAAAACTCTTTCCACCGGTCCACAAAATAAAAGCGGCTGCCGCCGGGGCCGTGGATGGCCGGGATATGCAGCTCCATGGCCTGGGCGTGGCTGGCGACTTCCCAGGCACCGACTTCCAGACAACGGGTTTGCGCCTTGAGCGCATCGCGCACACGGAAGGCCACGGCAGAAATCACGGGGTTGCCACCTGCGGTAGCGCTCACCCGCGCATCGTCGGGGTGGGCGTTGACCACCAGGTTCATGCTGCCCTGGCGGTACAGCGTGATCTCGCGCGAGCGGTGGCGCGCTACGGGCCGGAACCCCAAGGTCTCCAGCACCTGCCCCAGCGCCTGTGGGCGGCTGGTGGCGTATTCAATGAACTCTATGCCTTCCATGCCCAGGCGGTTGGGGACTTCGGGGACGGATTCGCGCTGGGGGGTGGTGGGGTTCATGGCTGCTTTCTCAATAACTCACTCAGTAACTTAGCGTGGCAATAGAACGCAACTCTTCAGGCGTGGTGCTGGGGAGATCAAAAAACTCCAGATAGGCCGGGATCATTTCAAACAACATGTCCGAACCCACCTGGAAACGACATCCCCGCGCCTGCACGGCTTTCAAAAAGGCCGTCATCTCCTGCTTCATCACGACCTCGCCCACAAAGGTGTCCGGCGAAATGCGCGACACATCGACGGGCAGCGGGTCGCCCTCGTTCATGCCCATGGGCGTGCCGTTCACGACCAGATCAAACCCCGCGGGGTCATTGCTGCCCGTGCTGACTTCCAGCAGCGGGTAGTGGTCCGTCAGACGCTGCGCCAGCCCCTGCGCCGACTCAGCGCGGGCATCAAACAGCGCAATGGCACCCACACCTGCGGCTGCCAGCGACGCTGCAATGGCAGAGCCAACGCCACCGCAACCGACCACCAGCGCCCGTGCACCTTCGGGCACAAAACCCTTGCGCCGCACGCCGCGTACAAAACCTTCACCGTCAAACATCTCGCCCTGCAACTGCCCGTTGGGCCCCAGGCGCACTGCATTGCAGGCACCGGCAATGGCGGCCGTGGGCATGACCTCGTCAAGAAGATCTATCGTCGGGACCTTGTGCGGCATGGTGATCAGCGCACCGCGGATGTTCGCGAGCGAGAACACCGCACGCAAAAAGCCCGCGTAATCCGTATCCCTGCAGCCCATGGGAACCACCACCGCATTGACCCCGGCTTTTTCAAACCAGGGGTTGTAGATCATGGGAGCCTTGAATGCGTGCGTGGGAAACCCGATGTGCGCAATCAGCTCGGTGTTGCCATTGATGATCATGTGTGGTGGGCCCGGGACAAAGGTTTACTTGCGCAGCTTGGCCAGCTCGGCGTTGAGCTCTGCCAGCGCATCGGGGCTGGCTGCGCCATGCTTGTCGATCACCGGCTTCATTTTTTCGCGGAACTTGGCCAGCTCTGCTGCAGACAATTCGCTCACCTGCATGCCACCCTTCTTGACGGCGTCCAGGGCCGTGTTGGCCTGCTCACGCGCCTGCTGACGCTGGTACGTGGTGGACTCCGCAGCAGCATCGCTGATGATCTTCTGCTCTGCGGCCGACAAGGTGTCCCAGAACTTCTTGCTGATCAACACCGATTGCGGGTTGTACTGGTGGTTGGTCAGCGTGGCGTACTTCTGCACTTCGAAGAATTTGTTGGCGGCAATCACGCTCAAAGGATTCTCCTGCCCGTCGATGGCGCCCTGCTCCAGCGCGGCATACACCTCGGGGAAAGCCAGCGGCGTGGGGTTCGCACCCAGTGCCTTGGTCCAGTCCAGGTTGATGGCATTGGGGATGACGCGCAGCTTCAGACCCACGATGTCTTCCACCTTGGTGATGGGACGCTTGCTGTTGGTGATCTGGCGGAAGCCCAACTCCCAATAGGTCAGGCCAACCAGCCCCTTGGCTTCCAGCTTGGCATGCATCTTCTTGCCAAAGGGGCCGTCCACCACGGCATCTGCTTCCTTGCCATTGGCAAACAGGAAGGGCAGATCAAACACTTCAAAGTCCTTGACCTGGCTGGCCAAAATGCCGGAATTCAGGGATGCCATCTCTACGGTACCGCCCTGCATCGCAGACACGACTTGGGCATCGCCGCCCAGCACGCCGCCAGGGAACAGGTTGACCTTGATCTTGCCACCGGACTTGGCTTGCACGATTTCGGCAAATTTCTCCATGCCCATCACCAGGGGGTGGCCCTTGGGATTCTGGGTCGTGAACTTGATGGTGCGTTCCTGCGCAAAGGCAACACCACACACGGCGAGCACAGCGGCGGCAGCAACGGATTTCAGAAATAGACGCTTCATGGTTTGTCTCCTAGTAAAAAGTATTTGCAAGGGTTGTACGCCTGCATACAAGGCTTGCAGGACGCGGCGTACCCAGTCGCGCCCTGCGGCTGCGAATCAATAGAACCAGCGGGCCGGCACCATCACCAGTTGCGGGAAGGCCACCATCAAAAACATGATGGCAAATTGGGCAATCATGAAAGGAATGACACCCCGGGTGACCTCGTCCATGCTGACCTTGCCCACACCCGCCACGGCGTTGAGAACGGTACCCACTGGCGGCGTGATCAGGCCGATCGCGTTGTTGATGATGAACAGCACACCGAAATACACCGGGTCAATGCCTGCAGCCTTGACCACGGGCATCAGCACGGGCGTCAGCAGCAGGATGGTGGGCGTCATGTCCAGCGCGGTGCCCACCACCATGGTCAAAATCATGATGGCCAGCATCAGCAGGCGCGGACTGTCGAGCAAGGGTTGCAGCAACTCCACCACCTGAGCGGGCAGGTTGGCCACGGTGATCATCCAGGCTGACACCATTGCGGCAGCGACCAGGAACATCACGACCGCACTGGTCTTGGCCGCCGCCATAAACAGGGGCACCAGCTTTTTGAGGTTGAGTTCCCGGTAAATCACCGTAGAAACAAACAGCGAGTACACCGCAGCGACGACCGCTGCCTCGGTGGGCGTGAACACGCCAAACTTCAGACCAAAAATAATGATGAATGGCAAGACCAGCGCCCAAGTAGCCAGGCGCAAAGCCTCCACTACTTCAGACAGAGACTTGCGGGGTGGCGGCACCACCACTTCCCTGCGCACCAGCCACCACCAGGTCGCCACCAGCGACAAGGCCAGCCACACACCCGGGAAGATGCCGGCCATGAACAGTTTGGAAATGGACACATTGGCGGCAACGCCAAAGATCACAAAGCCGATACTCGGTGGAATGATGGGGGCGATGATGCCGGCCGATGCAATCAGGCCTGCGGAGCGCGCCTTGTCATGGCCCGCGGCCACCATCATGGGCAGCAGCAGAGCCGTGAGCGCAGCGGCGTCGGCCACGGCAGAGCCGGAGAGTGACGCCATGATGACCGCCGCCACAATGGTCACGTAACCCAAACCACCCTTGATATGGCCAACCAGTGCCATTGCAAAGTTCACGATGCGGCGTGACAGGCCGCCCGCATTCATGATTTCGCCGGCCAGCATGAAGAAAGGCACAGCCAGCAGCGGGAAGCTATTGGCACCTTCGATCACGTTTTGCGCGAGGATCTGCGCATCGAACATGTTCATCTGCCACATCAGGGCGGCACCGCACAGCAGCAGCGAAAAGGCGATTGGCACACCCAGTGCCATGGCGGCAAGCAGGGAACCCAGAAAAATAACGATAGTCATGGCGGATTCCTGAATCAGTTGGCGGTCTTGGTGTCGGTACTGCCGTGCGGCACATCTTCCGACTCCTGGATCAACACCAGGTGGGCATCGTCGACCTGGCCGGTCAACAGCCTGTAGAGCTCCAGCAGCAGGATGGGGGCACTCAGCACCGCAAACACCACGCCGCAGGCGTAAAACAGGCCCATGGAAATTTCCATCACCGCACTGGTGGTGTCCCAATTGACGATGACCTGGTCATACGACCCTTTGAACACCAGCCACAGGCAGTACAGCATCAGCACCAGCGACACGCCCATGCAGATGCGCTTGCCCTTGGCACCCAGCTTGCCCACCAGCATGTCGGTACCCAGGTGGGCCTTGTCGCGCAATGCGGCCACGGCCCCCAGGAAAGTCACCCAGACAAAGAGCCAGCGCGAGAGCTCTTCCGACACGGTGAAGCCCGAATTGAATGCATAACGCATCACTACGTTGCCAAACACCAGCACCACCATGACCGCCATGGCGGCGGCAATCAGGTAGCCAATGAGCTGGCAATAACCATCAATGAATTTTTTGATCACGCATGTCTCCAGTACGGTTCTTACCCGTTAATGTACGAACTAGTTAGTTTTTAATACTTCGGGTTTTCCCTGAAGTCGCCGCGCATAACAGAGATAGCTGTTATGCCAAAAGTGAATAGAGCTAGAAGGCCCTACTTGCGGACAAAACGCACCACCATTTCGGTGACGCTGGTGCGACGGGCTGCAGACATGGCGGCTTGTGCCTTGTCCTTGAAGATCAGCCCGAAGGTATGGCGGTTGGAGACGTTGAAGAACGTCAGCGCCGAGATCGAGGCGTGGATGTCCACCGGGTCCAGGCCCGGGCGGAACACGCCCTGCTGGACGCCCCGGTCGTAGAGCGAGCGGATGGCCAGGATGGCCGGCACATTGAGCTCCTGGATGGACTTGCTCTGTGCCAGGTAGCTCCCCCGTTCGATGTTTTCGTTCATCACCAGGCGGATGTAGTCTTCGTTGCACGCATGGTGGTCGAAGGTGAACTCCACCAGACGGCGCAGCGCCGCTTCGGGCTCCAGGTCTTCCAGATGCAGTTCGCTCTCGATCTGCCGCATGCGCCGGTATGACTCCTCCAGCACTGCCACGTACAGCCCTTCTTTGCTGCCGTAGTAGTAATAGATCATGCGTTTGCTGGTGTGGGTGGCTTCGGCAATCGCGTCGATACGCGCGCCGCTCAGCCCCTTGTTGGCAAACTCCTTGGTCGCCACCTCCAGAATGCCGGCCATGGTGCGCACTGGATCGTTGGTACGCGACGCAATGACCTTGGTCGCCTTGGCTGGCGTTGCGGTCTTGCGGCCTGTGGCCACTGATTTTGTGGAATGTACCAACTCGTTCATTTCGCGAGTATAAGAGCGGCACGCGGCGCATGGCAGTCATTGCACGTGCACCGGTCCGCCCTTTCACGCAGTCGTATTTACTTCGCCGCGGCTTCCGTCGCCAGCTCCACCAGCGCACGCAAACCCATGGTGTACGAGCGCCAGCCCAGGCCCTGGATGGTGGCTTTCACCGCTGGCGAGATGATGGAATGCGCACGCCAGGTCTCGCGCGCGGCGATGTTGGACATGTGGATTTCCAGCACCGGAAACGGCATCGCCTTGATCGCGTCGTGCAGCGGCACGCCGTGCTGCGTCAACCCCGCGGGGTTGACCAGCGCGCCAGCCGCCGTGTCGATGCGCTCATGCAGCTTGTCGATCAGAGTGCCTTCGTGGTTGGACTGCAGTATCTCCAGCTCCACCCCCAGCTCTTTGGCCAAGGCCTCGAGCTTGGCGTTGATTTCCGCCAGGGTGGTGGTGCCGTAGATATGCGGTTCGCGCCGCCCGAACAGGTTGAGGTTCGGGCCGTGCAGGACAACAATTTTCATAGGACTCACAGCTTCGAAACCCGTTCCAGTTCAGCCTTGAAAAGGGTCACGACAGCCGGGTCGTAAGCGGCAGAGAACTTGTCATAGACGGGGCGCACTTCGGCACGCATCTTGGCCAGCTCGGCGGCCGGGATGTCGTTGTAGAGCATGCCTTTAGCCGTCAGCTCACCCAGGGCTTTGCTGGAAACTTCGCGGCTGACAACACGCTGCCAGTTCTGGGCTTCCGTGGCGGCGTCTTGAATAATCTTCTGTTCCACCGGTGAGAGGCGGTCCCAGAAACGCTTGCTGATCTGAATGGGATTGGTCGCGTAAACGTGGTTGGTGCCACTCACGTACTTCTGTACTTCGTAGAGCTTGCTCGACTCAATCACTGCAAAAGGATTCTCCTGGCCATCGACGGCTTTGCTTTCCAGCGCGCCATACAGTTCGGCAAACGCCATGGGCACGGGGTTGGCCTTGAAAGTCTTGAAGGTTTCCAGGAACACAGGGTTCGGGATCACACGCAGCTTCAGGCCTTCGAGGTCGGAACCTTTCATGATGGGCCGCTTGCTGTTGGTGACATTGCGAAAGCCCAGATCGAAGAAGCCCAGCACCACCACGCCTTTTTCAGGCAGCTTGGCGGTGAGCATTTTTCCGAGCGGGCCATCCACCAGGGAATCGGCCTGCTTGGCATTGGCGAAGAGGAATGGGAAGTCGAGCAAGCCGAATTCCTTGACGATGCCGTTCAACGAGGTGGTCGATGCCACCAACATCTCCTGCACGCCGCCCTGCAGCGCCGACTGCTGCTGCAGCTCGTTGCCCAGCGCGGATGCGGCGAACTCCTGCACCTTGATCTTGCCGCCGCTCTTGGCCGTCACGATCTCGGCAAACTTGCGTACGCCCAAGCTGGTGGGATGGCCGGCATTGTTCAGGTGGCCGAACTTGATGGTCCGCTCCTGAATGTCCTGGGCCGAGGCGCCGAAACTGGTGATGGCCAAAGCTAGGGCGCTGAGGCCGAGTACAAATGATCTACGCATGGTGTTGTCTCCTGGGGTGTCTGGGCGAGGTCTGGAAGGGTGCCTCGCTCCTGAGCAGTATTATTTGGAGTGAACAGGAAACAGTTTCCAAATTGGAAAACCTTTCCTTAATATGAAATCAAAGGCCTCTTACCCCTTATGAGCACCGCACTTACCCGTGGCCTCTCCATCCTGGAGCACATGGCCGCGCACCCTGACGGCTTCGCACTGGCGCAACTGGCCGGCGAACTGGACATTCCCTTAAGCGCCTGCCACCGCGTGCTGGCCGAACTGCAACTCCAAGGTTATGTGCGCCAGGCCCACAAACACGGCGAATACCAACTCACCACCAAACTGGTGTCGCTGGGCCTGGGCTACCTGAGCGGCGCCGGCATTGTGGACATTGCCGAACCGCTGATGGAACGCCTGGCCCAAGCCTCGGGCGAGCTGGTGCGCCTGTCTATCGTGGACGAAGACCGCCTCACCTGGGTGGCCAAGTCGCAGGGCATGCGCAAGGGCCTGCGCTACGACCCCGACATGGGCATGGACGCACGCCTGTCGTGCACCGCATCGGGCCATGCATGGCTGCTCACCATGAGCGACGAGCGTGCGTTGGAGGTGGTTTCCAAACAGGGCTTTGGTGCGGTCAAGGACTACGGCCCCAAGGCCCCCACTACCGTCAAGGCACTACTGGGCTTTTTGCACGCCGCACGCGTGCGCGGCTACGCCATGATCGACGAAGTGTTTGCCCCAGGCATGAGCGCCATGGCGGCACCGGTGTACCGGCGCAAAGAAGCCATAGGTGTCATCAGCATCGCCGGGCCGCGCATCCGCTTTACGCCGGAGCGCATGCACGAGATCGCCCCGGCGCTCTTGGCCGCCGCGGCGGAGCTCGGGCCAATCAGCAACGCATCCACCATGTTCGGCCGGCCGCCATTGGGCAAGGCGTGATTTTTAAGTGAAATAGGGCTCTAGCCCTTATGGCATGTGCGCAAGCAGCTATCTATTCAGTAGCAAATCTCAAGCATCAAAGCCAAACAAGCGCCGCGGTGTGTCCCAGTACACCGCCTGCCGCGCCGCCGCGTCGGGCAGCAGCGTTTCCATCAACTGCAACACCAGCCCGTAGTCGATGCGCTCGGGCGCACGCAGGAAGGGCCAGTCCGACGCCCACACCAGGGCCTGCGGTGTGTAGGCCTGCACCAGCGCCGCTACATACGGCCAGGCATCGCGGTGCGGAAAAGGCTGCGCAGAACATTTGCTCAGTGACGACAGCTTCACCACGGCACGCTGCGTTTCTGCCAACGCCAGCAGCGCAGCAAACCCGGCCTGCCCCACGCCCTGCCCCGGGTCAGGCCGGCCGCAGTGGTCGAACAGCAGGCGCGCACCGCTGTCTTGCAGCAGCGGGCGCAGGCTGGCCAACTGGTCGCCCTGCACTTGTACTTGCGCCCACATGCCCAGGTCACGCAGGCGCTGCAGCAGTGGTCCAATGTCGCTGTAAAAGTCCAGCCCCAGCAAGGCCACGTTGAACGCCACGCCCACCACACCCGCCGCCTGCAGGTCTTGCAGCTCGGCGCGCGATGCATCGTTGCGCACCACGGCCACGCCCTTGTAACGCCCCGCTCCGCGCTGCAGGGTGTCCAACAGACAACGGTTGTCCAGCCCATAGCCCGAGTTGGGCCCGACGATCAGCGCATGCGCCACACCATGTGCATCCAGCACCTGCCCCAGCAGATCGGGCGTGCCGGTCTCCGCGGGGTTGGGCACATACCAGGCGTCGGGTGCGTAGGGAAAACGCTGCGGGTCAAAGACGTGGACGTGGCAGTCGATGCGGGGTTGGTTGGGTGCTGTCATGCGCTGGATTCTTGCACTTACCAAAATGCGTCATCTTCACGTTCGCTGACAACGCGAAGTCGATGCTCGGCAATCGTGCGGATCAACGCTTCTGGCACAGCTTGGTCATAGGGGACCTGGAGAAAATTCTTCGTCGTCTTGTGCTTTTCCAGTTCAATGCGAAAGACATCCCAATCCGCCTCTGTGAGCGTGAAGTTCAGGTGTGCCTTGTGCGCAGAGAAAGCGAACAGGAAGCGAGGCTCCAAAAAGAAAGGTGTTCCCCACTTGATCGCCTCCTCGGCCTCTGGCGCAACACTTTTGAGAATGGCGTACACCCGCTGCAAATGCGGCTTCCCTTTCGCCGGGGCTGCCTGGATGTATTCGGCGATGGTGGTGGGGCGCTGGGTGGTCATGGCTGTTGCCAGCAGCTATTTCTGTGAAAGCGACTGCCACTTCAAACGCTTCAATACCACTAGCGTTATGCCCGCAGCTGTGATCAGAAGAAAGATCAGAAAACCGATGGCGATGCGAAATTTTTCTTCTTGCTCTTCGGTCGGGAACTGCTCTGCAGAACCCTGGAAAAGAAGGGCAAGCAACAGGACTATGCCCAGCACGCAAAGCGCTACGGTGAGTTGAAGTAGTCGGCGCATGAAGATGCGATGCATCTGGCGTGGAAGTAAGGGACAGTCATCACGCTGCCCCTCCTTTTATGATCCTGGAAAGGAGCCGCAGAACGAAACCAGCACCGCTTCTGACCAAGCCTCGACTTCTTTCTGCAAACCCAGAGCGCAGCGCCAAAGCTATATCGTTCTTTGCAGCGACTTCCGTGGACTCTAAATCCAAAAGAAGCCGAGCGACCAGATCAGGCTTGCCGATCTTTTCGCAGATTTCTTTGATGTGTTTTTCGGATTCGATGTGCAAAGAGTCTATTGACTGCGAAGCATCTAGGACAAGACATTCAACCCACGACTGACTCGCCAGCAGTGCTTGGCTTGCCGCCCATAGATATTCTTTGATTGCCGTATCTCGTTGCTTTTCTGTCGCGTCTTTGCAAGCTGCAAGAACGCGCTTGAGCGTTGCACCAGAGTTGAAGCGGCCTTGAGCTGCATGCTCATGACAAATTGCTTCAATGGATCGCGACAACGCTGCGAGCTGGCGGTTTAGTTCCGCATCAGTCTTTTGTTTGGCGAGAGATTGAAGCACCGACATATGTCGAAGACTAACGTCTAAATTCAACAGACCAGCCAGTGAAGCTGGCCCAGATCCACCGCAATGAAAGGCTACACATCTCATCAAGAGAATACTTTGCGATGTACGCGCTCATTGGGATCGGCCTACTAGTTGCATCAGGCTATACGCCAGCATTAAAAAATATGGCCACTGCGCGAGCGCAAGAAGAACCGTTGTTCGCTTCGACTTTGGCGACTGATCTCGAAAGGAGCGACCACTCGCAACATGGACCAACCCGTAGCCGATGAACGCAAAGCCAAGGAAGCCAACAAGGAAACCAACAATAGGGTTCTGAAGGAGCAACTGCATTTTCAGATGTTCAACTTGCTATAGACCGCAAAAATGCGAAATAACTTGACTCAGTTGTCATGAGTGCTGCCTCCCTTGCAGCCGCAAAGTGATTGTTTTCACTTGATTTTGAATCCGTATGTTGCCTGCGGTGCGATCTCTGAACCACCAACTTCCGCCCGCTCAGCCAACAACCCAGCCGCCCTGCGCAAGTCCTCCACCGTATCAATATCCACCACACAGCCCGCGTCACTCACTATGAATTTCATAGCTGCTTGCGCAGCTACCACGGGGGCTGCACCCTGATTTCCTTGCAAACTGGCGAGTGCGTCGCCACACGCAGCCGCAAAGCGCACCGGGTGGCCGCGCTGGCCTTCGAAGCTGGGTACCAGCACATTTACGGCCATGGGCGCGCGTGCAATCTCGACCAGGGTTTGCGGTCGTATCAAGGGCAGATCAGCAGGCAGCACCATCCAGCCCGGAGCATCGCGCGTAGCGCGCACGGCGGCGGCGATGCTGTCGCCCATGCCGGGGTGGCCCGCGTCTTCCAGGTGCCAGCGCAGGCCGCTGGCGCGCACGGTGTCCAGCGTGTGTTGCAGCACGGGTTTGCCACACAAGTCCGCTTGTAATTTGTGGGTGGTGCCGCCCGATGCGGTGAAGCGTTCGCCGCGGCCCGAGGCCAGCACCAGCAACACGGGCAGGTGCTGTGCTTCGTCTGCAGTTACCAACGTAGCCACCGATTCAGGTGGCACAGCTGGGGGCGGTGTGGACCACGGCGGGCGTGGCCACCGTGTTTTTGACCTGGATGATTTCGGCCAAGATAGACACGGCAATCTCTGCCGGGGTGCGTGCACCAATCTTCAAGCCGACCGGGCCGTGCAGGCGCGCCAGCTGGGCCTCGTTCACATCAAAGTGTTCGGCCAAGCGCTTTTTGCGCGTCTCCTGGTTGCGGCGCGAACCGAGGGCGCCCACGTAGAACGCGTCGCTGCCCAGTGCTTCGAGCAGGGCCATGTCGTCAAGCTTGGGGTCGTGCGTGAGGGCCACGATGGCGGTGTGGGCGTCTGGCTGCAGCGTGCGCACCACGTCGTCGGGCATGCCCTCCATACGGCGCACGCCGGGCATGCCGCCCACCATGCTGGCGTACTCTTCACGCGGGTCACACACCAGCACCTCAAAGTCCAGCGCCGTGGCCATGTTGGCCACGGCCTGCGAGAGCTGGCCAGCACCAATCAGCAACAGGCGCCAGCGCGGGCCGAACAGCGTGGTGAGCGTGGTGCCGTCAAACTGCATGGCCTGGCCACGCACGGCGTCATGCAAAGCCACCACACCGGTAGACAGGGTCAGGGTGCGTGCCACCAGTTGGTGGTCTGCCGTGCGTTGCAGCACCTCACTGATCCACGCCGTGTCGTGCAGTGGCTCTTGCACCAGGCGCAACGTACCGCCGCAGGGCAGGCCAAAGCGTGCCGCCTCTTCCTTGCTCACGCCGTAAGCCATCATGAACGGTTGGGTGGGCGAGGCCTCCGACGGCTGGTTCAGCGCGGCCTTGGTGCGAGCGATCAAATCGTCCTCCACACAACCACCCGAAACCGAGCCGCTGACCATACCGTCGTCGCGCACAGCCAAAAGCGCACCGGGCGGGCGCGGCGCACTGCCCCAGGTCTCCACCACCGTCACCAGCGTGACGGCGTGGCCGGCCTGTTTCCAGGCCAGCGCATCCCCTAATACCCGAAGGTCCAGACTTTCCATAGGCGCACTGTAGCGGCTTTGCCGCTCAGGCCGCGCGAATCGCCGCTTCGGTGATGGGCAGCTTGCGCACGCGCTTGCCGGTGAGGGCCGCCACCGCGTTGGCAATGGCGGGTGCTACCAGCGCCGTGGCGGGCTCGCCAATGCCACCGGGCTTCTCGGTGCTATTGACCAGTGTGATGTCGATCACCGGGGTCTCGTACATGCGCACCAGCGGGAACTGGTGGAAGTTGGTCTGCTGCACGCGGCCATTGACCAGCGTGATCTCCTGCATGGTGGCAGCCCCCAGGCCAAACACGATGCTGGACTGGATCTGCGCCTCCACCGTGTCGGGGTTGACCATGCGGCCCAGGTCGGCGGCCACGGTCATCTTGTGCACTTTGACCGCGCCACCTTCCATGCTGATCTCGGCCACCTGGGCCATGTAGGTGTCGTAGCCCTCCATGAGCGCAATGCCGCGCGAGCGGCCCGCGGGCAGTGGTGTGCCCCAGCCGGCCTTGTCCGCCGCGAGCTTGAGCACATTGGCAAAGCGCGGCTGCTTCTCCAGCAGCGCCATGCGGTAGGCGTAGGGGTCTTTGCCCGCAGCAATGGCCAGTTCGTCAATAAAGCTCTCGTTGGCAAAGGCGTTGAGCGCGTGGCTGACCGAGCGCCAGTAGCCCACGCGCAAGCCTGCGTCGTGCTTGACCACGTCGTGCCGCGAGGCCGGAATCTCGTAGCCCGCCACGGCGGCCTCGGTCATTAGCGGGTCCTGCACTGGCGCGGGCAGGCCAAAGATGCGTCCGGTGACCGACTGCGAGGTCAGCCGGAAGGTCATGGCCGTGGGCTTGCCATCGGCGCCCAGCGCCGCGGCCATGGTGTGGATGGCCTGCGGGCGGTAGAAGTCGTGTGTCATGTCGTCTTCACGCGACCACACCAGCTTGACCGGCTTGCCCACCGCCTTGGAGATTTGCGCGGCCTGGATGATGAAGTCGATGTCAATGCGTCGGCCAAAACCGCCACCCAGGAAGGTGGTTTCCACGCTCACGTCTTCGGGCTTGACGCCCACGGCGGCGGCAATCGCGCTTTGCGCGGCGTCCTGCCACTGGGTGGGGCCAATCAGGCGCACCTTGCCGTTGTTGTAGTCGGCGGTGAAGTTCATCGGCTCCAGCGGCGAGTGCGAGAGCAACTGGCTGGCGTACTCGGCGCGCACCACTTTGCTGGACGCAGCAATCACGGCCTCGGGATCGCCCACCGCCTTGAGCGGAATCGGTGTGCCGGTTTTGGACGCACCGCGCAGGCTGTCGAGCATGGATTTTTCATTCAGGCTCGCACCCGCACCTTCGTCCCAGGTGATGTTGACGGTCTTGCGCGCCATGTTGGCGCGCCACCAGCTGTTGGCCACCACGGCCACGCCATCGGGAATCTCCACCACAGCAATCACGCCGGGCATGGACTTGGCCTTGGCCGCGTCAAACGACTTGACCTTGCCGCCGATCACCGGGCACTGCTCCAGCGCCGCGTAGACCATGCCGGGCAGCTTCACGTCGATGCCAAACTCGGCCGTGCCGTTGACCTTCATGGGGGTGTCCAGACGCTTGGTGCGCTTGCCCACGATGGTGAAGTCCTTGGGGTCCTTGATGCTCACCTTCTCAGGCACCGGCAGCTTGGAAGCATCGGCCGCCAGTGATCCATAGCTGGCCTTTTTACCTTTCGGGCCGATCACCATGCCGTCGGCGGCTTTGAGCGTGGAGCGGTCCACATTCCATTTATTCGCGGCGGCGCTGATCAGCATTTCGCGCACCTGGGCCCCGCCGATGCGTAGCTTTTCCCAGCCATCGCGTACCGAGGTCGAGCCGCCGGTGAGCTGCGGGCCGCCCAAGAGCGGATTGCCATAGAGCTTGGCGTTGGGCGGGGCTATGCGCACCTTGACCTTGCGCAGGTCCACGTTGAGCTCTTCGGCAATCAACATGGGCATGGAGGTGTAGACGCCCTGCCCCATCTCGGAGCGCGCCGAGATCAGCGTGATGGTGTTGTCGTCGGCAATGTGCACCCAGGCATTGGGCGTGTGCACGGTGCCAGCGGCCTGCAGTGCACCGGGCACTGCAATGCCCATAAGCAGGCCGCCGCCCGCCAGAGCGGTAGAGGTCTTGAGGAAGTCGCGGCGCGAAGCGTTTTGGATGGTGGTCATGGTGCTGCTCCTCAGGCTTTGCGCATCGTGGAGGCCGCATCCTTGATGGCGGCCTTGATACGGGGATAGGTGCCGCAGCGGCAAAGGTTGCCACTCATGGCGGCGTCGATGTCGGCGTCTGTCGGGTTTTTGTTACCGGCGAGCAATGCCGCAGCGCTCATCAACTGGCCCGACTGGCAGTAACCGCACTGGGGCACGTCGTGCTTGATCCACGCGACCTGCAGCGGGTGGGTGTTGTTGCGGGACAGCCCTTCGACCGTGGCCACCTTCTTGCCGGCCACCGTGGACAGTGGCGTCTGGCAGGAACGCACCGGCGTGCCGTTCAGGTGCACCGTACACGCACCGCACAAAGCCGCACCGCAGCCAAACTTGGTGCCGGTCATGCCCAGCTCATCGCGGATCACCCACAAGAGCGGGGTGTCGGGTTCGGCCTGGGCGGTCACCGCCTTGCCATTGACTTGGAATTTGACGCTCATGGGAGTCTCTCCTCGGTAGATGGGGCTTGCGGCCTCTGGTTGTCGTGCACACCACAATTTAGTCCTGTGGCGTCCGGGGAGTGTGCGGGTAAGCCCTAATACGTCGGATAGTTTTCGTCGGTTGCGCCCGCACACCACGGCTCAAGGCAGACTCCTATACTGGTGCCATGACTTCCATTGCCGACCTCCGCAAAAGCTACGAACGCGCCGAACTGGACGAAAGCGCCTCGCACGCCGACCCGCTCCAACAGTTTGACCAATGGCTGAATGAAGCCATCACCGGGCAAGTGCCCGAGCCCAACGCCATGACGCTGGCCACTGTGGGCAGCAACCTGCGCCCCAGCACCCGCATCGTGTTGATCAAGGGGTATGACGCACAAGGCATCACTTGGTTTACCAATTACGACAGCCGCAAGGGCCAGGAACTGGCCGGCAACCCGTATGCCGCGCTGCAGTTCCATTGGGTGGAACTGGAGCGCGTGGTGCGTATTGAAGGTGTGGTGGAGAAAGTAAGCGATGCAGAAAGCGACGCCTATTTCAAGAGCCGCCCACTGGATTCGCGCATCGGTGCGTGGGCCTCGCCACAAAGCCAGGTGATTTCGGGGCGCGGTGTGCTGGTAGCCAACGCTGCCAAATACGCCGCCCAGTTTTTGCTGCAACCGCCACGCCCGCCGCACTGGGGCGGCTACCGGCTCAAGCCCGACAACTGGCAGTTCTGGCAAGGCCGCAAGAGCCGCCTGCATGACCGGCTGCAGTACCGCATCCAGCCCGATCAGAACTGGCTGCGGGAACGTCTGGCGCCCTAGGAGCCTGTTTACGGTCTGTACGGGGTCACGTTGGGACGCAATCGGGATGAGTTGTCTGCCAACATTTCGCCGTGTGGGCTCATGCCCACACAAGGAATTTGGCGGGCAAGTCGCCCGATTTCGTCCCAACCCGAAGGGCAAGTGCCTTTTCGGGCGATCTGCGGCGTTGCAAAGCCTTACCGGGCACCAGCCCGGTTGCGTTTTGCGCCTAGCAGCCCATCCCGAAAAGGCACTTGCGTGGCCCCGTACAGACCGTAAACAGGCTCCCGGCAGAAATTTCCGATTTCAGGTAGTCTGCGCCCTTGCACAACAAGGACGCGCCCCATGCTCACGCTCAATATCAATGGCAAAGACACGGCGGTAGACGCCGATCCCTCCACCCCCATCCTGTGGGCCCTGCGGGACACGCTGGGCATGACCGGCACCAAATTTGGTTGCGGCATGGCCCAGTGTGGTGCCTGCACAGTGCACCTCAACGGCACGGCGATCCGCTCGTGCATCACCCCCGCCTCCAGCGCCGCGGGGCAAAAGATCACCACCATTGAAGCCGTGGGCGCAGACCCGGTGGGCAAAGCTGTGCAGCAAGCCTGGGTGGCCCTGGACGTGGCGCAATGCGGCTACTGCCAAAGCGGTCAGATCATGAGTGCCACCGCGCTGCTGCAAAGCAACCGCAAACCCAGCGACGCCGACATTGACGCGGCCATGGCCGGCAACATCTGTCGCTGTGGAACCTATGCCCGCATCCGTGGTGCCATCCACGCTGCTGCCAAACAACTGGCCTGAGCCCCGGGAGAAACACCATGCACTTCGAAACCCTCACAGACTCCCTGGACCAACTGCCAAAAGGCATTGCAGCCCTTATGCGGCGTGCGCAAGGCGCTCCTGAAACCGTAGCAAATAGTGGCATGCCACGCCGCAGCTTCCTCAAGGTCAGCGTGGCCTCCGGGCTGGCGCTGGGCGCCTACCCGCTGGTGGGCATGGCGCAAGGCGGCGCCCCGGCCAGCACGGGCCTTAAGCCGTTCCAGCAGCCCGGCGCCTTCGTCCACATCGCGCCCGATGGCGTGGTCACCGTGGCCGTCAACCGGCTGGAGTTCGGCCAGGGCATCGCCACCGCGCTGCCCATGGTGCTGGCCGAAGAACTGGACGCCGACTGGCGCCTGGTGCGCAGCCGCCACGGCGACGCCGACCCGGCCTACGTGGACCCGGCATTTGGCATGCACATCACCGGCGGATCGGGCTCCATCAAACGCTCCTATCTGCAGTACCGCGAACTCGGTGCGCGGGCGCGCGCCATGCTGGTGTCGGCCGCCGCTGCGCAGTGGGGTGTGGACGCCGGCAGCCTGCGCACCAGCGCGGGCCAAGTGCTGGGGCCGAACGGCCAGTCACTCGGCTACGGTGCGTTGGCGCAGGCCGCCATGGCCCTGCCTGTGCCCGAGAAAGTCACGCTCAAAGACCCCAAGGATTTCCGCATCATCGGCAAGGCCACGGGCCGCCTGGATGCGCAGGCCAAATCCACTGGCAACCAGTCCTACGGCATCGACATGCGCCTGCCCGGCATGTTGACCGCCGTGGTGGCGCACCCGCCGGTGTTTGGCGCCAAGCTCAAATCCGTCAACGACGCAGCGGCCAAGGCCATCCCCGGCGTGAAAGCGGTGCTGCGCATGCCCGTGGACCGCGGTGGCGAAGGGGTCGCCGTGGTGGCCAACGGCTACTGGTCGGCCAAGCAGGCGCGTGACGCGCTGGTGCTGGAATGGGACACCAGTGGCGTGGAAGCCGTCGACAGCAAGGCGCAGTTAGCCAGCTACCGCGCCCTGTCCAAAAAAACCGGCGCCGTGCACATTACGGGCGACATGACGCCCCTGGCAAAGGCCCCTAAGAAGATCAGCGCCGAGTTTGTCTTCCCCTACCTGGCCCATGCGCCCATGGAACCGCTGAACTGCACCATCGCCCTCACCGGCAGCGGCGCAGACGCCAAAGCCGAGCTGTGGTTAGGCACACAGATGCCTGGGCTGGACGCAATAGCGGCCAGCAAGGTGCTTGGCGTGGCACCTGGCAACACGAAGATCAACGTGCAAATGGCCGGTGGCGGCTTTGGCCGGCGTGCCGTGCCCACGGCCGACTACGTGGTGGAAGCCTGCACCGTGGCCAAGCTGTCGCGCGCAGCCGGGCTGGACGCACCCGTGCGTGTGGTGTGGAGCCGCGAAGATGACATCAAGGGCGGCTACTACCGGCCCATGCATGTGCACCGCGCCGACATCGGCTTTGACGCTAAGGGCAACGTGCTGGCCTGGGACCATGTGATCGTGGGCCAGTCCATTCTGGGTGGCACACCGTTCCAGGGCATGGTCAAGAACGGTATCGACGGCACCATGGTCGAAGGCATGCGCGAACCCTACGACGTGCCCATGCGCCTGTCGGTGCACCACCCCCAGGTGAATGTGCCGGTGTTGTGGTGGCGCAGCGTGGGCTCGACCCACACGGCCTACGTCATGGAAACGCTGGTCGACGAAATTGCCCGTGCCACCAAACAGGACCCGGTGGCCTACCGGCTGGCCCTGATGGGTGACAAACACCCGCGCCACACCGCCGCGCTGATGCTGGCCGTGGAGCAGTCCGGCTACGGCAAACGCAAACTGCCCAAGGGCCAGGCCTGGGGCGTGGCGGTACACGAATCGTTTGACACCGTGGTCGCCTATGTGGCCGAGGCGTCTGTAACCAAAGGCGTACCCAAGTTGCACGCGGTCACGGCTGCGGTGCACTGCAACCTGGCGGTCAACCCGCGGTCCATCGAAGCCCAGGTGCAGGGCGCCGCGCTGATGGGCCTGGGTACCTGCCTGCCCGGCTCGGCCATCACTTTCAAGGACGGGCGCGTGGAGCAAAGCAACTTCCACGATTACACCGTGGCGCGTCTGACTGACATGCCGAAAATCGCGGTGTACCTGGTGCCCAGTGCGGATGCACCGACGGGCATGGGTGAGCCTGGGCTGCCGCCGTTGGCGCCGGCGTTTGCCAATGCGATTGCCAAGATTACGGGGAAGACGCAGCGGAGTTTGCCGTTCAAGTTGGCGTAACCGCCGGGAGATATCTCTCGGGGTGTTTGTTGGTGTTGTCGGGGATTGTTTGATGTGGGGCGTGTCGGGTTGTGCGCCCGACAGCGCACTCACTTTATAGAAACCCGCAAAGCGGGTTTTCTTTGCATCGCCAAAGGCGTGCTTAGCACGCGGGGTTCGCTCACTTCGCCTAGCGAAGTTACGCAAACACCAAAGTAAGCAAAGAAAGGCGAGCCGGATTCGTCGGCCCTGCGGGCACGCTGCGTTGCTCGGTTTGAGCGGGGTCTGGCTCGAACTCGCCCTGCGGGCTCAAACAATCGCCAGCCCTCATCCGCCCAAACCTGCGCTACTCGCCTCCTCATTACGGCGCTAACGCAAACCCAACAGCCGGATACCAAATACCGAACTTCGTCCACGCGTAGCGCGGACGGGTATTCATCTCGCTGGGCCCAGCGTAGCGATGGCCTGTATTCCCCTCAATCCCTTCTGGCTGCGCCGAGGAGCGCAGAAGGCGGTGGATCAAGGGGCGTGCATGTTTGAGCGAAGCGAGTTTGCGCGCACCCCACCGCATTCGAGCACCGCAGGTTGCCCGCAGCGTAGCGGAGGGTCGCAGACAGCAGGGTCGCCTTTTCTTTGCTTACTTTCTTTTGGCGAAGCAAAAGAAAGTGAGTGCGCTGTCGGGCGCACATCCCGACACGCCAAGCAAGAAAAAACCAACGAAGCGCAAAACCCAGCAAAGAGGAAGAACAGGCCTAAATATCAGCCCGCGATCAAGGGCACCAAGGTCATCACCACCGTAACGCTGACCAGCGCCACCAAAGTAGACACCGCCACACTGGCCGTGACCAAATCCTCCGCCTTCTGATACCGCTGCGAAAACAAAAACACATTCGCACCAATTGGCAACGAAGCCGCCACCACCAACACCGTGAGCGACATGCCGCGCAAACCAAACGCATAACCAATCAAAGCCATCAGCGCGGGGTGCAACAGCGTTTTGACGGCCGAGATAACCAGTGCTCCTGTGAGGTTGCGGCCAATGGCGGCGTTGGACAAGGTCACCCCCACCAACACCAGCGCCACGGGGCCAAAGGCATTGCCCAGCAATTGCAAGGGGCGGTCCACCACATCGGGCAGTCCCCAGCCCGTTTGGGCGTACAGCAGGCCGGCGATGATGGGCATGGGCACCGGGTGCACCACGGCGTTGCGCACCGCCAGGCCTATGGACTTGAGCGGATGCCGCGGTGGACCGTCTGCCTCTGCACTCTGCTCGCGGGCGCTCAGCAGTTCCAGCACCACCGTGGCAAAGGTGAGCAACACCAGCGCGTGCAAGGAAATCAGTGTGAACAACAGCACCAGGGCGTCCTTGCCATAGGCCAGCCCGACCAGCGGAATGCCGATCATCACCGTGTTACTGAAGGTGCCCGACAGCGCGATGACGGCCGCGCGGCTGCTGGCGCCCTGCACCAGCAACATGACGGTGAACAAGGCTGCGGCCACGGCGAAGTACAGCGAGACCGGTTCAAAGTCCAGGTCCTGCACATGCACGCTGCTCATGGTGCGAAACAGCAGCGCCTGGGTGAGCACCAGGAAGACGAGGTTGGAGAGATCGCGCACCGCCTCCTGGCGGATCAGCTTGAGTTTGCCGGTGACCAGGCCGACCACGATCAGCAGCACCACCGGCAGCAGTGACGAGACGACCGGGTGGTCCAGTGGCATCAACACAATCGGAAAATTACTTCACGGCCACCGCGTCGGTGATGCGGTAATACAGGCCATACGGGTCATCGTTGAGCACGGCAAACTGGCCCTGCACCACCACCACGTCCATGGAGTAACGCACGGGGGTTTTGGTCTTGACCTCGACCATGCTCTCTGGCCCGCCGGGCACACAGAACGAACAGGTCAGCGGCACCGAGCTGAGCAAAAAGTGCTTTTGTTTTTCGCCCGGCTCCAGCGGCATCATGAAACCCTGGATGCGCTGGCTCTTCTGGTTCAGCGCCTGGATCGTGCCGGGGAAGATCGGCATGATGCGGTTTTTCTCAACCTTGGTTTTCACCGCGGTGAGCGTGGACCAGGGCAACACGTCGGAGCGGTCCACCAGCGGGGCGAACGGGCTGTTGGGGCTGTGCACCCCGGGTCCCGTGCCCGCGGGAACGCCCGCCAGCGGGGAGCTCAATTGGGCAAACGCGCCCGCAGCAGCAAGGGTCAGTGGGAGAACAAGGGCGCGGGCAAGGTGTTTCATGGCGGGGGCTCCAGACGGTCTATCTTAAAGCGGGAGCAGCGTGTGCGCCCGCTGCAATGCATCAGTGTTCGTGTTTCATGCCGCAGAACTTGCCAATTGCCAGGCCTTTGCAGGCGGCTTGCAGTTCCTTGTTGCAAACGTCTTCGTCTTTGCCAGACTCGCGGCAGGTGGCGGCTGCCAGGTGCGCGGCAGCGATGGCGCGGTGTTTGGCCACGTCCTGTTTGGTGTCTTCAGCGCTTTCTTTTGCTATGGAAAACGTAGCTGCTTGCGCAAGAAGGACGAGGGCTAGAAGCGATTTTTTCATAAATTTCCTAGGGTTGAGAAAGAATGTTTTTCCGCCGGGCCGCCCCAAGGGGTCACCGTGTGCGGCGCAGCCAAAACGCGCCCCCTTTGGGGGGCAGCGACCCGCTCTCGCATCTGCTGTCGCAGATGCGAGAGCGTTGCGGCAATAAACCGTGCACGGCCCTTTGGCCGTGCGTCGGCGGAGCGTGGGGGCCAGATCATCGAGATTGCAAAAGTTCCAGCACGCTGACGCGGTAGGCGCCTATGGCGGGTAGCAGCGCCGACACCAGCGACACGCCCAACGCCAGCGCGGGCACGACCCACAGGTCGACAGGCCAAACCACGCCGCCAATCAGCAGCGAGTTGTCCAGTTGCAGCAGCCAGGCCAACGCAGCGGTGCACGCCTGCCCCAGCAGCAGACCGAGCACCGAGGCCACCAGCCCGAGCCACAGGGCCTCGCACAGCAACAGCGCGGCCACTTTGCGCGGCGGCGCGCCCAGCATGCGCAACAGCGCCAGATCAGCCCGACGTTCGCGCACGGCGCTCCACAGCGCGATAAACACACTCAGGCCCGCGGTCAGCAACAACACGCCGGCAAAGGCGCGCAGCACATCGGTGCCCAGACCGAGCATGTGCAACAGGCGGCTGATTTCCAGGGCGGGCGCGGCGGCCTGCATCTCGGTGCTGGTGTTCACGTAGCGCGGAAAGCTGAGTGCCGCCATGGGCGTTTTGTACTTGACCAGCGCCATGGTGATTTCGCGTTCCTCTTCCATCACCTGGCGGTCGTCGTCGCTGTCATCGGGTGAGGCGGTGTAGTCCTCGTGCACCTTCCAGACCGAGGCGGTGTCGGTCAGGATCAGCCGGTCCAGCACACTGCCGCTGGGCGCCAGGATGCCGACCACGGTGTAGGGGTTGTCGCCATGCAAATGCCCCCCGGCGCCCAGGCCGTGCGAGCCAACAAAACTCTGACCGAGCGCCGCGCCCAGTTTGCGCGCCGTGGTGGCGCCCAGCACCATCTGCATGGGCACACCCGACTCCCACACGCGGCCCTGGGCCAGCTTGGCTTCGTAGTGGTCGATGTACGCGTGTGAGGTGCCGACGATGCGGTAACCCGCAAAGTTGTCGCCCAGGCTGATGGGGATGATGCTGTCCACCAATGGATTCTTGGCCAGCTCTTTCACGGCTTTGAGCGGCACATTGCCGGGCGGCACGTCGATGTGCAGCACGCCCGACAGTATGAGCTGCATGGGGCTGCCCTTGGCGCCCACCACCACGTCGATACCCGCCAGGTCGCGGTCAAACGCTTTGCTGAGCTGCGCGCCCACCAACAGCAAGAAGGTGATGGAGGCCAGTCCCAGGCTCAGCAACAACACATTGAGCGCGGCCCCGAGTGGGCGTGACCACAGGTAGCGCCAGGCAAACGACAGGGTTTTCATGCGGCCACCCTCGCCTCTTTTTGCTCTTCTTTTGATAGCTGGTTGCGCAATAACCGCAAGGGCTGGAAGCCTGGACTTGGGGTTTTGCCAATTTGGCCATTAATCTCAGGGGGGATGAGTGCCGCCACACGTGCGTCGTGCGTGGCAATCACCAGCGTGGCGCTGTGGGTGCGGGCCGTGGCCAGCAGCAGCGCCACAGCGTCGGCCGCGGCTTCGTCGTCCAGGCTGGCGGTGGGCTCATCGGCCAGCAGCACACGCGGCTGCAGCAGCACGGCACGCGCCAGCGCCACGCGCTGCGCCTGCCCCCCCGAGAGCTGCGCGGGCTTGCGCTGCGCCAGCTCGGCCACGCCCAAGGCCTGCAGCGCGGTGTGGATGGCGGCCGTGTCTTCGGGCTGACCCGCCGCCCATTGCGCCATGGCCAGGTTTTGCTGCACGGTGAGCGCTGCGCTCAGATGTAATTTTTGCGGCAAGAAGCCAATAACCCTCGCCCGCCATGCGTCGGCCGCTACGGATTTGAGAGCATTCAGTGCTTGCCCGGCCACTTCGATGGTGCCGGCAGTCGGCGCTACCAGCCCGGCTACCAGCGCCAGCCAGGTCGACTTGCCGCAGCCCGAGGGGCCGCTGAGCAAGAGCACCGCGCCCTGCGCCACGTCCACATCGGGAAACTGCAGCGCTTCCCCTGCGGGATAGCGGTAGGCCAAACCGTGGGTGCGGATCATGCGGCCGACCCGGCAGCGGCTGGGCTGCTGCTGGCACCGCTGGTGGCGCAGTCCACACACACGCCGCGCACTGCAAAGTCGAGGTGCATGTCGGTGTAGCCCAAAGCGCGCAGGGACTCGATGGCGGTTTGCGCGGCCTTTTCCAGGTCCACCGCATGCAGGGCACCGGCCAGCGGGCTGTCGCGGTGGCAGGTCTGACACTCAAAGTGCGGCGTGGCGTGCACGCTGGCCGGCATGGCCTGGTAGCGGCGCACGCGCTGGCTGTCTACCCGGCATAACAGCAGACCCACTTGCGTCAGGCGGTCAATCAGGCGGTACAGGGTGACGCGGTCCAGCGGCTCGGCATGGTCACCCGCCAAAGACTCCTGCAACTGCGCATGGGTGTAGCTGGTGTCGGGGTGCGCCAACAGCCAGCCCAACACACGCCGCGCAGCCGCTGTGCGGCGCAGGCCGTGGGCAGACAGCAGCGCGTCAATCGGGTCGTCGCCCTTGAGCACGGGTGGGGCCGGGGGGGTTGCAGAAGCCATCAGAGCATCCTTAAAAATGCAATTCAGTTGCATTAAGACATTAAATGCAACTAAGTTGCGTTAGACTATATCGCAATTTAGTTGCATTATGAAATGACTTTGTGAACGCGCCCCACACCGCCACCCAACTTTACAAACGCCTCAGTTGCCTCGCCTTACCGGCGTGGAAACGGGTCGCCCTCACCCTTCCCGCCTTGGCTCTTTTGTGGCTGGGCGTGTGGTGGGCCAGCCTGGAGGCCGTGCCGTTATGAACGCCCCCACGCGCTCCCCGGCCATCGCGCTGCACAACCTCACGGTCAGCTACCGCCACTACCCGGCGCTGCACCATGTGAGTGGCCACTTTGCCCAAGGCTCTCTCACGGCCGTCATCGGCCCCAACGGTGCGGGCAAGAGCACCTTGCTCAAAAGCCTGGCGGGACTGGTGCCGCTGGATGGCCACTCCCACATCGAACGCGCGCCGAGCTTGCGTTTGGCCTACCTGCCCCAACACAGCGAACTGGACCGCAGCTTCCCGCTGGCGGTGCGCGACTGCGTGCTCATGGGCCTGTGGGCGCAGACCGGCGCCTGGGGCAGCGCCACCGCGTCCATGCTGGCGCGCGTGGACGCCGCGCTGGAGGCGGTGGGACTGCAGGGTTTCGAGCGCCGAGCAGTCGGCACGCTCTCCAGCGGACAACTGCAGCGCGCGCTGTTCGCCCGCCTGCTGGTGCAAGACGCACAGGTAATCCTGCTGGACGAACCGTTTAACGCGGTGGACAGCCAAACCACCGCCGGGCTGCTGGCCCTGGTGCAGCAATGGCACCGCCAAGGGCGCACGGTCATTGCGGTGTTGCACGACGACGCGCAGGTGAAAGCGCACTTTCCCCAAACCCTGCTGCTGGCCCGTGAATGCATCGCCTGGGGCGCCACGGCCGAGGTGCTGACTGAGCACCACTTGGCGCGCGCCCGCGCCATGGCCGAGGCCTGGGACGAGACCGCCGCCATTTGCGACATCGACGGCCAGACCAACGGCCAGGACTTTGGCACCCTGCTGGCCCAGCGCCTGGCAGCCACCTCCTGAGGAACCCCATGGACATGTTGATCGGCCCGGTGTGGGACGCCCTCTTGGCCCCGTTCGCCGAATTTGCCTTCATGCGCCGCGCGCTGGTGGCCACGCTGGCGCTGTCGCTCAGCGCGGCGCCGCTGGGCGTCTTCCTCACGCTGCGGCGCATGAGCCTGCTGGGTGACGCACTCAGCCACGCGGTGCTGCCGGGGGTGGCCATTGGTTTTATGGTGGGTGGTTTATCGCTCACCGCCATGGCGCTGGGTGGCGTACTGGCGGGCATGCTGGTGGCGGGCATTGCAGGTGCAGTCAGCCGCTTCACCGCGCTGAAAGAAGACGCCAGCCTGGCCGCCATTTACCTCGTCGCGCTGGCGCTGGGCGTGACACTGATTGCGCGCCACGGCACGCAGTTGGACCTGCTGCACATCCTGTTTGGCAGCGCACTGGGCGTGGACGCCAGTGGCCTGTTGCTGGTTGCCGGAGTCGCCACGGCCAGCGTATTGGCATTGGCGCTGATGTACCGCGGCCTGGTGCTGGAAACCTTTGATCCCGTCTTTCTGAGCGCGCACCGCAGCAGCGTTCCGCCCTGGGTGTGGCAGCAGGGTTTCCTCATGCTGGTGGTGCTCAACCTGGTAGCCGGCTTTCAGACCCTGGGCACGCTGATGGCCGTGGGGCTGATGATGCTGCCCGCCGTGAGCGCGCGCCTGTGGCACGACACCCTGCCCGCGCAACTGCGCAACGCCAGCCTGCAGGCGGCAGTGGCCGGGGTAGCCGGGCTGCTGTTGTCTTACCACTTCGACACCCCCTCTGGCCCGACCATCATCGGCTGCGCAGGCGCGCTCTACGCCATATCACTGCTGCTTGCACCGGGCGGTTGGTTGCCGCGCTGGTGGGCCACCTCACACCGCGTGGCTTAACGCAACCCATTTCTCTTTTCCTTCACTTCACCTAGATGACCATGACCGCACTAGACACCTTCCCCCTCTCTGTACTGCCCCGCCGCCTTCTGCTGGCGAGCGCCACCGCCCTGGCATTGCTGGGCAGCCACGCCCATGCGGCCGACAAACTGCCGGTGGTCGCCAGCTTCAGCATCCTGGGCGACCTGGTGCGCGTGGTGGGTGGCGACCGCGTGGCCGTTACGACTCTGGTGGGTGCCAACGAAGACGCGCATGTATTTGAAGCCAAACCCGCAGACGCCAAAACGCTGCTGGCCGCCAAACTGGTGGTCACCAACGGTCTGGGCTTCGAGCCGTGGGCGGGCAAGCTGATCAAGTCAGCTGGCTACAAGGGAGAAGCAGTGGTGGCGGCCAAGGGCGTGAAGGCGCGCCACATGGAAGAAGAAAAAGGCCATGCCAGCCATGCCCACGAGGAAACCGACCCCCACGCCTGGCAAAACCCCAATAACGTGACGCTGTACGTGCGCAACATCGCAGCAGCCTTAAGCAAAGTGGATGCCGCAGGTGCGAGTACCTACCAAGCCAACGCCGAGGCGTATGTGAAACAGTTGCAGATACTGGACGTCTGGGCCAAAGCGCAGATCGCCAGCATCCCGCAAGCCAAACGCAAGGTCATCACCTCACACGACGCTTTTGGTTACTTTGCCGCGCAGTACGGCGTGCAGTTTCTGGCTCCGCAGGGCGTGAACACCGAAACCGAACCCAGCGCCAAACAGGTGGCCCAGCTGATCCGGCAAATCCAGCGGGAAAAGATCCGCGCGGTGTTTGTGGAAAACATGGGCAACCCCAAACTCATCGCCCAGCTCAGCAAGGATGCCGGTGCCACTCTGGGTGCCAGCCTGTATGCCGATGCCCTGTCTACCGCCGACCAACCCGGCGCCACCTACCTGCAGATGATGCGCAACAACGTGACAGAGCTGGTAGCGGGCATGCGACGCAACTAGCGCTGCCAACCGCGTTGGGCCTTATTTACGCAGCGTAGACACGCCCGCTACACCGGCCACGCCTACCACGTGAAAGAAGGCCGCCACTAGGCGCGGCACCTGCACCAACTCGACGGGGCCGGTTTCTGCAAGGTGGGTGGAGAACCAGTTGAGCATGCTGCCAGCCGCAGAGAAATCGACGCGGATCAAATGGGCGCAGGAGATCACCATGGGTTCGCCCGGGCGCAGTCGCGCACGCAGTTCCTGCAGCGCCTGCACCGCATCGCCCCGCAGTTCGCCGCGCAGCTCCAGCAACGGCATGGGGGGCGGCTGGGTGTCTTCCAGTGGCGGGAAGATGCTGTCGGGTCCAGCCGCTATCTCGGCTGGCGCAGTGCCATGGGATGCGTGCACACAGGTGCAATCCGCCTCCAGCCAGCTCGGGGGCGACACCTCGTAGATGACGCAATAGTCCAGCGCCACCGATTCAAAATCTTCATGCTGGCCCTGGATGCGCAGGGCCTCCAGCCGCAGGTGCCACCACAGCGGGTCGGTACCGGGTGTGTCCGCGGGAGTGGCGGCCTGCAGCACGCTGGCCAGCACCGCCTCCCCACTGAAATGCAGATCCACGGGTTGGCTGGCCCATTGGGTGAACAGGTCGGCGAGGGCACGGGCCGCATCGGGCGCAATGCTGCGCAGCGCATCCCAGCGCACGTGGCGGACTTGTGTGCCGGTATGCGCCTTGCGCAGAGACTCCACAGCCGCCAGCGTCAGCGCGGCAGGGCACTCCCATCCGGCCAGCGCAGACGCGCCTGCAGGCGTTGGTGGTGCCGATGGAGCCACTGCCGCGACGCGGCGCAGCCGGTCGGGCACCGAGAACCACTCGGGCGCCGAGCGCCCGAAGCGCTGTGCATATTCAATGGCCACCACTTCAAAACTGGCGGGCTGGTCGGTGGCGCGGTACAGGTCCAGCAAAGCCGTGGCGCAGGTTTCCGCCACGTCGGCGTCGGCATCTGCGGCTTGCACCACCGGCAACAGCACGGCTTCAGCGCCAGTATCGTCACCATCGGCAAAACGGATAGCGGCCTCCTGCAGCGCCGGGTTGCCCAGTTCCTCGCCCAGCTCTACCGAGGTCAGGCGGCTGTTGGAGAAACTGCTGGAGAAGTCGCTGGGCGGTGCGTCTTCGGGTTGTTCGAGGGGCGCTTTGGCCTTGGGCGCAGGGGGTGCGGCGGGAACGAGCGGCAGCGGGGCCAGGCTGGCCGGTTCAGTGACCACCACATCCTGCGGCACGGAGAACATGCCGGTGAAATCCAGGTCCATGTCCGAGTCCATCGCATCGGTCAACACCGGCAGTTCTGCGGGTGGGACTCTGGGCGACGGCACTGGGGGCGGCTGTACCACGGGCGCTGGGGGCCGCGTGGCGGTGACGTCGGCGCGTTTGCTCTGCGCCCAGTTCTGGGCCATGTGCGCTTCAATCGCGTCGATTTTGCGCACTGTGCGTTCACGCGCCTGCGGCGTCTGGTCTTCGTGGTTGAAGCCGGAGCTGTTGGTGAACACGGAAGGCCGAGGCACCCCGCCTCCCAGCCCTTGCGGCGTCATGGAGCGCACCTGGCGCAGGTAATTGAATTCGCGTCTGCGCACCAGATCGTCCTGGCGCCGCTGTGCGATGCGCTCCTTGAGCGCCAGTCTTTCCTTCTCGGCGTCGGGCGACTGCACCGAATCATCGTCATTCGCGTTCGGCCGAGCCGGTGCACGCATGAGTTGCACCATCTTGCTCAGCAGACCGGGGGAGTTCGATTTTGTCGCCACGCCTCAGTCTACCTTCGAACAATGACGCCTGGCTTGCCCGATCCTGACCAACTCACAAGGCAGGGCATCACGCCTTTTGCAGCCGCGCGAAGGTCTTGCGGAATTTCGCCACCTTGGGCGCGGCCACGGCCATGCAATACCCCTGGTGCGGGTTGCGGGCAAAAAAGTCCTGGTGGTAATCCTCGGCCGGCCAGTAGTGGTCCATGGGCACGACCTCGGTAACGATCGGATGCTTGTACACGCCGCTGGCGGCCATGTCCGCGATCACCTCACGGGCCACAGCCTCTTGCTCAGGCGTGGTGAAGTAAATGCCGCTGCGGTACTGGGTGCCCACATCGTTGCCCTGGCGGTTCAGCGTGGTGGGATCGTGGATGACAAAGAAGATTTCCAGAATCTCGCGCGTAGAGATCTGCGCCGGGTCATACGTGAGCTTGACCACTTCGTTGTGCCCGGTGGTGCCGGTGCACACGTCTTCGTAACTGGGCTGGCGCACGTGGCCATTGCTGTAGCCCGACTCCACGTCGGTAATACCCTGGACCTGCACAAACACGGCTTCGGTGCACCAAAAACAACCGCCGCCCAGAACAATGGTTGGCAGGGAAGGGGACATGGGCTTCTCCAGTAGGGTCCGCAAGACGTGCGGGGCATGCGAATCTTACGCGGCGCGCCATGGCTCTATAAAGTACATGGGCTTTGCTTAAATTTACCGAAGACCGAGCCACGCTTGCGGCGCTTCGATTGACACTCCTGGTAGGCAAAGCTACACTAATAACCAATCAGTCATTAATTATTCATGGCCTCCCCCCTCAATTTCTGTGAGATCGCCGCCACCGTGCGGGCCAAGCGTGAGCGCCGCAAGGAAGCCCGTCCGGGCGAACTGCTGGCCGCCGCGCTGGACCTGTTTGTGGAAAAAGGCTTTGCGGCGACCCGCGCCGAAGAGGTGGCCAAGCGCGCTGGGGTGTCCAAGGGTACCTTGTTTTTGTATTTCTCCAGCAAGGAGGAGCTGTTCAAGGCCGTAGTGCGCGAAAACATCTCGGGGCGCTTTGGCGAATGGGCGACAGAGCTGGAAAACTACCAGGGCAGCAGTGCCGAATTGCTGCGCTACTGCATGTTGACCTGGTGGGGCCGTGTTGGCTCCACCAAGGCCTCGGGCATCTCCAAACTCATGATGAGCGAGGCTGGCAATTTCCCCGAGCTGGCCGCCTTCTTTCAACAAGAAGTCATACAGCCCGGAGATGATCTGATCCGCCGGATACTGCAGCGCGGTGTGGACAGCGGCGAGTTCCGCCCCATCGACATGCAATACGGTGTCTATGCGATCACAGCAGCCATGATTTTCCTGACGATGTGGAAACACTCCAAAGGCGCCTGTGGCGACGCCCGCCTGGACCTGGTGCCTGAGGAATACATCGCGGTACAGGTGCAAACCATTCTGCATGGCATCAGCGCCACGCCCCAGGTTCCACTCTCCAATTAAAACAACAAGGTAGACATGAAACGCTGGATGAAATGGATTGTGATTGGCCTGGTCCTGGCCGTTCTTGCCGCAGTCGCGCTGCGCATACTGTCCGACCGCAAGGCACAAAAAGCGGCCCTGGAAGCACAGCAGGCCACCCAAAAAACGCAGACAGCCATAGAACTGGCGCCCACCGACCTGGTGGTCGTGAAAACCGTGCAACTGTCACAGGGCCTGGCCATCTCGGGCCCGCTCAAGGCCGTGAATTCGGCTTTCGTGAAAGCCCGCGTCGCCGGCGAACTGCAAGGCCTGACCGTACGTGAAGGTGACTTTGTGAAAGCCGGCCAGGTCGTGGCCCGCGTGGACGCCACCGAATCCCAGGCGCGTGTGCGCCAGGCCCAACAACAAGCCGAAAGTGCCAAGGCGCAGGTAGATATTGCCAAGCGCGCCTTTGACAACAACCGTTCGCTGGTAGAGCAGGGTTTCATCTCCAAAACTGCACTCGACTCCTCCATCGCCACACTGTCTTCCGCAGAAGCCAATTACCGTGCTGCGCAGGCCGGTGCCGACGTAGCCAGCAAGTCACTGGACGACACCGTGCTGCGCGCACCCATCGCCGGCCAGATCGCCCAGCGCCTAGCGCAACCGGGCGAACGTGTCGCCGTGGATGCGCGCATTGTGGAGATTGTGGACCTGAGCCGCCTGGAGCTGGAAGCCAGCCTGAGCGCCGCCGATTCGCTCAGCGTGAAGGTCGGACAAGCTGCGCAACTCACGGTGGAAGGCGCCGCCAAACCCCTGAACGCCCGCGTCGTGCGCGTGAACCCCAGCGCCGTGGCAGGCAGCCGCGCCGTGCTGGCCTACCTGGCCATAGACACCGAAGCCGGACTGCGCCAGGGTCTGTTTGCCGAAGGCTTGCTGGCTACAGGCGCCGTGAACGCACTGGCCGTCCCGCTGACCGCCGTGCGCACCGACAAGCCCCAGCCTTATGTACAAGTGCTGGTCGACGGCAAGGTCGTGCACCGGACCGTGAATGTGGGCACGCGCGGCGACGTCGCAGGCCAGACGATGGTGGGCATTGAAGGCGTGGGCGACGGCGCAAGTGTGCTGGTCGGCTCGGTCGGCACGGTGCGCGAAGGCACGCTGGTGAAAACCAAAGCGGTGGCGCCATAAGCCATGTGGTTCACCCAAGTCAGTCTCAAGAATCCGGTGTTTGCCACCATGGTCATGCTGGCCCTGGTGGTGCTGGGCCTGTTCTCCCTGCAGCGCCTGCAGGTCGACCAGTTCCCCAACATCGACTTCCCCGTGGTGGTGGTGATTGCCGACTACCCCGGCGCCTCGCCCGAGATTGTGGAAACAGAAGTTTCCAAAAAAATTGAAGAAGGCGTCAACTCCATTGCCGGTATCAATGCCCTGACCTCGCGCAGCTACGAAGGCCAGAGCGTGGTGGTGATCGAGTTTGGCCTGCATGTAGACGGCCGCAAAGCCGCCGAAGACGTGCGCGAGAAGGTGGCCTCCATCAAACCGCTGTTGCGTACCGAGGTGAAAGAACCCCGCGTGTTGCGCTTTGACCCGGCCGCACGCGCCGTCTGGTCGGTGGCCGTGCTGCCCGACAGCAAAGATGGAACCAAGGCCCCGTCTGCAGTGGAACTCACCAATTGGGCCGAGCAGACGTTCAAGAAACGGTTGGAGAACGTGCGCGGCGTGGGCTCGGTCACAGTAGTGGGCGGTACCAAGCGCGAAATCAATGTCTACCTGAACCCGCAGGCACTGGAGGCTTTTGGCATCACGCCCGACCAGGTGGTGAACGCCGTGCGCAGCGAAAACCAGGACCTCCCGGTAGGCGCCATCCGCTCCGCCGAACAGGAGCGGGTGATCCAGATCGAGGCGCGCATGCAACGCCCTGAGGACTTTGGCAAGATCATTGTGGCGCGCAAGAACGGCGCGCCAGTGCGTGTAGACCAGGTGGCGCGCGTGACCGATGGTGCACAGGAAGTGGAAAGCCTGGCGCTCTACAACGGCCAGCGCACGCTCATGCTCACCGTGCAAAAGTCACAGGATGAAAACACCATTGCCGTAGTCGACGGCCTGATCAAGACCCTGGGCGAGATGCAGAAGCAGCTGCCCCCGGGTGTGCGGCTCGAACCCATTGCCGATGGCTCGCGCCAGATCCGTGTTTCGGTGGACAACGTGCGGCGCACGCTGATTGAGGGCGCGGTGCTCACGGTGCTGATCGTGTTCCTGTTCCTGAACTCGTGGCGCTCCACCGTCATCACCGGGCTCACCCTGCCCATCGCGCTGATCGGCACTTTCCTGTTCATGAACCTGTTTGGTTTCACCATCAACATGATCACGCTGATGGCCTTGTCCCTGTGCGTGGGCCTGCTGATTGACGATGCCATCGTGGTGCGCGAGAACATCGTGCGCCATGTGCAAATGGGCAAAAGTCCCTACCAGGCCTCGCTGGACGGCACACAGGAAATTGGTCTGGCCGTACTGGCCACCACGCTGTCCATCGTGGCAGTGTTCCTGCCCATTGGGTTCATGGGCGGCATCATTGGCAAGTTCTTTCACGAATTTGGCATCACCATCGTGGCCGCGGTGCTGATCTCGATGTTTGTCAGTTTTACGCTGGACCCCATGCTCTCCAGCATCTGGCACGACCCGAGTATTGACAACCATGGCAAACGCGGCCCGCCTGTCACGCCGTACGACAAGACCATTGGCCGCGTGACGCGCTGGTTTGACGATGCCACCGAAAGCCTGGCCGATGCTTACCAGGGCATCCTGCGCTGGTCGCTGCACCACAAGCTGGCCACGGTGGGCCTGGCACTGGGCATTTTTGTGGGCAGCATTTTCATGGTGCCGCTGTTGGGCACCGAGTTCGTGCCCAAGTCCGACTTCTCGGAAACCACGCTGAACTTCAACACCCCCGTGGGCTCCTCGCTCGAAGTGACCGAAGCCAAGGCCAAACAGGTCGAAGCCATCGTGCGCGAATTCCCCGAGGTGCGTTACACGCTGTCCACCATCAACACGGGCAATGCCCAGGGCAAGATCTACGCGAGCATCTACATCCGCCTGGTGGACCGCAAAGACCGCAAACTCGGTGTGGAGGACATGTCGGTCAAGCTGCGTGAACGCCTGCGCCAGGTGCCTGGCATCACGGTTACGCACGCGGGCCTGATGGATTCGGTGGGCGGGCAAAAGCAAATCCTGTTCTCCATCCAGGGTGCGGACACCGGCGAGCTGGAACGCCTGACCACGCTGGCGCTGGAAAAAATCCGCGACATCCCCGGCCTGGTGGACCTGGACTCCAGCGCCAAACCCAACAAACCCACGCTGGACGTGCAGGTGAAACGCGACGTGGCCTCAGACCTGGGCCTGTCGGTGACGCAGATTGGTACCGCCCTGCGCACCCTGGTGGCCGGCCAGACGGTGGGCAACTGGCGCGCACCCGACGACCAGACCTATGACGTGAACGTGCGCCTGGCCCCCAGCGCGCGCAACAGCACCAGCGACATGAGCCAGTTGCCATTCACCGTGGGCAGCAATGCCGATGGCAGCCCACGCATCGTGCGCCTGAACCAGGTGGCCGAGGTGGTGGAATCCACCGGCGCCAACCAGATCAACCGGCGTGACCTGACACGCGAGGTGTCCATCACCGCCAACGTCTCGGGCCGCTCGGCGGGCGAAGTGTCGGCCGACATCAAGACCGCCATGGACAACATTGCCATGCCGCCCGGCTACAGCTACAAGTTCAGCGGCTCCACCAAGGACATGGCAGAGGCCTTTGGGTATGCCATCTCGGCCCTGGTACTGGCGATTGTGTTCATCTACATGATCCTGGCCAGCCAGTTCAAGAGTTTTCTGCAGCCGCTGGCACTGATGACAGCGCTGCCGCTCACACTGATTGGTGTGGTGTTGGCGCTCATGATGTTCAAATCCACGCTCTCGATGTTCTCCATCATCGGCGTGGTGATGCTCATGGGCCTGGTGACCAAAAACGCCATTTTGCTGGTGGACTTTGCGATCCGTGCCCGTGAAGACGGGATGGAGCGCTCCGAAGCCCTGCTGCTGGCCGCCAAGGTGCGCCTGCGCCCCATCCTGATGACCACGCTGGCCATGATCTTCGGCATGGTGCCACTGGCCTTTGCACTGACCGAAGGGTCCGAGATGCGCGCACCCATGGGCCAGGCCGTGATTGGCGGGGTGATCACCTCCTCGCTGCTGACTTTGGTCGTCGTGCCCGTGGTGTATTGCTACATGGATGATTTGGCCCATTGGGCCAAGAGCCTGTTCAGCGGCAAGCCCAAGACCCTGCCCGCTAAAATTGATTGAATGTCTCGCCCTCAGCCTGGAGTATTGAAATGAACACCGAACTAGCCCGCTTCAACATGATCGAACAGCAAATCCGCCCCTGGGATGTGCTGGATGCTGACGTTCTGCAACTGTTGTCCGTAGTCAAGCGCGAAGACTTCGTGCCGCTGGCGCACAAGGGCCTGGCGTTTGCCGATCTGGAAATCCCCCTGCCCGGTGGCGAATGCATGCTGGCGCCCCGCGTGGAAGCGCGCCTGCTGCAGGACCTGAATGTGCAGATCCATGAGACCGTGCTCGAAGTCGGTACCGGCTCGGGTTACATGGCCGCGCTGCTGGCGCACCGCGCGCAGCGTGTGGTGTCTCTGGAACTGCTGCCCGAACTGGTGCAGATGGCGCGCGCCAACCTGCAAAAAGCAGGTATTGCCAACGTGGAAGTGCGCCAGGGCGATGGTTCGCAGGGACTGGCCGCTGAAGGCCCATTTGATGTGATTTTGCTGAGCGGCTCGGTGGCCGAAGTGCCACCGGCCCTGCTGGCCCAACTCAAGGTGGGCGGCCGTCTGGGCGCCATCGTGGGTGACGAGCCGATGATGCGCGCCACCTTTGTGACCCGCACCGGCGCCAACGACTACCGCACCACCCACCCCTGGGACACGGTAGCGCCGCGCCTGCACGACTTCGCAGAGCCTTCGCGCTTCACGTTCTGATCTTTCTGGATACACATTGCCCATGATTGCCCAAGTCCGCCCTGCAGAACTGTCCCACTGGCTGGCGTCTGTGCGTGCGCACGGAGAGCCGGTGGTGCTGGATGTGCGTGAACCGCATGAACTGCAAATCGCCAGCGTGCAGGCCGATGGCTTTACGCTGCTCACCATTCCCATGGGCACCATTCCCCCGCGCCTGGCGGAACTGGACCCGGAGCAACCCATCGCCTGCCTGTGCCACCACGGCGGACGCAGCATGCAGGTGGCCCATTTCCTGCAGAGCCACGGCTTTGCCCATGTCGCCAATATCGCCGGCGGCATCCATGCCTGGTCTGCAGAGGTTGACCCCTCGATACCCCGCTACTGATTTGCCCGCACCTGATTTGCGCACTCCCGATTAGCTCCACGAAAGAACCCCATGTCCCGCCCCCAATTGCCCACGTCTTACCGCCTGATTCCCTTGCTGCTCGCGCTGGGTAGTGGGTTTGCGGCCACCGCACAGGCACAAAGCCTGACCGACCTGTACAACGCAGCCCGCAGCTACGACGCGAGCTTCCAGTCGGCCAAGTCGCAGTACGATGCCACCCTGTACAAGGCCGACCAGGCCCAGGCGCTGCTGCTGCCCACCGTAGGCCTGTCCGCCAGCGCCAGCCAGAACAACCAGGAAGTCCTGCCCCGCCCCGGACTGCCCAGTGGCAGCAATTTCAGCTACAACAGCCAATCGGCCACGTTGGGGCTATCCCAGCCCCTGTACCGCCCGGCCAACCTTGCCACGTACGAGCAGGGCAAGAAGCAGGCAGCTCTGGCCCAGGCCCAGTTGTCGGCCGCCGAGCAGGACCTCATCGTGCGTGTGAGCCAGGCTTACTTTGATGTGCTGGCGTCCGCCGACAGCCTGACCTTCGTCAAAGCCCAAAAAGCGGCTGTGGCCGAACAGCTGGCATCTGCCAAGCGCAATTTCGAAGTGGGCACCTCCACCATCACCGACTCGCGCGAAGCCCAGGCCCGCTACGACTTGGTGGTCGCCCAGGAGCTGGCCGCCGAGAACGACCTGCGCGTCAAATCCATTGCCCTCAACCAGACCGTGGGCCTGCAAAACGCAGCACCCAAGCCACTGGCAGCTCCTGTGGTGCTGGCCCCCGTAGAACCCGCCGATGTGGAGCAATGGGTCAGCCAGTCCGATGTCAACAACCCTGGCATCAAACAACTTGAAGTCGCGCTGGACGTGGCCAAGCTGGAAACCAAAAAGGCCGAAGCCGGCCACAAACCCACGCTGGACCTGACCGGCAGCTACACCGCGTCCAACAGCAACGGCTCCTCCACCGGCCCGACCACCTACGACACACGCGCCAATGTGGCGGCCGTGGGCCTGAGCTTCAACCTGCCACTGTTTGCTGGCTTCTCGGCGCAGAACCGCATCCGCGAAACCCTGTCGCTGGAAGACAAGGCCCGCACCGACCTGGAAGCCACACGCCGCAATGTGGCGCTGGGCACCCGCACCGCTTTCTTTGGCCTGCAAACCGGTCAGGCCCAGGTCAAGGCCTATGAAGCAGCCGAAGCCTCCACTCAAAGCGCACTGGATGCCAACAAGCTGGGCTACCAGGTCGGCGTGCGCATCAACATCGACGTGCTCAACGCACAAAGCCAGTTGTTCGACACCAAGGCCAAACTGGCCAAGGCGCGTTACGACGTGCTGGTGGGCGGCCTCAAGCTGCGCCAAGCCGCAGGCACCCTGAGCGCCAGCGACCTGCAGCCCATCAACGAGCAGCTAGCCAAGTAACAAGGCAATCACCGCTTCGGCGGTGCGTTGCGCAGCACCCCGATGCGCCAAGCCCAAAGCCAGGGCGGCGTCCTCGGCCTGCTGCAGCGCTTGGGGTGACTGCACCAGTGCGATGGCCTGGTCTACGGCTTGCGCCAAGTCGGTGGCCACGAATGCGGCCCCAGCGGCCTGCGCCAACTGTGCTGCCTCGGCAAAGTTGAAGGTATGCGGCCCCATGACCACGGGGCAACCGCAGGCTGCCGCTTCAATCAGGTTCTGCCCACCCAATGGCGCAAAGCTGCCGCCCAGCAGGGCGGCATCGGCCAGGCCAAAGTACAGCGCCATTTCACCCAGGGTGTCACCCAGCCAGATATCCGCTTCTGCAGGTACACCATCCACCCAGTTGCTGCGCCGCGATACACGCAGGCCCGCGTCTTCGAACAGCTTGGCCACCTCGGCAAAACGCTGTGGATGGCGTGGCACGATCAACCAATGCACCGTATTTGCTATGGTTTCAGGAGCTGCTTGCGCAATATCCACGGTGGCTAGAGGCACTTTTTGCTTGAATTTCTCCAGCAACATGGCCTCTTCGCCCTCGCGCGAACTGGCGAACACCAGCACCGGTTTGGCACTTTGCAGGCGCATGGCTTTGCCCTGCGCGAGTTGGGTGGCATCGGGCGTGGCGTCGAATTTGAAATTACCCATGACGCCCATGACGGGTGCGCCCAGGCTGCGCAGGCGTTGCGCGTCCGCTTCGGACTGGGCCCACACGGCGCGCAGGCCGCGGTAGGCAGGGCGTGACAGCCAGCCCAGTTGCTCGGCCTGGCGCAGCGATTTGTCACTCAGGCGCGCATTGACCAGACACAGCGGTACCCCGGCTGTGGCACACCCGGCCACCAGATTCGGCCAGACCTCGGTTTCCATCAACAGACCTATGCGCGGGCGGAAGTGGGCCAGAAAACGCGCCACCGCTGCCGATGTGTCCCACGGCTGCCAGACCTGCAGGTCACCGTCCCGCAGCAGACTGCGGCCCTGCACACGCCCCGTGGCGGTGCCGTGGGTCAGCAGCAGGCGCATGCCCGGCAGTTGCGCACGCAATTGCGCCACCAGCACGGCAGCGGCCCGGGTTTCACCGAGCGACACGGCATGCACCCAGATCAGATTGGACGTGGTTTCTGCAGGCGCGGTGTAGTGGCCAAAACGTTCTTCCACGGCCTCGCCATACACCGGCTCGTCAAGGGCACGCCGGGCCAGCTTGCGCCGCACCAGCGGCTGCATCAGCGTGAGCGCGCAGGCGTACAGGAAACGGATCATCGCTGGTTCACCGATGGGTCACCGACACAACACCGGCGTGGCCAGGCTTTCCCAGGCCTGCCAGACGCTGTCCACCGTGGGCTGCGGCGTGGCAAACACGCTGACCTGACGCGGATATTCAGGGCCGGTACGCCAGGCGGTGTCAAAGTTGTAGATCTGCACATGCGGCAAGCCCAGTGCCACGGCGATATGGCTCAGACCGCTGTCCACCCCCACCACACCGGCACAACGGGCCAGCGTGTCGGTCAGCGCGTCCAGCCCCATGGCGGGCCAGACCCAGGCGTCAGGCAATGCGGCGGCGATGGCTTCACTGGTGGCTTTTTCGGCGGCGCTGCCATGCGGCAAGGCCACGGCAAAACCGCTGTGGTTGAGACGCTGGCCCAGCGTGATCCAGGAGGCCAACGACCACTGCTTGTCGGCACGCGAGGTGCCATGCACCAACGCAACCAAAGGCTTGCGCGGCGCAAATGCATTGGCACTCTGGCCCAGATGCAGCGCCACAGGGGGCGACACCGCCAGATCGCCGGGCAACAAACCAAAACGCGCAGAACCCGCAGGCTCATATCCCAAGGCCGCCGCACACAGCAGGCGCGAGCGCTGCACCGCATGCACATGCGGCTCCAGATGGATGGCCTTGTCGGCCACCCAACGCGCGGGGGCTTCAAAGCTGGAGCCCTCGGTCTGGTTGTCCAGTCCGTAACGCAGGCCCTTGACCGTGGTGCGTGCCAGCCAGGAGACCAAGGCCGATTTGGTCAGGCCCTGCAGGTCAATCACGGCGTCATAACTTTCCTGCTGCAGGCTGGCGCGAAACGCGCGCCATTCCTGCCGGGTGGTCTGTGCAAAAAGCGACTTGCGCCAGCGGCGCAGGTCGCAGGGAATCACACGGCGCACACCTTCACAGCGCGCCACCAGCGGCGCAAACGCGCCCTCCACCACCCAGTCGATCTGGGCCGTTGGATACGCCTTGCGCAGGTCTTGCACCGCAGGCATCGCATGCACCACGTCCCCGAGCGAGGACAACTTGACGATAAGAACTTTCAAAAGATCACCTTCCCCGTTCGGGCTGAGCCTGTCGAAGCCCTTCGACAAGCTCAGGGCGAACGGAGTCTATAAAAAATCCTCTCAATGCGCCGCCTGGCCCACATGGGCATCGGGTTTGACGGAATGCAACAGCGCCAGCATGGCCGTCTGGATGCGCTCCAGCGCGGCCTGGGTCTGGCCCTCAAAACGCAGCACCAGCACCGGCGTGGTGTTGGAGGCACGCACCAGACCAAAACCATCGGGCCAGTCCACACGCAGGCCGTCAATCGTGTTGATCGTGGCTGGTGCGGCAAAACTTGCCTTGGCCACGAGTTGCTCCACCAGGCTGTGGGGCTCGCCTTCGGCGCACGCGACATTGAGCTCGGGTGTGGAGAAACTGGTGGGCAGTGCATCGAGCACAGCATTGGCATCGGGCGAACGGCTCAGGATTTCCAGCAGGCGGCAACCCGCATAGGTGCCGTCGTCAAAACCAAACCAGCGCTCCTTGAAGAAGATGTGACCACTCATCTCACCACCCAGCGGCGAGTCGATTTCCTTCATCTTGGCCTTGATCAGCGAATGGCCGGTCTTGAACATCAGAGGCTTACCACCCGCGGCCTCAATGGCCGGCGCCAGGCGCTGGGAACATTTCACGTCATAGACGATGGTGCCGCCGGGCACGCGCGAGAGCACGTCCTGCGCGAACAGCATCATCTGGCGGTCCGGGTAAATGTTGTTGCCACCTTTGGTAACGATGCCCAGGCGGTCGCCATCCCCGTCAAAGGCCAGCCCCAGTTCGGCATCACCGGCAGCCAGGGCGGCCATCAGGTCGCGCAGGTTTTCGGGTTTGCTGGGGTCGGGGTGGTGGTTGGGGAAATTGCCATCCACCTCGCTGAATAACTCCTGCACCTCGCAGCCAATGGCGCGCAGGATGCCGGGGGCCGATGCACCGGCAACGCCGTTGCCCGAGTCCACCACGATCTTCATCGGGCGCGTGAGCTTGATGTCGCCCACGATGCGCTGGGTGTAGGCGGCCAACACATCCACCGTCTTGCGCGCACCACCAGTTTGCAACGTCCAGCTTTCTTGCTCCATGATTTCGCGCAGGGCCTGGATCTCGTCGCCATAAATGGCGCGCCCGGCCATCACCATCTTGAAGCCGTTGTAATCACGCGGGTTGTGGCTGCCGGTGACCTGGATGCCGGAGGTAGCAAGCGTGTGCGCCGCAAAGTACAACATGGGCGTGGTGACCATGCCCACGTCGATCACGGTGATACCGGCTTCTTCGAGCCCGCGCATCAACGCTTGCGAGAGGGCCGGGCCGCTCAGGCGCCCGTCGCGCCCCACGGCCACCGTGGTTTCACCCTGGGCGCGGGCCACGGTGCCAAAGGCACGGCCCAGCCCCAAGGCCACCTCTTCCGTGAGCGTGGTGGGCACCACGCCGCGGATGTCGTAGGCTTTGAAAATACTGGCTGAAATTTGCATGCGAACCCTGTGTGTGCTGTCGCCTGGGCCATGGCCCGGCGTGTGGCTGGCATTGTAGGCCGGACCACTGCGAGGGGCGTGTCCGAAAACGGCTACTTTTAGCCGAACGGCTGCGTATCATCCCCACCATGCACCCCGCAGCCGCCCCCTCCTCCGACGACGCCCACTACCTGGCCCTCAAGGCCCAGGACGCGCGGTTTGACGGGCGCTTTTTCACCGGCGTGACCACCACCGGCATTTACTGCCGCCCGGTGTGCCGCGTGCGCACGCCCAAACGCGAGAACTGCCAGTTCTTCACGCTGGCCGCGCAGGCCGAGGCGGCAGGCTTTCGGCCCTGCCTGCGCTGCCGCCCTGAATTGGCGCCCGCGTCGGTGGCCTCGGGCCAGCCCTGGTCCATCCAGGATGCATCAGGCATCCTGGCCGGGCAGGCAGCACGCCTGCTGGACACGGCCGACCAGTGGAGCGACGGCCTGGTGTCACTGGCCCAAGTGGCTGCGCGCCTGGGCGTGAGCGAGCGCCACATGCGGCGCATTTTCGAGACGCACTGGGGCGTATCACCGCTGCAGTACCTGCAGACCCGGCGCCTGCTGACGGCCAAACAGTTGCTCACCGATACCCAGTTGCCGATCGCCCGCATTGCCCTGCTCAGTGGTTACGCCAGCGTGCGCCGCTTCAACACCGTGTTTGCCGAACGCTACCGCCTGCAGCCGCGCGCGCTGCGCAAAGCCGGGCAGGACGGTACGCATCCGGCCCAGGCCACGATAGCCGTGCGCGCCGCCTACCGCCCGCCCTATGACCACGCCGCGATCTTGCAGTTCTTCGGCAACCGCAGCCTGAACGGCGTGGAAGTGGTGGACTTGGCCCGCGCCAAACTGGCACGCACGCTGTCCGTGGAGACCGATGGGCGCACACTGCACGGCTGGGTACAGGTGCAGTTTGTGCCTGCCCGCTGCACGGTGGAGATGCGCGTGAGCGAGTCGCTGGTCGACGCCCTGCCCGCCGTGCTGGCGCGCCTGCGCGCGCTGCTGGACCTGGACGCGGACCCAGAGGCCATTAACGCCGCGCTGGGCAACAGCTTTCCCGGCATGGAGGGTTTGCGTGTGCCAGGCACGGTAGACGGCTTCGAGCTGGCCGTGCGCGCCATCCTGGGCCAACAGATCACCGTGCAGGCGGCGCGCACCCTGGGCTCACGGCTGGTGCAGAGACTGGGTACGCCCATCACCACACCGGTGGCGGGGCTCAGCCATGTGTTCCCCAGTGCGCAGGTGTTGGCCACCACACCGGGCGAGGTGCTGGGCGAGCTGGGTATCACGCGCCAGCGCCAGAAGGCCATTGCGGCACTCGCCGAAGCCGTGGCACAGGGCACGTTGCGCCTGTCGCCCGGCGCCGATGTGCCAGCCACACTGATGGCCCTGCAGGCCCTGCCCGGCCTTGGGCCATGGACCGCGAACTACATCGCAATGCGCGCGCTGCGCTGGCCCGATGCGTTTGTGGCAGGCGACGTGGCCCTGCACAAGGCGCTGGGCGTGCAAGACAACCAACACCCAGCAAAAGCGGCCAAGGCGGCGGAGGCCGCGTCGCAAGCCTGGAAGCCGTGGCGCAGTTATGCCGTCATCCGCGCCTGGGCCAGCCTGGCCACTCCCAGTGATCCGTCCATCGCCCGAACAGCACTATCAAATTCATAGCTGCTTGCGCATATTCCATAAGGACTCAGGAGTCATTTGACATGAAATTTCACCCTTCCACGGTGCAGTCCAGCACCGCCAGCCCGCTGGGCCCCATGCTGCTGGCCGCGTCTGACGCCGGCCTGGCGGGCGTCTGGTTCCATGACCAGAAACACCTGCCCAACAGCACTGCTTGGCCCGTACAGGCACAACACCCCGTGCTGCTGCGCGCAGCAAAGCAACTGCAGGAATATTTCGCTGGGCAACGCCAGGTCTTTGATCTGCCGCTGGATCTGCGCGGTGGCACGGCGTTTCAGCAATCGGTGTGGCAGGCGCTGCTGCAGATCACACCGGGCGACACCACCAGCTACGGCGTCTTGAGCACCCGCATCCACAAACCGCTGGCCGTGCGCGCCGTGGGTGCCGCCGTAGGCCGCAACCCCCTGAGCGTCATCGTGCCCTGCCACCGCGTACTGGGCGCCGATGGCTCACTCACCGGCTACGCGGCTGGCCTGCCCCGCAAGCAGGCCTTGCTACAACTTGAACAGGCACAATTCACACAATGACCAACACCTCCCGCAAACCCTGGCTGCAAGACTTCATTTTGCTGGCCGCCATCTGGGGCTCTTCCTTTCTGTTCATGCGCATGGGCGCCCTCGAATTCGGTGCCATTCCCACAGCCGGAGTCCGCGTGGCCGTGGCCTCCTTGTTCCTGCTGCCCATCGTGTTGTGGCGCGGCCTGGGGCCGCAGTTGCGCCAGCACTGGAAGCTGACCTTTCTGGTCGGCCTGACCAACTCGGCCATTCCGTTTGCCTGCTTTTCCTACGCGTTGCTGTCCATCACCACCGGGCTGTCGTCCATCCTCAACGCCACCGTGCCGCTGTTCGGCGCGGTGATCGCCTGGCTGTGGCTCAAGGACCGGCCCAACGGCTCGCGCATTCTGGGGCTGGCCATTGGTTTTCTGGGTGTGGCGCTGCTGGCGTCGGAGAAAGCCAGCTTCAAGCCCGATGCCTCCGGCATGTCCACCGGCTGGGCCGTGCTGGCCTGCCTGCTGGCCTGCCTGTGTTACGGCATCTCGGCCAGCTTTACCAAGCGCTACCTGAGCGGCCTGCCGCCGCTGGTCACGGCCACCGGCAGTCAACTGGGCGCCACGCTGGGCCTGTTGCTGCCCTCCCTGTGGCTATGGCCAAGCCAGGTGCCCCGCGCACACGCTGGATGGCCTTGATCGCCGTCGGCGTGTTGTGCACGGGTCTGGCCTACATCCTGTTCTTCCGCCTGATCGAACAGGCCGGCCCGGCGCGCGCGCTGGCGGTGACTTTTGTGATTCCGGTGTTTGGCGTGATGTACGGCGTGGTCTTGCTGGGTGAATCCGTCACACCGTGGATGGTGTTGTGTGGCTTGGTGATCGTCTGCGGCACCGCGCTGTCTGCCGGGCTGGTGACGCTGCCCAAGCGGAAAAAATAACTTACTGAATGGCGCCGGCCATCACGTTGATGGACAGCGCCAGCACCAGCATGTTGAAGGCGAAGGCGCTGACACTGTGGACCAGCGTGAGGTGGCGCATTTTGCGCGAGGTGACCACCACATCCGACACCTGCGAGGTCATGCCCACCACGTGGGCGTAGTACAGAAAGTCAAAATAATCGGGCGGCAGCTTGCCCGGAAAGTCCAGGCCCGCGCCGTTGGGGTGGCCGCGCAGTTCTTCCTGGTAATACATGTGGGCGTAACGGAAGGCAAAAACCGTCTGCATCAACAGCCACGATGCCGCCAGCGCCATCAAGGTGAGCGCGAAGTGCCCCATGCGTTGCGCGGAAGACAGGTCCTTCACGTGCTGCAACAGGATGGCCGTAGCCGCCATGCTGGCGAACACCGAGAGCAGCAGCAACACCGACAACACGGGCGCCGACGCATCCTGCATCTGCGCGCGGGCACGGGTGCGTTCGGCATCAAACTCCAGCGCCAGCCACCACGCCAGCCCCAGATACACCGTGGCCCCCACCGTCCATGCCAGCAGGCCATGCGATTGCGCAGCCAATGGCAAGGGCAGAAGCGCCACTACAGCACCCGCCGCCGCACCATAGGCAATCCGCTGGTGTGCCGTGGTTTCAGAGAAGTGTTTGCGCATGGGTCTGATTGTGCGGGGAATTGCAGCGTGGAGGTGCGTTGTCAGTCCATCGCTTGCAAGGCACCCAGGTCGGTAAGGTAGTCCACCGCGAACTGGGCCATCGGGGAATAACTCCTGCCCTTGAGCGACACCACGCCCATGTCGGAAAACAGGGACGGCAGTTGCGCTACATCCAGGCGCACCAGCGTTGCGTTTTCGACCTCTTGCCGGGTGGCGGCATCGGTGCAGGCCAGCACTGTATCGGTCTCCATCGCAATGGCTTTGAGCAAATGCAGGTCGTCACATTCCAGCGCCAGAGGCGCGTGTTTGCCATCTTCCAGGCCAAACAACACGCCCAGGGCCTGCGACACCGACTCCGGTACACGCACGCTGGCCAAGCCATACGGGAGAAGTTGCGGCGCCTGCACGCGGGCTTCGCGCAGCAGCGGATGGCCTGCACGCACGTAAAAGCCTGCCACCATCCGGCCAATGCGGGTGAAAGACAGGTCGACCGCATGGGGCACATTGCGCAGGTCGGCGAGATAAAAGTCCAGTTCCTCCGCACGCAAATGGTCCAGCAGGTACCGCGCGTTGTTCACCTCCACACGCACATTCACGCCGGGGTAGCGGTTGCGGGTTTCCACCAGCAGGCGTGGCAGCAGTGTGGCGGCCGGGTACGGCCCCACGCCAAAAGCCAGATCACCGATGAGCCGCTCGCGGTACAGACTGACATCCCGCTCCAGGCAATGGTTCTCGAACAGCAGCTTGCGCGCACGTTCCACCACAAAGGCACCGGCATCGGTACAGGTCACTTCCAGTGACCCACGGTCAAACAGCTTGAGTCCCAACTCTTCTTCCGCCGCTTGCACGCTGCGGCTGAAAGCCGACTGGCTGACGTGGCACAACAAGGCCGCACGCCCGAAGTTGCGTGCATCGGCCAAGGTGACCAAGTGTTTGAGGCGCCGTAAATCCATGCGTATGGGTGTTTCTACCGAAGCATTATGCATTCAGCGCATTGATATGAAATATCAAATGCATTGGACGAATTATCGGCCGGATTTCACAATCCACCAGCATAAGAACGGGAGACATGTGATGGCAGAGATGGAATTTGACTATGTGGTCGTGGGCGCGGGCTCGGCCGGTTGTGTACTGGCATCGCGCCTGAGCGAAGACCCGAACGTGACGGTCTGCCTGCTGGAAGCCGGCGGCCCGGACAGCAGCGTGCTGATCCACGCACCGGCCGGCGTGGTGGCCATGGTGCCCACCAAGATCAACAACTACGGTTATGAGACCGTGCCGCAGGCCGGCCTATATGGACGCCGTGGCTACCAGCCGCGCGGAAAGACGCTGGGCGGCTCCAGCTCCATCAATGCCATGCTCTATGTGCGCGGCAACCGCTGGGACTACGACCACTGGGCGGGCTTGGGCAACCCGGGCTGGAGTTATGACGATGTGCTTCCGCTGTTCAAACGTTCGGAGAACAACGAGCAGTTTCAGGACAGCTTCCATGGCCAGGGCGGCCCGCTCAACGTGACTTACCCGCGTTTTGACAGCCCGTTGAGCCAGATGTTTCTGGATGCCGCTGCGCAAAACGGCATGGCGCTCAACCCCGACTACAACGGTGCCCAGCAAGACGGCGCCTTCCTGTATCAGGTGACCCACAAGAACGGCGAGCGCTGCAGCGCCGCCAAGGGCTACCTGACGCCCCACCTGAACCGCCCCAACCTCAAGGTCATCACGCGTGCGGTCACCGCAAAGATCAATGTGCAGGACCGCCGTGCGACCGGCGTGCAGTTCTACCAAAGTAACCAGTTACAGACCGTACGCGCGCGCCGCGAAGTGGTTGTTTCTGCCGGTGCGTTTGGCTCACCACAGTTGTTGCAGCTCTCCGGCATCGGTGCGGCGCAGGATTTGCAAAAGCTGGGCATTGCAGTCACCCACAACCTTCCCGGCGTAGGCCAGAACCTGCAGGACCATATCGACTACGTACAGAGCTGGAGTGTGCCCAGCAACACTGCGTCGTTTGGCGTGTCACTGCGCGGCACTGGCAAGGCCTTGGGGGCGATCATGGAGTGGCGCAAGCAGCGCAGCGGCATGGTCACCAGCGCCATCGCCTCAGCGGGTGCATTTTTCAAATCCCATCCGGACGTGGCCGTGCCCGACCTGCAACTGGTGTTTGTGCTGGCCTCGGTGGATGACCACGCGCGCAAGCCGCATCTGGGTCACGGCATCTCCTGCCACGTGGATGTGTTGCGCCCCTACAGCCGCGGTACCGTAGGGTTGCAAAGCACCGATCCACGCGTTGCCCCGGTGATTGACCCACGCTTTCTGGCAGACGAGCGCGACATGCAACTGCTGCTCAAGGGCGGACAGGTTCAACAACGCCTCATCGAATCCAGCGCCTTTGCGCCCGTGCGCGGCAAGATGATGTACCCGGTGCGCGTGGACGACATACAAGCCATGGAGCAGGACATTCGCAACCGTGCCGATACCCAGTACCACCCGGTGGGCACCTGCAAGATGGGCCCGGACAGTGACGCCATGGCCGTGGTCGATGCGCAGTTGCGCGTCAAGGGCATCGCCGGCCTGCGTGTGGCCGATGCGTCCATCATGCCCACCCTGATTGGTGGCAACACCAATGCGCCCAGCATCATGATTGGTGAAAAGGCCGCAGACCTGATTCGCGCCGCACACTAAACCCCGTATTTTCGAGGAAACACCCATGAAGATCAACACACTCAACGCCACCTTGCTTGCAGCACTCGTCATACTGGCTGGCTGCAGCAAGAACACCGGCATCGGCGGTGCAGCGGGCGATGCTTCCGAGACCACGCTCAAGGCCAATGCCCTGTTTGCGCAGGAGCTCAAGCTGGACGACCAGCAGGACTTTGAAAACGCCAAGCGCGGCTTCATCGCCAAGCCTAGCGGCAAGATCACCACGGCAGACGGCACGGTACTGAAAGACTTTGATGCCTACAACTTCCTCGATGGCAAGGCAGCAGACACCGTCAACCCCAGCCTGTGGCGCCACGCCCAGCTCAATGCCAACTTTGGCCTGTTCAAGGTATCCGAAGGGGTGTACCAGTTGCGCGGCTTTGACATCGCCAACATGACGCTGATTGAGGGCAAAAAAGGCTGGATCGTCGTCGACCCGTTGACTGCGCGCGAGACCTCCAGTGCGGCACTGGCGTTTGCCAATCAACACCTGGGTAAGAAGCCGGTGTCCGCGGTCATCATCACCCACGCACATGCCGACCACTTTGGCGGCGTGCTGGGCGTGGTCACGCCCAAGGAAGTGGCCGAGCGCAACATTCCTGTGGTGGCGCCCGAAGGTTTCATGGAAGAAGCCACCAGCGAAAACATCCTGGTGGGCACGGCCATGGCGCGCCGCTCGCTCTACCAGTTTGGCCGCGACCTGCCACGCAACGCCAAAGGCAATGTGGACACCGGCTTGGGCAAGGATGTGGCCTACGGCACCATAGGCATCATTGCGCCCACGGTGCTGGTCACCCAACCGGAACAGAAAATGGACATCGACGGTGTGGGCTTTGTGTTTTACAACGCCCCAGGCGCGGAATGCCCGGCCGAGATGACCTTCAGCATTCCCGCGAAACGGCTGTACGACGGCGCAGAGAATCTGAGCCAACAAATGCACAACCTGCTGCCCGTGCGGGGTGCCAAGGTGCGCGACGCGCTGCGCTGGTCCAACTACATGGACCACGCGCTGGAGCAGGTGCGCGAGGCCGATGTCTACATCGCCTCCCACAACTGGCCGGAGTGGGGCAATGCCAATATCAAGAAGCTGATCACCATGCACCGTGATGTGTACAAATACACGCACGACCAGACGGTGCGCCTGATCAACGCCGGCTACACCATCAAGGAAATTCCTGACCTGGTGAAGCTGCCCAAGTCGCTCTCCGAATACTTTGGCGCGCGTGGCTACTACGGTGACTTGCGCCACAACGTCAAGGCGGTGTACCAGTTTTACCTGGGTGCCTATGACGGCAATCCGGCCAACCTGAACCCCCTGCCACCGCAGGAGTCGGCCAAGCGTTATCTGGAGCTGATCGGCGGCGCCGACAAGGCCGTCGCGGCGGCACAAACGGCCTATGACAAGGGTGACTACCGCTGGGCGGCCGAGCTGCTGAACCACGCCGTCTTTGGTGACCCATCGAGCAAAACTGCCAAGGAGTTACTGGCCAAGACCTATGACCAGATGGGTTACGTGGCAGAGGCCGCGACCTGGCGCAACAGCTATCTCACGGCCGCGCTGGAACTGCGCAATGGCCCGCCTGCCAAGGGGGCCTCCAAGGCCATGTTGATGGAAATGCTGCTGCAAACCCCCATCGAGCGTTTCCTCGAAGCCATGGCCGCCGGTCTGAACGGACCCGATGCCGAAGGCAAGAACCTCAAGGTCAACCTGGTGTTGACCGATTTGAAGGAGTCGTATGTGTTGTGGATTGAAAACTCGGTGCTGCACTTCAAGAAGGCGGCACCCGCAGACGACGCCAATGCCACGTTGACGCTGACCCGTGACATCTTCGTCAAGATGATCGCCGGGACTGCGGGGGTGAAAGACACACTGCTCAGCGACGACCTGAAGATTGGCGGCAGCAAGATTGATCTGGTGCGCTTCTTTGGCCTGATCGACAAGGCGCCGGGCACCTTTGCCATCGTGACCAAGTAGCCCCGCATGGGCGTGCGGGTCATGGGGCCCGCACGCTGTTCACGTTTTCCCTAGTTGCTCCGATGCATGGGTGCCTTCCCAATGCAGGCTGTTGCCCCATTTTCCGGGGCCAGTATTTCACGGACACGCAATGCGCACTCTTTCGCTTCTCGACCTGGGCTTTTTTATCGCAGAGACCCAGGCCAGCCCCAAGCACGTAGGGGGTTTGCTGATCTGCAAAAGGCCACCCAAGTCCAGCGCCACTTTCGCCAAGTCCATTTACCGGGACTTTCTGACCCACACCGAGGTCAAGGCACCGTTCAACCGGGTCATCCATTTTTCGCTGAGCGCGCTGCCGCAATGGAAAGCGGCCAAGACCGTGGACCTGACTCAGCATGTTTTCTACCACCAGTTGCCCGCTGGCAGCAACGATAGGGCCGCGCTCTACCAGTTTGTCGCCGACCTGCATGCCCCCATGCTGGACCGCTCGCGCCCGCTGTGGGCGATCCACGTGATTGATGGCCTGGAGAATGGCCGCTTTGCGCTGTACCAGAAGATGCACCATGCGTATGCCGACGGCGTGACCATGGCGCGCTGGACGGCCGAAGGGCTGACATCCACGCCAGACGACACGACGCTGACGCCCATCTGGACCCAATCGCATGCGGGCCATGGCGCACACGCACAAAAGCGCAAGCAAGAAATCTTCCAAACACTCTGGAAAGAGCTAACCAGTAACGGCCGCCGCGTGCTGGGCCTGGGGCGACTGACCGCCATGCTGGCGCTGGAAAGCTTCACGCTGACCAAAAATGCCATTGCCCTGCCTTTTGTGTCCAGCGCCAAGACGCCCCTCACCGGGCAGGTCACGGCGGGGCGGCAATTTGCCACAGCAGCCGTCTCCATGGAGCGCGTCAACCGCGTGCGTCAACGCACCCGCTCTACGCTGAACCACGTGGCCTTGACCTGTCTGGATGGCGCGCTGCGCCACTACCTGGATGACCAGGGCGTCCATCTGAAGCGCCCTATCACCATCCAGATGCCGGTCAACCTGCGCCAGGAAGGCGAGAAGACGGCAGGCAACAAGATCGGCATCATCCAGGTCGAGCTCTCTCCGCCTACCGACGACCCGTATGTGCGCCTGCGCAATATCGGGTTTTCCCTGCGCGGGGTGCGCACGCTGGTCGATCGGGTCGCCCCAGAGGCCATTGAGTCCTACACCATCGTGAGCGGACTGGTGGCGCAAATCGCCGAGGTGCTCAAGCTCAGCAACACCTTGCCGCCTATGGGCAACACGCTGGTCTCCAATGTGCCGGGGCCCAAGGAACACCTCTACATCAAGGGCGCCCTGATGGAAGAGATGCACCCCATCAGCACCCTGCCGCCCAGCAACCTGCTGAACATCACCTTGTTCAGCTATGCAGACCAGTTGTTCTTTGGCCTGATTGCCACCGAAGAGTTACCTGATTTGCAGCGCCTGAGCCACTATGTGAGTGAAGCCTTCCGCGAACTGGAAGCCTGCGTGTTGGACACCCCGGCCCGCCCATAGTGCGCCTCGTGCACCGAGGTGTTGCGCCTTGGCTGCGCGCTTTTTTGTAAGGCCCGGTAGAAACCGACCAGGGGTGGACAGCAATCTGCCAGAATTTGCCTATTTTTGACGCCCAATATCCATGCACAGCTTCTTCTTTACCACCGCTCGCAAGGCTTGCTCTTTGGCGCTGCTGTGTGCGTTGGTAGCTGCTGTGTCCAGCCCTGTACAGGCACAGACAGAGCCATCGCAAAAGCTGCGCATTGTGGGCGGCCTGGCGGGCATCAACCAATACGTCAACAATGAAGAGCCTTTTTGGACCAAAGAGCTGGCACGGCTGAGTAACGGCAAATACACCGCAGAAATCGTTCCTTTTGACCGGGCCGGTGTGCCAGGTGGAGACATGCTGCGCATGATCCAGTTGGGGGTGATTCCCTTTGGCACCGTGCTGATGAGTTCCTTGTCGGCGCAGTATCCTGAATACACCGCACCCGACCTTGCGGGGCTCAACCCCAACATGGCCAGTCTGCGCAAAAGCGTGGCGGCCTACCGCCCCTACCTTGAAAAATCACTGCGTGAACGTCACGGCATCGAGATGCTGGCGATCTATGTGTACCCCGCCCAAGTAGTGTTCTGCAAACGCCCGCTGTCCAGCCTGGCCGATCTGGCGAACCGGCGCACACGCGTCGCTTCTGCCACGCAATCGGATTTCGTCAGCGCGCTGGGCGGTGTACCGGTGCTGATACCGTTGGCACAGCTCATGCCGAACATGGCCTCCGGAAATACCGAGTGCGCCATCACAGGCACCATGACCGGCAATACTCTGGGGCTACACGAAGTGACCACCCATATCCATCCCTTGCCTGTCAGTTGGGGCATGGCTATTTTTGGTGCCAATGCCACCGCTTGGAACGGACTCGTACCGGACCTGAAAGCCGTGTTGGCGCGCGAACTGCCCAAACTGGAGACCGCCATCTGGACCGAGAGCGAACGTGAAACTGCCATGGGCATGCGCTGCAACAAGGGCGATGCCAGTTGCACAGGCGGACGCAAGGGCCACATGGTGGAACTGCCCCTGCCCGTCCAGGACGAACGCAGGCGCCAGGATATTCTTGCGTCCCAGGTGCTTCCGCGCTGGGTCCAACGCTGCAACACCAAATGTGCGGACGTCTGGAACCAGACCATAGGCCCGGTGCGTGGGGTGATGGCAAGCGCCACTCCACCGGCGCCCAAATGAGCATGCTGGCCAACCGGAACCGCATGGTTGCGGGTACCGTCGGACTGGTAGGGATCTTTCTGCTGGCGCTGACGCTGGCTGCGGCCGCCTTGCTCTGGACTACACGACAGACCGCCCTGGCCGACAGCGAGGAGCAGGAGGTACGTTTTGTCAGCGGCGCGGTGGCCGCACTCAATCGCAGTCTGCTCGGCGTGGATGTATTACTGGCCAGCATGGACAGCCTGCTTGGCCTTTCCGGTCTGGTGCAGGAATGGATTGATGAAGACAATGCGAGCCGCCTCATCCGCGGGGTGACCGAGCAAAGCCTCATCGTGCGTTATGTCGCATTGGTCGACCCCAACGGCCGTGTCGTGGCCTCGTCCCATGCCAGTGGCTCTGGACTGCAGGTCAATCTGCCCGATGGTTTCCTGTCTGAAACCATGTCGCAACCCGTCTCGACCTTGACGATCAGTGCACCGGTTGTCAGTTTCGCGAGTTCTGAAAGGGTGTTGTACCTGGCGCGTTATATCAAGATGGCCGATGCATCGAAAATGCTTGCCGTTGCGCAAGTCGAAATCCCCGTACTGACATCGATCGTGATACAGGGGGTAGACATCAGTGGCCTGGAGGTCACGCTGGAGCGCGCAGATGGACAGTTGCTCGCCAGTGTTCCCAATCAGGAGCGTCTGCTAGGCACCCGGCTGCCGCCGTTTACGGGTATCCACCAAGGGGCCACCCAGGCGACGCGCATGGCGACCCGGCTGACCGGTGCGCCGGGCATTGTCGTCACCCGCCCTGTTTTGTACCAGGACATGCTGATTTCGGCCAGTATTCCGGAAGCGGCAGCGCTCGATGAGTGGCGCACGCAACGTGATTTCATCATTAGCGTGTCGCTTGTATTTACCGCGATGATCCTGGCCGCTGCGGGTTTCGCGATCTGGTACATGCAACGCTTGCAACACGCCAGACTCGGCATTGCCCATTCCAAAAACACACTGGACCAGGCGCTGGAGTCCATGGTGAGCGGTTTTGTGCTGCTCAACGCAGAGCATCAACTGGTCAGCTGGAACCAGCGGTTCCTCGAGTTCTACCCTTGGCTGGCCTCCTGCGTACAGCCCCTGCTGCCGTTCGAAGCCGTACTGAATGCCTCTGCGATGGACCAGTTCCCGCAGCTCGACGAAGAACAGCGCCGGCAATGGATTCAGAGACACATGACCCAGTTGCTGAATGCCCAGGGCACCCACGAACAAGCGCTGCCCAGCGGAAAAGCGATACAAATCACCGTGCGGCGCACGCCAGAAGGCGGCCGGGTTATCGTTTACCAGGATGTGACCGTCTTGCGCGAAGCCATGGTGGAGATCGAGAAGCTGGCCTTCTACGACGCATTGACCCACCTGCCCAACCGCCGACTGCTGATGGATAGACTGGAGCACGCCACCGCCTCCAACGCGCGCAGCGGTCGTTACGGCGCACTGCTGTTTCTGGACCTGGACCACTTCAAGGTACTCAATGACAGCCTGGGGCACGACATCGGAGATCTGCTCCTGCAGCAGGTCGCGCAACGCCTGAAGACTTGCATGCGCGCGGAAGACACGGTAGCCCGGCTCGGTGGCGACGAATTTGTGGTCATGCTGGAAGATCTGTCCAGCCGCAGTGTGGAAGCCGCAGCCATGGCCCGCCATATCGGCGAGAAAATTCTGGAGGCACTGAACCAGCCCTACCAGCTTGCTGCGCACAAATACCACAGCACACCCAGCGTGGGTGTCACCCTGTTTGGAGCCACCGCCTTGTCTTCCGCGGACCTCCTGAAACAGGCGGACATCGCCATGTACGAGGTCAAGGCCCATGGCCGCAACGACCTCTGCTTCTTTGATCCACAGATGCAGGCCACCATCAATGCGCGGGCGCAATTGGAAAGGGATCTGCACGCGGCACTCAAAAACAATGAATTCGAGCTGTATTACCAGCCCCAATACACCCTGCAAGGCCAGGTGGTGGGCGCCGAAGTCCTGATCCGCTGGCACCATCCCGAACGGGGCATGGTTTCACCGATAGAGTTCATCAGCGTCGCAGAGGAAAGCGAACTCATCATGCACATTGGGCAATGGGTGCTGCGCACAGCATGCGAGCAACTGGCTGCCTGGCGCACGCAACCCGCGGCCAGTGCGCTGCAACTGTCGGTCAACCTGAGTGCCCGCCAATTGCAACAACGGGAAATCGTCGCGCAGGTTTTGTCCATCCTGGAAGAAACCGGCGCCCCAACGCATTTGCTCAAACTGGAACTGACCGAGTCCACCGTGTTGGTCAACGTAGACGAGAGCATTGCAAAGATGGGGCAACTCAAGGCACAGGGTGTGCATTTTTCGGTAGACGACTTCGGTACCGGCCATTCATCCCTGGCCTACCTCACACAGCTGCCGCTGGACCAACTCAAAATCGACCAGTCCTTTGTCCGCAACATTGGCCTGAAACCCACCGACGGCGTGATTGTCCAGACCATCATTGGCATGGCACGCAATCTGGGGCTGGAGGTGATTGCAGAAGGCGTGGAAACGCAGCTGCAGCAGGAATTCCTGGCCGAACATGGCTGTACCCTGTACCAGGGCTATTTGTTCTGCAAACCCGTGCCGCTGACTGCGTTCACAACGCTTCTGGCCCAAACGCAGCAGCCTGATGCAATCACTCAATAACTGCACAGACATGAAAAAAGCCGCTGCAAATTGCTTTGCAGCGGCTTTTTATTTTGGCGGAGTGGACGTCGCTCACAAAAATCGCCATCAATATCCATCATTCGCGGCAATCGCAAGCGCCTGAACGCTTACGGCACTGTCGGGTGTCCATCTTTGATCGGCAACTTCCACCCATATCAATGGCTAGATTGATAGCTCATTTGATAGCTGAGTCAAAAAGTCCGATAGTCGAACCGGTTATGCTTCCTAAGTGAATTCTAGGAGTAGTCTTGCGCGGGCCAATCAACAAACTCACCGACACAAAGATCGAGGCAAAACTCAAAGAGGCGCAGAAGGCCATCAAGTTAGGACTTGGAAAGCCGATTCTGCTGGGTGACGGCGGGGGCCTGACCCTGCAGATCACTAAAACTGGGACCGCCTCGTGGTTACACCGTTACATGCGACTGGGCAAGCCCATGGCCATTGGACTTGGTCCATACCCCACAGTCAGTCTCAAAGTGGCTCGCACCAAGGCCGAAGCATGCCGACAACAGATCGCTGCCGGCGATGATCCAATCACGGCGAAGCGCGCTGCAGAAACAGCAACTCGCTTGGCTGCCTCGAAGGGCAAGACATTTGACGAATGCGCGGCCGAATACATCGCCGACCACCGAGACGAGTGGAAAAACCCCAAGCACATTCAGCAATGGGAAAACACACTCTCCACATATGCGTCGCCCATCATCGGCGACCGACCGATCTCCAGCATCAGCACCGCAGATCTCAAACGAATACTGAATAGCATTTGGAAGACCAAGCACGAGACTGCCACGCGCGTGCGTGGCCGCATTGAGGCGGTCATTGATTGGGCAACGGCGCATGAGTTGAGAAGCGGCGACAACCCTGCCCGCTGGAAAGGCCATCTTGAACACCTGTTGGCCAAATCCACCGCTGAAACCCGCGCCGACAAGCACCACCCCGCCTTGCCGCATGCGGAAATGCCCAAATTTCTCCAAGAACTGGCGCAACAAGAAGGCATGGCTCGCTGGGCGCTGGAGTTCCTTATCCTCACTGCCACGCGCACCTCAGAAGTCACAGGGGCGACCATTGCAGAGATCGATACTGACAAGAAGATATGGGTAATTCCCAAAGAGCGCATGAAGGCGGGCAAAGAGCACCGGATTCCACTTGTGGAAAAAGCTCTCGCAATTCTTAAAGAAGTGCTGCCGTTTTCCAACGGTACGTATCTTTTTCCTGGCGGCAAGGCGGACAAGCCACTATCGAATATGGCCATGGCCATGCTGCTACGCAGAATGGGCTATGAGACTGTGACAGTGCATGGTTTCAGAAGCACGTTTAGGGACTTCGCGTCAGAACTGACCACGCATGATTTCCGTACCGCTGAAGAAGCATTAGCCCACAAGCTGCGAGACAAGGTCGCTGCAGCTTATGCCCGCAGCGATTTGTATGACAAGCGCTTGGCGCTCATGGTTGATTGGGAACGCTATTGCTACACGGGTCAGGTGGCTGGAAAAGCAGCCTCAAAATCCGGAAAACGAAGATGAAAGAAAAAGGAATGGCCACGTCAAACACAACTTTCGCCCGCGAGGTCGGCCGCATTCACCCAACGGTAGTTGAGCATTTCGAGCCCCAAACGAAACTCGGGGCGCCCAAACCGGGAAACGCGAAGGAATATGCCGATCTCAACGACGACTCCACCTACTCCATGTACGCATGGGAGTTTCTCAGGCGAAACCGTTTCTACCAAGCCATGGTAGACGACCTCTGCCCATCGTTCGATCTTGCCCAGTGGGGATACCGTCCCACACCTGCACACGAGCCGAGTTTTGGGCTGACGCATGTCAAGCACTACAGCGAAAGCCACGAGGAATCTCTTCCACACTGGGCTCCGATCATGATGATGGCAGGCCGTATGCAACACACCATCACCCATTTCAAACATCATCAGTCACCCATCGAATATCCCGGCGCGCAAGTGGCGGTCGTTTTCGATCTGGCACCTGTCTTCGGCCCTGGAACGGTTGCTCTCCAAACGCAGGCGGATTTTGCCGTTAAGTACCTTGAACGCTTGCTGAGCACAGGCAATCTGTCGCAGGCATTCCATGCATCGGATGATGAAACGGTGAAGGAGCCCACCAACAGGCCCAACCGACAGTTGCTACGCGGCTACCTCAGACTGGCCGATGTCCTGTCAAATCCACAGACACTTTTGTCAGAGAACACCGATCTGCCTATGGCGAAGCGGCGCGGCAAGCCAGGGCTGCTCACGATTGAGCAGGCCGCAGCCCTGATGCCCGACTATGACGTGACTGACGATAAGCGACAAACGATCACGGATGATCAACGTAGAGACCGCGCCTACAGGTATGCCGATAAGGCGTGGAAGCTAATCTATGGATGGGAATGCCTAAGTCTTCTCAAATTCAGCGAATGGGAGCCACCTCCCATCACGAAAACCGTACCGTTGTAGATCGGCAACAGGACACGGTCTTGGGCTTGAAAATTCTTGGCGCCATGGCTCGGAAATTCCACCCCTACCAAATTCCCAAACAACGCGCTGACTCGACCATTTCTTACCAAAACCTATTGACCTGCCAACCGGAAATACACAGATCACGTCTGACGTTGCAAGACTACGTGCTCTCTTGGATATTTGCAGAAAGAGTAGCTAACGCCTACCCGCCTTCGCGCCTCTTCCGCCCAATCGCTCGCTAAAGAACAATCACATCAATGCCAGTCGATGGCACATATTGATGGAGTTCTTGATGATCGATTCAGCACCACGCCAGCTACCACGGACCGGCACTAAAAAGCTCAAGACTGCCCCCACGCCGATCTCCTCTGCTGTTGCACGTGCATCACTGGGCCAGGTGGCCGTTGCTTCGCACACTACGGTTGCCGGCTACCCCTTAGACGGTGTACCAAAGCTCATCGTCATCGAGCGCGTCTGCGACATGCTTGGGCTCAAACGGTCGGCAGTGCATGCCAAGGTTGCGACAGGCGAGTTGCCGGCACCCATCAAATTCGGAACCAGCCGCAGAGCCGCGGCAAGGTGGTTGGAGCACGAGATCGTGGCATTCGTCTTGGGCAAGGCAGCGGCACGTGCAGAGATTTCGCCTATTAATCCCTCCAAAGGGAGCCGTTAATGACTTCCCTATCGAAGTCATCTGAGCAGGCCCTCATCAGCCCCAACGGCCCGATTCGTCGCTGCACCAGAAGGGAGCACGTCGCCCTGCTGATCCGGCCACCTACTCGTGACCCACCGCGCAAGCCTTAAGACCCTTCCTCTTCCCCGTAACTGAAAACCACCACAACGCTGGTGGGCGGGATAGCTCGTCCTTTTTTTTGGAATTCCTATGTCCTACATCCCCCACCCCAAGGGTGGCAAAGCTGCCAAACCTGCAAGTGCTGCACAAACCCCTGCAAATCCCGATCTCTCGGATTCGGGTAGCCCAGTTTCCCGCCATATTCGTGAACGTGCTCTTTCTCTCTCCGAGATTCTCGTCTTGCGCCTTCCTCCGGACATTGAACTCCTGGGTCGCCTGATCCTGGCCGGCACACTAGGTCTTCTCTATGGCATGCGCGGCGGCGGCAAATCGCTGCTCGCAATGATCATCGCGTATGCCATCGCTGGCCGCAAGTTCGTCACACCCTGGGGGCAAGGCAGCGGTGACGCGGTGTGCTATCTCGACGGCGAGATGCGCATCCACGGCTTCCAAGAACGACTTGAGCAATTGCATGCCTTCAATACCGATGAAGAATCCAAGTCGGCCGTCCGCGAAAAGCTCTGGATCGTGAGTCGGCATTTGATCGGTGACCTCGTGGGCACGCTAGACACGGAGGAAGGGCAGAAATCCATCGAAGCCTACTTCCCGCCCAAAATGCGTTTTCTGATCATCGACAACCTTTCTGCGTGGACGAGCGGCGGGGGTGAAGACCTGCACGGGTGGCAGGCTGTCAAAACCTGGCTTATCCAACTACGGTTGCGCGGCATCGCCGTTCTTCTCATCCACCATGCCGGCAAAGGCGGAGGACAACGCGGAACGAGCGCTCACGAAGACTTGGTTGATTACTCGATTGAGGTGTCGCCCATGTTCCTGGAGGACGAACCAGAAGCCACGGCTTTCCGGGTGGAACACAAGAAGCTGCGCGACCAGCTTCCGCATTTGAAAAGTCCATATAGCTTTCGCATTCGGACCGCAGACGGTGCCATGCGCTTTTCCGCCGAGGCCGTCATCCTGGATTCGCAGAAGCAGCTCGACCTGGTCGTTTCGCTGCACGAACAGGGCTTGAAGGGCAAGGAGATCGCAAAAGCGTCGGGACTGAGCGAGGCCACGGTTTCGCGCAGGCTCAAGGAGCACCGCGAATCACGGCCGGAGACGCCGAACTAGGTCTTTCACGGTTTCAACACTTAAGCGCTGAAACCGTGAAATCACAACTCTTTGGAGGCGTGGCGGGAATGCGCGCTTACGTCAGCAAAACGCCACCAAGCATGCGGCCTTCACCGTGCCGTCATGCACCACCCATTCGCCATTAACGGAACTGTGAATCAGTCTTTGCCGGTCATCGGCAGAACCAAAAAGGAATCATCATGGACAACACTTCTTTTCGTATCTTAGATACGGCCATCAACTCTTTCGAGCTTGTCACCGCTTTGGCGCAACGCAAGATCAAGGTGACTCATCGCACTGACCCGAAGAGGAACACCGAAGAGATACTGTTTTCGCTGCCCATCGGGCCCTACAAGGGCCGCTGGCTGTACCGCGTCAACCTGACCGACCGGAGCATTGGCTGTTCAGGCGGCGTCACAACTACGTTTTTCGGCCACAACTTGCACGTCTTCACTAATGAGGCTGCACAGTTGCGTGCCATCACGCAGATCGTGTCTAACCCCTTGCGTGACCTAACTGGTCTGTTGTTGCCCGAGCAGTTTGAACCCGTGATCGAGCGGGCAGAGTTGACCCGGCACCACATCATCCCAGACAGCATCGACAAGGCGGATGCTCTGCGCAGAATCGATCAAATGCAGATGGTCTTACTCCCCTCCCGGTACTCGAATGAGGGTCGCACTCTCGACAACCCAGGAACGATCCGCATCGGCAAGTCCAAAAGTAGCCGAGCCTGCCGAACCTACGATCCTTGCATCAAATTTATCCAGAAGAAGAACAACGGCCGACCTGCGCACATCCCAGTCGAAGCGTGGACCTCGCTGTGCAACGCCATAGAGTGGCATCTGCGGGTGGAAATCATGTTCAACAAGCGTGAACTGGAGTCTGCCGGGCTTGACACCATCGCCGGTTGGGAAGATTCTGCCACCGTCATGCGTCTGCTTGAGAGCCGCTATCAGCGTTTCGGCTTGAGCGTGGCGTTTCGGGCTGACCAGGAGGGCTTCACCCCGGCATCGGTGTATGCCCAGCACCCTACGTTCGTCGAGTACGCGCGGCACTTCTTCAGTAACGGTAAGAAGGGATCCGCATTCAACCCCCGCAGCGGCTCCACGCCCCGCTACAAAAAGTACATGTTGGAGCACGGCTACGACGTGGACGTACCTTTCGAGCGCCACGAGTTCCTTGTCCATGGCCTGCATGAGATTTTGCGAGCGGATCGCGCGGCAGAACTTCCCTTGGAGCTACGGCGCAACCCTGATCTCTTCAGGCAGTGGTGGAACAACTTCAAGAGCAAGGGAGCATGAGCATGACGGAAACCATACGGAAGAGAAGAAAGTTCGATCCCAGCAACTATCTAAAAGCTGGTGAAAGGTATGAGCAGCACTACGCAGCCTTCGGTGTAGTTCCCTATATGAGTGGAATCGACATCTTCCTCTCAATCAAAAACCGCGAAGACCTGAACAACCTAGTTACCGCAGCACGAAGACAAGAGGAGAACGAAGAGATGTGCATAGATATGAGAGCTTTGGCGATTGTCTCGCTTGAAGGTCGCGATGTTGTCTTCACGGATCAGTTGGTCGCCTTCTGCAAAAAAAGCGGAAAGTCTTGGTTTCAGTTTGAGCTCAATGGCCAGCACATCAAGACGGATTGGGAGTTGAATTTCGATATTGGAGCTAGGTCTGCAATGGAGAACCCATTCAAAAGTAGGACCAATCTGCACTAAAACCGAAGCAAATGCTGCAGGGCATTAGCGTAACTTTAGGTTCAAGCTATGCCCTGCAAATGCTGAAATGACATTTGTTCCTCAATGTGTAGTGCGCTGCATGTAATCCAAGATCTTTCGCGACTTGAACGCCTGTGCAATCTGCAAACAGTTTTGCCCCATTGCATCCGGCTGAACAGGCTCGCCACCATTTCGGATCATCAAGTCAAATAACTCTGGAAGATCACTCTCTGCTGCCAGCATGAGCGGGGTACGTCCTGGAACTGGATACTGATGCACTGCATTGGGTTTAGCGCCCGCCTTCAGGAGCAATGCAGCAATCTCGATCAGATTGGCGACTGTGTGCTGTGCGACATGCCTGCTCACCAAATGTTCTGCAGTTGCCAAAGCTACGTCGGCGTGCAAACTCAGCGCAGAGGTATCAGAGCCAAAGGTGCCTGTTAGTCCAACGCCGAAACGCCGCAAAGTGTCTTGCTGCATGCTGTCGGGCTCTTCAAATAGCTTCGCAGTTACCGTTTCAAACATCCTTGCGGGGTTGACCTTGCAGAACAGTTGGGACACCAAGTAGTACAGCGGCGATTGATCCTCGGTCAATGCCCGTTTCTCAACATCCGCCCCTTGCGCCAGGAGCGCCTCAACAACATCTGGCAAACCGAGATCAATGGCGCACATCAACGGTGTCAGGCGCTTTCTTTGGGTCGTGGCATTGAGCGTCGCAGTTTGATGAGGCTGCGACAACAGCAGGTCAAGCACTTCACGCTTGCCGGTTGCCATCGCATTTTGCAAGGCGCACAGCAAGGCTGACCCTCCGGAACTGTCGAGGTCATCAACAGAGGCTCCGGCCTCCAGCAGTACCTTGACACGGTCCAACATGCCAAAAGCTGCAAACAGCCGTAGCTGCGGCCAGCGTCGCACGCCACCGTCAGCAAAATGCACGGCTCGCACACGATTCGGTGTCTTGAGGTCAACCTTGATGCTGGCAATTTCTTCTGTGGATATGAACATCATTCCGGGCATCGGCTGCATAGCCAGATCGGCCTCGCATTCAATAAAGCGTCCTTGTGCGGGAAATCGCAGCGGCAACTGGTTTGCAAACTGATCGACCTCCCATTCCCCCAGAACATCCGACGAGTCTGGCTTGCGGAATAGGCCTAGTGCAATTCCCACGTGCTTGAGTCGTTTTAGAAAAGGCCTCTTTTCCAAGAAGGCTGCAACACAAGTCGCTTCGGAAATCAGGTCTTTTAATTGATGCCCCGCCCGATAGCTGGCCAGATTAAAAGCCAGTTCGTAGTATGGAAGTGCCTCCTTGTAATGCCCAGACAGCACGTTCCAACGACCCTTCATCCACTCATAGTGATAGGCCGTTTGGCCCTGCGGATCACACAATCTGGCCATAGCTTCCAGTGCCTCGATTTCATGCCACGTACGGGCTTGATCGCCGCTTCGCTTTTGTGACGTGCGCATGAGGTCATTCCAAAGCTTTCTGCCGGGCTCTGCCAATTCAGGCCAAGCATTTCCCTTGCACTGGACTAATGCTGTCAGACGTGAAGTGACAGTCTTCAGGTCTACAGCCTGCCCCAAAGCATATGGAAGCATCAGTGAACCAAGTGCTCCGCCCCAAGGGCGTTCGAGTCTTGACAGCGCAGAAGAAATCAAAAGCCAAAAAGCAGCCGAGGAAGTCCGCGCAGAATGCCCAGCTAACCTGGTGCAAAGGAGCTTGATGCTCTGCGACGACGGAATGTCAACTCCATTGCGCCACTTTCTGATCTTCTCCTGTTCGACACGATCTGAACCGGTGCTTTCCGGGAAAAGCTCCTGCTCTACAGGCGCATTCAATATGCCATCGAGCCATTGGAGGGTCGCCGTGATAGGTGACCGTTTCCCACCAAGCAGATCGCGAACATCTGGGCCGGGAATGCGAGCACCGGCTCGATGCAGCAAGCTGGCCGTAGCAGGCGCAAAGAACTCTTCGATCAAGATCGGTAGCGCATCACTTCTGCCTAATGCATCGAGCGGAACATCCAATACCAAGTTGGTGTACTCAACTCTCATCGTGGAGATCCAAGGGGAGATGATTTCTCGTGCGGCATCGCCAATAACCCGCGCAGAGCCGTTAATCAGAAGGTCACCGATAACGGCGTCCAGTTTCTCCCAATCAAAGTCGCCCTCGCGTGCCAAGCGACCAACATTGCTGTCAGTCTTATTGATGTCCAGCGCTCCAGCCAGTGTGGAAATGCACTCGCCAAATCTTGGGTATGGAGGCAAATCCTTGCTCATGGATGCGCAATCAAATCAATGCGACGCACATCGCGCCTGAAATTCCTGCTGGCTCGCCAGTCGCTGGGCGTACCTGGAACCGGTAGTTTCCGGCCGTTTGGTGCAATGATCTTGCCGTGCTTTGTTCCTGCCATGTACCGCCATCCTGTGTTCAATAGCTTCCGCACGATGGCGGAGATCTCTTTGTCGTTGCTGTATCGCATGGTAATTGTCGGGATCAGCGCCATTTCTGACGCTGATCCCAGCCCCTTACTTGGAGCTCTTAGGCGTACCTTGGTTGGTAGCAGCTGCACGCTGTGCCCGTGCAGCAAAGGTGCCAGCTTTGACTTGCCCGCCGTTGACCTTAGCGGCAGCAGACTGGATGCGAGCAGCGCCCTGGCCGGTCATGGGCGTGGATTTTGCAGAAGATTTGGACATGAGAACCCTTTCAATAGTGACGTTGCTCGGATCGGCAACAGTTGAAAGGTTAGAGATAGGCCTCGGATTCGTCTGCCGCGCCGTTGCTCAAATATTTTCAATATTTGAAAGTTGGCTACTCGGCAATGATCCTTGCGACCTAGTCAATAGCGGGTAAGGGGCCGGAAGCGGTCGTCGGTGAACGTCTGCTTTCGGGCAGTAGGCCGCAGCTTGTTCACTCCAGGTGGCCTTGTCGTTCGAGTTCCTCGGCAGCCGGCTCGAAGGCGGAAAGGTATGCATCAACGACCTCTACCACCTTGATAAGAGACTCATTTGTAATGTCGAGCGAACGCATCTTGCCAAGGTAGGGCGTGCTGTACCTGTGCGGCTCGCGGAAGCCAGTAAGCGCGAACTGCTGCCCCTCCGGTGCGTGCGCATTTGGATTGACTTCGTTCTCTCCTTTGTGTGCCGTCGCATGACGAAGTGCTTCGATGTCTGGAAAGTGATCGTCCAGGCGCTTTCGAGCGCTGCGGGTGACGGCTGAGTCGATCCAAGGCAGAAGCGAAGGACACTTTCGCAGCTGCACTGCTTGAATCTTCTCCATTCGAGAGCGAAGGTGATACAGCTCAAGGATGCATTCGTTACATGCGATCCATCGCCAGCGGCTTGCAACGTCTTTAGAGATTGAGTTTGGTGGGGAGAGTGATGTCCGATAGAGAGCCAATGCCGCATCCCACCCCTTGGCGCTGCACTCAACGCCGGTCAGGAGGGCGTAGAGGGATTTGACTTCGGCTATCTCAGCGGCCGGAGTGAGAATTGAAGGCCAAAGCAGTGGAGTGTGCGTCATTCTGCGGCCTAACGTTTGAGCTGGAGCGAAGCGTTAAGGCGGACCATGGTGGCTGCCCGCTTTAGGCTGCACGAGCTGAAGGTAGATTTCTATTCATTGTCTTCACGCTCACCTAATACTAGAGTCATGCGGAATCCACTGTCTTGGATGAGAACCTCCTCCCAGAGATTCCAGCGCTTAGCGTCTCGATCATTCAGCCACCAGTGCGCATCTGAATCTTCTTGGTCAGAAATGACCCCGGTCTCCCCATTAAACCCACGAGCATGAGTCTTGTGAAACAGTTCCTGCCCTTTGCGGAGATCAATCCAAGGGAACTCACCGCCCCTGATCGAGTAAATGTACTTGCCATCCTTTGAGAACACGACGGCGAAATCATCGCCATGAAGTTGGGCATACCGTCGAGCGGCCGCTTCCTTGCTAACACCGCATAGCGTATGCAACTCCAATAGACGCGACATCTCAGCACTGCCCCGCATTGATGAGTGCGCCATGATCTCTTTCGCTGGCATCAACAAGCACGATGCAAACTCGTTTGCCTGAGCCTCCATGCCATGCTGGCCACGACTCGTCAGCTCTGAATTGCGTAGATCATCCTTGTTGCACAGCATCCTGTCGCTACCAGGCGGGGCAACATGGCGCAGGTTTACGAAGTGGCCTAACTCATGAGCAATGGTGAAGCGGCTGCGTTGGATTCCCCGCCCAGCGCGCAGAAGGATATAGCCGTGGCTCTTGGCTTCATCCTGAATTAGGCCACCCTCAAATGCGTCCGTCTCCATCTCCTGAATTTCCAGGATGCCGCATGCCTTGGCGACTGCTTCTATAGGCAATGGGAGCAACGTCTCGAGTTGCTGCTTTACCTGACCAATAAGGATTGAGGCCAGCCTGTCCGGCTGGGCAGTATCCGCTAGATCGCTTCGATCAACTTCTAGATTTACCTCCATTGCCCATCTCCCTAAGGTTCTTGGTGAGCCCGCGCACTACTTCCAATTGCTCTGGCGTAAGCCCTCTGAGGTCACGAAAGAGCGGCGCGAGATTCTCTTCATCGGCAGAAGCATCTACCTCTCCAATCAACTCTTTGATGGGTATGGCCAAAGCTCTGGACAACTCGGTCAGCAGAGCCAATGTCGGATTGCTGGTTTTGCCCTGCTCCAAATCCCAAATGTGAGCCTTTGACGCGCCAACCTCATCCGCAAGCTGCTGCAGAGAGAGATTTTTTGCCATGCGAAATTTTCTTAACCGAACACCAAATGTGGAAGCCATCGGCGCATGATACAGACGAATTCGTAAAGATACATCTTGACAACGAAATCGTACTGATTAATCATTACGGCACGGCAATCTCGCCGTGTAACTGGAGAAATCCAAATGCGTAAGCCTCTCGGTACTACTGCCCGCACGGGCGAAACCTGTCCTGAAAGTGGTGTGTGGCGTCCCGCCAATGGAAATACGACTGCTCCGATTGCCGTTGGCAACCGGATGCCGCCGTACAACCAGCAGGCGACGACGTGGACTTTGGTCCAGCACGCCTAAGCGAAAGGGTGAGCAGGTGGAGAGCGGGACCTTAGGGTCCCGCTTTTTTTGAACAGCGAGTACCCCACTGCCGGTTGGTTTGGGACACACGCTGGGCTTGTAGCCTTTCCTGCATTTCAGCCACCTATCCGCATCAACTGACATATCTCGCGGATGTCTGCTATCTGGCTTTGGGTCGAATACCGCTGTAGCAATGCGGCTGAATATCGACAATGTTCGATTATTGACAGTAAGCTGCTTCGATTGCTCATGGTGCAAAGCGGCGTTCCGACCCAAAGTAGTCCTACAGGCCCCAAAAATTCCTCACTACAAAGCAGACTCCGATATTTTGCAAATTGGATTTTTGGACTGAGTTCTCTGCTTCCAACTGGATCAGGTTTTCAAGGAGACTTCAATCCCTATAAAACGATTCAACAGTACCTTTGAGCTTGATTAACAGACGCCTTCCGCGCCTATCGCGAGTCTTTCCAGAGGGCACCATTACCCAACCTTCACTAATGCAGTACTCCTCAACATCTGCTCGCTCTTTGCCATTGAGCCTGATTCCAATTCGAAATTTGAAGCAATCAGCGTTGTAGTGCGGACTGGTTTTATCGTTAGATAGATGATCAGGCAGTGTGGGACGCCGAATTTCGACACTCGCAGACGAAATCAAAACGCCATCCAAGGAGTGTTCTTGCCTCTCAGTTATCTGGAAGTCCGCGGAATGCAGCCCACTATCTGGGTCACTGGGAGCGTCTAGTGAACTCTCAGGTGGACTGGTACTGAAGAGCTGCGCGCCAAGGATGTCGCACCTATAAAGTAGAGATTCATGCCGTTCATCGTTGGGGAACCGCTCAATGCGTTCACTCAATAGGCTTCGAAGCTCCTCGAACGAAGAGCGTGCTGACAAAAATTGACCAGGGTTTACATGCGCACTTTTTGAAGCAATTGCTAAAAGCTCTTCAATAAGCCCAAGTATTCGCGAATAGTTACGAATTCGCCAGTCTCCTTGGCGAACAAATGTTGATAGGTGTCGAATTACTGCTAGCCTATCTAGTGGACTAGCGACAGCCTCAAGCGAAGCTCGATAAATGGAGTCATTCGTATCTTCAAGGTTACTACGCCACTTATGCGCTTCATCCGACGGAGCGAGGTGAATGGCCTCTGAGAGTTCCCGACTTGCCTCAAGATAAGCAGGCAGAACTGAAACAGAAATTCTGCCGCCACTCTGCGCATGTGCCTTCGAAGACAATGCTGCAGCTAGGCGAATTCGCCATTCAAAAATAGGTTCTATATTCTTGTCAATGGCCGCACGCGCAACCTCCTCCGTACCGGGAAAATTCCCCAGCTCCCATTCAGCGCCAAACCAGGTTTCGAAGAGTCGTGGTTTACAACATGCTTCATTGAACGCTTCTCGACATGCTCGTCGAGAATGTTCGAACTCTGGAGGCGCTTTTCTAGAATGCAGGTAGCCCACATAAGCCAGCAAGTCTCCCCGCTTGCCCTTGGCAGTCTTTCTAATGGCGTGGGTTAGCGTATCAAGTGCCTCACTAATTCTCCCTTGACGCTCCAAAGCAGACGCTTGCAGAATTGCAGCACCTATTAACTTGTTTGCCGTTCGTTGTTGCCCTTCGGGCGCAATGGCTCTAAAGTCCCTAATAGCTTTCTCAATTCGCACATGATCTGCAGCAAGTTCGCGTCTGATCGACAGAACTAAGCGCCCAGTAGTTTCGCTAACTCTGATCCGATTTTCGCCCCCTAGTTTGGGTGCCTCCACAAGAAACAGACTAGACAGATTCTGAATTGCTGCCGCTACGCGAGCGGAGTCGTAACCCGTTACTTCCGCAAGCTCCGCGAGAGAAGCTTCACTAAGCAGAGCTAGTGTCAACAAAATTCGCATTGCTTCCGGAGACAATTGCATGATCTCTCTGTGGAGTGCGGCTTTGCGAACGTCATCTCCTGCCGCGCCCTTCCAATGACCAATTGCCTCCCCAACATTTTGATATGCAAGAAGCCTCAGGATGGATTCCGCAAAAAGTGGACTACCTCTCGACGCCTCCCAAATTCTGTCAACTTCTGACGGCTTTGGGGTTCGCCGGGTAGGGGAGGGAAACCTAACTTGAAGAGCTTCAAAGAATGCCGGAAATTCTTGCTTCTCAATTCCTCGAACTGTGTAACAGACATCTCCGGAATAAATAATGTTATTTCGCGTCGTGAGCAACAGTTTTGTTTTTGTTCCGCTTAGTAAAAATCCTAGCTCCAGAGCCTGGCGTTGCTCGCTTTCTTCAAGCGAATCAATGTCATCGACTACAACCAACGAAGGTACGATTTCAAAGCCTTGTTTAATCAATCTCAACTTCTTCTGTCGGTTTGATTCAGAGCGTTCTCCATCAGTAATTGCCAAAAAATCGCATACTCGATCCAAGAGCTCATCGTATGTCCCGAAATGAGTCTCAGCCATCTCGTTGTAAGTATTCGTTAGTGGTCTGAATTGCCGTTGCTTTGCACTTAACCAAACAACTTGCTGAAAAACTTGCTGACTCAGCAAAGAAACCTGATCCGCAAATTCGTATGCCACACTTGATTTGCCGATACCGCCTTCGCCAGCTAACACTTTGACGTGTGAGAGGTCGTCAGGTAACCACCTCCAAAGGTGCTCTAGCGCTTCCTTGCGGCCCATAACCTGTGGGCAAATGATGTTGCGGTCAGGTAAGTTGTGTGAGATGCGAGAAAGTGGGGCAGTGACTTTCCCATCAGCTTTTGAAAGTAATGGATGAGGCCTACTCGCCCAAATCTCCACAACCTTTGCTCCTAGCGCAGTAGTGGTTTCATCTCCGATCCGAATTGGGATCTCTCCCTTCTCAAAGATTCGCTTGCCCTTGGCGCCCTTGGCCGGTCCATCTTTTAGAAAGGCAATTGGAGGATCGTCACTACTCCTGGCCGGAATATTCAATACAAAAACCTGAACGGAGTCATTTGGAGATACTGTCCAAGTACAGGCCTCTTGTGTAATCAGTACCCGTTCACCCGTAAAGTCCTTCAACTTATTCTTTATGCGTTCGACTTCGAACCCTGTTGTTGCACCCACTACCTCGAAGGTCTCATTGCCGTTTTCAGCAACTCCAACAACGATGAATCCGCCATACATGTTGTAAAAAGCGGCAACATCTCTGCAGGTTTCGGCAATTCCAATTTCATCGTCGTTAACCTGTCGCTTGAAGTCGAGTTGGTCACACTCTGTGGGAGCACAAGAGCTACCGTTGGCCAGCACCTCAAGAAGTTTGGTTCCTCCCACTCCGCTCTTGGCAAGCACCGCGATCTTTAACTTGACTTCAGTAAGTGGCCAGTTACCCATATTGTCCCGTCCCATGTTCTATTATTTTGGCAATATAACTGACCGATAGCACCATGCTGTGGGCGCGCAGCGTCCAGCTGTTAGCTGACTCTCCCGGACGCCCTAGAATCCCATGACGGGAGGCAGTCCGATGAGATTCCGAATTCGACTGTTGTACCCCCTCGGCCTGCAGGTCTTGGTGGTAGCTTTCAGCCTAGAGAGGGATCTTGGAAGACGAAGTCCCAAGTCCGGTGAAGTACTAAATTCGATGCCTCAAAGCCGTCATTCGCCGACTACGGCAAATGGCCCAGTCTTAACGCCGGGACTGAGCATGGCATTGTCGGCTGTCGCGGCAAGGCCGAATTACAAGAATTCCTAAAGCTGACGTTCCATTATTGCGGACTTCAGCCGGGAAGCATGAGTCTGGCCAACCCTAACGGTGGTCAACTAGCCACCAGAGTTCTTTAGCGTTAGGGGCTGCACATTGGCTAACGGTTCAGGCTTTGTGTTTTGTAGGCTAGCGCCTGTGCATCGGTTCGGCAATTCACCCCCAAGCCCGTGCAATACTCGCTCTCACACGGTTGAAACCCCAACCCCTCGTTCGTAATACATGACCCAAGAAACCAATAACCTCGCCGCCGACCTGTGGGCGCTGGCTGATTTGCTGCGCGGCGACTTCAAGCAGAGCCAATACGGCCGCGTCATCCTGCCCTTTGCGCTGCTGCGCCGTTTGGAATGTGTGCTGGAGAGCAGCAAGCCCGCCGTGCTGGCCGAAGCGGCTAAGGTGGAAAAGATGGCCATCGCCGAAGAGGCCAAGGAAAAGCTGCTTCTGCGTGCCACCGGCGGCCTGTCTTTCTTCAACACCTCGCCCATGGACCTCGGCACCCTGGGCGAGTCGGGCATCAAGGCCAATCTGGAGCGCTACATCCAGTGCTTTTCCAATGACGCCCGCGAGATTTTTGACCACTTCAAGTTCGCCGAATTCATTGGCCTGCTGAACGACGCCAACTTGCTCTACAAGGTTGTGCAAAAGGTTCGCACTATGGACCTGCACCCCAAGGCGGTTTCCCCCTACGAGATGGGCCTGGTGTTTGAAGAGCTGATTCGCAAGTTTGCTGAAAGCTCGAATGAAACGGCGGGGGAGCACTTCACCCCGCGCGATATCGTGCGCCTCACCACGTCGCTGGTGTTCATGGAAGATGACGAAGCCCTCACCAAGCCCGGCATCATCCGCACTATTTATGACCCCACGGCAGGCACCGGCGGCTTTCTCTCGGCGGGCATGGAGTATGTGCACGAGCTGAACCCACAGGCTGCCATGCGCGCTTTCGGTCAGGAGCTTAATCCCGAGAGCTACGCCATCTGCAAGGCCGACATGCTCATCAAGGGGCAGGATGTCAGCAACATCAAGCTCGGCAACACGCTATCCAACGATCACCTCTACGCTAGCAAGTTCGACTACATGCTCTCCAACCCACCCTTTGGCGTGGATTGGAAAAAGATCGAAGGCGACATTGCCGACGAACACACCCTCAAGGGTTTCGACGGCCGCTTTGGCCCTGGCCTGCCGCGTGTGTCCGACGGTTCCCTGCTGTTTCTGCTGCACCTCATCAGCAAGCTGCGCGATGTGAAGGACGGCGGCTCACGCATCGGCATCATCCTCAATGGCTCGCCTCTCTTCACCGGCGGCGCAGGCTCGGGCGAGTCCGAAATCCGCCGCCATATTTTGGAAAGCGATCTGCTCGAAGCCATTGTCGCCCTGCCTACCGACATGTTCTACAACACCGGCATCGCCACCTATGTGTGGGTGCTGTCGAACAAAAAGCCCGCTGAGCGCAAAGGCAAGGTGCAGCTCATCAACGGCGTCAACCTCTGCGGCAAGATGCGCAAATCACTGGGCAGCAAGCGCAATGTCATGGACGAGGCCGATATCGCCACCATCACCCGCTGCTTTGGCAGCTTTGAGGTGGTCGATGCGCAGGCGCTGGACAAGCCCGCCGAGCCAAAAAGCAACCGTGGCCGCCAAGCCGCCAACCCCAAGCCCGAAGCTGCCAAAACCTTCTCCAGCAAAATTTTTGCCACGTACGAATTTGGCTACCGCCGGATCACCATCGAGCGGCCGTTGCGCTTGTCGTGGCAGTTCAGCAATGAACGCATAGCCAGTCTGCGCTTTGAGTCTGGCGCACTCGGCAGCGCCATGCAGTGGATTTACAGCGAATATGGGCAAGCGCAGTGGAGCGACGACGCAGACTGCCCGCACTACGGCCAGCTAGGCGAGCACCACGTCGAAATCCGCGCCTATCTCAAAAGCCACTTTGCCGACCTCAAGGAAAAGCAGATCAAAGACCTGCTCGATGCCAACACCTGGCTGGCGCAAAAGGCTGTGCTGCGCAAAGCCCGCGCCCTGCAAGGCGAGATCGGCACTGCGCAGTGCGACGACTTCAATGGCTACGACGAAGCCATCAAGGCCGCGAGCAAGCGGGCGGGTACTACGCTGGACGCCAGAGAGAAAAAGCAGATTGGCGATGCCGTGAGCTGGAAGAACCCCGCCGCCGAAAAGGTGATCAAGAAGGTTCACAAAGGCAAGGCCAAGCCACTGTATGGCCTGTTTGCGGTGAACAAGGACATCATCGAATACCAAGCCGATGGCGAGCTGCGCGATTTTGAAAACGTGGCCCTAGACCCCAGCCGCAGCGTGACTGCCAGCGTAGAGGCCTACTTCATCGCCGAAGTGCAGCCCCATGTGCCCGATGCGTGGATCGACGCCAGCAAGCGCGACGCCAAGGATGGCGAGATCGGCATCGTGGGGTATGAAATTCCCTTCAACCGCCACTTCTACCAGTACCAACCGCCACGGCCGCTGGAAGATATTGACACCGATCTGGATGCCGTGAGTGCCGAGATCATGGCACTGCTCCGCGAGGTGCATTCGTGAGTCGGTATAAGGCCTATCCAGAGTACAAAAACTCAAGGGTTAATAATCTTGGAGCAATCCCTGGCGCTTGGGAGGTTATGCAACTTAAGCGCAGCGTACTCGATTGTGTGAACGGAATATGGGGTAGTGAACCCGAGAATGATGGCAATGACACCATAGTCATTCGTGTCGCCGACTTTGATCGGCTGAGGCTTTCAATCGTTGATGAGGGCTTTACACACCGAAAAATCGACCCAAAGGAAAAGCGATCGAGGCTTTTGAGACATGGGGATTTACTGCTTGAGAAGTCAGGTGGTGGCGAAAAAACGCTCGTTGGTCAGGTGGTTCTTTTCAACAAAGATTTTGCAGCGGTTACATCAAACTTCGTTGCAAAAATGACGCCCAATCCTAGTTTTTCCGGTAGCTACCTGAACTATGTATTTAGCCGTTTTTACAGTGGCAACATTAACTACTGCTCTATTAAGCAAAACACAGGTATCCAGAATCTAGACTCCGCTTCATATCTGTCCGAGAAGTTTGGTTTTCCTTCTTTGCATGAGCAACAAAAAATCGTCGCCTTCCTCGACTACGAAACGGCGAAGATTGATGCCTTGATCGAGAAGCAGCAGCGGCTGATTGAGTTGCTCAAGGAAAAGCGCCAAGCCGTCATTAGCCACGCCGTCACCAAAGGCCTCAACCCCAACGCCCCGATGAAAGACTCCGGCGTGGAGTGGCTAGGCGAAGTGCCTGCGCATTGGACTGTTTGTAGGCTTAAGCATGCAATTAAATCCGGCTCCTCGATCTCCTACGGGATTGTTCAGCCTGGAGAGCCGCTAGATGATGGGGTCCCATTTGTGCAAACAACAAATATGAGTCGTGGCACCTTCGGGATTGATGATCTTCAGAAAACTACAAAAGATATTGCTGCTGCTTACCCAAGATCGACGCTTGAAGGTGGCGAGGTAATTTTAGGAATACGTGCATCAATTGGAGCCGCCTACGTTGTTCCAGAAAGCCTTAAGGGTGTAAATCTCTCCAGAGGCGTTGCGCGAATAATTCCCGGCATGAGTTTGGTATCCAGTTATTTGGTCCTCTTCTTTGGGACTGACGCTGTTAGTCGCTATTGGGAGTTGAGCAAACAGGGCAGCACATTTAGTGAGGTGTCCATCGAGACCGTGCGAGAGATGAGTTTGTTGATCCCTCCCAAATCTGAGCAGCTTGAGATAGAAACATCTATAAAGCAACGTCTTTCCAAAATGGACGTTGTTATAAATTTGGCAATTAGTAAGGTCTCTCTTTTGCAAGAACGCCGCACCGCCTTGATCTCCGCCGCCGTCACCGGCAAGATCGACGTGCGCGACTGGCAAGCCGCCGCCTGACACCTCTTAACCCACATAGAGCCCCCAGCCATGAGCGACCAAGCCACCGAACGCATCTTTCAAGACGACATCATTCGCCAACTACTGGCGAATGGCTGGCTGCTCGGTTCGCCGGACAAGTACAACCGTGAACTGGCTCTGTACCCCGAGGATGCGTTGGGCTTTGTGCAAGAGACGCAAGATGCGCAGTGGCAAAAGTTTTGCGCCAACCACCCCAAGGATGCGGAGCAGAAGTTTTTGCAACTGATTGCCGTGCAACTGGGCAAGGCCGACCCAAATGCCACGCACAAGGACAGCCGCACCTTTGGCACGCTGGGGGTGCTGCGCCACGAGCTGCGCGACCGCAATGCGCGCTTGTCGCTGTGCCAGTTCAAACCTGAGCACGACCTTAACCCGGACACACTGGCCCGCTACGCCAAGAACCGCCTGCGTGTGGTGCCGGAGCTGGTGTATAGCCCGTGGGCGTCCGAAGCTCATCTGGCCGAAAGTGGAACCAAGGCCAAGGCCTGGCGCATTGATCTGGTGCTGTTCGTAAATGGCCTGCCGGTGGCTACGCTGGAACTGAAGAGCGAATTCAAGCAGGCGGTGGAACGCGCCATTTGGCAGTACAAGACCACGCGCCTGCCTATCGACCCGGTTGCCAAGAAAGCGGAGCCGCTGCTGACCTTTAAGCGCGGTGCGCTGGTGCACTTTGCAGTCAGCCAGTACGAGGTGCACATGGCCACGCGGCTGGAGGGGGAGGGCACCTACTTTCTGCCCTTTAACAAAGGCACGCACGATGGTGGCGCGGGCAACGATGTGCCGGACGACATCCACCGCTACGCCACCGATTACCTGTGGAACGAGGTGCTGCTGCCGGACAACCTGCTCAACATCCTGGCGCGCTTTGTGCACTTGCAGATTGAGGACAAGGAAGACTGGGAAGGCCGCAAATACAAGAAGGAAAGCATGATCTTCCCGCGCTACCACCAGTGGGATGCGGTGGGCAAGCTGCTGGCGGCGGCGCGCAGCGAAGGGCCGGGGCAGAAGTACCTGATTCAGCACAGCGCGGGGTCGGGCAAGTCGAACTCGATTGCCTGGGTGGCGCACCAGCTCTCGTCGCTGTACAAACCCGATGGCAAGAAGCAGTTTGACTCGGTCATTGTGGTGACCGACCGCACGGTGCTGGATGCGCAGTTGCAAGACACGATCTACCAGTTTGAGCATACCGATGGCGTAGTAGGGCGCATCAACAACAACGAAGGCGACGGGTCCAAGTCCGAGAAGCTGGCTGCCGCCCTGGAGTCGGCCCAGCCCATCATCATTGTCACTATCCAGACCTTTCCCTTTGTTTTACGGGCGATTGAAAACAGCGTGAGCCTGAAGGAGCGCTGCTACGCCATCATTGCCGACGAGGCGCACTCGTCGCAAAGCGGCTCGACGGCGCGGCAGCTCAAAGAGGTGCTGATGAAGGAAGCGGGGGAAGAGACTGAGGAGCTGGATAGCGACGACATCATCGCCGCCACGGTGGCCTCGCGCCGTGCATCGGGCAACCTGAGCTACTTTGCTTTTACCGCCACGCCCAAGCCCAAGACGCTGGAGCTGTTTGGCCGCGTGCCGCGGCCGGATGAGGTGGCTTCCGTCACCAACAAGCCAGCGGCCTTTCATGTGTACAGCATGCGGCAGGCTATAGAGGAGGGCTTCATCCTCGATGTGCTGAAGAACTACACCAACTACAAGGTGGCGTACAAGCTGGCCCTGAAGGTGCAGGATGCCGACGCGGAAGTAGAAAGCAAGCGGGCGAAGGTGAAGCTCAACCAATGGGTGCGTCTGCACGACCACAACATCGCCCAGAAGGTGATGGTGATTGTGGAGCACTTCAAGGACAACGTGATGGGTTTGCTGGGCGGGCAAGCCAAGGCCATGGTGGTGACCAGCTCGCGCAAGGAAGCGGTGCGCTACAAGTTGTGTTTTGACAAGTACATCTCGGAGAATGGTTACCAGAAAATTCATGCCATGGTGGCGTTTTCTGGCGAGGTGGAGTTCACCGAAAAAGACCCGAATGTCGCCGACCTGATGGGCGAGAAGTTCACCGAAACCAATATGAACCCGAACCTCAAGGGCCGCGACATGCGCAAGGCTTTTGATTCGGACGACTATCAGGTGATGATCGTCGCCAACAAGTTCCAGACCGGCTTTGACCAGCCCAAGCTGTGCGCTATGTATGTGGACAAGAAACTGGCCGGGGTGGAGTGCGTGCAAACGCTGTCGCGCTTGAACCGCACTTACCCGAATAAGGCCGAGACGGGCACCTATGTGCTGGACTTCTTCAATGACCCGGATGAGATTCTGGAAGCGTTTCAGCCGTATTTCCAGACCGCTGAACTACTGGATGTCTCGGACCCGAACCTGATCTTTGTGCTGCAGGACAAGCTACGTGCGGGTGGCATTTTTACTTGGCAGGAGGTGGAGCAGTTCTGCGCGGCGTTTTATGTGAAGAACAAGAGCAATGCGGCGATTGCCAATATCTGCAAGCCTGCGGTGCAACGCTGGCAGCTGCGCTACAAATCGGCGGTGGAGGCTTTCAAGATCGCCAAGGAGATGTTTGAGCGCACCCAGAAGACGGGCGATGCGGTGCTGATTGCGAACGCCGAGAAAAGCCTGAAGGAATGCCAGAAAGAAAAAGACGCGCTGGAAATCTTCAAGAAAGACCTGGGCACGTTTGTGCGCTTTTACGAGTTCATGTCTCAGATCGTGGATTACGACGACACCGACTTGGAAAAGCTCAGCCTCTACGCACGCAACCTGCGGCCCATGCTGCGCGAAACTTTGCTCGATGAAGACGACATCGACCTCGGTAACGTGGTGCTGAGCCACTACCGCGTGGCCAAGATACGCCAGCAGGATCTGGTGCTCAAAGAAAATAGTGCGGAGTACAAGCTGGTGCCAGGCGAAGGCCTGGGTACGGCCAAACCAAAAGACAAGACGGAAGAGCTTCTGTCGCAGATCATCAATCGTCTCAATGAGGTGTTTGTGACCGACCAGCTGACCGACAAGGACATGGTGAACTACGCCTATACGATCCGCGACAAAGTGGGCGAAAACCTAAAGGTGATGAAGCAGATCGAGAACAACTCGCCCGAACAGGCCATGCTGGGCGATTTCTCCAAGGCAATAGACGATGCCATCATGGACAGCAGTGAAGCCCATCAGAACCAGATGATGCAGTTACTGGCCGACCCGAAGAAGGCCGCGAACTTTGCTCGGGTTGTGTTTGATTTGCTGGTGCAGGGGCAACAGATGCAACCACCACCGACCACACGAATCTCTGGGCCGCATTCCACCGGTTGAGTATCGTGTGAAACAATTCCCAAAACACCACTTCTAACTGGAACAAGAATTCAAGGGGGCTTCAGACCTTCTCGCAAATGCCAACAGGTTGTCATGCGCTGCCACACGTGAAACTCCCATCGTCGAGCCACTCAGACACCTGCTCAACTTGAGCCCTTTGCAGTCCGACGGCGCCGTCACACAGGATCAGATTTGGACATTCATGGAATTCGGCCCCCGAGTCATCCAATGCGCGCCAATCAACCTCCTCGCCCACTGTCGCAAGATACTGCAGGATCGCCTTGTGGCGGGGATAGCGGCCTGGAGGGTCCTGTCCCGTCACCCCAATGACACGCCCAGCCAACTCAGGCACGAGGAACTGTTTGAGCTGAGCCAATGGGTAATGCTCACGCCACGTAGACGAAATCACAATCTCGCAGGGCCGTCCCGCTATTGCCTGCGCCAGTGCATGCGCGTGTACGAATTCAGGCAGGCTGTTGCCCCAAGCGGGGTGGAGCACCCCATCAAAATCCAGAAACAGAATCTTGCGCAGCGAACCGGCTGGGTTGGGAAGATTCGTATGCGTCATAGCAAACTCTGTATGCGGCGCTTTTCAACAGGCCGGATGTAGCGATACACCATCTCAAGAGACTTGTGCCCGGTCTGCCCCATGATGGCGCTTGTCGGCATGCCCACTGTTGCAGCCTCCGTCACAAACCCAGCCCGCAGCGAATGACCTGATACCAGCTTGGCAGCATCGGCACCTTTGGCCTTTCCAACCGCCGACTTCACAATCAGCGCTACGGACTGCGGCGTCAGGGCCAGCTCTCTCACTACCCGGTCATGCCGATTCACGGGTCGAAACAAGGGGCCCTCGCCGATACCCGCCAGTTCTAGCCAGCGGTCCAAGGCCTTGACCGGACAGCGCTCTTCCGATTTGGCCAGCGGCACAAACACCGTCCTGCCCTCACCCTCCTGATCAGTCTTAGACCGACGAATCAGCAACTCGATGCCGTGGGCGTGCGGCGTGATGTCCTCCATCCGCAAAGCAACGAGTTCAGATCGCCGAAATGCACCGGCGAAACCGAGCAAGAGAATCGCCTTGTCTCTCGCAGCTTTCAAGGGCTTCTGCTTAGCAACTTGTACGAGCAATTCAACAAGATCGTCTTTAACGAGCGCCCTCGCCTGCCTTTGCGTCACCCCGAGGGTTCGGCGTATGCCCTGCATCGTGCGTTTGACCAGCCGGTCTCTGGTGGGACTTTCCAGCCCTCGGTCTGTATGCGCCCTGTGGATCGCAATCAGACGATGGGCCAATGTGGCCACTGCCAGCACCCCGGCAAACTTGGCCAGGTACTCGGCCACCATCTCGGGTCTGGCCGGAATCCTCCCCCCGTGGGCCTTGAAGTGCCGCACATCCTGCGCATAGCTGCGCTTGGTCGAGGCCGACTGGGCGGCATCGGTGTAGCTAAGGACAAGCTGCGAAGATTTTGGCTTCGGGTTTGGGGTTTTGGTGGTTGTGGGGTGTTGCGTATTCATGCGTCTTCCATGGGTCACTGCGCGGCGCACGTGGCCGCGTTTTGAGGGTTCAGGGGGAAGTGGTGGCCGGTATGCGTACGGCCGAAGAACTGTTGCAGCGCCTGGCCGCGTTTTGCTGGCCGCCTGCGCCGTTGCTTACGATGGGTTGTAGTCGGCGGTTTCCCGGCGGCAATGCGCGGCCAGGGCCATACAGCTTGCGGCCATATCACCCAGCTCGGACATGAGGAAGCCAAGCGCTTCCAGGCAATCGGCGCTGATGGTTCCGTCTTCCACCATGACGGCGGAGTTCGCCAGCAACTGCCCGATGGCACTGACACCGTTGTGCATCGTGCCCACTAGGATTTCCGCATCCTCAGCAATGGCCACTAGGAGCGCGGGATCTGCAGCGGCATAGTCCACTTTCTGCCCGCCGGTGACTGGAAGTGTGGGAAGGCGGGTCATCAAGTCTCGCATCGGCCTCAGGGCAACCATTCGGCTGGTCATGTCAGTACTCATCGGGAAGCAATAAACACGTGCTGGCGCGCTGTCGGTTGGGGGCACCGCTCTCGGCCTCGGTGATCACCCAAATGCGTATGCCCTCCACGTCGTAGGCGCTCACAATCTTGCCGCCGTTGTGGATCGCCTCGTTGTTGCACTTGGCATCATGGGCGTCCACTACGCCCCAATCGCCGTGGCAATGCTGACTCAGCAGGACCGAGGGATAAACACCGTGCTTGTCGAGATGGGCCAGCACCGCTGGTGTTGCCACGACCTCGCCTAAATCGAACAGGGCTGGCCCGTTGGTTTTGACGGTTTGGACGTGCCGATCCGGCACGGGAACATGATCAGTACCCATGGTTGAGCCTTTCAAGTGGAATCAGAAATGCAAAAAGCACTTAGCCCGCGCCTGAGTGGGCGCGGGCTAAGTGCTTGGATGAACCGGTTTTGGCCGGGTGGAAAGATGGGGTGCTAGCGATTCAGTCTGAGTGTGCTGGTCATTTGATGGCGTTCCATTCCTTGGACATGGCATACACCTTGGCAGACGACGAATCGTCGTTCGAGAACGCTACGATGATGCGGTCGCTACTGAGATTCCACCCAATGAGTTGGCCGCCCAATCCGACCGCCCAAGCGGTATTTGGAGCAATAGTGTTTTCTGTCCACATCAAGTATCCGTAGCTGTCATAGTAGTATCCAGCGCGGCGCTGTTTTAGAGGGTCATTTTTAATCTGCTTCGTCATTGAGGCGCGAACAAAGTCACCAAGGCAGCCTGGGGCTTTGCTGGATTTTTTCACCCACACGGCGAAGCGTAGCCAATCCTCGAAGCGCAGACGCGAACCGCCAGAGGTCATGCCAATACGTTGCGGATCTTCGAGAAAGTTTCCCGTCTTGGCGGCACCCATCGGGTCGTAGACTTGTTCTTGCATCCACTGACTAAACGGCATGCTTGTAGCTTTCGCAATCATCACGCCCAAAGTCATCGGTTCGGTGCCCTTGTACTCAAAAGCGTCTCCGGGCTTGCGCTTGTTTCCGAAGACTGATTTATGGGCACTCGTGACCGCGCTGTCCATCATCAGGTCAAAGAAGCTGGATTTCTTGAGTATCAGTTCACTCTCTTGCGACGGGAGGATTAGCGAAGGGTGGTTGTTGTTCATGCGAGTTCCGGAGGCCATGCGCAGCAAGTCATGAACAGTCGACTCTCCGAGGTCGGTTCCGGCCAGTTCAGGAATAACGTCACCGGCTTTGCTAGTGAGTTCCATTTTTCCAGCGCAGATGGCCTGTCCAGTTGCCATACCGGTGATGGTTTTTCCCATGCTGTACCCGTAGAACAGAGAGTCTGGATTGGCTGGGCCGGAAAAGCCGCTGTGCACCACTTTGTCGCCCTCCAACATGGCGAAGGCGCGCAGTTCTCCAGAAGCAAGCATGGCGTTGGCCTTGTCAACCACTGACTGTTCAGCCTCAGACGGCGCACGCTCGTACAGCGCAACGGCCTTGGGGCTCGGCTTAGAGACATACCACCAGCGAGGCAAGTTCTGCTGCTTTGCCAAAAGTGATCCATCTGGAACGGATGCTGCATGCACTGCTCCGGTCACCGAGAAGATTCCGAGGGCCAGCAGCATGTAGGTGCTAGCGGCGATGGCAATTGAAGATCTGATAAAGCGTGGTGTCATGTTAGGGGTACTCCGGTGCTTTTCTATTTATGGTTTTGCCGTTTGGGCCGGTATAGCGCCCCACTCTTTCGCAAGTGCATAGACCTTGCCCATGAAATCTTCTCTGCTGGAAAACAGCACCAGCATGCGGTCATTCTTTGTATTCCAACTGATACGCTGACCACCCCAGCCAACGGCCCATGCGGTGTTCGGAGCAACTTCGTTCTCCGTCCACATCAAGTAGCCATAGCCACCAAACAATTTGCCACTCTTTCTGGTTGATGCAGGTCCGTTGGTGATCTGCGTCGTCATAGCGGCACGCACATAGTCACCGAAGCATCCTGGCTCTTTGGAGGACTGCTTGACCCATAGTGCAAATCGCATCCAGTCCTCCATCCGCAGGCGCATCCCGCTATCTGCCAGCCCGTTGAGGCTTCGGTCTTGACCATAGAGACCGGGTTTCGCCGCTCCCATAGGGTTGAACACTTCTTCCTGCAGCCATTGCGACCATGCCGTCCCGGTTGCGCGCGCCGTGACCACTGCAAGTGTCATGGGGTCTGTGGCTTTGTATTCCATCTTTTCGCCAGGCTTGTAGTCTGAGAAGACGCCCTTAGCCGCCTTGCTTACGCGGTCTGCTGCAATCATTTCCAAGATGTTCAGCGTTCCCCGGTTCCATGCATCGTTTTGTTCAGGTGTCCATACAGAAGCATCCGCATTAAAAGTAGCCGTCCCAGACGACATACGCAACAGTTCACGCACGGTCGCCTTTCCGAGTGCGGTGCCGTCTAGTTCAGGCACGGCATCACCAGCTTTGGTATCAAAGCGGAGATGACCAGCGCAAATGGCTTTGCCAACACCCATGGCCGTCACAGTCTTGCCCATAGACATGCCCATGAACAGGGAGTCCGCATTCGCCGGGGCATTGAACTCGGTGTACAGGACGGTATTGCCATCCATTAAAGCGAACCCCTTTGCGGGATTCGTCGCTACCAAAGCGCGTGCCTTGTCGATGACCACTTGCTCGGCACCAGAGGGTGTGCGTTCTTGAAGCTGAACCGGACTGGGACTGGGCTTGGACGTGTACCACCATGACGGCCCTTTGCTTGCAAGCAGCCACGAATCGGGTATTGCTGCGACACCGTTTTCGCTGGGGCTCTCTGCATGCGTCGCTGCGCACGCTAAGACAAGTGCATAAATAATCGAAGACTTGATAAGACGTGTCATGTTGAACTCAAGAGGGTTGAAACGAAAATGAAGAATCCGCGATGTCGGTTGACCGAAAATGCGCTCGAACTTCTGTGTCAGTCCGCCGCACTCATGTGCTCTTTGAAGAATGCAAGCGTTTCATGGTTACCTATGCATGGTTGAGAGATGGAGATTTCCAGCCACTCGAATTCACTTAGCTTCTTCAACTGGCGCCTGACCGCTATTTGCAGCGCGCCTAGCCTTGCTCTGATAGACATCAAAAGCGCCCATGATGCCGGCAACAACGAGCTGGTACTGCGGCGAGCTCAGCACGAAATCCTTGCCATCAGCCGTGCCTTGGATGCTGTACGGCATGCGTTCGATCTGCACGGGCGAACCGTCTGTTGCCACCATCAAGTTTGCCGAGCAGGAATGTAGTTTGGCATCAGCGTCATAACCGTTCGTGGTGATGGTCACCATCTCCACCTTTATGGACTTCCCGAATGCGTCGAGTTGAGCGCGCAATTGGTTGGCCCCTGCGCGGCGCCAGTTTCCAGCGGCCTCAATGTTGTTGCTGATCTGCTTGACGCCGTCGTCCGCAATGCCCAGACGGAATCTATCAACGATCTGCGGGTCATCGCAGCCCGGGGGTTTGGGGGCGCAGCCTGACAGTAGCGCGGTCAAAAGAGCGGCAGCAGGTGCAACAAGCACCCATGGTCGAAGTAGGGGCGTGGGAATGAACATTGATCCTCCTGTTTATAGATTTATTGATCTAGTTATCGTGCATAGTTTGCCAGATATAGATTCATCGTCTATGGATTTATAAGCCTAGAGAAATGAGACTCCCCGGATGGGGAAGTCGATTGCCAAACCGCCAAGCAAGGACGTAGTTCTGCATGGCTTTGGTGCGGCCGTCCGCCAAGTGCGTGACGACAAAAAATTCACGCAGGAACAGCTTGCAGAGTTCAGCGATATGCATGTGACTTACATCAGCCAGATTGAACGTGGCGTAAAGAATTTGTCGCTGTTCAATATCGTGCGCGTTGCACATGGTCTGGGTACCTCACCTGCTGAACTGTTTGCCATTGCTGAAACAGTGCGCCCGCCCGCGCGATAGCGCGCGTTAGACCAAGGAACCTACGGCTGGGGTTCCCGCACCAAGCCATCAACAACGAACCGCCTTAAGTCTGCACTGTAGGTAATCCAGGTGGCCTCACCGTCACTTGACCGCAGGCAGACTGCAGCTTCGTCGGGGTTGAATGCTGCGATCACTTGGCTGTGCATCATCATGGGCTCCCAGCGTGGGCTCAGTCTGCTCGATAGGTGATCAGCTTCCTCATGGGAACAGACTGTGACCGTAGCGCCGGTTGACGCCCTGCCCGCCATACCCGAGGACAGGGGCGGGCACCTGTACAGCGGTGAAGAGCGAAGCACGATGGCATCGCCTTCGGTCCATATGTCCACCGCCCCATAACGTTGCACCATGGCTCCATCGGCCAAATGCATCACCTTGACGTCGTGCACCATGACGTGCCTGACCTTGGCTCCGATCAGTTCCGCAGGCAACACCCTTACTTGCCTTTGGCCTGCGGCCGAGGCGTGACGTTGATGAAGTACGCGGGCTTGTACTTGTTCAGCGCCGTGGTGTAGTGATATTCGGGTTCGATCCAGTTGCCCACATCAATGATGTAGCTCCATTCGGGTGAGCCCTTCTGACCAGGAACACGTACGAAAACTACGTGACGCCCCATTTCTGTGATCTCGTCGTAGTCAACAAGCAAGATAGACGCGTTGCCAAGTTCTCCGTATGAACTGAACTCTTTGTAACTTGTGGCGACAAGGCCCGCAAGGTTGATAAGAATGGCGGCAATCTTGGATTCGTAAATGAAGTACGGCCCTACCGCTGGGACGCCAAGTTGCGCGGCCATCTTGTGGACATCGGCCAAGGATTTTTGACTGAGCGTGGCTATCGACGCGATGATGTCATCACAGCGCTCCTCCATTGCGACCCTCTTGAGAGGGGATTCAAAGCCTTCGGGGAGGCCGGTATGAGTTGCGGATTTTGAAGTTGCCATGGTCTCGTTCCTGGTTAGGTTGAAATCAAGCGTCCATGCGGCAGCCACACCGGGATTGGTGGAATCCAAAAACTGAAAGAGGAAAGGGATTCGAGTCTGCGAGTGGTGAGGGCTGGGCCTCAGTTCGCGTCTGGCTGTGCCGTTTTGGGCTTGGGTCGAATCTTGCCGTTCGGTGTGCGAAAGTTTGATTCGACAACTAAATTTTAGCCGCCTGCTTTGACTAGGGGGTGACTATATGACTTTGCCAGGCAGCGCATTTTTCAACTCTCAAGCCTTGTCATCCAACGCGTTCTACTGGCTGCCCCGCAAGACGGTGCCACCATATCTCAACACAGGCAACATCGATGTTTTCCCCGTTGTCCTGGTGAGCCATTATTTGCACCCGCTGAAGCAAAGGCTCAATATCCGCAGCATTACCGTATACAAGCAGTAGAGTTCGCGCGTACTCACCGTATCGGTGAAACGCTGTAAGCGTTCTTAGATCTTTTTTAAGACCAGCATTACTAGCTGACACAGGTTTGACTTCAATGACGGCGTAGTTTCCGCCCATGTCACCCGGCCGGTGGACGAGCAAATCAGGCTTCACGTTATCCAGATTATTGCCACGTATGAGAGGGTGACTTTTCTTGTCTACCTCGCCACCGAGTGAGTAATCGCAATTGGGCGGCCATCGACTGCGCAGTTGGTGGTAGAGCTCATAGCAATACACACGCTCCCGATAGATCGGGTTTTCCATGCCTGAAACCGGAAGCTGCATGTAGTCGGCTGCGACTTTCGCTGTGCCTTCAATGAAAATTTGATTGAACTTGTCCATCTTCAAAGCCTAGCTTGTGAATGGACGTCCCGCCTAACCATGAAAGAAAAAAGCCACTGCGAAACCGCAGTGGCTTTTTGATAGTTGCTTTGCTAGTTGAAAACTGATAAAGTGAAAAACTTTTATTAATCAACAACTTACAAGCATAACTGGCGGAGTGGACGGGACTCGAACCCGCGACCCCCGGCGTGACAGGCCGGTATTCTAACCAACTGAACTACCACTCCTGGTAGCGGTAACCATTTGCTCTTGCGAGCCAAGTCGCAAACCCTTTCGGACTTGCTGTTACCAACTTGCGCTTCGATTATCTTGCGATAAATCTTGGCGACCCCACGGGGATTCGAACCCCGGTACTCACCGTGAAAGGGTGATGTCCTAGGCCTCTAGACGATGGGGTCAAAACCTTGGACTAATCCGTTCTCAGAAATTTTGGTGGAGGTAAGCAGGATCGAACTGCTGACCTCTTGCATGCCATGCAAGCGCTCTCCCAGCTGAGCTATACCCCCTAAACCGAAGACAACTCTTACAAGTCATCTTATTTCCGAGCCTCAAATTATAACCTGAAAAATCAAACCTTGGCCAACCTCTCGATGACTTTTTCTTGTCCGCACAATTCCAGCACCGCATCCAGCGATGGCGTCTGGGGTGTACCCACCACCAAAACACGCACCGGCATGGCCAATTGCGGCATCTTCAGACCGTTGGCGGTCAATACTTCCTTGATGACCGCCGCAATGCTGGCCTTGTCCCAAGCCGTGGTGGAGAGCTTCTCACGCAGCATGGCGATGGCGGGTTTGACTGCATCGGTGACGTGCTGCGCTTTCTCTGCCGCATCGACCACCACATCTGCATAGAACTTCGCGGCCCAGGCAGCCAAAGCCACCGTGGTGTCGCAGCGGTCTTTCAACAAGGCGCAGACCAGTGGCAAATGGGATTCGATGGTTTCAGCAGACAACGTGACACCCAGCTTCACCAGTTGCGCGGCCACCAGCTTCGCCAAGCGCAGGTTATCCGCTTGCTTGATGTACTGCGCGTTGACCCACAGCAGTTTGGCCGGGTCCCACTGCGCGGGGCTCTTGTTCAAGTGTGTGCCATCAAACCAGCTCACCAGTTGCTCACGCGTGAACAGCTCTTCGTCGCCGTGGCTCCAGCCCAAGCGGGCCAAATAGTTCAGCATGGCTTCGGGCAGGTAGCCGCCGTCTTCATAGGCGGTGACGCTGACCGCGCCGCGGCGCTTGGACAGCTTCTGCCCATCGTCACCCAAAATCACCGGGCAATGGCCAAACTGTGGCAACGCTGCGCCCAGCGCGTTGAAGATATTGATTTGCCAGGGCGTGTTGTTGATGTGCTCGTCGCCGCGAAACACGTGGCTGATCTGCATATCCCAGTCGTCCACCACCACCGCAAAGTTATAGGTGGGAATGCCATCGGTGCGCACGATGATCAGGTCATCGATCTCGCGGTTGCTGATGGTGATGGGGCCTTTGACCAGATCGTTCCAGGTGACGTCGCCGTCCTGCGGATTGCAGAAACGCACCACGGGCTTCACGCCTTCGGGCACGGGCGGCAAGGTCTTGCCGGGCGCGGGGCGCCAGGTGCCGTCGTACAGCGCCTTTTCACCGCGCGCCTTCTTGGCTTCGCGCACAGCGTCCAGCTCTTCCGGCGTGCTGTAGCAGTAGTAGGCCTTGCCCTCCGCGATCATTTGATCGACCACCACCTTGTAGCGGTCCAGCCGCTGCATCTGGTAAATCGGGCCTTCGTCGTACTCCAGTCCCAGCCATTGCATGGAGGCGAGGATCTGGTCCACCGAATCCTGTGTGGAACGGGCCACATCCGTGTCTTCAATACGCAGCACAAACTCGCCACCAAAGTGGCGGGCATAGGCCCAGGAATACAAAGCGGTACGGGCGGTGCCCAGATGCAGAAAACCGGTGGGAGAGGGCGCAATGCGCGTACGTATTTTTGTCATTCTCAATGCAGGCTGCTCAGCCCGCGCAATAAATCAGTCTTGATGTCATCCAGGTGTTCCAGGCCCACACTCAAGCGGATCAGCCCTTGTGTCACACCTGCGGCCTGGCGCTGCACTTCGGTCAGGCGACCGTGCGATGTGCTGGCCGGATGGGCTGCCAGCGTCTTGGTGTCGCCCAGGTTGGTGCACAGCGACAACACCTGCATGGAGTCCAGCACATGGAAGGCGCGCGCGCGCGCCTGCTCCGGGCTGTCCGCTTTCATGGCCACCGACAACACGGCACCGCCCTGCCCGCCTTGCTGCGCCATGGCCAGGCGATGCTGCGGATGACTTTCCAGCCCCGGGTAATACACACGCTCCACCTGCGGCTGCTCTTGCAGCCACTGCGCCAGTGCCAACGCACTGGTGGATTGGGCGCGCATACGGATGCCCAGTGTTTCCATGCCCTTGAGCACCACCCAGGCGTTGAAGGGCGCCAGCGTCATGCCACCGCTCTTGAGGATGGGCAAAAACTTTTCCGTCACGAGTTGCTGGCTGGCACACAGCGCACCGGCCATCACGCGACCCTGGCCATCGAGGAACTTGGTACCCGAATGCATCACGATGTCCGCACCCAGCAGCATCGGGCGTTGCAAGGCGGGTGTGGCAAAACAGTTGTCCACGGCCAGCAAGGCGCCCGCGCCGTGGGCGATATCCGCCAGCGCAGCGATGTCACACACCTCGGTCAGCGGGTTGGTCGGGGTTTCGGCAAACAGCAGCTTGGTGTTGGGCCGCACGGCCGCCTTCCAGGCGTCCACATCGGTCTGCGAGACAAAGGTGGACTGCACACCAAACTTGGCCAGGTCCGAGCCGATCAGCTTGATCGTGGAGCCAAACATGGACTGCGAGCACACCACATGGTCACCCGATTGCAGCAGGCCCATGCACATCATCAAAATGGCCGACATGCCCGAAGCCGAAGAAATGGCCGCCTCTGCGCCCTCCATGCCCGCCAGGCGCTCTTCGAAGCTGGTGACGGTGGGGTTGCCGTAGCGGCCGTAGGTGTAGCCCTCTTCCTCGCCCGCAAAGCGGCGTGCGGAGGAGGCAGCATCAGGCTGCACGTAGCCGCTGGTCAGGTACAGGGCTTCGGAATTTTCGCCATACTGGCTACGATCCGCGCCCGAGCGCACGGCCAGGGTGTCCGGGTGCAGCCCGGGGGGGAGTTGCTTCTGTGTCATAGGCGGTTTCAATCCACGTGGTTGGGCAGCGCCAGGCGGGAGGTGTCCTCCTGCCCTTCTTCGCCGCCCACCCGGTTTTCATTCAGGCGCTCAATGTCGCCTGCGGTGATATCCCCGGTGACATACACGCCGTCAAAGCAGGAGGCGTCAAAACCCACCAGCTTCTTGTTCAGCGAACCAATGGCCTTCTTCATGCCATCCACGTCCTGGTAAATCAGGGCGTCGCAACCGATGATCTCGCGAATCTCGTCCACCGTGCGGTCGTGTGCGACCAGCTCGCTGCTGGTAGGCATGTCGATGCCGTACACGTTGGGGTAACGCACGGGTGGCGCGGCGCTGGCCAGGTAGACCTTGCGGGCACCGGCGTCACGCGCCATCTGCACGATCTCGCGGCTGGTGGTGCCGCGCACGATGGAATCGTCCACCAGCAGCACATTGCGGCCCTTGAATTCGCTGGCGATCACGTTGAGCTTCTGGCGCACGGACTTTTTGCGCACGCCTTGGCCGGGCATGATGAAGGTGCGGCCCACGTAGCGATTCTTCACAAACCCTTCGCGGTACGGCAGACCCAACAGTTGCGCCAGTTGTGCCGCGCTGGGGCGGCTGGATTCGGGAATCGGAATGACCACATCAATTTCGTTCGGCGGTACCGTGGAGATCACACGCTTGGCCAGTGCCTCGCCCAGATTCAGACGCGCCTGGTACACCGAGATGCCGTCCATCACCGAATCCGGGCGGGCCAAGTAGACGAATTCAAAGATACAGGGGTTGAGCACAGGCGCATCGGCGCATTGCTGGGCATGCACATTGCCCTGCAGATCAATGAACACAGCCTCGCCGGGCAACACATTGCGCTCAAACTGGAAACCGGTCCCTTCCAGCGTCACGGACTCACTGGCCACCATCACCTGGCCGTCGCCGTTCTTGCCTATGCACAGGGGACGAATACCGAACGGGTCGCGGAACGCCAGCACGCCGTGGCCAGCGATCAGCGCGATCACGGCGTACGAACCCTTCACGCGCTTGTGCACGTTGCGCACCGCGGCAAAGATGTCAAGCGGCTGCAGCGGCAGACCACGCGTGGTTTTTTCGATCTCGTGCGCCAGCACGTTGAGCAGGACTTCGGAGTCGCTCTCGGTATTGATGTGGCGGTGATCGGTACTGAACAGCTCGGCCTTCAGGGCATGGGCGTTGGTGAGGTTGCCGTTGTGCACCAGCACGATGCCGAAGGGCGCGTTCACGTAAAAGGGCTGGGCCTCCTCTTCACTGAAAGCGTTACCCGCCGTGGGGTAACGCACCTGGCCCAGGCCGCAGTTGCCCAGCAAGCTGCGCATATTGCGCGTGCGGAACACATCCTTCACCATGCCCTTGGCCTTGTGCATGAAGAACTTGCGCTCCTGCTGGGTCACGATGCCGGCTGCATCCTGCCCGCGGTGCTGCAACAGCAGCAGAGCGTCATAAATCAACTGATTGACCGGTGCGTTGCTGACAACGCCGACTATTCCGCACATGGTTTGTTACTCATTCAAGGTAGATATTTTCCGAATTCCTGCGGCAGTACGGGCTTGATGCCCTGCACTACCACCGTCGCAACTTTGGGCCCTGCGGCCTCTTGCCACCAATCTGCCGTGTGCAGGGGCGTCATGCCCACCACCACCGTCACGGCCAGCAGAATGATCACGCCGCGCAACAGGCCAAAGACGGCACCAAGCACGCGGTCTGCAGGGGCCAGCCCCACGGCAGCCATCAGCTTCTTGATCACAAACGCCAGCACGCTGCAGGCAAACACGGTGGCAATAAACACCAGCACAAAACCGGCCGCATAACGGATGGGCTCTGTGGCGCCCGACATCGGTAGCCACCGCGCGGCATCGGGCGCAAACCATTGCGCCAGCACAAACGCCGCAATCCAGCCCAGCAACGACAACACTTCGTACACCAGCCCGCGCCACGCTCCCAACAACAGGGAGAACAGCAGCACGCCTATAAAAATCCAGTCCAGAGCGGGCATGGTCTCAGACCGCTTCTAGAGTTCCAGAATCGCGGCGGGCAAGTCCAGCTTCTTGATCTTGTCGGCCGCCTTGTCGGCAGCCGCCTTGTTTTCAAACGGTCCCACGCGCACCCGGATGCGTTTGCCTTCGGAGGACTGCACCACCTGGGTATAGGTTTTCAGGCCAGCGCGCTCGACCTTCATGCGCGCTTCACGCGCCTTGGTCACTTCGGCGTAGGCGCCCACCTGCACCACAAAGCGGCCTGTGGCTGCGGCAGAGGCGGAACTGGCGGGTTTGGCAGCAGCCTCCTTGCCATCGAGCAAGGCACGGGCCTTGGCGCCGTCGTCTGGCTTGGCAGCGGGCTTTTCGGCCACTTTTTCGGCCGGCTTCTCAACCGGTTTGGGTTCTGGCTTGGGCGCAGGTTTGGCCGCCTCGACAGTTGGTTTGGGGGCAGGCGCGGGAGAAACCACACCTGTCGCCACGCGCGCGGGCGGTGCGGCAGACGCAGGGGCAGCAGGAGTCGCTGCAGCCGTAGCGGCCGGGGGCGCATCGACCGCGCCACTGGCTTGTGCCGAGGGAGCCGGTGCGGGCGCGGCGCCCAGCGGCTTGACCTTGTTGCGGTCCGGAATCTCGATGGGAATGTCTACGTCAATCGGGCGCGGCTGGTTGTCAAACACCAGCGGGAAGCCAATCACCCCCATCAGCACCAGAACAGCCGCACCAATCAGGCGGTGGCGGGCTCGCCTGCGCAAAGCCTCCACGCTCTCGGGTGCCGGTGCGGGGGCAGGTTGCGCGTCGCCGCCTTTGCGAAACTTGAAAAATGGCATGGATGGGTGACTCAGGAGTTCAGATGTTTGGCTTGCAGCCGGGGTACGCCTTCTATCAGCACGCCACCCACGGTGTAGAACGACCCAAAGACGACAATTCTATCAGCGGGGTCTGCCGCAGCCATGGCCGCATGCAGGGCTTGCATGGGGTCTGCGCACGCCTGCGCAGCCACATCCTTGCGGGTATTTTGGGCCTGCCACCGGGTTTGCAAGTCCTGGCCGCTGGCCGCACGGGCCGTGGGCAAATCGGTGAAATACCAACGGTCCACCATGGGCCCGACCTTGGCAAACATGGGCGCCAGGTCCTTGTCGGCCATGGCGCCAAACACCGCATGGGTGGTGGGGAAGAAGCCCATAGCGTCCAGATTGGCCGCCAGCGCAGCGACGGAATGCGGGTTGTGCGCCACGTCCAGCACCAGCGTGGGCTGGCCGGGAATGATCTGAAAACGCCCCGGCAGCTCCACAAACGCCAGCCCGTTGCGCACGGCCTGGGCGGTGATCGGCAGCTTGTCGCGCAGCGCGGCCAGCGCGGCCAGCACGCCCGATGCGTTGACCAGTTGGTTGGCCCCACGCAGCGCCGGGTAGGCCAAGCCGCTGTAGCGCCGCCCGCGCCCGGCCCAGCCCCATTGCTGCTTGTCGCCAGACACGTTGAAATCCTTACCCACCTGCCACAGGTCAGCGCCCACTTCCATGGCGTGGTCCAGCACGCTTTGCGGCGGCATGGGGTCGCTGACGATGACGGGGCGGCCGGTGCGCATGATGCCGGCCTTCTCGCGGCCAATGGCCTCGCGGGTGTTGCCCAGAAGCTCCATGTGGTCCAGGTCAATGCTGGTGATGACGGCGCAGTCGGCATCGATGATGTTCACCGCGTCCAACCGCCCGCCCAGGCCGACCTCCAGAATCACCACGTCCAGCCCCTCGCGGGACAGGGCCAGCAGGATGGCCAGGGTGGTGAATTCGAAGTAGCTGAGCGAGATTTCAGAGCCATTTTGGCCTCTAGCCCCCTCCACGTCTGCGAGAGCAGCTATAAATTTGCTAGCAGGTGCAGCCTCGCCCAGAAGGCGCATGCGCTCTTCAAAGTGCACCAGATGCGGCGAGGTGTAGACCCCGGTCTTGTACCCCGCCTGGCCCAGGATGCATTCGAGCATGGCGCAGGTGGAGCCCTTGCCGTTGGTGCCGGCCACGGTGATTACCGGGCAGTCAAACCGCAGGCCCAGGCGCTGGGCGACGGCGCCGACCCGCTCCAGACCGAGTTCAATGCCCTGCTGGCCGAGGGGGTGGAGGCGCTCGCAGTGGGCGAGCCATTCGTCAAGCGTGGTGTAGTTGGCAGTCATGGCGGGGGGATTGTCGCTTAGCGCTCGGCATAGGTGGCGCGTAGGGGCACTCCCCTTCTGGGCCAGGCGTAGGCACACGTCCGCCGTCAGCGGGCGAAAGCGCGCCACAACCCCTGGAATTTCGCTATGGCGCTCCGGCACATTTGGGCAGAAAATGCGCGCGTCATCCCAAAATCATGGCCGCGTCCAAAATCAACCTCCGCACCTGGCTGTCCAAGGGCACCTACCCTCGGCTGTACGTGCCTATCGTGTTGTTGATTCTGCTGGCCGTGCTGACGCGTTACCACTTCCTCATTGCGTCTGAAGTGGAAGAGGCGCAAAAGCGCTGGGTGACCGAGATCAACCGCATGGGGTTCTTTCTGCTGCCCGAGTTGCGCCGGGCGCCGGGCGATGCGCAGGCGATTCAAAGCAAGCTGGACGAAACGCTCCAGTTCACGCCCGGGCTGGCGGGCATGGTGTGGCAGGCTGGCGCGTTCACCGTCACCGCCAAAAGCCCTGCTCTGCCGCCCCCCGCCGTGCCGCAATGGTTTGCGTCCCTGGCGCATACCGAGCGCATTGAAAAGCAATTCAGCACGACCTTGGCCGATGGGCAACAGGCGGTCTTCACCGTCGCCGTCTGGCCAGACGCTTCGCTGGCGGATATCTGGAACGTGGTGGCCTCGCAAATCGGCATCTCCGCGCTCAACATCGTCACCATCTTCGTCGCCCTCACGCTGCTGCTGCGCGCCAACGCGCGCATGCTGAGTCGGCTGTCCGACGCCACGGTGGCGTTCCAGAGCGGCTTTCTGGATACGCGCATGGAGGTGAAGGGCACGCTGGAGGTGCAGACCGTGGCCGAGACCTTCAATGCGATGGCCACCCAGATCCAGCAATTGATCACGTCGCTGCAGAACTCCGAAGCCGAGCAGGCCGACCAGCTGTACTTCACCCGCCAGTTGGTGGACGCGTTTCCACTGCCGGTTTTTGTGCGCAGTGCGCGCGACATCTGCCTTGTCGTCAATCCCGCCTGGGAGCGCATGTTCGGCATCCCTGCAGAGGTGGCGATCGGCAACCCGATGCCGAGTGAATTCGATGACCTGGAAGACAACGTCATTGACATCACCACCGCCGAAGAAGAGGGCAGCCTCAAGGCCACAAAGCAAGAGGTTCACCGTTTCTATGTCAACGGCGAGACCCGCTACATGCTCTATTTCCGGGCACCATTTTTCAACCGCAGCGGTGCCCAGCTCGGCACCATTGCGGCGCTGGTTGACGTGACAGACCGCGAACCCGACGCGCGCCTGTCACTGTGGGCCGATAGCCGCTCGGGCTTGCCGTCGGTGCATTAGCCATCCCTACAATGCCGCCCATGATTACCCTTTACGGCATTCCCAACTGCGACACCGTCAAAAAAGCCCGCGACTGGCTCACAGCGCAAGGCGTTGACTACAGCTTCCACGACTTCAAAAAGCAAGGCGTCCCCACCGCGCTGCTGCCCGGCTGGATAGACGCCGTGGGCCTGGACAAGCTGATCAACCGCAAAGGCCCCACCTGGCGCAAGCTGGACGACGCCACCCAAGCCAGCGTGGTGGACACGCCGTCCGCCATGGCGGTGATGCAGGAACACAGCAGCGTGATCAAACGCCCGGTGGTGGTGTGGCGCGATGGCAGCGTGACCGTGGGCTTCAGCCCGGAAAGCTTCGCCGGGCGCCCCGTCTGAGCCCATATCCGTTCGGCCGGAGTAGCGCGCACCAACATTCCCCCCGCCCCGTTCGGGCTGAGCCTGTCGAAGCCTTCCACAAGGCCTGGATTTGTCTGGGCTGCGTTTCGACAAGCTCAACGCGAACGGATTGGATCCGCAAAGCCCTAAAATTGCGGGTTTCCCCCTCCTACCCTTCCCTCGCACCATGACCACCACCCAGATCCCCGGCGTCACCGTTACCACCAAGGCCAATGTCTACTTTGACGGCAAGTGCGTCAGCCACGGCTTCACCCTGGCCGACGGCACCAAGAAGTCGGTGGGCGTGATCCTGCCCGCCACGCTGACCTTCAACACCGGCGCCCCCGAGATCATGGAATGCGTGGGCGGTAGCTGCGACTACCAACTGGACGGCACCGACGCATGGGTCACCTCCGGTGAAGGCCAAAAATTCAGCGTGCCCAGCAACGCCAAGTTCCAGATCCGCGTGACCGAGGGCTTTGAGGCTTATCACTACATCTGTCACTTTGGCTAAGACCCAACCTCAGTTCGGGCTGAGCCTGTCGAAGCCCTGCCAGCCCTTCGACAAGCTCAGGGCGAACGGTCACCCCCTCCACAACCACTCCTAATTTAATAGCTGCTTGCGCACACTCCACGCGGGCTAGAGGCACATTTCATGTCCAACACCATTCTGCAAAACATCCCCGCCAACCAAAAGGTCGGTATCGCGTTCTCCGGCGGCCTGGACACCAGCGCCGCGCTGTTGTGGATGAAACAGAAGGGCGCCCTGCCCTACGCCTACACCGCCAACCTGGGCCAGCCCGACGAAGCGGATTACGACGAGATCCCGCGCAAGGCCATGGAATACGGCGCCATCAAGGCCCGCCTGGTGGACTGCCGCCCGCAGCTCGCCGCTGAAGGCATTGCCGCGCTGCAGTCCGGCGCGTTCCACATCACCACCGCTGGCGTCACCTACTTCAACACTACGCCGCTGGGCCGCGCGGTGACCGGCACGATGCTGGTGTCGGCCATGAAGCAGGACGACGTGAACATCTGGGGCGACGGCTCCACGTTCAAGGGCAACGACATCGAGCGCTTCTACCGCTATGGCCTGCTGACCAACCCCGCGCTGAAGATCTACAAACCCTGGCTGGACCAGCAGTTCATCGACGAGTTGGGCGGCCGCTCTGAGATGAGCGCGTTCATGACGGCCAACGGCTTTGGCTACAAGATGAGCGCCGAGAAGGCCTACAGCACCGACAGCAACATGCTGGGCGCCACGCACGAAGCCAAAGACCTGGAAAACCTCAACACCGGCATCAAGATCGTCAACCCCATCATGGGCGTGCCGTTCTGGAAAGACGACTGCGTGGTCAAGGCCGAAGAAGTCAGCGTCACCTTTGAAGAAGGCCGCCCCGTCGCGCTCAACGGCGTGCAATACCCCGACCTCGTGAGCCTGATCCTCAAGGCCAACGAAATCGGCGGCCGCCACGGCCTGGGCATGAGCGACCAGATCGAAAACCGCATCATCGAAGCCAAGAGCCGCGGCATCTACGAAGCCCCGGGCCTCGCGCTGCTGTTCATCGCCTACGAGCGCCTGGTCACCGGCATCCACAACGAAGACACCATCGAGCAATACCGCATGAACGGCAAGAAGCTCGGCCGCCTGCTGTACCAGGGCCGCTGGTTCGACAGCCAGGCCATCATGCTGCGCGAAACCGCCCAACGCTGGATCGCGAGCGCCATCACCGGCACCGTGACGCTGGAACTGCGCCGCGGCAACGACTACTCGCTCTTGAACACCGAATCCCCCAACCTGACCTACGCGCCTGAGCGCCTGAGCATGGAAAAGGTGGAAGACGCGCCGTTCTCGCCGCTGGACCGTATTGGGCAACTGACGATGCGTAATCTGGACATCACCGATACACGTGCCAAGCTGCAGGTCTATTCCAACGCCGGGATGCTGGAGCTGGGCAAGGGTGAGGATTTCCTAAAGTTGGGTAAGTAAGCCAATTCCGACTTCCCACAAGACAAAGCCCGCGAAAGCGGGCTTTGTTTTTGGCGGCCGATCTCTTGCGGTTTCACACCCGAAAAACATCTTCCGCCATGTTGTCCAGCTTCACCTTGACCTCACGCCAACGCGGCATGTGCCTATCCAGTGCTCCATAGAACTTGGGGCTATGGTTGTGGTGCAGCAAATGACACAACTCATGCAGCAAAACGTAGTCAATGCATTCGCGCGGTGTTTTGACTAACAGCGGATTCAGCGTAATGCGGCCTGACGGCGAACAACTTCCCCACTGCACTGTCATGAACTGAAGACGCGTGGGGGGAAGCTGCTTCACCCAACGCAGTGGCGCCGCCACAGCGGCGAGGCGATCAGCAAACAGTTCACGGGCACGCAAGCGATACCATGCCTCCAACGCGGTCCGAACCATGGCTGGTGAGCGCTCTGGCACCGTCACGACAACAAAAGCCCCGCGCATGCGAACCTGGGGTGCTGCCTTGGCCTGTGCGAACACCTTCAGCCGATAACGCCGCCCCAGATAGTGCAACGACTCGCCACTGACGTATTCGCGTGGGAGTAGGTGAGCTAACCGCTGCTTCGCCGCACCAACGTGCTGACTGATCCAGCGAGACCGTTTTTTCACGGCGGCCAATACCGTGCTCAAAGGCGCGGCATCTGGCGCATCCACCAGTACGCGGCCATCCGGCTCCACATGAATCGCCACGCGCGTCACCGTCCGTGATGGCTGGCGGCGCAAACTGAAGGCGATGACCTCGTCCCCGTAGCTCAGGTGATGCTGGGACAAGCGCTCAGATACCAGCATGTTCACGACTTGCTCAAGCCAACGCGAGTGATCTGAATGACCTGCTCCACCACCAGCTTCGCATTGTCCAAACCCAGCGTGCCAAACAACAAAGGCAACAAGCCCTTGCGAATTGCGGCTTCGATGTTCTGCGGATTCAGCGAGTTTTCGGCAACTGCATCCCGCACCATGGCGTCCATGGCGACGGCTTGATCGACCAATGTGTCGTGCGCCTCTTTGCCAAGACCCGCAAGGGCCTCATCACCCAAGACCAGACGCATCGCACCAAAATATGCCTTGGCATGCGGCCTGTCTGCTAGTGCATCGGGCACGCCAGGAATTGCGCGCACCTCCAGCTTCTGTGCAAACTCCTGAAACAACGCGTACTGCTTGAGCGGATGGTCAAACATGGCTTCGGCTTCAGCAATGGCTTGTTTCAGCAACTCGCCAAACACCTTCTGTGCGTAGGGGTCGCCCGCCAGTTCCTGTTCAATGGTTTTGCGCAAGCGGGTACGGATCATGTCCGTCTCGTTGCGCGTCTTTTCTTCGGACCAATCTTTAGGATCTTCTGCCTTGCCCAACTGGTGGACCATGTACACGCCCTGGGGCTCGCGCACTTCGGTGCCAATGACTTGTTTGTCCACCAGCTTACGGATTTGCTCTTCATAGGTGCTGTAGTCCACCGTTTCCATGGCGTCGCGTCGGGCCGTCTGCCGCAGTTCTGAAAAGAAGCCAAGGTCAGACTTGTAACGTGCAATCAGATTTTCTGAAAAACTTTTGTCTTCAAAAAAGCTGCGCGAAGAAAGCGCGGTCTGCAGACAAAGGCCAAAAGCGGTCAGCGCTTCATAAAAGTCGTCACGCAGCTTCTGGCGTTCGTCATAGTCTTCCCCATCCACGCCTTTGACAAACTTGGGCGTCAGCACCTGTCGGTATTGCTCGCGGTCCAGCCTGTTTTCCACACTCTTGAAGAACGACCACAGGCGGTCATGCAAGGCGGGCAGGCGCTTGTATTCGGTGCTGAACTGCTGGTACAGCCCCTCAATATCCGCCATATCAAAACCGCCCTGGGTACGAGTCTCCAGGTCTTGGTAGGCGCGAATAGCCGTATCCAACTCTTTCAAAATGCCCCGGTAGTCCACCAGCACGCCATAGCGCTTGGCGTCGTGCAGGCGATTCACCCGCGCCACGGCCTGAATCAGGTTATGGCCCTTGAGCGGTTTGTCGATGTACAGCACCGCATTGCGGGGCTCATCAAACCCGGTCAGCAACTTGTCCACCACGATCAGCAAGTCCGGCGCCCCGTCCGTACCAAAGTCGCTGACGACCTGCTTCTCGTAGGCTTCCATGTCAGCATAGGAAGCCATGTTTTGCTTCCACCACTTTTGCACCTCCGGCAGCTTGTCTTCGTCTACGTCAGAATTGCCCTCCCGCGTGTCGGGCGGCGAGATAATGACGACACTGCTTACCAGCCCCGTGTCATCCAAGGCCTTTTTGTAGCGAATCGCATCCAGCTTGCTGTCGGTGGCCACCTGCCCTTTCAAGCCCGTGCCCAAACCCTTGATGTTTTCGCTGAAGTGCGTGGCAATGTCCCAGGCAATCAGCTCGATGCGATTGGCAGCACCGTAGATAGCACCCTTTTTCGCAAACTTGCGTTTCAGGTCGGTGCGCTGCGCATCGCTCAGGTTGGCCGTGATTTTTTCAAACCAGCGGTTGACCGCCTCTTCATTGATGTCCAGCTCGGGCACCCGCTCTTCGTACAGCAACGGGGCCACCGTTTCATCTTCCACGGCGCGCTGCATGGTGTACGCATGGACGATGGGGCCAAACTTATTGGCAGTCTTTTCATTTTTCAACAAGGGCGTACCAGTGAAAGCGATGTAGGCGGCCTTGGGCAAGGCCTTCTTCATACGCTCATGCGTCTCGCCGCCATGGCTGCGGTGCCCCTCATCCACCAACACAATCAGGTTGGGCGAGTCATTGCGGCACTCGGGCAACTTGGATGCCGTGTTGAACTTGTGAATCAAGGTAAAAGAGATGCGCTCCGTGCCGCCGCCAATGCGCTTGGCCAGATCGCGGCCCGACAAAGCCCGGCTCTTTTCACCGTCTTTCTTGATGGCAATGGCGGAGCCAAATGCACCGCTCGATATGAAGTTGCGTGACAGTTGCCCTTCCAGGTCAATCCGGTCGGTCACAACCACCACGCGGCATTCCTTGAGGGCATCCACCAGTAACAAGGCCTTGGTCAAAAACACCATGGTGAAACTCTTGCCCGAACCCGTGGTGTGCCACACCACACCGCCCTGCCGCCCACCGTCCGGCCGCAATTGACGAATGCGGTCCAGCAGCGCGCGGATGCCAAAGAACTGCTGGTAGCGCGCGACGATCTTGCCGACCTTGCGGTCAAACAGCACAAACCCGCGCAAAAACTCCAGCAGCCGCGCCGGTGTCAACAGGCTGGCCAGCAAGCGATCCTGGTCGGTGGGCTGCATGGTTTGCGCCCACAGGGAATCAAAGTAAGCCGCCAAAGCTGCTGGCTTTCCCTCGAACAACGCAGCACGCGTGCCCGGCTGCAACGCGGCGTTCTTCCAGGCGCTGATCTGTGCTTCGTCAAACTCTTCTTCCCGCCACTTGGCCCAGAACTTGGCAGCCGTGTGTGTGGTGCCATAGCGCCCTTCGGTCTGGCTGATGGACAGCAGCAACTGCGCATAGGCAAACAGGTTGGGAATTTCGTCTGGCCGCTGGTTGCGCAGGTGTTGGCTGATGCCTTCTTCCACCATCGCCTTGGCCGGGTTGCTGCCGCCCGATGATTCGGGGCGCTTGGCCTCGATCACCACCAGCGGTATGCCGTTCACATAACAAACCACATCCGGTAGCCGCGTGTGCGTGCCTTGCGCAGCCAAGACCTCCAGTTCTTCCGTCACATCCCAGCGGTTGGCCGCTGTGTCCACCCAGTCGATCACATGAATCGTGGGCTGATGCTTCTTGCCATCGGGCATGAACTCGGTTACGGTGATGCCCAAAGCCAGCTTGCCATACAGCCGCTCGTTGGCAGGTAGCAAGCCTTCGGCCAAACTCAGCGCTGATAGTTCGCGCACGATTTGGTCAATGCCACTGGGGGACAGCGGGTACCACTCGCCCTTGTATTCATAGCGCCGGGTCTGCAAGACCTCGATCAAGCGGCCTTTGAGCAGCACCTCACGTGTGCTGCCACGCATGGCCAGAGTTTGCGCGGTGGAGATGAAGTTCCAGCCTAGGTTGCACAGAAGGTGCAGCGCGGGAATGTGGGTGCTGTATTGCTCGCGGGAGTTGGGCGTGGTGTTCATGCCTGCGCCTCTGCCTCAGCTTCTGGCAGCTTGACGCGACGCTTGCCGGTGAGGAGTTGGGACATAAGAGCCACCTTTTCTTGGCGAAGCACCGCCAATTGGTCCCGAATGACTGCGATCTGCTGATCGGCTTTTTCTAGGACGGCTGCAATGCTGCGCTGCTCCTGGACGCCTGGAATTCGAATCTTGATCTTCGCGAAGTGAGAGAATTTTAGATTCCACGTATCTGAAACAAGCCCTTGCGAATGGCGGTAGAAGAGGAAGATGAGCGACTGAGACTTAAAGAGGTAGGACGCAAACGTCCCGTCAATCAAAGCACTTGGTGTTATGACCGTGTATGCAGGGCTGATGATTCCTTCATGCCTGGAGACAGCTGAGACACCTTGCCACATTCGCATGGTGTTGTAGCCAATGTCGCCGGCGCAGATCCTCAGATACTTCGACTTGTCTTCATTTGAAGTGTCCTTTCGTCCTACATCTTCTCGCGGAATGACACCCTGGTCCCGTGTAATGGAAAGTAGCGGTAAACCATCTCGGCTTGACTCAACTCGCTCTGAAAATATTTCGCCGAGTGCATGCTGCTTCCAACCTTCGGTGTCCCCTTTCACTCGAATTTTTCCAAGTAGCAATCCTTGCATTAATCCGAGCTTCTGCTGTTCGCTATTGGATAGCAACTGCTCCGTGGTGGCGATCGCTTGATCCCAGGTGGAGAGGATTTTGGCGATGCGGCGTTGTTCCGGAAGCGGGGGTAACACCACATCGACGGATTTCAACAAGTCTGTATCGAGTTTCCCCGTGCCGTGACCCGCCGTATCGACCATGCCTAGAACGACATGCTTTTTGCTCTGTAGTTGGTATGCAAAAAATCGTGCGTCCAAGCAGTCCTTGGGAACAATCGCCTTGATGTCTTGGTTAAAAGCAACATCTCGCATGGCAAGACTGATAGGGAGATCCTTCAGCAATGCCATTCCACGTGTCACAACCAACACTGAATTTGCGGGTGCGATCGATGCCGCGGCCTTCCCCGACAGGGTGAGAGTTAAGCCGGTCTTGTGGAGCCAAGGCGTTTTCATGTCTTTCACGGTCACCCATGGAAAGTCGCCAGACCAGTAGTTTGGATTTTCTTTACTCGGGGTATTGCCGGAAAGGAGCTTGGTGCAATCCCCGATCGTGCTGCGTTGCCAATCCTTAGGAAGCATCACGCCCACCTTTCTTCTTCGTCGGCAGCGGCTCCACTTCGACCAAGGGCGTCACGCCCATCTCGCTTCTTCCTGCCGACAGTCTGTCAAAGTCAGACTGGTACAGGCGGTCCTGCACGATGCGGTATTTCTCAAATTCGCTCTCGGCGTGGGCTCGCGCAATCTCTGCCGTAACCTGACCGGCATCCTGCAGCACCTGCCGGTCGGTGGCGGTGATGAAGCGGTTCAGGCGCGTCTCCCAGTCCTGCATGGTCATGGGGATCTGGCGCAGCGCCATGTCTTCGGCCACGTCGAGGTAGGCGGACACCAGGCGCTGCAGTTGCGCCAGTTCGCTGGTCGTCAGGTAGTTCTTGGCGACGACCACGTCAAATTTCTGGACCTTGCCGGCGGGGGCATCCTTCCAGGAGGTAAGCCCCATGTGGTCCTGGCTCGCGTCGGTGCGGCTGTAGATGACCTCGGCCGCTGTCTGCCCGTGGATGGCCCAGTGCAGCTTGTTTTGCACGGTGGCAAAAAAGCGCTGGGTGGCCTGGGCCTGGCTGTCGTAGTCAATGGCCGTGGCATAGAGGTCGGTAATTTTTTGATAGAACTTGCGCTCGGAAAGCCGGATTTCCCGGATGCGCTGCAGTTGCTCTTCGAAATATTGTTTGGTGAGTACCGAGCCGTCGTTTTTCAGACGCTCGTCGTCCATCGCGAAGCCCTTGATGGTGAAGGACTCGACGATGGCGCTGGCCCATTTGCGGAACTGCACCGCACGCTCGGAGTTGACCTTGTAGCCGACAGCGATGATGGCGGCCAGACTGTAGTGCTGGGTGTCGTATGTCTTGCCGTCGCTGGCAGTTATCCGGAATTTCCGGATAACTGAATCTTCGGACAGCTCCCTGTCCGAGAAGATCTTCTTGAGGTGCTCGTTGACTGTACGGACGTTCACGTCATAGAGCTGCGCCATCATCTTCTGCGTCAGCCAGACGTTTTCGTCGGCGTAGATGGCCTCTACGCCGCCCTTACCCGCAGCCGCAACAAAGGTCAGGTATTCGGCTGCCGATGAGCGGGTGATATTGTGCGCAGGCGTTGAAGCCTTGCCAGCGGATTTGCTCCCGGCACTCTCGCGCTTACTCATAGCCCAACTCCTTCAAGTACACGGCCATCTGTGCCTCCAGGGTCGCTAACTCGGCCTTGAGTTGCTCGCGCTCTTTGCGCACGGCCATGAGGTCAATCTCCGCCTCTTCCTCGAATGTGTCCACATAGCGCGGGATGTTGAGGTTGAAGTCGTTCTCAGCAATCTCGGCGGGGGTGGCCAGATGGGCGTATTTATCTGACCCCTGCCGTGTGAATGCAGTGCTCAGGATGCGTTGCAGGTCGGACTCACGCAGGTAGTTCTGGTTCTTGCCTGCTTCGAAGTCACGACTGGCATCGATGAACAGCACCTTGTCGTCCGTCTTGTTCTTGCGGAACACCAGAATGGCGGCTGGAATGCCGGTGCCATAGAACAGTTTTTCTGGCAGGCCAATCACCACGTCCAGCAGGTTTTCTTCAATCAGCTTTTGGCGAATGCGCCCCTCTGCTGCGCCACGGAACAATACGCCGTGTGGCACCACCACCGCCATGCGCCCGGTGCCGGGCTTCATGACTTCAATCATGTGAAGGATGAAGGCATAGTCACCCTTGGTGCGCGGAGGCACGCCACGGCGGAAGCGGCTGTACTGGTCAGCTTCTGCCCCTTCGTGACCCCACTTCTCCAGGCTGAAGGGCGGATTCGCCACCACGATGTCGAAATGCTTGAGCGTTAGGAGTTTGGCAGGCGCTGCTGCAGGCGGCTTTTTCACGCCTCGCGCCGCAGCAAAAAAATCATAAGAAGGTGCATCTCCCTCCAGCAGCTTGGGGTTGCGAATGGTGTCACCCCACTCAATGCGGTGGTTGTCCTCGCCATGCAAAAACATGTTCATCTTGGCCAGCGCCCAGGTGCTGCCAATGGCTTCCTGCCCATACAGCGCGTATTTGCGGGACCCCGTGTTGTCGCGAATCAAGCGACCGCATTTCATAAGCAGGGAGCCTGAGCCGCATGTGGGGTCGCAAATCTCATCACCCTCTTGCGGGTTCATCAGCCGCGCCATCAGTGATGACACCTCGGGTGGCGTGTAGAACTCACCGGCTTTTTTGCCGCTGGTGGAGGCAAAGTTCTTGATGAGGTATTCGTAGGCGTTGCCAATCACATCCAACTGGCCGACGCGGCTGGGGCGCAGATCCAGCGCTGGCTTGGAAAAGTCTTCCAGCAGGTGGCGCAGGATGTCGTTCTTCTGTTGCTCATCGCCCAGTTTGTTCTGGTTGAAGCTGATGTCCTGAAACACATCGCGCAGCTTGGTGATGTTGGCTTCTTCAATGGCGTGCAGGGCCTTGTCGATGCGTTCGCCATTCCCGGGGCTGTGACGCAGGCTGTGTAGGGCGTAGAAGCTGGCGCTGGGTGGCAATACAAAGCGCTCGCTCTTGAGCATTTCTTCAATCAGCTTGGGGTGGTCGCCGTATTGCTTTTTGTAAGTGTCGTAATGGTCTTGCCAGACATCGGACACGTATTTGAGGAACAGCATGGTCAGGACAAAGTCCTTGTAAATGCTGGGATCCACGGTGCCACGGAAGGTATCGCACGCGGCCCAAACTGCAGCGTTGATTTCGTCTTGGCTGACTGCAGAAGCCAAGGAGGTTTGGGTTGTAGTGGTGTCGTTCATAGCGGTCTTATTTTTAGGCTTCTTTGCAAATGATTAGGTCATAGCCCGGAACAGGCTGTCCGCGAGCACATGGAGCTGCTGCTCGCGGTTGCGAATGAGTTGGGTGAGTGTTCTGCGTTCCTGGTGCGCAAGTTCGGCGAGCGCGACGATACGGCGTTGATCTGCCATTGTTGGAATGCAAAGCGTCAAGGATTCCAGAACTGGCCTGCGGATGCTGAGTTGACTGCTGCCTTCGGCGGCCTGCTGAAGTTGTCGCTGAAAAGGGGGTTGATTGATCTGCCAGGCCAGAAAGGCTGGCATAAGCGCCGCCGGAGACTTCACTTTCAGGTGAAAGAAATGAGGGCTGCATACGGCGGGGCTAGGAGGCTCGTCAATGCAAACGGCGTAGAAGCGGGCTCCCTTGGAAACAAACAGGACATCCCCTGCTTTGAGCCAATCGGGCTGTTTGCGCCCTAGAAGCGTGGTGCGCGTAGCACCAGACCAAGCGACTCCATGCTCGGGATCGACGTCTTTCATCTGCACAGCCAAAACATCTCCGTCCGCCGACTCCTCAATGGAACCCCGAAAGGGATAGCCGCCTTGCAAATCGGTTAAATCAAAGATAGTTAAAACATTTGCATCAATTGTCATGACGCAATGCTACAGCAATTTTTTGCAATTGCAATAATTTTTGCGTCATAGCCAATGATGCTTATTATTTTGTTGCGCAGTTTTTGTCAGAAAACTGCCTTCGAAACTCTTATTCAGCCAGCAGCGTAATGTAAGCCGCGTAACTGTAGCTGCGGTTTTTCTTCTGCCCGGTCAGCTCGGTAACGATGCCTAAATCCTCCAGTACCTTGACCGCCGCGGTGGCGGTTGGGAAGCTGGTGGCCAGCCTTTGGCGCACCTGGTCAATCGTGAAGCGCGGCATCATGGGCAGCATTTCAAACAAGCGGTAGCTGCTGGGCCCGGCTTTGGGCGCAGCCAGCAAACTGCGGCGGTCAGTGGCCAGCAGTGTGGCGATGGCCACAATGTTGCGTTCGGCATCTTGCGCTGCCGTCGATACGCCTTCGAGGAAGAACGCCACCCAGCCCTCCCAGTCGCCCTCAAGGCGCACGTTGGAGAGGCGGCGGTAATACTCTGTCTGGTGTTGTTTCAAGTAGCCGCTCAGATACATCAAAGGCTCGGGCAGCAAGCCCCAGTGCTCCAGTAGCGCGGCAATCAGCAAGCGCCCGATACGGCCATTGCCATCCAGGAACGAGTGGATCGTCTCAAACTGCAGGTGGATCAGCGCCGTTTTCACCAGCGGCGGCAAGGGTTGTGCAGGGTCATGTATGAACCGCTCCAGGTCTGCAAGCAACGGAGGCACGCGCTCGGGCGGGGGCGGCACAAACACCGCGTTGCCGGGCCGAGTGCCGCCGATCCAGTTTTGCGAGCGGCGCAGCTCGCCGGGCTGCTTGCCGTTGCCGCGGGCGCCGTCCAATAGCAGCCGGTGTGCATCGCACAACAAGCGCACACTTAAAGGGAGACCGGCAGGGTCACGCAGTTGCGCTTGGACCAGCCGAAAGGCGCGCAGGTAGTTGGTGACTTCTTCGACGTCGTCGGTGTTGCTCACCGCAAAGCCCGCTTCTTCGTCAAACAGGTCTGCCAGCGTGGCTTGGGTGCCTTCAATTTGCGAGGTCAGCAGCGCCTCTTTGCGGATGGCGCTGTAGAGCAGCCAGTCCACCGACGGCACCAATCCAGCCACTCCAGACAGCCGGGCCAGCGCCAGCTCAGCCGCGCGGTTGGCCTCCACATAGCACTCGGGTGCCAACACGGGCTTGGCTGGCGGCAGAGCGTTCGGCACAAATGCCTGCACGGGCTCGCCCAGAGTTGTGGAGATTGCGTAGGTACCAGTGCTGCGCATGGTGCAAAAGAGTTCTTGAATGGAGTTGAATCACATTAAAGCAATCTTTAATAAAAAGCGCAAGTATGAAAGCAAGCTTTAACAGAGAGTCGGATGATCAGAAACCCGGCTTGGCGGCATTTTCTAAGAAAAATCGGCCCGTAGCCCCCGTGGAATATGCGCAAGACGCTATCAAAAACATAGTAACCGCAGGGAAATTGCGATCAAACCAAGGCTTCCCCGGCGGCGGTTTGGCTCAGCGATGGACCTGTCGCATGGCGAGCAGACCTGCGTTGGCCTGATCAGCCGTCAGGTACTGCGCGGCAATCGGCGCCAGCGCCGCAGCGTCAATGCCCAGCGCGCGCAGGCCCGGCAGCGTGCCGCTGGCGACGTTGTCTTGCTGCATGGAATCGAGGTTGTCGCGGCTCATCAGGGGTTCGCCGGGGGCCAGCTCCATCGCAGCAGCCTGGATGCGGCCCAGCCACTGGGGCAACGGGATCACCGGGCGCTCGCGGCCGATGCTGAGGCGGGCGGCGAGTTGCACCAGTTGCTTGAGCGTGAACACATCCGGGCCCACGAGTTCGTAGACGCGCTGTATCGGCTCGCTAACGGACATGGGCATGGGCATAGGCTTGCTCGGCTGCAGGCTCAGCACCACCGCGGCGGCAACGTCTTGCACCCACACCGGCTGAAAGCGCGCGTTGGCACCGGCCAGTGGCATGAACGGGAAGACATTTTGCAGCTTGGCAAACAGGTTCAAAAACTTGTCCTCCGCGCCAAAGATCACGCTGGGGCGCAGGACCGTTACGTCCAGTGCTTCGGCCGGGTTGGCGGGGTGCAGCAGCACGGCTTCGCCGCGCCCCTTGCTGCGCAAGTATTCGGACGGCGCGGCGCCGGGGCGCTGGTCGTCGGCACCCAGGGCGCTGATGTGCACCACACGGTGCACGCCGTTGGCAATACAGGCGCGCGCCAGCTTTTGTGGCAGGTTGACATGCACCTTATCGAACGCGGCGGCATTGCCATGCAGGATGGCGATGAGGTTGACGACCGCATCGTGCCCGGCGACCAGACGGGTGAGCGCCGCTTCGTCGTGCACATTGGCTTCCAGCACGGTGAGGCCGGGCAAATGCATGACGTAACGCGCGTTGTTGCGGCGCCGTGTGGGCACGGTGACGTGGTAGCCCTGTTGCACCAGCTTTTCACAGACGTGGGCACCGACAAAACCTGTGCCGCCTAGAACGAGAATGTTTTTCATGGGGGCAATCTACTCTGTTTGGGCGACAGGAGCTACACCACCACGGGCTCTGGCTCCAGCAGGATGCCAAATCGCTCGTACACGCTGGTCTGGATGGCCTTGGCCAGCGTCATGACCTCGCCGCCGGTGGCGCCTTCGCCGTTGACGCCGGGGCCGCGGTTGACCAGCACCAGCGCCTGCCGCTCATAGACACCGGCCTGGCCGATGGATTTGCCCTTCCAGCCGCAGGAGTCGATCAGCCAGCCGGCGGCCAGCTTCACCGAGCCGTTGTCCAGGTGGTAGTGCACGACCTTGGGGTCGCGCGCGATGATGTCGGCGCACTGCTCGGGCGTGACGGTAGGGTTCTTGAAGAAGCTGCCCGCGTTGCCGATGACTGCGGGGTCGGGCAGCTTAGCGCGGCGGATCTCGCACACCCAGTCAAATATCTGCTGCGCCGTGGGCTGGGTGCAGTGGTGCTCGGCCATTTTTTTCTCGATGTCGGCGTAGCCCAGCACAGGCTTCCAGACTTTGGGCAGGGCAAAACGCACGCGCAGGATCAGCGCCCGGTCTTTGAGGCCCAGCGTGGGCGCACCCAAGGTCTGCATGGTGCCGCCGTGTTTGAAGACCGAGTCGCGGTAGCCAAACGCGCATTGCGCCGCGTTCAGCGTGAACACCTGGCCGGTCTGCAGGTCGATGGCGTCCAGCGAGTCGAAGCGGTCTTGCAGCTCCACACCGTAGGCGCCCACGTTTTGCACGGGGGCTGCACCCACGGTGCCGGGGATCAGGGCCATGTTTTCCAGGCCCGACCAGCCCTGGCCCAGCGTCCAGGCCACAAAGTCGTGCCAGCCCTCGCCACCGCCGGCTTCCACGATGAAGGCCCGGGCGGTCTCGCCCACCAGGCGGCGGCCCGGGACTTCGACCTTGAGCACGACGGGTTTCACGTCACCCGTGATCACCACATTGCTGCCGCCGCCCAGCACAAACTTGGGCGCCACGCCCAGCTCGGGGTGGGCCAGCACGGCCTGCACGTCGGATTCATCGGCCACACGCACGAGGGTATGGGCCTTGGCAACGATGTGGAAGGTGTTAAAGGCTTGAAGCGGGACGTTTTTCTCGACTAACATGCCGGGATTGTCTCACTGCTATTTGAGTACCCGTATGCCCTCTTTCGATACCGTCTGCGAAGCCAACCTGGTCAAGGTGAAAAATGGCGTGGAAAACACTGTCAAGGAAATCACCACGCGTTTTGATTTCAAGGGCACCTCTGCCAAGATTGAAATCAAGGACAAGGAGATCACGCTGATCGGCGACGCTGAATTCCAGCTCGACCAGATCGAAGACGTGCTGCGCAACAAGCTGACCAAACAGGAAGTGGACGTGCGTTTCCTGGACCGTGGCGATGTACAAAAAATGGGCGGCGACAAGGTCAAGGTGGTCATCAAGGTGCGCAACGGCATCGAGAGCGAACTGGCCAAGAAGATCCAGCGCCTCATGAAGGACAGCAAACTCAAGGTGCAGGCCGCCATCCAGGAAGAAAAAGTGCGCATCACCGGCGCCAAGCGCGACGACCTGCAGGCCGCCATGGCCCTGATCCGCAAAGAAATTACCGATATTCCGCTGAGCTTCGATAACTTCCGCGACTGATGTTCCTCCGTCCCCTGGCGTTCACCGCCCTGCTCTTTCTCCTGCAGACAGGCCAGGCGCAGACCGTGGCGCTGTCGGGAATGATGGGTGGCAAGGCGCTGGTGATCGTGGACGGCAGCGCGCCCAAAAGCGTGGCACCGGGCGAGACCTGGCGCGGCGTGAAAATCGTCTCCACCCAGGGGGAGGAGGCGGTTGTAGAGATCGCGGGCAAAAAACACACCCTGCGCGTGGGTGACGCCCCGGCCAGCGTGGGTGGCGGTGGTACGGGTGGCACGGGCGGTACCACCGTGGTGCTCACTGCGGGCAGCGGCGGGCACTTTTTTACCCAAGGCCAGATCAACGGGCGCAGTGTGCAACTGGTGGTGGACACCGGCGCCAGTGTAGTGTCCCTCAGCGTGCCAGACGCGGAGCGCATTGGCCTGAACTACCAGGGTGGCCAGCGGATACAAATGAGCACGGCCAATGGTGTGATCCCCGGCTGGCGCATGAAGCTGGCGTCGGTGCGCGTCGGCGACGTGGTGGTCTACGACGTGGATGCCGTGGTCTCCAGCGGGGCCATGCCTTACGTGCTGCTGGGCAACAGCTTTCTCTCCCGTTTCCAGATGACCCGCACCAATGACCAGATGGTGCTGGAAAAGCGCTATTGAGCCCCGGCCATGAGCGTCCAGAACGAAAACGAATACGAAGACCTGCTGAGCCAGTGGTCTGACCTCGAATCCGGCTTGGGCATCATTCTCAGCAGCCCCGCCAGCACCCAGGAATTCACCCACCGGGTGCGCCAGTACGACCGCTGGATGCAGGGCCTGATGCAGCGCGACCCCGATGTGGGCCTGTACCTGCTGTTCCAGCTGGCAGGTAATTCGCCCGTGGGCTACAGCGCCTCGCACTCGCTGGTGTGTGCCGTGCTGTGCCACCTGATCGCCACCGAACTGCTGATTGCCCCCAAAGAGCGTGACAGCCTGGTGCAGGCCGCGCTGACCATGAACATTGCCATGACGGCGCTGCAGGACGAACTGGCCACCCAGGTCGAAAAGCCCACGCCCCAGCAGCAGGACGCCATCCGTGTGCACTCGGTCAAGGGCGCCATGATGCTGGCCAATCTGGGCGTGGCGGATGACAACTGGCTGGAAATTGTGACCTCGCACCACGACGATGCGGTGGAGAAAGTGGAGTGGCGTACCGCACCGACCTTGACCCGCCTGACGCGCATCCTCAAAGTGGTGGACCGCTACGCCGCCATGATCAGCCCGCGCATGTCACGGGCTGGCCGCAGCGCGACCGAATCGGCCCGCGCGGTGATGGCCAATGTGTCGGTCAAATCCGATGAAATCGGCCACGCCATGGTGCGCTCCGTGGGGCTGTGCCCACCCGGTACCTATGTGCGCCTGGACAATGACGAGCTGGCCATCGTGGTGCGGCGCAGCAGCAAGCACAACCAGCCGTATGTGGCCATCGTCGGCAAGTCCAACGGAGAGATGTTCCCGGTGCCGCGGCTGCATGCCACGGCACAAAGTTACCCACGTATCCGGGCAGCGCTGGCCTCTTCATCCGTGCGGGCCAGGCTCAACCACTTCCACGTGTTGCAACTGGGTGCTTACGCGGCTACGCAGCCTTGAGTTGAAGATTGTGTGTTGGCCCGCATAAGGGCTGAGGTGAGCGCCTCCGCTCGTGTCACCCGCCCTGCGGGCTCCTTCTTTACCTCGCTGCGACACTCACCCCAACCCTTCTGCTTGAGGGCGGGTTTGCAAACAGGCTGGCCAACGCCATAACCGAATCGAGTGGGTTGGGCGTTCTGCGCAGGTAAAGGCGGAGGCCGAAGGCCGGGGGACACGGAGCAGAACGCCCAAACCACCCGATCCGGCGGAAGAAATGCGTGCCCGCTACTTCTTTTTCCCCAGCTTCGATTCCTTGCCCTGAATCAGCCGGGTGATGTTCTCCGCATGGCGCCAAACCAGCAGTGCCGACATGGTGATGGTGGCCATCAGGATGCTGGCGTCCAGGTACCAGGCCACGCCGCCACCAAACACGTAATACACCGGCGCAAACACCGCTGCCACCAGCGACGCGAGCGAGGAATAACGAAAGAAGAAGGCAATGATCAGCCAGGTGGCACCGGTCGCCAGCCCCAGCACACCGCTGATGCCCACCAGCACGCCCAGCGCAGTGGCCACGCCCTTGCCGCCGACAAAGCGGAAGAACACCGGAAACAGGTGACCCAGAAAAGCCGCCAGGCCCACCAGCGCTACCGTGCCGTCATCCAGCCCATACGGCTGCCCGTACCACTTGACCAGCACCACCGGTAACCAGCCCTTGATCGCATCGAGCAGCAAAGTGGCAACGGCCGCGGCCTTGGAGCCCGAGCGCAGCACATTGGTGGCGCCCGGGTTTTTGCTGCCGTAGGTGCGCGGGTCGTTCAGGCCCATCACGCGGCTCACGATCACCGCAAACGACAGCGAACCCACCAGGTAGGCGGCCACAGTAGCCAGCACGGGGTACAACACAGCGAGAGAATCCAAAACCTGTCTCCTTCAATCTCAATCTCAATCGTTCAAAGCCAGCGCCGGGCCGCCCCAAGCTGGGCTTGCTCCCCCTTGGGGGGCAGCGACCCGTGCAACGGTGGAGCGTGGGGGCTAGGCTAGTCCAGCGCGCACTGTACCGCTTTTGCGCCCAACAACTGGAGACACACGGCAGGGTTAATACCCACCAGGTAACCACGCCGCCCACCGTTGATCAGTATCCCGGGCAGGGCCAATATGGTTTCCTCGATGAACACCGGCATGGTCTTGCGGGTGCCAAACGGCGAGGTGCCACCCACCAAATAGCCGCTGTGCCGGTTAGCGACTTCGGGCGCGCACGGCTCGACCGACTTGGCGCCGATCTGGCGTGCCAGGTTTTTGGTCGACACCTTGCGGTTGCCATGCATCAGCACCACCAGCGGCTTGGCGTCCTGGTCTTGCATGATCAGTGTCTTGACCACCGTGAACGGGTCGTAGCCCAGCACCTCGGCACTGTGCTGCGCGCCGCCGTGCTCCAGGTATTCGTAGGGGTGCTCGGTAAACGCCACCTTGTGTGCCTTGAGCATCTGGGTGGCGGGGGTTTCACTCACGTGGTCTTTTTTGGCCATAGAGGCTTATTTTCCACGCGAAGACGCCTCAGGCTGCCGGACAAACGCGCTACGCCATCAATACGCGCTAGTACACCGGAGTCCGCAGCCTGGACCCTTTGGTTCAGACTGCCGGGTCGCGAATTTCCCAGCGGATGGCGTCGATCTGGGCCAGCAATTCGGGCGACAGCGTGGTGCCCCAGGCGTCGATGTTCTGGTCCAGTTGCTCCAGTGTGCGCACGCCGATGATGGTGCTGGCGACCTGCCATTTGGTGTAACAAAAGGCCAGGGCCAATTGGCTCGGCGTCATGCCGTTTTCCTGGGCCAGCGCGTTATAGCGGCGCGCGGCCACCAGCGCTTCGGGGCGGCCCCAGCGCTGCTTGCGGGTGGACTCGAACTTGCGCAGGCGCACGTCGGGCGACACATTGGCGCCGGTCAGGCCTTCAGCGTCGTATTTGCCGGTCAGCAGGCCAAAGGCCAGTGGCGAATACGGCAGCAGCGACACGCCCAGGCGGTGGCAGGTTTCGTCCAGCCCGTTCTCAAAACCGCGGGCCAACAGGCTGTAGTTGTTCTGTATGGTGGCGATGCGTGGCAGGCCCAATTGTTCGGCCAAGCGCACAAACTCGTGCACGCCGTATGGCGTCTCGTTGGACAGGCCAATGGCGCGCACCTTGCCGGCCTTGACCAGCGTGTCCATGGCGCGCAGTTGCTCTTCAATGCTGCTGTTGTTCGGGCGTTCCTGCGTCGGGTCATAGTACACACCGCCAAACATCGGCACATTGCGCACCGGCCAGTGGATCTGGTACAGGTCAATCACGTCGGTCTTCATGCGCTGCAGGCTGCCTTCGCAGGCGGCCACGATGTCGGCCGCCGTCAGGTTGGCGCTGCCGCCGCGCACCCAGGGCATGCCGCGCGAAGGGCCAGCCACCTTGGTGGCGATCAACAGCTTCTCGCGTGCGCCAGGCGTCTTGGCCAGCCAGTTGCCGATGATTTTTTCGGTGAGGTTAAAGGTCTCGGCCCGCGGGGGCACGGAGTACATCTCGGCCGTGTCGATGAAGTTGACACCGCGCTCCAGGGAGCGACTCAGGATGGTGTGGGCCGTGGGCTCATCGACCTGCTCACCAAAAGTCATGGTGCCCAGGCAGATGGGGGTGACGTGGAGGTCGCTTTGACCGAGTTGTACAGTTTTCATGCAGGAGCTACTCAAAAGACAGGGTGAAGAAAAGGCGAATTGAACGATGGTAGCGCGGAGTGAAAGACCTAGTCGCCACCACAGCCTCCCCCGCAACCGCTGTCGCCGCCACAGCCGCTGTCCGAACTGCTGTCGGAGCTGAAGCTGAAGCCGTCGGACGATCCATCGCCCCCTCCCCCACATCCACCGCCGCCGTCGCTAAAGCTGGTGCCGCAGTAAGCGTCAGAACCGGCCTTGTTGTCGATGTCGCGGCAGTTGGGCACGTAGGTGAAGCCGCCGGCAATGGCGAACTTCTTGTCCAGTGCAAACAGCAGCGGCAGCCGCGTCGGCGCGCGTGGGTCAATGCTTTCCTCTTTACAGGCCCAAAACCAGGCGCGGCGCAGGCCGCTGTTGCGTTTGGCGTCGCGGCCCAGCACCTCGGCCGGGCTGTGGTGCAGCAGGCTGCCAAACGCGGCGTGGCACCACTGTTCGTAGCCGCGCGTGTGCAGGATGAACTCGTGCCAAGCCGCGTCCACCACCTTGGAGGGCATGGCCACAAACTGGCGCTTGCTGCGCAGGTAGGCGATGAAGAATTGGCGCAGGCCGTGCAGCACCAGCTCGGTGTCGCGCGCGCTGAGCTGCGGGTACTGCGCGATCAGCTTGGCACCCAGAAAACGCGGCAGCGGCGCCTCGCGCACAAACTGGCGGCGCAGGCTCAGTTCCCAGGCCCGCAAAGCCAGAAACAGAAACACGGACAAGCCAGCGCTCAGCACCAGCGCCAGGAAAAACAGGCTGCGCCAGGGACTGAGCGCGTACTGCAAGAGGGTGAACAAGGGCACCGCCAGCCACTTGCTCCATCTCAGCCAGGCAATGCGCCGCAGCAGCGTTGGTCGAAACGGGACACTAAGCGCGGGCAGCCGCATAACGCGCCTCCTCCTGCAGGCGCAGCACACGGCGCTGCACCTTGCCGGTGGTGGTCATGGGCAGGGCGTCGACAAATTCGATTTCCTTGGGGTACTCGTAGGGGGCCAGCAGGCCTTTCACGTGGACTTGCAACTCCACCGTGAGTTGGGCATGAAATCGGGCTGTAGCCCCCGTATCACCTGCGCAAGCAGCTATGAAATCAGGAGCAATGACGACGTACGCCTTGACCAGCGCGCCGCGCTCAGGGTCGGGCTTGGGCACCACGGCGGCGTTGATGACGGCCGGGTGTTTGACCAGGCAGTTCTCGATCTCACCGGGGCCGATGCGGTAACCCGCGGCCTTGAACACATCGTCGCTGCGGCCCTGGTACCAGAGGTAACCGTCGGCATCACGCACCGCCAAGTCACCCGTGCGGCACCAGTCACCGGTGAATTTGCCGCGCGTGGAGGCCTCGTTTTTCCAGTAGCCGAGGAAGAAGATGGGGTCGGGCTGGCCGTGCACGTCAAAGCGGTTCAGCGCCACGTCGCCAGGCACACCTACGGGGCATTCGTTGCCGTTGTCGTCAATCACCGCCACGCGGTGGCCAGGGTAACCCATGCCCATGCTGCCGGGTTTGGACGGCCACAGCGCATTGCAGTTGCCGACGATGTAGTTCATCTCGGTCTGGCCAAACATTTCGTTGGGCCGCACGCCGAGCTGCTGCTCGCAGTAGCCAAACACCGCGTCGCCCACCGCCTCCCCCGCGCTCATGATGGCTTGCAGCTTCAGCTTGAACTGCTGGCGCACGGTCTTGCCCTTCACACCCGGGTTGGCCTTCATCATGGCCTTGAGCGCCGTGGGGAACAAAAAGGTGTGCGTCACGCCGCAGTCGCGCATCAGCTCCAGCGCGGTCTGCGGGCTGAAGCGGCCGTTGTAGGCCACGATGGGGCGGCCGAAGTACAGCGAGGGGAGCAAGGCATCCATGAGCCCTCCGGTCCACGCCCAGTCTGCCGGTGACCAAAAGACGCTTTGCGTCTTTGGTTCCGGCAGACTGGGCGTTGCCCCAAGACGGCTCGCCCCCACCCCAGCCCTCCCCCGCGCGGGGGAGGGAGTGCTCCCTCCGGCGAACGGCTCAAAGCCAAACCAGTTCTGGCTACAGACAAAACCGCTGAGGTTGCCAATCAACGCCTGGTGCGGAATCAGCGCGCCCTTGGGGTTGCCCGTGGTGCCGCTGGTGTAGATCAGCACAGCGGCTTCATCGGCCTGCGTGGCGACGGGCTTGAAGGTGGCGGGCGCCTTGGTCAGTGCGGCGGCGTAGTTCACATCGGCCCGGCCTTGTGTGGCCTTGGAGTCACCCACGCCGATGACACTGATCAGCAGCGGGCAGGTGGCGCGCGCAGTTTGCAAGCTGTCCAGCGCGGCCGCGTCGCCAATGGCGACCACGGCCTCGCTGTTTTGCAGCCGGTACTCCAGCGCATCGGGGCCGAACAGCATGGACAGCGGCATGGCCACAGCACCCATCTGCAACACCGCCATGTAGGCCACCGCTGTCTCAAACCGCTGCGGCATCACGATGGCGACCCGGTCACCGCGCTGCACGCCCAGCCCGGTGAGCACATTGGAGAGGCGGTTGGCCTGCGCCTGCAGCTCTGCAAACGTGTGGGATTGAATATGAAATTGGCCTGTAGCCCCTGTGGAATATGCGCGAACAGCTACTCTTTTAGTAGCATCCGGCAGTGCCGCCCAGCGTGCGCAGCAGGCTTGGGCCATGTTGAACTGCTTGGGTACAGCCCAGCCAAAGCTGGCGTGCAGGCGGGCATAGGCGTCTGGGGCGTAGGCCTGGGGCGGGCGGGGGGTGTCTCTGCTTTGACGGATGTGCACGGTGTGCCTCCTTATGATGGGTCAAATGTACCAAGTCAAACGCATTTCCCGCAGCGAGTTTGTCCCTATCCGCAACCTGCAGTACCACGTGCAGGTGTGGGGCGAGCCCTCCCCCGACACAACGCCCCTGGTCCTCGTACACGGCTGGATGGACGTGGCGGCGAGCTACCAGTTTGTGGTGGACGCGCTGGGCCACGACCACTATGTCATCGCGCCGGACTGGCGCGGTTATGGCAAGACTGCCGCCGGGGGCGTGGACAACTTCTGGTTCCCCGACTACCTGGCGGACCTGGACTTTTTGCTGGACCACTATGTCCCCGGCCAGCAGGTCAATCTGGTCGGCCACAGCATGGGTGGCAATGTGGTGATGTGGTACGGCGGTGTGCGCCCTGAGCGCATCCGCCGTCTGGTCAATCTGGAAGGTTTTGGCATGCCCGCCACCACCCCCGACATGGCGCCCGCGCGCCTGGGCAAGTGGATGGACGAGCTGAAAAAGCTACACGGGGGTGAGATGGACCTGCGCCCCTACGACATGGTGTCGGGCGTGGCCCGCCGCCTCATGAAGACCAACCCGCGCCTCAGCCAGGACAAGGCCGAATGGCTGGCCCGCCACTGGGCGGCGGAGAACCAGGACGGCACCTGGACCATCCAGGGCGACCCGGCACACAAGCTGACCAACGCCAGCCTGTACCGCGTGGAAGAGGTGCTGGAACTCTACAAACGCCTGAGCATGCCGGTGCTGGCCGTGGAGGCCAGTGACAACAGCCTGGACATGTGGTGGCGCGGCAAGTTCACGCTGGCCGAATACCACGAGCGGCTGAAGGTTGTGCCCCATGTGGAAGTCGCGCGCATTGAGGATGCGGGCCACATGATGCACCACGACCAGCCCGAGGTGCTGGCCGCGCTGATCGAGCGCTTCATCGCCTGAAAGCCTGCCCGCACCAAGGCCCCACGCTTTCTGGGGTCGCCTGTTTTTGCCGTGGGTGGTGCATTCCTATAATGAGAATTCCTCTCATTTGAACGACCTACGATTAAGGCTTCACGGTATGAACAAACTTCTCAATGCGGCTCTGGTGGCCGGTGGTGTATTGCTGGGCAGCGGTGTTTTGCACACGGCCCACGCCCAGGACAAAGTGCTCAATATCTATTCGGCACGCCACTACCCCGGCGACACCCAGTTGTACGAAGGTTTCACCAAGGCGACCGGCATCCAGATCAAACGGGTGGACGCCGATGACGCAGGCATCCTGCAGCGCCTCAAGGCCGAAGGTACGGCATCCCCGGCCGACGTGATCCTGCTGGTAGACGCTGCGCGCCTGTGGAAAGCCGAGACCGAAGGCCTGTTTGCGCCGGTGAATTCCAAGGTGCTGAACGACGCCATTCCCGTGCACCTGCGCGGCAAGGCCACGCCTGAGGGCACACCCTGGTTTGGCTTCAGCACCCGCGCCCGTGTGGTGGTCTATGACAAGGCCCGCGTACAGCGCGACAACGTCGACACCTACGAAAAACTGGCCGACCCCAAGAACAAGGGCCTGCTGTGCACCCGTTCGGGCTCACACCCCTACAACCTGAGCCTGTTTGGCGCAGTGTCCGAGCATCTGGGCGCTGCCGCTGCTGAAACCTGGCTGCAGGGACTGGTCAACAACATGGCGCGCAAACCCGTGGGCGGCGACACCGACCAGATCAAGGCCGTGGCCTCCGGCGAATGCGGTGTGGCATTGAGCAACAGCTACTACGTGGCACGCCTGATGCGCAGCGACAAGCCCGAAGACAAGGCTGTCATGGACAAGGTGGCCGTGGTGTTCCCCAACCAGTCGAGCTGGGGCACCCACATGAACATCGCCGGTGGCGCGATGGCTAAACATGCCAAGAACCCAGCCAACGCCGTGTTGTTCCTGGAATACCTGGCCAGCCCGCAGGCACAAAACTACTTTGCCAACGGCAACAACGAATGGCCGACCGCCAAGGGCGTGAAAGTGGACAACGCCGCGCTGGACACGATGTCCGGTGGCAGCTTCAAGTCCGAAACCATTCCAATCAGCGTGGTCGGCATGAACCAGGTCAAGGTGCAGCAGATGCTGGACCGTGTGGGTTACAAGTAAGCACCACGAGGTACTTGCCGACCAGAAAGACCGGGGCATCACTTGGCCTAAGCCGCGACCAAAGTGTTGATGGTTGAGGCCAACAATGGTCTGCTTCAAAAGCCGCATCTCTCCTGCTGGAGGTGCGGCTTTTTCACGGGTTCAGAACCCTCCCCATTTCCCTGCTTTGGTATATTTCCCGCAAACGAAATCAATAAACCAACGGGAGGAATTCTATGTACCGCGTCAGCTTTTTTGCCATCTTGCTTGCTGGGCTTTTGCACTCGGCCGTAGCCGGGGAATTACTCAAAGACGGGAAAATCGAAGGATTGGAGAAAGGCGCTGCTGTGGCACCGTCTTCAACGCTCTCGGGATACCCCATGTATGGCGGGGGTGGTGGCTGGACATTTTTGCGCTCTTCTACGGGGGAGGCGGGCGCGTTAGGCAATGCGGAACCTGTAAAAACTGCAAGCCTTGACGTCGAACAAATAGAGCCGGATGGCAGTTGGTTCGCAATTATGTTTCTACGGGTGAACGCTTCGACGGTTGGCACCGCTCAATACACCACGGGCTCGCCTTGCAAGGGTAACTTCACCTACGTAGTCGATAAGAGTGTTCGTACGGACGACAACTGTCAGGCGCTCAAGGCGAGCAGCTACAAATCCGGGACAAGCGAGAGGGTGTATTTGTCGCTCCTATTTACACACACGGCTTCCGCTGGGCGTCGGATTTTCATGGAATTGAGGCTCAACCCCGAGCTCTTGGGTTTTCGCGGAACCACTACGGATTCATGGTCGGCTGAATCCGTGGCACAGAATCCTGCCAGGCAAAAGTTCATTGAGCGTTTGAAGCAATTCGGGACAAAGCTACAAGAGGCCAACCAATCGGCAATCCGCTTTGACAAGCCCAAAGATGCTTATGCTGGCGTCCCCTCTTACAGAACACTGATGGATGTATCTGAAGATTTGGCTGACGGCACATTCTCACAGCAGTTCATCGGTGCCGTGGAGAGCGTACGGTACGCACCCGGCTATAAGGCTATTGCCTATTCCAAGTGGGGAGGAAATCGCATTTCCTGGAACTCTGTGGATGAGGAAGAGTCCGAGGCAGTGGCCGCATCCAAAGCGCTAGAAAACTGCACCAAGAACAAGCGAACCGAAGGCACTCCCTGTGTTCTCTATGACCTGAAGGCTAAGCAAAACCTGATGAAGACAGTGACAACCCAGTAGCCCCCGCTGCTGGAGAATCTCCCAGATTCACTGAAACAAGACTGACTGAACTGCGTGTTCGACCGTGGGTTCGTCACTCCGCAAGAAAGCGTTCAGGCCTTTTTGTTGAGTGCGCGGCTCAGCAACACCACCGGTATCAGTCCCACCAACACCAGCGCCAGCGCAGGCAAGGCCGCCTCACCCAGGCGCTCATCACGCGCCAGCTGATACGCCACCACGGCCAGGGTGTCGTGGTCAAACGGGCGCAGCACCAGCGTGGCGGGCAGTTCCTTCATCACATCGACAAACACCAGCAAGGCCGCCACCACGGTGGAGCGCTGCAACAGCGGGCGGTGGATGCGCCACCATAGGCCCCAGCCGCCCACGCCCAGCGTGCGTGCGGTGTCGTCCATGCTGATGGGCACCTGGCTGTAGCCGCTTTGCACGCTCTGCAGCGCCACCGCGCTGAAGCGCACCATATAGGCCCAGGTGATGCCCAGCACCGTGGTGCTGATCCAGTTACCCACGCCCCAGCCCGGCTGGGCCGCCTGCAGCCAGCCCACGGGGATCAGCAGGCCCACCACAATCACTGCGCCGGGCACGGCGTAACCCATGCTGGTCATTTGCACCACGCCACGCGTGAGCCGCGTCGGCCGGCGCCGCACGGTAAAAGCCAGCGCCAATGCCAGTGCTGTCGTCAATGCCGCAGTGATGGCTGCGAGCTTCAAGCTGTTGAGGCTCCAACCCACAAATCCACTCCAGGGCAGCGGTGTATCCGCCTGCCCCCAGGCCAGCAACAAGGGACGCAACATGCACAGCACCGGCAGTACAAAACCCAGCAGCACGGGCAAGACGCAGAGCGCCTGCGCCGTCCAGGCCTGGTGGCAGCGCAACACAATGGGCTTGGCCTCTGCGCTGTTGGCACGTGCGCCCCGGCTGCTGGCAAAACGCAGCTTGCGCCGCGCATGCCGCTCCATTTGCAAAAGTCCCGCCACCAGCACGAGCAGCAAAGTGGCCAATTGCGCCGCCGCAATCGGGCTGTCCAGCACCAGCCAGGCTTTGTAAATACCGGCGGTGAAAGTCTGGATGCCAAAGTAGCTGGACACGCCATAGTCGGCCAGCGTTTCCATCAGCGCCAGCGCAATACCGGCGGCGATGGCCGGGCGCGCCAGTGGCAGCGCAATCACCAGAATGCGCCGCCGCAAGGGGGCGCCCATCAGGCGCGCCGCTTCCATCAGATGTGCGGCACGCTGGGTCAGTGCGGCACGGGCCAGCAGGTAGACATAGGGGTACAGCGTGAAGATAAACACCACCGCCGCACCGCCGACGCTGCGCACTTCGGGGAATACCCGCCCTTCTATCGAAAACGCGGCACGGATGGCCGTCTGCGCGGGCCCGCTGTACTGCAGAAAATCGGTATAGGCATAGGCCACCACGTAGGCCGGCATGGCCAGTGGCAGCAACAGGGCCCACTCGAACGTGCGCCGCCCCTTGAAGTCAAACAGGGCCACTGCGCAGGCTGTGGCAGCGCCAAGCGCACCGGTACCCACCGCCACCGCCAGGCACAACACCACAGTGGTACCTGCGTACTGCGGCAGCACCGTCTCGGCCATCTCGCGCAGGAGTTGGGTACTCAGCGCATCCCATTGCAAAACCGCCGCAACAATGGCCAGTATCGGCAGTGCCACCACGACTGCCACCAGCAGTAACAAAACGGCCATCAGCCGTTTCCATGCAGCAGGTGGAAAAAGCCGGAGAAATGGGTTGGGCACTGGGTGTGGAAAGAAGAATGGAAGGGGAGAGTTGAAAGACGAATGAGAATTGTATGAGCCTGCTTACGGCACCTACAATTTCGGGCATGTACCTCGAACTCCAGCAACTCAGCGTGCAATACCCGGGGCAGGCGCACCCGGCCGTGAACCAGGTCAGCTTCGGCCTGAAGGCCGGGCAGATCGGTGTGCTGATTGGTCCCTCGGGCTGCGGCAAGACGACGCTATTGCGTGCCACCGCCGGGCTGGAGCCTATCCATGCCGGCAACATTTCGCTGAGCGGCGCGCTGGTCAGCAGCCCCACACAATCGGTGCCACCCGAGGCCCGGCACATGGGTATGGTGTTTCAGGACTACGCCCTGTTTCCGCACCTAGACGTGGGCCAGAACGTGGCCTTTGGCATCCACCATTGGCCCACCGACAAACGCCGCGCCCGTGTGGCCGATGTGCTGGACCTGGTGGGCCTGGGCACCCAGCGCCGCCGCTATCCGCATGAACTCTCGGGTGGGCAGCAACAGCGTGTGGCGCTGGCACGCGCACTGGCGCCCAGCCCCAAGCTGCTGTTGCTGGACGAACCCTTCTCCAACCTGGATGTCGATTTGCGCGAGCGCCTGGCCCAGGAGTTGCGCACCATCCTCAAGGAAGCCGGTGCCACCGCCCTGTTTGTGACCCATGACCAGCTTGAGGCCTTTGCCATTGGTGACCTGATTGGTGTGATGCATGAAGGCCGCTTGCACCAGTGGGCCGACGCCTACACGCTGTACCACCGCCCGGCCACACGTTTTGTGGCGGACTTCATCGGCCACGGCGTGTTTGCCCCGGCGCGGGTGGAGCTGCATGAGGAAAACGGTGTCACGCATAAACACGTGGTGACACCGCTGGGCGAACTGCATGGCATCAACCTGGCAGAGCAGGATCGCCTGACGCTGGGCCCCTGCGACGTGTTGCTGCGTGCCGATGACATCGTGCACGACGATGCGGCCACGGTACAAGCCAAGATCATCAATAAGGCGTTTCGCGGCAATGAGTTCCTGTACACCCTGCAGCTCAAGACCGGCGAGACCGTCATGGCCCACGTCCCCAGCCACCACGACCACCGGCTGGGGGAGTGGATTGGCATACGCCCCGAAGTCGACCACGTGGTGACGTTCGCCTGCGAACCAGCCTCTTCATAGGGCGTCCATTGGGCTGGCAACTAAAATAGCGGGTTAATCACACATCGCACCGCAGGACCCGCACCATGGACGCAGAACGCATCAACCAGATTGGCACCCAACTCGCAGACCTGAGCGCTCGCACGGTCGAGCTCCGGGGGTATCTTTGACTACGCTGCCAAAGCAGAACGCCTGAGGACGGTTAACGCCTCGCTGGAAGACCCCACCGTCTGGAACGACCCCAAAAAGGCCCAGGAACTGGGCAAAGAGAAAAAAGCGCTGGACGGCATCGTCGTCACGCTGGATGACCTGGAACGCGAGCTCTCCGACAACTCCGAGTTGTACGAGATGAGCAAGGAAGAAGGCGACGAGACCGGCCTGCAGACTATCGAAGCCGAAGCCGCCAAGCTGGCCACCGTTATCGAAGGTCTGGAATTCCGCCGTATGTTCAACAACCCGGCCGACCCGCTGAACTGTTTCCTGGACATCCAGGCCGGCGCCGGTGGCACCGAGGCGTGTGACTGGGCCAGCATGCTGTTGCGTCAGTACCTCAAATACGCCGAGCGCAAGGGCTTCAAGACCATCATCGAAGACGAGACTGCAGGCGACACCGCCGGCATCAAGGGCGCCACCATCAAGATCGAAGGTGAATACGCCTTCGGCCTGCTGCGCACCGAGACCGGCGTGCACCGCCTGGTGCGCAAGAGCCCGTTCGACTCGTCCGGTGGCCGCCACACCTCGTTTGCGTCGGTGTTTGTCTACCCCGAGATCGACGACTCCATCGAAATCGAGATCAACCCCAGCGACGTGCGCACCGATACCTTCCGTGCGTCTGGCGCCGGCGGCCAGCACATCAACAAGACCGACTCGGCCGTGCGCCTGACCCACATCCCGACCGGCATCGTGGTGCAGTGCCAGGACGGCCGCAGCCAGCACAGCAACCGCGACGTAGCGTGGAAGCGCCTGCGTTCGCGCCTGTATGACTTTGAACTGCGCAAGCAGCAGGAAGCGCAGCAAAAGCTGGAGGACACCAAGACCGACGTGGGCTGGGGCCACCAGATCCGCTCTTATGTGCTGGACAACAGCCGTATCAAGGACCTGCGCACCAACGTCGAAGTGTCGGCCACGCAAAAGGTGCTGGACGGTGATCTGGATGTATTCATCCAGGCGTCGCTCAAGCAAGGCGTGTGATGGATTTGCAGGCACCCGTAGAGGCTCAATTTCCCGCCGGGACGCCCCAAGGGAAATTAGCCCCCCTGGGGGGCAGCGAACCACGCGCAGCGGGGAGCGTGGGGGCCTTCATCTTTGATATGGACGGCACCATGGTCGACTCGATGCCGACCCATACGTCGACCTGGGGTGACTTTGCGCGCAAGCATGGATTGACGATGCCCATAGACGAGCTGATGCGCCGCACCACCGGCCGCACCGGCATGGAATGTGTGCGCCTGCTGCTGGAGCAGCCCGACATGCCGGATGCGCAAGCCTGGGACCTGCTGTTTGAAAAAGAGCAGCTGTACCGCAACATCTTCGGCCCGGTGTTTGCCGAGGTGAAAGGGTTCAGCCAGTTTTATGCGGCCACACGGGCGCAGGGCCTGAAGGCGGGTGTAGGCACGGCGGGCGACATCCACAATGTGGAGTTCGCGCTCTCCCACCTGAAGATGAATCCGCCGCCCGACGCGATTGCGCGGGGCGATGAAGGCCTGAGCGGCAAACCCACACCGGCCATCTTTCTGGCGGTTGCACAGCGCATGGGTGTTGCGCCCGAACACTGCGTGGTGTTTGAAGACGCTCCCTTTGGCATTGAAGCCGCCCGGCGCGCAGGTATGCGCGCCGTGGGCATAGGCACCAGCTACAGCGCGGCTGAGCTGGCCGGGCCGCACGTGCTGGCCTGGGCCCGCAATTTCGACGAATTGATGGAATCGAACTTTCTGGAGAATCTGCATGTTGTTACTTCGTGAGGGGCAAGGCCCTGCCACCGCCATCCACCGTGCCGACTATGTGGCGCCGGCCTACTGGATCGACACGGTCGACCTGAGCTTCGACCTGGACCCCACCAAGACCCGCGTGCTCAACAAGATGACGCTGCGCCGCAACCCCGACGTAGCGGCACAGGCCCTGCGCCTGGACGGTGAAGAGCTGAACCTGGCCCGCGTGCTGGTCAACGGCCAGGGCACCAGCTTCAAGATGGACGGCAACCAGCTGGTGCTGGAAAACCTGCCCGAAGGCACTGAGCCCTTCTCGCTGGAAATCTTCACGACGACCTGCCCGGCCAAGAACACCAAGCTGATGGGCCTGTACGTCAGCAATGACTCGTTCTTCACACAGTGTGAAGCCGAGGGCTTTCGCCGCATCACCTATTTCCTGGACCGCCCCGATGTGATGGCCATGTACACCGTCACCCTGCGTGCGGACAAGGCCAAGTACCCGGTGCTGCTTTCCAACGGCAATCTGGTGGAGCATGGTGATCTGGACGAAGGCCGCCACTTCGCCAAGTGGGTTGATCCGCACAAGAAACCCGCCTACCTGTTTGCACTCGTTGCAGGCCAACTGGTGGCGCGCGAGCAGCGCATCACCGCGCGCAATGGCAAAGAGCATCTGCTGCAGGTCTATGTGCGTCCCGGCGATCTGGACAAGACCGAACACGCGATGAACTCGCTGATGGCCTCCGTGGCCTGGGACGAGGCCCGCTTTGGCCTGCCGCTGGATCTGGAGCGTTTCATGATCGTCGCCACCAGCGACTTCAACATGGGCGCGATGGAAAACAAGGGCCTGAACATCTTCAACACCAAGTACGTGTTGGCGAACCAGGCCACTGCCACCGATGTGGACTACGCCAACATCGAAAGCGTGGTCGGCCACGAATACTTCCACAACTGGACCGGCAACCGCATCACCTGCCGCGACTGGTTCCAGCTCTCGCTGAAAGAAGGCCTCACCGTCTTCCGCGACCAGGAATTCAGCCAAGACTTGTGTGCCGACCCGTCGGCCCGCGCCGTCAAACGCATCGAAGACGTGCGTGTACTGCGCACCGCCCAGTTCCCCGAAGACGCAGGCCCCATGGCCCACCCGGTGCGGCCCGACAGCTACATCGAGATCAGCAACTTCTACACCGTCACCATTTACGAAAAAGGTGCCGAGGTCGTGCGCATGATGCAGACGCTGACCAGCCGCGCCGGTTTTGCCAAAGGCATGACACTGTACTTCGAACGCTTTGATGGCCAGGCTGTGACCTGTGACGACTTTGCGCAGGCCATTGCCGACGCCAACCCCGGCTCGGCCCTGGCCAACCTGCTGCCCCAGTTCAAGCGCTGGTACAGCCAGGCGGGTACACCACGCGTGGGTGCCCGCGGCACCTATGACGCAGAGGCACAGACCTACACCCTGCACTTCACGCAGAGCTGCGCACCGACCAGCGGCCAACCCAGCAAACAGCCCTATGTGATCCCCATCCTGCTGGGCCTGGTGGGTGGTACCAGCGGCCAGACACTGGCCCTGCATGCACAGGATGGCCCGGGCGAGGCCTACAGCAACTACCTGTTTGTGGTCTCGGAAGAGAGCGCCAGCATCACCTTCACCCATATCCAGGAAGAGCCCGTGCCTTCCATCCTGCGCGGTTTCTCGGCGCCCGTGGTGCTGGACTTTGAGTACACCGACGCGCAGTTGCTAACGCTGCTGGCCAATGACCCCGACCCGTTCAACCGCTGGGAAGCCGGGCAACGCCTGGCGCTGCGCAGCGCTATCAAACAGATAGCTGCGCACGCAGACCCTGCGGGGGCTGGAGGCCTAAATGATGCTTATATTGCAGCCATGCGCTCGGTGCTGCGTCACCCCACCCTGGACGCCGCGTTCAAGGAATTGGTGTTGACGCTGCCAAGCGAGACCTACATCGCCGAGCAGTTGGACGTGGTCGACCCGCAGCGCATCCACACCGTGCGCGAAGCCATGCGCCTGCAACTGGCCACCGCCCTGCAAGTCGATTGGGAGTGGGCGTATGAAGCCCACCACGACAACGGTGCCTACAGCCCCGACCCGCTCTCCAGCGGCCGCCGCGCGCTGGCTGGCATGGCGCTGACCTATCTGTGCCTGGCCGCGGTGCAGAGTGGTGACGCCGTTTGGCCCGGCAAGGTGTTGCAGCGCTTCAAGGACGCCAGCAACATGACCGACCGCTTCAACGCACTGTCCGCGCTGGTCGGCAGTGGCCACGCGCTGGCGGTGCCCGCGCTGGCACGCTTTCACGCGATGTTCAAGGACGAGGCGCTGGTGCTGGACAAATGGTTTGCACTGCAGGCCGGAGCGCCCGACCGCGGCGGCCAGATCTTGCCCGCCGTGCGCCAACTGCTCACGCACGCGGACTTCAGCATCCGCAACCCGAACCGCGCACGCAGTGTGATCTTCAGCTACTGCAGCGCCAACCCCGGTGGCTTCCACCGCCCTGACGCCGCAGGTTATGTGTTCTGGGCCGACCGTGTCATGGAGCTGGACAGCATCAATCCCCAGGTGGCCGCCCGCCTGGCACGCGCGCTGGACCGTTGGAAGAAGCTGGCCGACCCGTACCGCAACGCTGCCCGCGAGGCCTTGGCCCGCGTGGCTGCCAAAGCTGATTTGAGCAACGATGTCCGCGAGGTTGTAGACCGCGCGCTGGCCGACTAGCAAACAAACCGTCCAGCCCCGAACCCGACCACTGTTCAAGCTGAACCAAACAACCGTTCGGGCTGAGCCTGTCGAAGCCCTTCGACAGGCTCAGGGCGAACGGATAGAAAGGAAAAACATGAGTTCCAAAATTTCCCTTACCCGCTACCTGGTTGAGCAGCAGCGCCAGGAGGGGCACATCCCATCACAACTGCGCCTGCTGCTCGAAGTGGTGGCGCGCTCCTGCAAGAGCATCAGCCACGCCGTCAACAAAGGCGCCTTGGGTGGCGTGCTGGGCACGGCCGAAACCGAAAACATCCAGGGTGAAATCCAGAAAAAGCTGGACATCATTTCCAACGAAGTGCTGATCGAAGCCAACGAATGGGGCGGTCACCTGGCTGCCATGGCCAGCGAGGAAATGGAAGGCATCTACCTGGTGCCCAACCGCTACCCGCAGGGTGAATACCTGCTGCTGTTTGATCCCCTGGATGGCTCCAGCAACATCGACGTGAACGTCAGCATCGGCACCATCTTCAGCGTGCTCAAAAAGCCCGAAGGCCAACCCGGTGTGACGGAAGAAGACTTTTTGCAGGCCGGTGTGAAACAGGTCGCGGCGGGTTACTGCATCTACGGCCCACAGACCACGCTGGTGTTGACGGTGGGTGACGGCGTGGCCATGTTCACGCTGGACCGCGAGCAAGGCTCGTTTGTATTGACGCAAGAGAATCTGCAGATTCCGCCCGACACCAAAGAATTCGCCATCAACATGAGCAACATGCGCCACTGGGCACCGCCCATCAAGCGTTATGTGGACGAATGCCTGGCCGGCAAGGAAGGCCCGCGCGGCAAGGACTTCAACATGCGCTGGATTGCCAGCATGGTGGCCGACGTACACCGCATCCTGACCCGCGGCGGCATCTTCATGTACCCCTGGGACAAGCGTGAGCCGGACAAACCCGGCAAGCTGCGCCTACTGTACGAAGCCAACCCCATGGGCTGGATCGTGGAACAGGCCGGCGGCGCCATCACCAACGGCAAAGACCGCGTGCTGGACATCCAGCCCAGCAAGTTGCACGAACGTGTGAGCGTGATTCTGGGCAGCAAAAACGAAGTGGAACGTGTAACGCGTTACCACGCCGAAGCGGGCTGATTCTCCTCTGGTGGCCCGCTATAATTGTGGGCTGAGTTGCCGCTTTAGCTCAGTTGGTAGAGCAGCTCCTTCGTAAGGAGAAGGTCGACAGTTCGATTCCGTCAAGCGGCACCAAATCAATCCCACACTTGCTGTGGGATTTTTTTCGTCTACTCAACAATCTACGTTTGAGAAGTCGCAGGCTAGGCGCCCGCGCAAAAACCCGCTATGCTGAAATTCACGTAGTCCAAACGCCCAACCTATGTCCCCCTCGCACAACCCCAAGCTCGCAGACCTGTTACTGCAGTACGCGGGCCTGAGTGAGAACGGCATTGCGGTGCTGGATGCCGAGAACCGGTTTGTGTACTACAACCCGGCGTTCGCGCAGATGTTTGACTTCGCCGACCAGTCGATGATCAGCAAGACACACGGGGACCTGATGGAGTGGATGTACATGCAGCAGCGTGGCTCCAACATCGAGTGGGCCAACCTACAGGACTGGCTGGAATACGCGGGCAGCCGCCAGCGCTCGGCGCCGTTTCGCAGTTTTGAGGTCGACCTGAAAGGTGGGCGTTGGATTTTGATGACCGAACAGGTGTGCCCGGATGGCGAGCTGGTGATGTTTTGCTCTGACATCACACGCCAAAAGGAAACCGAGAACGCGCTCAAAAAGGCCCATGGCGATATTGAGCGGTTGGCGCTGACAGACGACCTGACAGGCGTTCCCAATCGGCGCAATTTCATGCAACGCTTGGCACAGGAGATATCGCGTTCACAGCGCAGCGCGGAGCCTTTTTGCCTGGCGATGCTGGATCTCGATTTCTTCAAGAAGGTCAACGACCGCTTTGGCCACGCAGCTGGTGATGAGGTGCTGAAGCACTTTGCCAATTTTGTGCAGCAGCATCTGCGTGCCGAAGACGTGTTGGGGCGCTTGGGTGGGGAGGAATTTGGCGTGTTGCTGCCCAATAGCAGCTTGCCCGTTGCACAACTGGTACTCAACCGCGTACTGGAGCGGCTGCAGGCGGAACGCCTGCCCGAGGTGGCTGCGGACTTCAGCTACACGTTTTCAGGCGGGCTGGTGCAGCACGGTGCAGCGCCGGGCAAGAGCGGCAGCGACCTGCTGGCGTTGGCCGACCAGGCCCTGTACGCCGCAAAAGCCGATGGACGTAACCGCATTGCGCCCTACACCCCGCAGCCTGCTGCCCCTGTTGCGTAGCCCGGAAGCGGCTATCCGTTGTCCAGCGCGTCGTGCGTGCCCGCACTGCCCCGGCGCCAGTAACCTGACGCGCGAATCCGTTTGGGGTCTGCCAGACATTCGGTGATCAGGTACGACCGCAAAGCCTTGGCCTGCGCAGACTCGCAACCAATCCAGGTATGGAAAAACCCGGCTGGCATGCGCATGCGGCGCAGCGCTTCGACCAAGGGCTGTTCATGGGCACCAGCAGTACTGCGGTAGACCCATTCCACCTCCACCCCTGCGGCGCTGGGCAACGGAATATGGTCGACAGGGCTGTCCACTTCAATGAGCACTTCTGCATGCGCACCGGCTGGCAGTTCGGCCAGCCGTCTGGCGATGGCGGGCAAGGCGGTGTCGTCACCGATCAGCAAATGCCAGTCATAACCGGTAGGCACGATGAAGGAGCCCTTGGGGCCACCCACGCCGAGTTTCTGACCCACTTGGGCCTGCTCTGCCCACTGCGTGGCGGGGCCGCCGGGGTGGTGCAGCGCAAAGTCGATCTCCAGCGTATGTGCCACCGGGTCAAAGTGGTGGGGCGTGTAGTCGCGCATGACAGGGCGCGTGCCCTCCGCCCACACGGGGCCATCGGCACCCAGCGTGGGGGTGGTGACCAGCCCGGTCACGGGGTCGGGAAAGAAGAGTTTGACATGGTCGTCAAAACCCGCGCTGACAAAGCCTTCCAGTGCATCGCCCGAGAGGGTGACGCGCACCAGGTGCGGTGTCAGGCGATCAACCTTGCACACATCCAGCACACGAAAACGCAATGGATGGCGCACACGTGTGGGTGTCAGGTCCGCTCCGTCCTGGCCGGCAGGGCCCGGCAGCGTGATAGTTGCGACTTGCATCAGATTTTCTCCAACTGTTGGGCGGCGTGGTCCAGCACGGCGGCGAAGGCATTGGCCTGGTCGGGAGTCAACGCTTCGCGGGACAAGCGCATGCGCATGGCCAGCTTCAGGTTTTCAATGGCGCGCATCACCTGTGGCGGGCGGCCGCCCCGGGCACCAGCACCATCCACACCGCCGTTCATACGCTCCAGCATGGCGTCGGCAATGGTGCGGTTTTCTTCGAGGAAGGCTTGGCCTGCATCGGTGATGGCGTAACTCTTGCGCCCGCCTGCGTCGGCGCTCTCGCCCTTCAGGTAGCCCTGTTCTTCGAGCAAGGTCAGAGTGGGGTAAACCGTGCCCGGGCTGGGGCTGTAGCTGCCGCCCAGCCGGTCTTCGATCAATTTGATCAGCTCATACCCGTGGCTGGGCTTGTCGCTGATCAACTGCAGCAGGACAAACCGCAAACCACCGTGGCTGAAGATGCGCCCGCCCCCGCGGCGGCCGTGCAGCCCCTCGCCGTGTCGGCCGCCCCGACCGCCGGCCGTGCCATCGTCGCCATGTTCCGTATGGCGCATTTGGTAATGGAAGTGTCTGGAATGGTGTCGCATAGATTTCTCTTGTCTTATTTAGATTTATTTATGATATATCTAAATTACATCTAAAACAAGTTTAGAGCGTGGTCTTTACATCGACTTTTCAGTTCCAGGCACTTCCTGCACTCCGCTGACTCCCGCAACCGGACAGGCATAAGCCCTGCGTCACAATCGCACTCTGCTATTTGCGAAGGAGCCGCCATGCGTGCCATTGTTGGAGTGTTGGGTCTGCTGATCGTGCTGGCCATCGTGGGCCTGCTGGCCAAGACGCAATTGGGCAGCATGCGTGCCAAGCCTGCAGTACCCAACACCTCGGGCGTCGCCATGCCGGTGGTCACACCTGACGCCACACCGCAGCAACAAAGCCAACAGATACAGCAGCAGGTCCAACAATCTGTGGAGGGTGCGATGCAAGCGCGCCCCATGCCAGACGACAACAAATAAACAAGCCACGATGTTTTTTATCTCCAAAGTCATTGCGCTGCTGACGCAGCCCCTCCTCTGGGTCGCTATGCTGTTGCTGGCCGGCCTGTTGTTGCAAGCCCGCTGGCCGCGTACCGGGCTGCGCATTACCTGGGCCGCACTGGCGCTGATGTTGTTCGTGGGCTGGATGCCGCTGCCCGAGCTGCTGATACGGCATCTGGAAGGCCAGTACACCGAATTCACGCCCCAGGCTGATTTGCGTGGCTACGTGGGTGTGGTGGTGCTGGGCGGTGCCACCGAATCCGGCCGGGTGCAGCAGGTCCACACCCAGCCCCTGTTCAATGGCGCGGCCGAACGCATTACGGCGCCACTGTCCATGCTGCGGCACAACCCCCACTTGCGTGTGCTCTACACCGGTGGCGAGGGCGCGCTCATGGGCATCGGGCCCAGCGAAGCCGACCGGGCGCGCGTTTTTTACGAAAGCGTGGGATGGAATGCAGGCCAGGTGCAGTACGAATCGGCCTCTCGCAATACCTATGAGAACGCGGTGCTGTCGGCTCAGCTGCCCGGCGTGGACAAAACACAAGCCTGGCTGTTGGTGACTTCTGCCGCGCACATGCCGCGTTCCATGGGCACGTTTATCAAGGCGGGCTGGAACGTGACGGCCTATCCGGTGGACTACCAGACCGGCGGCCCAATGGACTGGTTCAGCTATTCGTTATTGGGTGGTGCGAGCCGTTGGGAACAAGCCCTGCACGAATGGGTGGGCCTGCTGGCCTACCGCGTCACCGGGCGCATGTAGCCACCGCAGATCGCGCGGTTGCGGGTAGGGAGAGCGGTCAGTTATCCAGGGTGCGGCGGGCCAGCACCTTGTCGACACGCCGGCCTTCCAGCGTCACCACTTCAAAACGCCAGTTGGCGCAGACAATGGATTCGCCCTTGGCGGGCAGATCACCGGCCACCACCATCAAGAGGCCAGCCAGCGTGTTGTAGCGGCCCCGGTCTTCCTGGGGCAGGTCGTCTTCAATGTCAAGTCGGGACTTGAGTTCACCCACCGGCATCAGGCCATCGAGCAGCCAGGAACCATCAGCCTGCAACGTGGCCCAGGCCTGGGTTTGGGCATCGGGCTGCAGCTCGCCGGTAATGGCTTCCAGCACGTCATGCGGAGTCAGCAGGCCCTGCACCACACCATACTCATCCACCACAAACACCATGCGCGCGGACTTGGCGCGGAACTGTTCGATCAGCTCCATGCCGCTCAGGGTTTCGGGCACGAACACGGCGGGCTCCACCAGGGCGCCCACGGCATAGGGATAGCGCACGCCACGCTCCAGAAGACGCGCCACGCTGACCAGTCCGACCACGTCATCGAGCGAACCGCGGCAGACCGGGTACCAGGAATGCGCGCCCTTGTTGCCGCCATCACTGGCCTGCGCCAGGCATTCGGCGACCGTGGACGAGGCATCCAGCCATTCGATGTCCACACGCGGCAGCATGATGGAAGTGAGTGGGCGGTTGTCCAGGTGGAACACGTTGCGCACCATCTGGTGCTCGTGCTCTTCGATGATGCCGGCGTCCACGCCCTCTTCCAGGCTGGCAGAAATTTCGGCCTCGGTCACGGCGCGGGTGTCGGTGGTGTCAATGCGCAGCAGCTTGAGCATGCCGTGCGTGCACATGGAGAGCAGGCGCACAAAAGGCTTGGCCCCGGTGGCCACCCAGGTCATCGGGCGGGACATGATGCGCGCCACGGTCTCGGGGTAGAGCTGGCCGATGCGTTTTGGCACCAGTTCGCCAAACAGAATGGTAATGAAGGTGATGATGGTGACCACCAGCGCGGTGGCAGAAATTTCCGCTGCACGGTGCGAAATGGGCAGCGTGGCGCCCAGCCAGCGGGCCACGTCATCGCTGAACGCAGCCTCTCCCACGATGCCGTTGAGCATGCCGATGGAGGTAATGCCGACCTGCACGGACGAGAGAAACTGCGTGGGGTTGTCCATCAGCGTTAGGGCGGCCTTGGCCCCCTTGTCGCCAGCATCGGCCATGGTGTGCAGCCGCACTTTGCGGCTGGCGGTAAGCGCCAGCTCTGACATGGCGAACGCGCCATTCAACAAAGTCAGAACAATGATCAGCAAAAAATCCATGGAACCCAAGCGAGAATGAACACCATGGCAATGTACCTTATTGGCGATGTGCAAGGCTGCGACGCTGCCCTGCAGCGCCTGCTCGACACCCTCGCTTTCTCCCCCAGCCGCGACACGCTGTACCTGCTGGGCGACCTGGTCAACCGCGGCCCGGACTCGGCTGCCGTGCTGCGCCGCCTGATGGGGTATGGCGCGGCCGCACGCTGCCTGCTAGGTAACCACGACCTGCATTTGCTGGCTGTGGCCCACGGTGTGCGCAAGCCCAGGCGCAACGACACACTGGACAGCATCCTGCAGGCCGACGACCGTGAAGCCATGCTGCACTGGCTGCGTCAGCAGCGCCTGGCGATACAGGAGAACCTGGGGAATCGAGTGCTTTTAATGGTCCACGCTGGCGTCCAGCCTGCGTGGACAGCTACCAAAACAATAGCATTGGCGGGCGAAGTGGAGGCTGTTTTGCGCTCACCGGCGTACGGTGACTTTCTGCACCAGATGTATGGCAATGGCCCGCACACCTGGGACGATGCGCTAACCGGTGCAGACCGGCTGCGTGTGATCGTCAACACCCTCACGCGCCTGCGCTTTTGCACACCGCAAGGCGCTATGGAGTTTGCAAGCACCGGCAATGTCGACACCGCGCCTGCGGGCTACCTGCCCTGGTTTGACGTGCCGGACCGGCAAACGCGCGATGTAACAGTAGCCTTCGGCCACTGGTCCACGCTGGGCTGGCTGGACCGCCCGGACGTGCTGGCGCTGGATACCGGTTGTGTGTGGGGCGGGTGTCTGAGTGCGTTGCGCGTGGAAGCTTCTGGTGCGGATGCTCCTTGGAAGACCGAGTTGATCCAGGTGAAGTGTGAGCAGTCGCAGAAGCCTGGGGAATAGACAGGTCCTTTGCTAAACAACCGCAAGGCCCCGTGTGGGCTGCCTCAGGCAGGGTGGACGTTCTGCTCCGTGTCCCCCGCCCGCTTTGCGGGCTCCTCCTTTACCTGCGCAGAACGCCCACCCCACCCGATCCGGTTTGGTTGGAGTGCAACGGTCGATAACTACGCTTCGAGCGGAGGAACTGGGGTGAGTGGCGCAGCGAAGTAAAGGAGGAGCCCACACAGCGGGCGGGGGACATGAGCGGAGGCATTCACCCCTGGTCCTCTGCAGGCGAGGAACACACGCCGCATATTCCCGCCTGCCAAAAGCAAAACGGCGCACAAGGCGCCGTTTTCACAGAAGCTGAACTTCTTATTCTGTCTTGAACAGAGCCGCCACTTTGCGCTTGGGCTTGATGTTGGCCGAGATGCTCCGTGTGGTCGTACGGGCCGTAGCTTCCCACGACGGGGTTGATGCGGCTTCAGCCACGACCGGAGCCGGTTCGTAGGGTTTGTCAAAGAACGGATCGCGCGAGACCGGCACCGGGCGGGTGTAGTCGTTGCGCGGAGCGCGGGGTACGCGGGGGCGACCAGAGTCGTCACGGGGTCCGCGGCCTTCGCCACGACCGGCGCTGCGGCCGTTGTCGCCACCGACACTGCTGCCATCTTCGTGGTACATGCGGCGGCCATCGTTGATACGGCCTTGCTTGCGGATATCGGGCTGGTCTTCTTCAAACTCCACCGCTTCGAGTTCGATCTTGGTCTTGATCAGCTTCTCGATGTCGGCCAGCAGGCGGGCATCATTGCCACCACCCACAAAAGTCACTGCCAGACCGGCCGCACCGGCACGGCCCGTGCGACCAATGCGGTGGACATAGTCTTCGGCGTTGAAGGGGATGTCGAAGTTGAACACCGCAGGCACATCCTTGATGTCCAGACCGCGCGCGGCCACATCGGTACACACCAGCAAATCCACTTCGCCCTTTTTGAAGGATTCCAGCGCCTTCAGGCGCTCGTCCTGGCTCTTGTCACCGTGCAGTGCAGCGGTTTTGAGACCTTCGTGCTCCAGCGAACGGGCCAGGCGGGCACAGCCCAGCTTGCTGTTCACGAATACAAACGCCTGCTTCATGCCGCGTTGCTTGAGGATCTGGTGCAGCGCGTGGCGCTTGCTGTCTTCGTTGACGCTGTAGAAATGCTGTTCCACGGTGGAAGCCGTCGCGTTGGAACGCGCCACTTCGATGGTCACCGGGTTTTGCAGGTAGCTGTTGGCCAGGCGCTTGATTTCAGGCGAGAAGGTCGCGCTGAACAAGAGCGTGGTGCGCTGCTTGGGCAGGTAGGACAGGATGCGTTGCAGGTCCGGCAAGAAGCCGATATCCAGCATGCGGTCGGCTTCGTCCAGCACCACGTACTCAACCTGGTTGAGCACGGCGTTTTTGGCTTCGATATGGTCCAGCAGACGGCCGGGCGTGGCCACCAGCACTTCCACGCCTTTTTTCAGCTCCAGGGTCTGGGGCTTCATGTCCATGCCGCCAAACACCACGGCGCTGCGCAGGTTGGTGTACTTGGCGTACAGCTTCACTTGCTGGGCGACCTGGTCGGCCAGCTCACGGGTTGGCAGCAGCACCAATGCGCGCACGGGGTGGCGGGCAGGAGAGGTGGAGGCGTTTTCGTGCTTCATGAGGCGCTGCAACAGGGGCAACGCAAAAGCGGCTGTCTTGCCGGTACCGGTCTGGGCGGCGCCCATCACGTCTTTGCCGGTCAGCACCACAGGGATGGCCTGGGCCTGGATCGGGGTCATGGACTCGTAGCCCATCTCGGCCACGGCGCGCGCCAGTGGGGCGGCCAGTTGCAGCTGGGCAAAGGCCATGATGGGGGTGTCCGCGTTCAGTTCGTTGGAAACTGCGGGGGCAACGGAAGGGGTCAGTTCAGTATTCAAGTCGGTCAGGCATAGCCAGTTGTGTGCTATCCATCCGATAGCGGGGCGCCCTCTAGGTCTGGGGGCAAACCCGCATTATCCTCTAAGAGCCTGTTCAGGGTCTTTTTGAGGTCACGTTGGGACGCAATCGGGATGAGTTGTCTGCCAACATTTCGCCGTGTGGGCTCATGCCCATGCAAGGGGTTTGGTGGGCAAGTCGCCCGATTTCGTCCCAACCCGAAGGGCAAGTGCCTTTTCGGGCGGTCTGCGGCGTTGCAAAGCCTTGCCGGGCACCAGCCCGACTGCGTTTTGCGCCTAGCAGCCCATCCCGAAAAGGCACTTGCGTGGCCCCAAAAAGACCTTGAACAGGCTCTATTGGCCCCAAATCCGCCCGTTTTCAGAGTTTCCGGGTCGAAAAGGTGTCGCAACCGCGCACGCTGCCGCCCTGCAAGCCGGTGTTGAACCAGCGCTGGCGCTGGGCGCTGCTGCCGTGGGTAAAGCTCTCGGGCACCACGGCGTGGCCGCTGCCGCGCTGCAGGGCATCGTCGCCAATTTTGGCGGCGGCGTTCATGGCCTCTTCCACATCACCGGCTTCCAGCAACTGGCGCGCATTATTGGCGTGGTGGGCCCAAACACCGGCAAAACAGTCGGCCTGCAGCTCCAGGCGCACGCTCAGGACGTTGGCTTCGGCGGTGCTGGCGCGGCTGCGCGCCTGCTGCACCTTGGTGCTGATGCCCAGCAGGTTTTGCACGTGGTGGCCCACCTCATGGGCGATCACATAGGCCTGGGCAAAGTCGCCAGGCGCACCCAACTGCTTTTGCAGGGTTTCGTAAAAACCCAGGTCGATATAAACCTTCTGGTCAGCAGGGCAATAAAACGGGCCCATGGCACTTTGGCCCTGGCCGCAGGCGGTAGGCGTAGCGCCGCGGAACAGCACCAGTTTGGGCTTCTGGTAGTCGGCACCACCTTTTTTGAACACATCGGTCCACACGTCTTCGGTATCGGCCAGCACGGTGGAGACGAATTTGGCCATGCGGTCGTCTGCGGGTGGGCGCTTGGCCGGGGCTTGCTGCACCTGCGCGGTCGGCGCACCGTCGCCACTGAGCAGGCCCAGAATCGTCAGCGGATTGATGCCCAGCGCCCAGCCACCGACCAGGGCGATGACGATGGTGCCCGCACCGATGTTGCGGCCGCCCAGCAGACCTCCGAGCAAACCGCCCAGACCGCCGCCTCCCGAGCCTCCACCGTCACGGCGGTCTTCGACGTTGTCCGATTCGCGGTTGCCTTCCCATTTCATGCTGGCCTCGTCATGTAGTACTCAGGGTGGTGCTGGCGGATGCGCCAGCGTGTGCGCCACTGTACTGCAGCGCGGGCAGGCCACAGAGGGGCTTGTAATAGGTATGCGCTCAGTGGTGCAGCGAGGCCGCAACCAGCGTGGCCACGGCGTGGCTAGGTTCGTCGTCAAAGTAGGCCACCATGCGCACCGCCAGCTCACGCAAATTGGCGTCGTCCAAGGTGCGGGCCTGGGTGAGTTTTTCCACGGCGTACGGGCGGCTGCCCAGCATCATGGACTCGTTCACACACTGGCCCTGGGCCGCCATTTGCAGCATGAACGCCGAGAGCAGCTCACACGGCCAGTACCGGCACGGGTGTGCCACCGGGCCCCATTCGTCCCACTGCGCTGCAAAGCCGTCCGCCGCCGCAGGGGCAGAGGGAAAACTGGAAGATGTATCAGTAGCAGCCATGGTCAACTCCTTTTGCACCGTGCAAGGTCCAGAACCAAGTTGAATACTAGGAAATGGAACTGCCCTCCACCATCGGCCAAATGGCCGACGTGTTGTAGGAAAGAAGGAGGTTTTTTACAAAGCTTTTCTCAAACCGCTTTGTAAGTGAACGCCAACTGGTCTGGTCCGGCTTTTATGCCTTAGGGGAGGTCCCGCGAGCTTGGCCCCGGTTCCCGGTTGCAATCCCTGTCAGGGTGTGGCTTTTTGGCTCGTCGAGCTTTCTATGAACTGGGCCAGTTCAGCCGACCAGTCGGCGGACTCGGGTTGCAGTTCCTGCAAGGACGCAATCTCGACGCCGGCGTCCGCCAGCATCTTTTCAGACGCCCCATTCACGCGCTCCTGGTGCTCCTTCTTGTCCAGATAGACCACGCGTTTGATACCGACCTGGATGATGGACTGCACACACTTGGGGCAGGGGTACTGGGTGGCATAGATGGTCGAACCATGCAACGGCAGCGTTGTGCAGTTGAGGATGGCGTTCTGCTCGGCATGGACGATGTAGCTGTGGCGCGAGTTCAGCGGGTCGCTGTCGTCGTCCTGCCAGTAGTGCTCGTCATTGTCATCACAGCCGCGCGGCAGGCCGTTGTAGCCCACGCCGGAAATCTTGTTATCCGGGCTGACGATACAGGCCCCGTTGCGCTTGCGCGCGTCCTTGGAGCGGCCGGACGCCAACAGCGCCACGCCCATGAACATCGAATGCCAGTGGAGCAGGGGAAGGTTTTTCATGGATGGGCGGGTTCAGGCGGGGGACATTTGCTTTATCAATCGGTCGTCCCCCAAGCCTATCACTCCTGCCGGATGGACACCAAAGCCCGCGGGCCGTGCGTGGGGCGGCCACGCCGTTCCAGCAGGACCGACGCCGCAAACACAAACAGACCAATGAACGACAGGAAGGCGCCCACATAACCGGTGGCGGCATAACCGTAGCCAAAGGCAATGGCCAGACCGCCCAGCCAGGCGCCCAGGGCATTGGCGATGTTGAAGGCCGAGTGCATGGACGCGGCCGCCAGTGTCTGGCCATCTGCCGCCACATCCATGAGCCGCGTCTGGATGGCCGGGCCGGCGGCAAAGGTGCAACCGATCAGGAACACGGACGTGCACAACATCCAGGGCGTGGCAGCGGTGAGGCTGAACAGCGTCATCACCACGATGTTGAAGACCAGCATGCCGCCTATGGTGCCCATGAGCGCGATGTCGGCCAGCTTGGAGCCCACCACATTGCCCACATTCATGCCGATGCCGAACAGGACCATGATCACCGGGATCATGCCCACCGGCATGTGCGCCACTTCGGTCGCCGTGCTGGCGATGTAGGAGAAGATGGAAAACATGCCGCCAAAACCGGTCGCGGCGAGCGTGAGTGTCAGCAGCACCTGCGGATGGGTGAAAGCCACCAGTTCCCGCACCACGCTGGCGCCCACGGCGGGTTTGTCGCGTGGCAGGTAGATCCAGATGAGCGTCACGGTCAGCACGCTGATCAGTCCTACGGCCAGGAACATGACGCGCCAGCTGAGGTACTGGCCAAACAGCGCCATGACCGGTGTGCCGACCAGCGTCGCACCGGTCAGCCCCAGCATCACGTAGCCGACGGTGCGCGCCCGCATATCCAATGGAACCAGCGACGCGGCCACCAGCGCAGAGACGCCAAAGTAAGCGCCGTGCGGCAGACCCGACAAAAAGCGCAACACGATGAAGCTCAGAAAATCCGGCGCAACTGCGCTCGCCAGATTGCCGACGGTGAAAACCGCCATGAGGATCAGAAGCAGCGTGCGGCGCGAGGACTTGGCGCCCGCAATGGCAATCAGCGGTGCGCCTACGACCACGCCCAGTGCATAGGCGCTGATGACATAACCGGCCTGCGGGGTGGTGACGGCAAAAGTGCTTGCCACATCCGGCAGCAGGCCCATGATGGCAAATTCACCGGTACCGATGGCGAAGCCGCCGCAGGCCAGCGCCAGAATCACCAAAACAATCTGTATCCGTGTCAACGGGCTGGCCTCTTGGGCCTCTTTCACCGCTTCTGTCGCAATCATGGTTTCCTTGGGGGGCGGTGCGTCGCACCTTTGTGTTGAGCGGGGAGCCGTGGTTTGGCGTCATCCCGTGGATGGCCAGAACTATAAGGGATTACCCTATAACCCTTCGTAGCAATGCTATGAAATCAGGAGCTTCTTGCGCAGTACCTGTAAGGGTTAGCGCCCTAAATCGCTTGGGAAATGACGGTGCGCTCGATCAGGCGGTCGTCGCCCAGCACGATCAGCGAGAACAGCAACTCGTCCAGGTTGGACGCCAGCGCCGTTTTGCGCGCCAGCAAGGGCGTGGCTTTGGGGTTGATGATGACAAAGTCGGCCTCGCAGCCGGGCAGCAGGTTGCCCACCACACCGTCCAGCCCCAGCGCGCGCGCACCGCCCGCCGTGTGTTGCCACCAGAGGTGCTGGGGCGAGAGCGACAGGCCGGGCTTGGTCTGCCCTTCCCGGCCCACGTAGTAGGCGGCCAGCATGGTGTGGAACGGGCTGAACGAGGTACCACCACCGACATCGCTGGCCAGGCCGTAACCAAAACCAATGCGGTCTGCGCCTTCGTAGTCAAAAAAACCGCTGCCCAGAAACAGATTGCTGGTCGGGCTGATGGCGGCCACCGCGCCGGTGTCGCGCATCAACGCGCGGTCAGCGTCGTCAAAGTGGATGCAGTGGGCATAGATGGCGCGCTTGCGCATCAGGCCAAAGTCGTCGTAGGTGGCGAGATATGAACGGGATGCAGGGAACAGTTCACGCGCCCAGGTGATTTCGTCCTTGTTCTCGGCCACGTGGCTCTGGATCCACACATCGGCGTATTGCCGGGCCAGTTCGCCCGCGCCGCGCAGCTGCGCGTCGGTGCTGGTCGGTGCAAAGCGCGGGGTGATGGCGTAGCCCAGACGGTCCTTGCCGTGCCATCGCTGGATCAGTGCCTCGGTGTCGCGCAGGCTTTGCTCGGTACCGCTCACGGCGCCCTGCCCCTGGTTCAGCAGATCGGCCGGGGCGTGGCGGTCCATCAGGCACAGACCGGTGATCAGGCGCAGGCGCTGGGCCTGCGCTTCGGTGAAGAGCGCGTTGACCGATTCGGTGTGCGAGGTGGCAAAGGTGAGCGCCGTGGTGACGCCGTTGCGAAGCAATTCCGCTATAAAAAATGCAGCTGCCTGCGCACTGTATTCGGGGGCTGCAAAGCGTTTTTCTTCTGGAAATGTGTAGTTCTCCAGCCATGGCAGCAAACCGGGTGCGGGTGAACCGATCACATTGGTCTGTGGGTAGTGGATATGCAGGTCGATGAAACCGGGCGCGATGATGCGCCCCGGCAGATGCTCCACCACTAGCTGCGGGTAGCTATCTTTAAGTGCGCGCCAGGCGCCAATGGCCTGCACCACCTGCACGCCCTGGGCATTGGGGCCGACGACCAGCAGGCCGTCTTCTTCAAACAGGGCTTGCGGCGAGGCTGCGTGAGGCCCCGCGCTGTGCGGGGCAAACCAGAGAAGGGAGGCGCGGTAGGCTTTCATAGGTTGCAAGCTTAAACCGGCCGCCCCGCCCGGCTATATGGCGTGGCGAATAAGCCTTATCGACGCATGCAAGATCAGCGACTCAGTTTGCCTTGCACACCCGCCACCAGCCAGTTCATGTTCAGAATCTTGTCGTCGCTCAGGGTCTGGCCCTTGGCGATGACTTCGTGGCCTTCGTTGTCCAGCACGGCTGCGATGGCATGGAAGGGATGCAGCTTGCCCGCGGCAATATCCTTCTGGCGCTGCAGCACTTCGGCCTGCACGGTCTTGGGGGTCTTGCTGCCAAAGTCGCCGACGCGGATCATCCCTTCCTTGACACCACCCCACACGCCCGCGCTCTTCCAGGTGCCGGCCAGCACGGCCTTGGCACGCGCTGTGTAGTAGGCACCCCACTCGTGGGTGACGGCGATGATCTGGGCATCGGGCGCGATCTTGCGCATGTCGGAGTGGTAGGCCACGGCCATCTTGCCGCGCTCCTGGGCAGCCGCCATCACGGCGGTGGAGCCAGTGTGGAAGGCGATCACGTCCACGTTCTGGTTGAACAGGGTCATGGCCGCATCACGCTCGCGCGGCGGATTGAACCATTCGCCCAGCCACACCACCTTGACTTCGGCCTTGGGGTTGACCGAACGCAACCCCAGCGTGAAGGCATTGATGCCCTGCAACACTTCGGGGATCGGGAAACCCGCCACGTAACCGGCCAGATTGGTTTGGGTCATGCGGCCCGCGGCGATACCGGCCAGGTAACGGCCTTCGTAATAACGCGCGTTGGACACGGCCACATTGGGTGCGGTCTTGTAGCCGGTGACGGACTCGAACTTGACGTCCGGGAACTCCTGCGCCACTTTGAGCGTGGGTTCCATATAACCAAAGCTGGGCGTGAAGATCAGCTTGTTGCCCTGGCGCGCCAGATCGCGGATCACGCGCTCGGCATCGGGCCCTTCGGCCACGTTTTCGACAAAGCTGGTTTGCACCTGTTTGCCCAAAGCGGCTTCCACCGCCTTGCGGCCTTCGTCGTGCTGGTGCACCCAGCCGGCGTCGGACAAGGGCGCGACATAGACAAAACCGATCTTCAACGGCTCTGCCTTGACAGCATCTTTGGATTGGGAAAAAGCACCGCTAGGTGCCAGCGAAAAAGCGCAGGCCGCCACGAACGTGGCTGCGAGGTTTTTGTACATGGTAGTCCTCTACATGGCTCCGAAACACAAAAGGCAAGGCCCGCCGGAGCAGCGGGCCTTGGACGTATTTTAACCGGCGTGCTTCTGCAACAAACGGAATGCTGTCGCACACCGGTATTTCTGGCACAGCTCTTGCAATCCCATCTTGGATACAAGATTGGACCCAACAATGGTGCAAAACATTACCCAGAAGGCCGGAGCGCCCCAGGCCTGGATAGAACATATTGAACCGCCACTGGCTGGCAGTGCCAGTGGCCCGCTGGCCGGGCTGCGCTTTGCCATCAAGGACAACATCGACGCGTTCGGTTGGCCCACGACTGCGGCCTGCAAGGAGTTTGCCTACCTGCCCAAGGCACACGCCAGCGTGGTGCAGAAGCTGCTCGATTCTGGTGCGACGCTGGTCGGCAAAACCAACCTGGACCAGTTTGCCTGTGGTCTCAACGGCACACGCTCGCCCTACGGCGCGGTGCCCAACGCTTTCAACCCCGACTATGTCTCCGGCGGCTCCAGCGCAGGCTCGGCCTATGTGGTGGCCAACGGTGAGGTGGACTTTTCATTGGGCACCGACACCGCAGGCTCCGGGCGCGTACCGGCGGGCCTGAACAACATCGTTGGTATCAAACCCAGCAAGGGACTGTTGAGCACACGCGGCGTGGTGCCAGCGGCGCAGAGCGTGGACTGTGTCTCCATCTTCGCGCGCACGGTGGATGTGGCTGCGCGTGTGTTGCAGGCAGCCATGGGGCCAGATGTACAAGACCCGTATTCGCGCACCTTGCAACTGGCCAGCCAACCCTTTGGCAAAAGCTTCCGTTTTGGTGTGCCGTCCACACTGGAGTTTTTTGGCGATACCGCCGCAGAAGCCGCTTTCGCACAGGCGCTGGAGAGACTCACCGCCATGGGTGGTGTGGCCGTCTCCATTGACTACACACCGTTGGCCCAGGCCGCTGCACTGTTGTATGAAAGCGCACTGGTAGCAGAGCGCTACGCCGCCATCCGCCCGTTCTTCGATGCCCATGAAAACAAGGTGATGGAGCCGGTGCGCAGCATCATTGCCCGGGGACGCGACTTCAGCGCCGCCGACCTGTGCACTGCGCAGGCGCAATTGCGCGCCTATGGCCAGCAGGCTGCAGCCATGTGGGGCGGCATCGACGTGCTGCTGGTGCCCACCGCACCCACGCACTACACCATTGCCGCCATGCTGGCCAACCCAGTGGTGCTGAACCGCAACCTGGGGGCCTACACCAACTTTGTGAACCTGCTGGACTACGCCGCCATCTCCGTCCCCAGCAGCATCCGGCCCGACGGCCTGCCGTTTGGCATCACCTTCATCGGCCCGTGCGGCAGTGACTGGCAACTGGCCGAATTAGGCCAGCGCTACCACCATGCCAGCGGCATGCTGCAAGGCGCGTTGCAATTGCCTCTGCCTGCACCTGAACCCATCGCTGGCCTGGCGGACAGTGGCTCGCGCATGAAGGTCGCCGTGGTCGGCGCACACCTCTCAGGCATGCCGCTCAACGGACAGTTGACCGAGCGCGATGGCCGCCTGCTACAGGCCTCCACGACGTCTGCCAATTACCGCCTCTACGCCCTGCCCGGCACCGTGCCACCCAAACCCGGCCTGCGCCGCGTTGCCGCGGGTGGCGCTGCCATCGCACTCGAAGTGTGGGACATGCCACAGGCACAGATAGGCAGCTTTCTGGCGCTGATTCCGCAGCCGCTGGGCCTGGGCAATGTGGAACTGGCCGACGGCACCTGGGTCACCGGCTTCATTTGCGAAGGCCATGCCCTCGAAGCCGCCCAGGACGTCAGCGAACACGGCGGCTGGCGCGCCTACGTGGCATCGCGCAAACCCAATTGATTTCAAACACCCAAACCCCTTAACCCTGAACTGGAACCACCATGACCCGACAAGAAGCCCCCACCTCCGAGATCACCACCGGAGCCACGCGTCGCAGCCTGCTCAAGCACGGCGCAGCGGCACTCGGTGTGCTGGCCGCACCCGCCATCGTGCGCGCCCAGAGTGGCCTCAAGATTCGCATCGGCTACTGGCCCGTCGCAGCCGGTTTGCCCTTCTTTGCGGCGGTGGAGAAAGGCTACTTCAAAGAAGCCGGCCTGGACGTGGAGGCGCTCAAGTTCGCCGGTGCGCAGCAGGTGATGGAGGCCATGCTGGCCGGCCGCAGCGACGGCAGCGCCAACGGCACCGGCTCGGGCAACCTGGGCGTGGGTGAACTGGCGTCGCCCGGTCTGTTCAAGATCATCGCCACCAACCCGAGCAATGCCAAATACGTGCTCGATGAGTTTCTGGTGCCCAAGGACAGCCCGGTCAAAAGCATTGCCGAACTCAAAGGCAAACGCGTGGCCTCCGGCCCCGGCATCCAGAACAAGGTACTCGCCACGGTGGTCCTGGAACGCGCAGGCGCTACCGGCGCCACCGTGATGGAGTTGCCCATTGGCCAACACGTCGCCGCGCTGGCCGCAGGCCAGGTGGACGCCGTGTACACGCTGGAGCCCACGGGCACGGTAGGCCGCCTCAACGGCACCACGCGCATGCTCGAAGCGGGCGTGATTGCCAAGTACATCCTGGGCGATGCGCTGGCCCCATGGCACGGCGGCTCGGCCACGCTGACCACCGAGTTCATCAAGAAATACCCGGCAGAGGCCAAGAAATACATCGCCGCCTACGCCAAGGGCATCGAGCTGGTGCGCAGCAAACCCGACGAAGCACGCCAGTACCTCAAGGGCTACACCGCGATCGAAGGCCCGCTCACGGGTGAAGTGCCACTGGCCTCGTACATGCTCTACAACGAGTTCAAACCGGCCGACATTGCTGCGTTCCAGAAGTTCTTTGACCTGTTCACCGAAAAAGGCGTGTTCGAGAAGAAGCTCGACGTGGCCTCCATGTTGTTCAAAGGCTAAGCGATGGCTGACGCATCCACCCCCGTTGCCACCAAACCCTGGGCCGCAGGTGACGCGGCGCCTGCGGCCACCGCGGCACCCAAGCGCATTAACTGGGGGCGCCTGCTGCCCTTTATCGGCCCGCTGGTGCTGTTCATCGTCTGGGACCTCGTGGTGCGCGCGGGCTGGATACGCGCCATCCTGTTGCCACCCCCGTCGGCCACCGTGGCCACGCTGGTCACCGGCTTGCTCGGTGGCCCGCTGTTGACCGACTTTGCCGTAACCGTGTGGCGCACGGTACAGGCCTTTGTGATTGCAGCCGTGGTGGGCGTGCCGCTGGGTGTGCTCTTGGGCAGCAACGAGAAGGCCTACCGCAGCGTGGAGTTTCTGATCGATTTCTTCCGCTCCACGCCCAGCTCGGCGCTGATCCCGTTGTTCCTGCTGATCTTTGGTGTGTCCGATATCAACAAGGTGGCCATCGCAGCCTTTGGCGCCTTTTTGATCGTGATCTTCAACAGCGCCTATGGCGTCATCAACGCACGCAAGCAGCGTGTCATGGCCGCCAAGGTGATGGGCGCATCCAACTGGCAAATCTTCCGCGATGTGCTGGTGTGGGAGAGCCTGCAACCGACCTTTGTGGGCCTGCGCTCTGCCGTGTCCATGGCGCTGGTGATTGTCATCGTGGCGGAGATGTTCATTGGTTCAGACGCCGGCCTGGGCCACCGCATCATCGACGCGCAGCAGGTGCTCAACGTGAAGACCATGTACGCCGCCATCCTGGCCGCCGGTGCGCTGGGCTACGCCCTCAACATCCTCTTTTTAGTGGCCGAGCGCCGTATCGTGCATTGGAGTGGAAGATGAACGCAGTTCTCAACGGCCCGGTGTACGCCGATGTACCCGCCCCTGTTTTCACTCCGGGCCCCGCAGGCACCCACATCACCATCCGTGGTCTGACCAAGTACTTTGCGGGCTGGCCACTGTACGAAAACTTTGACCTGGACATCCCCAAGAACAAGATCGTCTCGGTGTTCGGGCCCAACGGTTGCGGCAAGTCCACACTGATCAACATGATCGCCGGGCTGGTGCCCATCGACAGCGGCGAAATCCTGTTCGACGGCAAGTCGCTGAAGGACACCAAGATTGGCTACGTGTTCCAGAACTACCGTGAGGCCATGTTCCCATGGATGCGCACCATCGACAACATCGCCTACCCCCTCAAACTGGAGGGTAAGTCCAAAGCCGAGGTGGACCGCCGCATGGCCGAACTGGTGGCCTCGTTTGATGTCAAGTTCGACCTGAACCGCTACCCCTATGAACTCTCGGGTGGCCAACAACAAACAGCGTCCATCATGCGTGCGCTTGCGCCCAAGCCCGAGGTGCTGTTTCTGGACGAACCATTCTCGGCGCTGGACTTCGAGATGACGCTGTTCATCCGCGAGAAGCTGCAAGAGGTGTTCATGCAAACCGGCACCACCATGCTGCTGGTCTCGCACGACCTGGAAGAAGCCGTCTACCTGGCCGACGAGGTGCTGCTGCTGACCAAACGGCCGACCAAGGTGGCCGAAATCCTGCGCTACAACGACCCGCGCCCACGCACCGTGGAAACGCTGAGCGAGCCCAGCTTCATCCAGACCAAAAAGCTGAGTCTGGAAATCTTCCAGCGCGAGGTGCGCCGATGACAGAGGCAGAAATCCTGAGCTACGTGCAGGCCAGCGCCGCCGCGCTGGGCCTGCCGCTGGACGCAGGCCGCACCCAGCGTGTGGCGGCACACCTGACGCGCACGGCCGCGCTGGCGCAGCTGCTGCTGGATGCCCCCATGGAGCCACACGACGAGCTGGCCGAAATTTACAAGCCTTTGGACTTTCAGCCCGCATCCAACATGCGCAATAAGCTATGAAAACAGGAGCAGATGAGATCGGTGACATGACCAGCTTTGCGCTGGCCCGGGCCATCGCGGCGGGCGAGATCAGCGCGCGTGAGGCCACGCTGGCCAGCATCACGCGGATTGACAGCACCGACGACGCCATCAACGCCTTCACCAGTACCAGCTACCCGCGCGCCCTGCAGGAGGCCGACGCGGTGGACGCGAGACGTGCGCGCGGCGAGGTGCTGCCCCCACTGGCCGGTGTGCCCTATGCGGTGAAGGATTTGTTTGATGTGGCCGGTGAGGTCACGCGTGCCGGCTCCAAGGTCAACCGCAACAACCCGCCCGCTGCACAAGACGCATTTTTGGTTTCGCAAATGCAATCCGCCGGTGCGGTGCTGGTGGGCTCACTCAACATGGACGAGTACGCCTACGGCTTCACCACCGAGAACACGCACTACGGCCCCACCCACAACCCGCATGACCTGACGCGCACGGCAGGCGGTTCGTCCGGTGGCTGCGGCGCAGCGGTGGCGGCACGCCAGGTGGGCATCGCCTTGGGTTCGGACACCAATGGCTCGATCCGCGTGCCCTCGTCGTTCTGCGGCATCTGGGGCCTGAAGCCCACGTTCGGGCGGCTGTCGCGCCGCGGCTCCTACCCGTTTGTGCAAAGCATTGACCACCTCGGCCCGTTTGCCGATTCGGTGGAGAGCCTGGCGCTGGCTTACGACGTGCTGCAAGGCCCGGACCCGCTGGACCCCGGCAGCCATGCACTGCAGGTGCAGCCCGTAGGCTCCCTGCACCAAGGCGTGCAAGGCTTGCGCATAGGCTTGTTGGGTGGCTACTTCCATGAATTCGCCACCGCCCCGGCACGTGAGGCCGTACAGACCGCGGCACAGATGCTCGGTGCCATGGACGCCGTGGAGTGGCCCGACGCCGCACTGGGCCGGGCTGCCGCTTTCATCATCAGTGCCAGCGAAGGCGGCAGCCAGCATCTGGAAGACCTGCGCACGCAAGCCGACGACTTCGAGCCGCTGTCGGTAGACCGCTTTATTGCCGGTGCGCTGATCCCCGCCGCCTGGTACCTGCGCGCGCAGCGCTTTCGCCGCATCTACCGCGACAAGGTCAACGCCCTCTTCCAGCATTGGGATGTGTTGCTGGCGCCGGCCACGCCGGTAGCGGCGCCGGTACTGGGCTCCGAGTGGCTGGACATCAACGGCACGCAAATGCCCACACGCCCGTCCATCGGTCTGCTGACCCAACCCGTCTCGTTCGCCGGTTGCCCCGTGGTGGCGGCACCGGTATGGCCCAGCGGCACCGGTGGTCTGCCCATCGGCGTGCAGATCATTGCCGCGCCCTGGCGCGAAGACCTGGCGCTGCGTGCGGCGTTTGCGCTGCAGGCAGCTGGCATTGCACACCTCAAAACTGTGGAGCTTTAACGTGGACATCAATATTCCCGAAGTGCTGGCCGAAGTCACCCTGCAATGCGAACGGTATGAGTACGCACTGGTCAACAACCAGGTCGATGTGCTGGACGAACTGTTCTGGAACAGCCCGCACACGCTGCGGTATGGCGCCACCGAAAACCTGTACGGCTATGACGCGATTGCGGCGTTCCGGGCCGGGCGTCCATCACAGGGTTTGCAGCGCGCCGTGCTGAAAAACGTGATCACCACCTACGGCCGCGACTTCGCCACCGCGAACGTGGAATTCCAGCGCCTCGGCAGTGCCAAAACCGGCCGCCAAAGCCAGACCTGGATGCGCACACCCCAGGGCTGGCGCGTGGTCGCCGCCCATGTGAGCCTGCTGGGCTGAAACGCACCCTGCAAACAGGCACACATATTGCATCCAATCTTGGATACAAGATTAATGCTCCCTATTCAGCACCATCTTGATGCATCCCTTTCAACGTCCCCATCCACCGGAGAACCGAACATGCACCCCAGCAAACTGAATCGCCGCGACACCCTCAAATCCCTGGCCGCACTGAGCGCTGCGGGCACCCTCGGCGCCTGGAGCCAAAGCGCCCTGGCGCAGAAGCCGCTCACGGTGGGCATCATCTATGTGGGGCCGCGCGACGACTACGGCTACAACCAGGCACACGCCCAGGCCGCTGCCGAAATCAAGAAGATGGCGGGCGTGAAAGTGGTGGAAGAAGAAAACGTGCCCGAAACCGCTGCGGTGCAAAAGACCATGACCGGCATGATCGTGCAGGACGGTGCCTCGCTGGTCATCCCCACCTCGTACGGCTACTTTGACCCGCACATCCTGGCACTCGCCCCCAAATACCCCGACGTGCGTTTTGCGCATTGTGGCGGCCTGTGGACCGAAGGCAAACACCCCAAGAATGTGGGCAGCTTCTTTGGCTATATCGACGAGTGCCAATACCTCAACGGCGTGATTGCCGGCCACATGAGCAAGAGCGGCAAGATCGGCTTCGTAGCCGCCAAGCCCATCCCCCAAGTGCTGCGCAACATCAACGCCTTTCTGCTCGGCGCGCGCTCGGTCAAGCCGGGTATCACTTGCAGCGTGATCTTCACCGGTGAATGGTCCATGGCCATCAAGGAAGCCGAAGCCACCAACAGCCTGGCCGACCAGGGCGTGGATGTATTCACCATGCACGTGGACGGCCCCAAGGTGGTGGTCGAGACGGCAGCCAAACGCGGCAAGATGGTGTGTGGCTACCACGCCAGCCAGGCCAAGCTGGCTCCCAATGCCTACCTCACCGGTGCCGAATGGAACTGGACCACGGCCTACAAGACACTGATCGAAGCCGCCCAATCCGGCAAGCCGCACCCCAACTTCCTGCGTGGCGGCCTGAAGGACGGTTACGTGAAGATGTCTCCGTACGGCGCGATGGTCACAGACGCTGCCAAGAAAAATGCCGATGCCACCAAGGCCCAGATGCTGGCCGGCACTTTCGACATCTTCAAGGGCCCGATCAAGGACAACAAGGGCAACGTGGTGATCCCCGCAGGCAAGAGCTTCAAGCAGACCGACATTGCGTTGGAAGGCATGAACTACCTGGTCGAAGGCGTGATCGGTTCCATCTAACACCCGCACCCGCCGAAAGCTGCCATGCGCGACACCCTGTACGACATCGGGCTCCCCATTCTGGCCATCGCTGCGGCATTGGCCGTGTTTGGCGTGTTTGTCAGCTTTGCCGGGGTCAACCCGGTGGACGTATGGATGCTCTTGTTCAAGGGCGCGTTTGGCGACGCGTTCTCGTGGCAGAACACCCTGCAGCGCGCCGCGCCGCTGATGCTCACAGCGCTGTGCGTGGCGGTACCGGCCCGTGCAGGGCTGGTGGTCATTGGCGGTGAAGGCGCACTGGTATTGGGCGGGCTGGCCTGTGCGGCAGCCGCCTACTACCTGCCACTCCCCGGCAACGTCATCGGCACCGCTGTGGCGTGTGCTGCGGGTGCCGTGGTGGGGGCGTTATGGGTGGGCCTGGCGGGCTGGCTGCGCCAGTACCGCGGCATCAACGAGACCATCAGCAGCCTGCTACTGGCCTACATTGCCATTGGCCTGTTCAAGCACCTGGTGGAAGGCCCGCTGCGCGACCCCGCCAGCCTGAACAAACCATCGACCCACAGCGTGCCCGAACCCCTGCTGATGGGCGGCATTTTCGGCACCGACGTGCACTGGGGCCTGGTGCTGGGCGTGTTGGCCTGCCTGGGATTGGCCGTGTGGATGCGCTGGACGGCGTCGGGATTCTCGGTCCGCGTGGTGGGTGGCAACCCGCGCACCGCGCAGCTGATGGGCCTGCCTGCATCACAACTGATTTTGACGGCCTGTGTCATTGGCGGCGCATGCGCCGGGCTGGCAGGTTCGGTCGAGGTGTTGGCGGTGCACACCAATGCCAATGCGTCCTTGATTGCCTTTTATGGCTACACCGGCATTCTGGTGTCCTTCATCGCGCGCCACCACCCGCTGGCCATCATTCCGGTGGCCATTCTGTTTGGGGGCTTCGGGGCTGCGGGCAGTTTGCTGCAGCGCCGCCTGGGCCTGCCGGACGCATCGGTGCTGGTGCTGCAGGGCATGGCTTTTGTGCTGATTCTGGCCAGCGAAGCCCTGCGCGATGTGAACTGGAAGAGCCTGATGACCAAGCTCATGCGCATGGCCGGCCCTGACCCGGATGCCAAGACAACCACCGAAGGAACCCCATCATGACACCAGACCAATGGGTGGCCCTGTTTGCGGGCATCGTGGGCGGCGCACTGCGTGTGGGCACACCGTTTCTGTTTGTGAGCCTGGGCGAATGCCTGACCGAAAAATCCGGCCGCATCAACCTGGGCCTGGAGGGCGTGCTGGTGCTGTCCGCCATGGCCGCATTCGGTGGCGCCTACCTCAGTGGCTCGCCCTGGGTGGGAGTACTGGCAGGGGCGCTGGCCGGCGGCTTGCTGGCAGCGCTGCACGGTGCGCTGTGCTCGCTAGCGCGGGTCAATGACGTGGCTACTGGCATTGCACTGATGCTGCTCGGTACTGGCTTGGCTTTTTATCTGGGCAAGCCGCTGATCCAGCCCCAGGCACCGCAAATCCCGGCGATGGAGCTGGGGCTTTGGAGTGATTCCTCCGCTGTGCGTTCGGCCCTGCAGGTGAACATGCTGCTGCCGCTGGGCCTGGCGCTGGCCGTGCTGATGTGGTGGGCCTTCAAGCGCACGCGTTATGGGCTGCTGGTGCGCATGGCCGGTGATTCGGCCAATGCCGCACGGGCACTGGGCTATTCGGTGGTGGGCATTCGCGTGCTGGCTACCACGCTGGGCGGCATGATTGCCGGCCTGGGCGGGGCATCCCTCACCCTGTTCTACCCCGGTAGCTGGAACGAAGGCATCTCCAGCGGGCAGGGCCTGATTGCCGTGGCACTGGTCATCTTTGCGCGCTGGAGCCCCTTGCGCTGCATCATGGCTGCCGCCCTATTTGGCGGTGCGGGCGCCATTGGCCCTGCCCTGCAGTCTGCGGGCATTGGCTGGGGCTACCACCTGTTCAACACCGTTCCGTATGCGCTCACGCTGCTGATTCTGGTGATCACGTGCAAACCCGGCAGCGTGGCCCAGGGCAGCCCGGGCGAGCTCTCTTCCCGCTGACCCACCCACAGCACCGCCAGCACCATGCACATCCACGCCAACCCTTACGCCTGGCCCTGGAACGGCGACCTGCGCCCTGACAACACGGCCCTCATCGTGATCGATATGCAGACCGACTTCTGCGGTGCCGGTGGTTATGTCGACAAGATGGGCTACGACATCTCGCTGACGCGCGCGCCTATCGAGCCGCTCAAGGTTTTGATGGCCGCGCTGCGTGCCGCGGGCTACCCGGTCATGCACACGCGCGAGGGACACCGCCCCGACCTGTCGGACCTGCCGGCCAACAAGCGCTGGCGCTCGCAGCAGATTGGCACCAACGGCGTGGGCATTGGCGACGCAGGTCCCTGCGGGCGCATTCTGGTGCGCGGCGAGCCGGGCTGGGAACTCATCCCCGAGCTGGCACCGTTGCCCGGCGAGGTGGTGATCGACAAACCCGGCAAAGGCTCGTTTTACGCCACCGACCTGGAGCTGGTGCTGCGCACGCGCGGCATCACCAACCTGTTGCTGGCGGGCATCACCACCGACGTGTGTGTGCACACCACCATGCGCGATGCCAATGACCGCGGTTTCGAGTGCCTGCTGCTGTCCGACTGCACCGCTGCCACCGACCACGGCAACCATCTCGCCGCGCTGAAGATGGTCACCATGCAGGGCGGCGTGTTTGGCGCTCATGCGCCCTCAAGTGCTGTTCTGGCAGCGCTGTCCAACACCACCGTTCGCCCTGAGCCTGTCGAAGGGATTCTTCAATGACCTCTGCCACCCTCACCACGCCCATTGGCGCCCTGCCCGCCCAGACCGGCGCGCTGGCGCTGGACACTTACGAGCTGACCAAGCGCTTCGGCAGCTTCACGGCCATGGACCGCGTGACGATGAAGGTCGAACCCGGCACCGTACACGCCTTGCTCGGCGAAAACGGCGCCGGCAAAAGCACACTGGTGAAATGTGTGGCCGGCTTTCAGCGTGCCGAAGAAGGCAGCATCATGATTGACGGGCGCGAGCAGGACATTGCCAACCCCGTCATCGCGCGTGCCTTGGGTATCGGCATGGTGTACCAGCACTTCACGCTGGCACCGGGCATGACGGTGGCCGAAAACCTGCTGCTGGCAGCCGACAAGGTGCCGTTCCTCGTCGACTGGAAAGCCAAGCGCGCCGAGCTGCAGGCCTTTTTAGGCACCACACCGTTCAGCCTGAACCTGGACGCCTGCCCGGCCGACCTGGCGGCTGGCGAGAAACAGAAGCTGGAGTTGCTCAAACAGCTGTACCTGAAGCCGCGCCTGTTGATCCTGGACGAACCGACCTCGGTGCTGACACCGCAGGAGGCCGACGAAGTGCTGGGCCATATCCGCGACTTTGCGCGGCGCGGCGAATGCACCGTCATCATCATCACGCACAAGTTCCGCGAAGTCATGGCCTATGCCGATGCGGTCACCGTGCTGCGCAAGGGCAAGGCCGTGCACCACTGCCGCGTGGCCGACACCACGCCCGCGCTGCTGGCGCAGGCCATGATGGGCGAATCCGCATCCACCGCAGATTCAGAAGAAAAAGTGCCTGTAGCCCCCGTGGAGTCTGCGCAGGCAGCTCCTGATTCAATAGCAAAATCCGGCATCCCGGCATTGCAGGTGGAAGACCTGCACGCGCTGGGCGACCGTGGCACGCTGGCCGTGCAGGCCTTAAGCCTGTCCGTCATGCCCGGCGAAATACTCGGCATTGCCGGTGTCTCCGGCAATGGGCAACGCGAGCTGGTGGAGGCCCTGGTGGGCCAACGCACCCGGCTCTCGGGCAAGGTCAGCGTCATGGGCCAACCCTACCTCGCCACGCGCCAGGAGAACCGCGAACTCAAGGTGCGCAGCCTGCCTGAAGAACCCCTGCGCAATGCCTGCGTGGGCGACCTGAGCGTCGCTGAAAACATGGCCCTGCGCGACTTTGACCAGCCGCCGCTGGCGAGTTCGGCGTTCGGCGGCGTGCTGCGTTTCCCGACCTGGCGGGCCCGCGCCCGCGCATGGATCACCGAGTACGGCATCAAGACCCAGGGCGAAAACGCCCCCATCCGCAGCCTGTCGGGCGGCAATGTGCAGCGTACTGTGCTCGCGCGCGAACTGGCTGGTGACATCAATGTGCTGATCGCCGCCAACCCGGTGTTCGGGCTGGACTTTGCCGCCGTGGCCGAGATCCACAGCCGCCTGCGCCAGGTGCGTGGTCGGGGCGCCGGTGTGCTGCTGATCAGCGAAGACCTGGACGAACTGCTGGAGCTGGCCGACCGCATTGTGGTGATGAGCGAAGGCCGTATCGTGTTCGAGACCAGCGCCGCGGCCGCCGACCGCCACGTGCTGGGCGCGCACATGGGCGGCGGCGCGCATGGGGACGCCCATGGCGACACCGCATCAACTGCTACCATTCCTGCTGAAAAAGCCGCCGCATGACCTCGCCCTCCTCCCCCGTTCTCTCACTGCCCGCCACGCCCTTTGCCTACGACTTTGCCGTGGCCCACACGGCGCTGGTCATCATCGACATGCAGCGCGATTTTGTAGAGCCCGGCGGCTTTGGCGAAACCCTGGGCAACGATGTGTCGCTGCTCACGGCCATCGTGCCGGCCTGCCAGACTATGCTGAGCGCTTGGCGCAAAGCTGGTGGCACCGTGGTGCACACCCGCGAGGCGCACAGCGCCGATCTGTCAGATTGCCCTCCCGCCAAACGCAACCGTGGCAACCCGAAACTGCGCATTGGTGATGTGGGCCCCATGGGCCGCATCCTGGTGGCGGGTGAGCCAGGCAACCAGATCATTCCCGAGCTGGCGCCCATGCCCGGCGAGATCGTCATCGACAAACCCGGCAAGGGTGCGTTTTATGCCACCGGTCTGCAGGAGATGCTGGCCGAACGTGCCATCACCCACTTGCTGTTCATGGGCGTGACCACCGAGGTGTGTGTACAGACCTCGATGCGCGAAGCCAACGACCGCGGTTATGACTGCCTGCTGCTGGTGGACTGCACCGAGAGTTATTTCCCGCACTTCAAGGCTGCCGCCGTGGAGATGATCCACGCGCAAGGTGCCATCGTCGGCTGGACCGCGCCCAGCACGATGGTGTTGACGGCGCTGGCAGCATAGTGGCAACCCCAAAACCCACCACCGAACGCATCTCGCGCGCCGAAACGGTGTACGAGCAACTCAAGCGTGATGTGGCCGAATTCCGGCTGGTGCCCGGTGACCGCTTTACCGAGCAGTCGGTCTGCGCGCGGCTGGACGTGTCACGCACCCCGGTGCGCCAGGCGTTGACCCGCCTGCAGCAGGAAGGCTATGTCGAGGTCATGTACCGCAGCGGCTGGCGCGTGCTGCCCTTTGACTTTGACAAGTTCGAGCAGCTCTATGACCTGCGCATGGTGCTGGAGTCCACCGCTGCGCACCGCTTGTGTGAAGACGGTCTGCACGCCGCCAACACCAAAAACCGCGCGCTGCTGGATGGCCTGATTGCGCGCTGGCTGGTCCCCGTGGCCGAACGCAGCACCGACGCCGCACTGGTGAGCCAGTGGGACGAGGCCTTTCACTGCACGCTGGTGGAGGCCGCAGGCAACGCCGAAATGGCGCGTGTGCACCGCGACGTGACGGACCGCATCCGCATCATCCGCCGGTTGGACTTCACCAAGCAGGCGCGTATTGACGCCACCTACGACGAACACGGCAAGATCCTCAAGGCGATACGCGCCAAGCGTGGCGACCAGGCCGCCATGCTGCTGCGCGCGCACATTGCCACCAGCCAGGCCGAGGTGCGCAAGATCACGCTGCACCAGATGCACATGGCGCGGCAGGTCTAGTGCCGCTGCAGTGCCTGCTGGGCTTGGGGCCTAAAGGTGCTGCATCTCCCACCAGCTGAACAACACATCGCGCAGGGCAGCGCCGTCGTCTTCGCCGTAGTAGACGTCGAGCCCGGCTTGCTTGAGGGATGCGTATTCGGCCTCGTCCAGTTGCACCTCCACCGGGCTGATACGCAGCGGCACATTGGTGAAACTGGCCTGGTAGGTCGGGTCGCGCCGCAGGGCGCGCTCCACCTTGATCTGGGGTTGTTTGAAATCGGCCGGGGTGCGCTGGTTGGTGTAACTGGTGAGGGTCGGCACGCTGGCCAGATCACGTGCACTGGCACGCCAGATTTGCAGCTTGACGGCTTTGAGCGAAAAGTTGCTGGTGCGCATGATGTCGGCGCCGCAGATATTGGGCACCGCCAGCAGGTCCATCAGCGCCAGCAGGTCGACGTGGTCTCCCGGCTTGGAGCGCTGGCGCTGGATGTGGCCGCGCCCGCCGTGCACCTCGGTGCTCATGAACAGGTTGAACGAGTCGTGCACATCGTCGGGCGTGAGGCCGTATTCGCGCTGCGCCTCGGCCTGGATGTCATGGCAGTTGGTGTGCACCGGCATGCCGTAGCTGGACTCATACAGGTAGGCACTGCAGCGCGGGAACAGCACATCGTTGCACTGCGCCGTGTCTTCCTGGATATACATCATGGCCCGCTCGCGCGGCGGAGCCGACCACAGGAAATGCCCCGTGGTGGGCAGCAGGCCGTGCACCGTTCTTGTGCGACCGGTGTGCATGAACTCCTTGTAATCGTGCAGGTTGAAGCAGTTGAAGTCCAGGCACTGCCCGCCCTCGATCTGCTCGATGCGCAAAAACTGCCCTTGCTTCAACTCCAGCGCCTTACCGGTGCCGGGCTCGATGACCAGTTCTTGCAGCAGTTCGCGCGTGGCGTCCAGCCCGCTCACATCGGGTGCGGCCACTACCGGCCGCACCGGTGCAGGCAGCGCACGCTCGTTCAGGGCGCGCTTGACCAGTGCGGCGCGGTCCGGCGCGGCGCCCAGCGCCACGGTGTTGTCGATCAGCGTGAGCTGCTGCTGGTTCAGCAGAAGGGTGATGGTGCGGCTTGGCATGGTGCTCCTTTGCGGTGTAAATCTTGTATACGTGATTGCATTGAAAGCGAGCAATGAACATGCCAGATGCGCCCGGAACCACCACCTGACCGCGCCTCTCCATGGTGCGAAAGTGCATGAAATGGCTGGCACAGAGTTTGCTGCTAGGCACACCACATTTTGTATACCTGCTGTGCCAAACTTACTGACCCCCGCAAAAAAAGCCGACCTCGCCTACAAGTCGATTCGGCGCGCCATCATCGAACAGGCCCTGGGCCCCGGCACCAAGTTGCCGGAAGACCAACTCGGACTGCAGTTTGGTGTGAGCCGCACCTTAATTCGCTCGGTGTTGAGTCGCTTGTCCTCCGAGGCGCTGGTCGACATCGGCAACAAACGCACCGCCACCGTGGCCCAGCCCAGCCTGGACGAAGCCCGTGCCGTGTTTGAGATGCGCCGCGCGCTGGAAGCCGAGGCCGTGCGCATGGTGATGGCACGCTGGCAGCCCGCCATGGGCGCCGCCCTGGAAGGCCATGTGCGCCAGGAAGAACAGGCTGCACGCGACGGCAAAGCGCCCGTGGCGGTGCGGCTGGCCGGTGAATTCCACACCCGGCTGGCGCAGATGACGGGCAACCCACTGATGGAACGTTACCTGTCGGAGGTGGTGACGCGCTGCTCGCTGATCCTGGCGGTGTACGGGCGCCCCCACTCGTCCGACTGCGCCTGCAGCGAGCACCACGGCCTGATCGACGCCTTTCGCCAACAAGACACCGAGCGCGCTATCCAGTTGATGGCCGAACACATCCACGGTATTGAGAAACGTGCGCTGCTGCCCGAGCTGTTCCACGACGGCCAGGAACTGTCCAGCGTGTTGTCACGCTACACCGAAGAGCTGAGCACACCCGAGACCACCGTGGCGCTCCAACCCGTGCTGAAAACCGTGCGCAAAGCGGCGCCCAAACGCCGCGCGTCCGGCGCATGACATTTCCTCCATTTTTGCCGTCCCTTCCCGCCTGTCCTTAACCTTTAGGAGTTCACCATGACATCACCTTCTTTTGACCGTCGCCAGTTTCTGGGCAGCAGCATCGCCGGTGCCGCCGCGCTGGCCGTGGGGGGCTCGCCGCTGTCTGCGCTGGCGCAGGGCAAAACCACCACGGTGGGCATCATTTACGTGGGCCCGCGTGACGACTACGGCTGGAACCAGGCCCATGCCGTGGCCGCGAAGGCGCTGAGCCAGGTGCCCGGTGTGAAAGTGGTGGAAGAAGAAAACGTGCCCGAAACCACGGCCGTGCGCAAAACCCTGGAAGCCATGGTGCAGACCGACGGCGCTTCGCTGATCTTCGGCACGTCGTTCGGCTACTTTGACCCCTTCATGATCGACATGGCCAAGAAGTACCCCAAGGTGGAGTTCCGCCACCCCACATCGCTGTGGTCTGCCGACAAACACCCCATGAACCTGGGCGGCTATTTCTGCTTCCTGGACCAGGCGCACTATGTCAACGGCGTTGCCGCCGGCCTGTCCACCACCAGCAACAAGATTGGTTATGTGGCGGCCAAACCGATCCCAATTGTTTTGCGTAACATCAACGCCTTCATGATGGGTGTGCGCAAGGTCAACCCCAAGGCCACCGTGCAACTGGTAATCACCGGCGAATGGTCGGCGCCGGTGCGTGAGGCAGAAGCCACCAACTCGCTGATCGGCTCCGGCTGCGACGTGATTGCCTGCCACGTGGACAGCCCCAAGATCGTCATCGAAACGGCCGAACGCAAAGGCGTGAAGACCCTGGGCCATAACGCGTCGCAAGCCAAGTTGGCGCCCAAAGGCTTCATCACCGGCGCCGAGAACAAATGGGAAACCGTGTACAAGTCGTTCGCGGCCAAGATCGCGGCCGGCGAAAAACTGCCCAACACATTCTTTGGTGGCTACGACAAGGACATGGTGCTGAGCACCCCGTTTGGTGCCGGTGCTACCGAAAAAGCCCGCAATGCTGCCACCGCAGCCATTGCCGAGATGAAGGCCGGCAAGCCGATCTTTGTGGGCCCCATCAAGAGCAATACCGGCAAGGTCGTCATCGACAAGAGCTACGGTCTGTACGATCCCTTCCTGGACCACATGGACTACCTGGTGGAAGGTGTGGTCGGTTCTCTCTGAACACCTGACACGCAAACTGACAAGCAATAGGCCCTATGGACATCAATTTCGCCGAGCTCACGGAATACCAACGCTACAAGCTGATGGCGAGCCTGATCGTTCCCAGGCCTATTGCACTGATCACCACGGTGGGCGCCAACGGCGTCATCAACGCCGCCCCGTTCAGCATGTTCAACATGCTGGGCGAAGAGCCGCCCATCGTGATGGTCAGCATCAACCGGCTGGACAACGGCGCGTTGAAGGACACGGCCGCCAACATCGTGCGCACCAAGGAGTTTGTCGTACACATGACCGACGAGGCCATGGCCGACAAGATGCACCGCTGCGGCGAGCGTCTGCCGCCCGATGTGAGTGAACTGGACCGTGTGGGCCTGCATGTGCGGCCCTCCAAAGCCGTGGCACCGCCCTGCATCGTCGAAGCGCCCGTGGCCTTTGAATGCACGCTGTGGGAAACGCTGGAAACCGCGAGCCGGCAGATCTTCATCGGCAAGGTGCTGTGGATGCATGCGCGTGATGGCCTGATCGACACCGAGACCTGGCGCGTACGCCTGCAGGACTACCACCCGGTGGGCCGCTTTGGCGCGAGCTTCTATGTAAAAACAAACGACCGCTTTGCGATTGCCGACCCCGGCGCGGCCGACGCCACGGTCACGCCCATCGACGAACTCTAAACAGACAAGGACAAGCTTGGCATAATTGAGAACAGTTCCTATTTGAATCGTTCGCATGTCCTCGCCTTCTGCTGCCCCTTCCCCACTGCCACCGCTTCCCGATACGCTTGAGCAGGCGTCTGCCCTGACACCCGCCGATTGGCGTGCCGCCACTGCGGCAGAGCCGGTAGCGGCCGCAGAGTGGATGTTGCACAGTGCCCGCCTGGGCCACGCCGATGCCCAGACCATCCTGGGCCAGTGGCTGCTGAACGGCCACGGTCTCGACCGTGACCCCGTGGGCGCGCTGGCCTGGTTTCTGAAGGCCGCAGCACAAGGCCACCCCATGGGCATCAACATGGCTGGCCGCTGTTTCGAGAATGGCTGGGGTGCGGACGCCGACAACTTTGCTGCCGCCAACTGGTACCGCCAGGCCGCCCACATGGGGCTGGACGCGGGCATGTACAACTACGCCAACCTGCTGGCCACGGGCCAGGGCGTGAAGCAGAACCCTGCAGAAGCCCTGCAGTGGTACCGCAAGGCTGCAGCGCTGGGCCACGCCAAGTCCATGACCAAGATCGGTTTTTTCTACGAAGACGGCCGCGTGGTGGCGCAAGACACCGCAGCCGCGTTCACCTGGTTTGAAGGCGGCGCGCGCGGTGGCGACTTCCGTGGCCAGTACAACTACGCCAGCATGCTGGCCGCGCGCGGCCAGATGGACGAAGCACTGGAGTGGTTGCGCAAAGTGCCGCTCACGGCCACGCCGGGCTACAAGCGTCTGGTGGGTGCGCAACTGCTGCAGTCGCCCCACGCCGCATTTCAGGCGGTGGGACAGCAGATGCTGGACGCACTGCCCAGCGCGGCAACGCCCTAGCAAGCCAAGCCATCAGGGCGCGGGCCAAAGGCCGCAAGGACACAGACTGGGGCACCTGCAACACCAGTTCGGCATCTGACTGCGCCACGATTTCCAGCCAGCCCGACACCTGCACCCCACGCACCGCACCGCGCGCCATCGCCGTATGCTGCACCAGGGTGGCGTGCTCCAGGGGAATACGCTGCACCAAGACTGCCGTTCCGACTGCGATGTGGATCACCGTGCCCCGCGGCATCTTCTCGAACAGGGATTGCCCTCGGGCCAGCGTGCGCTGATAGATTTGGAATGATGATCCTGAGCGTCTTTGCATACACGACCTCCTGTTTTCTGCGTTAAAGGCCCGGTCCGATGGGGCTTGGGCACAGGGGAAATCGTAGGCGTCGCCCCACATTCGCAACAGGCACAGCGACGCACTGTCTTCGCCAGAACAGACACCGCACCGGGCATCTGTTACGGTACGGTTTTGACAAATCTGTATCTGTTCTCTACACCGCAGATCTAGGAATATGGGCCATGGACACTGCATTGACCACCGCCACAAGTCGCCCCCACCAGCCCGCAACAGCGCCTATCTACCAGCGCCTTGCGACGCACTACCGTGGCGCCATTCAGGCGGGTTCGCTGGTCGTGGGCGACCGTATGCCCTCGTTGCGCAGCCTGATGCGCCAACACGAGGTCAGTCTGTCCACGGCCATGCAGTTGAGTCGGCAACTGGAAAGCGAAGGTTGGCTGGAGGCGCGACCGCGCTCCGGCTACTTTGTGCGCAGGCCCTTGCGCAACACGCTGGCCACGGTGAGCGAGCCACGCATGGACGTCACGCCCGACCCGGCACAGTACGTCGGCATCCACGCCCGGGTATCCGACTTCATCGCACGTGGCCGGCTGCAGATGGTCAAGACCAATCTGGCCGTGGCGCGCTGCGCGCCCGAGCTCTACCCGGCCGAGGCCCTGAAACTGGCCGCCATGCGGGTGCTGCGCACGCACCCCCAACTGTTGGTATCGGCCTCGTCCCCGCGCGGCAACGCGGTGTTTCGTGCGGTACTGGCCAAACGCGCGCTGAGTCTGGGCGTCACTTTGTCACCTGACGAGGTGCAGGTCACCAATGGCTGCATTGAGGCGCTGAACCTGGCACTGCGCGCCGTGGCCCAGCCCGGGGACACCATTGCGGTGGAATCGCCCACCTTCTATGGCCTGCTGCAGGTTCTGGAGGCGCAGGGCCTGCGTGCGCTGGAAATACCCACCAGCCCGCAGACCGGTATCTCGCTGGACGCGCTGGAAATGGCGATGCAGACCTACGACAACATCAAGGCCGTGGTGGTGGTACCGCATTTGCAAAACCCGCTGGGCAGCATCATGCCGGACGCGCACAAACAAGGGCTGGTGCAGCTCTGCGAGCGCCAAGGCATCGCCCTCATCGAAGACGACACTTACAGCGAGCTGGTCAACGAAAGCACCCGTGGTGACACCCCCTTGCGGGCGATGAAATCCTGGGACACCACAGGCAATGTGATTTATTGCGCCTCGCTGCACAAGATACTGGCGCCCGGTGCGCGGGTGGGCTGGATGACTGCAGGTCGCTGGCAAGCGCGGGTGGAGATGCTGAAGTTCAGCCAGACCCGCAGCAACGAGGAGTTGTCACAGCTGGCCCTAGCAGACTACATGGCCTCACCTGCCTATGACCGCCATTTGCGCCGCCTGCGCAGCAGCCTGCATGTCCAACGTGAAACGACAGCGCAGGCCATTGCCAGCTACTTCCCCGAAGGCACGCGCCTGAATGTGCCGGATGGCGGCCTGTCACTCTGGGTGGAATTACCGCAAAAACTGTCCAGTCGGCGCGTGTTTGATGCAGCCCTGGCGCAGCAGATTCTGGTCACGCCGGGGCAGATGTTTTCCAACAGCCTGCGCTTTGACCCCTACCTGCGCATCAACTGCGGCTGGCCGCAACAGCAGGACGTGGAACAGGGCCTGCGCCGGTTGGGGCAGATCGTGACGACACTGCTGGAAACCCAGGCGCCTACCTGAACGTCTCAAACGCCGCGTCCAGCCGCTCCAGGTATTTGGCTCGCAGGCTCGCATCGATGAAGCTAGCGTCAAAGCTGTTGCGTGCCAGCGTATAGGCATGTTGTGCCGTCAGGCCCAGCGCCGCAAAGGTCTGGGTGAAGTTCTCGTTGATGTAGCCGCCGAAGTAGGCCGGGTCGTCGGAGTTGACCGTGGCCATGATGCCGGCGTCCAGCATGGCTCCAATGTTGTGCTGCGCCAGTGTGGGAAACACGCGTAACTTGAGGTTGGACAGTGGGCACACCGTCAGCGGGATACGGTCTTTGGCCAGGCGCTGCATCAGCGCGGCGTCATGGATGGCCTGCACACCATGGTCGATGCGCTCGACCTTGAGCACATCGAGCGCGCTCCAGATGTAGGCCGGGGGTGCTTCTTCGCCCGCATGGGCCACCAGGCGGAAGCCCAGTTGTTTGGCGCGCGCATAGACCTTGGCAAACTTCTCGGGCGGGTGGCCCACTTCGCTGGACGCCAAACCGATGCCGACGATCTTGTCGCGCAGCGGCAGCGCCTGCTCCAGGCATTCAAAGGCCTCTTCTTCACTCAGGTGGCGCAGGAAGCACAGGATCAGCGAGGCCGTCATGCCGAACTTGGCGGGCGCATCGGCACAGGCGCGGTACAGACCGTTGATGACCACCTCCGCGCTCAGACCGTGGCCGGTGTGCGTCTGCGTGTCAAAGAAGATCTCCGTGTGCAGCACGTTGTCGGCCTGCGCGCGGGCCAGGTAGGCGCACGTCATGTCGTAGAAATCCTGCTCGGTCTTGAGCACCATGGTGCCTTCGTGGTAAATGTCCAGAAACTCCTGCAGGTTGTTGAACACATAGGCGTCGCGCAGCGCCTGCTCGCTGGGGAAGCGCAGCGGCACGTGGTTGCGTTTGGCCAATGCGAACATCAGCTCTGGCTCCAGCGATCCTTCGATGTGCATATGCAGCTCGGCTTTGGGCATGGCGCGCAACAGGGCTGGCATGCGGTCTGCGGCAACGGGTTGGACGGAGGGGTGTGTAGAGGCCATCAGCAGACTCCAAAAATAATGTTTTGTTGTTTCAAAAAGCGGCGGTAGGCCGACGATGCCCGGTCTGCCGCGGTGTGTACTTCGGCGCGCACATCCAGCGGCAAACGCCGGGGGCGTTGTGATTCCAGCACTGGCTTGTCCTGCATGAAGATGGTGTGCTGGAAATCCTGCAATTTTTTGTCCGGGCTGTCAAAGTCGGCCATGGCCAGGCGAAACCAGACGCGGCTGCTCTCGGGCGTGACAGGACAGATGAACAGACCAATCGACTCGCGAAAGCCCTGCACCGCCACACTGGCGGCATCGGGCACCTTGGTCAGCACGGCGGTGTACGGCGCCAGCACCTCGTAGGTGTATTCCACTTGCGCCGGCGCGGTGGAGTGCACATTGCTCTGCGGCTGCCAGGCCTTGCATTGGGTGGCGCGCAGGCCGTTGGGTGTGGCCTCTACGGTGTAATCGTCAATGGCGGTGGCTTCGCGCATACCCAACCAGCCGTCGTGCACAAATCCAAAGTGCGCCATGTCCAGAAAATTTTCGACGATGCGCGGCGCGCTGGTCGCCACATCGTAGGGGCCGCAGTTCACGGTGCGCAGTTGTACATCGGTCTCTGCGGCAAAGGCGGGTATATGCATTTCGTCGGCATCCGCCTGCAGAGCCACCCAGACCAGGCCATAGCGCTCACAGGCAGAAAAAGTGCGCGCCGTGTGCGTGGCGGGCGGCACAAACTGGGGCAAGGCAGGCACGTGCACACACTGGCCGATGCTGCCAAACTGCCAGCCGTGGTACGGGCACTCCAGCCGGTCGCCACAGACGCGGCCCAGCGACAGCTGGGCGCCACGGTGCGGGCACTGGTCGGCCCAGGCGTGGACCTGCTGCGCGGTATCGCGCCACAACACCACCGCCTGGTCCAGCAGACGCACGGCCAGCGGCGCTTGCGCCACCTCGTGTGCCAGCGCCACCGGATGCCACAGTGTGTTTTCCTTGTCCGCGGAGTCCATGCCTCAATTCCTTGTTTCAGACCACAACAAAAAAGGGCCGCTCGTGGGCGGCCCTTGGGTTTATTCCACCGCCAATTACTTGGCGCCGGGAACCTTGCCTTCCACGCCCTTGACGTAGAAGTTCACGCCGGAGAGGAACTTGTCGTCAGCGGTTTCGCCGTCTTTCAGGATGTCCTTGCCGGTGTTGTCCTTCAGAGGACCTTTCCAGATGGCGAAGCTGCCATCGGTCAAGCCCTTCTTGATCTCGTCGATCTTGGCCTTGGTTTCAGCAGGCACGTCTTCGGCGATGGAAACGATGTCAATGGCACCGTCCTTCACACCGAGCCAGGAACCTGTGCCACCCTTCCAGGAGCCGTCCAGTGCCGCTTTGGTGGCCTGGATGTAGTAAGGACCCCAGTTGATCACGGAAGAGGCCAAGTGGGCCTTGGGGCCGTAGGCGGTCATGTCGGAATCCCAACCGAAGGCGCGTTTGCCCTTGGATTCAGCGGTCTTCAGCACCGCGGGAGAGTCGGTGTTCTGGAACAGAACGTCGGCGCCACCGTTGATCAGCGAAGTCGCAGCTTCGGTTTCCTTGGGTGGGTCAAACCAGCCGTTCACCCACACCACTTTGGTCTTGATCTTGGGGTTGCTGCTCTGGGCGCCCAGGGTGAAGCTGTTGATGTTGCGGATCACTTCGGGAATTGGGATGGAAGCCACCACGCCCAGCGTGCCAGTCTTGCTCATCTTGCCGGCGATCACACCTGCCATGTACGCGCCTTCGTAGGTGCGGCTGTCGTAAGTGCGGATGTTCTCGCCCTGCTTATAGCCGGTGGCGTGTTCGAACTTCACGTCCTTGAATTCAGGTGCGACCTTCTGGATGGGCTCCATGTAACCGAAGGTGGTGCCGAAAATCAGCTTGTTGCCGCTGCTGGCCATTTCGCGGATCACGCGTTCGGCATCGGCCGACTCAGGCACGTTTTCCACAAAGGAGGTCACGATCTTGTCGCCAAATTCCTTTTCCAGCGCCTTGCGACCATTGTCATGGGCGAAAGTCCAGCCGCCGTCACCGACAGGGCCGACGTAGGCGAAGGCAATCTTCAGAGGCGCAGGCTTGGCGGGAGCGGCCGCAGCCGGTGCGGGCGCGGGAGCAGGTGCCGGCTCTTCCTTCTTGCCGCAACCCACCAGGGCAGCCGTGGCCACCGCGGTGAGCGCTGCCACCTTGAGTAATGAACGCTTTTGCAGATCTGTCATGTCACTTCCTTTAATAAACGAGAGAAAAAACGCAGGGGTCAAAAATCAGGAGCCCGGATAAAACGGTTTGCCAATGGAAGCTGGCATGTTAATCCGAATCCAGCGCGGATTGCGTGAGATCAGGGCCAACACCACGATGGTGGCGACGTAAGGCAGCATGGTCAGGAACTGGCTGGGGACTTCGACACCAATGCCTTGCAGGTGGAACTGCAGCATGGTCACGCCACCAAACAAATAGGCCCCCAACAGCACCCGCGCCGGGCGCCAGGTGGCAAAGGTGGTGAGCGCCAGGGCGATCCAGCCCTTGCCAGCCACCATGCCCTCCACCCACAGGGGTGTGTAAATAACGGAAATATAGGCGCCCGCCAGGCCGCACAAGGCGCCTCCCAGCACCACCGCCCCCAGGCGGATCAGCCGCACCGGGTAACCCAGTGCATGGGCAGACTCGGGGCTTTCGCCCACGCTGCGCAGGATCAGGCCGGAACGCGTGCGGTACAGCCACCAGATCAGGGCCAGGGCAAAGGCCACGGTCAGGTACACCAGCGGATGCTGGCGAAACAGGGCCGAGCCCAGCAATGGGATGTCGGACAGGTAGGGCACGGCAAAGCTGGGGCGCTCAGGGATTTTTTCCTGCACATAGGAGATACCGGCAAACGCGGAAAACCCTGCGCCAAAAAGACTGAGCGCCAAGCCGGTGGCGTACTGGTTGGTGTTGAGCCAGATCACCAACCCGCCAAAGATGGCGGCCATCAGGGCACCTGCGCCCATGCCGGCGAGGAAACCCATGACATCGCTGCCGGTGTGCACCACGGTGGCAAAGCCGGCAATGGCGGCGCACAGCATCATGCCCTCGGCACCTAGGTTCACAATGCCGGCCTTTTCATTGATCAGCAGGCCCAGCGAGGCGATGGCCAGTACGGTGCCCGCGTTCAGCGTGGCGGCGATCAGGAGTGCATAGGATTCCATTATTTGCTTCCCTTGGGCGCTACTTGTGGTGTCACCCACTTCAGGCGGTAGTTCACCAGCGTGTCGCAAGCCAGCAAGGTAAACAGCAACAAGCCTTGGAACACCCCGGTCAGCGACTTGGGCAACCCCAGGCGCGACTGGGCCAGCTCACCGCCGATATAGAACATGCTCATCAGCACCGCCGAGAACACCATGCCCACCGGGTGCAGCCGCCCCACGTAGGCCACGATGATGGCGGCAAAACCGTAACCTGCCGGCACATAGGGCGTGAGCTGACCAATCGGCCCCGCCACCTCCAGCGCACCGGCCAGACCGGCCATACCGCCAGACACCAGCAGCGCCGTCCACAACGCGCGGCGCGAAGAAAACCCGGCGTAACGCGAAGCTGCCGGTGCCAGCCCACCCACCTGCAGGGCAAAGCCGGAACGCGTGCGAAACAGGAAGATCCACATACCCGCCACACCCGCCAGGGCCAGCAGCACGCCAATGCTCATGCGCGAACCCTCAAACAGGCGGGGAATGCGGGTGGCGAGGTCAAAGGTTTTGGTCTGCGGAAAGTTGTAGCCATTGGGGTCTTTCCAGGGTCCGTAGACCAGATAACCCAGCACCTGTACGGCCACGTAGACTAGCATCAGGCTGACCAAAATTTCGTTGGCGTTGAAGCGGTCACGCAAAAAGGCAGTGATACCGGCCCAGAACATGCCGCCCAGTATTCCGGCCAGCACAATCGGCACCACGATCCAGCCCCCAGTGCCCGGCTCGGCCAGCAGCGCCACACCACTCGCGGTGACCGCGCCCAGAATGTACTGGCCTTCGGCACCGATGTTCCAGACATTGGAGCGGAAACACACGGCCAGGCCCAGCGCAATCAGCAACAGCGGCGTGGCCTTGACCACCAGTTCCCCCAGGGCATAGCCGGACTTGATGGGTTCCCAGAAAAACACCTGCAGGCCCCGCACCGGGTCTTTGCCCAGCACCATGAATAAGATGACTCCAATGATGACCGTGCACAGCAGCGCCAGCACGGGCGAGCCATAACTCCAGAACGCAGACGGCTGCGGGCGGGCTTCGAGCTTGAGGCGCACATTAGGCATGTTGCACCTCAGTCGCTTTTTGGTTGTCCCACAGACCGCTCATCCACTCTCCAATTTTTTCTACCGTGGCCTCTGCCATTGGCACTGAAGGTGACAACCGGCCACGTGCAATCACATGCAGGCGGTCACACACTTCAAACAGCTCGTCCAGCTCTTCACTGACCACCAACACCGCACAGCCCGCGTCACGCAACGCCAGGATTTCACCGCGGATCTGCGCCGCTGCGCCCACGTCCACACCCCAGGTGGGCTGGGACACGATGAACAATTTGGGCTTGGCATCGATCTCGCGGCCGACAATGTACTTTTGCAGGTTGCCACCCGACAGTGACCGCGCCACGGCCTGCGGGCCACCGGCCTTGACGTTGAACCCCTTGATCAGGCGTGCCGCATGTTCTTCGAGTTGCTTCACGCGGATCCAGCCGCCGGCAAACCGCGGGAAAGAAATGGATTCGGTGCGCGTGAGCAGCAGGTTGTGCGCCAGGCTCAGCGTGGGCACAGCACCGCGGCCCAATCGCTCCTCAGGCACAAAGTGCAGCCCCAGATTGCGGCGACCACCCGGGTGCAGGGCCGACACATCGGTCTGGCCCATGGTGATGCTGCCCTTGGGCGAGCGACAGTCTTCGCCCGACAGTGCGTAGAGCAGCTCTTTTTGTCCGTTGCCCGAAACACCGGCGATGCCGACCACCTCACCGGCTTTGACGTCGAGGTCAATGCCGTCCAGATCGACACCAAACTGGTCTTCACGGGCCAGGCGCAGGTTCTTGACGGAGAGCACCGTGGCACCGGTTTTCTGCGGGCGGTGTTCGAGTTGGGGCGGCTCGGCACCAATCATCAGGCGCGAAAGTGAGGCATTGGATTCTTCAGCAGGGTTGCACACGCCGGTGACCACACCACCGCGCAGCACGGTGCAGGCATTGCACAGCTCGCGGATTTCATGGAGCTTGTGGCTGATGTAGAGAATGCTGCAGCCCTCAGACGCCAGCTTCTTGAGCACCACAAACAGCTTTTCCACCGCCTGTGGCGTCAGCACCGAGGTGGGTTCGTCCAGGATCAGCAGTTGCGGGTTGGTCAAGAGTGCGCGGATGATTTCCACGCGCTGCATCTCGCCCACGCTCAGCGTGTGCACCGGGCGGCTGGGGTCGATGTCCAGCCCGTATTCGGCAGCCTTGGCGGCAATGCTTTGGGTGACTTCGGCCAGGCTCAGCGACTTGTCCAGGCCCAGCCAGACGTTCTCGGCCACGGTGATGGTGTCAAACAGGTTGAAGTGCTGGAACACCATGCTGATGCCCAGGGCCCGCGCTTCCTTGGGGTTGCGGATGTGGGCGATCTGGCCGTTGAACATCACGCGGCCGGCATCGGGCTTGACCGAACCGTAGATGATCTTCATCAGCGTGGACTTGCCGGCGCCGTTTTCGCCCAGCACCGCATGGGTTTCGCCGGGCATCACGGTCAGGTTGATATCGCTGTTGGCCACCACGCTGGGGTAGGCCTTGGTGATACCGGTGAGCTGCAGTCGGGTTACAGAGGAAATAGGGGCCATGCTAGGGATGTCTCACTCTTTTTTCAGATCTGCCGCCACCGACTTTACACGCTCGCGCAGCCAGCGACTGGAGGCTGAGGTGTGGGTGCGTGTGTGCCATAACTGGTAATACATCATGCGGGGAAAGGCGACGGGGCAAGGCAGTATCTTCAGGGGCAGGCTGTCCACAAAACGCTCGCAGTACTGCCGCCCGGTGGTCAACACCAGCAAGGTTGATGCCACCATGCCCGGAATCAGGCCGAAATGCGGGCAGCGCGCCACGATGTGCCGCTGCAGACCCAGCGAAGCCAGATGTTCGTCAATCACGCCCTTGGCGCCCGGGTGGGTAGCACTCGGGGCAATGTGTTCCGCCTCCAGCCAAGATGCCTGGTCCCAACCACGGCGCGCGGCCGGGTGTTTTTTGGATACCAGGCACACCACCTCGTCGCCAAACAGGCGGCCCAGGTGCAGGTCTTGCGGAGGCGAGAGCCAGTTGCCGATGACCACATCCACCTCCCCCTGCGCCAGTTGGGTGCGGTAGTCGGAGCCACCGGACAGCGGGTGGATCTCGATTTCAGCCAGCGGCGCCTGGATCTTGATCTGGGCTACCAGTCGGGGCAAAAATTGCGGATCGAGGTAGTCGCTGGCCGCCACGCGAAAGGTGGTGCGTGCGGTGGCGGGGTCAAAACCGCGCGCGTCGGAGAACAGCATTTCGGCGGCACGCAATATGCTGGCACTGGGCTCCAGCATGCGCAAACCGGTCTCGGTGGGCACCATGCCAGCGCCGGAACGCACCAACAGGGGGTCCTCCGCGAAGTCGCGCAAGCGTTTGAGGGAAGCACTGACCGCCGGCTGGTGCATGCCCAGCCGGATCGCTGCCCGGGAAACACTGCGTTCTGTCAACACGGTATGGAGGACCCTTATCAAATGAAGGTCGATCTTGTCGAAAAGGGATTGGTCTCTCATACGGGTGCGTGGATTTGTGCCATATGCTAATGCGTATGACCGGGGCCAGTCTCCCGATTTACCCTCCCGCACGAGGAAGCACCATGAACACCCAACCCCTGCGATTCATCCGACGTGGCGAAGTCGTCACCCTGCACGGCGTGGAGCCCACGCGCACGCTGCTGGAAGTGCTGCGCGACGACCTGCACTGCACCGGCACCAAGGAAGGTTGCGGCGAAGGCGACTGCGGTGCCTGCACCGTGGTGGTCGGCGAGGAGCGCGACGGCCAGTTGCACACCAGCGCCATCAACAGCTGCATCCGCATGGCGCACTCCATCGACGGCATGGCGCTGTGGACGGTGGAAGACATTGCCGCGGCAGACGGCACACTGCACCCGGCGCAAGAGGCCATGGTGCAGTGCCATGGCTCGCAGTGCGGCTTTTGCACCCCCGGCTTTGTGATGAGCCTGTTTGGTCTGTACCAGAACCAGCAGGGCCAGACCTGTACCCGCGAAGAGGCACAGGCAGCACTGTCCGGCAACCTGTGCCGCTGCACCGGCTACCGGCCGATTCTGGATGCCGCGCAAGCCATGCACACCCTGCCTGCGGTGCCTTTGGACGACACCAAAGTGCTATCAAAACTGCAGCTGCTTGCGCAATCCCCACAAGGGCTGGAGGCCAATTCTTCTTATATTTCCCCGCGCAGCCTGAAAGCCCTGCTCAAAGCCCGCGCGCAATCCCCGGATGCCCAGATCGTCGCCGGCTGTACCGACGTGGGCCTGTGGGTGACCAAGATGCACATGCAGTTTGCGCGGGTGCTGGATGTGACTCAGGTCAAAGAGCTGCTCCGTGTGGAGCAGTACCCACACCACATCGCCATTGGCGCCGCCGTCACGCTGACCGACGCCTTTGCCGCTTTGGTGGCCGACCGGCCGCAACTGGCCACCTTTGCCCACCGCTTTGCCGGCCTGCCAGTGCGCAATTCCGGCACGCTGGGCGGCAATGTGGCCAATGGCTCGCCGATTGGCGACTCCATGCCGCTCTTGATTGCGCTGGGGGCCCACGTCGTGCTGATGGGCCAACGTGGCCACCGCGAGCTGCCGCTGGAAGACCTGTACACCGGCTACCGCAAGAACGTGATGGCACCGGACGAGGTGCTGGCGTGGATCAAGGTGCCCAAGGCCACCGCCAGCGAACGCTCCCGCGTGTACAAGATTTCCAAACGGTTTGAAGACGACATCTCCGCCGTGTGCCTGGCGCTAAACCTGCACATCACGGATGGCGCGGTGCAAAAGGCATCCATCGGCGTCGGTGGTGTGGCCGCCACACCGGTGCGTGCGCGCAAGAGCGAAGCCGCGTTGCGGGGCCAGCCATGGAACTTGTCCACGGTGAAGCAGGTCCAAAAGGTCTTGCGCAACGAATTCAACCCGATCTCCGACATGCGCGCCTCTGCCGCCTACCGCACCGAGGTACTGGGCAATCTGCTGCAGCGTTACTGGCTGGAGAGCCAGGGCCTGCAGGCCATCGAAGTGCACAGCCTCCTGGACCCACTGCAACTGGAAGGAGCCGCAGCATGACTTCCAACCCGCCCAACATCGCCATAGAGCACGGCCCGGCTGCTGGCGTGACCCGCCCGCATGAAAGCGCACGCTCCCAGGTGGCCGGTGCAGCCACCTACATCGACGACATCCCCGAAGTGCGCGGCACGCTGCATGCAGCGCCCATTCTTTCCAACGTGGCCCACGGCAAGTTGCTGGGCGTGGATACCAGCGCGGCGCGGGCCATGCCCGGCGTGGTCGATGTGGTCCTCAGCCAAGACATTCCCGGTGATCCGATGCTGGCCGCCTTTGCCGGCGACGAACCGGTGTTTGCCATCGACACAGTGCAACACATCGGTCAGGTGATTGGCGTGGTGGTGGCGCGTACCGCCATGCAGGCACGGCGTGCCGCGCGCAAGGTCAAGCTGAACATCGAGGCCCTGCCCGCCATCCTGACGGTGCAGCAGGCCTTGGAGGCCAAGAGCTTTGTGCTGCCACCGGTGCATGTGCGCCGCGGCAATGCCGCTGCCGCCATGAAGACCGCGCAGCACACCCTCAGCGGCACGCTGGAGGTCGGCGGCCAGGAGCATTTCTACCTGGAAGGCCAGATTGCCTACGTGCTACCGCAGGAACAGAACCAGTGGGTGGTCTACAGCAGCACGCAGCACCCGGGCGAGGTACAGCACTGGGTCAGCCACGCGCTGGGCCTGGACAACAACGCGGTGCGCGTAGAGTGCCGGCGCATGGGCGGTGGCTTTGGCGGCAAGGAAACCCAGGCCGGCCATCTGGCCGTGTGGTCTGCCGTGGCCGCGAACAAGGTCAAGCAGGCGGTGAAGTTGCGGTTGGACCGCGACGACGACTTCATGGTCACCGGCAAACGCCACCCGTTTGCATACGAATACACCGCCGGTTTTGACGACACCGGCCGCCTGACCGCGCTGCAATTGATGATGGCCGCTAACTGCGGCTTCAGCGCCGACCTGTCCGGCCCGGTGGCGGATCGCGCCATCTTCCACAGCGACAACGCCTACTACCTGCAGGACGTGGATATTGCGTCCTACCGCTGCAAGACGAATACGCAGAGTCACACTGCCTTTCGCGGCTTTGGTGGGCCGCAGGGCGTGATCCTGATCGAGACCATCATGGGCGACATTGCACGCCATTTGAAGATGGACCCGCTGGACGTGCGCATACGCAATCTGTACAGCGACGAGGTGCTGAGCACTTCGACAAGCTCAGTGCGAACGGGAGCTGAGGCCGTTCGGGCTGAGCCTGTCGAAGCCCTGCGCCGCGACACGACCCACTATGGGATGAAGGTCGAGGACAACATCCTCGCCCCGTTGCTATCAAAACTGGAGCTGTCTGCACAATACCGGCGCCGGGTAGAGGCCATTTCAGCATGGAATTCCAAGAGCCCGGTGCTCAAGCGCGGCATTGCCATCACGCCCGTCAAGTTCGGCATCAGCTTCACCGCCACGCTGTTCAACCAGGCCGGCGCGCTGGTGCATGTGTACACCGACGGCAGTGTGCAGGTGAACCACGGTGGCACCGAGATGGGCCAGGGCCTGCACACCAAGGTGGCGCAGATCGTGGCCGACGAGTTGGGCATTTCTTTCACGCGCGTGCTGGCCACCGCCAGCGACACCAGCAAGATTCCCAACGCCTCCGCCACCGCAGCCAGCGCCGGCACCGACCTGAACGGCCGCGCCGCGCAGTTTGCCGCCCGCCACGTGCGCGACAACCTGGCCGCCTTTGTCTGCGGGCTGGACGGCTGCGGCGCGGGTGCCATCCAGTTCCAGAACGGGCAGGTTCTCTCCCCCAAAACCACACGCTCTTTTGAAGAGGTGGTGGGCATGGCCTACGCCAACCGCATCCAGCTCTGGAGCGACGGCTTTTACCGCACCCCCAAGATCCACTACGACAAGGCCACGCTGACCGGCCGCCCGTTCTACTACTTTGCCTACGGCGCTTCCTGCAGCGAAGTGGTGATCGACACGCTGACCGGCGAGAGCCGCGTGCTCAAGGTGGACATCCTGCATGACGTGGGTCGCAGCATCAACCCGGGGCTGGATATTGGCCAGATCGAAGGCGGCTTTGTACAGGGCATGGGCTGGCTCACCACCGAACAACTGGTGTGGAACGACAAGGGCTACCTGTCCACGCACGCCCCCAGCACCTACAAGATTCCTACCGCAGGCGATGTACCCGCGCATTTCAAGGTCGACCTGTGGCCTGAGCCCAACCGCGAGGACAACGTCTTCGGCAGCAAAGCCGTGGGTGAACCGCCCTTCATGCTGGCCATCAGCGTGTTTGAGGCGCTGAAAGACGCCGTGGCACGGGCGCGCGGGGACGGTGCCGCCGTACGCCTGATAGCCCCCGCAACGGCGGAGCATGTGCTGGCCGCCCTCACGGCTTGAAAAAAATTCAACGGAGATGTGTGCAAAACTGCACAAAGATCATGCAAACGCTATCCTTTTAGGAGCGATAGACGTCTTAAAATAGGGGCTTTGCCAGTACTGGCCTGCACAACCCGTGTATTGCTGATATGGTCCGAAACCGCTGTGGTAATCCACGCAGCGGATCTTGCACAGACCCCCATACCGGGGACGTTGGAATGAAAAAATTACTCACCTGGCTGCTGGCCCTGCTGGCCTACGGCGCGCAAGCCAGCGCGGCCAGCCCTGCGCTGGCGCTGTACTACGGAGACAATCCCCCTTGGGATGCTTTGCAGGCCTTCGACATCGTGGTGGTGGACCCAGGCCATGTGCCCAACCCCGCTGCGGTCGCTCCCGCGCACACCACCCTCGCGGCCTATGTGGCCGTGGGAGAAGTCCAGCCCAGCCGCCCTTACGCCAACAGCATTCCCAAAGCCTGGCTGCGTGGCGAAAACAAGGACTGGGGCAGCCGCCTGATTGACCAGTCGCAAGCCGCATGGCCCGCCTTTTTCACCGACAACGTCATTCAACCCTTGTGGGCAGCCGGTTACCGCAGCTTCTTCTTCGACACGCTGGACTCCTACCAGCTGTTCGCCAAAACGCCGCAGGAGCGGGCCCAACAGGAAGCTGGCCTGGTCGCCACCATCCAGGCAGTCAAAAAGCGCTACCCCCAAGCCAAACTGATTTTCAACCGTGGCTTTGAAATTCTGGACCGCACCGGCAAGCTGGTCGACATGGTCGCCGCCGAATCGCTGTTTCAGGGGTATGACGCGGGCAAAGGCAGCTACACCACGGTGTCGGAGTCCGACCGCGAATGGCTGCTGGGCCAACTGCGCCGGGCGCGCGATGAATTCAAATTACCCATCCTGGCGATTGACTATGTGCCGCCCGGGCAGCGGGACTTGGCCCGCGCCACCGCAAAACGCATCAGCGACCTGGGCTTCACCCCCTGGGTCGCCACGCCTGACCTGACCACGCTGGGGGTCGGCAGCATTGAAGTCATGCCACGCAAGGTGCTGGTGGTACACAGCCCTCTGCAGGCAGAGTTTGAACTGAACACGCTGGACCCGGCCCGCCTGATGGCCATGCCGCTGAACTACCTGGGATACGCGCCCGAGTATTTGGACACCTTGCATTTGCCGGACCACACACTGACAGGTCGCTATGCAGGTGCCGTTATCTGGCTCACCGAAGAACTCAGCGCGTCAGAGCGCCAAAAGCTGGCGGCCTGGATACAGAAACAAACTACGGACAAACTGCCGCTGGCCTTTGTGAGTTTGCAAAGCGATCTACTCGACGGTGCGGTGGGCAAAACCTTGGGGCTCAATCTACGGGCCGCAGCCGGCACCAACTTGCCCAGCGTCACCCAACAAGACGCTTCGGTGGGGTTTGAGCGTTCACCCCGCCCCACTGCAGACAGTTTTTTTGGGCTGACATTGGCCAAGGGACGGCCACTTCTCACGCTTCAGCGTGATGGAATATCTCAACATGCAGCCGGCATTGCCCCGTGGGGCGGCTATGTGATCGACCCCTATGGCGTTGTCAACCTGCCGGGTGGAGCAGGCAGCAGATGGGTCATCGATCCATTTGCCTTCTTGCGCGATGCATTGCAACTGCCGGACATGCCCGTCGCAGATGTCAGCACTGAAACCGGGCGTCGCATGCTCATGGTCCACATGGACGGAGACGGTTTTGTGAGCCGATCCGAGCTTCCGGGCAACCCGCTGGCGGGAGAGGTAGTACGGGATCGGGTGGTCAACAAATACCCGGTGCCCATGACCATTTCCGTCATTGAAGCCGAGTTGTCACCGCAGGGGCTCTACCCGGGACTTTCCGCACTGTCGGAAAAAGTGGCGCAGGATATTTTCCGTGCCCCCCCACGTTGCCATCGCATCGCACAGTTACTCCCATCCCTTTTTCTGGCACAAAGTGGGGGCAACTGCTGACAATGAGGATGGCTACAACCTGCGTATTCCCGGTTACCGCTTTGACCTGAAAAGGGAAATCGACGGCTCGGTCGAGTACATCCAGCGGCGCCTGGCACCTGCGGGCAAGAAAGTAGAGATGTTTTTCTGGACCGGCGACTGCGTCCCCGGCAGCGACGCCCTGGCCATGGTAGGACAAGCGGGTTTGCTCAACATGAACGGCGGCGACACCGTTGCCACACGGTCCAGCGCCACGCTCACAGAAGTTGAAGGACTGGGGATACCGCGCCCCGGCGGCTACCAGGTGTTTGCGCCCAACCAGAACGAAAACGTTTACACCAACAACTGGCAAGGCCCGTTTTATGGTTTCGAACGTGTGATTGAAACCTACGAATTCACCGAGAAGCCACGCCGCCTAAAACCCATCAATATTTACTTCCACACCTATCTGGTCTCCAAGCGCGCCGGCATGCAGTCGCTCGACAAGATCTTCGCTTTTGCGCTGGCCCAGGAGACCACCCCGGTGTATGTGTCCGAATACGCGCGCAAGGTACTGGACTTTCAGACGATGGCCATTGCCCGTACACCGACCGGTTGGCGCATCCGCGGTGCGAAAGACTTGCGGACCGTGCGCTTGCCCGCCTCCGCAACAGCACCGGACATGCGCGCCAGCACAGGGATTGCAGGCTACCGCATGGGTGAGGCTGAAAGTTATGTACACCTCGCCAGTGACTCGGCAGAGCTGGTCCTGGCAAAGCCTGGGGCGGCCTCGACAACCCCGCTACTGGTTTCTGCAAATGCCCGCCTGAACGCCTTTGAAAACACCGCCAATGGCCCCCGTTGGACATTGCAGGGCCATGTTCCGCTGAAATTCACGCTGTCCAATGTGGCCACTTGCCGCGTGCGCGCGGGCAACCGCGACCTCACACCCGTGCGCCGAGAAGGCACTTTGTCCCACTACGAACTGCAAGCCCATGCTGCCAGCCCGCTCGAAGCGATATGCAGGTATTGACGGGGAAATACCCCGTCTGGGCCTCGCGTCCCCCTGGCAGCTGTTCCTGATTGCGCTGCTGGTCATGGCTCTGCTCGTCATGATTTTTCCACGTCGGGAGCTGGTGGAAAAACTGTACGCCCAGGAAACGCTGGATGAACTGACCCTGTCCTACATCCAGAACCTGTACCGCGCCAATACCCGCAATACAGACGTTGCCATCCTGCTGGCCCGCACGCAGCAGGAAGACATGGATATCACCACGCTGGAAAACATGCTGCTTCCTCCCGCCAATACCGGTGATGCACGCCAGCGTACGGAGGCACGGCTGATTTTGGTCAAGGCGTATGCCCGCGCACTCCATGAAGCGGGCCTTGAACCCAAGCAAAGGATGTCGCTGAAGGCCCGCCTGACCGCGTTGATGCGCTCTTCTGCCAAAGAGGCCCTTCCTGAGCGACTCGCCCAGGCATTTGCCAACCTGGCTTTCGAGCTGGACCTGCCTGCGCTGGGCACAGAATTTTTGGCAAAAATCGAAACGGGCCGTTCACCTGACGCGCTGGAGTACTATGCCAAAGAAGCCCTGGCAAAAGGGGAATACGGTGTGGCAGCAGAGTACTACCTGTTGGCGCGTGAGCAGACCAAAGAGGTAGCGCAAGCCCGACGGCTCTTCATGGCCGGCATTGACGCGCTGATGGCGGACAGCCTCTTTCAGCAAGCGATGCAATCCGCCAAGCAGCATTTAGGTGCGCTGGAGAATGACCCGCAAACCTTGCGTTATCTGGCCCGCACGGCCCTCGCAGCCGGTTCGCCCGCGCAAGCGGCGCTGTACGCACGTGCGTTAGTCTTCCAGACGGAGGGCGCTACACCGTGAGTCTGCGTGTTGGTCTGTTGGTTGTGTCCTGTGCCATGTTGTCGCAGGCACATGCCAGTGACGCACCGGTTGCGGGGCAGGACTACCAGTCCCTGCAAATCGCCAGCAGCACCAACCTAAACGCGCTGAAGAAACTGTACGCGCGTCACACCCAACTGCCCTATTTGCGCCTGGAGCAGCGTGGCACGCAGTATGTACTCCGTGCAGGCTTTTGGACCAGCACCAGTGCCGCAAAGGCAGCCTTGGCCGCAAACCCCGTACCGGGTGCCAAACTGCGTGTCGCGGTACTGCGCCCGGAAGCTTTGGTGCAGTACAACTGGGCGGAAGCGGCACCTTCCAATCCCAACGCATTGGCAAAACCCGCGTTGCCGCTACCTGACGCCAACACAGGCAAGGCGACCGAGACCATGGCTGTGGCGCCGGTGCCTGCACAACCCGCATTGGTGAACCCTGCCCCCGAGAAGAAGGCACCGTTATCACCGACGACAGCAACGGATATCAGTGACCGCTTGCGCACCTTCAATCCGGATGACTTTGCACTCGCCTATGACGTGCTGCTGAGCACTGGAGACCTGCAACGCGCCTACCGCATTGCACAGCAGGCCGTTGCCAAACTTCCGCAAGACCCAAGCTGGCGCCGCAAACTGGCCCAGGTTGCCGAGTGGACACAGCACCCGGATGTGGCTGCAACACAATGGCGTGCCTTGTTTCTGCAAGGTAACCGTACGCCCGATGTCCTCGCAAACGTCTTGCGTTTGTCGCCTTATATGGAAGACCCCTCCGTTGCACTGCAGGTCTGGAAGGAACTGGCCGTACGCCAACCCCTGACCACCGCGCAGTGGCAGGAAGTGTTTCATTTGTTCGAGGAGTTGTCCCAGCCCGCCGAAGGTTCCACTTTTTTTGAAGCGCAGTACCGGCGCCACCAGGACATCTCTTTACTGGACTACGCGGCGCGACTGGCGGACAACGCCGGTGACGACACCCGCGCGCTGAACCTGTACCTGCAAAGAGCCGAGCTTGCGCCGTTTTCCCTCGCGACTGTGCTGCGTGCAGTGACCCATCTGGTCCGCATGGATCGCATGGGCGACGCACAAACCCTGATGCAAACCTATGCATCGCAGGTACCTGCGGATGCGGCCGAGTATTGGCGTATGTTGGGACAAATTGCCTGGGAAACACGCAGCAATGATGCTGCACAAGAGGCTTACACGCGTTATGTAAAAACCCCACAGGCCACGGTGGCCGACTGGTCCCGGTTGATATTTCTGGTGCGACAGAAAATGCCACTGGAAGCAGCCGGCCTGGCGCTGGAAGCGTGGCGCCGCTTTGGCGCCGTGGACCAACTGACACTGGCACTGGAAATTTATACCGCTGCGGGAGATATCCAGACACAGACCCGCATCTACAAGGCGTTGCAAGGTGAAGCACTGAAGCAAGCGCAGCAGGAGCCACGTTTCCTGCTGCTACGCGCGCAGTACTACCAGCGGGGCAAACAACCCGACCTGGCGTGGTCTGACCTCGCACGTGCGATGCAGATCGCTCCTGGCGACAAGGACGCCGTGTTGTCGGCCTTGTGGTTCCTGATCGACGAAGGTCGCCACCCGGTGTTGAACACTCTGCTGCGGCAACATGCAGCCACTGCAAGCAAAGATTCTGCGTACTGGATGGCCTTTGCCGCAGGCAACCAGACCTTGGGGCGCAACAAGGAAGCCTTGCACTGGTATGGCAAAGAAGTGCAACGCACGCCACAAGCCCCTTTGTTGCTGCTGAACTATGCAGATACGCTGGAACAGTTGCAGCAGGCGGGCATGGCAGCGCGCATTCGCCGCCACGCCTGGCTGCTGCTCAAGCAGAAGTACCCCTCGCCGGATGCCGTTCCAAAGGGTGCAAGCCCCGCCGAACTATTGACGGCTGTCAGACTGTCGCTGCAAAACCGCCCGGGAGACCCCGCCATGCAGCAGGTCCGCCAGATGGTGCAAAAGATGCGGGGCCTGCCCAGTGAGCAAAGCGACGAAGAGACCAGTACGCTGGTGCTGGGCTGGGCCATCACACAAGAACAGTTCGCCAATGCACGTTACTGGATGTGGCAACGCTACGCCCGGCAAGCCGAGCAGGCCGCCCCGCTCTGGGGAGAGTCCCAGGTGGCCTTGCAGTTGGGCGATACGGCCACGATGAGTCGCTTGCTGGATCGCAAGAGCGACGCCATGCCCATCTACAACCGTTATGACACAGCCTATGCGTTGGGCCACACGCCGCAGGCACTGGATATTGCTTTCAAAGGCATGGCCCAGCAGGAGAACGATGAGCCCCTGCACGACCGCTTCCGCCAGCACGCTCCCGGTAACGCCCCCTATCTGCAACTGATGGCCCGCAAGGACATGCTGGGCACGCTGGACCGGCAAGGCCTGTACGGCGAAGCCCGGTTTGTAGTGCGCCCTCAGTTGCATCTGCTTGCCGGATGGTCCCGAATGCAGCAGTCCAGCACGGACACCAACCTGCAAACCCTGGCACCGGGTTCGGACCAACTGGAACGCCTGGAAATCCAGTGGCAAGGCACGCGTGACCAGGGCAGTCTGGCACTTTTTCACCGCAATGAGCTGCAAAGTTACATGGGCTTGCAGGCAACCCAGACCTTCCGCTGGGGCGAGCGCATCAACCTCGATACCGGTCTGGATTACCGCGCGGACTCTGGCCTGAGCCTGCCCATGCAAGTGGCCGGGTATGAGCACAGCATTCACGGCAGCCTGGGCTACACGCTTGGCAAACGGCACTACCTGCGTGCCTCCCCACGTTTGAGCCAGTACTACACCCAGTTCGGAGACTACCTGGGTAGCGGGCAATTGCTGGACCTGGAAGCGGGTTACCGCATCCGCACCGAATACCCCGACTGGCGCTTGCGCGCGGTGCTGACCCAACAGGACTTTTCGCGCAATGGCGGCATCAGCGCAGAGTCATTGGCGCGTTTGCCCGCGGACCTGCAGGCCGCCATCAACAACGGGACGATCGACCCCACCACGTACTTTTTGCCCGAAAGCAGCACGTCCTGGGGGCTGTGTTTCAGCATGGGAGAAAACCTGGCAGGACAAAACCTGCAGACCGTGTACAGCCGGGCCTGGCGCCCGTACTTTGACATGTGTTTGCGCGACAATAGCCGCACAGGTAGCGGCTACACCGGAACAGTGGGCATGGTGGGCTCCGTCACAGGAGAAGACCACGTGGCCGTGGAGTTACAAAACAGCGATGGTCTGACCACCGTCGAAGGCCCCACACGCACACTGACATTGCGATATCGACACTACTTTTAATGATTGCGACCATGACCCGACTCCGACTTTTCCTGCTGGGATGTATTGCTCTGATTCTGGTGGGCTGCTCCACCGCCATCCAATCCACCGCAGAACGCGAAACGCTGGACACCCAGGCGCGCTGGGCCCTGCTGCCCCTGTCCAACAATACCGACACGCCACAAGCGGCCCTGTCGGCCGAGTCCATGCTGGAGCATCTGCTACGTCGCCGCGGCATTCAAAACATGCTGCTCTATCCGGCAACCCTGTCGCGTGACAGCCTGTTTGAACCTTCCGAGCGCAAGGTCAGCGACGAGGCACGTGAATGGGCCCGCGCCCAGGGTGTGCGTTACGCCGTATCCGGCAGCGTGGAAGAGTGGCGTTACAAGGTGGGCATCGACGGAGAGCCTGCCGTGGGCGTGACGCTCAAGGTGGTAGACCTGTCCACCGGCCAGACCGTGTGGAGTGCCTCCAGTGCCAAGAGCGGCTGGAGCCGTCAAGCATTGTCGGCAGTGGCCCAAACCGTTTTGACCGACGCGCTGGACAGCCTGCCACTGGTTTCCGGTAAACCCCGTCCGTAACCGCAGCATGCCCCGATTTCGATGGCCACGGCTGCTACAGCGCCAAGCCAGGGCTGAAGCGCTGGCGCCAGAGCAGATCACCGCACGGGCGCAATGGCTGGAAATCTTCATCATCCCGCTGCTGGTCATTGCGGTAGGCTGGATCACCAGCCCCAAAGACCCCATGTTGTCGCAAAGCCAGTTCCCCTGGTTCTGGTTTGCGCCAGTGTTGATCTCCCTGCGCTACGGTGTCTTGCCAGGCTTGCTGGGCAGTATTCCCATCCTCATCAACTGGCTGGTGGCCGATCGCATGGGGCTGGTGGTCGAGAACTTTTCCTCCCAGTTCTTCTTTGGCGCAGGCGTGCTGGTGTTGCTGTGCGGAGAATTCAGCGATGTCTGGCGTGACCGCAACGCGCGCATGGAGGAAACCTACCTCTATGTGACCGAACGTTTGTCGCGCCTGACCAAGCGGCATTTGTTGCTTAACCTGTCCCATGACCGCCTGGAGCAGGAAATGCTGGCACGGCCGGGCTCCCTGCGCGACGCCCTGGCCCGCCTGCGCGCCATGGTGATTGCTGCCGATGGTTCCACACCGGCCATGCCTGCCGCCCAGGGCTTGCTGCAACTGTTATCGCAGTACGTCAACATCGAATCTGCAGCGCTTTATGTGGTGAATGCAGGCACTACAGACCCGGTTCTGGGCGCACAAATCGCCCATATCGGAGAGCCCGCGCTGCTGGAACCGGATGACGAGCTCCTGCGCCTGTCCATGGACGAGCTCAGCCTGTCCCACATTGCCAGCCGCGATCTGAGCCTGGAACGCAAGACCAACCAGTTGGTGGTCGCACCGCTGATTTCGGGCAATGACACCTTGATCGGCGTGCTCGCCGTCACACGCATGCCCTTCTTCTCGCTGAATGTCGAGAACCTGCAGATGATGTCAGTCATCCTGGCCTACTACGCCGACAACATTCGCAATGCCCCCCGGGTGCGTGAGATCCAGCAGCAGATGCCCTCTATGCCCGCCCTGTTCGCCGAAGAACTGGTGCGCATGTTGATGATGCAGGACAAGGTCGGCATTTCCAGCCATATCGTGCTCATGACTTTTGACGGCCCCTTGCGCGATGAAATTCCTGCCGAGTTTCTGCGTATCAAACGTGGCCTGGACCTGTACTGGCAAACCCGCATACACGACAAACCCGCCATTGCCGTGCTGATGCCGTTTGCGTCTCCATCGGCCAAGGAAGGGTTCATCCACCGCATTGATTCCTGGCTGCACACCCGCTTCCATGGTGGTTTTGATTCGCTGGACGTGCATGTACGCACCATCGATTTCGACAAGGAAAATCCATTGGACGTGCTACTGGAGACAGTCAAGGCATGAACGTCCTGTACTGGGCCTGGAGCGCCGTGCTGGTAGAGCTGGGCTTGTTCTGGAGCCCGTTGATGCATATCAACAGCATCTACGCCTTCATCAGTGTTCTGACCCTGCACGTTCTGGCCAGTGCCATCGTGGCCAGCGGCACCTATGTTCTGCAGCCCAAACGTTTTCAGGAGCCGCGCACCATGGTCTGGCTGCTGCTGTTCACCTTTGCTTTTATCGCGCCCGTGGTCGGTGCCGTCGGCATGCTGCTGATCATCCGCACGACCCTGCGGCGTGAATCCTCTTCCGTTCGCCATGCGGTTCCGGTGTCGGTGAACCTGCCGGAATACGATGTGCAGTCCAAGGAAGTCAATCGCAGCGGCCAGGGGGCCATTCGTTCGCGCCTGGGGAAAAACGTGCCTGGTGATGTGCGCATGCAGTCCCTGATGACCCTGCAAGCCGTGCCCAACCGCGTTGCCAACCCTATCCTGGAAGACCTGCTGGGTGACAGCACCGATGACGTGCGCCTGGTTGCCTTTGGCATGCTGGATGCGGAAGAGAAAAAGCTCAACACCCACATCCAGCGCGAACGCGACCATCTGGAACACGATCTCACCCCCGAGCAGCGTTATGCCTGCCTGCGGCACCTTGCCGAGCTGCACTGGGAGTTGATCTATGCCTCCCTGGCCCAGGGCGAACTACGCAAGCACATCCTGGGACAAGCACGCGGCTATGTGGATGCCGCATTGCAGGTTGATGTGCCCACCGACTCCGGCCTGACCTTCCTGCACGGGCGCATTCTGCTGGCACAGGGTGATATCGAAAATGCGCAAAAGGCTTTGGAAGAGGCCATTGTGCTGGGGCAACCCCTAACCTCTGCCTTGCCCTATCTGGCCGAGATGGCCTTCAAGCGGCGCGATTTTGCGCTTGTGAAACAATTCATGGAACAACTGGCAGAACTCAATGTGGCATCGCGGACACGCGCCATCGCCGACTTCTGGACCGGACGCGACAAGGTAAGCAACTTCAGTGACCGCCGATACCTCCCCCACATCTGAAATCCAATTCCCCAAGGCGGACAGCGTCGATGTCATGCTCTTGCTGGAAGGCACCTTCCCCTTCGTTTCAGGCGGGGTGTCCAGTTGGGTGCACCAGATCATCCAGGGCTTTCCCGAGATCCGTTTCGGCGCCATTTTTCTGGGCAGCCGCAAGCAGGATTACGGCAAGCTGCGCTACACCCTGCCCAGCAACCTGGTGCATCTGGAAACCGCCTACCTCTTTGACGACCAGGAAAATCCTCCCATCGTTCCGGTCAAGGCGCCCGCCGAAACCATGGCCATGGTGGAGCAGATGCACGACCTGTTTGAGAACGACCTGAAGCACCCGAACTGCGCCCATATGTTCGCCGGCATGATGGACGAGGCGGGGCCTGACGGCAAGATCGGCCACGACATGTTCCTCTACAGCGAAGGAGCGTGGGACTTCATCAAGAAGAGTTACCGTCGCCGCAGTACTGACCCTTCCTTTGTCGACTACTTCTGGACCATACGCACCATCCACACGCCCTTCTGGCGCTTGCGCGAGGTGGCCGTCAAGGCTCCGCCGGCGCGCATTTACCACGCGGTGTCCACCGGGTATGCAGGCATCCTGGGTGTGCTGCTCAAGCACCGCAACCAGCGCCCCTTCATGCTCAGCGAACATGGCATCTATGTGAAAGAGCGCAAGATTGACCTGTACCAGGCACAGTGGATCAAGGACAACCGCAGCGTATTTGAACGCGATCCTTCACGGGTCAGTTATTTCCGCCAGCTCTGGATCCGCTTTTTTGAACACCTGGGTTATGTCACCTACCAGGCCTCCAACGACATCGTGGCGCTTTACGAGGCGAATCGCCAACGCCAATTGACCGACGGTGCGCCACCGGAACGAACGTCCAATATTGCCAACGGTATTGATGTAGAAAAGTTTGCCGCCCTGCGCGCAGACTGGCCGGATGGGCCGCCTCCCATCATGTGCCTGATCGGCCGTGTTGTTCCCATCAAGGACATCAAGACCTACATCCGTGCCATGCGCATCGTGGCAACGCATTTGCCACAGGCCGAGGCCTGGATCGCCGGGCCGGAAGACGAGTCCCCCGAATACGCGCGGGAATGCCGCGAGCTGGTGACCCAATTGGGGTTGGAGAACACCGTGAAGTTTCTCGGTTTCCAGAAACTCACCGAACTCCTGCCCAAGGTCGGGCTGGTGGTTCTGAGCTCCATCAGTGAGGCCCTGCCGCTGGTGATTCTGGAAGGTTACGCCGCTGGTGTGCCGACCCTCAGTACCGATGTCGGGTCATGCAGGCAACTGGTGTTTGGCCTGCCTGGCGAAGACGAAGCCCTGGGTGCCTCCGGACGCATCGTGCGCATCGCAGACCCACAGGCGCTGGCGCAGGCGGCCATTGAGTTGCTGGGCGACCCTGTCGAATGGCAACGCGCACGCGCGTCCGCCATTCAACGCGTCGAAAAATACTACTCGCAGCGCCTGATGTTTGACCGCTACCAGGCGCTGTACAGCAAGAACTTCGCATGGCAGGCATAGGCTTCGAGCTGCGCAAGCTGCTGCGCAAACAAACCTACTCCGGTCTGCTGCAGGCCTATGCCTTTGCGGGCATCATCAGCTCGGGCCCCTGGGTGCTGTCCATCATCGGCATCATGCTGATCGGCTTGCTGAGCGTGGGCGTGGTGTCCCCCAAGGTCGCCATCTCGCAGTTTCAGGTGACGGTGACCTACCTTTTCCTGATTTCGCTGATTTCCACCGGCCTGGTGCAGTTGTCGTTTACCCGCTTTGTCGCGGACCGCACCTTCGCCAAGGACGAAGCGTCCATCCTGCCCAACTTCAACGGATTGATCCTGCTGGCCATGGGCCTGAGCATGATCCTGGCGCTGCCCTGCGTGGCGTTTTTGTTCCCAGAGCAAACCGTGTTGTACCGCCTGCTGTTTGTCATGGGGTTGGGTGTGATGTCCGCGATCTGGATTGCCACCGTGTTTCTGACCGGCATGAAGCACTACCGTGCGATTGTGCTGATCTTCTTCCTGGGCTACAGCGCCACGCTGGTGCTGGCGCTGCTATTCAGAAGCACCCTGGGCATGGAAGGCCTGCTGCTGGGATTTGTGTTGGGCCACTACCTGCTGCTGATGGGCATGATCTGGCTGATTTACCGCAATTACCACTCAGACCGCTTCATTGCCTTCGACATCTGGAAACCCGGCGCCATGTACCACAGCCTCATGGTGGCGGGCCTGCTGTTCAATCTGGGCGCCTGGGTCGACAAGTTGATGTTCTGGTACTTCCCCAGCACGGGCCAACAGGTCATTGGGCCGCTGAATGCCTCAGTGATCTACGACTTTCCGATTTTTCTCTCCTACCTGTCGGTCATCCCCGGCATGGCCATTTTTCTGGTCCGCATCGAGACCGATTTTGTCGAGTACTACGTCAAGTTCTACGACGCCGTGCGCGAGGGCGCCACGCTGGACTTCATTGAACGCATGCGCAACCACATGGTCTACCACGTGCAGCGCGGCCTGTTCGATATCGCCAAAATACAGACCATCGCCGTGCTGATCACCTTTGCGCTGGGTGGCGTGTTGCTGGAGTCATTGGGTATCTCCACCCTGTATTTGCCGTTGCTGTACGTGGATGTGGTGGGGGCGGCCCTGCAGGTGGTGTTGCTCGGCATTCTGAACATTCTGTTCTACCTGGACCAGCGGCGTTCGGTCGTGCTGCTCACCGCCATGCTGCCCATCACCAACATCGTCTTCACGGCCATCTCACTGCAGTTGGGTGCCGCCTGGTTCGGCTACGGCTTCGCCATGGCCATGCTGGTCACCGTGCTGACGGGCATCTGGATACTGAACCGCAAGCTGGAAGTACTGGAGTACGAAACCTTCATGCTCCAGTGAGGCAAAGAGACTAGCTGCGGTAACCGTCCGGGTTGCTGCTTTGCCAGCGCCACGCGTCCGCACACATGGACGCCAGGGTTTCGCTGGCGGTCCAGCCCAGCAGGCTTTGGGCCAATGCGGCATTGGCATAACACTGCGCCACATCCCCCGAGCGGCGTGGGACGAACTGGTAAGGCACCGGTTTACCACTGGCCTGCTCAAATGCGTGCACCACTTCCAGCACGCTGTACCCACGGCCAGTGCCCACATTGACAGTAAAGCTCTCTCCCTTTTGCAACAGCGTTTGTACGGCTGCGACATGCGCCTGCGCCAGGTCCTGCACGTGGATGTAGTCGCGCACGCCGGTGCCGTCCGGTGTGGCGTAGTCGTTGCCAAACACCTGTAAGAAGGGGCGTTTGCCAACGGCCACCTGGGCCACGTAGGGCATCAGATTGTTGGGCGGACCTGCGGGGTCTTCACCAATCAGTCCGCTCGGATGCGCCCCTACCGGATTGAAGTAACGCAATACGCCCATGTGCCAAGCTGGGTTGGCTACCCGCATGGCCGTGAGCATGTCTTCACAGACCAGTTTGGTCTGCCCGTAGGGATTGGTATGGCTGCGCGGGAAGTCTTCGGTGATGGGCACGGAAGCCGGGTCACCATAGACGGTAGCGCTGCTGGAAAACACCAACGTACGGCAACCGGCCGCGTCCATGGCCTGCAGCAACCCGACCATTCCACCCAGGTTGTTCTCGAAGTATTTAAGCGGTTGTGCCACGCTCTCGCCGACCGCCTTGAAGCCCGCGAAATGGATCACCGCCTGAATCTTGTGCTGCTCCAGCAGCGCTTGCACCAGCCCCGCATCCGCCACATTGCCACGGTGGTGCGGCACCGGTTGACCCGTGATGCGCTGCAAACGCGCCAGAACCGCAGGATCGCTGTTGGAAAAATCGTCGAGGATCACGGGCTGGTAGCCCGCCTGTACCAACGCGACATAGGTATGGCTGCCGATATACCCGGCGCCACCGGTAAGGAGAACACTTGTTTTTTCTGTCATTGATCCGTCATCCAGGCAACTGCGAACTGTCTTCACGACGGTAGAACTGTACGTTGTTTTTACCCTGGGTTTTGGCCTGGTACATGGCCAGGTCGGCAGATGTCAGCAACCGATTCAGTTCCACCCCATCGTGGGGGTAGCGACTGATGCCGATACTGGCCGTCACACGGGCGGTATTGCCGCTCAGGCTGTAGTCACGCCCCAGCGCACCCAGTATCTTTTGGGCGATGCCCCGCGCATCGTCTGCGCCCTCGTGTTCTTCAATCAGGACCACAAATTCATCACCGGCCAACCGTGCCACCAGATCACTGGCGCGTACACAGGCCTGAATGCGTTGCGCCACCTGCTGCAACAGCAAGTCACCCATTTCATGGCCCAACTGGTCGTTGACCGCCTTGAAATGGTCCAGGTCAATGAACAGGATGGAGCACATGCCGTTCTTGCGCTCCATGCGCCCCAATGTGCGTTTGAGGGCATCCATGAACATCGCGCGGTTGGGCAGGCATGTCAGCTCATCGTGGTAAGCCCGGTAGTGCAGATCGTCGTGCACACGCCTTTTTTCATCGATATTGACCAGCGCGGTCATCAGGCAGTCCTGCCCGTCGTAACGGATGCGTTGTGACGAATACTGCGCCCAGAACGGCTTACCCTGTGCGTCCTTCAAATGCAGCTCCAGGCCGCGCACGGTGCCGGTCCCTTGGGCGGCCGCGATCAACCGGTCCCGGTCTGCACTGTCAACGTAAAAGTCACGCGCCCGCATGCTTCCCATGTCGGCCCGGTTGACCTGAAACTGCACCAGGGCCGGGTCGTTGATGTACACGACACTTTCATCCGAAGACTGGGTAATGAGAATGGGAAGCGGGGCAAACTGCAGCACATCTTCGAGTTGCTTCTTTCCCGCCTGCAGTGTGTCCTGCACCGCCTCAAACTGCAGCACCAGACGCCGTGAGAACAGATAGGCCCCGGCCAACAGCACCGACACCAGCACAAACATGACCAGCAAAATCAAAAAAGTGAACTTGCGCGCCACGTCGCCCAGCGTGGAAGAGAAACCATCCTCCAGTGGCGTCAGTTGCGCGTTGATGTCGTGCAATTGAGAAAGAAAGCCCTGACTCTCTTCCTTGGTCAGCGCTCTTGTGTTGGCGATGGAACGGATGCGTGTGCCTACTTGCGTCAGCATTTCCAGATGTTGGTCTGCCTGCGTCCACAGGTGGATGGCCTTGTCGATCTCCGGCACGTTGCGCATCTGGCGGAAAAGAAAAATCATGCCCGGGATGTCGTCGGGGTGGTTGCGCCCCTGCACAAAACCCGCATGGGCCACGTGCAGATCGGGCTCTGCCTTTTCCAGTTCCAGGCGCGCAATGCGATCGCCCTGGTTCACGGCCAACGCGGTCAGGTAGGTCTGGTAGTCGGCATCATTGGCATACAGGGCGTAACGCGACAGGGCGTAGATCGCGTCCTTTTGCCCCTTGGACCACAGTCCCTCGCCCTGCACATAGGCCCGCCCGGCCGAGAGCAAAGTGATGCTCGCATAGGCAAAGAGGAAAAGTCCGACCACCATGGCCGCAAACATCCAGACGATGACGATAAGCCGCCGTCGCTTGCCATTGTGCGACACCGGTACGGACAGGCTGGGCTCGTGAGGCGCCATATCTTCCCCTGGAAAAGACTGCTGTCCCACAGCTGCATGCCGACTTGGCATGCGCTGATCTTGTTATGTGATGCACAGCAATTCGAGCCACTATAACGTGGCTAGACGCGCCTGTGTACCCAGTCGTCGCCAGGCACGTGCACCGCTCGCTTAGAGCACCAGCAGAGCCCGGAAGTCGTTGACGTTGGTGTGTGTCGGGCCCGTGGTGAACAAATCGCCCAAGGGTTCAAAAAAGCCCACGGCATCGTTTCGATCCAGACAATCGGCCAGCGACACACCAGCGGCTCTGGCACGCGCAAGCGTGTCGGGCGCCACTACCGCACCCGCGTTGTCTTCCACACCGTCAATGCCATCGGTGTCGGCGGCCAGCGCCCACACACCGGCCTGGCCTTGCAGAGCCTGTGCCAGGCCCATGCAGAACTCGCCGGCCCGCCCGCCCCGGCCCTTGGCGGCGCCTTCGCGGCGCGGGCGTACGGTGACCGTGGTTTCGCCACCGCTCAGAATCACACAGGGCTTGGCAAACGGCTGCTGGTTGGATGCGGGGCGCCGCGCCGCCGTGCGTGCCAGCGCGGCGTGCACCTTGCCCACCTCGCGTGACTCCCCTTCCAGTTCGTCGCTGAGCACATAAGCATTCAGCCCCATGGCCCGGGCCGCGTCTGCCGCCGCTTGCAGCGACTGCTGGGGCGTGGCAATCAGGTGCACCGTGTTGCGGGCAAACACCGGGTCGCCCGGCTTGGGCGTTTCCAGCGTACCGGCTTCCAGCGCTTTAACTATCGAATCGAGCTCCAGCCCTGATGCAGATTGCGCAAGGCGCTTCAATATTGATAGCGCATCGGCGCAAGTGGTGGGATCGGGCACGGTCGGGCCGCTGGCAATGACACTGGGGTCATCGCCCGGCACATCGCTGATCAGCAGCGTCACCACCTGGGCCGGGTAACAGGCCGCGGCCAGGCGCCCGCCCTTGATAGCGGAGAGGTGTTTGCGCACACAGTTCATCTCCTGAATGCCGGCGCCGCTCTCCAGCAGCATCTTGTTGATGCGCTGCTTGTCCTGCAACGTAATGCCACCACCCTCCCACTGCGCAGGCAGAGTCAGCAGCGAAGAGCCCCCGCCTGAAATCAGGCAAATCACCAGGTCGTCTTCGGTCAGGCCCTGGGGCAGCGCCAGGATGCGCTGCGCGGCGGCCAGGCCTGCGGCATCGGGCACGGGATGGGCGGCTTCGACCACCTCGATACGCTGGGGCGCGGCATCCGCCGGGCGTGGCGGCGTGTGGGCATAACGGGTGACCACCAGCCCTGAAAGAGGTGCGTCTTGCGGCCACAACGCGTCCAGCGCATGGGCCATGGCGCCGCCAGCCTTGCCGGCGCCCAGCACCAGGGTTCGGCCCTTGGGCACGGGGGGTAAAAAACCTGCCAGCGTGTGGCTGGGCAGCGCCTGGCGCACGGCGGCCCAGTAGAGCTGGCCGAGCACGTCGCGCGGGGCCAGCGCAGAGAAATGGGAGGGAGGAGTTTGGCTTGGCATGGTCATCGCTTTATTCCATGGTCATGGTACTTGAGGCAAAATTCAAGGGCGCTTCGCGCAAGCACAGCCCGGGATGCTCGGCAACGTGGTGCTCGCCTCTGGCGGCCAGTCTGGCCCGTCAGCGGGATTCGGCCTCGGCAGGACCCACCCTCGCAGGTGGAAGACTTGTTTGACGGAGAAACTTTCACATGGGCACTTTGCTGATCCACAACGCACGGGCTATCGCCACGTTCGATAACACCAACCCTACCCAATCTACTGAACTGCGCGACGCTTCGATTTACATCGAAGGCAACCGCATCGCCTTTATCGGCGCCACCGCCGACCTGCCGCCCCATGCGCTGCAGGCCGGCGAGGTGATAGACGCCTGCCACCACCTGGTCACGCCGGGCCTGGTGAACACGCACCACCATATGTACCAGTCGCTGACCCGGGCGATACCCGAGGTGCAAAACGCCGAGCTGTTTGGCTGGTTGCGCGGGCTGTACCCGATCTGGGCCGGGCTCACGCCCGAGATGGTGCAGGTGAGCACACAGATTGCCATGGCTGAGCTGCTGCTCTCCGGCTGCACCACCAGTAGCGACCACCTCTACATCTACCCCAATGGCGTGCGGCTGGATGACAGCATCGAAGCGGCGGCTGAAATCGGCATGCGCTTTGTAGCCACGCGCGGGAGCATGAGCGTGGGCCAGAGCCAGGGCGGCTTGCCGCCGGACCGGGTGGTGGAACAAGAAGACTTCATCCTCAAGGACACGCAACGCCTGATCGAGCGGTACCACGATGCCTCGCATGGCAGCATGCTTAACGTGGCGGTGGCGCCCTGCTCGCCTTTCAGCGTGAGCCGCGGCCTGATGCGCGAGTCGGCGCTCTTGGCCCGCAAGTACGGCGCACGCCTGCACACCCACCTGGCCGAGAACGACCACGACCTGGCCTACAGCCGCGAAAAATTTGGCTGCACGCCCACGCAGTACGCGCAAGACCTGGGCTGGCTGGGCCATGACGTGTGGCACGCGCACTGCGTGAAGCTGGACGACGAGGGCATCAGCCTGTTCGCCGCCAGCCGCACCGGCGTGGCGCATTGCCCCTGCAGCAATATGCGGCTGTCCAGCGGGATTGCACCCATTCGCAAGATGCTCAATGCCGGTGTGCCCGTGGGCCTGGGTGTAGACGGTAGCGCCAGCAACGATGCGGCGCACATGGTCAACGAAGCGCGCCAAGCGCTGCTGCTGGCGCGCGTGGGCCGCGCCATGCAGCCACCCGAAGTGCGCGACGGAAAAACCTTCTTTGGTTGCGACCTGGGCCCGGCCGAGATGACCGCGCGCGATGCGCTCAGCGTGGCGACGCGCGGCGGCGCGCAGGTGCTGGGCCGCAATGACATTGGCCACCTGGCCGTGGGCATGTGCGCCGACCTGGTACTGTTTGACCTGGACACGCTGGGCGTTGCCGGTGGCGCCGTGCACGACCCCGTGGGCAGCCTGCTGCTGTGCGCCAGCCCACAAGCCGACTACACGATCGTTAACGGCCGGGTGGTGGTGCGCGAGGGGCATCTGGAGACCGTAGAACTGGGGCCGCTCATGGAGCGACACAACCGACTGGCGATCCAGCTGGCCGAGGCGGCGCGCTAAAACGCTATAAAAACGGGAGCTGCTCGCGCATATTCCGCGGGGGCTAGAGGCCGATTTGGCTTCAAACTCCATGGCTGGAGCTCTCTAGCCTCAGCGTACCAGGCAGGGGCTCTTGGGGTCGAACTTCCAGCCCGGAATCAGGTACTGCATGGCCATGGCGTCGTTGCGGGCGCCCAGGCCGTGCTGCAGGTAGAGCTGGTGGGCCTTCTCCACTTCCACCATGTCCAGCTCCACACCCAGACCGGGCGTGGTGGGCACGGCAATCTGCCCGCCCACGATCTGCAGCGGCGCCTTGGTGAGGCGCTGGCCGTCTTGCCAGATCCAGTGCGTATCAATCGCGGTGACCTTGCCGGGCGCTGCGGCAGCCACATGCGTGAACATGGCCAGCGAGACGTCGAAGTGGTTGTTGGAATGGGAACCCCAGGTCAGGCCCCAGGTCTCGCAAACCTGCGCCACACGCACCGAACCCTGCATGGTCCAGAAATGCGGGTCAGCCAGCGGAATGTCCACCGACTGCAAGGCCAGCGAATGCGCCAGCTCGCGCCAGTCGGTGGCAATCATGTTGGTGGCGGTGGGCAGGCCGGTGGCACGGCGGAACTCGGCCACCACTTCGCGGCCGGAGAACACACCTTCGGCACCGCACGGGTCTTCGGCATAAGCCATCACGCCGTGCAGGTCGCGGCACAGGCGCACCGCGTCTTTCAGCAGCCAGCCACCATTGGGGTCCAGGGTGATGCGGGCTTGCGGAAAGCGCGCATGCAGCGCACGGATGGCCTCCACCTCTTCTTCGCCGCGCAACACGCCGCCCTTGAGCTTGAAGTCCTGGAAACCGTAGCGCGCAAAAGCGGCTTCGGCCAGGCGCACCACACCGTCGGCATCCATGGCTTTTTCGTGGCGCAGGCGTTTCCAGTCGTCCTCGGCATCGGGCTCGCTGATGTAGGGGAGATCGGTGACCTTGCGGTCGCCCACATAGAACAGGTAACCCAGCACGGCCACGCTGTCACGCTGCTGGCCATCGCCCAAGAGCGCCGCCACGGGCACGTTCAGGAACTTGCCCAGCAAATCCAGCAGCGCACACTCCACCGCCGTCACGGCGTGGATAGCGATGCGCAGGTCGAAGGTTTGCAGGCCACGCCCGCCGCTGTCGCGCGCCGCAAAGGCTTCACGCATGCGGTTGAGAATGGCGTTGTAGTTGCCGATGGACTGGCCCACGACCAAGGCGGCCGCGTCTTCCAGCGTCTGGCGGATTTTCTCGCCGCCAGGCACTTCGCCCACGCCGGTGTTGCCGCTGCTATCGGTCAGGATGACGATGTTGCGGGTGAAAAACGGCGCATGAGCACCGCTCAGGTTCATCAACATGCCGTCGTGGCCGGCCACGGGAATGACCCGCAACGCTGTGATGGTGGGCGCGCCACGCACGGCGCCGGAATCGGGTTGGGTCATGAACGGTCTCCTGTGTGGAGCGCTCGATAGGTGGCGCCCCTACATATCAGACATCATACAACTAAAGTGCGTCGGGTTGCGACTTTCGCAGGCGGTCTTTGCTGTTGGCCAGGTGGGTGCGCATGGCCGCGCGGGCGGCATCGGCGTCCTGGTTGCGGATGGCGTTGAAGATGTATTCGTGTTCGCCGTGCACGCGGCGCAGGTAGTTCAGGCGACCTTCGGGCGCACTGCTGGCGGTGTTCACCCGGGTGCGCGGAATGATCATGGTACCCAGGTAGGTCATCAGATCGGCAAAGTGGCGGTTGCCCGTGGCTTTGGCGACTTCCATATGGAAGCTGAAGTCCGAAGGCACCGCATCCGAGTCTTCCAGAATCGAGGTCTGGAAGGCATCGAGCATGGCTTGCATGGAGAGCAAATTGGCTTCGGTGCGGCGCTGCGCGGCCAGGCCGGCAGCCTCGGTTTCCAGGCTGATACGCAGCTCCAGCAGGGCGATGACGTCGGCCACCGTGGCGAGATCCACATCGGCGATCTGGAAATTGCCACTGCTTTGTGGCGCCAATGCAAAGGTACCCACGCCATGGCGCGTCTCGACCAGCCGGTTGGCCTGCAGATGAGAAATGGCCTCACGCACCACCGTGCGGCTCACGTCAAAGCGGGCCATGATTTCGGATTCGGTGGGCAGCTTGGCGCCAGGCGGAATAGCGCCTTCGCGGATGCTGGCGGCCAGGTTTTCCACGACCTCCGTGACCAAGCCACGGGCGCGGCGCGGGCGCACGACATCCCCACCATCAGCAAGCGATGGTTGCGCCACATTGGCTCTAGGGGTTTGCACTAGGTCCATGGAAAAGCCCTTGACTCAGTTGGAACGGGTGTCGACAATTTAACACATCAGACAACATACAACTGACAAGATAACGATAAATTTCATGACGATCAAAGTACACCACACTTTGCTGATGACCGGCGCCGCAGGCGGCCTGGGTACAGCCATGCGCGACCGGCTCAAGGCCAACTGCGAGGTGTTGCGCCTCTCGGACCGTGCCGATTTTGGCGCTGCGCGCGCGGGTGAAGAAATGGCGCTGGCCGATCTGGCCGATGCTGCCGCGGTAGACGCCATGGTCAAAGGCGTGCAAGCCATCGTGCACTTTGGCGGCATCTCGGTGGAAGCCGCGTTCGAGCCCATCCTGCAAGCCAACATCCTGGGCGTCTACAACCTGTACGAAGCGGCACGCAAACAGGGCGTGAAGCGTGTGGTGTTTGCCAGCTCCAACCATGTGACCGGCTTTTACAAACAAAGCGAAACCATCACCCTGGACCACCCAGCCCGCCCCGACAGCCTGTATGGCGTGAGCAAGGCGTTTGGCGAAGACCTGTCGCGCATGTACTTTGACCGCTACGGCATCGAAACCGCTTGCCTGCGCATTGGCTCCTCGTTTGCCGAGCCCAAAGACCGGCGCATGCTGGCCAGTTGGCTCAGCTTTGACGACCTGCACCGCCTGGTCACCGCTTGCTTGACCACACCCATCCTGGGCCACACCGCCATCTTCGGCATGTCCAACAACGCCGTGGTCTGGTACGACAACAGCGCGGCACGCCACGTAGGTTATGTGCCGCAGGACAGCTCAGACCCGTTCCGCGAGGCGATCTATGCGCGCACGCCACAGCCGGACATCACCGACCCCGCCGCGATTTACCAGGGTGGTGGTTTCTTGTTTCAGGGCGAACCCATGACCGCCCACAAGAGCAGCAAGTAAGCCAGACTATGACCGCTGCTTTTGCCATTTCCAGTGCACGCGACCGCGTGGGCGAATCGCCCGTGTGGTCAGTGGCCACGCAATCCCTGTACTGGGTCGACATCGAAGGCCAGCGCATCCACCGCCTGGACTGGGCCAGCCGCACACAAAGCAGTTGGGCCCTGGCCGAACGCGTGGGCTGCATTGCACTGAGCAACCGCGGCACCGTGATCGCCGCCATGGAAAGTGGCATTTTTGAGGTGGAACTGCAAGATGCGCCCCTGGCGCGTGTCACCTGCCTGGCCACCATCACCCATCCGCAAGACGGCATGCGTTTCAACGATGGCCGCTGCGATGCAAAGGGTCGGTTCTGGATTGGCACCATGGTGCGTGACATGGGACTGGCCAGCCCCGCCGGTGGCATTTATTGCCTGGACACCCAAGGCCTGCGTGGTCCGGTACTGCAGGGCTACATCACCCCCAACGGCATGGCCTTCAGCCCCGATGGAACAGCCGCCTACCTGTCAGATTCCCACCCCAGCCGCCAATCCATCTGGATGCACAGCTTTGATGCCACCACCGGTGAGTGGGGCCCACAGTCCACGCCCTGGGTGGACATGAAACCCCTGCCCGGCCGCCCCGATGGCGCCGCCATGGACACCGAAGGCTGCTACTGGATTTGCGGCAACGATGCCGGACTGGTGCACCGCTTCAGCCCACAAGGCGCGCTGCTGCAATCCCTGCCCGTGCCGGTGAGCAAACCCGCCATGTGCGCTTTTGGCGGACCGGAGTTGCGCCACCTGTTTGTGACATCCATTCAACCTGCCACGCCCGCACCCGGCTTTGACGCCACGCTGGACGGTGCCGTGCTGGTGCTGGAGCCCGGCGTGCAAGGCCTGCCAGAACCCCTGTTTTCCCAGTTTCCCGTTCGTTAACCCTAAACCATCCCCAAAGAGGAGACAACATGACATTCCGTAGAACCTTCGTGGCATCCGCCATTGCCCTGTGCAGCACCGTGGGTGCGCAAGCGCAAAACATCGTACTCAAGGCTGCAGACACACACCCTGCTGGCTATCCCAACGTTGTGGCTGTTGAAAGCATGGGCAAGAAGCTCGAAGCAGCTACCAATGGCCGCATCAAGCTGCAAATGTTTCCAGGCGCCGTACTGGGCGAAGAGAAAGAAACCGTAGAGCAAACGCAGATCGGTGCGATCCAGATCGCACGTATCTCGCTCGGTGTGGTGGGCCCTGTGGTGCCGGACGTGAACGTGTTCAACATGCCTTTTGTATTCCGTAATATTCCGCACATGCGTGCTGTGATTGACGGCCCCATTGGCGCCGAGTTGCTGGACAAAGTGACTGCCAGCCCTGCGCGCCTGGTCGGCTTGGGCTGGATGGACGGCGGCTCGCGCAGCCTGTACACCAAGAAGAAGGTCACTACTCCTGCCGACCTGAAAGGCGTCAAGGTCCGCATGATGGGCAACCCCTTGTTTGTGGACACCATGAACGCCATGGGTGGCAACGGCATCTCCATGTCCTATGGCGAAGTCTTTAGCGCCTTGCAAACTGGCGTGATTGATGGCGCAGAAAACAATCCCCCCAGCTTTTTCACAGCCAACCACTACACCACCGGCGTCAAGTACTACGCACAAACCAACCACTTGATCATTCCTGAACTGCTCGTGATGTCCAAAGTGACATGGGACAAGCTGTCGGCGGATGACAAGGCTTTGGTCAAGAAGTTTTCCCGTGAAGCCCAAATGGAACAACGCGTTCTGTGGGACAAGAGCGTGGAAGACTACTCCGCCAAGCTGAAGGCTGCCGGTATCGAGTTCGTAGCTGTCGACCAGAAGCTGTTCTATGACGCCACGGCCCCCGTGCGCGCCAAATACGGTGCCAACTTTGCAGATCTGATGAAGCGCATCGACGCTACCAAATAAGCCTTTGAGAAAAAAGAGCGCCCGCCTTCGCGGGTGCTCGTTTGGCTTCGCCTTTTGGATCGCTATGAAAAACAAATTCCTGCATTGCAACGATGCGCTTTACCTCACCAGCATTTGGTTATCAGGTGGCGCCATCTTTCTCATGTCCATCATCATCCCCTGGGGAATATTTGCCCGCTATGTGTTGGGTACGGGGTCTCAGTGGCCTGAACCCATTTCTGTCTTGTTGATGGTGATCTTCACGTTCTTTGGTGCCGCCGCGGCCTACCGTGCGGGCTCCCATATTGCCGTGGCGATGGTGACTGACCGCCTCCCCCAAATACTGCGTCGGATTGCGGCCGTTCTGGTTCATGCACTGATGTTTGTCATTGCTGTTTTTATGGTTTTCTACGGATTCAAGCTGTGTCTTGAAACCTGGAACCAAAGTATTGGCGCCATACCCTGGATGCCCGTGGGAGCCACCTACCTCCCCGTCCCTCTGGGTGGATTCATTACCTTATTTTTTATCGTCGAGCACATCCTGCTCGGATCGCAACATCAACGCTCCGTAGTGACTTTCGACCACGAAGCCATAGAACCGGAGGCCATCTGATGGACGCGCTCGTACTGTTGGGCTCCTTTGTGACGCTCATGATCATTGGCATGCCTGTGGCGTATGCCTTGGGCTTGTCTGCGCTGATTGGCGCATGGTGGATTGAGCTGCCCTATGACGCGGTAATGATCGCCATTGCCGGCGGCGTCAACAAATTCTCCTTGCTTGCCATTCCCTTCTTCGTTTTGGCCGGAGCCATCATGGCCGAGGGTGGCATGTCCCGTCGCTTGGTGGCATTTGCAGAAGTGCTGGTCGGTTTTGTGCAGGGCGGCTTGTCGCTGGTGAACATTCTGGCGTCCACCTTCTTCGGCGCCATTTCGGGTTCCTCCATGGCGGACACCGCATCCATTGGCTCGGTGCTGATTCCGGAAATGGAAAAGAAGGGATACCCGCGTGATTTTGCAACAGCCGTTACGGTCAGTGGCTCGGTGCAGGCCATCCTGATTCCCCCCAGCCATAACGCGGTGATTTATTCACTGGCGGCCGGTGGTTCCGTATCCATCGCAGCACTCTTTCTGGCAGGCGTATTGCCAGGCTTGCTGCTGGGTCTGACGCTGGCCATCATGTGCCTGTTCATTGCCAAAAAACGCAACTTCCCCAAGGGCCGCTCCATCCCCATGAAAGAAGCCCTGCGCATCTGCGTGGACGCACTTTGGGGACTGATGACGATGGTGATCATTTTGGGCGGCATCTTGTCCGGTATTTTCACCGCCACCGAGTCAGCAGCCATCGCGGTGATCTGGGCGTTTTTCGTCACCATGTTCATCTACCGCGACTACCAATGGCGTGAACTGCCCAAGCTGGTACACCGCACCGTCAAAACCCTGGCAATTGTGATGATCCTGATCGGCTTCGCAGCCAGCTTCGGCTACATCATGACCCTGATGCAGATCCCCACCATGATCACGGGTCTGTTCACCAGCGTCTCGGACAACAAATACACCGTGCTGTTGATGATCAACATTCTGTTGTTGATACTGGGCACGCTGATGGACATGGCCCCGTTGATCCTGATCATGACCCCCATCCTGCTGCCGATTGTGAAAACCCTGGGTGTGGATCCCGTGCACTTCGGAATGATCATGATGGTGAACCTGGGCATGGGGCTTATCACGCCTCCCGTGGGTGGTGTGCTGTTTGTCGGCGCCGCCGTGGCCAAGCTGCCGATTGAAAAGGTGGTGAAAGCCCTGATTCCTTTCTTTGGCGCCCTGCTGTTTGTGTTGGCAGCCGTGACCTACATCCCAGCGTTGTCCTTGTGGCTGCCTGGACTGTTGCTGAAGTAATTGCGCATGAAAATCTCCGCTGTTCGGGTCACCCCGATCGCCATCAAAGACCCTGCCTTGCTGAACGCTGCCGGGGTACACGAACCGTTTGGCCTGCGCTCCATCATCGAAGTGGTCGGCGCCAACGGCATGGTGGGCTTGGGTGAGACCTATGGCGACGCACCGGTGTTGGGTTTGCTGACGCGCGCAGCACCCAGCCTAGTGGGATTGTCGGCATTCGATGTCAATGGCATGCTGGCACGGCTCAAGGCGCTGGCGCCCCAAGTCTCGACTGGCCATGTGGAAATGGAGCTGGCACCCGGCTCGTTGGCCAGCAATTTGGTGACCAGCGCGTTTTCTGCGTTTGAGGTGGCCTTTATGGACCTGCAGGCGCGCACCCTCGGCATACCTCTGGTGGAACTGCTGGGTGGCGCTGTGCGCGACAAGGTGTCGTACTCGGCGTACCTGTTTTACAAGTGGGACGCTTCGGTAGACCCGGAGTACGCACCGGACCCCTATGGCGAGGCCGTCAACGCCGCGCAAATCGTCCAGCAGGCGCGAAAGATGATTGACCAATACGGTTTTGAGAGCATCAAGCTCAAGGCCGGTGTGTTCGACCCCATGGAAGAAGCCGACGCCATTCTGGCGCTCAAGGCGGCCTTCCCCAACCAGCCCCTGCGCATCGACCCCAATAGCAACTGGAGCATGGCCACCAGTCTGAAAGTGGCCGACAAGCTGCGCGGCAGCCTGGAGTATTACGAAGACCCCACGCCCACGCTGGAAGGCATGGCCGAATTGCACAAGGCCACGGGCATGCCCCTGGCCAGCAATATGGTGGTCACCAACTGGGCCGAGCTCAAACGCAGCATCGAGCTCAACTCGGTGCAAATTTTGCTCAGCGACCACCACTTTTGGGGTGGCCTACGCGCCACACAGGCCTTGGCACAAACCTGCCAGACCTTTGGCTTGGGCCTGTCCATGCACTCCAACTCGCACCTGGGCATCAGCCTCATGGCCATGACGCATTTGGCTGCCTCGGTGCAACACCTGAGCTACGCCTGCGACACCCACTACCCCTGGCAAAGCGACGAAGTGCTGGTGGGTGGCAAGGTACCCATCGTGGACGGCTGCGTGCACCTGACCAACAAACCCGGCCTGGGTGTGGAGTTGGACCAGGACAAGCTGACCGAGCTGCATGAAGCATTCAAGGTCTGCCGCATTCGCACCCGCAATGACGTAGCCCAAATGCAGCGCTACCGTCCCGAGTGGAAACAAGTCAAACCCCGGTTTTGATTCCAAGTCTCCCGCCTATACCAAACCGTCACTCAGGAGAATGCGTATGAAAAAGCAACTGATCACCTTGCTGCTGGCCGCTGGCGCCAGCTTTGGCGCCATGGCCTGGCCCGACAAACCCATTACGCTGGTTGTTCCGTTTCCACCAGGCGGATCTACCGACCTGATCGCCCGCATTCTCTCGACCAAAATGGCCGAAAAAATGGGTGGCGGCGTCACCTTCATCGTCGACAACAAGGGCGGCGCCACGGGCACGATTGGTGCCGGGCAGGTCGCACGCGCACCGGCCGATGGCCATACGCTGCTGGTCTCCTCACTTGGTCCCTTTGTGATTGCACCACACTTGATCAAAGTGAACTACGACGCACTGAAGGATCTGGAACCCATCACGATTGCGGTACAGGCACCTAATGTCCTGGTGGTCCCCGCGGCCTCCGAGCGTAAGTCTTTGGCCGAAGTGATTACCTACCTGAAGGCCAACCCGGGCAAGATGAGTTTTGCCTCTTCAGGTAACGGCAGCAGCGATCACCTCACCGCGGAACTGTTCTGGCAACAAACAGGTACCAGCGGTGTACACGTCCCCTACAAAGGCGGCGGGCCAGTGATGACGGACCTGCTGGGCAACCAGGTGGAGTCCTCGTTCATGAACATCAACACCGCCATGCCCCAGATCAAGTCCGGCAAGCTGCGCGCTTTGGCCATCACCAGTGCCAAGCGTTCGCCGCTGCTGCCCGATGTGCCCACGCTGGAAGAAAATGGCATCAAGGACGCCAACGTGAACTCCTGGCAAGCTTTGGCCGCGCCACGGGGATTGCCCGCTGACGTGAAGAAGCGCCTGTTTGACGCCGCCGTGGCCTCCATCAAAGACCCAACGGTAGCGCCAAAACTACTGGAGCTGGGTTTTGAATTGGTGCTCAACACCCCCGAGCAATTCGCCACATTTCAAGCTATGGAATACGCGCGCTGGGCAAAGCTGATCACGTCGCGCAACATCAAGGCGGACTAACTTTCGTATGTCTACGTCCCCCAGCACGAGCACGAGCGTCCCCCGCAGCATAAAAATGCATGCGGCGGACAACGTGGCCATCGTTGTTAACGACGGTGGCCTGGCTGTGGGCAGCGTTATGCCCGACGGTTTGACGCTGGTAGACCGCGTGCCACAAGGTCACAAGGTCGCACTGGTGCCGATTGCCAAAGATGCCGCTGTGCTGCGCTACAACGTGCCAATTGGTTATGCGCTCAAGGACATCCCCGCAGGCGCCTGGGTGCATGAGCGTCTGTTGCACATGCCTGAGGCCCGTTCACTGAACGACCTGCCGCAATCCACAGCCCCCGCGTGGAATGCCGAGCCTTTGACGGGTTACACCTTCGAGGGTTACCGCAATGCCGATGGCTCGGTGGGCACGCGCAATATTCTGGCCATCACCACCACCGTGCAGTGTGTGGCCGGTGTGGTGGACTTTGCGGTGCAGCGCATCAAGGAGCAACTGCTCCCGCGCTACCCCAACGTCGACGATGTGATTGGCCTGGAGCATTCGTATGGCTGCGGCGTGGCGATTGACGCACCCGACGCCATCATTCCGATCCGCACCCTGCGTAACATTTCCAAAAACCCCAACTTTGGCGGTGAAGTGATGGTGGTGAGCCTGGGCTGCGAGAAGCTGCAGCCGGAGCGCTTGTTTCCATCGGGCAGCTTTGCTATACAAGTGATAGCTGGCGGCGCAAGTAACACGGGGGCTACAGGCCAATTTGATGCCAAAAATGAGCCTGCACTCGACGTGGTCTGCCTACAGGCCGAGAAACATGTGGGCTTCATGTCCATGATTGATTCGGTGCTGGCATCCGCCGTACCGCATCTGGAGCGGCTCAACGCCCGCCAACGCGAGACCATCTCCGCCAGTGAGCTGGTGGTGGGTGTGCAGTGCGGTGGCAGTGATGCCTTCTCGGGCGTGACCGCCAACCCGGCCGTCGGTTTCTGTACCGACCTGCTGGTGCGCGCCGGTGCCACCGTGATGTTCTCCGAGACCACCGAGGTGCGCGACGCCGTGGAGCAGATGACCGCCCGCGCCACCACACCCGCCGTGGCAGACGCCATGGCCCGCGAGATGGCCTGGTACGACGCGTATCTGGGCCGTGGCAGCGCCGACCGCAGCGCCAACACCACGCCCGGTAACAAGGCCGGGGGCCTGTCCAACATCGTCGAAAAAGCCATGGGCTCCATCGTCAAGTCTGGCAGCGCACCCATCAGCGGCGTGTTGTCGCCGGGCGAAAAGCTGCAGTCCAAAGGCCTGATCTACGCGGCCACACCGGCCAGCGATTTCATCTGCGGCACGCTGCAACTGGCCGCCGGCATGAACCTGCATGTGTTCACCACCGGCCGCGGCACGCCCTACGGCCTGGCCGAGGTTCCCGTCATCAAGGTAGCCACGCGCACCGACCTGGCGCGCCGCTGGCACGACCTGATGGACGTGAACGCAGGCACCATCGCGGACGGTGATGCCTCGATTGCCGACGTGGGCTGGGAACTCTTTCACCTGATGCTGGAAGTCGCCAGCGGACGCAAGAAAACATGGGCTGAGCAATGGAAATTGCACAACTCGTTGGTGCTGTTCAACCCCGCACCCATTACCTGATCCGTTATCTGATCGATTTGCCCAAACCAATACCCATAAGGCATTGCCATGACCTACCCTGTCCCCTACCGCCCTTTTCCCAACCAGTTCAAGAAAGACCTGCTGGCCGGCAAACGCCTGATCGGCTGCTGGTCATCCTTGGCCAGCCCCATCACCGCCGAAGTACTCGGCGTGGCGGGTTTTGACTGGATCCTGATGGACGGCGAACATTCGCCCAATGATGTGATCACCTTTGTGCCCCAGCTCATGGCGCTCAAGGACAGCGTGAGTGCCCCATTCGTGCGCCCCACCAGCAACAACGCGGTGGAAATCAAGCGCCTGTTGGACGCGGGTTTCTACAACTTTCTGATCCCGTTTGTAGAAACCGCTGACGAGGCCCAGCGCTCTGTGGCCGCCACCCGTTACCCGCCTGAAGGCATGCGGGGGGTGTCGGTATCCCAGCGCAGCAACCGTTATGGCACCGTAGCCAACTACTTCCAAGAAGCCAACCAGCACATGTGTGTGGCCGTGCAGATCGAAAGCCGCGCTGGCGTAGCCGCCAGCAGCGAGATTGCCGCCGTGCCCGGTGTGGACTGCATTTTTGTCGGCCCCTCGGACCTGGCCGCCGGCTACGGCCACCTGGGCAACGCCGCGCACCCCGAAGTGCAAGAGGCCATTGCCCATGTGTTTGCCCAGGCCAAGGCCCACGGTAAACCCACCGGCATCCTGGCCCCCGTCGAAGCCGACGCACGCCGCTACATGGAAATGGGCGCCACTTTTATCGCCGTGGGCAGTGACCTAGGCGTGTTCCGCTCGGCCACCCAGGCCCTCAAAGACCGCTACGCCGCCTAACTTTTTTCTTTGGATGACAACACGACTATGACCACACTCGGATTTATTGGCCTGGGCATCATGGGTGCACCCATGGCCGGCCACTTGCTGGCCGCGGGCCACACCGTTTACCTGAACACACGCTCTGCCGTGCCATCCGCCTTGCTGGACGCTGGCGGACATTCCTGCGCCAGCGCACAGGAAGTCGCGCAAAAGGCCGACATCATCTTCCTGATGCTGCCGGACACGCCAGACGTAGAAGCCGTGCTGTTTGGCGCCAAAGGCGTTGCCGCGGGCCTCACCAAAGGCAAGACCGTGGTCGACATGAGCTCCATCTCGCCCGTGGACACCAAGGCCTTTGCCAAGCAGATCAACGCACTGGGTTGCCAGTACATGGATGCACCCGTCTCTGGTGGCGAAGTGGGCGCCAAGGCCGCCAGCCTGACCATCATGGTCGGCGCGGAAGAGGCCACCTTCAACACCCTGCTGCCGCTGCTGCAACTGATGGGCAAGAACATCACGTTGGTGGGTGGCAATGGCGACGGCCAGACCTGCAAGGTGGCCAACCAGATCATCGTGGCGCTCAACATTGCCGCCGTGGGCGAAGCCCTGCTGTTTGCCAGCAAGGCCGGTGCCGATCCGGCCAAGGTGCGCCAGGCGTTGATGGGCGGTTTTGCCGCCTCGCGCATTCTGGAAGTGCATGGCGAACGCATGGTCAAGCGCACCTTCAACCCGGGCTTTCGCATTGGCTTGCACCAGAAGGATTTGGGCCTGGCGCTGGACGGCGCCAAGGCGCTGGGACTGGCGTTGCCGCAAACCGCAGGTGCCGCACAACTGATGCAGGTCTGCAGTGCCAACGGCCTGGGCAATCTGGACCATTCGGCCTTGGTGCGGGCGCTCGAAATCATGGGCAACCACGAAGTCGCGAAGGCCTGACCTGTGGCACGCCCTAGCGCGCAGACCTGGGCTCTTGCTGGTCTGCTGGCCCTGAGCTGCGCCAGTGCCAGCGCGCAAACCAAACTGCGCGCCTGGAATATCCACCCCGATGGCTATCCGGTCACCGAAGCCATGAAACGTTTCGCCAGCCTGGTTGAACAAAACACCGGTGGGCGGTACCAGATAGAGGTTTTCTCCAACGCCACGTTGGGTGACCAGCCCAAGGCCGTGCAAATGCTCAAGGCCGGTGAGGTAGATGTTGCCGAGTTCAGCTCTGGCCCGTTGTCCGATGCAGCGCCTGGCCTCAAGGCGCTGAACCTGCCATTCCTGTTCAGTGACTCGGCCCATATGTTCAAGCACCTGGATGGCAAGCTGGGTGAGCGCTTTGCGGCCAAGCTACAGACTGCGGGCTTTGTGGTGCTGGGTTGGTACGACGGTGGCGGGCGCTCGTTCTACTGCGCCAGCCGCACCATCAACAGCTTCAAAGACCTGGCGGGAGCCCGCATTCGCGTGCAGCAGTCCGAGATTTACATCGAGATGGTGAAGCTGCTCCAGGCCACACCGGTGGCCTTGCCGTTCAAGGACGTGCTGGGCGCGCTGGAACAGAACACGGTGGACTGTGCCGAGAACAACATGCCCTCGTTCGAATCCACCGGGCACTACAAGGTGGCCAAATCGGTGTACGTAACCAACCACGTGGTCTCGCCCGAAGCGCTGGTGGTCTCTACCAAGCTGTGGGCCAGCCTGAGCCCCGCGGACAAGGCCGCATTTTCCAAGGCCGGGACAGACTCTGCCACGCTCATGCGCGAGTTGTGGAACAAACGTGTGGCCTCTGCCATTGAGACGGTCACCAAACAGGGCGTGCAATTTGTGCGCGTGAAAGACGTGGCCCCCATGGTGCGGCGCATGTCTCCGCTGTATGGCAAATACATGGCCGACCCGAGCACCCGCGAAGAACTGCTCACTATCATCGGCAACTGAGCGGCGCCAAGCGCCAAGCGCCAAGCGCCAAGCGTTAGGCGTTAGGATTGCAAGCCCTGCCCTCCTATGCCGCACCTGCGGCCTTCTGCCATGCTTGCTCTGGACACCACCCTGACGTTTTTTGCCGCTTCGGTATTGCTGGCCCTCTCGCCAGGGCCGGACAACGTGTTTGTTCTTTTGCACTCGGCCGTGCACGGGCGAAAGGCGGGCCTGATGGTGGTATTGGGTTTGTGCAGCGGCCTGCTGTTTCACACCGCCGCGGTGGCGCTGGGTCTGGCGGCGCTGTTTGCCGCCTCCACCACCGCCTTCACTGCGCTCAAGCTCCTCGGCGCCGGCTATTTGTTGTACTTGGCCTGGGGTGCCTGGAACGCGCCTGTGGGCATTCAGGACAGCGACAGTTCCCCGCCCATGACGCCGCTGCAAACCTATGGCCGTGGCGTGGTGATGAACGTCACCAACCCCAAGGTGGCCATCTTCTTTCTGGCTTTTCTGCCGCAGTTCGCCGACCCCGCTGCGGGGCCGGTGGCAGTGCAAATCCTCATGCTCGGTGGCATCTTCATGCTGGCCGCCTTGTTGACCTTTGGCGCGATTGCCTGGTTTGCCGCCAGCTTTGGCGCGGTATTCAAACGCTCACTGCGCGCACAGCGCTGGCTCAACCGTGTGGCCAGCCTGGTGTTTGTGGGACTGGCGCTGCGCCTGGCCACCGCGCAGCGCTAACACTGCCGGTACTGCGCTGACCGGCCCCATCGACTAAACGTCCTAGTCGACTTTGGCGCCAGCTTCAAACCACTGTTTGATCTGGGCGCGCTCCGCATCGGTAATGCCGGTGGCGTTATTCAGCGGCATGATTTTTGTCACTACCGCCTGCTGGTAAACCGCCAGGGCGTGCGACTTCAGGCTCTCGGGCGAATCCAGGCGCACATTCTTCATCTGCACCTGCGCGCCGTGGCACATATAACAGCGCTGCTCCAGCACGGGCTTCACAGTTTCATAGCCAAATTGGGCTGTAGCCCCCGTGGATGTTGCGCCACCAGCTCCTGAATTAATAGCATTTTCGACCGGTGCCGGGCGCAACCAGACCACCACACCCAGAATAACCACCACACCTGCCGCCACATAGGGCCAGGGGTGGCTGTTGCGGCCCAGCTTGAAGCCGTGGCGCAGCACAAAGAACTGGCGGATCGCCGCACCGGCAAACATCATCAGGATCAGCACCAGCCAGTTTTGCGGATGGCTGTAGGTGAAGCTGTAGTGGTTGCTCAACATGGCAAACAGCACAGGCAGCGTGAAATAGGTGTTGTGCACGCTGCGCTGCTTGCCACGTTTGCCGTGGATGGGGTCGACCGGTTGGCCGCTTTTGATCTGCGCCACCACGGTGTGCTGGCCGGGGATGATCCAGAAAAACACATTGGCGCTCATGCTGGTCGCCAGCATGGCGCCCACCAACAAGAAGGCCGCGCGCCCGGCAAACCAGTGGCAGGCCAGCCAGGCCGCTATACACACCAGCACGGCTACCAGCGCACCGACGATGGCATCACCATTCTTGCGCTGGCCAAACACACGGCAAATCCCGTCGTACGCTAGCCAGAACACCACCAGGAATGCCAAGGCCGCGGCCACGGCCACACCGGGTGTCCAGTCCATCACCGATTTGTCGACCAGGTAAGTGCCTGCACTCCACAGATACGACACCGTGAACAGGGCAAAACCAGTCAGCCAGGTGCTGTAACTCTCCCAGTAAAACCAGTGCGTGTGTGACGGCAGTTTGGGCGGTGCCACCGCAAATTTGACCGGATGGTAGAAGCCACCGCCGTGTAACGCCCAGAGCTCGCCGCTCACGCCCTGGCGTTTCAGGTCTTCATCGACGGGCGGCGTGAGGCTGCTGTCCAAGAACACAAAATAGAAGGAGGACCCCACCCAGGCAATGGCGGTGATCACATGGGCCCAACGCAGCAGCAGATTGGCCCAGTCCAGAAGGTAGCTTTCCATGCAGGTGTTCTCCAGATTAGCGCCTGCAGATGCCAGCGCAGGCGCAAAGTGTATACAGTTTTACGAACTATCCACCACTTGCAAGAGTTGGGCCGCCACGCCCACGGCAATCACCTCGGGGCGTTTGTCCGCAATGCCTGCAATGCCGATCGGGCAGGTGACGTGGGACAACTCCTGCTCCGTAAAGCCCCGGGCCAACAGCCGCTGTCGGAACGACGCCCACTTGGTTTTGCTGCCTATCAGGCCGATGTAGGGCAGGTCCGCACGTTCACGCTGGCGCGCCAGACAGGCCGCCACGATGTCCAGATCTTCGGCGTGGCTGAAACTCATGATGAGCACGCGGGTACCTGCAAAAAGTTCTGCTACGGCCGCATGCACGGGGTCCGAATGTTCGCAATACACGTTGTCAGGCAACGCGGCTGGAAATATCTCGTCGCGGCTGTCAATCCATGTCACACGCACGGGCAAGGTACCTAGCACCGTGACCAGTGCTTTGCCCACGTGGCCACCACCAAACAGGGCCACCGGCACATGGCTGTGTGCCAGCCGGGCCTGCAGCGCAGGAATGTCCGATGCCGACACCTTGGCATAGCGGAGGTGCACCTCGCCCCCACAACACTGCCCCAGGCTGGGGCCCAGCGCATAACGTACGGTCGTTTCGGGCAGATTCTGTTGCAGTTGATTCCGCGCGTGGCCCATGGCATCCAGCTCCAGGCGGCCGCCACCTACCGTACCCACGGTAGTGTGCGCAAACACCGCCATCCAGGCCCCCTCTTCACGCGGCACAGAGCCCCGCACAGAGTCCACGGTCACCAGCACCGCCTCGGCGTTTTCCAACGCCTGGAGGAATTGCGAAAGCAAGCTCACAATCGGATACCTTTAAACATAAGAACGTCGCCCGGAGGCCTCACAATTCAGGCACAGTATGCACGGGCTGAACAACAAAGAGACAAGCAATGGAACAGCACATCCCATCACGGGGCACCACACCCTCTAGACCCCACGTGCTTGCCCTGTGGGCTGGCATAGCGGCTCTGGTGGCGGGCTGCGCCAGCAAGCCGCCTCCGGCACCGGTCGTCGTAGCGCCCGTCGCGCCACCAATGGCCGTTGTGCCTCCGTCAGAGCCGCCACCCAGCCAGGTTTCTGTTGCACCGACACCGCGCGATTACCGGCGCGATGCCGCCATGCATTTGTATGCCCATAACAGTGGCCGCATCTATACCGGCAAACTGCCTCCGCTGCTCTACGCCGTGGGGGTGCTGCAAGTTGACATCGATGCACGCGGCCAGGTGACTGCAATACGCTGGATGCGTTCGCCTGACCATGCACCCGAGGTGGTGGCAGAAATTGAGCGTTCCGTGCGCGCCGCCGCACCGTACCCGGCCCCTGTCAGGATGGGCCGTGTGACCTACACCGACACCTGGTTGTGGCACAAAAGCGGGCGTTTTCAACTGGACACGCTGACCGAAGGACAGCTCTAAGTAGAGACCCCCACGCTCCGCCGCTGCGCGGGTCGCTGCCCCCCCCCCTAGGGGGTTAATTTTGCTTGGGGCGGCCCGGCGCAAAATTGGTAGCCCCAATCTGCACCGCTGCGTGGGTGGCTACTCAGGAGCCGCGGTAGGTCGAGTAGCTCCAGGGACTGACCAACAGCGGCACGTGGTAATGCTGGTCCACATGGGCCACACCAAAGTCCAGGCTCACCCGGTTCAGGAAATTGGGTTCGGGCAAGGCCACGCCACGGGTCCTGAAATAAGCAGCTACATCAAACACCAGACGGTAAGTCCCGGCGCGCAGGCTGGCGTTGTCGTACAGCGGGCCGTCAGGATTGCGGCCATCGGCATTCAGTGAAAACGCTTTGACCAGCGCGGCCACTTCACCCTGCGTGGTGTACAGCGCGACTTGCATGCCGGCCGCCGGTGTGCCGTGCATGGTGTCCAGTACGTGTGTGCTCAAACCCATGGTGATGCCCTCTGTTGATGCCTGCAAAGTGTATACACTTTTTGGGATTGCAGCTATCATGCCCGCATGGATTCCACCACAACCCACTCCATCGTGGAAGCGCTCACGCGCGCCATCGTGGAGCACCGTTTGCAACCCGGCTCCAAGCTGGTGGAGCAAAAGCTGGCGGACCAGTTTGGCGTATCGCGCACCCTGATACGGCAGGCGTTGTTCCAGTTGTCACAGAACCGGCTGATCCGCATGGAGCCAGCACGTGGTGCCTTTGTCTCTGCCCCCTCGGTGACAGAAGCACAGCAGGTGTTTGCGGTGCGCCGCATGCTGGAAGCCGGCATGACACGTGCCTTTATTCCCATGGTCACGCCCCAACGTATAGCCGCACTTCGCCAGCATGTGGCGCAGGAAAAAGCGGCCGTCAAACGCGGCGATGTGCCGGGTCGCACCGATTTGCTCGGTGACTTCCATGTCTGCATGGCCCAGTTGATGGGTAATGAAGTGCTCGCCCTGATGCTGACGGACCTGCTATCGCGCTGCGCCCTGATTGCGCTGATGTACCAGTCTTCCAGCGCTGCCGAACATTCCTACGAAGAACACAGTGCCATCGTCGATGCCTTGCAGGCCAAGGACGAAGAACGGGCACTGGCATTGATGGACCAGCATCTGCGCAATGTGGAAGCCGCCCTGACCCTGCACGAACTGGCAGACACCACACCATGAAACACTACGACACCACCCAAGCCTATCCCCGTGACCTTGCCGGCTACGGCCGCAAACCGCCCCACGCGCAATGGCCCAACCGGGCCCGCATTGCCGTGCAGTTCGTGCTGAACTACGAAGAGGGCGGAGAAAACAGCGTGTTGCATGGCGACGCGGGCTCCGAGCAGTTTCTCTCCGAGATGTTCAACCCGGCCAGCTACCCGGATCGCCACATCAGCATGGAAGGCATTTACGAATACGGCTCTCGCGTGGGCGTGTGGCGCATCCTGCGCGAGTTTGAAAAGCGCGGCCTGCCGCTCACCGTATTTGGCGTTGGCATGGCGCTGGAGCGTTACCCCGAACTGACTGCTGCCTTCACGGAACTGGGGCACGAGATTGCCTGCCACGGCCACCGCTGGATCCATTACCAAAACATGGACGAGGCGACCGAACGCGAACACATGCAACTGGGTATGGCCGCGATTGAAAAACTCACAGGCCAGCGCGCACTGGGTTGGTACACCGGCCGCGACAGCCCGCGCACACGCCGCCTGGTGGCCGACTACGGTGGTTTTGAATACGACAGCGACTATTACGGTGACGACCTGCCTTTCTGGATGCAGGTGCAAAAGACCGATGGCAGCGTCGTGCCCCAATTGATCGTGCCCTACACGCTGGACTGCAACGATATGCGCTTCGCGCTGCCACAGGGTTACTCACATGCCGACCCGTTCTACCAGTACATGAAGGACACCTTCGACACCCTCTATGCCGAAGGTGACCCGAACGGCCTGAACCAGCCCAGCATGATGAGCATCGGCATGCACTGTCGCCTGCTGGGCCGCCCCGGGCGCATCACGGCACTGCAGCGTTTCCTGGACCACATCGCCCAGTACGACCAGGTCTGGGTCTGCCGCCGCGTGGACATCGCCCGGCACTGGAAAACCACCCATCCCTTTACCGCCTAGACCCTGCCAATGGCCGCTCCACTCACCCTTGCCCAACTCAACGCGGCTTCGCCGGATGAAGCCGTTGCCCTGCTCGACGGCCTGTACGAACATTCGCCCTGGATTGCCCGCGAAGCGTTGGCCCAACGTCCGTTTGCATCGCTGGCGCAGTTCAAACATGCGATGACCCGCGTGCTGGCCCAGGCCTCACACGAGGCCCAACTGGCGCTTGTTCGCGCTCACCCGGAACTGGCGGGCAAGGCCATGGTGGACAAAAATCTGACCGCCGAGAGCACCAACGAACAAAACAAGGCAGGACTCACGCAATGCACAGCGGCCGAGTTTGAAAAGATCCACCAGCTCAACCGCGACTACAACGCCAAGTTTGGTTTTCCTTTCATCCTCGCGGTGCGTGGGCCGCGCGGTTTGGGTCTGCAAAAAGCCGAAATCATCGCCACCTTCGAGCGACGCCTGCAAGGCCACCCGGACTTTGAGCTGGCAGAGTGCCTGCGCAACATTCACCGTATTGCAGAGATTCGCCTCAACGACAAATTTGGTATCACGCCCACGCTGGGCAACCAGGTCTGGGACTGGCAGGAAGTCCTCTCCCAACACACCGACCCCGGCTACGCCGAGCTCGGCCAGCTCACCGTCACCTACCTGACCGACGCGCACCGTGCGTGTGCTAAAGCGATCAGCAAGGACATGCAGGAGAGCGGCTGCGACACGGTGCACATTGACGCCGTAGGCAATGTGGTGGGGCGCTATAAGGGCACGGGCGCCAATCCGCGTGCGCTCATGACCGGCAGCCATTACGACACGGTGCGCAACGGTGGCAAGTACGACGGCCGCTTGGGCATCTATGTACCACTGGCCTGCGTCCATGCACTCTCCGTGCAGGGCAAACGCCTGCCCTTTGATCTGGAGATCGTCGCCTTTGCCGAAGAAGAAGGCCAGCGTTACAAGGCCACGTTTTTGGGCTCAGGCGCACTGACCGGAGACTTCAACCCCGCCTGGCTGGACCAGGTGGATGCGCAAGGCATCTCCATGCGCGAGGCTATGCAGCATGCAGGCCTGTGTGTGGACGATATTCCAGCCCTCAAGCGCCAGGCCGAAGACTATCTGGGTTTTGTGGAAGTGCATATCGAGCAGGGCCCGGTGCTCAATGAGCTTGATATTCCGCTGGGTATCGTCACTTCCATCAACGCCAGCGTGCGTTTTCAGGGTGAAATCATTGGCATGGCCAGCCATGCAGGCACCACGCCTATGGACCGCAGGCGCGATGCCGCGGCCGCCGTGGCCGAGTTGATGCTGTTTGTAGAACAACGCGCCGCGGCCGATGGTGACTCGGTAGGCACTGTCGGTATCCTGCAGGTGCCCAACGGCTCCATCAACGTGGTGCCCGGCCGCTGCATCTTCAGCCTGGACCTGCGTGCACCGCGGGACGCGCAACGTGACCGTCTGGCCAGCGATGTCCTGGCGGCCCTGCAATCGATTTGCGAGAAACGTGGCGTGCACCACGCGCTACAGGAAACCATGCGCGCCAGCGCCGCACCCAGCGCGCCCGAATGGCAGCAGCGCTGGGAAGATGCCGTGCGCACACTGGGCGTGCCCCTGCACCGCATGCCCAGCGGCGCGGGCCACGACGCGATGAAGCTGCATGAGATCATGCCCCAGGCCATGTTGTTTGTGCGTGGCCTGAACTCCGGCATCAGCCACAACCCGCTGGAGTCCACCACCAGCGATGACATGCAGCTTGCCACCGAGGCCTTCGAACTTCTACTGGCCCAGCTCGCTGAAGAAGCCGCGCACTGAACTGACCTGCCATTCCCACACCACAGAAACCCCATGAGCCATTACGACCAACTCGACACCTGGATTGACGCGCACTTTGATGAACAGGTGCAGTTCCTGCAGGAACTCATTCGCGTGCCCACCGACACGCCGCCTGGCAACAATGCGCCGCACGCCGATCGTGCCGCCGAACTGCTGGCTGCCATGGGCCTGACGCCCGAGAAGCATCCCGTACCCGCAGACCTGGTGCACGCCGCCGGCCTGCAAACCATTACCAATCTGATCGTGCGCCGCAAATACGGCGCTGGTCGCACCATCGCACTGAATGCCCATGGTGACGTGGTTCCACCCGGTGAAGGCTGGACCCACGATCCGTATGGCGGTGAAGTGGCCGACGGCAAGATTTACGGCCGCGCTGCAGCCGTCAGCAAATGCGACTTTTCCACCTATGCCTTTGCTGTACGCGCGCTGGAGTCACTGGGCATTCCGCTGCACGGCGGTGTGGATCTGCTGTTCACCTACGACGAAGAGTTTGGCGGCGAAGTGGGCCCCGCCTGGCTGCTGCAAAACAAGCTGACCCAACCCGACTTGATGATTGCGGCGGGCTTTTCCTACCAGGTCATCACCGCACACAACGGCTGCCTACAAATGGAAGTCACGGTGCACGGCAAGATGGCGCACGCCGCCATTCCCGACTCTGGCATTGATGCCCTGCAGGGCGCCGTGAAAATTCTCAATGCCTTGTATGCGCAGAACACGCTGTACAAACAAATCAGTTCCAAGGTGGAGGGCATTAACCACCCCTACCTCAATGTGGGCCAGATTGAAGGCGGTACCAACACCAACGTGGTCCCGGGCCGCGTCACCCTCAAGCTGGACCGCCGCATGATCCCTGAAGAAAACCCGGCAGAGGTGGAAGCCACCCTGCGCCGCGTGATCGCCGAGGCGGCGGCGCAAACACCGGGCATCACGGTGGACATCAAACGCATTCTGCTGGCCAATTCCATGCGCCCCCTGCCCGGCAACAAGCCGCTGGTGGACGCGCTGCAAAAACACGGTGGCATCGTTTTTGGTGAGCCCATTCCCGCGCTGGGAACGCCGCTGTACACCGACGTCCGCATTTTTTGCGAGGCCGGTATTCCGGGCGTGATATATGGCGCCGGGCCACGTACTGTGCTGGAGTCCAATGCCAAACGCTCCGATGAGCGCCTGGAGTTGGAAGACCTGCGCCGCGCCACCAAAGTGATTGCACGCTCACTGCTGGATTTGCTGCATTCCTGATTTTTGCACCGCGCCCCAAATCTGGGCATTTTTCTTGCTTTCATGCTCACTATCCCATTCAACTGAAGGACTCTCATGAAAAAACGCAATTTCCTGCACGCCATCGCCCTGGCGACCGCAGCCCTCGCTACGGGTTCCGCGCTGGCCCAGACCACGCCTATCAAGTTCCAGCTGGACTGGCGCTTTGAAGGCCCTGCAGCCCTGTTTCTGACCCCAGCCGCCAAGGGCTATTTCAAGGACGCCAAGCTCGACGTCACCATCGACGCCGGCAACGGCTCTGGCGGCACCGTGACACGTGTGGCATCCGGTGCTTACGACCTGGGCTTTGCCGATATGGCCGCGCTGATGGAATTCCACGCCAACAACGCCGATGCCCCCAACAAACCTGTGGCCATCATGATGGTCTACAACGACACGCCCGCATCGGTCATGGCACTCAAAAAGTCCGGCATCAAGACCCCGGTAGATTTGAATGGCAAAAAACTCGGCGCCCCCGTGTTCGACGCCGGCCGCCGCGCCTTCCCGATCTTCGCCAAGGCCAACAACATCAGCGGCGTGCAATGGACCGCCATGGACCCACCTCTGCGTGAAACCATGCTGGCCCGCGGTGATGTAGATGCCATCACCGGCTTCACCTTCACATCGCTGTTGAACCTGGAAGCCCGTGGTGTCAAAGCCGAAGATGTAGTGGTTCTGCCCTACCCTGATTTTGGTGTGAAGCTGTATGGCAACGCCATCATTGCCTCGCCCAAGATCCTGAAGGAAAACCCAGCCGCCGTGAAGGCGTTTCTGGTTGCTTTTGCCAAAGGCATGAAAGATGTGATCGGCAACCCCGCCGCCGCCATTGGCGACGTGAAAGCACGTGACGGCATCATCAACACCGAACTCGAAACCCGCCGCCTCAAGCTAGCTATCGACACTGTCATCAACAGCGCCAACGCACGCGCCGAAGGTTTTGGTCAGGTCAACGGCCCGCGTCTGTCGCTGATGGCATCACAAGTGTCGGACGCTTTCAACACCAAGAGCCGCGTGAACCCTGACGTGGTGTGGAACGGCAGCTTCCTGCCCACCAAGGCCGAACTCAACGTCCTGCCCAAGAAGTAAAAACCGATGAGTGCTCCCGTCTCCCCCTGGTTTGTCGATTTTCAGGATGTCTGGCTGGCCTACAACGAAGAGCTGCTCAAGCAGAACCACTTCGCGGTAGAAGCCATTGACCTGAAGGTACGGCAAGGCGAATTCATCGCCATCGTCGGTCCTTCCGGTTGTGGCAAGTCCACCTTCATGAAGCTCACCACCGGCCTGAAGATGCCGTCCATGGGCAAGATCCTGATCGACAACCAGCCGGTGACGGGGCCGCTCAAAATTTCGGGTATGGCGTTTCAGGCACCTTCACTGCTGCCCTGGCGCACCACGGTCGACAACGTGCTCCTGCCGCTGGAGATCGTGGAGCCTTATCGTTCCACCTTCAAGCAAAAGCGCAAGGAATACGAAGAACGCGCGCGCAAGCTGTTGCAAAAGGTTGGCCTGGGCGGCTACGAAGACAAGTTCCCCTGGCAGCTCTCGGGCGGCATGCAACAACGCGCCAGCATCTGCCGCGCACTGATCCATGAACCCAAGATGCTGCTGCTGGACGAGCCATTTGGCGCGCTGGATGCGTTCACGCGTGAAGAGTTGTGGTGCATCCTGCGCGACCTGTGGACCGAGCAGCAATTCAACGTGATTCTGGTCACGCACGACCTGCGTGAATCCGTATTCTTGGCAGACACGGTCTATGTGATGAGCAAGAGCCCGGGCCGTTTTGTGGTGAAGAAGGAGATAGAACTGCCGCGCCCGCGCGATCTGGAGATCACCTACACCAAAGAATTTACCGACATCGTGCACGAGCTGCGCGGGCACATTGGTGCCATGCGCAAACCCGTCACGCCCAACCCATAAGGCCCATCCATGAACAAGAAACAAGTGGAGATATGGTCGCCGTGGATCCTGCTGGTCGTGGTGATCGTGCTGTGGCAGATCCTGTGTTCGGCCTTTGAGGTCTCTGAATTCATCTTCCCCAGCCCCTGGCGTATCTGGACCCAGTTTTGGGAATACAAGGAAATCATCGGCGCGCACGCCTGGCGCACCTACTGGGTCACCATGGTGGGCTTTGGCATCGCCATCGTGGTCGGTGTATTGCTGGGCTTTGTGATCGGTAGCTCACGCCTAGCCTATGCCGCGGTGTACCCGCTCATGACGGCGTTTAATGCCTTGCCCAAGGCGGCCTTCGTGCCCATCCTCGTGGTGTGGTTCGGCATTGGTGTGGGCCCAGCCATCCTCACCGCGTTCCTCATCAGCTTCTTCCCCATCATGGTCAATATCGCCACCGGGCTGGCCACCTTGGAGCCCGAGCTCGAAGACGTATTGCGCGTGCTGGGTGCCAAGCGCTGGGATGTGTTGATCAAGGTCGGCCTGCCGCGCTCCATGCCCTACTTCTACGGCTCGCTCAAGGTCGCCATCACGCTGGCTTTCGTAGGTACCACGGTGTCCGAGATGACCGCTGCCAATGAAGGCATTGGTTACCTGCTCATCAGCGCCGGCTCCGCCATGCAAATGGGACTGGCCTTCTCCGGGCTGGTGGTGGTGGGTGCGATGGCCATGGTGATGTATGAGCTTTTCAGCGCGATTGAAAAACACACCACCGGTTGGGCGCACCGCGGTTCGCAAAATACGTGATGACTCCTGAGCAGGTTGAGCGGCATTTGCTGCGCGCCAATGCCGTGGCCCAACGGGCCATCGGCCTGGGCAAGCACCCATTCGGCGCTATTCTGGTGGCACCCGATGGCGAAACCGTGCTGGCCGAGCAGGGCAATGTCGACACGGTGAACCATGCGGAGTCCACATTGGCCCGCATGGCAGCGACCAACTTCACACCCGACTACCTGTGGGGCTGCACGCTGGTCACGACCGTGGAGTCCTGCGCCATGTGCGCAGGCACGCAGTATTGGGCGAATATCGGAACACTGGTTTTCGGCATGACCGAGCGGCGTTTGCTGGAACTGACGGGCAACCACGCCGAGAACCCCACCATGGACTTGCCCAGCCGCACCGTGCTGACTGCAGGGCAAAAGCAGGTCGAGGTGATCGGGCCAGTCCCTGCCGTCGAAGACGCCATCGCTGCACTGCACCGCGATTTCTGGACGCGCTGAGGCGTACACCGGACCCAAGGAACACCATGGCGTGGCACGCCCAGCTTGCGCTGGATTACCAATGGGAAGGCAACCGCACGGTGGCACGGCACAGCCACAGCGGGCCGCTGCGTATTCTGCAAAGCCTTTACCCGGAGGGAGATGCCGTCTGCCACAACGTGCTCGTACACCCACCGGGTGGTTTGGTGGGGGGCGACACCCTGGACATCCAGATCCGTGCGGGCAATGGAAGCCACGGCCTGATCACCACCCCGGGCGCGTCCCGCTTCTACCGCTCGGACGGTGCTACCGCATTGCAGCGCACACACATCCATCTGGAGTCGGGCGCACGCCTGGAATGGCTGCCGCTGGAAGCCATTTGTTACTCCGGTTGTCTGGCGGAAAACCGGCTCACCATGGACGTGCAACCCGGCGCCGAGATGCTGGGCTGGGATGTCACCGCACTCGGCTTGCCCAACGCCAACCAGCCTTTTGTAAAAGGCCACTTTTGCCAGCACCTGGAAGTGCCAGGCGTCTGGCTGGAACGTGGTGCCATCAGCGCGGCCGACACCCGCTTGCTGGACGGCCCGCTGGGACTCGCGGGCATGCGCTGCATGGCCTCGCTGTTTTTCGTCAGTGGCAGTCCGTTGGAACGTGACCGCAAAGAGCAGGCGCTAGAAGCCGCACGTACGGTTATTGGAGCCCATTCGCTGGTGGCCACTGCAGGCGCCACCAGCCCCAGTCCGCAAGTGATCGTTGTACGGGTACTGGCGCCCGTGGTTGAGCCTGCTGTGGAATTGCTGCGGCAGATACGTACAGCGTGGCGCGCCCTGCTGTGGGCCAAAGCCGCTTCAACACCCCGCATCTGGTCCATGTAGGCTATTATTTTGATCTGACCCCGCATGGGGCATCAAAATATCCATTGCGCCGCATCCACCGGGGGCATCTTTGTGCATGACTGATGGCTGTACCTGAAGAAGACTATTCCAACTGCTCCGCGCTGGTAGTGGACCCGAATCCGACGTCCCGCTCTATCCTGGTTTCGCAGTTGCGCGACTTCGGCATGGGCAATGTGGCCCAGGCCTCCCGCACATTGGAAGTACGCCAGTTGCTGGAATACCGTGTCTTCGATTTTGTGCTGTGCGAGCAGTACTTCAATGATGAATCGGCTTCGGGCCAGGAGTTGCTGGACGATCTGCGCCGCAACCAACTGCTGCCCTTCTCCACTGTATTCATCATGATCACGGGCGAAGCCACCTACTCCAAGGTGGCTGAAGCGGCTGAGTCGGCGCTGGATGGCTATTTGCTCAAGCCACACAAAGCCAGCCAGTTGGAAGATCGCCTGCACGCGGCCCGGGTACGCAAGATTTCCATGCACGACATCTTTGCTGCCATCGAGGCAGAAGATTTCGAACGTGCGGCCAACCTGTGCCTGGAACGCTTCGAGTCCAGAAGCATCTTTTGGCTGTATGCCGCGCGGGTCGGTGCTGAACTGCTGTTGCGCCTGGAGCGCACGGATGAAGCGCAGCAGCTGTACCAGGCCGTTATCGCAGCCAAAACCTTGCCCTGGGCCCGCCTGGGTGTGGCACGGGCGCAGTTGGAGTCTGGCCAGGCGGCGCAGGCCGCAAGCCTGCTCGAAACGCTGATCAACGAAGACCCCAACTACGCCGATGCCTACGACGTGATGGGGCGTGCCCAGTTCGAGTTGGGCAAGTTCGACATGGCGCTGGACACCTACAGGATGGCGGCCAAACTCACGCCGTCCAGCATCAGCCGGATACAAAAACTGGCCATGATGACCTTTTTTGGTGGCGACCATGTCGAGGCCGAAAAGCTGCTGGACCGCACGGCGCGCATGGGCCTGGACTCCAAAATGTTCGATTGCCAAACCCTGGTACTGCTGGCGTTCGCCCGACTGGAGTCCGGTGACCGCAAGGGTCTATTCCGCTGCCAGGAAGATTTCAACCGTTTGCTGGAACGCAACCCCGACAACCCGCGTTATCGCCGCCAGGCCGACATCGTTATCGCACTCAACCTGATCCAGCAACAACAGTTCGGCCCCGCTGTTGACGCGGTGCGCCAATTGACGGGCCGGGTCCGTGACCCTGATTTCGATTTTGAAGCGGCGTGCAACCTGCTGGCCTTGATGGCGCAACTCGCCTACCGATCCATACGGCTGGAAGACATTGAATTCGTGGTGGACACCTTGGGCCTGCGTTTTTGCAGCAACCGCCCACTGACAGAATTGATGGTCAACAGTGCCGCGGCCCACCCGCCCTATGCAGAGCGCATCCGGGTGCAGCAAACCGTCATTCTGGAGCGTGCAGAAACCGCCATTGCGCTGAGCATGTCGGGTGACCCGGGCGCCGCTGTGAGAAACCTGCTGCGTTATGGTCAGGCGTGTTTCAATGCGCGCCTGATCGACAACGCCTACCAGTTGCTGCAAAAACACATTGCCAAAATTCCCGATGCCCAGGACCTGGGCAACGCGCTGCAGCACCTGCGCTCGCTCTACGGCACCGGGATCGGCAAAGCCGTGCTGGGTGAGCAAAAACGCCAGTCGGGCGGGCTGGTGCTGCGTACCGGCAACCGGGCTGCGGCAGAAAAGGCCGCAGCGTCGCCTGCCGTCAAATAGCCACCAGACTGCGCACGCCGTCGATTTCCATGTTCTGGCCCATGCCGCGCGCCAGCACTGCACCACGCTCCATCACAACGTACTGGTCGGCCAGTTCCTGTGCAAAGTCGTAGTACTGCTCCACCAGCACAATGGCCATATTGCCGCGGTCGGCCAGCATGCGGATCACGCGACCGATATCCTTGATGATGCTGGGCTGAATGCCTTCGGTGGGCTCGTCCAGAATCAGAATCTTGGGGCCTGCCGCCAGCGCACGCGCAATTGCCAACTGCTGTTGCTGCCCACCGGACAGGTCACCGCCACGGCGGTTCAGCATCTGCTTGAGCACCGGGAACAGATCGAACAGCTCGGTCGGAATCTGCATGCCTGCGCTTTTGTAGGCCAGGCCCATGCGCAGGTTTTCTTCCACCGTCAGGCGTGCAAAAATCTCGCGCCCTTGTGGCACAAAGCCCAGACCCATGCGGGCCCGCTCGTAAGGCGTGAGTTTCTGAATGGGCTTGCCATCCAGCTCGATGCTGCCGGACTTGATGGGCACCAGGCCCATCATGGATTTGAGCAGCGTGGTTTTGCCCACACCGTTGCGGCCCAGGATGACCGTGACCTTGCCGATTTCGGCCTCCAGGCTCACATCGCGCAGGATGTGGGAGCCGCCGTAGTACTGGTTGATGTTTTTTATTGAAAGCATATGCAATTCCGTTCGGTCTGAGCTTGTCGGAGACCTCGCACGCACTTCGACAAGCTCAGTGCGAACGGGGTCTGCACGCTACCTTCCCAAATACACCTCGATCACGCGCTCGTCCGACTGCACCTGGTCCAGCGTGCCCTGCGCCAGCACCGAGCCGTCGCACAGCACGGTAACGATGTCGCTGATGGTGCGGATGAAACTCATGTCGTGCTCCACCACCATGAGCGAGTGTTTGCCTTTGAGCGTGAGAAACAGCTCAGCCGTGCGCTCGGTTTCCTCGTCGGTCATACCAGCCACGGGTTCGTCCAGCAGCAGCAGCTTGGGGTCTTGCATGAGCAACATGCCAATCTCCAGCCATTGCTTCTGACCATGGCTCAGGTTACCGGCCAGGCGACCCACACTGTCGGCCAGGTGGATGGTGTGCAGGATCTCCGCCAGGCGGTCACTTTGCGCCGAGTCCAGCTTGAAGAACATCGAGGCCTTCACGCCCTTGTTGGTCTTGAGCGCGAGCTCCAGGTTTTCAAACACCGTGAGCTGCTCGAACACCGTGGGCTTCTGGAACTTGCGGCCAATGCCAAGCTGCGCAATCTCGGCCTCCTTGAAACGCAACAGATCGATGGTGCTGCCAAAGAACACGGTCCCCGAGTCGGGCCGCGTCTTGCCCGTAATGATGTCCATCATGGTCGTCTTGCCAGCGCCATTGGGGCCAATGATGCAACGCAGCTCGCCGGGCGCAATGTCCAGCGAGAGTTTGTTGATGGCCTTGAAGCCATCGAAGCTCACGCTCACGTCTTCAAGGTACAAGATACGGCCGTGGGTGACATCCACCTCACCCGCCTTGGCCACGCGCGAGAAGCCCGCGGCGCGGCCACCGGATTCGGTTTGCCCGGACTGGGCCGCCAGCGCGGCCATGCGCGCCTGAATACGTTTTTCGCCTTGTTCCAGCAGATCGGGAGTCATGCTTTGCTCCCTTTGAGTTTCTTGATCAAACCTACCACTCCATCGGGAAGGAACAGGGTCACGCCAATGAACAGTGCGCCCAAAAAGTACAGCCAGAACTCGGGATAGGTCACAGTGAGCCAGCTCTTGGCACCGTTGACGATGAAAGCACCGATGACCGGCCCAATCAGCGTGGCCCGTCCACCCACTGCGGCCCAGATCGCAATCTCGATGCTGTTGGCGGGGCTCATTTCGCTGGGGTTGATGATGCCCACCTGCGTGACATACAGCGCACCAGCCACACCACACATCATGGCCGAGATGGTCCAGATGGTGAGCTTGAAACCGATGGGGTTGTAGCCGCTGAACATGACGCGGGTTTCCGCATCCCGCACAGCCTGCAGCACACGCCCAAACTTGCTACCCACCAGCCAGCGGGACAGCAAGAAGAAGCCCAGCAGCACGGCGGCTGTCAGCACAAACAGCGTCATGCGCATGCTGGTGGTGGCAATCGGGATGTCCAGGATGCGCTTGAAATCGGTAAAGCCGTTGTTGCCACCAAACCCGGTCTCGTTGCGGAAGAACAGCAGCATGGCGGCGAAGGTCATGGCCTGGGTGATGATGGAGAAATACACGCCCTTGATGCGCGAGCGGAAGGCGAAGTAGCCAAACACAAAGGCCACCAGCCCCGGTACCGCCACCACCAGAAACAGCGTGGCCACAAAACTGTCCGACAGCGCCCAGTGCCAGGGCAGCTCTTTCCAGTCTAGAAACACCATGAAGTCGGGCAGCGCGCTCTTGTAGTTACCATCCAGCCCGATCTGGCGCATCAGGTACATGCCCATGGCATAACCACCCAGCGCGAAGAACAGGCCGTGGCCCAGACTCAGGATGCCGGTGTAGCCCCAGATGAGCCCCATGGACATGGCGCAGATGGCGTAACACATGATCTTGGCGGTCAGTGCTACGGCAAAGTCGCTCAGGTGGAACACACTGCCCTCAGGCACCCACAGATTCAACACGGGCACCAGGGCACACAAAACCACCAATGCGGCCAGCCAGGCGCCCCAGCCGGTGCGGGTGAGCAGGGGTTGCGGGGTAGGAAGAACGAGGATAGGAACGGGGGTACTCATGCTTCTGCGCTCCGGCCCTTCATGGCAAAAATGCCTTGCGGACGCTTCTGGATAAAGATGATGATGAAGACCAGCACGGCGATCTTGGCCAGCACGGCGCCGGTCCAGCCTTCCAGGAATTTGTTGAGCACGCCCAAGCCCAGCGCGGCGTACACGGTGCCGGCCAATTGGCCCACACCGCCCAGCACCACCACCATGAACGAATCTACGATGTAGCCTTGTCCCAGGTCGGGGCCCACATTGCCCACCTGGCTCAGCGCGCAACCAGCCAAGCCCGCAATGCCCGAACCCAACGCAAACGCGTAGGTATCAATGCGCGCCGTGTTCACACCCATACAGCTCGCAATCGGGCGGTTTTGTGTCACACCGCGCACAAACAATCCGAGCCGGGTTTTTTCAATCAGGAACCACACGCCCAGCAGCACCGCAAAGGCGAAGCCGACGATGACCAGTCGGTTGTACGGTAGGGACAAATTGCCCAGCACCTGCACACCACCACTCATCCAACTCGGGTTCTCCACGCCCACGTTCTGCGCACCAAAGATCGTGCGCACCAGTTGCATCAGCATCAAGCTGATACCCCAGGTAGCCAACAAGGTTTCGAGTGGGCGGCCATAGAGGAATCGGATCACACTGCGCTCCAGCGCCGCACCCACCAGGGCCGACGCCAGAAAGGCCACCGGCACCGAGGCCAGCAGGTACCAGTCAAACGCGCCGGGCAGGTATTTCTGGAACAGGCCCTGCACCACATAGGTGGCGTAAGCGCCAATCATCATGAGTTCGCCGTGGGCCATGTTGATCACACCCATCAGTCCGTAGGTAATAGCCAGACCCAGTGCAACGAGCAACAGGATGGAACCCAGGCTGATGCCGCTGAACATGGCGCCCAGCCGGTCGCCCCAGGCCAGGCGGCGCTCTACCGCACTCAGGCTTTTTTGCAACGCCACTTTTACGACGCTCTCGGTCTCACTCTGCAGGCGTTCGCTCAGCAGGGTCTTGGTGGCAGCCAGGCCGCTGTCACCCAGCAGGGCGGCGGCTTCCAGGCGCAAAGCCGGGTCTTCGCTGGACAGCAGCGCCGATGCGCGCAACAGTGCCAGTTGGTCCTTGATATCGGTCACCGTCTCGGCGGCCAGCGCCTTGTCCAGCAGGGGCAGTTTGTCCATGTCCACATTGCCTTGCAGCGTGGCCACGGCGGCGCGGCGCACCGCCACGTCACTGGACAGTAGCTTCACAGCAGCCAGTGCATTGTCCAGTTCACCGCGCATGCGGTTGTTGTTCATCACGTCTTCGGCGGTCTCGGGCAATGCGATCTCGGCCTGCGTCACGGGGTCCACCCCCTTGCCATCCACCACCATCACGGGCACCTCACCCACCAGTTTCACGCTGTCATCCGACAGCGCCTGGATAAAACGCACGGTGTTGTCGTCGGCCTTGGCCACTGCTGCCTGCAGTGCCGCCACACGGTCGTCACTTTCGCCGGTTGTGATGGCTTTTGCCTCCTGGGCCGTGAGTGCATGTGCGCTAGCAGCTATAAAAAGCGTAGCAAATAGCAGCAGATGGATGAATCTCTTTGGCATACGCCAATCTCTCCGGTTGAATGGAACAAGCCGCCACGGCCAGGTGGCTGTGGCGGCTGGGTAAGACAAGGCCTGGCATGGAAACCTGGCCTCTTTTTACCTAAGCCTTACTTCTTCGCTGGCTCATCAGGCTTCTTGTCGTTGCCTTCGATGTACGGAGACCATGGCTTGGCCTTCACAGGACCCGGTGTCTTCCACACCACGTTGAACTGGCCGTCCGCCTTGATTTCGCCGATGAACACCGACTTGTGCAAGTGGTGGTTCTTTTCGTCCATCTTGGAAACGATACCGCTTGGTGCCTTGAAAGTCTGGCCAGCCATGGCAGCGATCACCTTGTCCACGTCGGTGGACTTGGCTTTCTCAACCGCTTGTTTCCACATGTTGATACCGATGTAAGTCGCTTCCATCGGGTCGTTGGTCAGAGGCTTGTCCTTGTGACCAGCGATGCCCTTGGCCTTGGCATAAGCAGACCACTTCTTGATGAACTCGGTGTTGGTCGGGTTCTTGATGGACATGAAGTAGTTCCAGGCAGCCAGGTGGCCGACCAGAGGCTTGGTGTCCACGCCGCGCAGCTCTTCTTCACCCACGGAGAAGGCCACCACGGGCACGTCCTTGGCCTTCAGGCCGGCGTTGCCGAGTTCCTTGTAGAAAGGCACATTGGAGTCACCATTGATGGTGGACACCACAGCGGTCTTGCCACCAGCGGAGAACTTCTTGATGTCAGCCACGATGGTTTGGTAATCGCTGTGGCCGAAGGGGGTGTATTTTTCGTCAATGTCGGTTTCCTTCACGCCCTTGGACTTCAGGTAGGCGCGCAGGATCTTGTTGGTGGTACGTGGGTACACATAGTCAGTACCCAGCAGCACCCAGCGCTTGGCGCCGCCGCCTTCTTTGCTCATCAGGTAGTCGACAGCGGGAATGGCTTGCTGGTTAGGCGCGGCACCGGTGTAGAACACGTTTTTGGACAGCTCTTCACCTTCGTACTGCACGGGGTAGAACAGCAGGCCATTGAGTTCTTCCAGCACGGGCAATACGGACTTGCGAGACACCGAAGTCCAGCAACCGAAGATCACGTCCACCTTGTCTTGCGTCAGCAGTTGCTTGGTCTTTTCAGCAAACAGGGGCCAGTTGGACGCAGGATCGACCACCACAGGTTCGAGCTTCTTGCCCAGGATACCGCCCTTGGCGTTGATTTCGTCAATCGCCATCAGCACAGTGTCTTTCAACACGGTTTCCGAAATGGCCATGGTGCCGGACAGGCTGTGCAGGATACCGACCTTGATGGTGTCAGCCGCGTAGGCTGGCAAGGCGGACAGGGTGGTCAGGGCGACGGCAGCAGTAAGTGCCTTCAGGGTAAATCGACGCGAGTTGGGGCTTTGCATGTGGGCTTCTCCGGCAAGTGGGTAAAGACTGAACTGTTTCGCTGCTGCAAACCCTGTTTCCGGGGTTTCGCTGCAGACAAATCAATACTAGGGATTACCCGGGAGATCACAAATACGCCGAGTGGCGTATGCCACCTGCAAAGCCAGCGTGGCGCGGGCCGCGCGCGCCGGTGGATCAGCGTTTGCTGTTGATGGGGGAGTCGCTGGCGATGCCCCAGGACTTGTCGGCCGGGGGTGTGGGCAAGCCACCCTGGTGCTCGGAAACGTAATACAGGGCCGCACCGACGCCGCCGATCAGAATCACGGCACCCACTATCAACTTCACTACGGTGAGCCAGACGTTGGGCTCGTTATCGCGCTTCATTTTTTGTCTCCAACAGATAGATGCCATTTTAAGCCGCCAGCACCGGCCACGGTTGACACCCGCTTACTGATTGGTTGCTGCCTTCCCGCCTGAAATGCTACTCTTTTTATAGCTGCTTGCGCATACTCCGCAAGGGCTGGATGGCTAAAAGGCTTGTAAATGTGTGTTAACCACACCGGCCACCCAGTCCATCACCACCCGCACCCGCTGGGCCAGGTTGCACCGGTTGGCATCCAGCAGGGTCAAGGGCATGGGTGTGGGCGGGGCCACACAGGCCGCCGCCATCTATACTGGGCCAGGCACGTCCATGCCGTACGCATTGCGGACAAACCCTTCGTCTTTACCCACCAACCAGCAAGCACGATATGCCAACTACGCCAAGCGCACAGCCACAGGCAGACAACCAGCCTGACGCCATTGCCGACGCGCTGGATGCCCAAAAGCAAGCCACAGACGACATCAAAGGCGTTGCTGAAGAGCTAGGGGTGGTGCACGCGGTACTGGACAACCGCATTCCGGAAGACGTGAGCCATGCCGATGTGGGCCAAGCGATCGCACGCACCGACGAGCTGGAAAAGCGCCTGAACGAGTCCGTGAAAGTGCTGGAAGATGTTACGGACACACTGGCGCAGGAAGTCAAATCCCGCCAAGCCACCGGCAGCGAAACCGCCTGAATCGGGTTAGGGCCTGTTCCCACTCATTCCCCAAGTGCGAACGGGGTTAAAACGGTGCCAACTTATACCGTCCGCACATAGTCCCCCACCACCTCGGCCATCCAGTCCATCACCACGCGCACGCGCTTGGACAGGTTGCGCCGGTTGGCATACAGCAGGGTCTGCGGCATGGGCGGCGCCACGTGCTCGGGCAACACTTCCACCAACAAGCCTTGTTTAAGTAGCAGGTGGACGCCCACGGCCGGCGCCTGGATCAGCCCCAGGCCTGCCAGGCAGGCAGCGGTATAGGCATCCGCGTTGTTCACCGTGATGGCGCCCTGCATGGGCAGGCTGCGAACTTCGCCGTTCTCGGTGGTGTCAAAGCCGCCGGGCTTTGCGCCCAGGGTGCTGGCGTAGTGCACCAAGTGATGGCTTGACAGGTCGGCCAATGTTTGCGGCGTGCCATGCGCCTGCAGGTAGGCAGGGCTCACCACATTCACCATGCGCAGAGGTGGCAGCGGGCGCGCGATCAGGCTGGTGTCGCCCACCGGGCCCACACGCAGCACGCAGTCAAAGCCCTCGCGCACCACGTCCACGCGGCGCTCGGTGCTGCTGATTTCCAGCTCCAGGAGCGGGTGCAGGGCCAGCAGCTCGGGCAGGCGCGGGATGACGGCGTTGCGCGCCATGCCGGTACTCATGTCAATGCGCACCCTGCCCCGCAGGTTCTGTACGCCCTGTTGCTGGAACATGGTTTGCACCTCGTCCACATCGGCCAGCAAGTCCTTGCAGCGCTCGTAAAACGCCTGGCCATCCTGCGTCGGCTGCACCTTGCGCGTAGTGCGGTGCAAGAGGCGCGTGCCCAACTCGGCCTCCAGCTGTTGCACGGCGGTGGACACGCTGGCCTTGGGCAGGCCCAGTGCGTCGGCCGCCTGCGTAAAGCTGGCGAGTTCGGCCACGCGCGTAAAGATCAACATGCGGTCCAGAGCACTCATTGTTCAATTATCACAAACAATAAAATCATTATTTGCATATTTATCAAATTCAAACCGCCCAATAGACTCGCTTCCATCAACAACCCACCAAGGAAGCGACCATGTCTACCAGTACCAACACCACCCCCATCGCACTCGTCACCGGCGGCAGCCGTGGCCTGGGCAAAAACACCGCGCTGCACATTGCCAAAAACGGCAGCGACGTCATCCTCACCTACCGCAGCCAGGCCACCGAAGCGCAGGCCGTGGTTGCCGAAATCACCGCCTTGGGCCGCCGCGCCGTGGCCCTGCAGCTCGACACCGGCGACAGCGCCAGCTTTGCAGGTTTTGCAGAGCAGGTGAAAGCCGCGCTGGCCACCACCTGGCAGCGCGAACGTTTTGACCACCTAGTGAACAACGCCGGTGTGGGCGTGCACGCCAGCCTGATGGAGACGACGGAGGCGCAATTCGACACGCTGATGAACATCCACCTGAAGGGCGTGTTTTTCCTGACGCAAAAGCTGCTGCCCCTGATGAACGACGGCGGGCGCATCGTCAACTTGTCCAGCGGACTGGCCCGCTTTGCCCTGCCCGGCTACGCGGCTTACGGTGCGATGAAGGGCGCGATCGAGACACTCACGCGTTACATGGCCAAGGAACTGGGCCCACGCGGCATTGCCGTGAACGTGGTGGCACCCGGCGCCATTGAGACCGACTTTGGTGGTGGTGCCGTGCGCGACAACGCCCAGCTCAACGCCTTTGTGGCCAGCAACACCGCGCTGGGCCGCACCGGTGTGCCGGACGACATTGGCGCCATGATTGCCTCGCTGCTGACACCGGCCAACCGCTGGGTCAATGCCCAGCGCATTGAAGCCTCGGGCGGTATGTTTTTGTAAGCTGCAGCAGTGCGCTGATGGTGCACCGGTGAGTGGCACAGCGGTCCGGTACGGCCGCTGTGCTTGCGGCTAAGCATCCAAGCTTGGGCAGCTTGGGGCGGTAGATCCAACCGGTCGAAGCAACACAGTGAAGAACTACCTACGATCTGATGAGAGTGAAATCAGCCACAGCCCCACACAGTTCATGGTGATTTGGAGCACGCTTTAGGCAGCGCCGTAGGTTTCATACCATCGCCGGCATGGCACTCCCAAACGATTCCATTGGGTGCGCTTGATGAAACCTTGGGAACCATGTTCAGAACGCCAACCTTGGTGGGAACTTCTACAACCATGCTTTCAGGATTGAGGGACATATGCGTACCATCGGACAAAGTATCTGACGTTCCAGCTTCCTCAAAGGTTGGTATTTCTTTCCGTTGGGCGTAAAAATCGGCGAGCTTGGATCGGGTTGGGGCAGCTTGCAACCATGCCTGACTCACAGTCGCCTTATCCGTGTATTCCTGATAGGCGGGCAAGGCCACTGCTGCAAGTATGCCAATGATGGCCACTAGCACGATAAACCCGGCGCCGCCACCCGATGCCCCACCGTAAGGGACAAAAACGCCAAGTATGTAGGCGAACGGATTGCGTTTTGGAACCGCCACATCCTTGTTTACGACCATGGAAACACGCTTTGTCAGCCACGGATAGCCATTGATGATTTCGTGGAACGAGGCCCAAAAACCAATGCTGTATGTGATTTGTCGTGCGTATGCATTGATGTCCATGGCGTGCACCCTGCGTGGGCCAGCGCCCAAGACAAGCAAAGCCCGTGCAGCAGATTCGGCGGTCTCGCAGCAGGCACGTCCATGACGATCGCATGAATACTCTTTGGCGCGGGAGTACGCAGCGCCTAGCAATGGCAACCACAGAATGGGCAAGCGCCAGAGATGACCCGTGAGTGTGTAGATCTGCTTCAAATTGCGCCGCTGTTTCCGCGATTTAGTTGCCTCCATTCCGAGCCAGATGGCCAGCTTCTCGGCAAATGGATCGAGCTTGCTTGAGCTCACCCGCTTTGCGTAGGTGGGCTCAGTCTCATCTGATCGCAGGTACTTCTTTACGGTGTTGCGAGCCATGCCTGTACGCCTGGAAATCTCGCGGATGGACATGTTTTCTCGCAATGCCCAACGCCTGATGACATTCAATGTCGCCACGTTTATCACTCCTAAATTCCCCCCGCTTTAAAAACTAGCAGGGTAGGTCCTACGTGGGTCAGTTTTGAATGGAAATTACTGTCCTAAGTGGGTCAGATTTCGACGGAATTCAACACCTTGTCGTCGATAAGAAAGCGGTATCCAGGCGGAAGGGCAAGATATTCACGAGCTTTCGGCAGGTATTTGTCAATGTGCTGAACGTGAAGCGGCGAATAGAAATCTTCGGCCTTAGATGGCTCCCCACCACACCACAGATACCACCCGCAGGTCTCGCCGTCAAAAGGAAGCCGCAAACCGTTGATAGGTGTCAGTCCCAGCGTACCCAGTGCGATACCTAGCTTAGATAGACCGTCGGGGACAACTGGCTCTAGGCCGTTGAATTCGCAAATTGACTGAATTGACTTTGGATGCATTGAGGCGGATTCTCTACCCATTCCTGCTATTTAAATATCCCCCAAACGGGTGATTCTTTGAACGACCGCTTCCGCCCCAGAGCCGAGGCTCCTACAGACTGAAAGCCGACTTTCACTGTGCTTCAAAGCAGTCGTTAACGTTCGCGCTCAGCGGGCGGAGAAGCCGTCCGCTACAGCAAAAGGTTATATGTCATGGGGTAGCTGTATCTCGGCAAGAACTTCACCTGTGCTCTGCCTGATGTACTTGGCATGCAGAGGATTTTCTGTGTAGGTAATTTGAACGGCTTCGCCAGGCGGCAGTGCATTGAGCCGCTCAACCAAAAGCCTCGTTGCTCCTACGACAACTGGATGCGGGTTCGTTACCCCAGATTCAATCATGGACAGGCGGACCGACATGATGTTCAGCAGTTCGGACGACGTCGTGCTCATGGGCAGTTCGCTGACATATAACGTTGGAGGCCACCGGCACGCAGCAAGAGCCGCGCAGCGGCAACCTGCTGCTGTATGTCCGCGTGGGCCGACTGGCTAGACATGGCGTATCCAGAAGTTGCAGGAAGGTTTGTCTTGAAGTTGAAATGCATATCGACCATTCTTGGAAACGCTATATGCCAGACCTGCAGGCGTACGCTGTTTTGTACCGGTTTGTAGTTGAATTTGCTCATCCAATCGAACAAGTGCAGAGCACGGCAGCACAAGAGCGAACATCGCAATTTCAAGCTTTTTCCGAGAGCTTCCCACAAAGAAGACATCAACCCCTTCAACCGGAACGCCGTAAAGAGTTTGAATACCTATTGGTCCAAGATCACTGGCCTCGAGCATAGCCCCAGTCTGATTATTTCCGGCTGGGTGGAGTTGCACCTTTTTGCCAAGAATGTGCTCCAGCGATGCCAATGGCATTCCGATTTTCAGTAACCCCGTTTGTCCACGATCTGCAATGAGTTGGCTCGAAGCGGAATTGGCTGGTTGAGCGTGCGCAATTCCGGTTACAGCCACAAACAAAAAACTTGCACGGAGCCAACGTCTAGCATCGCTGATCTTGTATCGCAGAAACATGATGTCTAACGTAATTTGTACCGCAAAGCACTGCGGGATAACGTGGGAGTTTGGTCTAGCAAAATTGGCATTACCCCATATCCAGCCTGCGCAGGCTGCTCTCATAAAAATAGCGACAAACCTCGCAGCCTGCCAACCCCGATTGGCGATTCAGTCAGGCCCTGAATATCCCCCATTCGGGTGAATCCGCGAACGACTGCTTCCGCCGCATATCGGCTGTCCATCGTACCCACCTAGTTCACTATTTCTGAATGTCTGCTATCCGGCGGTAAATCTGAAGTCATCTACCTCCGCTTTGGGTCGCGTACTGCCAGCCAAAAAACTCACCGCTCAACGCGTCATATCGCCAAGCGTCAAGCACCAGCCTCACACCACCCACGTATGCAGCAACTAAGCCGCATCAAAACGGAAACTCGATGCCGTCACGCCGCCAAAAATCGCGTCCTCGTGGTAGACGCAACTGGCGGTGTCAGCCTCCGCCGCGCCCACCGCCACCATGAGGGGCAGCAAGTGCTCCTCACGCGGGTGGCACTGGCGTGCGGCCGGGGCCTGCTCCCAGTCCAGCAGATGCTGGGTGCGCTCTGCGGGCGCTGCCACCAGCGCGGCCTGCAGCCAGGCATCAAAGGCCTGCGACGGCGCCTGACCGGCACGGCCGAATGCGCGCAGGTTGTGGTAACTCAGCCCACTGCCCACGATCAACACGCCCTCGTCACGCAGCGGCGCCAGTGCACGGCCCAGCGCCAGGTGTTCCGCCGGTTCCAGCCCGGCACGCAAAGACATCTGCAGCACCGGCACCTGGGCCTCGGGGTACATCACGGCCAGCGGTACAAAGGTGCCGTGGTCGTAACCACGCTGCGCGTCCTGCGCAACGGGAATGCCAGCCGCTTCCAGCAGGCCCTGCACCCGCTGTGCCAGCGCAGGTGCGCCCGGTGCGGGATAAACGATCTTGTAGGTGTGGGGCGGAAAGCCGCCGTAGTCATAGACCATGCCCGGCTGCGGGTTCGTACCCAGCGTGAAGGCGCGTTCTTCCCAGTGGGCCGTAACCATCAGAACGGCCTTGGGGGTTTGCCCCAGTTGGCGCGGAATATCACTCAGCGAATGGGACAGCGGCTGCATGGCAGCCGCCATGTCAGGCATCCACGGCCAGGGGCCGCCGCCGTGCGAGATGAAATAGGTGGGAAGGCGTTGGGACATACGGGTCTCCTCAAAAAATTCAATCACCCAGGTCGATGGTCAGCGCCAGGGGCACACCGCGTGGGGCCTCGTAGTCGGCGAGCACCCAGGCGCGGCTGGTGTGTGTGGCCGCCTCCTGCAAAAAATCCAGCACGCAGCGGATGGAGGTTTTGTCCACAGCGGCAAACGGTTCGTCCAGCAGCGTGAGCGCTGCGCCCGAGGCCAGCGCCGCGACCAGCCAGACCTTGCGCTTGGAGCCGGTGGACAGCATGTACAGCGGCTTCTCCAGATGCGGCGTGAGGTCCAGCGCCTCCGTCAGGTCGGCCAACAACGCGGCGTCCCAACCCGGGTAATGCGCGGCTGTGCGGTCCAGAAAATCCACGCCGCGCACCTGGTCGTGCGCGCTAGTGCGCGGGTCTATCCAGAACACCTGCGCGCGGTAAGCCGCAGGCGTGGTGGCCAGCACCGTGTTGCCAATCTGCAGGCTGCTGCCGGGCAGCAGCAAGTCACCGGCCAGGCAGCGCAACAGGCTGCTTTTGCCCCGCCCTTCCCCACCACCCACCCAGCTCACGCCGGGCGGGATCTGCAGCGCGGGCAGGTCCAGCACAGGTGAACCTGCAGGCGCCCAGCGCAATGCGCGGGCCTGCGCGATGGGTGCGAGGGATATGGCAGAAGACATGGCCGACATGGTGGCAGAAAACGGATAGGAACGTGGAATTTGGGGACTCTATTTTGCTATGAATACAGGAGCTGCTTGCGCAATATCCACGAGGGCCAGGTGCCAATTTGGCACCAAATCCCCATAAAAAAGCCAGCCCGCGGGCTGGCTTTCCTGTCGGGGCACAGGGCCGCGGGTTTACTGCTTGATGGCTTCCAGCGCAATGGTGATGGTCACGTCGTCACCCACGTACGGTGCGAACTTGCCAGCGCCGAAATCGGTGCGCTTGATGGTGGTGGTGGCTTCCGCGCCGATCACGTCCTTCTTCATCATGGGGTGGACGGTGGTCACGAAGTTCACGATCTTCAGGGTCACGGGCTTAGTCACACCCTTGATGGTCAGGTTGCCGTCCACGCTGGCGGGCTTGTCACCGTCAAACACCACCTTGGTGGACTTGAAGGTCGCGGTGGGGAACTTGGCGGTGTCCAGGAAATCTTCGCCCTGGATGTGGCCGTTGAAGGGGGTGAAGCCGGTGTCCACGGCCTTCATGTCGATCACCACGTCCACGGCGCCGGTCTTGGCGGCCTTGTCAAAGGTCACGGTGCCGGTCGTGTTGTTGAAGCGGCTTTGCTGGGTGGACAGGCCGAAGTGGCTGTACGAGAAACGGGGGAAGGTGTGCGACGGGTCCAGGTTGTAGGTCGCAGACTGGGCGCTGGCAGCACCGGCGAAAGCGGAAAGTGCCAGAGCGGCGGCGATGAGGGATGTACGCATGGAAAACTCCTGATTTGCGGGATGGTGGAAAAAAGAAACGGAAGAACCTGGAGCTTTGCCGAATACGTCCGTTCGTGTTGTACGGGTCACAACGCAGCCCTCAAAAATCAGGGGCTTGTTGAACACAACGGCCTGTTCAGGCCGAACGGAGGTAATTCTTCAGCGCTGTTTAGAGCTTGCCCACGCCAGTCAGCGCGAGCTTGAATTTGACTTGCACGTCGTCGGCCACCATGGAGGTGTCGGCCCACTCGTTTTCGCCAATCTTGAAGGCCAGACGCTTGAGCGCGAAGGTACCGGTGACGGTGGTGGTGGCGCCGCTTTGTGTCAGCGCCACAGGCACCACAACATCGCGGCTGGCACCCTTGATAGCGAGCTTGCCAGCCACTTCAAACTTGCCGCCACCCAGGCCTTTGACGGCGGTGGATTGGAAGGTAGCTTGCGGGAACTTGGCAGTGTTGAACCAGTTGGGGCGTGGCAGTTCGGCGTCACTCTCGGGCACACCCAGCGTGGCGCTGGCGATGTCTACGGTGAAAGCGATCTTGCTGGTGTCGGGCTTGGCGGGGTCAAACGCAATCTGTGCATCAAACTTCTTGAAGCGGCCTTCCACGGGCACTCCCATTTGTTTGGTCACAAACACGATTTCGCTCTGGGCGGGCACGAGTTTTTGCTGGGCCATTGCGAGCGTGCTGGTGAAGGCCGAAGTGGCTACCAAGGCAGACAAAAGAATACGGGAGACGGACATGAAGATTCCTGTTTAAAAAGTAGCAATGCGTTACGTGTGTTGTATCGGCGCTCAGGTCATGTCAATGGCGACCGGGTAGCATGCGTTTGAGCAGGCCATCCTTGTCAATCCACTGGTGCTTGAGCGCCGCGGCCATGTGCAGACCAGCCAGTCCGACCAAAGCAAACGCACTTAGTTCATGAAAAGGCTTGATCATTTCTGCGAGTGCCTTGTCCACCGGCACAAAGTCGGGCAGCGGCAACACGCCAAACACCACGATGGGGAAACCAGCCGCCGAGCTGTAAGCCCAGCCGATCAGCGGAACCAGGAAGAACAGTGCGTACAGCCCGTAGTGGGTGCCGTGGTGCGCCCAGCGCTGCCACGCAGGCATGGCGTCTGCAATCGGATCGGGCAGCGCCGGCGGGCGGTGCGTGAGGCGCCACAACAGGCGCAGCGCCGACAGCGTGAGGATGGTGATACCGGCCCACTTATGCCAGTTGTAGAGCTTGAGCCGGGCTGGCGAAAACGGCAAGCTGGTCATGTACAGCCCCACGCCAAACAGGCCCAGGATGGCCAGCGCCAGCACCCAGTGCAGCACGATGGCCGTGTGGCTGTAGCGGTGCGTGGGGGCTTGGGAGGGGGAAGGAGTTACGGTGGCCATGGCCGCAAGTCTAGGGGCCACAGGCTTGTTCTATTTTGAATTGGATTGAATGTTCGTTTCAAAATATGTGAACGACCAAGTTCCCCAAACCATGGCTTTTCAGAGAGAAAAACGACGAACGGTCAGCCCTGGCGCCCCGAACGGCGCATTTCGCGCAGCATGAACAAATACAGCCCCTCCACCTTCTCGCGCGCCCAGGGGGTTTTGCGCAAAAACTTGAGGCTGGAGCCCACGCTGGGCTCAAAGGTGAAGCAGCGCACCGGCACGCGCTCGCCCAGTCCATCCCAGCCATAAAAGTCGGCCAGCTCGGTCACGATGGCCTCCAGTGTTTTGCCGTGCAAGGGGTTGTTGGCTTGCTTGGCGGCGGGGGCAGGTTTGGGCGAATCGTCATTCATGGTTCGATTGTCGCAGTGGTCGGCGTCCATTCATGGCACATCAGGATTCGTCCTGCGCACCTCACCGACCAGATATTTGTTGAAGATGGCGTCATATGTACCGTCTTTTTTCATCGCACGCAGTGCCTGGTTGTAGGCACCAATGACTTTCGCGTAATCCTTTTTATTGCTGAATGCCAGATAACTGGGGATGGCCTCAATCGCCGGAGTCAACTCCTTGACGGATCCGGCTGCACCCATCGTTCTGGCCGAGTCGAGCGCGACGTGGCGATAGGACGGGATCAGATCAATGCGGTCATGCAACAGCTTGTTCAGACTGGCCGACACACTATTCGCAACATCCACCCTCTTGAACACGCCTCTTTCCAACGCCGCGTCAAGACGGGGGCCATAACTTGTCTGGTTGATGATCCCAAGGCGAAGCTCTGAAAGCTTGCTCAGATCACCGTCAAAGGTGATGGCCGAATCTTTGCGCACAAAGAGGGCCTGAACCTGGGTGATCAACACCTCGTCTGCATAGGTCAAAAACTCCTGGCGCTCCCGTGTCTGGTACACCGAAAAAATGCCATCTATCCTGCCCGCCTTGGCCTCCGCAAGGCAACGCGCCCAGGGCATGATGGCGATGTCAACCGGGTAACCGATCCGTTTGAATACTTCGGTGATGACGTCGACCAGCAGGCCGGTTTGTTTCCCGTGTTCAACGTAGGCCGTCGGAACACTGTCCGCCGCCGCCAGCACTAACGTTTGCGCGCCCACCATAGAGACACTCCATGGAGCAAGGCACACCAACCATAAACCGCGCCTCAGACACCGCAAGGTCAAACGCTGGATGGCTCTGGCAGCGGAAGTGCGAAAGAAACAAATTGCGCTCATTTGCTTACTCCTGGGTGGCAGGGGCCAAGAACAGAACCCTAGCTTCCCGGGTCCACGCATGGTACGCCGGAACCCCATCCAACACACGCCCTCAGGCGGCGGCGCACTTCCTCACGTTCTCCCAGGTCCGCTCGGTGATGGGGGTATTGTGGGATCACTCATGTGCTTCTGCGTGCCAGCATGCCGCTCACGCGGCGCATGAGCCATTTGGGTGTGCCGCGCGAGGCCAGCATGGCCGCACGGTTGACGATGCCCGGAATACATACCACATCTCCGCGCAGGCAGGCGTCCATGCCCTGGCGCGCCACATCCTGCACATCACCGACCAGAAAGCCGGGCAACTGGGACAACCGGGCATTGGCCTGCGTAGCGCTGCTGAGCATCTGTGTAGCGGTGATGCCGGGGCACAGCGCGGTTGCGGTCACGCCGGTGCCCTTGAGTTCTTCGGACAGGGATTCGGTGAGTGACAACACGTAGGCCTTGCTGGCTGCGTAGGTGGCCAGCAGCGGAATGGGTTGGAAGGCCGCAATGGACGCCACATTGAGCAACCGCCCCGAGCCACGCGCCACCATCAGTGGCAAAAAGTGCGACGCCATGGCTGTCACGGCGGAAATGTTGAGGTTGATGATGGACTGGTGCGCGCCGGGCTTCATTTGCACAAACGGCTTTTGCTCCAGCACACCCGCGCAATTGACCAGCACATCGGGCACGCGCTTGCGGCGTTTGCAGGTCGCGGCCAGTTGTTCTGCGGCGGCAGGGTCGGACAAATCGCTGGGCAACACCAGTACATGAATGGCGTGTTTGGCTTCCAACTGCGCGGCCAGCGCCTGCAGCTTGTCGGCACTGCGCGCCACCAGCACGAGGTCGTGTCCCGCCTCGGCAAAACACTGGGCGAGCGCTTCGCCAATGCCGGACGAGGCGCCGGTTATCAGGGCAATGGGGCGGGAAGTGGCAGCCGATGGCATAAGAATCCTCCTGAGAAGAGGATTCAATCACAGATCGTCGAAGGCTCTACGGATTGCGTCCGTTCGCGTTGAGCTTGGCCTGTCCTGAGCTTGACGAAGGGCGAAACGCAGCCCTGCAAATCGTCATCTTGTTGAAGGCTTCGACAGGCTCAGCCCGAACGGACGTGTTTGTTCAGTGGTGCATTACCGGTCAGCCCTCAAACTGCGGATGCAACTGCCGAATGCGCCCCATGGCCGCACCGGCTGCGGCCGTGCGGGTCTCGACACCCAGTTTCACAAACACACGCTCCAGGTGTTTCTTGACCGTCATCGGGCTGCTGCCCAGGATGTCGCCAATGTCCTTGTTGGTCTTGCCCTTGACCACCCAGTACAACACCTCGGCCTCTTTGGCTGTGAGTTTGAAAGACAGGCTCATGGCTTCGATGACAGCGGTGTCCGACACCTCACGCATCACGATGAGCCAGTCGCCGCCCTCCAGAATGCCGTCGCTGTCGCCGGTGCGTTGGTGCAGGCGAAAGGTCAGGCGTGTGGCGCCGCGCTCGATGGTGAGTTTGGGGGGCTCAGCATGGTCCATGCCGCGCACACATTGGGTGAGCCATTCGCGCACTGCGCTGGGTGTGTGCGGTGCGTGGGTGCCGCAGTAGCGCTCCAGCAGGTCACGCGCCAGCGGGGTTTGCCACATCAGGCAGCCGTCGCTCGCGCGCACGGTGATGGTGGCGTAACCAAAGGCGTCCAGCGCGCTGCGCGTCTGGCGGCGTTCGCGTGCGCCTTGCAGGTGCACCGCCATACGCGCCATCACCTCCTTGGGTTTGATGGGCTTGGTCACATAGTCCACACCACCGGACTCCAACGCCGCCACCAGGTGTTCGGTCTCGGTCAGGCCGGTCATGAAAATGATGGGAATGTGCGCAGTCTGGGCATTGGCCTTGAGGCGGCGCGCTACTTCAAAACCATCCATGCCGGGCATCATGGCGTCGAGCAAAACGATGTCGGGCAGCGCCTGGGCGGCGCGGGCCAGTGCCGTCTCGCCCGAGGTGGCGACCAGCACGGTGTAGCCCGATTCGTCCAGCGCGTCGTGCAACACGGCCAGGTTGTCGGGCACGTCGTCAACGATCAGCACCACATCGCTATTGGCACGGTCCAGGGTGCCATTCAAGGACTCGCGGTCGAGCGTGTTGTCCAATTGGGAGGGGTCAATGGATGGGGGTTTCATCCAGGGCTTTCTGCAGTTGTACAAGCATGGTTTCAAACTGGTACTGGCGCGCCAGTTTCTCCATGGCCGCGCTGAACGCGGCGCAGTCGGGGTGGGTGCTGGTAATGGTGTCGAGCTGGTTCATCACACCGCGGTAGTAGCCCAGGCGTACCAGCTCCTGCAGTGCCACCAGCGCGCTGCGCGGCGGCGCACGCAGTGCAGTAATCACAGGCGCCGGGGCCACCGGCGGTGCAACGACCGGGGTATCGAGCCAGACCAGCTCCAGCTTGCGCTCCAGCCAGTCCAGCAGCTCGGTGTGGCGCACGGGTTTGACGATGAAATCTTCAGGCGGCAGGCCCAGGTCGTTGTCCAGCCCACGGTCAAAGGCATTGGCCGAGACGATGGCCACCTGCACGGCGTCCAGTCCCAGCGCGCGCACGCGGCGCAGGGTTTCCCAGCCGTCGATGCCGGGCATCGCCAGGTCCAGCAGCAGTGCGTCAGGCAGCAGGCCTGCGGCGAGTAGATCGAGGCAGTCATGGCCACTGGCGGCGGTGCGCACTTCAAACCCCAGCGGCGTGAGCAGTTGTACCAGCAGCTCGCGGTCGGCCTCTTCGTTGTCCACCACCAGAACCTTGCGGCGTACACCGGCATAGCCGCGGCGCACCGGCACGGGCTGCACCGCGCCGCGTCCGGATGCACCAGCGGGCAGGCCCCGCAGCTCCGGCAGAAACAGGCGCACCTGGAATATGGAGCCCTGCCCCGGCGTGCTGGTCGCGGTGAGTTCACCGCCCATCAGGTCGGTCAGCATCTTGGCAATGGTCAGGCCCAGGCCCGAGCCCGTGGTGCCCGCCGGTCCGGTGGCAGCGCTATCACCGCGTGTGAAGGGCTCAAAAATGCGCTCCAGCTCTTGCGCCGACATGCCGGGCCCGGTGTCCACAATTTCAATATGCGCCATCTCGCGCGCGTAGCGCAGGCGCAGAGTCACGCCACCGGTCTGCGTGAACTTGATGGCGTTGCCCAGCAGGTTGAACACAATCTGGCGCACGCGTTTTTCGTCGGCGCGCACGGCGTCGGGAATACTGCCGCGCACCTCGTAGGTAAACGCCAGTCCCTTATCGGATGCCTGCAGTTCGAACATGCTGGCGATCTCGTGCATGCCATCGGCAAACCGCATCGGTTTGACGTTCAGTGTGAGCTTGCCGGATTCGATGTGCGCCATATCGAGCGTGCCTTCGATCAACGACAGCAAATGTTCACCACCCCGCTTGATCACGCCCACCGCCTGTTTGCGGTGCGCGGGGATGGAGGCATCTTCCCCCATGAGCTGGGCGTAGCCCAGGATGCTGTTGAGCGGTGTGCGCAGCTCATGGCTGATGGCGCTGATGTAGCGGCTCTTGGCCTGGTTGGCCTGCTCGGCCGCCTGCTTGGCTTGCTGCAAGGCTTCGTCCGTTTGGCGGTGCGACTCAATTTCGCGCATCAGCAAATGGGTTTGCCGGTTCGACTCTTCCTGCGCCACCTGGCGGCTCTTGTGCGCAAGCACCAGCCACCAGGCCACGATGCCGGACATCAACAACAGTGCGGCAAAGGCCTTGGAAAAACCCGACTGCAAGGCGACACGCAGCGCCGCCTGCCCTTCGGGCATACCCACCCATGCCGACAGCTCCTGGCGGTAGAACATGCCAAACACGGTGAGCAACATGGGGACGATGATGAGCATGAGCAAAATGAAATGCCCCAGCCCCGTGTCCAGGTACGGCCAGGTGCGGCGCGGTAGCAACCAGCGCAAGGTGGCGGACCACTGCGCCGACAGGGCTGCGTGCGGTTTGCAGGCATCGCCACAACGCGCGTCCAGCGTGCAGCACAGCGAACAGATAGGCCCCTGGTAGGCAGGGCAATGTGCCATGTCAGGCCCTTCGTACTCGCGCTCGCAGATCACACAGTGACGGGATGACAAACGCGCGTAGACACCATCACCCTCCGTTCGGGCGGAGCCTGGCCTGTCCTGAGCTTGTCGAAGTGGCGAAGCTCCAGCCAACCCTTCGACAGATTCAGGGCGAACGGAAATATCGGATGTGCGCGCAATGTAGTACCGGCCTTTGGTCGCCCAGGCAATCGCAGGCGAGGTGATCATCGCCGTGACCAGCGCGACGACGGCAGAGAACGCCTGTGCGGTCGGCCCAAACATTCCCAGATACGACGCGATGGACAACACCGACGCCAGCGCCATGGCGCCAACACCCACGGGGTTGATGTCATACAGGTGGGCGCGCTTGAACTCGATCCCCTTGGGCGACAGGCCCAGCGGCTTGTTGATCACCAGATCCGCCACCACCGCCATGATCCAGGCGATGGCGATGTTGGAGTACAGGCCCAGCACATCGCCCAGCGCCTGGAACACATTCATCTCCATCAGCATGAAGGCGATCAGGCAGTTGAACACCACCCACACCACCCGGCCCGGATGGCTGTGCGTGAGGCGCGAGAAAAAGTTGCTCCAGGCGAGCGACCCTGCATAGGCGTTGGTCACATTGATCTTGAGCTGCGAGATCACCACAAACAAGGCCGTCGCCGCCACCGCCCAGCCGAGCGTGGGGAACACATACTCATACGCCGCCAGGTACATCTGGTTCGGGTCCACCGCGCGGTCTGTGGGCACGCTGTGGCTGATGGCCAGGTAGGCCAGAAAGGCGCCGCCCAGCATCTTGATCACGCCCAGAATCACCCACCCCGGCCCGCCCACCAGCACGCCCAGCCACCAGCGGCCGCGGTTCTGCGCGGTCTTGACGGGCATGAAACGCAGGTAGTCGGCCTGCTCGCCCATTTGGGTGATCAGGGCAATGCCCACAGTCAAAGCGGCACCAAACAGGTGCACGTTAAACACATTACCCATACCGGATTCACCTGCGTAGTGCGTAATTCCTGCAAACGCCTGTGGATCACGCACCAAAACATAGCCAAACGGCACCACCAGCATCAAAAGCCACAGCGGCTGCGTCCAGATCTGCAACTGGCTGATGGCTGAGACGCCGTGTGTCACCAGCGGTATCACCACCACCGCACAGATCAGGTAGCCCCAGGTCGGCGGAATGTCCAGCGCCAGCTCCAGCGCATAGGCCATGACGGCGGCCTCCAGCGCAAAGAAGATAAAGGTGAACGAGGCGTAGATCAGCGAGGTGATGGTGGAGCCGATGTAGCCAAACCCGGCGCCGCGGGTCAGCAAATCCATGTCCACGCCATACCGAGCGGCATAAACACTGATGGGCAGACCGGCAAGGAAGATCACCAGCCCCGTGGCCAAGATGGCCCAGAAGGCGTTGGCAAAGCCGTACTGCACCAGCAAGGTGGCGCCCACGGCCTCCAGAATCAGGAACGACGCTGCACCAAACGCGGTGTTGGCCACGCGCCATTCAGACCACTTGCGAAAGCGCTGCGGCGTGAAGCGCAGCGCGTAGTCTTCCATGGTTTCGCTGGCCACCCAGGTGTTGTAGTCGCGCCGGATCTTGATCACCCGCTGGGCCGGGGGATCGAGGGAGGGTGGCGGGGGCAATTCGGCGTTCACACCGCAACCGTGCAGATTCCATGCCACCGGCCCGGGCCGCCTACGGCGAGTGGCGTATTCCACAGGGCACGGGGCTTGCTTAGTATTGATTTATGGAACTAACACCCCGTGTTCGGCCGGCCTTTGCGGCCGCACGCGCTAAATGTTTGAGTGAAACGAAAAAATGGAACTGACTCCGCGTGATCGGGCAACCGCACGCGCTGAATACTTATGGAACTAACACCGCGTGAAAAAGACAAGCTGCTGATCTTCACCGCCGGCCTGCTGGCCGAACGCCGCAAGGCGCGTGGGCTCAAGCTCAACTACCCCGAAGCCATCGCCCTGATCAGCGCTGCTGTGATGGAAGGCGCGCGTGACGGCAAAACGGTCGCCCAGCTCATGAGCGAAGGCCGCGCGGTACTGACCCGCGCCGACGTGATGGACGGCATCGCCGAGATGATCCCGGACATCCAGGTCGAAGCCACCTTCCCCGACGGCACCAAGCTGGTCACCGTGCACCAACCGATTGTTTAAAAACGATTTTTCGGAGACTTTTCATGCGTACCCCCAATCGATCTGCTCTGTTTTTGATAGCTGCTTGCGCAATATCTGCGAGCGCCAGAGCCCATACCGGCCATGGAACCCATAGCTTGATGGAGGGCCTTACCCATCCTTTCGGACTAGACCATTTGCTGGCCATGCTGGCCGTGGGGGTCTGGTCGGTCAGTGCGCTGCCCGCCAACAAGGTGTGGCAGGGGCCTGCCACTTTTATGCTGGCGCTGGTGGCTAGCGCGGTTTTGGGTGCCAGTGGCGTGACGTTGCCGTTCCTGGAGCACGCGATTGCCCTGTCAGTCGTACTGTTCGGCGCCATGCTCGTCCTGGCTGCCAAGCCCATGCCCAAGGTGTTCGGCTTGGGGCTGATCGCCGTGGCGGCGTCACTCCATGGTTTGGCCCATGGCGCGGAGACACCCGAAACGGGTTTCGCAGGCTACGCCGCTGGTTTCCTGCTGACCACGGGCGTACTGCACATCAGTGGCGTAGGCATGGGCCTGAGCATTCGCCGTTTTCTGGCAGAACGCAGTGCCACCGTATTGGGTGGCCTGGGAACCCTCCTCGGGTTCACGGGTCTGTACCTGTTCAGTCAGCTCTGAAAGAAAGCGCCACTATGACCCCCGGCGAAATCCTCACCGACGAAGGCGAGCACGCCCTCAACACCGGCCGCCGCACCCTGACCGTGGTGGTGCAAAACACCGCAGACCGCCCGATCCAGGTCGGCTCGCATTACCACTTTGCCGAGACCAATGGCGCGCTGGGCTTTGACCGCGCCGCTGCGCAGGGCATGCGCCTGAACATCGCGTCCGGCTCGGCTGTGCGTTTTGAGCCGGGGCAGCAACGCACCGTGGAACTGGTAGATTTCTCTGGTGACCGCATCGTTTATGGCTTTCGTGGCCTCGTTAATGGACCGGTTGACGCAAACGTCAAGGGAAAACTGTAATGGCAACGATTGGACGCCGCGCCTACGCGGAAATCTTTGGCCCCACGGTCGGTGACCGCGTGCGCCTGGCCGACACCGGGCTGATCATTGAAGTCGAAAAAGACTACACGCTGGCCGCCGGCAGCTATGGTGAAGAAGTGAAGTTTGGCGGTGGCAAGACGATTCGCGACGGCATGGCACAGAGCCAGCGCACCCGCTACGAGGGCGCGGTCGATTGCGTGATGACCAACGCGTTGATCCTGGACCACTGGGGCATCGTCAAGGCTGACATCGGCCTCAAGGGCGGCCGCATCGTCGCCATCGGCAAAGCGGGCAACCCCGACACCCAACCGGGCGTAGACATCATCATCGGCCCTGGCACAGAAGTGATCAGTTGCGAAGGCAATATCGTCACCGCCGGCGGCATCGACAGCCACATCCATTTCATCTGCCCACAGCAAATCGAAGAAGCGCTGGCCAGTGGCGTGACCACGATGCTGGGCGGCGGTACCGGCCCGGCAACCGGCACGTTTGCCACGACATCCACACCAGGCCCGTGGAACATCGAACGCATGCTGCAAGCGGCCGATGCATTCCCCATGAACCTGGGTTTTCTGGGCAAGGGCAATGCGTCTTTGCCCGCCGCGCTGCACGAACAAGTCAACGCAGGCGTCATTGGCCTGAAGCTGCACGAAGACTGGGGCACGACGCCTGCCGCCATCAGCAATTGCCTGGACGTGGCCGACGAGGCCGACATCCAGGTGGCAATCCACTCCGACACGCTCAACGAATCTGGCTTTGTCGAAAACACGATTGAAGCGACCAAGGGCCGTGGCCTGTGCGCCTTCCACACCGAAGGTGCTGGTGGCGGTCACGCCCCCGACATCCTGCGCGTTGTGGGCCAGGCGAATTTCTTGCCCAGCTCCACGAACCCGACCATGCCGTACACCGTGAACACGCTGGACGAACACGTGGACATGCTGATGGTCTGCCACCACCTGGACGCGGGCATTGCCGAAGATCTGGCGTTTGCCGAGAGCCGCATCCGCAAGGAAACCATTGCGGCAGAAGACATCCTGCACGACATGGGCGCCATCAGCATGATGAGCAGCGACAGCCAGGCCATGGGCCGTGTCGGTGAGGTCATCATCCGCACGTGGCAGACGGCGCACAAGATGAAGGCGCAGCGCGGCACGCTGCCCGAAGACAGCCCGCGCAACGACAACTTCCGCGCCAAACGCTACGTCGCCAAATACACCATCAACCCCGCCATCGCCCACGGCATCAGCCACGAAGTCGGCAGCATCGAAGTGGGCAAGTGGGCTGACCTGGTGGTCTGGAAACCGGCGTTCTTCGCCGCCAAACCCGCACTTATTTTGAAGGGTGGATTCATCGCCTTCGCCGCGATGGGCGACCCGAATGCGTCCATCCCCACGCCCCAACCCGTGCATTACCGCCCAATGTTTGGTGCGTATGGCGGCGCACTGGCCAAAGGCTCGTTCACGTTTGTCTCGCAGGCCGGTTTGAACGCCGGTGTGAAAGAACGCTTCGGCCTGGCCAAGAACGTCACCGCCGTGAAGAACATCCGCAGCATCCGCAAGCAGCACATGATTCACAACAGCTATCTGCCAGTGATGGAGATTGACGCGCAGACCTATAGCGTGCGCGCCGATGGCCAGTTGCTGACCTGTGAGCCGGCAGTCAGCCTGCCTCTGGCACAGCGCTACTTCCTGTTCTGAGTCCATGCGGTTTGTACGGGACGATCTGCAACACCCCCAAGTGCTGGCCCTACTGGAAGAGCACTTGCGCAGCAGCCGTTCACACTCCCCGCCAGAAAGCGTGCACGCCCTCGATGTAGAAAGCCTGCGTGGCCCCGGCATTGCGTTCTGGACCGCATGGGACGGTGAAGACCTGCTGGGCTGCGGCGCCCTCAAGCGCCTGGATGCACAACACGTGGAGCTAAAATCCATGCGCACCGCCTACGCGCACCAGCGCAAGGGCGTTGCCCGGGCCATATTGACCCACTTGCTCGCTGAGGCACAGGCCAACGGCTTTGCGCGTATGAGCCTGGAAACCGGAACACCCGACGCCTTTGCCGCCGCACGCGCGTTGTACCGCGACGTGGGCTTTGAAGAGTGCGACCCCTTTGAGGGTTATGTGCTGGACCCTTACAGCGTGTTCATGACCAGGCAACTCCAGTAGCGCTCCATAGACGGAAGGCGGCCTGCGCCACAATGCAGGCATCCCCTGAACACCAGAATTCTTATGCTCCAAGTCTCCAAATGCATTCCCCAGGGCCAAGGCCTGGCCTCCGTGCTGCTCAAGCGCGCTGCCACCGTCGAACTTGACTGGGACGTGCGCCAGAAAAGCCGATTTGACGCTTCTGACTCCATCGGTCGCCAGCTCGGTGTGTTTCTGCCACGCGGCACCGCAGTGCGCGGCGGCGATGTGCTGCTGGCCGAAGATGGCTCGCTGATCAAGGTGATTGCGGCGCCGCAATCCGTGCTGAAGATCACCCACTGCACAGAACACGGTACGCCCTACGACCTGATCCGCGCCGCCTACCATCTGGGCAACCGCCATGTGCCGATCGAGCTCAAGCCCGACCATCTGAAGATCGAGCCCGACCATGTGCTGGCCGACATGCTGCGTGCGATGCATTTGATCGTCAACGCGGTAGACGAGGCGTTCGAGCCCGAGAACGGCGCCTACGCCACGGGTGGCCATGGGCACGGTGGGCATGGTCACAGCCATGGCGACCACGATCACAGTGACCATGACCACGGGCACGCGCATCCCCCAGCCAAATCCAAACTCGCCTCCATACCCATTGCGACCACGCCTGCTGCCGCACCACACGTGCACGGCCCAGGTTGCGGCCACAACCACTAAGCGGTCCGGCGCCCAAACACCATGCTCGACAGCAGCCTGATGCAACTGATGTGGCTGGCCTCACCGGCCTTGCCCATTGGCGGATTTTCATACTCCGAATGCCTGGAAGCCGCCGTGGACAGTGCGCGGGCCGCTACAGAAAGTGAAGCATCCGCATGGCTGGTCGATCAATTGCATCTGAGCCTGTCGCGCTCGGACCTGCCCGCGGTCGCGCAGGCCATACCCGCCTGGCGCGACGGCGATAACGCACGCATCGCCACTTTGAACGCCTGGGTTCTGCAAACCCGCGAGAGCAGCGAACTGCGTGCGCAAACCGAACAAATGGGTAAGAGCCTGCTGGAGTGGCTGCGCAACCACACGACTGCCAAGCCTGCGCAGATAGCAGTGCTCGCCGGCCAAGCGCCCACCTACCCCATCGCCTTCGCGTTGGCTGCCAGCGCCACGCAAGCGCCTGTGCGCGAATGCCTGCTGGCCTATGCGTTTGGCTGGGCCGAGAACATGACACAGGCCGCGATCAAGTCCGTGCCGCTGGGCCAAAGCGCCGGGCAACGCATCCTGTCCGCACTGACCGCTGAAATCCCCGCCGCCATTGACCACGCATTGAGTGTGACCGACGACAACCGCCAGGCGTTCACCCCCATGCTGGCCATCCTGAGTGCCCAGCACGAAGTGCAATATTCAAGGCTTTTCAGATCGTAATTGGCCTTTAGCCCTTATAGATATTGCGCAAGAAGCTCCTTTATTCATAGCAAATCACCATGTCTACACTGCACCATATCCCCAACCGCACCAAGAACCTGCCCCCCCTGCGCGTGGGCATCGGCGGCCCCGTCGGCTCCGGCAAAACCACGCTCTTGGAAATGCTGTGCAAGGCGATGCGCGAGCAGTACGACCTGGTCGCGATCACCAACGACATCTACACCAAGGAAGACCAGCGCCTGCTGACCGTCAGCGGCGCGCTGTCGGCGGACCGCATCATGGGCGTGGAAACCGGCGGCTGCCCGCACACTGCCATCCGTGAAGACTGCTCCATCAACCTAGAAGCCATCGACCGCATGCTGGAAGACCACCCCAACGCAGACATCGTGTTTGTGGAAAGCGGCGGCGACAACCTGGCCGCGACCTTCAGCCCCGAGCTGAGCGACCTGACGATCTACGTGATCGACGTGGCGGCCGGCGAAAAGATCCCCCGCAAGGGCGGCCCCGGCATCACCAAGAGTGATCTGTTCGTCATCAACAAAACAGACCTGGCCCCTTACGTGGGCGCGAACCTGGATGTAATGCACGCCGACACCACGCGCATGCGCACTACGCCCAAGGGGCTGAAACCGTTTGTGATGACCAACCTGAAAACCCTGACCGGGTTGCAAGAGGTCATTTCCTTCATCGAAACCCGCGGCATGCTGAAGGCTGCCTGAGAGCAACCTCCCTTGGTGAAGGTAGAATACGCCCCGCTGGAAGCGTGGCAGAGTGGTCGATTGCACCGGTCTTGAAAACCGGCAACCCGAAAGGGTTCGTGAGTTCGAATCTCACCGCTTCCGCCGCCCCTCTGTAAGTCATTGATTCGTATTAAAGTCCTTGTTATTCAAGGGCTTACAAATACAAGGTGTGCCAAAAATGTGTGCCACACGGACCGAATCAGACTTGCCGCAATACTTCTACATCCCTCCGAACGCGACGACCCGGAACTACTACGTTTGCCTGACGCCACCAAAGGCGTTGCATCACATCGTGGGCCGGAACAAGTATCGCGAATCTACCCACACCTCAGACCTTCGCAAAGCCAAGCCCATTGGCGCGCGTCTCATTGCCGCCAAGCTGGCGGAATGGGAGGGGCTGCTTGCAACGTCCAGCCCAGCCATCCCCGCGGCAAAGGCGCTAACCAGCAAGACTGTGGACGACATATGCGCACGCCGCCTATATCAGTGGATGCACATCGATGACCTAAGCCGGTACGAGGGACAGGAGCACACTGACAGGGACATTCAGGGACTAGAAAGCCTCATGGAGGTGAGCGACCAAACGATGCGTTCGGTCATCGCGCGAGGCAAAGCGTCCGATGAATGGGAAGATGCTCTTGAGGTCGTTGACGCATGGTGCACTCAAATTGAGATGCCCGTATCGCGCAACGACCCTCTCTATCCGCAACTGGTGCGTAAGTTCGCCGAGGTAGAACTACAGGCGACAAGCCAGGTACGGGCCAGAACGCGCGGCGAACCAGTTACCACCCCAAAACAGCCAGCGACGCTTGGGGCGCCCATGAGCGCGATGACAAACGTGTACAGGGAGCATCTTCAGAGTTCTAGGAAAGGTAAGAGCCTGACCACGGCAGTGGGCCTATGGCAAAGGTTCGTAGACTACTTGGGTGATGTGCCGGTTGGGGACATCCAGTCCAATGACGTGTACGACTTCCTTAACCACGGACTCAAAGACCCAAGCATCAAATGGTCTCGGAAGTACACACATGGCAAAGTGAAGAACACCATCCGGTCAGTGCTTTCTCTTGCCATTACCAAAAATCTTAGGAGTGGCCCCAATCCAGTGGGCGAAGTATTTGAGCTACCGCCTTTGTCTGATGACGAGGAGCAGGAACGATTGAATCCCCGACGTCCCTACAGCGACATCGAAATTACGAAAGTCTTTGAGTCAGATTGGTATAACCCGCGCAGCACTCGCTGGAAGGGGAAGATGTCCTCGGACTTAGGTGCACGCTATTGGACACCGTTGATATGCCTGTTCCATGGCAATCGCATACGAGAAGTTATGCAGCTTGTTGCGTCCGACTTCACCCGCACGAATGGCCTGGACTGCATGACGATTCAAGCCGCGATTGCGGGAGTGCAGCCTCAACTTCTAGCGGCGGGCATTTCCCGTTCGCTGAAGAACCTATCTACGAAGCGTCAGGTTCCTCTACATCCACAACTAATCGCTCTAGGGTTCTTGGAATTTTTAAATAAACGCCGAGACGAAGACGGCCTCCACGCTCTTCTTTTCCCATCTTGCGTTCCAACGTCTGGCGGAAAAACACCCATTCTTGGTCGTGCTTACGAACAGGCCTATCTACGATTTGTCAACGAACATGTAGGGCATGGACTTGGGAATCATGGTTATCGGCACCAGCTAGAAGACCGCATTCGAGATGCACAAACCCCGGGCAACCAGTGGCCGGCAGGACTAGGTCAACAATACACCGGACGTAAGAACACTCGGGTCCAAGATAAGCCGCATGTTGCAGCGACCGGCAGCGAGAGTGACTACGGCAAGGGGTACAAGCCTGAGATGATTCTCTTGTACGTGAAGACGTTAGATTTCTCTGGCATCAAACTGCCACCCAGCTATGCCGAATGGCTGATGAACGCACCTTGAGCGGTCACGGAGTCGCCTTTAGGCGGCTTCGTGATCTCGTATAAAACTCAATGTCACAGAACTATTGATTGGGCTTTGTGACTGAAGAAGACTGGTTAGGGACATTTACCGGGCTCAGTAATGTCTCTTTGGGAAGTGCGCCTTCCACGATGAACGATTGAACCAGCGCAAGGGCAGAATCGTGCAACTTTTGCCATTGTGGCAAGTCTGCTCGATTGAACTTTAGGTCAATCTCAAAGCCATTGGGCCAAGTGAGTTGTGCCACACAACCACCGCTTAAAACCACCGGCGACGCGACCAGCTTCTTCCCTCTGCAGAATATGTAAGCTGGCATACCGTCTGCGAATCGCGATGAACCAACGATGGTGCGATACGCCAATTCACGTGGATTTTCACCATACTCCTGAAAGTTTGGAATTGCCTCAATCTTTCTCGGCGTCCCATACCGTGAGACTATTACGGCCTCCAATTCATCTGCACTTATTGGAACTGGCTTTTGTTTATGGTCGCGAATACGGATTTCCAGTAAATCACCCAAGAAGCCACCCGTCTCCGGGCTTCGTCCGGTTTTGTCCCATTCTTTGAAGAGGGCGTCTATTTCATCCATGGTGAATGCAGACATGGACGGCCACTTGACGTTGAGTACAGTTTCAAATCCGTTGGGTTCAGGGTCCCAATGTGACTGGTCAAAGTGTTTGACATATGGCTTGGGAAATTCAAAAGTTATGCCAGCTTTAATGGTTCGAATGCTAGTTGCGTTCACTACAGTGCAGTCGGAAGGGCACGGATGAAAGACATATGCTGGCTCTGTCTTCATTGGTCGCCGAACCATGAAAGCCAACAAAGCTAGAGCGGCTATCAACAATGCCACAACCACAAAGTTTTTAGATAGGAGTCTGAGTAGGATTTTCTTCATGGGCGAGTGGGCAGACTATAGCGGCCGTATTTGATTTCTGATATCCCCCAAATGGGGGATATTGACAACCCCTGTAGCCACTTTTCTCCCTACTCGATTTCTATACGAAGTAAGCCCCGCGAGGGGCCGTTCCATACAAGACAACTCTCGAACGCAACCGTGAGTTTCTAGATTTTGCAAACAGTGCTTCTAGATTTTGTAGGCAGGATCTTCTATACCAAGTAGAAGCTAACAGACTGCATTGCAGAAGATAGAACCTAACAAAGAAACAAAGTTATGAGCCGTTGGCTCACGTTTGCGCGGCAAACGAACAGTGCGTTGCAGGGCAACGCGATGCGCCGCTAACGCGGCTTAGGCATGGGAGACGGATGCCGAGTCCTTGGGGCGGATAAAACTCGCTGACTATAGGTAAGGCATATGCACTTGTGACGAGTCTATGCACTGCAGTTCTAAAAAGCCACGGCTCTCCCCCGTGGCTTTTTTCTTGGGGCGCGTTTAAACACGCTGTCTACACCAGATATCGGACGTCACCCGATGCCGAATTTTTATCTGGGAGAACTACTTTGCCAAAACCCGTCACAGGCGTGCCGCCTTACATCAACCCCATTCCCGACCTGTCGCCGTTTGCCATGGTTTCTGCCATGTCCATCATCGACCCTGTCATTTCGTACCCTCAGCGCCTTGTACTGAGCATATTGGCTCTGCACGCCAAACGCCACGGACAGACAGCGCCACCCCAAGACCGCATAGCGGCTCTCGCTGGCTGGTATTGCAAGAACAAAGAGACAGGGGAAATGGAGCCCAATGCACGCTATGTGTCTACGCTCATCAATAACGAAAACCACACCAAGAAATCTGACCGCTGCGGCCCTGGGCTAGTGCAGCTTGGCTATGTCAAGCCAGGCTACAAGCAGAACGGGTTTAACCAGCCCAATACCTATCAGTTGACTACGCCGACATTTAGCGAGGGCTACATTTGCCGTCCTGACGGCACGAAAACTGAGTCTCGCTTTGTCGCTTCCGTGGAACGGGAAGACACGAAGACGTACAAAGCACGCAAGTCTGCAGAGCAGACCGCCTATGAACTGCAGCAAATTGCCCCAAAAAAGAAGTTTTCTGCTGAAGACCAGTTGCCCCTTGACTTGTCGGACACCTACAACTGGATGGGCGACGAATACACCCGGAGGGACTGCGAGGTGGACATTCAGAATTGCCGAGACGGCTTGGAGCAAGACGTCCCTGACGCGGTGTACCGCTACTTCCAAATGGCGGTGCCAGCTGACCTAGCCACCGACTACTAAGCACCTAGCTCAATGTGTGGGGCTGCATCACGTTCCACCATAAATTCTCCGTAGTCGACTCGCCCGGCACTAGGCTGGGCGAGACCGGCAGCACGGATACATCCACGGCGGCCAGGCACATCTCGGTTGCCGTGAGCATTCGATGGGCCTCGTAGAAGCTCGCGACCATACTCCGCATCGCATCTACCGATGTAGAGACCACAGATAGCTTTGCAAGGTATAGCTCCTGCCCCATGGCATCCACACCGATGCGGGTCAGTTTGTCGCGGCCTAGGTGCCGCGTAGCGACTTCCACCACTGCCTGCCTGCGGCTACGGTTTTTCCAGGTGTTCTCGATTTCGCAAGCGGTTACCAGACCGTCGTCGTGGACGACCAATCCATCAAACAATTTCCCGTTGACGGTATGAACTGGCGCGAGACCTGAGGCGATTTCATGCTCTGTCCAAATCCCTAAGCCCGCCTGCATTTGCTCTATCAAATGCCAATTGCTGCACGCACGATGAATCGCATTGCCCGTTGCGAGCCCCTGCCCGCCTTTGGCTTGGACGCCTGTGGCGTCTTGCAGCAGCCTCGCTCCTTTGACCGACAACAGGTACACGTCCCCGCCCTGGGGTAGCGCGCGCACTAGTACCAGCTTGTCGACCAGCATCTTTTTCAACGTGCGCCGGGCCATTGGCCAGGACTGCGACGCAGTTGGCCACACGAGTGCCGCGACCATCCGGGACGTTAGCCATCCGAAGCGGTGCAACCAGGTCAACACCTCCATAACTTTGCGTTCACCCGTAATGCGCTTGTCCTCTGGAATAGGTTCTATGGCATCTAGATTGCCCAGCAGTTCGTCTTGCAAAGCCGAGGTTCTAGAAGCTGTTGCTGGTCGGCGCATAGCGCCGATCTCGTATAAAACTTGAGATTCGTCTTCGGGAAGGATGGTCATGCAACTGGGCTTTCTGTGTCAGAGGGTGTGCACACCCTTGTGCACCTGGCGTATAGCCACGCGCTCTCTAATCACCATGCATGACCAGACGCTCAGCGTCTGGGCTTATCGGTTGTTTACCCCGTCTGGACGCCGGGCCACGCCCTACGGTGCTAGGGCACCGTCACAGCTTGAATACAGCGCCCCCTCTGCTGCTCCGCAGCGGGGCATAGGGAGACAGCCCCGCCGCTTGCATCACAAGCCCCCTATTCCCGCACCTACGGCTTGTCATCGGTGGCTCGTCATACATCCACCTTGCGGTGGTCGCTATGGGCCTGCCTGGACGGCAGGGCGTTCCGCGCTGACTCCCTATGCCCCGCTGCGGAGCAGTCGGGGGGCGGGGCTACGCCCCCGCTGACGACCACCCCGTGGGCGGGGTGGCGCGGGCAGTGGTGCCGCCCTACGGACGTCCCACCCGCTAATTCGTCATCGGCTCCCCCGCATCGCGTCGAGGACGCGATGGGCTACGGGCTGGACGCCCTAGCCCCTCAGTACACACCTCGCGGTGAGTCTGTGGCTCCCAAGCTGACTAGTTCAAAGACGTCCCCACGTATCCAATCGGCGGTAAGCTCTGAGAAAACTGACACAAAGGGAGGATTCGGATGCCTAGCTTTTTACGTGACGTGATGGTTAGCAACCTCGTTCTAACTGACGAGGCAATTCAGGAGCTAAATCGGGTAGTGATACAGCGCATGGAAGCGCACAACTCAAGTACGCAAGACAACGCGCGAAAACTATCTCTGATGTACGTAGTCAGATTCGACGATAGAGGGTATCGAGCCTTTTCTGCGGAAGAGGCATGGAACTACTACAAGACCGCAAACAAGCTAGAGCGATTGGTGTTCGAAGCTGAATGCCCTAGCGGGCTCCAGACGAATCACATGGTCGGTGAGCAAATTCAGGTCAGGCTTGACTCTGCAGCTCAGTCCGCATCTCACATCATCGTGGGCGGTGACTCTAAGGATTGGGTTGAGGCCACGTTCTCCGCGCTTGAATCGACGCTAGCTCGGCATAAGAGCCTAGCAACAAGGTTGGCAAGAACTGAGTGGACTGGGCTTGTGGTGCAACTTACAGGTGTCCTCATCGGGGTTCTGCTATGTCTGTGGCTTGCCACTATGACTGCGCCATATCTCAAGGATGTTGACTACCCCCGTGCCGTGTCCTTCGCCCTGTGGTTTTTGGTCTACGGCAATCTATGGACTTATCTGCAGCGTCTAGGAATGGCAGCGATTGCCAATCTGTTTCCCAACGTGCGATTTAGTCGGGAGGGCGAGCACTGGACGCAGCGCCTTATTCGCGAGGGAGTGAAGAGTCTTGGAATAGCCATCGCCCTCTCAATTCTGGCCTTGCTCTCCAAGTGGGCGCTGTCAGTGATTGCCCCCTACATTCTGTGAGCCAGACAAGTGTGCCAAAATGGATTCTTCGTACACATCTAAGTCTTTGATTTGCTTAGAGAAGTGGGGCAGTGAGTAAATTTCTCACCGCTTCCGCCACCTCTGGGTGAAGTACATGGTTTTTCATGTATCTCTTCACCATCCACGGCCCACGCGCCGAATTCATCCGTTTGCCCTAACCCCACGCCCGGATATAGAGGGATTGCTCCGCTCAGCCAAGCGCGCTTTCCAGGTACTTGGTCAGCGGCAGGTTGGCGATGTGTTCCAGTTCCACGATCTCCGCCTTGGTGGCCGTATGCGAGAGAGGGCCCGTATCGTCCCGGCCGAAGAACCCTGGCCCCACGTGGAAGGTGCCAATAGCGCTGCCTTGTCGGTGAAAGGTGAAGCAGACTCGGGGCTACCAAACCAGGGCGCAGACCATCCAGTAAGCCTGTGATTGACGAAAGCCGTCAATTGCGCCAGTTCCACCCGGTCGTTGATCTCGGCAAGAGGCGTATTTTTTAACGTGACGCGAACATAGTCCGGCGTAGGCAACGGAGGCACCACTTTCGCCTGCTGGAGGGAGCAGCCAGGAAGCGCAAGGAGAAGGAGCGAAAGCTGTCGGCGATTCATCGTGCGCCTAACACCCGGCGCGGCCGGACTGCAATGAAGAAGACTTCACCAGCGTCGCAGGCGCCAATACACGCCCGAAGGCATGCATCACCCCACAGCACAGCAGGTTCGCAGCCGTCGGTCCTGCATGGCTGTTCAGTTCGAGCATTCTCATCCGAACGATTCTCGGGATACTTCTCTGGTTTGTGTATCCCCCATTCGGGTGATTCTGCGAAGCGTCTTTTCATCAATGGGCGCCGGGGTGGGTACCCCGGCTGGCGCATTGAACGCATAAGCTTGCTCCATGGCAAGGATTTCGAGTCAGCCGACAATGGGCACCTGCTCCTGCCGCCATTTGATTCACTGCACCGCGCACCGCCCTGTATGACCACACACACCGAACCCCGTTTGCTTGCGCACCCCGCATTTGTGCGCTTCTGGCTGGCCCGTCTGGCCGGCATCATGGGCAACCAGATGCTCATGGTGGCGGTGGCCTGGCACATGTACGACCTGACCTCCAGCCCGTGGGATCTGGGCCTGGTGGGGCTCTTCCAGTTTGTCCCCGCCTTGATCATGACCTTGCCCGCCGGGCACCTGGCAGACCGCTTGCACCGCGGGCGCATTTTTGCCAGTTGCATGTTTGTGCAGGCTGTCGTGGCCCTCACGCTGCTGAGTGCCACCGTCGGCCACTTTGCCTCCCGTGAATTGATATTGGGCATCTCGGTCCTACTGGGGCTGGCGCGCGCTTTTCAGATGCCGGCACAACAGGCGCTGGTGCCCTTGCTGGTGCCTCCGAGTTTGCTAGTGCGCGCGGTCGCGCTGAGCTCTACGGGCATGGAAATCGCGGTCATCTGCGGCCCTGCGCTGGGCGGCTTGTTGTATGTCACCGGCGCGGCGAATGTCTATGTGTGCTGCACACTTTTGATGCTGACGGCCAGTGGCCTCATGCTGTTTGTGCACTACCAGCACAAGCCTTCGCACCTGGCGGCATCGTGGGCCTCGCTGTTCGCGGGGGTCGCCTTTGTCTGGAAGCACAAGCTGATCCTGGGTGCCACATCACTGGACTTGTTTGCTGTATTGCTGGGTGGAGCAGTCGCCCTGTTACCCATTTATGCACGTGACATCTTGCACACGGGGCCTGTGGGCCTGGGATTTCTGCGCGCTGCCCCTGCAGTTGGGGCGTTGACCATGTCACTGGTACTGGCGCGGTGGCCCATGCGTCGGCGGGTTGGCAAAAAGTTACTGATGGCGGTGGGGCTGTTTGGCCTCGCCACGGTGGTGTTTGGTCTGTCGGAATACTTCTGGCTTTCGCTGCTGGCTCTTGTGGTGACCGGTGCCACCGATTGCATCAGCGTGGTGACGCGCAATACGCTGGTCCAGCTGGAAACGCCCGATGCCATGCGAGGCCGGGTTTCCGCCGTCAACTCCATCTTTATCGGGGCATCCAACCAGTTGGGTGAGTTTGAATCGGGCGCCACGGCGGCCTTGTGGGGACCGGTGGGTTCGGTGGTGGTGGGTGGCGTGGGCACCATGCTCGTGGCCGGCCTGTGGTTCAGGTTCTTCCCTGCCCTGGCCCAGCGCGACCGGATGCAATCCAACACCAGCACTCACCCGTAAGCACGGACCGTTGCCTCGAGCTCAACAGATAACTTTCTATCTGGATCGTGTCTGGTGGATATATGCGCCCGCTACTTTGACGGTCAGGTCCACAAATCCAGCGGCGGGTCGGCCACCACCGCGCGCAGGATGTCGGAGCGCGAGACAAAACCAATCACTTGGCCACCTTCGTCCACCACCGGCAAACCGGGCAGCCCCGTATCCAGCAGCACGCGGGCCAGGCGGCGAATGTCGGTGTCGGGCGCCACGCTGGGTACCGGCGTCCACATCACTTCCACCACGCTTTGCGCCAACAGCGCGCGCCACACCAATGCGTGGCTTTCGGGGCCGGGCAACCGGTCCGGGCGCATCAGATCGGCGCGTGACAAAAGACCCACGAGAACACCGGCTTCGGTCACCACAGGTGCTTGCCCCATCCCATGCCGGGCCAGTAGCGCCCAGGCTTCTTCCACCGTGGAGGTGTCGGCAATCGTCACCACAGCGGTGCTCATGATGGCGTCCACCCGGGTCAGGGGCTGGCGTGGTCCGTCGGGTTTGGTGGTCTGGGCATAAGCAGCCACCGCGCTGCGGTGGACCACGTCCACGGGAGTGGGCGGGTCAGGCAACAAGTCCGAGAACTGCGACGGCGGCCGCTCTTGCCCGTCCTGCCCCGCAGCCCCCACGCGCTGGGTGCGCATCAAGGCCGATGCGGGACCTACCTTGCGCAGCTCCTCCAAGGAGCCACGAAACATGCGCCCTGCTGTGCCATAGACCGAGAACATGATGATCCTCCTATTTGCTCGCCGTCGCGTGATCGCAATTTGCCGCCGGGCCGCCCCAAGGCGTCTGAACCGCTTGGCGGTCAGCCCCGCAGGGAAATTAGCCCCCTTGGGGGGCAGCGACCCGCGCAGCGGCGGAGCGTGGGGGCTAGTTTGACAGGAAAAGCGCCTGCAAGTCACTCAGAAAATCAAAGCCGCGCACGGTGGGGCGCACGCGGGCAAAGTCACGCTCGATCAGGCCCTTGCGCTCGGCCTCCTGCAGCGCCGCCTCAATGGCGGTGATGGCCAGACCCGTGCGTTCGGTGAAATCGCGCAGGCCAAAGCCGTTGCGCAGGCGCAGTGCGTTGAGCATGTATTCAAACGGTAAATCTGCCCGCGCTACTTCTTCCTCTTGCGCCAGCGCGTTGCCGCCCAGCGCTTTATCCATGTACAGGCGCGGATCGCGAAAGCGCACCTGGCGCACCACACGGTGCGCAAAGCTCAGCTTGCTGTGGGCGCCAGCGCCAATACCCAGATAGTCACCAAACTGCCAGTAGTTGAGGTTGTGTTTGCAGCGGTGCCCCGCCTTGGCATAGGCCGACACCTCGTAACGCTCCAGCCCGGCCACACCGGTCAACTCGGTGATGTGGTCCAGCATGGCGTAGGCCGTATCGTCTTCGGGAATCTGCGGCGGGAACTTGGCGAAGTAGGTGTTGGGCTCGATGGTCAGGTGGTAGATGGAGATGTGCGGTGGTGCAAACTGCAGCGCCTGGGCAATGTCTTCCCCCACCTGCTCCAGCGTCTGGCCCGGCAGCGCATACATGATGTCCAGGTTGAAGGTCTTGAAGGACTGCGCTGCTTCTTCCACCGCTGCCAGCGCCTGCGCGCGGTCGTGCACGCGGCCCAACGCTTTCAAGTGGTCGTCGTTGAAACTTTGCACGCCAATCGACAGCCGCGTGACCCCCGCTTGTGCAAATGCACGGAAGCGGTCTTTCTCGAAGGTGCCGGGGTTGGCCTCCATGGTGATTTCGCAGTCCGCCTCCAGCCGCAGGCGCGCACGGATGTCGCCTAGCAAACGGTCGATGGTGGCTGGTGCAAACAGGCTGGGCGTGCCGCCGCCGATAAAGATGCTGTGGATGCTGCGGCCCCAGATCAGGGGCAACGCGGCTTCCAGGTCAGCGATGACTGCGTCGACATAACGCTGTTCGGGTACGCCTCCTGCCGCTTGTTCGTGGGAATTGAAGTCACAGTACGGGCACTTCTTCAAACACCAGGGCAAGTGCACGTACAGCGACAGCGGCGGCAGGCTGCTCAGTTGCAGCGTGCCGGGGCGCATGTAGTGCTGCACATCGCGCTGCACCACGGTCTCTGTGGCACCGCTGGAGGGAAGAATAGGTATCACGACAGGCTCAAGCGACAGCCAGCCAGCGCTCGCGGATCAGCGCGGCCATGGCCTGCGCCGCACGGCCCCGGTGGCTGTGGGCATTCTTCACTTCCACTGGCAATTGGGCGAAGGTCTGACCAAACTCGGGTATCCAGATCACCGGATCAAACCCAAAACCATTGCTCCCCAGGCGTTCACGCGCAATCTCGCCCACCACCCGGCCCACCGCAATCAGCGGCTCCGGGTCTTCCGGTGAGCGCACCGCCACCAGTGTGCTGACCATGGCGGCGCGGCGGTTGTCCATGCCTTGCATCTGCTCCAGCAGCGCAGTGACGTTGTTGTCATCGCCCTTGGGGTAACCGTGTTGGGTGGCGTAGTAGGCGGTGTCCACACCGGGCAGACCACCAAAGGCGTCCACACACAAACCGGCGTCGTCGGCCAGCGCGGGCAGGCCGGTGTGTTGCGCGGCGTTGCGCGCCTTGGTCAGCGCGTTTTCCACAAAGGTGCGGTAGGGCTCCGGCGCCTCGGGTACGCCCAAATCGCCCTGGCGCACCAGCGTGCAGCCCAGCGGGGCGAACATGGCCTGCAGCTCGGCGAGTTTGCCCTGGTTGTTCGATGCGAGTACGATTTTCATGTCAAATTGGCCTCTAGCCCTTATGGATTGTGCGCAACCAGCTATTACTTTGATAGCGATTGCTGCTGCAAAACCATCAACTCGGAGATGCCTTTTTCGGCCAATCCCAGCAACTGGTCCATCTCGGCACGCGTGAAGGCCACTCCCTCGGCCGTACCCTGCACTTCAACAAAGTGGCCGGCGCCTGTCATCACCACATTCATGTCGGTGTCGCAGGCCGAGTCTTCGGTGTATTCCAGGTCCAGCAGCGGCGTGCCCTGCACCAGCCCGACGCTGATGGCTGCCACGGCAGCCGTGATGGGCGTCTCGGTGATTTTGCCGGCTTTGAGCAAGCCGTTGACCGCGTCTTGTGCCGCGACAAAGGCGCCCGTGATGGCGGCGGTGCGGGTGCCACCGTCGGCCTGGATCACATCGCAGTCGAGCTGGATGGTGCGTTCGCCCAGTTTCTTCAAGTCAAACACAGCACGCAGCGAGCGGCCAATCAGGCGCTGGATCTCCTGCGTACGCCCGCTTTGTTTGCCACGCGCGGCCTCGCGGTCGCTGCGGGTGTGGGTGGCGCGCGGCAGCATGCCGTACTCGGCGGTCACCCAGCCTTCGCCGCTACCGCGCTTGTGCGGCGGCACGCGTTCTTCCACCGATGCGGTGCACAGCACGCGGGTAGCGCCAAACTCGATCAGCACCGAGCCTTCGGCGTGGATGGTGTAGTTGCGGGTGATGCGCACCGGGCGCAGGGAATGGGCGGCACGGGCACCGCTGCGAACAAACTCAGTCATGGGAATCCTTGGAAATGGACAGACAGAGCCCGACAACGGACTCAGGTTGGTGGACTCAGGATTTGCGGGCCGCAGAGCGGCGAATGGCTTCGTTGATTTCGGCGATGGAGCGTTCAATGGCCGCATCGTCCATATCCTCCACATCCGAGTCCAGCCAACCACCCTGTACAGTGGACGCAAACACGCCGTCCTCAATACTGTCGGTGGAAATGCTGCCCCGCGTGGATTCGAAATGGTCGGGCGTCTCCCACTCCATGGCAATCAGCGTCACGTTGTCGCTCTGGGGGCCTCCCTTCATGAGCGCGCGCTCCACCAGATCAGGGGCCGCCGTGGCCACCGACTTCTGCGCCAGGTGGAACACGATGTCCTCGTCATCCAGACTGCCCCACAGGCCATCCGAACAGAGCATGATGCGGTCGCCCTGCTGCAGCAAGACCGGGCCGGTCACATCAAACACCGGCTTGGTGGGTGAGCCCAGGCAGGTGTAGAGCACATTGCGGTTGAAATTGGCGGGCAGTGCTTCTGGATGCACGCTCTGGCGCTGCTCCAGGTAAGAGTGGTCACGCGTACGCGCCAGCATCTCGCCGTGGCGCACCATGTGTACAGGCGGGAATCGCCGCAATGCACCCAGGTGGCTGTGCCGCCCTGCACAATGGCGGCAACCAGTGTAGTGCGCGGGGTGTCGCCCAGATTTTTTTCAGCGGCGTATTTCAGGATCTGGCGATGGGCCGCCATGATGGCCATGTTGAAGAATGCCTTGACGTCGGCAATCTCCGGCGTGGCTTCCTTCTGGTACAGGGCGGAGATGACCTGCAGCACCATCTGCGCGGCAACCTCCCCTTCGGGGTGCCCACCCATTCCATCCGCCAGCAGAAACAGGCCCGAACTCTTGGTATAGCAATACCCCATGCGGTCTTCGTTTTTCTCACGCCCGCCTTTGCGGCTGATTTGGAAAACAGAAAACTTCATGCAGACCTCCGCCGGGCTACCTCAAGGAGGCCAGCACCCCGGTGGGGCGCAGGGAGCACCGCGGCCGTGGGGGTCTTCATTTGGGTTTGGCAGCCATGTTGGCGGGCGTGGTGGCCGCCTTCTTGTCGGTCACCATGTTCTCGAACTGCATGCGCACCTTCTCGGTCACGCTGAGCTTGGTATAGCGACGCTCACCTTCGCGGCTCAGTTCCTTCTGCAATGCAAACACCGATTGCGGGCGCGACAGCGGATCCAGCGACATGCACCACTCCACCACCTCGATCAGGTTGTCGGAGTACACACCACGCAAGCGCGCTAGGGCAATCGCAATACGGTCTTTTTCCAGGCGCTGCGGTGCTTCATTTGGCGGATAGCCCTGCATGCAGGCGTAAATACAGGCGCCAATCGCGTAGATATCGGTCCACGGGCCCATGGACGCATCACGCCGGTACATCTCGGGCGCGGCAAAACCGGGCGTGTACATCGGGCGGATGAAGTTGCCTTCCTTGCTCAGCACTTCACGCGCGGCACCAAAGTCGATCAATACCGATTTGTTGTCGTCGGTAATGAAGATGTTGGCCGGCTTGATGTCCAGGTGCAGCATCTTGTGCTGGTGCACGATGCGCAAGCCGCGCAGGATTTCGTCAAACAGCGAACGGATGGTGGACTCGCGGAATACCTTGCTTTGCTTCAGGTCACGCGCGGTGACGATGAAGTCCTGCAGGGCGGCGCCCTCCAGGTAGTTCATCACCATATAAACGGTCTCGTTTTCACGGAAGAAGTTCAACACGCTCACCACCGAGGGATGGGAGATTTGCGCCAGCGAACGGCCTTCTTCAAAGAAGCTCTTGAGGCCCAGTCGGTACAGCGACAGCTTTTCGGCTTGCACCTGGGGCAGCAATTCACCCGGTGCACGGGTGGCCAGAGAGGATGGCAAGTATTCCTTGACCGCAACCTGCTGCCCGTCGGGGTCCAGCGCCAGATAGACCAGTCCGAAGCCTCCTGCCGCGACCTTGCGAATGATGCGGTAGCCACCAATGGTGGTGTCCGGAGGCAGGGGGGCTGGCTTGACCTTTGACATAAATTTGGGGTTTTAAGCTCGTCTGGTGCGTCTGAACCGGGTTATTCTCGGGGCCGTTCCCATGATGCGAGAAACCGCAATGCCAGTTTACAGCATGACTGGCTATGCCAGTGCACAGCACAGCACAGCCAGCAACGCCCCCGACAGCGACGCCAAAAACCAGCCTCCCGGCCAGTTGGGGCTGGAAATCCGCTCGGTCAACAGCCGCTTCCTGGACCTGTCGTTCCGCCTGCCCGAAGACCTGCGCCAGTTCGAACCCACACTGCGCGAGCTGGTGTCGGCCAAGCTCAAACGCGGCAAGGTGGAAGTACGCGCCTCCATCGAGGTGGCCAGCAATACCAGTGTGCAAGACCCCAGCCCCAAACTGCTACAGCGGCTCAATGCGGTGCAGGACAACGTCAAGGCCTGGCTGCCCCAGGCCAGCGCTCTGAGCGTAGCCGACGTATTGCGTTTTGCCGCCGCCGAACAAACCGGCACCCGCGACTGGAGCGCCAGCGTCATGCCACTGGCGGAGAAAGCCCTCAAGGAACTGATGGCAGCCCGCCAGCGCGAAGGCGGCAAGTTATCCACCATGCTGCTGGAACGCCTGAGCCAATTGCGCACGCTGGCCCTGCAGGCCGTGCCGCTGGTGCCGCAACTGGTGGCACAGCAGCGCCAGCGCTTTCTGGACCGATGGAAAGAGGCCATGGCCCTGACCGATGGCAGCACCCTGCCTGAGGCAGCGCAGGACCGGGCACTCACCGAAGCCACCGCGTTTGCCATCCGCATTGATGTGGCCGAAGAAATCACACGTCTGAACTCCCACCTGGACGAAATCGAGCGCCTGATCAAAAAAGGCGGAGAGATCGGCAAACGCCTGGATTTCCTGATCCAGGAACTGCACCGCGAGGCCAACACCATGGGATCGAAGTCCGCGGCGCTGGAGTTGACCCATATCTCGGTCGACATGAAGGTGCTGATCGAGCAAATGCGCGAACAGGTTCAGAACATAGAATAAGGCCCCATGTCTATGGACTATCCCGGAAACCTCTTCGTCGTTGCGGCCCCCAGCGGAGCCGGCAAGTCCAGTCTGGTCAAGGCCCTGCTGGAGCTGGACTCGCGGGTCCAGCCCTCGGTATCCCACACCACACGCGCACCACGCGGCCAGGAAAAACACGGCCGCGAGTACTTTTTCACCTCCCAGCAAGAGTTTGACGCCATGGTGGCTGCCGACGCCTTTGTCGAATGGGCCCATGTGCACAGCCAGCGCTACGGCACCTCCAAAAAAGCCATCGAAGAACGCATGGCCCAAGGCGCGGACGTGATTCTGGAAATCGACTTCCAGGGTGCCATTCAGATCAAGAACATTTTCTCCAACGCCATCTGCATCTTCATCTTGCCCCCTAGCTGGGAAGAGCTGCGGTCTCGCCTGGAGCGCCGTGGTGAAGACGCTCCCGACGTCATCGACATGCGCATGAAAAATGCCCAAGCCGAGGTATCCCACGCCGATAAATTCGACTTCGTTATAATCAATGAGTTGTTTGACCGTGCGCTTTTCGACCTGAAGGCCATTGTTCACTCCCAACGGCTCAAGTTTTCGGCGCAACGCCGCGCCCGAGCCGAAACGTTCAAAGCCTTGAACATCCCCTAGTCTTTCGGAGAATCCCATGGCCCGTATCACTGTAGAAGACTGCCTGGTGCAGATCCCCAACCGTTTCCAACTGGTGCTTGCCGCCACCTACCGTGCACGCATGCTGAGCCAGGGTCACACCCCCAAGATCGAAAGCAAAAACAAGCCTGGCGTGACCGCGCTGCGCGAAATCGCCGCAGGAAAAATCGGCATTGAAATGCTTAAGAAGGTCCCGCTCTAAGCAACGGGACTTCCGATAAAAGCACCGCAAGCGGTGCTTTTTTTTCGCCCCGGCAACCAAGGTTTCTGCCGCGCGCTACATTTACGGCATGGGTACCCCGCTTCCACTCACACTACCAGACACCGCCGCCCTGAATGCTGCGGCTGCCAGCTTTGCGGGTTTGACAGCCAAACTGGACTATTTGTCCCCCACCGACGCAGAACAAGTCCGCCTGGCGTATCGGTTTGCCGACGAAGCCCATTTGGGCCAGTTGCGCAACAACGGCGAGCCCTATATCACCCACCCGATCGCCGTTGCCAGTCAATGCGCTGAATGGAAACTCGACGCGCAGGCCCTGATGGCCGCCCTGCTGCACGACGCACTGGAAGACTGCGGTGTCACAAAAACCGAGCTCATCGAAAAGTTTGGCTCCCCCGTGGCAGAGTTGGTCGACGGCCTGACCAAACTGGACAAGCTGCAGTTCAACACGCGTGAGGAAAATCAGGCCGAGTCCTTCCGCAAGATGCTGCTGGCCATGGCACGCGATGTACGCGTCATCCTGATCAAGCTGGCCGACCGCTCGCACAACATGCGCACGCTGTCAGACGTGCCACGCAGCAAGTGGAGCCGCATCGCCTCTGAGACGCTGGAAATCTATGCCCCCATTGCCCACCGCTTGGGCCTGAACCAGACTTACCGCGAACTGCAGGACCTGTCATTCCAGCATCTGCGCCCCTGGCGCTATGCCATCCTGTCCAAGGCCGTAGCCAAGGCCCGCAGCCGCCGCCGCGACCTGATCCAGAAGGTGCAAAAGGAAGTCGAAGCCACGTTTGCGGACGCAAAGATGCCGGTGCGTATTGCCGGGCGCGAGAAGACGCTGTATTCCATCTACAAGAAGATGACCAGCAAACACCTGAGTTTTGCCCAGGTGACCGATATTTACGGATTTCGGGTGTTAGTGCCTACTGTCGTGGATTGTTATACCGCGCTGGGCATGCTGCACCAACTCTACAAGCCGGTACCGGGCAAGTTCAAGGACCATATTGCCATCGCCAAGCTCAACGGCTACCAGTCGCTGCACACCACGCTGGTCGGCCCGTCGGGCGTGAATGTGGAATTCCAGATGCGCACTGAAGCCATGCACATCGTGGCGGAGTCGGGTGTGGCCGCGCACTGGCTGTACAAGGTCAATAACCCCGGCGATGCGGGAAGCGACCGCCTGGGGACCAAATGGCTGCAATCCCTGCTGGACATCCAGGACGAAACCCGCGACGCCGCCGAATTCTGGGACCACGTCAAGGTCGACCTGTTTCCCGATGCCGTCTATGTGTTCACGCCCAAGAGCCAGATCATGGCGCTGCCGCGCGGCGCCACCGTGGTCGACTTTGCCTACGCCATTCACAGCAACGTGGGCGATCGCACCATGGCGGCCCGCATCAATGGCGAGCAGGTCCCGCTGCGTACCGAGCTTAAAAATGGCGATGTGGTGGAAGTGGTCACCGCACCGGTATCGACCCCCAACCCTGCATGGCTGGGCTTTGTGCGCACGGGCCGGGCCCGCTCCAAGATCCGCCACCACCTCAAGACACTGGCGCAAACCGAATCCGAAGGGCTGGGCGGCAAGCTGTTGACGCAGGCCCTGCGCTCCGAAGGTATTGAACGCTTTCCGGACGACGATCCCGCCTACGCCCCTATCTGGGACAAGCTGTTGCGCTTTACCGGCAATAAAAACCGGCAGGAACTGCTCACCGACATTGGCCTGGGCAAACGCATCGCCAACATTGTGGCCAAGCGCTTAGTCAACCTGCTGACAGAAGCTGGCGAGCGCCCTGACGCACTACTGCTGACCCGCGAGCGCTTCACGGCACACGAGTCGCCTTCTTTGGGCTCCATTACGCTGGATGGCAGCGAGAACGCTTCGGTGCAGTTTGCCCAATGCTGTCGCCCGATTCCAGGCGACGAGATCGTGGGCTACTTAGGCCGCGGCGAAGGTCTGGTGGTGCACGTGCATGACTGCGCGATTGCCAAAAAACTGCAACACAAGGACAGTGAGCGTTTCATTGGTGTGGACTGGGCGGACGAACCAGTGCGGGCCTTTGAGGTCAATCTGATTGCGACCGTCAACAACGGCAAGGGCGTGCTGGCCAAAGTGGCGGCGGCGCTGGCGGCCGCAGAGGCCGACATCATCCACATCGACATGGGCCAGGAGGCGGCACAGGACGCCACCGATTTGCGTTTTATCGTTGCAGTCCGCGATACGGCACACATGGAAGTGGCCCTGCGCAACCTGCGGCGTACAGCATCGGTACTGCGCGCCGAGCGCAACAAGGGCGCTAGCCCCGGCTAAGCGGGCTTGGGGTAGCTGACTTTCAGCACCTCGATATCGCCCACGCGATCTGGCATCACCAGTTTGAGTTCGTCCCCCTCGCGGGCCTTAAGCAAGGTTCTGGCAATGGGCGAAATCCAGCTCACTTCCCCCTGCGCGCTATTGGCTTCGTCGATTCCCTTGATGGTGACCGTACGCTCCAGCCCCGTTTCATCCACATAGGTCACGGTCGCCCCGAAGAAAATCTGCTCGTTTCCGTAATGAATGGCAGGGTCGGTGATTTCGGCAATTTCCAGGCGTTTGGTCAAAAAACGGATGCGCCTGTCAATCTCGCGCAAGCGCTTCTTGCCGTAGAGGTAATCGCCGTTCTCCGAGCGGTCGCCATTGCTGGCCGCCCAGTGCACCACTTCCACCACCTTGGGCCGTTCGTTGTCGATCAGGTCCAGCAGCTCGTCGCGCAACGTGGCATAGCCCAGCGGGGTGATGTAATTTTTGCCGCCTGCGGGAAGCGCGGGCAACTGCAACTCATCGTCGTCAGTGCCGTTGTCAGACTCTTTGGTAAAGGCCTTGCTCATGATTCCGTTCAATGCAGTCCACGGCACTCCGTGGCTGATTTCATTGTATCGGTGGCCTGATTCCGGCTTGGCTATTTTGCGAATGTGTAGCCACTGCGGTCACGTTTGGCCAGATACATGGCAGTGTCCGCCGCTTTGATCAGGGCCTCGGCAGTTTCTCCGTGTTTGGGAAACAGTGCAACGCCTATGCTCAGTTGCACACGGATCTCACCCACACTGAGTTGGCACGGTACCTGAATCCGATTAACGATCTTCTGGGCCAGGTTGGCAACGGACTGCTCGTCAGTCGCCCCCATTAACAAGTACAAGAATTCGTCCCCACCAAGGCGACTGACGGTATCGTCGTCGCGCGTGTTTTCCGTCAGCCGTTCTGCAACCGTCTGCAGCACCGCGTCGCCCACGTCGTGGCCGTAGGTGTCATTGACCTGCTTGAAACCATCCAGATCCAGAAACATCACGGCCAGCGCCAGCTCGTGTCGACGGGCCTGTGCCAAGCCATGCTCCAGACGGTCATGGAACAGGGTCCGGTTTGGCAAGCCGGTCAGCGCATCGTGCAAGGCGGCATGGCGCGCCAACTGCTCCTGCTGGGTGACCAACGCAAGCTCCGCCCCCATGGCATGGCGCTCGCGGATTTCCTCTTCCAGCGCTTGTGTCACCAACGCCAGCTTGTCGGATGCGTCTTGAACCTTTTCCTCCACAGCCTGGCTTTGCACCAGCGCCTGCTGTACCTCGGGTGAATTTGCCTGCACACCTACTTCCTGCTCCAGCACAGAATTGACGGTGGACAACTCCAGCGCGCTTTGTTCCACCAACACCTGAACATGCTCCGCTTGCCCCAAGACACTGCTGAGAGACTCGCTGGGAGCCAGGCTGGGCGACGGTTGTATGGGGGGATTGTTCATGAGGATGGTATGTGGTGGGAAGTACCCACAGACTAGCTTGCGCGAGACCATCCATCTGTGCGTTGACGCACCGTCCTTCACGGAAACCCACCCGTGCGGAAGGTCGCACGCGGCGCGCTGGGCGCAGAAACGAAAAAACCCTGGAACATTGCTGTTCCAGGGTTTCACGTTTGGTGCGGCTGGCAGGAATTGAACCCACGACCCCTTGGTTCGTAGCCAAGTACTCTATCCAACTGAGCTACAGCCGCTAAGCCTCGAAGTATACCACAGGATTTTAGGGTCAGTCTAGTGACGAAGGCCGAGCAGGGCGCGCGCTTCCTGCGGGCTGGCGATAGACCGCCCCGCGCGCTGGGCGCAGGCAGCCAGTTCGGTGATCAAGGCACCATTGCCGGCCGCACGTTCGCCATTGGGCAAATAGAAGGTGTCTTCCAGACCGGTGCGCAACATGCCGCCCAGATCGGCAGTCTTTTGGTGCACGGGCCAGATTTCCTGGCGGCCAATCAGCGTGGCTTGCCACACGCTGTTGGGCACCATCCACTGTGGCAACAGTGCCAGCAGGTCAGCGTCGCAAGGCATGCCCGAGGCCACGCCCATCACCAGGTTGTATTCGGGACGGCCCATCTCGGGCTTGAGCATGCCGTTCTTCACGAACATGCCCACAGCGCGCACGATGCCCACGTCGAAGCATTCAAATTCTGGGTGGGTACCGCACTCGGCCATTACGTCCAGGAACTGCTGCACCTTGGATACGGGGTTGTCGAACACCATGGGCGGCCAGGCCCAGTTGCCGTCTTCCTTGATCTTCAGGTAATTCAGACTACCGGCATTGCAGGCAGCAATCTCCGGCTTGACCCGGCGGATGCAGGCCAGCGGGCCCGACACGTCTTTGCCCACCACACCGGTGGTCAGGTTGATGATGACACCCGGGCAGGCGGCGCGAATCGCATCCACCACCGAAGCCATGACTTCCGGGTCCCACGAGGGCATGTGACCCATGCCTTCTTCCTGGCTGCGTACATGCACGTGCATGATGGACGCGCCGGCGTTGAACGCATCACGCGCTTCGGCCGCCATTTGTGCAGGCGTGACCGGAACGGGGTGTTGCTTGGGGTTGGTGAGCACGCCGGTGAGCGCGCAGGTCAGAATTGCTTTTTCCATCATGCTTCCTTCTTGGTATTGATTTCGAGCTCGACCAGCAGTGCGCCGGACTCCACTTGGTCGCCGGCCTTGGCGTGAACGGCCTTGACCGTACCCGCGCTTTCGGCGCACAGCCACATTTCCATCTTCATGGCTTCCACACACACGAGTTGCTGGCCGTTTTCTACCGCAGCCCCTGGTGTCACCAGCACCTGCGTGACCTTGCCGGCCACCGGCGAACGGGCACGACTGGCGTCCTTCAGCGCATCGGCATTGGGGAATGCCGAGACTTCCGTGAAGACATGTGCATGGCCTGCGTAGGCAAGATGCAAATTAGCACCTGCAAACACCGCGATAGCCGTTTGCGCCACGCCATCCAGCTCCAGGCGCAACACGCCATCTTCGAAGTGAACGACCTTGGCCTGCACGCTGGCACTGTCCACCGTCACTGCCACGTTGCCATGGCGGTCGGGCTGCACGCGCACCGCGCGCACGGTATCTGCGCACTGCAGTTTGAAACCGTAGGCGGCCACGCTGTTGGAACGCCAGCTGTTGCCTTGCTGCATCGCCAATGCGACGGCAGCAACTTGCCATGCGGCATCGCTGGCTACTGGTGTTTGCAACAAAGGCTCGCCTTGCTCCAGCCAGTGGTCGATCAGCGTCGTCGTCATCTCGGCCTTGCGGAAGGCCGGGTGATCCACCAGGTCACTCAGGAAACGGCCATTGTTCTTCAAGCCCAGTAGTGGCGTGTTCGCCAGCGCTGCACGCAGGCGGCGGATCGCGTCGTCGCGGTCACGGCCATGCACGATGATTTTGGCAACCATGGGGTCGTAAAACGGAGACACCACACTGCCCTGGCGAATGCCGTCGTCCACACGAACTCCACCATGCAATGCGTTCTCTGGTTTCCACCAAACAACCGTGCCGGTCTGTGGTGCAAAGCTGCTGTAGGGGTCTTCCACATACAGGCGCGCTTCAATCGCGTGGCCGGTCAACGTGATGTCACTCTGCTTCGCAGGCAAGGGATCACCCGCAGCCACTTGCAACTGCCACTCCACAAGGTCGTAACCCGTGATGCATTCGGTCACCGGATGCTCGACCTGCAAACGCGTATTCATCTCCAGGAAGTAATGGTTGAGCTTGTCATCGACGATGAACTCCACCGTGCCCGCACCACGGTAGCCCACGGCCAGTGCGGCAGCGACGGCGTCTTTGCCCATCGCTTCGCGCATCGCGGGGCTCACCACGGGGGAAGGCGCCTCTTCAATCACCTTCTGGCGGCGACGCTGGGCGGTGCAGTCGCGCTCGCCAAGATACACCGCGTTGCCATGTGCGTCGGCGAATACCTGCATCTCGATATGGCGGCCGTTGTCGATCAGGCGCTCCAGCATCAACGTGCCGTCGCCAAACGCGCTGGTCGCCTCGCGGCGTGCGCCTTCGATGCCTTGCTGCAGTTCAGCATCGCTGCGTACCAGTCGCATGCCACGGCCGCCGCCACCGGCCACGGCTTTCACCAGCAGCGGATAGCCGAGCTTCTTGGCCTCGGCCGTCAAGGCTGCATCGCTTTGGTCCGCACCCAGATAACCGGGCGCGCAGGGCACGCCCGCTTCCAGCATGCGCTTCTTGGCCAGCGCCTTGTCGCCCATGGCGGTAATGGCGCTGGGAGGTGGCCCGATAAAGACGACACCGGCGTCCACACAGGCTTGTGCAAAGGCGGCGTTCTCGCTCAAGAAACCGTAGCCAGGGTGCAGTGCGTCGGCGCCGGTCTTGCGCGCAGCGTCGAGGATGGCGCCGAACTTCAGGTACGACTCGGATGCAGGCGAGGCGCCAATGTGCACGGCTTCATCGGCCAGCGCGACGTGCGGCGCATCGCGGTCGGCGTCGCTGTAGACGGCCACGGTTTGGTAACCGAGCTTGCGTGCAGTACGAATCACCCTGCAGGCGATTTCTCCGCGGTTGGCGATCAGGATTTTTGAGAATGTCATGGCAAAGCCCACTGTGGTTTGCGTTTCTGAATAAATGCGGTCATGCCTTCCAGACCTTCGGGGCCCATGGCAGCGCGGGAGAAAATGGCGGCGGCGTCCTGTACCAGACTCTGTGGTGTCTCCAGCCGTGCACGTGCCATCAAGGCCTTGGTCGCAGCCAATGCGCCGGGTGCGCAGGCCAGGATGTCGGCCAGCACGCGGTCCAGCACGGTTTGCACGGTAGCAGTGCCGGTGACTTCATGCACCAAGCCAAGGTGCAAAGCTGCAGCAGCGTCAAGACGACCACCGGTGACCGCCAGGCGCTTCGCCTGCGAATAGCCCAGGCGTTCGACGAGGAACGGCGCAATCTGTGCGGGCACCACGCCCAAAGAGGTCTCGGGCAAACGGAAGCTTGCGGTCTCCGTGGCAATTGCCACATCAGCCACACAGGCCAGGCCAAAACCACCGCCCATGACTGTGCCTTCGAGTACGGCGACAACAGCCAGCGGTGTGTTCGCATAGGCCACACACAGCGCGCCGAACTCAGCGTTTACCTTCGCAATCGGGTCTTCGGCGCCATCCGCCTTCTGCATGGTTTGCATACGCGCCGCAGCCATGTCTTTCAGATCACCGCCAGCGCAGAAGTGCCCGCCCGCACCGCGCAACACCACCACGCGCACGGCATCCGGTTGACCCGCAGTGGCTTCCGCCGCCTGCAGCACCTGGCACAACTCCCCCACCATCTGCAACGACATAGCATTGCGCGCTTCAGGACGATTCAAGGTAATTTGCAGCGTATCCCCCGTCTGTTCTGCGCAGACAGCTACTAAATTCATAGCAATAGTCATTGCTGTTTTCCGGGCAAAGTGCCTTCGAGCTTGCAGATGATGCCCAGCATGATCTCGTCGGCGCCGCCGCCAATGGAAATCAACCTGCCATCGCGAAAGGCTTGCGAGATCGGGTTGTCGGCCGTGTAACCCATGCCACCCCAGTACTGCAGGCAGGTATCGGCCACTTCGCGGGAGAGGCGCCCGGCTTTGAGCTTGGCCATGGACGCCAGCTTGGTCACATCTTTGCCGCCCACGTATTGCTCCACCGCACGGTAGGTCAGCGCGCGCAGCGCTTCCACTTCGGTGCGCAGCTCTGCCAGGCGGAAGTGCACGACCTGGTTGTTGAGGATGGGCTGGCCAAAAGTCTTGCGCTGGCGCGTGTAATCAATGGTCTGGTCGATCAGATTGTCCAGCGAACGCAGCGAACCGGCGGCACCGTACAGGCGCTCTTCCTGGAACTGCAGCATCTGGAACATGAAGCCCGCGCCCTCTTGCCCAATCAGATTTTTCTGCGGCACACGCACGTTGTCAAAGAACAGTTGGGCGGTGTCGCTGCTGTGCATGCCGATTTTTTCGATCTTTTGGCGCGTGACGCCGGGGCTGTCCAGCCGCACCATGATCAGCGACTTGTTCTTGTGCACGGCGCCTTCGCTGGTGTTGACCAGCAGGCAGCACCAGTCGGCTTGCATGCCGTTGGTGATCCACATCTTGGAGCCGTTGATCAGGTAGTCGCCGCCGTCTTTGGTGGCGGTGGTCTTGAGCGCAGCCACGTCAGAGCCTCCACCCACTTCGCTCACACCAATACAGCCCACCATGTCACCTGCAATGGCTGGTGCCAGGAATTCGTGGCGCAGCTCATCGGAGCCAAAGCGTGCCAGCGCCGGGGTGCACATATCGGTCTGCACGCCAATGGCCATAGGTACACCGCCCACGTTGCAGTCACCCAGCGCTTCTGCCGCCACCATGGAGTAGCTGAAGTCCAGCCCCATGCCGCCAAACTCGGTGGGGTACTTGATGCCCAACAGGCCCAGGTCGCCCATCTTCTTGAACAGCTTGTGTGCGGGGAACTGGCCGGCCTTTTCCCACTCGGCGGTGAAGGGGTTGATCTCGTTGGCGACGAACTTGCGCACCGTGTCGGATATCTGCGTGTGCTCAGGGGTGAATTTCATTTTTGTCTGCTCGGGTTAATGTTTTTTGGAGGGTGTGATTTACATGCGGGCCACACCAAAGGTGTTGGGGCGCAAAGTGCGTTTCTCGGCTTCATCGGCCAGGGCCAGGCACAGGCCCAGAATGCGGCGCGTATCGCGCGGATCGATGATGCCGTCGTCCCACAGGCGGGCCGTGCCAAACAGCGCGGCCGATTCCTTGTCCAGCCGCTGGCGCAGGCCGTCGGACATGGCTTGCAATGCTTCGTCATTGGCCACTTGCCCCATGCGTTCCAGTTTGGCGCGATTGACAATGTCCATCACCTTGGCCGCTTGCGCGCCGCCCATCACGGCCGTGCGTGCGCTGGGCCAGGCGAAGATGAAGCGCGGATCAAAACCGCGACCGCACATGCCGTAGTTGCCCGCACCGTAAGAACCGCCCAGGATGAAGGTGAACTTGGGCACACGTGCATTGGCCACCGCTTGGATCATCTTGGAGCCGTGTTTGATGGCGCCACCGCGCTCGGCCGCAGAGCCCACCATATAGCCCGTGGTGTTTTGCAAGAAGACCAGCGGCGTGCCGCTCTGGTCGCACAACTGGATGAACTGCGCCGCTTTGGTGGAGCCGCTGGGCTGGATGGGGCCGTTGTTGCCCAGAATGCCGACCAGTTGGCCCTGCACACGCGCATGGCCACACATCATCTCAGGTGCGTAGCTGGCCTTGAACTCCAAAAAGTCCGAGCCATCCACCAGCCGTGCAATCACTTCACGCACGTCATACGGCTCGCGCTCGTCGGCGGGGACTATGCCCATCAGTTCCTGTTCGTCAAACAGCGGCTCGGCAAAGGGGGTTACGGCCGGTGCAGCGTCCCACTTGAGTTTGTCCATGACCTCGCGCGCCATGGCAATCGCGTGGGCGTCGTCTTCGGTCAGGTACTCGCCCAGGCCGGTGACCTGCGCATGCGTTTCGGCGCCGCCCAGTTCATCGTCGGTGCAGTCTTCGCCAATCGCGGCTTTCACCAGCGGCGGGCCGGCCAGGTAAATGCTGGAACGCCCGCGCACCAAAATCACATAGTCCGACAGGCCTGGCAGATAGGCACCGCCCGCCGTGCTGGAGCCATGCACCACGGCAATCTGCGGAATGCCTGAGGCCGACATGCGCGCCTGGTTGGCAAAGCTGCGCCCGCCTTCGATAAAAATTTCGCTCTGGTACATCAGGTTGGCGCCACCGCTTTCCACCAGGGAAATGATGGGCAACTTGTTCTCTTGCGCGATCTGCTGAATACGCAAGCCCTTCTTCAGGCCCATGGGCGCCACGGTGCCGCCCTTGACCGCGCTGTCGTTCACCGACACCACGCAACGCTTGCCCGCCACCACGCCAATGCCAACGATGGAACCGCCGCCCAGCACCGACTTCTTGCCGTCGTCGTCGTGCATATTCAGGCCGGCCAGGCGGCTGATTTCGAGGAACGGTGTGCCGCGGTCCAACAGGCGCGCCACACGTTCCCGTGGCAACAGTTGTTTGCGCTTTTCGAACTTGTCGCGTTTGGATTCGGACTCGGCAATTACCAGTCCCTCCAGGCGCTGCACCTCGGCCAGCAGGCCTTCCATGCGCTGGGCATTGGCGGCGAACGCGTCGGAGCGGGGATTGATCTTGGAACGGATGGCAGGCATGGCGATACGGGTCCTCTGCAGAATATGACGCATTAGATGCTACGGTTACGTTAACGTCAACTAGTTACCCTATAGGTGTTTATACTAGTCTTAACGTGACGTAAGGCTGCTAGCATCCGGCACGTAGCTTTGACTACCCACTAACTGAACCCCAAGGAAAAACACCATGTCCCTCGATACCATTACCCAAGCCATCCGCACCAAAGTCGGTGCAGACAGCGGCCTGAACGCCAGCGTCAAGTTCGACTGCGGCGCAGACGGTGTGGTGTTTGTGGATGGCAAGTCCACCCCCAACACCGTGACCAACGACAACACCGACGCAGATTGCACCGTGGGCATCACCATGGACAACCTGCAAGCCATGCTGGACGGCGACCTGGACCCTGCCACTGGCTTCATGGCTGGCAAGCTCAAGGTGTCTGGCGACATGAGCGTGGCCATGCGCCTGCAGCGCGTCATCTAAAGCGTGCACTGAAATGGGCAAATCAGACGCGCAGGCCTTCGTCGACTCGCACCGCGACGAAGGCACCTCCGAGCTGTTCGGCATCACCGAGCTGTGCCGCGAGTTCGGCATCACCCTGCGCGCCTTGCGTTTTTACGAAGACAAGGGCCTGTTGGCGCCACGGCGCATCAACGGTGCCCGTGTCTACACGCGGCGTGACCGCGCCCGCCTGTCACTCATCCTGCGCGCCAAGGCGATTGGTTCGCCGCTGTCCGAGATCAAGCGTTACCTGGACCTGTATGGCGACCAGGGCGAAGGCCGGGCGCAGCAGCTCACCTACGTCATTGAGCGCACCGACCAGGAAATTGCCGAGCTGGAGAAAAAGCGCGCCCACATCGACGCCACCCTGGCCGAGCTGCGCGTGATCAACACCACCTGCCGCAAACACCTGGACGAGCGCAAGCGCAGCAAGAAAATTTAGGCAAAATCGGGCCCTAGCCCTCATGGGTATTGCGCAATCAGCTATCAATAGTGAAGCACTCTTGGCGCAACCATGCTGTGCCCGTCAGTGCCACACGCCTCTCCTATGAAAAAAGTTCTGATCGGTGTACTTGGTCTGGCCGGCGTGTTGGTCCTGGTGGCCGCGGGCGGCCTGTACTGGTTCAAGACCCAGTTTGACGAAGCCAGCGCCAAAACCGTAGCGTCCCGGCCCGCCGAGTTTGGCGACCACAGCATCCTGTTTGTCGGCGCCCACCCGGACGACGAGCAACTGGTGGCCGGCCTGCTGGTGCAGGCCCGCGCCGAAGGTGCCAAGACCTACATGCTCACCGCCACCCGTGGCGAAGCCGGCCAGCAGCACCCGCAGATCGCCCGGCAAAAAGACCTGGGCGCCGTGCGCATGGCGGAAACGCTGGTCAACAGCTACGCGCTGGGCGTGGAAGCCCATGACGTGCTGAACTACCCCGACAGCGGCGTCATCACCGTGCCCGAGGAAGAGCTCATCGCCGCCGTGCAGGCGCGCATGGTGCTGTGGAAGCCCGACACGCTGGCCACCTTCTGGCCCGAGAGCGGTTTTTCCAAACACAATGACCACATGCGCATGGGCAAGGTTGCCAAGATTGCTGCTGAGCGCCTGCGTGCCAAGCCGGTGGACGGCTACGCCGGTCCCAAGCACATCGCCTACCCGCTGGCGCCCAGCAAAGCCATGCGCCTGGTCGGTGGCGAACGCGGCAAGTGGGTGGCAGACCACCAGCCGCCGGCCCAATACAGCATCTACAGCAACCCGGCGGTCAAACTACGCGGCTGGGAGATCCACGCCACGCAACGCGACTATGTGCAGGCCGACTATGGTTTCCCGGCCTGGTTTGTGCACCGCATCTGGAACTCCGAGCACTATTACGTGGAAACGCTGAAATAGTGTGAACAGGCGTTAATCGGCTTGCCAGCGGGGGGCATTGAATCCAGAATCGGTGGCATTGAAAATCCCTCCGTGCCGCACACATCCCGGCACGACACCGTAGCCGATGAACTTTCTGCCTGGCAGCTTTAAATACCGTCTGACCCTGATTTTGGGTGTGCTAGCGCTGTGCGTGGGCCTGCCAGGCTATCTGTACCTGGACCATATCTATGCCCGGCAACTGGTGGCAGACCGCGGCCAGGCGCTGCATGGCCTGGCCACAAGCACCGCCAATGCGCTGACCGAAAACCTGCGCGAACGCCAGCGTGAGGTGGACCTACTGGCGCAAACATCCCTGTTTCGCCGCGCCGACTATGCCGACCCTGAACTCACGCGCAGCATAGAGCGCCTGCAACAGTCCTACCCGCACTACTCGTGGATCGGCTTTGCCGACCCGCAAGGCCAGGTACGCGTTTCCACCCAAAACCTACTGCTCAACGCCAACGTGTCGGCCCGCCCCTGGTTCGGCGCGGGCCTCAAAGGCAGCTATGTGGGCGACCTGCATTCCGCCGTGCTGCTGGCCAAACTGCTGCCGCCGGAAAGTGGTGACGCAGGCCCTGTGCGATTTATCGACTTTGCCTCTCCCGTGCTGGACACCGCAGGCCGTGTACGTGGTGTTCTGGGCGCCCATGCCCACTGGCGCTGGGCGACCGACATCGTACGCAACACCACGCCGGGCAACGCCAAGGCCGAGGGCATAGAAATTTTCATCATCACCAAAGACCGGGAAATCATCTATCCCGAAAAAGTCGCCGAGGGCGTGCAGCCCCCCAGCAAGGTGGACACCAGCCAGCCCGTTGGTTTTGACCGCTGGGGCGGCGCGGAGGAATACATGACGGCGCAGGCCGCGGTGCGCGAACGCAGCCCCACACAAACGCTGGGCTGGCAGGTGGTGGTGCGCCAGCCCACCAGCGTGGCGCTGGCGCCGGTGCGCACCCTGCAGCGCGCCGTCTTGTTGGGCACGCTGGCCATGTCCGTCATCTTGCTGTTCATGGCCTACTGGATTGCACGGCGATTCGGCGAGCCACTGGAGCAACTGGCTGCACGCGCCCGGCAGATCGAGCAGGGCAACGAAGACCTACAATGGGTCATCCCCCAACGCAGCATCGAGGTGGAACACCTGGTGGACGCCCTGCGCAGCACGGCCGCCACTTTGATCAGCCGCAGACGGGCACTGGAAGACGCCAATGCACACCTCGAAAAGAAGGTGGAGGAACGCACCGCCGAGCTCGCCCGTGCCAACGAAGAACTGCAGTTTCTGGCCCGCCGCGACGCCCTCACCGGCATGGGCAACCGCCTGGCCAGCATGGAGCGGCTGCACGAAGAATTCCTGCGCATGAAGCGCGCCGACAAACCCTACGCCACTCTGATGCTGGACATAGACCACTTCAAACGCGTCAACGACACCCACGGCCACGCCACGGGCGACGCCGTGCTGCGCGAAGTGTCCCAAACGATACGCGCCACGGTGCGCGACACCGACTTTGTCGGCCGCACCGGTGGTGAAGAATTTTTGGTGCTACTGCCCGCCACCAGCCTGGAAGAGGCCTTGCTGGTCGCCGAAAAAATTCGCACCGCCGTAGCCGCCACACCCCAGCCCCCGGTGGGTCAGGTCACCATCAGCATTGGTGTGGCACCCGCGCACCCGGACGATGCCAATGAGGACATGTCTGTCAGCGCGGCGGATGCGGCGCTTTACCGGGCCAAGGAAAGCGGCCGCAATCGGGTGGCGGGAATTTAGCAATGCGCTATTCCCGCATAGACCCCATCTACACTGACAAATAAGGAGAGACCATGGCACTTTTGGGCAAAGGGGCTATCGCCATGTGGTGGGACATCGCGTCCGACCACAGGGCCGAATTCGAGGACTGGCACACCCATGAACACTTCCCGGAGCGCATGGGCATTCCGGGGTTTCATCGCGGCTCGCGCTGGGCTGCCGCAGACGGTGGCGAAGGCTTCTTCGTGATGTACGAGCTGGAAGCGTACGAGACCCTGGTCTCCCCCGGCTACCTGGCGCGGCTCAATGCACCCACGCCCTGGTCGTCCAAGATGATGCCCCACCATCGAAATATGGTGCGCAGCCAATGCCGCGTGCTGGAGAGCAGTGGCGGCGCCCTGTCGCGCCACGCGCTGACAGTGCGTATCTCCCCCGCCGAGGGCGCCGCAGACCGGCTGCAAAGCCATTTGCGCGAACTGGCCCAGACCCTGTCGACACGGCCTGGCACCACCGCAGGCCATTTGCTGCAGAACCAGACACCGAAGATAGCCCCCACCACCGAGCAGAAGATTCGCGGCGGCCCCGATCCGGCGGCCGACTGGATTTTTATTGTGTGTGGATACGACCTGAAGGCACTTCAGGCGCTTGTCACATCCGAGCTGTCAGACGCCGCGCTGGAAGCGGCCGGGGCTTGCGCGGGTGCATTGCGCGGGGTTTATGCGTTGTCGCATTCCAATACCGCAGAGGACGTCGGCTGACCATTCAGATGTGGACAGTCATGCCCAGGCCATGGCGATGAGGAACTACTGGTACTACCGAAAGCTGGTGGACCAGCGCTACTTCACCGCCACGGGCTTCGGCGCAGCCGACTTGCCGGTTGATACGACAGGCATGCTGATGCTGTAACGCCGCGCCATGACAGCGTATTCGCCAGAGGCAATCAACTTGCTCATTCCTGCATTGAAGGCCTGGCGAAGCGTTTCATGGTCCGCATCCTTGGTAAACGCGAAATAGCCCACCTCCGTTCCAATGATGGGCGCAACAACCGCAAAGTTTTCCTGCTTGCCTAACGCAGCCATGCCCGCCGTGGTGTTGCGCTCGTTGGCCACGAAGAAGTCCATTCGGTCATTGAGCAACATGGATAACCCGCTTTCCACCGTGTGGGCATTGGTCACCCCCAGATTCACACGCTCCTGGTCAAAAGGCTGGCCGTAGGCCCAGCCGAGTACGGCCACCAGACGTTTGCCCTTGAGCGATTCGTAACTACCGTCCCAACCGGCTTTGGACCCTGCCAGCTTGTAAAACACCATGTTGTCCTGGTAGAAGGGCTGATCGGCAAACAGAAAACGCTGCTCCCGTGCAGGCGTTTTGTACGGCCCCACCAATACGTCCGCACCACCGTTGGCAACCATGTCCTGCGCCCTGGCCCACGGATAGATACCGAACTTGATACTCAGACCCTGCTGCCGTGCAATCGTGCGGACCAGTTCTACACCCAGACCGACGAATTCACCTTGCTCGGTTTGCTCAAATATCCGCGCGAAGGTGGTTCCCACAACCAAAACTTCTTTGGCCTGCAACGCGCATGCGGTCAGCACGCCGAGAAGGCAGACGGCTGTACGTAGGAGAATTAAAGGACGAAACATGTCGCGCCACTTATATCGCATCAAACTGCTCTAGAGACACTAGACGAATGAACGCCAAACGTAATCGCGGTAGTAATACACAGCACGCCAAATAAAAATGGCTGCCTGATAGGCAGCCACGGATTGAAAGTAAATGGTAGGGCGTGAGTGACTTGAACACTCGACCAAAGGATTATGAGTCCTCTGCTCTAACCAACTGAGCTAACGCCCCAGACCAATCCAAGATTGTAGCGGGCTACAGCGGGCCTACTTGTGGTGGCTCAGCGCGTTGCTGACCAGCTTGGAGGTGATGTCTACGATCTGGATCATGCGGTCATAGGCCATGCGCGTGGGACCGATGACACCCAGCGTGCCGACCACCTTGCCGTCCACCTCGTACGGGCTGCTGACGATGGACAGGTCTTCAAAGGGCACGACCTGGCTCTCACCACCAATAAAAATGCGCACGCCTTCGGCCTGGCCGGCAATGTCCATCAGGCGCATGAGCTGCGCTTTTTGCTCAAACAAATCAAACGCGCGGCGCAGGTGGCCCATGTCGCTGGAAAAGTCAGACACCGACAACAGGTTGCGTTCGCCCGAGATGACCACTTCGTCCTGTGTCTCGGTCATGGCTTCGGAGCTGACGGTGACCGCGGCCTGCATGAGGGCGGCAATTTCGCTGCGCAGTGATTCCACCTCACCCTGCAGACGGGTGCGCACCTGTTCGATCTCCAGCCCCACGTAATGGGTGTTGAGAAAGTTGGCTGCTTCCACCAGTTGCGACTGGGTGTAATCCTGCTCGGTGTAGATGACGCGGTTTTGCACGTCGCCGTCGGGCGAGACGATGATGACCAGCAGGCGCTTCTCCGACAGGCGCAAGAATTCCATGTGCCTGAACGCCGAAGTGCGGCGCGGTGCAATCACCACACCGACAAACTGCGACAGGTTGGACAACAGGTTGGCCGCGTTGGAGATGACTTTTTGCGGCTGGTCGGGCGCCAGGCTGTGCGACTGGTATTGCGCGGGCTGCACGGTCAGCATGGTGTCCACAAACAGGCGGTAGCCGCGCGCCGTGGGAACGCGCCCCGCAGAGGTATGGGGGCTGACGATGAGGCCCAGCTCTTCCAGATCCGACATCACATTGCGGATGGTCGCGGGTGACAAATCCAGGCCCGAGGCCTTGGACAAGGTGCGGCTACCCACCGGCTGTCCATCAGCGATGTAGCGCTCTACCAGCGCTTTCAACAACAACTTGGAACGATCATCGAGCATCGGGCCATTCTAGGGCCTGCTCACACTATTTTTGCCAGTGCGAACAGCATGAGAAAAGCGCCAATCTAGGCGCGGGACGACGGCAAGGCTGGCCGCCTTGGCTAGGACTGCAACGACGAGTGGCGCTTTTCTCATGCCGTTCCCTTCGGGTTGTGGCCAAAAAAGCCACGCGCGGCGTTGCAAAGCCTTACCGGGGACGACCCCGGCTGCGTTTTGCGCCTTGCGCATGGCTTTTTTGACGCACAACGCATCTGGCAAAAATAGTGTGAGCAGGCCCTGGGTGATCTATTTAGTGTCTAATTTGCGAATGAAGTCCAAATTCCGCCAGGTTGCGCTCATAGGCAAATACCACGCTACCGCCGCGGGCTGCGCCGGGGCCTCCACGCGCAAGGCGCTGGACGACATTGCCCACTTCCTGATGGACCAGGGCTGCGACGTGGTGCTGGAGGCCGACACCGCCGCCAACATGGGCCTGACCAGCTACACCGCGATGGACGTGGCCAACATTGGTGCGCAATGCGACCTGGGCCTGGTGGTGGGTGGCGACGGCACCATGCTGGGCATTGGCCGCCAGCTGGCGCAGTACGGCGTGCCGCTGATCGGCATCAACCAGGGGCGCCTGGGCTTTATCACCGACATTCCGTTTGACCAGTACAAGGTCACGCTGGGGCCCATGCTGGCGGGCGACTACGAGCAGGACGACCGCAGCCTGATGCAGGCCCGCGTGATGCGCGACGGGCACTGCGTGTTCAGCGCGCTGGCCATGAACGACGTGGTGGTCAACCGCGGCGCCACCTCGGGCATGGTGGAGTTGCGCGTGGAGGTGGACGGGCGTTTTGTGTCCAACCAGCGGGCCGACGGCCTGATCATCGCCAGCCCCACAGGCTCTACGGCCTATTCACTGTCCGCCGGCGGACCGCTGTTACACCCTTCCATTCCGGCCTGGGTGATGGTGCCCATCGCCCCCCATACATTGTCAAATCGGCCTATAGCCCTCTCCAACACTGCGCAGATAGCTATAGAAATAGTAGCAGGCCGTGACGCCAGCGCCAACTTTGACATGCAATCCCTGGCCAGCCTGATGCACGGTGACCGCATCGAAGTCACGCTGTCAGAGCACCGGGTGCGCTTCTTGCACCCCAAGGGCTGGACTTACTTTGACACCTTGCGGCAAAAAATGCACTGGAATGAAGGCGTGGCCTGAAGGCCCTAGCGAGACAAGCGAGATATGGCACTCAAACGGATTGTTCTCAGAGACTTTGTGATCGTCAGCGAACTGGAGCTGGACCTGGAGTCCGGCTTCAGCGTACTGACCGGCGAAACCGGCGCGGGCAAATCCATCCTGATTGACGCGCTGCAACTGGTGACCGGCGCGCGTGCCGATGTGGGCGTGATCCGCGAGGGCGCGGCACGCACCGACGTGAGCGCCGAGTTCGACACCGCACCCGGCCTGCAGGCCCTGCTGGAAGAAGCGGGCTTTGAAGACAGCGACACGCTGCTGTTGCGCCGTACAGTGGACACACAAGGCAAGAGCCGCGCCTGGGTCAATGGCAGCCCGGCCACGGCGCAGCAGTTGCGCACGCTGGGCGAACAGTTGCTCGACATCCACGGCCAGCACGCCTGGCAAAGCCTGACCCGGCCCGACGCCGTGCGCGGCCTGCTGGACGCCTACGCCAAAGTGTCAACAACCACCCTGTCCAACCTGTGGACCGAATGGCGCCAGGCGCAAGCCGCGCTGGCCCAGGCCGTGGCAGCGCAGGACTCGCTGCAACGCGAGCGGGAGCGCCTGGCCTGGCAGATTGGCGAGGTCGACAAACTTGCACCCCAGGCCGACGAATGGGACGAACTCAACACCAGCCACAGCCGCCTCTCCAACGGCCAGGCCCTGCTGGACGCGGCCGAGGGTGCGGTGACCTTGCTGGAAGACGGCGAACTCAACGCGCTCAAGCCGCTGCAAGCCGCCTTGCAACTGCTACAGGCCCAGGCGCATCTGGAGACCGATTTCAAGGACCCGCTGGATGCCCTGACCTCCAGCGTGGCACAGATCGAAGACGCGGTACACACCCTGCGCGGCTATGCCCGCCGCACCGAGCTGGACCCGCAACGCCTGGCCGAGCTGGACGAACGCATGGCGCTGTGGGTGAGCCTGGCGCGGCGCTACAAACGTGCGCCCGAAGACCTGCCCGCGCTGCTGGATACGTGGAAGACCGAGCTGACGCAACTGGATGCGGCGGCCGATCTGGACGGACTGCAAATACGCGAGAAGAAAGCACATGCCGCGTATCTGGCCGAGGCCAAAGCCGTTTCCAAACAACGTACCAAGGCCGCGCCGCTGCTGGCGCAAAGCATCACGCAGGCCATGCAGGGCCTGGGCATGCAGGGCGGGCAGTTTCAGGTGGCGCTGGAAGCCGCAGCCCAGCCCATGCAAAGCGGGCTGGAAGACGTGTCTTTCCTGGTGGCCGGCCACGCGGGCAGCACGCCGCGCCCAGTAGGCAAGGTCGCATCGGGTGGTGAGCTGTCACGCATGGCGCTGGCCATTGCGGTCACCACCAGCCAGCTCGGCACCGCGCAGACCTTGATATTTGACGAAGTGGATTCCGGCGTGGGCGGTGCCGTGGCCGAAACCGTGGGCCGCCTCATGCAGCAACTGGGCGCGGATCGCCAGGTGCTGGCCGTCACGCACCTGCCGCAAGTAGCCGCCTGCGCCAACCACCATCTGGTGGTGGCCAAACACATGGCAGGCAAGCAAACACTCAGCACCGTGGCCGCCGTGTTTGGCGAACAGCGCGTAGGCGAGATCGCCCGCATGTTGGGCGGCGAAAAACTATCGAGCACCACCCTGGCACACGCCAAGGAAATGCTGCAAACCGGCGCTTGACCATGGCAGACACCACCATGGAAATCGTGCTCATCACCGGCATGTCAGGTTCCGGCAAATCAGTGGCGCTGCACGCACTGGAAGACGCCGGCTACTACTGCGTGGACAACCTGCCGCCCGAGCTGCTGTTGCCCTTTGTCGAGCTGGAGCAAAAGCACCAAGCCCACCGCCTGGCCATCGCCATGGACGTGCGCAGCGCCACTTCGCTGCCACAGGTGCCGCAGCAACTCCAGGCTTTGCGCGCCCAAGGCATCGTCGTCAAGTCACTTTTCTTGGACGCCACCACCGACACGCTGGTGCGCCGTTATTCCGAAACCCGGCGCAAACACCCGCTGTCGCAAAACAGCTCGGACCACGGCGTCCAGGACGAACGCCGCGCGCTGGTGGACGCGATTGAGCTGGAACGCGAGCTGCTGGCCGCACTGCGCGAGCAGGCCCACGTCATCGACTCCAGCATCATCCGCCCCGCGCAACTGCAGGGCTACGTGAAGACACTGATTGCCGCACCAGGCGGGCAACTCACACTGGTATTCGAGTCCTTCGCCTTCAAGCGCGGTGTGCCGTCAGACGCAGACTACGTATTCGACGTGCGCATGCTGCCCAACCCGCACTACGACCCCGAACTCAAACACCTGACCGGGCGTGACCAGCCGGTGATCGACTTTTTGCAGGCACAGCCCGATGTGGACTTGATGCTGCACCACATCATCCATTTCCTGGAGAACTGGCTGGACGCACTGGCGCGGGATCACCGCAGTTATGTGACGGTGGCGATTGGTTGCACCGGGGGGCAGCACCGGTCGGTTTATCTGGTGGAGAAACTGGCGCAGCGGTTTGGGCCGGAGTGGATCACGCTGAAGCGGCATCGGGAGATGGACGCGCGGTGAGTTTTATGTGCCAAAAGTGGCCCTAGCCCTTTTGGAATGTGCGCAGGTAGCTATTTATTTCATAGCATTTTTCGGTTTCTTGCCAGCTAAATTCGCTTCGGCGGGATGATTTGATGTTTTGGCATGTCGGGTTGTGCGCCCGACAGCGCAGTAACTTTTCTTTGCTTCGCCAAAGAAAAGTCACCAAAAGAAAGGCGACCCTGCTGTCTGCGTCCCCTACGCTGCGCTTCGGGGCAACCTGCGGTGCTCGGTGTCGACGGGGCCTGGCTCGAACTCGCCTTCGGCTCAAACAATCGCCAGTCCTGATCCGTCGCCCCCTGCGCTCCTCGGCGCATACAGAAGGGATTGGGGGAGCACAGGCCATCGCTGCGCTCGGCCAAGAGAGATGAATACCCGTCCGCGCGCAGCGCGGACGAAGTTCGGACTTTGGTATCCGGCTGTCTGTATTTGGACTCCACGCCGTAATGAGGAGGCGAGTAGCGCAGGTTTGGGCGGATCAGGGCTGGCGATTGTTTGAGCGCAGCGAGTTCGAGCCAGACCCCGCCCAAACCGAGCAACGCAGCGTGCCCGTAGCGAAGCGAAGGGCCGACGAATCCGGCTCGCCTTTCTTTGCTTACTTTCTTTGGCGAAGCAAAGAAAGTAAGTGCGCTGTCGGGCGCACATCCCGACATGCCAAACAATCAAACCTTCTCAGTAGAAAAAAGCTAAGCCCCAGCGGAAACCAACAACTTCCGAATAGGCGCCGGCAACCCCGCAGCCTCCCACTGCGCCGGAGAAAACCACTCCCCCGCTCCTAAATCCATAGCTTCCTGCGCAACCTCCACGCGGGCTGGATGCAGAAAAAGGTCTTTGTGCGTAAGTACATGGGTAAACACCGGCAACATCTCCAGCCCCCGCAGCAAGCGAGCAGACAGTGCCGCACGCAAGGCATCCTCACTGTCAAACAGCGGGAAACACTGCAATCCAGCCCACACCCCCGGCGTAGGCCGCTTCGACAACCACACCGCACCATCCTCGCGCTGCAACCACAACAACCAAATCGACTGGCTCGAACGCTTGAGCTTGCGTGTGCGCACCGGAAAGCGCTCCGGGTTACCCGCCTTCCTGGCAACACATGAAGCCTGCACCGGACACGCCGCACAGTTCGGTTTCTTGGGCAGACACACCGTGGCGCCCAGATCCATCATGCCCTGGGTATACCGCGCCATGTCCTGGCTGCGCTTGGGTATCAACGTCGTCGCGGCGTCCCACAAGGCGCGTTCGTTGGCGGACTGCGCCAGATCCGCATCAAAGCCCAGCACACGTGTCACCACCCGTTTCACATTGGCATCGAGAATCGCCACGCGCTCGCCAAAACACAGCGAGCTGATGGCTGACGCGGTGGAACGGCCAATACCGGTCAGTGTGGTCAGTGTGGCCGCGTCGCGTGGGAACTGGCCGCCATGCAACGCCACCACATCCTGCGCGCAGCGGTGCAGGTTGCGTGCGCGGCTGTAATAGCCCAGACCACTCCACAGGCCCATGACCTCATCTTGTGAAGCAGCGGCCAAGGAAGCAACGTCAGGGAATTTGTCGAGAAAACGTGCGAAGTAGCCACGCACGGTGACCACCTGGGTTTGCTGCAGCATGATTTCAGACAGCCAGACCCGGTACGGGTCCTGGGTGTTCTGCCAGGGGAGGTCGTTGCGACCGTGCTGCTTTTGCCACTTCACCACCTGGGTGGCGAAGTCACCTCCGGGACGCTTCACATGCAATGGCCGCCGCGCCGGGCCGCCCCAAGCAAGGCCGCGCCCCCTCGGGGGGCAGCGACCCGCGTAGCGGCGGAACGTGGGGGCCACATTTTCAGGCGAGCTCCACGTCCACTTCGGTCAGCGCAGCGGGTTCGTTGGCGGTGATGAGGTAGTTGGTGAGCTCGGACAGCTTCACGTCCAGCTGATTCAGCGCCGTGCCTTGTTGTTCGATTTCCTGGATCCGGTCTTCCAGTCCACCGGCAGCCTGCTGGATGCGGTCAATCGCTTCGATGCGGCGGGCAAAGTTGCGGCGGCGCTCGCGCAGTTGTGCGTCCAACTGGGCCGCGGCGGATTTGCTCCACAGCTCCACGTCGGCCAGCGCGTGCTCATGGATGCCACGCAGGCGCGTGGACAGCGCGCGCACCAGGCGGTCGGAGAACTCGGGTTGCGCCAGCTTGAAGGCGTTGCCAATGCCAAGGTACTGCAGATGGCTGCGCTCCACCAGGTTCAGGTCATTCACAAAACCAGCAAACTGCGGCTCGGTCGGGGCCTGCAGCGAGAAGCCATATTCGCCGTTGAGTTGGCGAAAGGTGGCGGCCAGCATGGTGTGGATTTCGCCGGTGAGCGACTGCACTTTTTGCAGGTTGCCGCGCAGGCGGTCAAAAGTCTCGCCATAGGCTTTCTTGACACCCAGCTTGAGGCCCTTTTGCATCAGCGCGCCGGTCAGCTGGGCCATCTCGGCCTTGAGTGCCTTGGAGCCCAGAATGCTGAACACTTCGCGCAACAGCTTGAGGTGCACCGAACGCACGGCGTGGATCTTGGCGCCGCCCACATCAAACTCGGCCTGCTCTTGCGAAATGCGCGAGCGCATGTGTTTGATGACGGAGGCGTTTTTGCCCTGCAGGCCCTTGAGCTCCATCATCTGCTCGGTCAGGTCGCGCTTGCGGATATTGATGACACGGCCGGTTTCCAGCCGCAGCTCGGAAATACCGCCGTTCATGGCCGACGCGAGAATTTTTTGGCGTTTTCCCATCATGCCGCGGCCCAACGCGTCTTCGAGCACGGGCAGGCAGCTTTGTTTGAGCAGCGCGTCGTCGTCAGTGACCTTGGCGACCAGGCCTTTTTGTGCGGAGACCGCAATCACCTGGTCTTTGGGGATGCCCAGGATTTCCGCGGTGCTGGCCTTCTGGCGGTCAATCTGGGCCTGGATCTGGGCGGGCGTGCTCAGCGCATCCCACAGCGTGTCGATCTTGTTGAGCACCACCAGGCGCGCATCGGTATCGCTGGATTCAGTGATCAGGTGTTCGCGCCAGATGGACAAGTCAGACTTGGTGACACCAGTGTCGGCACCCAAGATAAACACCACCGCATGCGCCTGCGGAATCAGGCTCACGGTCAACTCAGGCTCGGCGCCAATGGCGTTAAGGCCCGGGGTGTCCAGAATCACCAGCCCCTGCTTGAGCAAAGGGTGGGCGATATTGATCAGCGCGTGGCGCCACTTGGGCACTTCGACCATGCCTTGCGCGTCGACCATGGGGTTGTCTTCGGGTGCCTGGTTGTGCCAAAAGCCCAAGGCCCGGGCTTCGTCTTGCGTGACCTTGCGGGTTTCGGCCACTTTTTCGAGCGCGGCGGCCAGTTGCTGGGGGTTGTTCACATCGAGGTCGATGCGTGTCCACTTCTCGGGCGCCATGCGCCATTCCATCAGGGCCTGGGGTTGCAGGCGTGTCTCGATGGGCAGCAGGCGCAGGCAAGGCGGCACGTCGGCGTCATACCCCATCTCTGTGGGGCACATGGTGGTGCGGCCGGCGCTGGCGGGCATGATGCGGCGACCGTAACCGGCGAAGAACACCGCGTTGATCATTTCGGACTTGCCGCGCGAGAACTCGGCAACGAAGGCGACCATGACCTTGTCGGAGCGCACCTGGGTCTCCAGGCGGCGCAGGCGTTCTTCGACGGCGGCGTCCAGCAGCTCGTGGTCCTTCATCCACTCGCCCAGCAGCTTCAGGCGCAGCGCAAATTCGCGCCGCCAGGTACCGTGCTGGTCAAATTGTTCGTTGAATGAAGTAGCCAAGAGTCCCCCGTGAATCTTTCAATATAGCACCGCGCGCAGCTCGACACGCAGGAAAAGCAGCTTTGAGCGCCGCCGGGCCGCCCCAAGGCGCGAAGGCCCCCTCGGGGGGGCAGCGACCCGCGAAGTGGTGGAGCGTGGGGTTCATTTCTGGCAAATGGGGCAGAAAAACGTCGAGCGCTGGCCCTGGCGGATTGACTTAATCGGAGTAGAGCAAACCCGGCAGGCCTCGCCCTCGCGCCCATAGACCATGGCCTCCAGTTGGAAATAACCACTCTCGCCCTGCGCATTGGAAAAGTCCCGCAACGTGCTACCGCCCTTCTCCACGGCACGCGCCAGCACATCGCGCACGGCTGCGTGCAAGCGGGCCGCGCGGGGGCCGCTGATCTTGTTGGCCTTGGTGGTGGGGCGTATGCCGGCCAGAAACAACGCTTCAGACGCATAAATATTGCCCACGCCCACTACCACCTCACCGGCCAGCAGCACCTGTTTGATGGGCCCCTTGCGCAGCTTCAGGCCCTGCTGGAATTGCTTCAGGTCAAACCCATCGCCCAGCGGCTCCACACCCAGGCGGCCCAGCAGTTTGACGGCCACCGGGTCTTGCTCACTGGCGGCATAGACCACGGCGCCAAAACGCCGCGGATCGTTCAGGCGCAACGTGCCGTGGGTGGTTTGCATGTCGAAATGGTCGTGCACACCCGGCGCCGGCAATTGGCGGTCAAACGCCACACTGCCCGACATACCCAGGTGCAGCAGCAACAAGCCGTCGTCCAGGTCCAGCAGCAGGTATTTGCCACGGCGGCGCACACCCCGCACGCGCCGGTCAATCAAGATTTTCGGTTCAATCCCCAGCGGCCAACGCAAGGCCTTGCCCATCTGTACATCGCGGATTTGCGCCCCGGCAATGCGGTCGGCAAAGCTCAGGCGCGTGACTTCAACTTCGGGCAATTCAGGCATGGGTGTCCAAGTGGGGTACAAGCTTCTTCAGCTTGGATTATTATGGTCTGATGACACGACCCAAGCGCCGCATTGCCCTGACCCTGCTCACCGTCCTTGCCTGTAGTGGCGTTTGGGCTGCGCCGCCTGCCGACGCTGCGGAGCCAGCCAACTCAGGCCTGAACAGCGAGCTCTTTTACCAGTTGCTGGTAGGCGAAATGAGCGCACGCAATGGCGACGCCGCCAGCGCATACGGCCTGCTGCTGGACGCCGCCCGCAAAACCGGTTCGGAGCGTTTGTACGAACGCACGGTGGAAGTCGCCCTGCAAGCGCGCAGTGGCGATTCCGCCCTGCTGGCAGCACAGGCCTGGGTCAGGGCGTATCCGGCGTCACAAGATGCCAACCGCTATTTGCTGCAGATCCTCATTGGCCTGAACAAAATCCCCGAGACGCTGGAGCCCATCCGCCGCGACCTGGCTGGCATGGCGCCCAAAGACCGGCCTTCTGCCATTGCGTTGCTGCCCCGCTACTTTGCACGCGCCACGGACAGGAAGCTGGCGGCCACTGTCGTGGAACAGGCACTGGCCGGCGAACTGGCCAGCACCGCAACCGGCCCCGTCGCCTGGTCCGCCATCGGCACGCTGCGCTATCTGGCAAGCGACATCGACGGTGCTATCGAGGCCACACGCCGCGGAGCCGCCCTGAACGCCAAAGCCGAAGAGCCCATCCTGCTGGCGCTGGGGCTGATGGATACCAAAAACCCCGCCGCCGAAGCCATTTTGCGCAAGTATCTGGACGGCAAGCCGCTGCCAGAGCTGCGCATGGCGTATGCGCGCAAGCTGCTGGACGCCCAGCGCTACCCCGAAGCGCTGGTGCAAATGCAGGTGCTGACCACCGAGAAGAAAGACTATGCAGAAGCCTGGCTGGTGCGTGGCTCACTGGAGTTTCAGGAAAAACAATTCACGGCGGCCGAGGCTTCCCTGAAAACCTATGCCAAGCTGATCCCGCCTGCCGCGGATGACGCAGAGATGGACCGCGGCCTGGTGCAGGCCTATTTGCTGCTGGCGCAGATTGCCGAGCAAAACCAGAAGTTTGACGAGGCACAGGCCTACCTGCAGCGCATCAACAGCCCGCAGGACGCGCTGCGCGTACAAAGCCACCGCGCCATGATCCTGGCCCGCCAGGGCAAGATCGAAGAAGGCCGCGCGCTGATACGCAACACACCAGAGATCAAGGAAGAAGACGCACGCGCCAAGGTCAGCGCCGAAGTGCAACTGCTGCGCGACAACAAGCAGTACGCGGCCGCCTATGAACTGCTCGGTACCGCCGTCCAGCGTTTCCCGCAGGACATCGATCTGGTGTACGACCAGGCCATGGTGGCGGAGAAGGTGCAGAAAATTGACGACATGGAACAGCTCCTGCGCCGCGTGATTGCGGCCAAACCGGACTACCACCACGCGTACAACGCGCTGGGTTATTCGCTGGCAGACCGCAACCAGCGTCTGCCTGAGGCGCGCCAACTCATCAGTAAAGCGCTGCAGTTTGCGCCCAACGACCCCTATATCGTGGACAGCATGGGCTGGCTGGAATTCCGTAGCGGTAATGCAGAGGAAGCTTTGCGCCTGCTGCAAAGCGCCTACCAGGCACGCCCCGATGCAGAAATCGCCGCCCATATGGGTGAAGTGTTGTGGAGCATGGGCCGGCAGGACCAGGCGCGCGCCATATGGAACGAAGGCAAAGGCCTGAACCCTGAAAACGAAACCCTGCTCGAAACCCTGCGCCGCTACGGCCCCAAACCGTGAATGTGGTGCAACGCCTGTGCGCCTGGCTGGCCGCCTCTTTAGCTATTATTTTTATAGCTGGTTGCGCAACTCCCATAAGGGATAGAGCCGAATTTCCTCCTGAAAGATCCTGGCAAGGGCGTCTGTCCCTGAAAGTGCAGACCACGCCCGTGCAGTCTTTCGCGGCCAGTTTTGAATTGCTGGGGGATGCGCAAGCCGGCGTGCTGTCTTTTACCTCGCCTCTGGGCAACACACTGGCGCGCCTGCAATGGGATGCACGTTCGGCCCAACTGGTCACCACCGGTGCGCCGCAGAATTTTGAATCGCTGGACGCACTGACCCGCCACGCCACCGGCGCGGAATTGCCAGTGGTCGCCCTGTTCGCCTGGCTACAGGGCGAACCCGCCAACGCAGCCGGCTGGGAGGCGGACCTCAGTGCTTTGCCGGAAGGTCGCCTGAACGCCCGTCGACTGGCGCCAGAAGTACCTGCCGAGCTGAAAATCATCCTGGACAAGTAATACCCAGCAGTGGCTGACCCTACCTGGGGTAGCCCGGCGGCGGGTTGCCCTTCACACCACAGAGATAATGCCGCCCATGCAGTCGCTCTACGACATCTCAGCTCCCGCAAAACTCAACCTGTTTTTGCACATCACCGGCCGCCGAGCGGACGGTTACCACCTGTTGCAGTCGGTCTTCATGCTGATCGACTGGTGCGACACCCTGCATTTCGAGCTGCGCAATGACGGCAAGATCACGCGTGAAGACCTGACCTGGGCATTGCCAGAGGATGACCTGAGCGTGCGCGCGGCCCGCGCACTGCAGCAGGCCACGCAATGCCCGCTGGGTGCGCATATAGGTGTCGCCAAATCGGTGCCAGCACAGGCCGGCATGGGCGGCGGATCGTCGGATGCCGCATCTACGTTGCTCGCGCTCAACCGCTTGTGGAAACTGAATTTGTCGGTGGAAGCCTTGTCGCGTATCGGCCTGGCGCTGGGTGCCGATGTGCCTTTCTTTTTGGGCGGGCGCAATGCCTGGGTTGAAGGCATAGGTGAGAAAATCACCCCGCTGGAACTGCCCGCCACACGTCTCGTCGTGGTGAAACCCGAGGCCGGACTGGAAACCAGACAAATTTTCTCTGACCCGACTTTAAAACGCGACTCAGAGACTGCTATAATCTCAGGCTTCGCTGCAAATACAGACGGTCGCATATTCAATTTCGGCCGGAACGACTTGCAAGCCGTTGCCCAAAAGCTCTGCTCTGGTGTAACCCAAGCCCTCGACTGGCTTGCGGACCAAGGTTTGAGGGGTCGGATGACAGGCTCTGGAAGCGCGGTGTTTGCGCACTTGCTGCAAGATAGTGGGTTGGATCTGAATCTGGTGACACCACCGGAATCGCTTCAAGTCCGGTTATGCAGCGGTTTGGAAGTTCACCCCTTATTGGGATGGGCATCCAGCGACGGCAAAATGTCGCAAAACGACGGTTTTAGCGGTGGGTAGCTTTTAGCTGCCAACCTGTGTAGGGGAGTCGCCAAGTTGGTTAAGGCACTGGATTTTGATTCCAGCATGCGAAGGTTCGAATCCTTCTTCCCCTGCCAAATATGCTACCCGGAGTGGTCCGGAAGCGGATCTCACGGCGTACAGGCATCACACCAAATTCTTCGCTGGAACCCACATGCAGGCACCCAATACCCCTGATTTCATGGTTTTTACCGGCAATGCCAATCCTGGCATGGCTGCGGATATCGCCAAGCACCTGGGCATTTCTCTGGGTGCCGCGACCGTGGGGCGTTTCTCGGATGGTGAAGTCACCGTCGAAATCAACCAGAACGTGCGTGCGCGTGACGTGTTCGTGGTGCAAAGCACCTGTGCACCCACTAACGAGAATTTGATGGAATTGCTGATCATGGTGGATGCGCTCAAGCGTGCATCGGCCGAACGCATCAGCGCCGTGATCCCCTATTTTGGTTATGCGCGGCAAGACCGCCGCCCCCGCTCCAGCCGCGTGCCGATCACGGCCAAGGTGGTGGCCAACATGTTGCAAGCCGTGGGCGTGAACCGCGTGCTGACCATGGATCTGCATGCTGACCAGATCCAGGGCTTTTTCGACATCCCGGTGGACAACATTTATGCGTCCCCCGTGTTGCTGGGCGATTTGCGCCAAAAGAATTACGAAGACCTGATCGTGGTCTCGCCCGACGTGGGTGGTGTGGTGCGTGCCCGTGCGCTGGCCAAACAACTGGGCTGCGATCTGGCCATCATCGACAAACGCCGCCCCAAGGCCAATGTGTCCGAAGTGATGCACGTCATCGGCGAGATCGAAGGCCGCAACTGTGTGATCATGGACGACATGATTGACACAGCCGGCACGCTGGTCAAGGCCGCAGAAGTATTGAAAGAGCGCGGTGCCAAGAAGGTGTATGCCTATTGCACACACCCGATTTTCTCGGGTCCCGCGATCGAGCGTATTGCCAATGGCGGCGCGCTCGATGAAGTGGTGGTGACCAACACCATCCCTCTGAGCGCTGCGGCTTCGCAGTGCCAGAAAATTCGCCAACTCACCGTGGCACCGCTGATCGCCGAAACGATACAGCGCATTGCCAAGGGCGAGTCGGTCATGAGTTTGTTCTCGGACCAGGACAACCTCTTCTGAGGTGTCTGTACAACCTCTGCGGAGGTTGGGGACGGGACAAAAAGCAGGCGCCTTGCCAATACGGGTTTGAGGCGTCTTTTTTAATCGGAGTCACACTGGTCGCGGTGGACTCTTACTGGAGTAAGTTATGAAATTTGTCGCTTTTGAGCGCGCTAAGCAGGGCACGGGTGCGAGCCGCCGTCTCCGCAATACCGGTCGTACACCTGGCATCGTCTACGGTGGCAGCACAGACACCACACTGATCGAAATCGATCACAACGCGCTGTGGCACGCCATCAAGAAGGAAGCTTTCCACGCTTCCGTGCTCGACATGGAACTCGCTGGCAAGGAACACAAGGTTCTGTTGCGCGACGTGCAAATGCACCCCTTCAAGCAATTGATCCTGCACATTGACTTTCAGCGCGTGGACGAAAACACCAAGCTGCACATGAAGGTGCCACTGCACTTCAGCGGCGACGAGCTGTCCCCAGCCGTCAAGACCGATGGTTGCATCGCCAACCACGTTGTGACTGAAATCGAAGTGCTGTGCCTGCCCAAGGACCTGCCCGAGTTCATCGCTGTGGACCTGTCCGGCCTGAAGAAGGGCAAGTCCCTGCACCTGGCTGACCTCGTTCTGCCCAAGGGCGTGAGCGCTGTGACCCACGGCAAGAACAACCCCGTGATCGTTTCGGTCGTGCAAATTGCCAGCGCTGAGCCAGCACCTGCTGCCGACGCGGCTGCCGCACCTGCTGCGCCCGCCAAGGGTGGCAAGGCCGCTCCCGCTGCCAAGGCACCTGCTGCTGCCAAGGCACCAGCCGCCAAGAAGTAATCAGCGTCTGCTGACTGCTAAAACGGCCCACTTCGGTGGGCCGTTTTCATTTCTGCGTCTACCGTTAAACTCCAAAAATGATCAAGCTTTTTGTGGGCCTGGGCAACCCCGGCCCCGAATACGAGGGGACACGCCACAACGCCGGTTTTTGGTGGATTGATGCCTTGTCACGCCAATTAAAGGCACCGCTGCAGATGGACAAGGGTTACCACGGCCTGGTGGCACGCACCAGCATCAACGGCCAGAACGTGTGGCTGCTGGAACCGCAGACCTACATGAACGTGTCGGGCAAATCGGTGGCCGCGCTGGCCCGTTTCTTCAAAATTGCGCCACAGGAAATTCTGGTGGCGCACGACGAGATGGACATCGTGCCTGGCGAGGTCAAACTCAAACTGAGCGGTGGCCACGCCGGCCACAACGGGTTGCGCGACATCCACGCCCAACTGGGCACCGGTGACTACTGGCGCCTGCGCCTGGGGGTCGGTCACCCCGGTGTGAAATCCGAAGTGGTGAACTGGGTCCTTAAAAAGCCTTCGCCCGACCACCGCATTGCCATTGAGCAAAGCATAGACCGCTGCCTCAAGGCGGTGCCCCACTTCCTGACGGGCGAAATGGACAAGGCCACCATGCTGGTACACACCAGCAAACCGCCACGCCCCAAGCCACCCAAGCCCGTCGCAACGCCTCCCGAGTCCCCAGTCCTGGCCCCCGCAACCACAGAGTCCAAGGTGGAACCATGAAGAATTCTCTCGCATTTGCTACTCTTTTTATAGCTGCTTGCGCAATACCTACGGGGGCCTGGAGCCAAAAAGTCTATAAATGCGGGAGCAGCTACAGCCAGATCCCCTGCGCAGACGCGGTCACCGTAGATACCGGTGATGCGCGCAGCAAGGCGCAGAAGGTCGAGGCGGACAAGCAAACCAAACAGGACGCCAAGGCAGCGGACGCGATGGAAAAGGCCCGACTAAAGGAAGAAGCGCAGGCCCTGGCCCAGAACAAGATTGCGGGCAAGACGGCTGACAAAACCAAGGGCGCCAAAAGCAGCGCCAAGGCCGACACCAAGACAGAAGATGAATTGAAGAAGAAAAAGGCCAAGAGCAAAGAACCCGAGTTCTTCACCGCCAAATCGGCCCCAGACCCCAAGGCCGACGGCACCAAGAAGTAACCAGGCCGGGCTCGCCCGGTCTCAGGTTGCCGCGTCAGGCTTGGCGGCCACCAGTTGCAGGCGGCGGTATTTTTGCCACAGGGTTTCCTTGTCCTCGATGAACTGCGGGTTCACCGGGATACACGCCACCGGGCACACCTGCACACACTGCGGTTCGTCAAAATGGCCCACACACTCGGTGCACTTGTGCGAGTCAATCTCGTAGATCTGCTCACCCAGGTAAATCGCCTCGTTCGGGCACTCGGGCTCGCACACATCGCAGTTGATGCACTCGTCGGTAATGATCAGCGCCATGGCGGTAGAAACTCCATGCCCCGATTATCGCTGCCCGCCCCATAATGGCCGCCTCCCCGCTGCCATACCACTACTGCCGCCATGTCCACACCCGCCACACCTACGCTGCCGCTGCACGCCTGGAGCGCGCAGGCCCTGCTGCAGGCCTACCGGGCGCGTACGCTCAGCCCGGTGGAGGTGACCTACGCCGTGCTGGACCATATGGCCCGCTGGGAACGGCATATTTCTGCCAGCTACCTGTTGCGCCCCGAGCTGGCCCTGGCACAGGCCCAGGCGTCGGAAGCGCGCTGGCACCAGGGCACGCCCTGCGGTCCGCTGGACGGCGTGCCGGTCACCATCAAGGAAAACATAGCCACCCAGGGCGACCCCGTGCCTCTGGGCACGCTGGCTACTGACGCCACGCCCGCCCAGCGTGATGCGCCCCCTGCAGCGCGCCTGCGTGAGGCCGGGGCCGTGATGGTCTGCAAAACCACCATGCCCGACTACGGCATGTTGTCCTCGGGTGTTTCCACCTTCCACCCGCTCACGCGCAACCCGTGGGACCTGCGCAAAACACCGGGCGGCTCCAGCGCTGGTGGCGGGGCCGCTGCCGCAGCGGGCTACGGCCCACTGCACATCGGCACCGACATTGGAGGTTCGCTGCGTCTGCCCGCCAGTTGGTGCGGCATCTACAGCTTGAAACCCAGCCTGGGCCGTGTGCCGATTGACCCGGCATACACCGGGCGCGCCGCCGGCCCCATGACCCGCAGCGTGGCCGACGCCGCGCTCATGATGCAGGTGCTGAGCCAGCCCGATGCACGCGACAGCATGAGCCTGCCTGCACAGGCGATTGCGTGGAGTGAATGGGACGCACCGGCCGAGAAGCTGCGCGGCCTGCGCATCGGCCTGTTGATGGATGCGGGCTGTGGTCTGGACGTGGAGCCGGAGGTGCGCGACGCCATACTGCGCGCAGCCCAGATTTTTGAAGACGCGGGCGCTATGGTCGAGCCCATGTTGCCCTTCTTCACGCGCCAGATGCTGGACGGCATGGACCACAGTTGGCGCCTGCGCTCGCATGTGGACCTGGCCGCGCTGCCGCCCGACAAACGCAACGCCGTGTTGCCCTACATCCGCGACTGGGCCGACAGCGCGCAAGGAATGTCGGGGCCCGAGGCCTTTGCAGCGTTCAGCCAGTTCCACGCCACGCGCGTGGCCACGGTGAACGCCTGCAATGCGTTTGACTATGTGATCTCGCCCACGGCACCCATCGTTGCGTTTGATGCTGCACTGCCCTCCCCCACCCACGACCCATTGCGCCCGCTAGAGCACATTGCGTTCACCGTGCCTTACAACATGTCGGAGCAACCGGCCGCCAGCATCAACTGTGGCTACAGTGAGGCCGGTCTGCCTATCGGCCTACAAATTGCAGGTAAACGGTTTGATGATCTGGGGGTGTTGCAGGTCAGCCGCGCGTTTGAACGGCTGCGCGAAGCGCAACGCCCGTGGCCGGAGCCGCCTGTTGCCTGAACCGAGATCGCCTATTCGGCGAGGACTTCTTCCGGTGGTTTGACGATGATCACCGGCACACCGGATGCGTGCAGCACCTCGTTGGATACCGAACCCAACATGGCGCTGCGCAGCGCGCTCGCGCCGCGTGCACCCATCACGATCAACTCGCATTCAAAGCGCTCTGCAATGTCGACGATGGTGTGCGCCGGGTCGCCCTTGGCCACTTCACGCTCATAGCTGATCTTGGCCGCATCCAGCAATTCCTTGGCTGCCGTCAGCGCGTGCAGGCCGGCCTGCGCACTGACCCGGTTGATCAGCTCCGGATCGTGGGCCACCAGCACTTCATACAGATTGGCCGGCTCCTGCACATTGGCCAGAACCACGTTGATCTGCAGGCCGTCCTGGGCCATGCGCAGCACAAAACGCACTGCCTCCAGTGACAGCTCCGAACCGTCCACGGGCAAGAGAATCTTCATGCTGCTCTCCTTCTAAGGGGTTTGTAGCTTCGCCAGCAGGCGGGCATGGACCTCGGGCGTTACAAACTGGGCCACATCCCCCTTGAGCGTGGCAATCTCACGCACCAGGGTGCTGGAGATGTACTGGTAACGCGAATCGGGCGTGAGGAACACAGTGTCCACATCGGGTGCCAGCGCGCGGTTCATGCCGGCGAGCTGGGTCTCGTAATCAAAGTCCGTCACCGAGCGCACGCCGCGCAACATGGCACCGGCGCCCTGCGCCACCGCAAAGTCACGCACCAGACCGCTGAAGCTTTCCACACGCACATTGCCCAGTAGCTGGACCGCTTCGCGCACCGCATCCAGACGCTCATCCAGGCTGAACATGGTCTTCTTGTGGTGGGCGGCAGCCACGGCCACGACCACCGTGCCAAACAGGCGCGCACCGCGGCGAATGATGTCGAGATGACCCAGGGTGATGGGATCGAAGGTGCCGGGGTAGACGGCAATTACAGGGTTGGACATGGAGGACTTCCTTGGCTCAAACCATTATGCAGCGGCGGTAGCCAGGCGCAACAGGTGTGCGTGCACCGCACCCGCCTTGAGATGGCGGTACAGCACCAGCCCCAATGGCTCCAGTTGTTCGGCCGTCCACGCCACCGGCGCTTCCAGATAAATAAACCCCTGCGCAGACACGGCACGAGCCGCCGCGGTCACCGCGGGTTCAAACAGCGGCGCATCAAATGGCGGGTCCAGAAAAATCAGATCGCGGCTGGCTGGCGCCACGGTACGCAAGGCCGCCACACCGTCACCGCGTGTGATCTGGATGGCATCGGCCTGCAAGGCGATTTGCGTCTGCTTGAGCTGGGCCACCAGTGCGCCGTCCTGCTCTACGAGCAACACCTCGGTAGCGCCCCGCGAAGCGGCTTCAAAACCCAACACGCCCGTGCCCGCAAACACGTCCATGCAGCGCCAGCCGCTCAGGTCCTGGCCGAGCCAGTTGAACAGCGTCTCGCGAACGCGGTCCGGCGTAGGGCGTAGCCCGGGTTTGTCGGCCACCTTGAGTTTGGTGCGTTTCCACTGCCCGCCGATGATGCGGATTTCATGGGACTGGGGGGCGCGGGGGCGGGGTGGACGCTTGGCGGCGTTTGGGGTCGGGGCTTTGGCTTTCATGCAAGCAGCTTACCGCATGGCTACGGACGCGCCGATCGACATACTTGGTAACAAATTACCCGGGACACAAGCCGGAGCCGCCCCGCAGAATGGGCAGCAGATGAAGTCCCTGCTCGCCCACTTCCGTTTTGAGGCGCTGGCCCTGCTGGCGGCGGGGTTGTGTCTGCTGGTCTCTCCCTATCTCGCCCTGCTGCCTCTGGCCCTGGCGTTAGGTCGTCTGGGCATGCGGTTGCGCCTTGCGCTGCGCCAGCAGTCCGTGTTGCGCCATGAAATTGCCACGCTGGAGCGCAACGCGCAGCGTCTCAGGAACCAGGCTTTCACGGACAGCTTGACCGGCCTGGCGAACCGCTTGCTGCTGGCCGACCGTTTTCAGCTCGCGCTGGAACGCTCCAAGCGCAACCGGCTGGAGTTTGCGCTGTTGATGGTGGACCTCAATGGTTTCAAGGCCATCAACGACCAACATGGCCATGCGGCTGGCGATCTGGTGCTGCGCACCGTGGCCGTGCGCCTGCTGGCAGCGGTGCGCGCTTCGGACACCGTGGCCCGCATCGGAGGGGATGAGTTTGTTTTGCTCATCGAGTTGTTTGAAGACCCCGACGAACTGGTGTATATAGGCCGCAAGCTGATAGCCACCATCTCGGAAGACATCGCGCTACCGGGTGATAACACCGTGAACGTGGGTGCTAGCGTGGGCTTCGGGCTATTCCCGCACCATGGGACCAACCTGGACGACCTGCTGCACGTCGCAGACCAGGGCATGTACGACTGCAAGGCCTCCGGGTTGATGGAGTTACGTTAGTCATTCATTACCGAAAGCGCATTCAAACAGCATCAACCATCGTGCAATGTATTGTTGGTTAATGAAGCCCAGTCAATGTGCCAGCAACAAAATTCCAAAAGATATGGAGATGAACCCAAGACAGCACATAAAAGGAAAGTAGGCGCGATCCCCTCCAACTTCCAGCACTGCATGTGACGGTTGGCTCGGAGCGATATACACCGGAACCTCGGCATTTACTGGGTACTTTGCGCAAACACGGTCTGCTTCTGCCCGGGAGCTAAAGGAAATCAGACCGGATACAACAGTATTTCCTGTGAATTTCCGGCCAGCGTCTTCATATCGATAAGTTACCGTGGGAATATAGAGACCACTCTCCCATTTAACTTCTGAAGTCACGATCACACCAGGCACAAGCGTCCAATTGAATTGACTCTTGAATTTAGCGCGGCGACTAAGGCCGACAACGAACGTGCCAATACCGAGGATCAAGGCAACCCACGCCATACTGTGTTCAAAGCCGAACGTCATCGTTGTTGGATCTCTCGCAATTCAGTACATCGCATAAAGCGAAATTTTCTCAAAATACCGCCCATCGAAATCTCCTGAAAATAGCTTGAAATCTTTATGCGGAATTCTCGATAAGTTATATGCCGCATTGGAAACTCAAAAACAAACTAGCTCTCGTTGAATTCCAGTGAGTGCCGCAATACTGAAGCCGGTGAGCAATGGTTAAATTGTCGTGTCCGCTGGAACTCCAACTTCAGGCAAACCGCTAGGTCACCTCTCCCGCAGCGGCTTGCATGCGTGCACCAAGGAACTACTTCGCAGCGTCCTGCGCGCCCAAGACCACCGTCACCATCTTCCCGGGCTGCAGTACCCGCGCAAACGCGGCGCGGATGTCGTCCACGGTGAGCTTCTCAACCCGCTGGGCCCAGGTGTCCAGGTAGTCCAGCGGCAGGCCGACCCAGGCGATGTTGGCCACGTTGTCGAGCAGCTTGCGGTTGCTATCGATGCGCAGCGCGAAGCCACCGATCAGGTTGTCCTTGGCGGCTTGTAATTCGGCTTCGGTGGGGCCTTCTGTCACAAACTTTGCCAACACCTCACGCACCAGTTGCAGTGCCTGTTCGGCCTGGTCGGGGCGGGTTTGCAAACCAATGCTGAACGCACCTGCGTGCAGGCCCGGTGAGAAGCTGCTGGACACGCCGTAGGTCAGGCCACGTTTTTCGCGCACTTCGGTCATCAAGCGCGAGGTGAAGCCACCGCCGCCCAGGATGTGGTTGCCGACAAACAACGCAAAGTGATCGGGCGAACTGCGCGCATAACCGGGCTGCCCCACCAGCACATGGGCCTGGGCAGATGCGAAGGCGATGCGCTGGTCTGTAGCGGCCTGCAAGGGCTGCACTTCGGGCACAGCGGCCTGCGCGGCACAGGTACCGGCGGGCAGACGGGCGAAGAGTTGCGTCACCAGCGCATCGGCCTGCACGCGCGTGAGCGCGCCCACGATGCTGACCTTGGCCCCACAGGGCCGCACCACGCGCGTGTGCAGGGCGCGCATGTCCTGCACGGTGATGCGGTTCAGCGTGGCCTCGGTGGTTTCAAAACCATAAGGGTGCGTGCCGTACACCGCCTGGGTATAGGCGCGGCCAGCGAGCGTGGCGGGACGTGTGTTGGCTTCCTTGATGGACGCGATAAGTTTGGCGCGGTCGCGCAGCCAGACCGATTCCGGGTAGGACGGCTCGGCCAGTTGGCGCGCGGCCAGCGCGGTGGCACGGGCCAGGATGTCGGGGTAGGTCAGGCTGCGCAGGCCAAAACTCATACGGTCGGATCCTGCACTACCGCCAAACGAAGCGCCCAGATCGGCCCAGGCTTCGCTCAGGCCGTTTTCATCCAGTGCGGGCTCCTTGCCCACAGCGCGCACGCCATTGCCGGTGCCTGATGCGGTGAGGCTGGCCAGACCCACCTTGTCCGCCGTGTCGCGGCGTCCGCCAGCGTCCAGGTCAATCTGCACATCCACCATGGGAATGCCCGGGCTTTCCACCAGGAATACCTTCGCGCCCGAGGGCTGGGTCCACTGTTGGATAGGAATGGCCGCCCAGCCAGAATTCATAAGAAAAAGGCCTGTAGCCCCCGCCAATAGTGCGCGAGCAGCTCCTGTTTTGATAGTAATCATGAAGCGGGTGCTCAGTCGCGCAGGCCGGCCACGGGGGCGCGGGGCTTGCGGGTTTTGTCGATGGGCTGTGGCCACAGCGTGGCCACGGTGAGGGCGTCGTCGCCGAAGTATTTGGCCGCCACGGCCTGCACCTGCTGTGCGGTCACCTTGCGCAGGCGCGCGATCACGCGCTGGTCCGCGTCCAGCGCAAAACCGGTGGCCCAGTTCGCACCCAGCGTACGTGCCTGGTTGAATACGCTGTCCTGTTTGTAGATTTCACCCGCGACCCACTGGGTCTTGACGCGTTCCAGCTCGGACTCCTGGACACCGTCCTTGGCGATTGTGGCCACCTGCGCGCGCAGGGCCTGTTCCAGCTCGGCCGCCGTTTTTCCAGCAGCAGGAACACCCGAGAGCATGAAAAGCACCGGTCCGCGCGCGCTTAACCCATAGTGCGAACCGGCGTTGTCGGCCACGCGGTCGGCAGGCTGCGTCAGCGCACGGTCCAGGCGTGCACCCTCGTAACCGTCGAGAACGGCGGACAGCACGGTGAGCGCGAAGGCTTCGTCACTGGCGGCGTCCTGCACGCCGTCATTGAGTGCATTGGCAGCCAGCCCCGGCACCTTGAACGCCAGCGCCACATACGCCTGATCGGCCGGGGCCTTGAAGTCCATGCGGCGCAGTCCGCTTTGTGCGGGCTCTTCACGCGGCTTGCGCACGGGCAATGCGTGGCTGGCAATGCCGCCGTAGTACTGCTGCGCCCAGGTTCGGACCTGGGCCACATCCACATCGCCGGCAATCACCAGCGCCGCATTGGCGGGCGTGTACCAGCGTTGGTGAAAGGCGCGGGCATCGTCGGGCGTCATCGCGTCCAGATCACTCATCCAGCCCACGATGGGGCGGCGGTAGGGGTGGGCTTGGTAGACCTGCGCCGTCATGGCCTCGAACAGGCGGGCGTGGGGGTTGTCGTCGGTGCGCAGGCGGCGCTCTTCTTTCACCACCTCCAGCTCCTTGACAAACACCTCGTTGCTCCACTGGTTGTTGGCAAAGCGGTCGGCTTCGAGCTGCATCACCTCCTGCAGACGGTTGGCCGGAATCTGCTGGTAGTAGCCCGTGTAGTCCTTGGCGGTAAAAGCGTTTTCACGCCCGCCCAGCGCCGCCACACGGCGCGAGAAGTCACCTGCAGGCACCTTGGGCGTGCCCTTGAACATCATGTGTTCCAGCACGTGGGCCACGCCGCTGGTGCCGTCCACCTCGTCCATGGAACCCACGCGCACCCACAACATCTGCACCGCCGTGGGCGCGCGGTGGTCGGGTTTGACGATCAGCGTCATGCCGTTGGACAGGGTGAATTGCTGCACGCTGGGAGGTGCCTCCGCCTGCGCCACCAGCGGTGCCAGGCACAAGCTTATGACCAAGGAAGTGGGGGCCCAAAGGGACAAGAGGGGGAGAGAGAACCGGTGGGGTGGGTGTTTCATAGAATGGTGTGATTCTAAGAACGCACCAAATGTTCAGCTTTTTCAAGAAAAAAACTCCCCCACCTCCCGCCCCCCTTGCTGCGGATGCGCCCGCGCTACCGGCCGGGGGCTCCCTGATCGGCAGCGCGCTGGTCATCCCCATCGATATCCCCGACCCCGCCGCCCCCCCGCCCGAGCGGCAAAAGTGGCTGGACAAGCTCAAGGCCGGCCTGGGCAAGACGGCGTCCAGCATCTCGGGTGTGTTCGGTGGCAACGTCATCGACGAAGCGCTGTACGAAGACCTCGAAGGCGCGCTGCTGATGTCTGACGCCGGTGTGGCCGCAACGGAGACCGTGCTGGCCGAGCTGCGCCGCAAAGTCGCTGCCAGCGGCGTCACGCACCCGGTAGCACTCAAGAACATCCTGATCGCCACGCTGACCGATTTGCTCAAGCCGCTGGAAAAACCGCTGGTCATCGGCCAGCACACGCCCACCGTCATCATGGTGGCTGGCGTGAATGGCGCGGGCAAGACCACGTCGATTGGCAAACTCACCAAACACTTGAGCGACAGCGGCGCAAGCGTTTTGCTGGCCGCGGCTGACACCTTCCGCGCCGCGGCGCGCGAACAGCTCACCGTCTGGGCCGACCGCAATACGGTGGAAATCGTCAGCCAGGAAGGTGGCGACCCCGCCGCCGTGAGCTTTGACGCGGTGAGCGCCGGACGCGCACGCGGCAAAGACGTGGTGCTGATCGACACCGCCGGACGCCTGCCCACGCAACTGCACCTGATGGAAGAGCTCAAGAAGATCAAACGCGTGATTCAGAAGGCCGAAGCCTCCGCACCACATGAGGTGCTGCTGGTCATCGACGGCAACACGGGGCAAAACGCCGTAGCGCAAGTGAAGGCGTTTGACGACGCGCTGGGCCTGACCGGCCTGATCGTCACCAAGCTCGACGGCACCGCCAAGGGTGGTGTGCTGGCCGCCATTGCACGCGAGCGACCCATCCCGGTGTACTTCATCGGTGTGGGTGAACAACTCGACGAACTGGAAACCTTCAATGCGCGCGAATTTGCGCAGGCCCTGATCACTTAAAAGCCCTCAAGACCACCATGACCCACCCCACACGCCGCCACGTTCTCGCCTTGACCGGCGCCGCCCTCACTGCACCCGCCTTTGCGCAGAACAACGCCGCATGGAGCCAGGTGGAGCGCACCGCACGCGGGCAGACCGTGTACTTCAACGCCTGGGGCGGCGCGGAAAACATCAACGCCTACATCCAGTGGGCGGCCGCCCAGGTGCAGCAAAGCCATGGCGTGAAGGTGGAGCATGTGAAGGTGACGGACACCGCTGACGTGGTCAAACGCGTGCGCAACGAAAAGGCCGCGGGCAAGAAGGATGGCACGGTAGATCTGGTGTGGATCAATGGCGAGAACTTTCTGGCCATGAAACGCGAGGGCCTGCTGTTCGGCCCCTTCGCTGAAAAGCTGCCGTCCTACGCCTATGTAGACACACAAGGCAAGCCCACCACACGTTTTGATTTCTCCGAGCCGGTGGACGGCATGGAAGCCCCGTGGGGCATGGCACAGCTCACCTTCATGGCCGACAGCAAACGCGTGCCGTCCCCGCCCAAAAGCCTGACCGAGCTGCTGGCCTTTGCCAAGGCCAACCCGGGCCGTGTCACCTACCCACGTCCGCCCGATTTCCACGGCACCACGTTCGTCAAGCAGGTGCTGCTGGATGTGAATGCAGACCGGGCCACGCTGTACAAGCCGGTGACACCCGAAGCGTTTGCCAAAGCCACCGCACCGCTCTGGACTGCGCTGGATGCGCTGCACCCGCACCTGTGGCGCGCAGGCAAGCAATTCCCGCAAAACGCAGCCGCCGTGCGCCAGATGATGGCCGACGGTGAGCTGCTGCTGGCACTCACCTTCAACCCCAACGACGCGGCCAATGAAATTGCCGCCAAGCGACTTGCAGACAGCGTGGTCAGCTACCAATTCAGTAGCGGTACGATTGGCAACACACACTTTCTGGCGATCCCGGTGAACGCCCGCGCCGCCGCTGGCGCCCAGGTGTTTGCCAACTTCCTGCTAAGCCCCGCCGCACAGGCACGCAAGGCTGACATTGCGGTCTGGGGCGACCCCACCGTGCTGGCACTGCACAAGCTGCCGCCTGCTGAACGCGCACGTTTTGCCGCCAAGCCCCTGCCGGGCCAGGTGGATATTAGCGCCCCCGCCATCCCCGAGCCACACGGTTCGTGGGTGGACCTGCTGGAAAAAGAATGGGCGCGGCGCTACGGGGTGTGAAACACCTGAGCGCCAGCATCTAACGGATAAAAATACCAAGGAGAGAGACAGTGAAAAAAGTGCTTTTGGGATTGCTGGGAATCGTCGTGCTGCTGGTGGCCTATTTGTTCCTATGGCCCGTGCCCATCCAGCCCGTGGTGTGGGCCGCGCCCGCGGCGCCCGGTTACGTGGGCCCGCACGCGGTCAACACCAAGTTGGCCAACCTGCAGATCATTGACCTCAAGGGCGAGGTCGGCCCCGAACACATCCTGTTTGGTGCCGACGGCAAGCTCTACACCACAGTGGCCAGCGGCAACATCCTGCGCATGAACGCCGATGGCGGCGGGCAGGAGGTGTTCGCCAACACCGGCGGGCGTGTACTGGGTTTTGACTTTGACGCCAAAGGTAATTTGATCGCTGCCGATGCCGTCAAGGGTCTGCTGTCTATCGACCCCGATGGCAAAACCATCACCGTGCTGACCGACAAGGTGGGCAGTGACCCCATCCGTTACGCCGATGGCGTGGTGGTGGCGAAGAACGGCAAGATGTATTTGAGCGAAGCCTCCACCCGCTTCGCGCCCAAGGACTGGGGCGGCACCTTTGAGGCCAGCGTGCTCGATATCCTGGAGCAGGCCTCTACCGGCCGCATTCTGGAATACGACCCCGCCACCCAGGCCACCCGCATCGTCGCCAAAGGCCTGGCCTTTGCCAACGGCGTGGCACTGAGCCAGGACGAACAAACCCTGTTTGTGAACGAAACCGGCAAATACCGCGTCTGGAAAATCGCTGTGGCAGCCAACAACCTCGATGTGACCCAGCCCAACCCGCAAGCCAGCGTGCTGCTGGACAACCTGCCCGGCTACCCGGACAACCTGATGCGCGGGCTGGACGGCAAGATCTGGGTGGGCCTGGCCAAGCCGCGCAACCCCACCATCGACAAGCTCGCTGCCAAACCCTGGATGCGCAGCCTGACGCTGCGCCTGCCGCGTGCGCTGTGGCCCATCCCCAAGGCTTATGGCCACGTGTTTGCCTTCACCGAAGACGGCAAGGTCGTCGCCGACCTGCAGGACCCCACGGGTGCTTACCCAGAAACCACGGCCATCACCGAAACCAAAGACCGGCTGTATGTGCAAAGCCTGCACGCGCATGGCTTGGGTTGGTTGCCGAATAAGTAGCGCCCCTGCTTTCGCGGACAATGGCGGGTCAATAGCAACGACCTTTTGCACCCGCCATGACTGCCCTCCTCCCCCGCATCGAACTCGAATCCGCCCCCAACCCCACTGCCGCCGTCATCTGGCTGCACGGCCTGGGAGCGGATGGCAATGACTTTGCCGGGCTGGTGCCCGAACTGGATCTGGATGGCTGCCCGCCCATCCGTTTTGTGTTCCCGCACGCGCCCAAGATTCCGGTCACCATCAATGGCGGTTACGTCATGCCCGCCTGGTACGACATCCTGGGTGCGAACCTGGTGGACCGGCAGGACGACCGCGGTATCCAGAAATCCGAATGGGCGATCACCGCGCTGATTGAGAACGAAGTCGCGCGTGGCATCCCGTACGAGCGCATCGTGCTCGCCGGCTTCAGCCAGGGCTGCGCCATGGCGCTGCACACCGGCCTGCGCCTGCCGCACAAACTCGCAGGCATCATGGCGCTGTCGGGTTACCTGCCGCTGGCCGACCGCTTCCCCTCGGAGCGCCACGCCGCCAATGCCAAGACGCCCGTCTTCATGGCGCACGGCACGGCCGACCCAGTGGTCATTCTGAAACGCGGTGAAGATTCGCGCGACGCGCTGGCCGCAATGGGCCACCCGGTGCAATGGCACACCTACCCCATGCAGCACAGCGTGCATCCGAGCGAGATTGCCGACATTGCGGTCTTTCTGAAACAGGTCCTGACATCCAGCGCAGCGTGAGCGGGGACACCACCACACGCCCGGTGGTACTGGGCATTGACTTTGGCACTTCCAACTCCGCCGCCGCGCTGATCGCGGCCGACGGCACACTGCAGGTCGTTCCACTGGACGGCGCACGCAGCGAGATGCCCACCGCGCTGTTCTTCGCCAGCGAAACCCACACCGTGTTGTTTGGCTCCGAGGCCATGCAGGCCTATCTGGCGGGCACCGAGGGGCGGCTGCTGCGCTCCCTCAAGAGCCTGCTGGGGAGCAGGCTGATGGACGAATACACCGCAGTGGGTGACAAAAGCATTCGCTACTTCGACATCGTGGTGTTGTTCTTCAAAGAGCTCAAACGCCGCTGCGAAGCCCACGCAGGCCATGCGCTGACCCACGCCATGCTGGGCCGCCCGGTGCACTTTGTAGACGACGACGCCGACCGCGACCTGCTCGCGCAGGAAACGCTGGGCAAAGCCGCGCAGGAAGCCGGCTTCACCCACATCGCCTACCAGTTGGAGCCGATTGCCGCCGCGCTGGACTATGAGCAGCGCGTGGCGCAAGAAACCAGCGCGCTGGTGGTGGACATTGGCGGCGGTACATCCGACTTCACCGTCATCCGCCTGAACCCGGCGCGAAGCACGCAGAGCGACCGCACCGCCGACATCCTGGCCACCACCGGCGTACACATCGGCGGCACCGACTTTGACCGCCTGCTGGACCTCGCCACCGTGATGCCACTCTTGGGCTACAAACATGTGGGCACGGGCGGGCGCATTGTGCCCAACAGTGTGTTTTTTGACCTGAGCACCTGGCACCTGATCCACCAGGCCTACACACGCAAGTCCATGCACTTTGCCCGCGAGTTATGGACCGCCTACACCGACCCGGCGCTGCACACGCGCCTGATGGATGCGCTGGAAGGCCAACACGGCCACCGCATGCTGGCGGGTGTGGAGGCCGCCAAAATCGCCTGCTCCATCAGCGGCGACAGCGCCGTGGTGGATCTGGATTTTCTGGACCGCACACTCACGCCCCACATTGACGCGCAAAGCATGGAGCTGGCCCTGCACACGTCCATCGCCCAGGTGGTGCGGTGCGCGCAAGACTGCGTGGCGGCTGCGGGCCTGCAAGCGGTGGATGCCGTGTATTTGACCGGCGGCTCGTCTGCCCTGCGCACCCTGATAGCCGCGCTGCGCCAGGCCATGCCCCAGGCCACGCTGGTGGAGGGCAACCGGTTTGGTGGTGTGGCCGCAGGACTGGCCTGGGCCGGGGCGGTACAGCAGTTCTAAATTGCTACTGTTTTGGTAGCTGCCTGCGCATGCTGCATGCGGGCTAGAGGCCTATTTCATGCGTAGATCTAGCGCAGAAGCTAGCGACGACGCAGGAAAGGCAGCATGGCGGCCAGCACACCGTCCCGGAGGAGAACATGGTGGAAGATGGCTGCAGCAGCGTGCAGGCCGGCGATCCACATGATGGCGTCGCCCAGCAGTCCGTGCACATCGCCCCAATCGGCAAGGCCGGCGATGGGGGACTCGGCAATCAGGGGCATCTGGTCGATACGGATACCGCCCAGCAGCGTGAGAGGGTGCCCTTCGCTGCCCAAAGCCACAATCGCCGTCACCGGCAAGGCAAGCATCAGAGCCCACAGCGCCAAATGCGTCCCTTTGGATGCCAGACGCATCCACGGTGCCATGGAAAATTGAGGCACGGCAGGACGCAACGCCACCCACAGCAGACGCAGCACCGTTAATGCGAACACCAGCAGCCCCAGAGACTCGTGCCACACGATGTCGCTGTGCGTCGCCGGGTCCACGCCGTTGCGCATCAGGCGGCCAAACCCGCCGGGCCCCAGGATGAAGGCGGCAGTCACTGCAACAGCGGTGATCCAGTGGAAAGCACGACTCGCAAGGTCGTAATAGCCTGAAGATTTTGGGCGCATGGCCTCTCCTGAAGATTTTAGGGAGTATGCGCCCTACCAGACAGCACGGGAGGCAGACACAAGCCCCCTGAAGCGAGCTCCAGGGGGCTTGTGCACGGCCCATAGGGCGACTACATCAGAACTTGTAGCCAACGCCCAGCGAGAAGACGTTCTCACGCAGGCTCGATGTGGTGCCCGTTCCGAAGGTCACATCCTTGAACTGGTTCAGGTCGTAACCCGCTTGCCAGTACATGTTTTTGTCCAGCATCTGGCGCACACCAATGCCGTAGCCCACGCCCTGCACATCGGCAGAGCTGCTGCCGTCATTGGACGCGGCAGATCCGTAAATGGAAGACAGCTTGCCGTAGAGCTGAAAGTCATTGGACAGCGCGATGGTGGGGATGACGTCAATCGAATACCGGTTGTTGATATTGGCCGCGGTGCCGTTGGCGTAGGTGCCCGTCTGGTGGTTACCCGAGCTGTAGGAAGCACCCAGGCCGATGGCGAAATTGGGGGCCAGTGCCCAGTCATAACGGCCCTGCAAACCGAGGGCCGTGCTCTTTCCTGTATCAGACGTTCCATCCGTCGCACTGGAAGACCCCGCAGAGAATTCAGCGTTGGCGCCGATGCTCAAACCAGAGAGATCTGCCGGGCCCGCCGCAAAAGCAGAAGAGGCTGCAAAGGCGCCCAAAGCGACAGTCGTCAGAAGCAATTTTTTCATGGAGAAGATCCGAGTTAAGGGACCTTCATGGTCGCGGCGGCGCGTAAAGCTGCGTTTGCAGTTGGGCAAAAGGCGCGTAAAAAAGAACGCCTGGGTTGTAAACAAATGTGAAGGCGGCGATGGCCCTCACACGCGCCGGTTCCCACGCCTTAGCTGCGTTGCAGCTGCGCCCCTTTGCCGTCGTCGTCACACGTCAACACAAAGCTGCCGCGAATACCTGCGCTGGTCACAAACGGTTGCAGCAGCGTTGCGGGAAACTGCACCTTGCGCCCGTCCGCACACCGGGCCAGCACATTGCGCACTTCACCGCGGTAGTACGGGAGGTATTCCAGAGAGGAGATATGGAGGCCAAATTCGAAGCGGATCATGGTCAGGATGCTATCGCGTCGGCGCACCAGGGGCTGCGACCGTACGCTGTCCCACAGACAGGCCGACCGCCGCGCACTACGGTCACTCCATCGCCTACACAGCCAGGAGAAGCCCATGACCCGATTCGCCGCCCAGCCGCGCAACCCCACGGCCACAGACAAAGACCTTGCCGACCAGGCCCTCCCCGGCCATGGCATTCCGTCGCAAGACCCAGATGCTTCGGCCCAGGTGGCGCTCAATCCACACGACGCACAACGCGAGGCCAAGTCGGTCTTGATCGGTGGCGGCGCGGTCGCCGGTGCAGCCACAGGCGCTACCATCGGTGTGGCGGTGGGTGGCCCGGTGGGCGTGGTGGTCGGAGTCACCGCAGGGGCCGTTGCTGGCGCACTGGGTGGGGCTGCCGCGGGAGCCGCAGCGAACCCGAAAGACCCGGACCCTGCGGACGATGCCCCGTCGGTGCGCTTACCCGTTGATACGGCTAGATAGGAGACCAGAGGCAGTTTTCGTCTTGCAATAAACCAGCTTCTCCCGCTGATCCGGCAGACGGCTGTACGCATTTTTCTCCAGCATCGCGACCATGGCCGGAAACTGGTGTGATGTTTTGACGGTAATCCGCTGGTAGCCGTTGGCCCAGACCCACTCTTCTTGCGCCGCAAGAAGAAACTGCGCGATACCCCGCTTGCGGTACGCAGGAAGCACCCCGCCGACCCAACTATAGAAATGGTCGCAGGACAAAGCGTACCCGACCTTGAAACCCGCTGGCTGACCATCGATTTCGGCGATCAGAACAATGTGGGGGTGGTCCGCCACTCTGGCCGCGTAGTAACTCAGTGCTTCGCCCTGCTGGAGTTCTGGAATATCACAAAGCAATGCGATGGCTTCTTCCAGTGAACCTTCCCGTGTCTGCATCGTGCGACTTAAAGTGGAAATGACCATTCCACAGCACTTGGCGGCGAAGCCGCCTTCTGCTGTTGCTGGTCCGTATTGGTTGGCGTGTTAAACGTCCACACCCGGGTAGAGCCAATCAATAACCTTCAAGCGAAAGCGTTCAAGCTTTGCGGCTGACTGTGCCAATCGTTCCAAGTCAGCGTCGAAAGCGGCTGGCTGCAGTTCCTCTTCAGACTCCTCGCGCTCGCCGGCCTTTCCTCGCAGCTTGGAATTCTGACGGAGAAGTCCTTCGCTACCACCAGCGTCTATCCAGCGGTGGTATCGCGAGTGAACCATGTCATTCCGCCGCTCTCCTAGCGCCCGGAGTTCGACCATCAGATTGTGAAATTCTGTCTTCGCAGCTGGATCCGTGTTCGTGCGAATATCCACGAATCGCGCGAACAGAACGTCAGCAGTATTCAGACGCTTGCCGTACTCTAAGTCGTTCACCAAGATTCGTGTTGCTTCGCAATCGCCTCCGGCGAGCAACTCGAACAAATCGTTCACAGCGCCTTCAAGGTGTTGAAACGCCACAATAAACTGGCCCAGTTGGTGGTAGGCAGTAGGGTGAGACATGTTGATACTTAACGCGATTTACATCGCAGAAACGCTAACCAGAATAGATCTGCTGTCACAGTGCAGGCCACTCTTGCAGCAAGCCATAGTGTTCACTTGATTTTTGGGCAGTATATTGCGCTGCCAACCCGCCCACCCCCACCATGCCCAGCAAAACATTCACCAGTGGCCGCCTCCGGCGCGCCGATTACGACACGGCTTCGCAGCAGCTCGAACTGCATTGGGACAACAAGACCGTGCTGGCCTACAAACAGGTGCCGGCAGAGGTCTACCGCCGGCTGTGCAATGCACCCACGCCCGCCACCTACTGGGAAGACCGCATCGCCGAGGAATACCCCAAGGCGACGCCGATGGCCGCACCGCCAGCGGCCGGCAGCGCCAAATCATGGGATGACCTGTTTGGTGGTGGCGGGCCGTAGATGCTCCCGACTTTGCGTCCGTTCGCGTTGAGCGGCCTGTCCTGAGCCTGTCGAAGGGGTCGAAACGCCGCCCTTACCAAACCGAGGACTTGCTGGAGGCTTCGACAAGCTCAGCCCGAACGGAGGTTGTCGTTCAGCATGGTTTTTAAGGCCAGTCCGCCAGCCCCAGAATGCGCTCGCCCGGCGGGGAGCGCGGCGGCGTGCGGCCTAGGACTTGCCGGCCGTAAAGCCGCCATCCACCAACAGGTTGGCGCCGGTGATGAAGCTGGCCTCGTCGCTCAGCAAAAACAGCACCGGGTTCGCCACCTCTTCAGGCCGCCCCAGGCGCCCTATGGGGTGCAGGGCAATCAGCCCTTGTTTCATGGCGGGCTCCAGCCCAGCGAGCAAAGGCGTCTCGATGTAGCCGGGGCCCACCGAGTTCACACGCACGCCTTTGGCTGCCGCCTCCAGGGCCAGGGTGCGCGTCATGTTCACGACGCCGCCCTTGGCAGCGGAATAGGCGGCCGTCATGCTTTGGCCAAACACCCCGAGGATGGACGCGCAGTTGACGATGCTGCCGCTGCCCTGTGCGTACATCTGGCGCAGCGCAGCGCGCGCCACGCGGAACACGCCCACCAGATTGATGTCGATGATGCGCGTGAAGTCTTCGTCGGTGTACGCATCTGCGGGGCTCAAGCCACCAATGCCCGCGTTGTTGAACACACCGTCCAGGCGGCCAAAGGCGGCCACGGTGTCGGTGATGAGTTGGTCCACTTGCGCGGTAGACGCCATGTCGGCCGCCAGGAAGCGGCAGCGCCCGCCGTGCTGGTGCGCCAGCGCCTCCGCCAGCTTGGCGCCCTTGGAACTGGCCAGGTCGGCCATTGCCACGTTGGCGCCCTCTTGCAAACAGCGCTCCACAGTGGCCAGACCAATGCCACTGGCACCCCCGGTGACCAAAATAGTCTTTCCTTGTAAACGCATGGTTTTCTCCTGAAGTGTGTAAGCGCCTGTTCACGATCTATGGGAACGATCCGACAATGAGAGCTTCTATGGTGTTCAACTGGGGGCTACCGCGCATTGACGCAGCGCAAAAGAAGTGCCTGCACGAGATGCCTAAACGCTACATATTTCATAGCTGCTTGCGCATACTCCATGAGGGCTAGAGGCCAGTTTGACTACTATTTATCGATGCAACACAGCCACCCCACCCACAGCCACCCCGTAGCGTTTGCGCTGCTGGCGGCGGTGCTGCTGCCGCTGGGCTGGAGCCTGTGGGGCGCCGTGGCGGCCGGGCTGGATGCTGCAGGCTGGACCGCTCTGGCGCATGCGCCGCACACCGCTGCGGCACTGGGCACCAGTGTGTGGACCGGTGTGGCCTCCACGCTCCTGGCCACCGCCGCCACGGCGTGGATCCTGGCGGCCACGGTGGGGCAGTTGCACAGCACTGCTCAGAGCACTCGGCTTACCCGCCTGCTCTCGCCCCTGCTGGCGGTGCCGCACGCTGCTTTTGCCATTGGGCTGTTGGCGCTGCTGGCGCCCAGCGGTTGGCTGCTGCGCCTGTTCTCGCCCTGGGCCACCGGGCTGACGGCGCCCCCGCCCTGGCCCACCACACAAGACCCCTGGGGCTTGGGCCTGATCGCGGTGCTGGTGTGCAAGGAAATTCCGTTTTTGCTGTGGGCGTCCCTGGCCCACCTGCAGCGGCCCGATGTGGCGCAGCGCCTGCAGCAGGAGCTGCGCCTGGCGCACACGTTGGGCTACAGCGCAGCGGCCGCCTGGTGGCGCGTGGGCTGGCCGCAACTGCTGCCGCGCCTGGCGGCGCCTTTGCTGGCAGTTCTGGCCTATGGGCTCACCGTGGTGGACGTGGCGCTGCTCGTTGGCCCCGGCACACCGCCCACGCTGGCAGTGCTGGCCTGGCAGTGGCTGCAAGACGCCGACCCGGCGATGAACGCGCAAGGCGTTGCCGCAGCCTGGCTGCTGGCGGCGGTGCTGGCCTTGTGCGCCGCGCTGACCTGGGCGCTGCTGCACGGCACCACGTGGCGCAAGCGCTGGACGCGTGGCGCCGCCAAGCATGCAGGCCGCGCGCAGACGGTAGGCAGGCCCACAGCGCTAGCATGGCTGGTAGCGGTGTACGGCGCGGTGATGCTGGCATTGCTGCTGGGCAGCGTCATCGGGCCCTGGCCGTTTCCGCAGCTTTGGCCCGATGCCCTCACCTGGGCGGCGTGGCAAGGCGTGGCGCGCAGCAGCGACACCCTGTGGACGACCGTGTGGCTAGCCCTGGCCAGCAGCGGGGCGGCGCTGCTGTGGGCCGTGGCCTGGCTGGAGTGGGCGCCTGCGCGCTGGCAGTTGCGCGCCCGCCCTGTGCTGATGCTGCCGCTGGTGCTGCCTGCGGTGTTGTGGGTCGTTGGCCTGCACCGGCTCAGCCTCGCCTGGGGCCTGGACACCACGGGAACCGGCCTGTGGCTGGCGCACACGCTGGCCGTGCTGCCGTATGTGCTGATTGCGCTGCAAGGGCCTTACCAGGGGTTTGACCCACGCCTTCGCCACGTGAGTGCCAGCCTGGGCCACCGCCACGCCGTGTTTTTGCTGCGGGTGAAATGGCCGCTGTTGCGCAGTGCGCTGGCGGCCAGTGTGGCGATTGGTTTTGCGGTCAGCGTGGCGCAGTATCTGCCCACCTTGTACGTGGGCGCGGGCCGCTTTGCCACCGTGACCACCGAAGCCGTGAACCTGGCCGCCGGTGGCCAGCGCTCGCTCACCGCCGCGTTTGCCTGGCTGCAGTGGCTGCTGCCGGTGCTGGTGTTTGCGCTGGCGGCGGCATGGGCGCAGCCGCGGCGCTTTGTGCAGACCGCACAGGGCATTGGGCACAATGCCGCATCCACCGGACCCACTTGACGCACAGCCCCCATGAGCGACCTGCCACCGCCCCAACACTGGTTTGACGTGCCAGGCGCGCCCGCGCCCGGCACGCTGCTGGGCCTGCGCGACACCCTGGTGGACGGCGCGGCCTGCATGCATACCGTGCAGACCTTCAAACTGCTGTTGCTGCGCAGCGGCCCGGAGGTCAAGGCCTATGTGAACCGCTGTGCCCACTTTGGCGTGCCGCTGGCAGAAAAGCAGCAACACCTGATCTACACCCCGCACACCAGCGTGAGCTGCAATGTGCACTACGCCCAATACCGCTGGAGCGATGGCCTGTGTACCTCCGGTGACTGCGAGGGCGAATCGCTGCTGCCGATTCCGCTGGAGGTCGACGCGCAAGGCCATATCCGCATCGCCCAGGACGCACCCACTCCATGAGCCTGCAAATCCATGTGCACCACCTGTCCACGCCCGCTACGACGCTGGTCCGTGGGCTGCATCTGCAGATAGCGCCCGGCACGGTACACACGCTGATGGGGCCCAGCGGTTCGGGCAAGTCCAGCCTGCTGGCCGCAGTGTGCGGGACGCTGCCCGAAGGCCTGCGGTTTGACGGCGAGGTGCAACTGGAAGGCACGCGCATCGACACACTGCCAACACAGGCACGCCGCGTAGGCATCCTGTTTCAGGAAGACCTGCTGTTTGCCCACATGACCGTGGGGGAGAACCTGCTGTTTGCCGTGCCCGCCGGCCCGCGCGCCGCACGCGATGCGCAGGTAGCGCAGGCATTGGCAGATGTAGAAATGACCGGCACCACCCACGCCAACCCCGCCACCCTGTCTGGCGGCCAGCGCACCCGCATCGCACTGGCGCGCGCGCTGCTGGCACAGCCCCATGCGTTGTTGTTGGACGAACCGTTCTCCAAACTCGACGCCGCGCTGAAAGACCGCATGCGTGCGCTGGTGTTTGGGCTGGTGAAGGCGCGCAATATTCCGGCGCTGCTGGTGACGCACGATGTGGGGGATGTGGCTGATGCGGCGCATCTGACGCAGCTCGCATCGTCCTAGCGCTTGCAGCGCGAGCTGAAGGGTTTTGGGTCTGCTTGACCAGACAGTGATTGTCTGAGGGACCCTTTTCTTCGACTTTATTCTTACCTGCGGCACACCTCGCTTCCCGCCCTTTCCACCCCGCCGGGCGGAAAGGGAGCCTTAACAGCCGATTTGGTTGTTTCGTTTTGGAAAGGGGTTCACGGGGTGAGGTTGCCACCGCTACTGTCCGCCACGGCCAGTGCATGCGGTTGTAGGTGTATCAAACGGGTTGGCTCGGAGCCGGCTGGCCGCTGCGCGCCAGCGGCGAGACAGGGCTTATGGGTGGGTGGGGCTTCGACAGGCTCAGCCCGAACGGGTATATGAACGCGGCCAACTTATGACTCGTCACTGGCAGGCGCAGCCGCCAGCAGCTCAGAGCCCACCCGATGGAAATCACTACAACCGCAAGCTCTGGCCGTGGCATACACAGACGGTGGCAACCTCCCCCAATCATTCCGTCGCCGGAACGCAGAAGCAAGATCGGCTGTTAAGGCTCCCTTTCCGCCCGGCGGGGTGGAAAGGGCGGGGGGATAGGGGGGAAAGCGAGGTGCGCCGCCGGCAAAAACAATGAACAAAGCAAACCCAACTCCACAGAGCAGCGCACATGCCAACATGCCGCGTGCCGCTTGTGTAACACTCACCGCCACACCCCATGCTCGACCGCTTCGCCACCGCCCTGATCCGCCCCGCCGTCACCGCCACTGCGCGGGTGCTGGTGCGCGCACGGGTAGGGGCCAATAGCATCACGCTGGTGGGCTTCGCCATCGGGCTGATTGCTGCAATTTTGATAGCTGCTCACGCATATTTGGCGGGGGCTGTGGCTATTTTTCTCTCAAGAATTTGCGATGCATTGGACGGTGCGGTGGCACGTGAGACGCGCCCCAGCGATGCGGGTGGCTTTCTGGACATCGCGCTGGACTTCCTGTTTTACGCGAGCATTCCGCTGGCCTTTGCCTTTGCCAGCCCTGCTGACAACGCGCTGGCCGCGGCCGTACTGCTGGCGGCCTTCATTGGCACCAGCAGCAGCTTTCTGGCGTTTGCGGTGCTGGCCGCCAAGCGGGGCCTGACCAACACCGATTACCCCGACAAGTCCTTTTACTTTTTGGGTGGCCTGACCGAGGCCACCGAGACGCTGGCCTTCTTTGCCGCCATGTGCCTGTGGCCGCAACACTTTGCGCTGCTCGCCTATGCCTTCGCCGGCCTGTGCGGCATCACCATCGCCACCCGCATCGTATGGGGTTGGCGCGCTTTTTCCTGACAGGACGTTTGCCATGAACCTGAAAAAACTCGGCGTGCTGGGCCTGCTGCTCGCAGGCGTGGTCTTGTTTTTTGCGCTGGGACTGAACCAGTACCTGAGCCTGGACGCCCTGCAGGCCAGCCAGGACCGCCTGGCCCAGGGTTATGCAGAGTCGCCCTGGACGGTGCGCGCGACCTACTTTCTGCTGTACGTCGCGGTGACGTCGCTGTCGTTGCCAGGCGCCGTCATCCTGACGCTGGCGGGAGGTGCCCTGTTTGGCCTGGGCTGGGGGCTGCTGCTGGTGTCGTTTGCGTCCAGCATCGGGGCCACGTTGTCGTTCCTGATAGCGCGTTTTGTATTGCGTGACGTGGTGCAGGCCCGCTTTTCCACGCGGCTGGAGGAGATCAACAAGGGCGTGGAGCGCGAAGGCGTGTTTTACCTGCTGAGCCTGCGGCTGGTACCGCTGGTGCCCTTCTTTGTGATCAACCTGGCCATGGGGCTGACTGCCATGCGCACCCGGACGTTTTACTGGGCGAGCCAGTTGGGCATGCTGGCAGGCACGGCGGTGTATGTGAATGCGGGCACCCAACTGGCCAGCATCCAAAGCCTGCGGGACGTCGTGAGCCCGGCGCTGCTGGGCTCTTTTGTACTGCTGGGCCTCTTTCCGCTGCTGGCGCGTTGGGTACTGAATGCTGTGCAAAAACGCCGCGTGTATGCACGCTGGAACGCCGTGCGCCCCAAGACCTTTGACCGCAATCTCATCGTCATCGGCGGCGGCGCGGGCGGGCTGGTGTCCGCCTACATCGCCGCCGTGGTCAAGGCCAAGGTGACGCTGGTGGAAGCGCACAAGATGGGCGGCGACTGCCTGAACTACGGCTGTGTGCCGAGCAAGGCACTGATCAAAAGCGCCAAGCTGGCGCAGCAGATGCGCAACGGCAAGACCTACGGCCTGCACAACGCAGAGCCGACCTTCAGTTTCAAGGCGGTGATGCAGCGCATCCACGCCATCATTGCCGCCATCGAGCCGCACGACAGTGTGGAGCGCTACACCGGCCTGGGTGTGGAAGTGCTGCAGGGTTACGCGAAGATCGTCAACCCGTGGACAGTAGAGATTGCGCTCAACGGCGGCGGCAAGCAGGTGTTGACCACCCGCAGCATCGTCATCGCTGCAGGTGCCCGCCCCTTTGTGCCGCCACTTCCTGGGCTGGATGACGTGGGTTATGTCACCAGCGACACGCTGTGGGACGCCTTTGCCAAGCTGGATGAGATTCCAAAACGGCTGGTGGTGCTGGGCGGTGGTCCGATTGGGTGTGAACTGGCACAGGCCTTTGCACGATTGGGCGCACAGGTCACGCAAGTCGAGATGGCGCCGCGCATCATGCTGCGCGAAGACGTTGAAGTGTCCGCACTGGCCACCGAGGCGCTGCAAAAAGACGGCGTACAGGTGCTCACTGGCCACAAGGCTTTGCGTTGCGAGCGCACTGGTGGCGAGAAGGTCCTGGTGGTGGAACACGGTGGCGCGGAAAAAAGCATCGCGTTTGACCAGTTGCTGTGCGCCGTGGGCCGCAGCGCGCGCCTCACCGGCTACGGGCTGGAAGAGCTGGGCATCCCCACCCACAAGACCGTGCAGACCAACGAGTACCTGCAAACCATTTACCCCAACATCTATGCAGCAGGGGATGTGGCCGGGCCGTTCCAGTTCACCCACACGGCATCCCACCAGGCCTGGTATGCCGCGGTGAACGCATTGTTTGGCGACTTCAAAAAGTTCAAGGCCGACTACTCGGTCATCCCCTGGGCCACCTTCATCGACCCCGAGGTGGCACGTGTGGGACTGAATGAGCAGGATGCGAAGGAACAAGGGGTTGCCTATGAGGTGACGAAATACGGCATTGACGACCTGGACCGCGCCATTGCCGACAGCGAGGCGCACGGGTTTGTGAAAGTGCTCACCGTGCCCGGCAAGGACAAGATTCTGGGCGTGACCATCGTCGGCAGCCATGCGGCCGAGCTGCTGGCCGAATACGTGCTGGCCATGCGCCACGGCCTGGGACTCAACAAGATTCTGGGCACCATCCACACCTACCCCACGCTGTCCGAGGCCAACAAATACGCGGCCGGCGAATGGAAACGCGCGCACCAGCCGCATGCGCTGCTGGAGTGGGTCCGCAAGTTCCACACCTGGCGGCGCGGTTGAAACATCGCACCATGGAACAATAGGCGCATGACTGACGCCGCCGCGCCCAACTTTGCCGAACCCAGCCACTTCGGTCCCAGCCATGGTTACCAGCCCCGCCAGATGGTGCTGCTGGGCGCCGGGCATGCCCATGTCCATGTACTCAAGGCGCTGGCGGCCAACCCGCCCGGCGTGCGCATCACGCTGGTGACGCCGCACCCGCTGCAAATGTATTCGGGCATGGTGCCCGGTTACGTGGCGGGGCATTACGGGCTGGATGACTGCGTGATTCCACTGGAGCCACTGGTGCGCCGCGGCGGCATCCGTTGGCTGCAACGCAGCGTCAAGGCGTTGGACGCCAGCGCACAAACCGTGACGCTGGACGACGGCAGCACGCTGCATTACGACTGGCTCTCGGTCAACACCGGCCCGGTACAAAGCCGCACCCAACTGGAACGCAGCATGCCCGGCATCCGCGAGCACGGCCTGTTTGTGCGCCCCGTGGAAGCCTTTGCCGCGCTGTGGCCCAAGGTGGTCGACATGGGAGCCACACGCGCGCTGCGCGTGGCCATCATTGGCGCTGGCGCCGGGGGCATTGAGCTGGCCTTTGCCGTGCGCCACCGCCTGCCCACCGCGGCGGTCACCCTGGTCACCGGCACCACACCGGTGGCAGCCAACTACCCCGAAGCGGTGCAAAAGCGCCTGCTGGTGCTGCTGAAGAAGCACAAGATCACCGTGCTGCAGGACGTGGCCGTGGGCATACAGGCCGATGAAGTGCGCCTGGCCTGCGGCGCCGGACTGGCCTGCGACGTGCCCCTGATTGCCACCGGCACCCAGCCACCCGACTGGCTGGCGGACAGCGGCCTGCGTCTGGACGAGCAGGGCTTCATTGCAGTGGACAAATACCAGCGTTCCACCAACCACCACCAGGTGTTTGCCGCGGGCGACGTCAGCACGCGCATCGACCGCAACCTGGCGCGCAGCGGGGTCTACGCCGTGCGCGCTGGCCCGGCACTGGCGCGCAATCTCGGTGCTGCGGTGGCCGGACGCGAGCCCGAGTCCCACGAACCACCGATGTTCACCCTCAGCTTGCTGTCCTGCGGCAAGCGTTACGCCGTAGCCAGTTGGGGGAACTACAGCGCGCAGGGGCGTTGGGTGTGGTGGTTGAAGAACTGGATTGATCGGCGGTTTGTAGCGCAATATACAAAGTTGCCTTAAGAGCAATTGCTTGCCTTAGTCGGGTTTTGCTTTCGGCGGAATGGTTTGTTTTTTTGGCAAGCCGGGTTTCGGCCCGGCGGCCGCCTCACTTTTCTTGCTTCGCCAAGAAAAGTAAGCAAAAGAAGGCGAGCCGGATTCGTCGGCCCTTCGCTTCGCTACGGGCACGCTGCGTTGCTCGGTTTGGGCGGGGTCTGGCTCGAACTCGCCTTCGGCTCAAACAATCGCCAGCCCTGATCCGCCCAAACCTGCGCTACTCGCTTCCTCATTACGGCGCTACCGCCAATCCAACAGCCGGATACCAAATACCGAACTTCGTCCGCGCGTAGCGCGGACGGATATTCATCTAACTGGGCCGAGCGTAGCGACGGCCCGTAAGTCGCCCTCATCCCTTCTGGCTGCGCCGAGGAGCGCAGAAGGCGGTGGATCAAGGGGCGTGCATGTTTGAGCGAAGCGAGTTTGCGCGCACCCCACCGGCTTCGAGCACCGCAGGTTGCCCGTAGCGCAGCGGAGGGACGCAGACAGTAGGGTCGCCTTCTCTTTGCTTACTTTCTCTTGGCGAAGCAAGAGAAAGTGAGTCGCCCGCCGGGGCGAGACCCGGCTTGTCACAAAAGAAGTAATCCTATCAACGCACTAACAAACCGGGCATGCCGTCAGCAGAAACAACACGCCCCATCTCCACCGCCCCCCCAAACCCATGCCGCGCAAAAACCGCCAACACGTCATCAACAGCCTCAGGCGCACAACTCACCAGCAACCCCCCACTGGTCTGCGGATCACTCAACAAAGCCTGGTCAACGGAAGAGAAGCCTTCCGGCAAAGCAACCTGCGTCCCATAAGCCGCCCAGTTGCGCCCCGACGCGCCGGTAACCATACCCTGCTCCGCCAACGCACGCACACCCTCAATCAGCGGCACACGCGACCAGTCCAGTTCTACCGTGCAGCCTGAGCCGCGCGCCATTTCCAGCGCGTGCCCAGCCAGGCCAAAGCCGGTCACATCGGTGATGGCGTGCACGCCATCGAGCGCCGCCAGATCCGGCCCCGGCGTGTTGAGCTGCGTGGTCACGGCAATCATGCGGGCATAGCCTGCCGCGTCCAGTTTTTCTTTCTTGAGCGCGGCGGACAGGATGCCCACGCCCAGCGGCTTGCCCAGTACCAGGCAGTCGCCCGCCCGCGCATCGGCATTGCGCTTGACGCGGTCCGGGTGCACCAGTCCCAGCGCGACCAGGCCATAGATCGGTTCGACCGAGTCGATGGTGTGGCCACCGGCAATCGGAATGCCAGCCGCCTTGCACACTGCCGCACCACCGGCCAGGATCTTGCCAATGGTTTCGGTGGACAACACGTTGATCGGCATGCCCACCAGCGCCAGCGCCATGATGGGTGTGCCGCCCATGGCATACACATCGGAGATGGCGTTGGTCGCGGCAATGCGGCCAAAGTCGTACGGGTCGTCGACGATGGGCATGAAAAAGTCGGTGGTGGCGATCAGCGCCTGGCTGTCGTTGAGCCGGTAGACCGCGGCGTCGTCTGCTGTCTCTATGCCCACCAGCAACTCGGGGGGCAAGGGCATGGCGGTGGTGGTCTTGAGAATCTCCGACAACACGCCGGGCGCGATCTTGCAGCCACAGCCGCCGCCATGCGACAACGAGGTCAGGCGGGGTTCGGTCGACAACCCGGAAGGGGACACTGGGGCATTCATGGCGTTTTCAGATGAAAGAGGATTTGCGAGTATCCCAGTTCGACAGCAAGAAGCCCTCTGGAGCGCGGATCGCCCCTATCAGCCAGTCCGCATCTGGCTGTCGCCAAAGCGGCTGTCCATGCCTTTTTCTTTCATCTTGCGCTCCAGCTCCGCGTCTTCCAGCTCGCGCCTGCGCTGCGCCTGTTTGCGCTGCTCTTCCTCACGCAGGGCTTCCAGCTCTTCGGCGGTCGGCTCCTTGTCGAACGACAGCGTAGGGCCGGAGGCGCCGGCTGGCTCACCGCGTTTGCTCTTGAGCTTGATGGCCAGGCGCAATTCGTTGGCAGAGTCGGCATTGCGGATGGCCTCTTCAAAGCCGATGTGTCCTGCGTCGTACAACTCAAACAGCGCCCAGTCAAACGTGCGCATGCCCAGTTCGCGCGACTTTTCCATGATGCCCTTGATGTCACCAAACGAGCCCTTGAAGATGCGCTCGGCGATGGTGGGGGTGTTCAGCAGAATCTCGATGGCGGCCTTGCGGCCCTTGCCGTCTTCGGTGCGTACCAGGCGCTGCGACACGATGGAGCGCAGGTTGGCCGACAGGTCCATCAGCAACTGGTTGCGCCGCTCTTCGGGGAAGAAGCTGATGATGCGGTCGATTGCCTGATTCGCGTTGTTGGCGTGCAGCGTGCCCAGGCACAGGTGGCCGGTTTCGGCAAAGGCAATCGCGTGCTCCATGGTCTCGGGGTCGCGTATTTCGCCAATCAGGATGACGTCTGGCGCCTGGCGCAGCGTGTTCTTCAGCGCGTGGTGCCAGGAGTGGGTGTCCACGCCCACTTCGCGGTGGCTGATGAGTGATTTTTTGGAGATATGCACGTACTCCACCGGGTCTTCCACGGTGATGATGTGGCCGGCCGAACTGCTGTTGCGGTAGTCGATCATGGCCGCCAGCGAGGTCGATTTGCCCGACCCCGTGCCGCCCACTACCAGCACCAGCCCGCGCTTGTTCATGATCACGTCTTTCAGGACGGGCGGCAGTTCCAGTTTCTCGAAATTGGGGATTTCCGAAGCAATGGTGCGCACCACCATGGCCACGTTTTGCTGCTGCATATACACATTCACCCGAAACCGGGAGATGCCGGGAATGGAGATGGCGAAGTTGCATTCCATCTCCTTGGCGAACTCCTCGCGCTGGCGCTCGTTCATCAGCGACTGGGCGCAGGTGCGCGTCACCTCGCCATTGAGTTTCTGGCCCGACAGCGGCTGCATGCTGCCGTTGGCCTTCATGCTGGGTGGAAAGTCGTGCGAGATAAAGAGGTCGGAGCCCCCCGCCTGGCGCATGGCAGCCAGCAGTTTGTGCATGTAGGCGCGGGCTTGGTCTTCGGTCAGTGTGCTCATGGGCAGAAAGTATCGGCGCCCGTGCTCCATAGGTCAACACGCGCACGTGCGCGGCAATGGCCCAGTGGCGGTCTGTGTCTTTTTCTTTCACCCTGGAGCGGCAACGGCGCCGCCGAGCAACCGTACTGGAGTAAATTCCAGCTGGATACCACCGAAAAACCAAGGCATCAGGGAGAACCGCTCTATGACCCACCCGTTGGTCGCCACCCGAAAGGGGGGCTTCAGAAAGCAGATCGCCCACATCTTGTTTATCGCGCAGATTGAGGCGCGTTTTCTGATACGGTTCCCGCGCATGCTGGTGGCTAGCCTGGTGGTCGCCCTGATACCCGCGCTGTATGCGGTCATTTACCTGTCCAGCGTCTGGGACCCAGCCGCCAAAACCGGCGCACTGCCGGTGGCCTTGGTAAATCTGGACCGCGGGGTTGAATACCACGACAGCAATTTCAACATCGGCTGGGAAGTACTGGCCAACCTGCGCACCAGCAACCGGTTCGGCTACCGCAGCGTGCTGGACGCGGAAGACGCCCGTCGCATGGTGCGCGAGGGTACGGTCGCCTTTGCCTTGATCATTCCTGAAGACTTCAGCTCCAACGCACTCCCAGGCGCCGAACCCGGCGGGGGCAAGCTGGTGGTGTTTACCTCCGAAGGCAACAACTACCAAAGTGCGGCACTGGCACGCCATTTCGCGGAAGAGCTGGGGCACCAGGTCAATGAACGCCTGAACGAGCGGCGTTGGGCGCTGGTGCTGGCCAATGCGGCAGGCTCCCAGCGCAGTGTGGAGCGCCTGCGCGAAGGTGTGCACGAATTGCAGCAAGGTGCCAAAGAACTCAGTGGCGGAGCCAATGCAGTGGCGTCTGGTGCCAAAACCGTGCACACCGGCGCCAACCAGCTCAGCGAAGGTGTGGGGCAACTCAGCAGCGGTTTCAAGCAATTGGGCGAAGGCCTGCGCACCATGGACGCCAAGCGCCCCCGCAATTCCGACCTGGCCCGCCTGCAGACCGGGGCCGAGGCCCTGGCCAACGGCCATGCGGAGATGGGCAAGGGACTGGTCGAACTGCAAACCGGCAGCCAAAAGCTGCGCACGGGCGTGAACCAGTACCGCGATGAAGCCAAGAACAGCCTGCTGGTCAGCGCCCAGGTGACCGAGGGTTTGGATCAACTCGCGGAAGGGGTGACCCAGCTCGACACCGGCCTGCAAAGCGCCCGCAGCGCAGAACAGCAGTTGGCGGACGGTGCCAACCGCCTGAGCGCGGGCGTAGGGGAGTTGACCAACGGCCTGCGTGCGCTGAATGCTGGCTTGCGTACCGCGGTGGGCAAGCTGCCGGAAGACCGCCAGCTGGATGCGCTGGGCAATGGCGCGGTGGACCTTGCCGAAGGCACGGCCGCGCTGGCCGAAGGCACGCAAAAAGTCAAAAGCGGATCGCAACGCCTCACTGCGGGCATGGACCTGCTGGCCGACGCGCTCCCTGCATCCGTCAGCAGACTGGAGGGAAGTGCCCAAGGACTGGCCAATTCCGTGCGGCCCCAAATGGAGGTTGAGGCCCCGGTGCAAAACAATGGCAGCAGCTTTGCCCCTAATGTCATCCCCGCAGCGCTGTGGCTGGGTGCAGGCATCGTGGCCTTTTTGTTCAATGTGCGGGCCATGCCACGGCAGGCGCGCTTCTTTTCTGCCCTGGCACAACTGCTGGGCAAGATGCTGATACCTGCTTTGGTGGTGGTGGTGCAAGCGTTGCTGGTACTGCTGACGGTGCGTTTTGCGCTCAACATCCACATACTTCATCTGCCGGCCTTCCTACTCACCCTGGTGACGGCATCCCTGACATTCCTGCTCATCGTTTTTGCACTGACACGTGCACTGGGCGATGCGGGCAAGGGACTGGCCATGCTGTTTCTGGCCATTCAACTGACCTCCTCGGGCGGGGTGTTGCCGATCGAACTCAGCGGGAAGTGGTTCATCAACCTCAGCCCCTGGTTGCCATTGACCTGGGAGGTGCGGGCGCTCAAGGCCACCCTGTTTGGGGCGTACGGAGGCGCCTGGGGTGAGCCTCTGCTGCACGTGGCTGCAGCCGGATTGGTGGCGGCCATCGTCGCCTGTACCGTAGGGCAGTGGCGTTTTGTCAAAACGGCGGCACTCCGCCCCGCCGTCGACTTCTAGTTATCCCAGACTTGAAATGGCCTGAAATGGCCTTATCATTAGCACTCGTAGTAGTTGAGTGCTAACAGCACCCACTGCACAAGTTAATGAGCGCCAACTTGTTTGGGTTGGCCTTTGTTTACCCTCGTTTCAAACCCTAGGAGATTCCTCATGAAACTGCGCCCTTTGGCAGACCGCGTAATTGTTAAACGCCTCGAAGCAGAAGAAAAGACCGCCAGCGGCATCGTGCTGCCCGGCAACACGGCTGAAAAGCCGGACCAAGGCGAAGTGCTGGCCGTGGGCCCTGGCAAGAAGAACGACAAGGGTGATCTGATCGCCATGAACGTCAAGGTCGGTGACCGCGTTTTGTTCGGCAAGTACAGCGGCCAGACCGTCAAGGTCGACGGCGACGAGCTGCTGGTCATGAAGGAAGACGACCTGTTTGCCGTAGTGGAGAAATAAAGCTACTGCGCAGGCGCCACGCGTCGTTGGGCGGTGCTCGGAATCCTCACGTACAGAAGTGCGTTCCGGCTCCTCCGCTCCGTCCGCCTAGCCTGACACCTGCTCGCTACGCTTTCTTCCCCCACCACAAATCCCTCATTTTTTTGAAATTATTGGAGTCATAACATGGCAGCAAAAGACGTAATTTTCGGCGGCGAAGCCCGCGCACGCATGGTTGAAGGCGTGAACATTTTGGCCAACGCGGTCAAAGTGACCCTGGGCCCTAAAGGCCGTAACGTGGTTCTGGAGCGTTCTTTCGGCGCCCCTACCGTGACCAAGGACGGTGTGTCCGTGGCCAAGGAAATCGAACTCAAAGACAAGCTGCAAAACATGGGCGCGCAGATGGTCAAGGAAGTTGCTTCCAAGACTTCTGACAACGCTGGTGACGGTACAACTACCGCTACCGTGCTGGCACAAGCCATCGTGCGCGAAGGCATGAAGTACGTTGCCGCCGGCATGAACCCCATGGACCTGAAGCGCGGTATCGACAAGGCAGTGACTGCCCTGATCGAAGAGCTGAAGAAGGCTTCCAAGGCCACCACCACTTCCAAAGAGATCGCCCAAGTCGGTTCCATCTCCGCCAACTCTGACTCCAGCATCGGCGAAATCATCGCCAACGCGATGGACAAAGTGGGCAAAGAAGGCGTGATCACCGTGGAAGACGGCAAGTCCCTGCAAAACGAACTGGATGTCGTTGAAGGCATGCAATTCGACCGCGGCTACCTGTCCCCTTACTTCATCAACAACCCCGAAAAGCAAGCCGCCTTGCTGGACAACCCCTTCGTGCTGTTGTTCGACAAGAAGATCAGCAACATCCGTGACCTGCTGCCTACCCTGGAACAAGTCGCCAAGGCTGGCCGTCCTCTGTTGATCATTGCTGAAGATGTCGAAGGCGAAGCCCTGGCAACTCTGGTGGTGAACACCATCCGCGGCATCCTGAAGGTTGTGGCTGTGAAGGCTCCTGGTTTCGGCGATCGCCGCAAGGCCATGCTGGAAGACATCGCCATCCTGACCGGTGGCAAGGTCATCGCTGAAGAAATCGGCCTGTCGCTGGAAAAAGTGACCCTGGCTGACCTCGGCTCCGCCAAGCGCATCGAAGTGGGCAAGGAAAACACCATCATCATCGACGGTGCTGGCGCTGCTGCTGACATCGAAGCCCGCGTGAAGCAAGTCCGCGTGCAAATCGAAGAAGCCACGTCCGACTACGACCGTGAAAAACTGCAAGAGCGCGTGGCCAAGCTGGCCGGCGGTGTTGCCGTGATCAAGGTTGGCGCTGCCACCGAAGTCGAAATGAAAGAAAAGAAAGCCCGCGTGGAAGATGCCCTGCACGCTACCCGCGCTGCTGTGGAAGAAGGCATTGTGGCTGGTGGTGGCGTGGCTCTGCTGCGCGCCAAGCAAGCTGCTGGCGCCATCAAGGGCGACAACGCTGACCAGGAAGCCGGTATCAAGCTGGTGTTGAAGGCCATCGAAGCGCCCCTGCGCGAGATCGTGTTCAACGGCGGCGGCGAAGCTTCCGTGGTGGTAGCAGCTGTGTTGGCCGGTAAGGGCAACTACGGCTACAACGCTGCCAACGAAACTTACGGCGACATGATCGAAATGGGTATCCTGGACCCCACCAAGGTGACACGCACTGCCCTGCAGAACGCAGCATCCGTGGCATCCCTGATGCTGACGACCGAGTGCATGGTTGCTGAAGCGCCGAAGGATGACGCTGCTGGCGGCGGTATGCCTGATATGGGTGGAATGGGCGGCATGGGCGGCATGGGCATGTAATCTGCTCCTTGCCTGAGGGCGCATGGCGGCGTTGCAAACACTTGCCGTACCAGTCGGTACTGTCAGCGCGTTTGCGCCTTGCCCTGCACCCTCATGCTGCGTCGAGTAGCGTTATTGCTCTCGACTGGAAACCTAAAGAAAAACCCCGCAAGGCTTGCCTTGCGGGGTTTTTCTTTGGGCGAATCACTATGCTTTTGATAGCTGCTTGCGCAATATCTGCGAGGGCTAGGGGCCTATTTGGCTTAAATTTTTGCGGTTTGTCTTCACGCGTTGGGTAGCATGAAACCCGCAAAGAAATCTGCCAGTGCCGCATGGGCTTCCAGCGGCAGGACATGGGCGATGTACTGGTCCGGGCGTACCACCACCAGCGCCCCTTGCGTGCGATCAATGCCGCGCAGGTCAAAGATGTCCGGGCCGTTTTTGATGTCTGGGCAGAAGACTTTTTCGTAGTCGCGCAAACCCAAACGTCCTTTGCAGGGCCGCAGCAAGTCGGGCATGGACTCAATGGCCAGCTCGCGCCAGTGCGGCTGGAAGATGGCGCGCACGTCAAACACGGCGTCTATGTCCTGCCCCGGCCGGGTGTATTTGCGCACTGGGGAGTCGGGCGACTCTTGCAGAAACTGGCACAGCGCACGCACGCCCCGTGTGGCGTCTGCAGCGTCGTTGGCCCCGGCAAACGCATAGAGTCGCCAGCGCCCGTCGGCCTTGCCCACATGGCCCAGATGCAGGGGCTTGGCATCCGTGATGCGCACCACGGGCGCCGAATGGAATCGGGTGCCGACCACAAACCCTGTCGCCAGGTGCTGGTGCGTGGCGGGACCACACAGGGTGGACGGTTGGTACTGCGTGCCCATGCCCGCGGTGAAGCGGCCGTGGCGCTCAAAATAAGTCTGAAACTCCTTGGGGTCCACGCCGCCCTCCCCCCCGCCTTGGCTAGGACGGTCGCTGATCATCTTGGACCATTCGCGGTCAAAGTCGATTAAGGCTTGCCCCATGGACTGGCGCTCGACCGTGTAGGTGTTCAGCAATTGCGGATCACATTGCTTGCGCAGCACGGAGGCCAGCTTCCAGCCCAGGTTGAAGGTGTCCTGCATGGAGAAGTTCATGCCTTGTCCCGCCTTGGGGCTGTGGGTATGGCAGGCGTCACCGGCAATAAAAACGCGTGGCTGGCGTGTTCCCACCTCTGCCGTCGGCACGTCGTCGTAGCTATCGCAGATGCGCTGGCCGATCTCGTAGACCGACCACCAGGGCACCTCCTTCACATCCAGTGTGTAGGGGTGCAGGATGCGCTGTGCCGCAGCGATGAGTTGGTCCTGCGAGATATTGCGGTTGGCCACGCGCTCGTCTTCGCCCAGCTTGTCCATGGCCACATACATGCGGAACAGATAGCCCCCCTCGCGCGGAATCACGATCAGGTTGCCACCATTGGCGGACTGCACTGCCACCTTGTGGCGGATGTCCGGAAAGTCCGTCACCGCCAGCACATCCATCACACCCCAGGCCTGGTTGGCCGAATCACCCACCAGTTGCAGACCGATGGATTTGCGCACCGCACTGCGCGCACCGTCGCAGCCCACGACGTAACGTGCACGGACCGTTTCCACCTGGCCCACGTGGCCCGCATCGGTACGCTCCATACGGACTGTCACCGGAAAGTCCACCGCTGCATGGTCCACCGCCACATCCAACAGCTTGCGTGCATAGTGCGGCTCCAGTTGGCTGGGCGACTGGCGCATCAACTCCAGATAAAAGTCGTGCACCCGTGCCTGGTTCAGCACCACATGGGGAAATTCGGAAAGGCCGTCTTCGGTGTCCTGCACCCGGCCATGGCGAACGATGTTCTGGGGCTGCTGCTCGTCGGGTTTCCAGAAGGTCACCTCGTTGATCCAGCAGGCCTCCTTGAGCACACGCTCGCTGAAGTTAAAGGCCTCAAACATCTCCATGGTCCGGCACGCGATGCCGTCGGCCTGCCCCAGCTGCAGCGGCCCGTCCTTCTGCTCCACGATGCAGGTGTGAATGTCGGGAAACGCCGCCAACTGCGCCGCCAGAGTCAGCCCCGCGGGGCCGCAGCCAACGATCAGCACATCCACCTGCGCCGGAGCCGTGTCTTCATGCCGCGCGGCCACAGGGGAGAGAGGCGCGACGTGCGGATCGCCAGGCCGGAAGCCATCCAGATTGAATTGCATTGTGGTGTGTCCTTGGAAAGACCTGACCGCTGGTCGGTGCAGGGGAATAAACGCATGGGGCTTGCTCACACCATGATTCTTCCAAGGCCATGAAACTTAATCAATATAATGATTTTTATAGTTTTGATAAGCACTATTAATGGCAAAGCTGCACAATCTGGACCTGAAGCTGCTGCAACTTTTTGACCATGTGTACCGGCTGCGCAACCTCTCCAAGGCAGCCGAACTCGTGGGGCTGACACAACCCGCTGTCAGTCTGGCGTTGGGGCGCCTGCGCCTGCATTTTGGAGACCCGTTGTTTGTGCGGGTGGGCGGCACCATGGAGCCCACGCCCATGGCAGCGGCACTGCACCCCCAGGCAGTCCATGCCATCGCGATGCTCGAAGCCCTGTTGGCGTTCCAGCCTTCTTTCGATCCCGCGCGCGATCAGCGTAACTTCCGCATCGCCATGACCGATGTCGGCCAGATCGTCATCCTGCCCCGGCTGCTCAACACACTCGCCCAGAGTGCGCCCCACATCCGGGTGGATATCAGCCAGGTCTCTGCGGATACTGCAGACCATCTGCAACAGGGAGCGCTGGACATCGCGTTGGGTTTCCTGCCCGATCTGGAGGGTCGATTTGTCCAGCAGACAATCTTCAAGGAGACCTTTGCGTGTCTGGTCCGGCAGGGACACCCGCGCATCACCAACACCCTTTCCGCACGGCAATACCAAGACGAGCAGCATGTGGTGGTCGAGACATCCGGAACCGGCCACGTCATCATCGAGAGGCACCTTGCACGCAAGGGCCTGGTTCGACAGATCGGCGCACAGATTCCCAGCTTCATTGGCATGGCCACCGTCGTCGGCAGCACAGACCTGATTGCAACGCTGCCCAGCCGTGCCGCGCACATCCTGTGCCAGGGTTCGAATACGCACGTGCTGGCCTTGCCCGTGGAAATTCCCGGCTACCAGGTGCGGCAGCAATGGCATGAACGCATGCAACGCGACCCTGGGCACATGTGGCTGCGCACCATGATGGCGGCCCTGTTCAAGGACGCCTGATGGTCCGCCAGACCATGCCAGGCCCTCTGCGTGCCTGACCGAGGTCCTGCCTAGACGGCCACGCCCAACGCTTGCAGCGCCTGGGTAACTTGCGCAGCGCTCTTGAAGTGGATGCCGTGCCAGCCTTGCGTTTGTGCGGCCTCGATATTGCCCAGCAGGTCATCGATGAACACGGTTTGCGCGGGCACCAGCGCGTGGCGGGTTTGCAGCAACTGGTAGATGGCGGGGTCGGGTTTGGCGAGGCCCACGTCTCCGGAAAAAATGCCGCCGTTGAAGCGGTCCAGAAAGCTGTGGCGCTGCTCCAGTGCACGCGCATAGGGCTCGGGCATGTTGGAGAGGAAGTACAAGTGCACGTCTGGCAGGCCGTGCAGTTGCTCCAGTAGCGCGACGGATGGGGCCATGGGCTCCAGCCGGTCGTCGATGCTGCCGACCAGGTCGCCCAACACTTGGGCATCCAGGTCCAGACGCGCTGCGGTGCGCGCCACCACCACATCCATGGCCATCAGACCTGCGTCAAATGCCTGCCAGTCGGCATGGCCAAACACTTCATGCGCCAAGTGGCCGGCCTGTGCAGGCGTGCCCGCGCGTGCGGGGAAACATTCGGTTATCAGATCCACAGGGCGCCAGGTGAAGAGCACCGCGCCAAAGTCAAACACCACGTTCACAGCGAACTTCCTTCCAGTTGAAATGTCTTGATGGCGCGCCGCAATGGGGCGGCCAGTTTGGCGGGTTGGGTGCGCGTGATGCGCACGCTGGGCGTACCGTGCCAGACGGCGCTTTGCACAATGGCCTGCGCCACGTCCATGATCTGCCCTTCGCTCCACACGGTGCCGGGCTGGGCATGCAGTGCGCGCACTTCAAACACGCCATCGGCCCGGTGTGCCTTGGCGTCGAGGCGGCCAATCAGTTCACCGCGGCACAGGATGGGCAACACAAAGTAGCCGTAGATGCGCTTCTCTTCGGGCGTGTAACACTCCAACCGGTAGTCAAAGTCAAACAGCGTCGAGCCACGCTCGCGGTCCCACACCACGGGGTCAAACGGCGAGAGCAAACAGGTGTGGCTGGCTTCCAGCTTGTTGGTGCGTGCTTTGCCCAACAGCGCCTTGTTGCTGGCATGCACATAGGCGGGCGCATCCCAGCCCTCCACCTGCACACGTACGACGGCACCCGACGCCACCAAGGCGTCCAGATCGGCATCTTTCAGCCTCGGCTTCTGGCGGAAGTAGTCATTGATCCAGCGGGCTTGCGTCACACCCAGCGCGGCGATTGCCTTCTCGATAAAGTGGGTGTGCACCGTTTCCGCAGCCCAAGCACTGCTGGCCTGCGCCAGTTGCGGCGCCACCCGCTCGGCAATGTCATACACGCGGTGAAAATTCTCCCGCCGTACCACCATCAACTCGCCCTGCGCGAACAGCGTCTCCAGCCAGCGCTTCTCATCCTTCCATCCCCACCATGCGCCGCCACCGCCATCGGTGCGCTCAAAGTCTGACGACTTCACCGGCCCGTTATCACGCACATGGGCCAACAACTGGTCCAACTGCTTGCGGTGTGATTTGGCATGGCGCTCAGCATTTGCCAGGCCCCAGTGCCGGCGTGTGGCGGCGTTGTAGGTGCGGTGCAAATGCAGGTCCGGCATGGGCGCAAAGCAGGCCTCATGCGCCCAGGTCTCAAACACATGGCCCGCAGCCAGCGTCTCCTCCAGCCATTCGCGCGGGTAGTGCCCCAACCGGGAATGCAGTACCAGGTACGGGCTGCGCGACACCACGTGGATGGTGTCGATTTGCAGCAGTTGCATGCGGGCAATGCTCTGGCGCAGAGCGGCACGTGTCGCCGTTTTTTCGGGCCGAGTAAGTAAGCCCTGCGCAGCAAGGTGCAACAACCGCGCCTGCGCCAACGTAAGTGACGTGGCTTTAGCCATTCAATCGCACGCGAAGCGGAGTGCGTGGCCGTTGTGGCGGGCGATTTGTGCGCGTTTGGCACCATGAGCCCGCCGCAACGGCCTCGCGCTTCGCCCCACCCAAAACAACACCATCAACCCCGCAACCGGGCCAACAAACCCGCAGTCGAACCATCCAGCCCCGTCGCGTCACCCGACGCAAGCCGTGGCTCAATGTCTTTGGCCAACACCTTGCCCAGCTCCACACCCCACTGGTCAAAACTGTTGATGCCCCACAGCGAGCCACTGACAAACACACGGTGCTCCTGCAGCGCAATCAGCGCACCCAAGGAGGCCGGCGTCAGATCTTCCAGCAACAGGAATGTGCTGGGCCGGTTGCCGGTGAAATGCTTGTGCCCGCCCGCGTCGCTCTTGCCCACCATCAAGGCCTGCGCCTGCGCCAGCACATTGGCCAACAGCATGGGGTGGTGGCCCTTCAAATCATGGCGCGCTTTTTTAACGGCGATGAATTCGACCGGCACCACGTCCGTGCCCTGGTGCAACATCTGAAAATAAGCGTGCTGGCCGTTGGTGCCGGGCTCGCCCCACAACACGGGCGATGTACCAAAAGGCAGTGCCTCTCCCGAAGCATCCACGCGCTTGCCATTGCTCTCCATCTCCAACTGCTGCAGGTAAGCCGGCACACGGCGCAGCGCGCTGTGGTACGGCGCAATGCTGCGGCTGGTGAAGCCATGGAAGTTGCGGTACCAGACATCCAACAGACCTAGGCGCACCGGCAGATTGCTTTCCAGCGGTGCAGTGCGGAAGTGTTCGTCCATCGCATGCGCGCCGGCCAGGAATTCGCGGAAGCCCGCAGCGCCAATGGCAATCGCCAAGGGCAGGCCAATCGCCGACCACATCGAATAACGCCCACCCACCCAGTCCCAGAAACCAAAGGTGGTGGTGATGCCAAAGGCATTCGCCGCGGGCACGTTGGTGGTCAGCGCGGCAAAGTGACGCGCAATGTCGGTACCGCCCTGCGCCTCGAACCAGGCCTTGGCCGAGGCGGCGTTGGTCATGGTCTCGATGGTGGTGAAGGTCTTGCTGGCAATCAGGAAGACCGTGCTCTCGGCTTTTAGATGCGGCAACTTGGCGGCGAGTTCGTGGCCGTCCACGTTGCTCACAAAGTGCAGACGCTTACCGGTGGTGGCAAACGCGTCCAGCGCCAGCACCGCCATTTGCGGGCCCAGGTCGGAGCCGCCGATGCCGATGTTCACCACATCCGTGATCGCCTTGTCAGCACGCACTTTCTCGGCATAGGCCAACATGGCGTCCAGCGTGGTATGTACCTTTGCCTGCTCGGTTGCTATAAAAAGTGTAGCTTCTTGCGCAATCCCTGATTGAACTGCAGCCGGATTTCGCAATAAAACGTGCAACACCTCGCGCTGCTCGGTGTTGTTGATCTTCTCACCCGCAAACATCGCATCGCGGTGCTCCTGCACGCCGCTTTGGCGCGCCAGATCCAGCAGCAACGCCTCCGTCGTGGCGTCTATGCGGTTCTTCGACAGGTCGGCAAACACATAAGGCGCTTCCTGGCTGAAGCGCGCAAAACGCTGTGCGTCCTGCGCAAACGCATCGCGCAGGTCCAGCTGCTTACCGTGGCTTTGGTAATGCGCCTGCAATTGGGCCCAGGCAGGCGTGCGATCACAACGGGTACGTGCCATGAGAACGCCCCTTTATGCGGCCAGCAGCAGTTTTTCGAGCTTGACGGCGTCGACGCAGAAAGCGCGTATGCCTTCGGCGAGCTTCTCGGTCGCCATGGCATCTTCGTTCAAGGCCAGGCGGAAAGTCGCCTCGTCGTAGCTCACGTGTTCGATAGATGCGGCCTTGGCAGCGTCGGCATTCAGCGCTTGGGTCAGCGGCGCATCGGTGGCAGTCAAGGTGGCCAGCAAATCGGGGCTGATGGTTAGCAGATCACAACCGGCCAAAGCGGTGATCTGGCCCACATTGCGAAAGCTCGCGCCCATCACCTCGGTGGCAATGCCAAACTTCTTGTAGTAGTTGAAGATGTGCTTGACCGATTGGACGCCAGGGTCGTTCGCACCAGTCATGTCCGCCTCCACCCACGCCGCGCCCGCCGACTTTTTGTACCAGTCGTAAATGCGGCCGACAAAAGGCGAAATCAATTGCACTTTGGCCTGGCCACACGCCACGGCTTGGCAGAAGGAGAACAGCAACGTCAGGTTGGTGTGAATGCCTTTGCGCTCGAGTTGTTGCGCTGCCTGAATGCCTTCCCACGTCGCCGCCACCTTGATCAGCACGCGGTCGATATGGATGCCCTGCGCCTGGTACAGCTCGATCAGACGTTCACCACGCGCCACGGTGGCATTGGTGTCAAAACTCAGGCGCGCATCGACTTCGGTGGACACACGGCCAGGAATGATGGAGAGGATTTCGCAGCCAAAACGCACCAGCAACCGGTCCATGATTTCGTCAAGCGCGCGGCCGCGAAACTGGTTCACAGTGTCCTGTAGCAAAGGCGCGTAATCGGGCTTTTGCACGGCCTTCAGGATCAACGACGGGTTGGTCGTGGCATCGGTCGGCAAGTAAGCGCTGAGCTGTTTGAAATCGCCGGTGTCAGCGACAACCGTGGTGAATTGTTTGAGTGCGTCGAGTTGGTTCATGCTTGAATTATCTTTGAAACAAAGTTACATTACAACGTCATTATTTATGTAACTTGAAATCATGAGCTTTGATCTGGTCTTGTTTGGCGGCACTGGCGATTTGACATGGCGCAAGCTGATGCCCGCCCTGTTTCAGGCGTTTCGCCACGGCACTTTGCCCGAAGGCGGCCGCATCATCGGCGTGGGCCGTGATGACCTGAGCCACGACCAGTACCGCGCACTGATCCGGTCGCGCTTTGACAAGGTGGACCTGGCCAAACGCCCCAGCGCCGAAGAGTTTGCCCGCTTCGCCGCCCTCCTCGAATTTGTGCGCATGGACCTGTCCAAGCCAGACGACTACGCCACGCTCGCAGCCACGTTGCAGGCACGCAATGCAGAGACTGTCGTCATGTATGTGGCCACCGCTCCATCACTGTTCACCACCGTCTGCGAGCAGTTGGCTGCCGCCGGACTGAACACGCCACACACCCGCGTGGTGCTGGAGAAACCGCTGGGCCATGACCTCGCGTCCAACCGCGCGATCAACCACACCGTGCGCCGTTTCTTCGAAGAGAAACAGGTCTTTCGTATTGACCATTACCTGGGCAAGCCTGCGGTACAAAATCTGTTTGCACTGCGTTTTGGCAATGCTCTGTTTGAGCCGCTGTGGCGCCGTGAACACATCGCCAACATCCAGATCACCATCGCTGAGGATTTGGGCGTGGAAAGCCGCGGCGCGTTTTACGAAACAACCGGCGCACTGCGCGACATGGTGCAAAACCACGCACTGCAATTGCTGTGCGCCATCGGCATGGAGCCACCCATCAACTCGCACGCCGATGCCATCCGCGACGAAAAACTCAAGGTATTGCGCTCGCTCAAACCCTGGACGCAAGAGTCTTTGTCGCAGGATGTCGTGCGCGGCCAATACGCCAGCGGCACCAGCGGTGGCGGCAAGGTTCCGGGCTACCGTGAGGAGACCGGCGTCAACCCCAACAGCCACACCGAAACCTTTGTGGCACTGCGCACCGAGATTGAAAACTGGCGCTGGGCCGGCGTGCCGTTTTACATCCGCACCGGCAAACGCCTGGCCGGACGTGATGCGCGCATCGTCATCAATTTCCGCCCGACCCCGCATGCGATTTTCAACACCCACAGCGCCATGACCAACAGCCTGGTCATCAACCTGCAACCCAAGGATGGGCTGGAATTGCATTTGCTGGCGCAGGGCCAAAACAACCGCCAGTCACGCAGCTCGGCGGCGCAGGCACTGGCCCCCGTGCAGTTGGACTTGGACTTCGACAAGCGTTTCGGCTCCGAGCGTGTGGGCGCGTACGAGCGCTTGCTGCTGGACGTGATTGACGGCCGCCTAAACCTGTTTGTGCGCAGCGATGAGCAAGAAGAGGCCTGGCGCTGGGTGGAACCGATTCTGGACTTCTGGGCCACAGATACCCAAGGCCCACGCGCTTACGCCTCAGGCACCTGGGGGCCCAGTGCTTCCAGCGCGATGATTGCGCGCGACGGATTCTGCTGGTCTGAAGAATCGTGAACTAGTCACTGAACTGGAAACATGACACAACACATACCGTTCCCCCTGAGCCTGTCCAAGGGCTCGCAAGGCTTCGACAAGCTCAGCCTGAACGGCTGTGGAACAGGGCGGGCACCTGTTTATGCTTGACCGCATCCAGGCATCCCTGCCCTCGCTGGCCCCTGCCGAACAACGGGTTGCCAAGCTCTGCCTGGCCGATCCACGTGCCTTTGCCAAGCTGCCGGTGACTGAACTGGCAGACCGTGCGCACGTCAGCAAGCCCACAGTAGTGCGGTTTTGCCGCAGCGTTGGGTATGACGGACTGTCGGATTTCAAGCTCAAACTGGCTGGCACGGTTAATGAAGGCGTACCTTTTATTCACCGCAGCGTGGATGCCGACGACAAAACCGGCGATGTCATGGTTAAGGTCATTGACAACACGGTGGCCGCCTTCTTGAAATACCGCAACGAAGCCTCGAATGCAGCCATCGAGCGCGCCGTTCTGGCTCTGGTCGCAGCCTACAAATCAGGCAAGCAGATTCAGTTCTTTGGCGTGGGCAATTCCGGCATCGTGGCGCAGGATGCGCAGCACAAATTTTTCCGCCTGGGCATCAACACCACCGCCTACAGCGACGGCCACATGCAGGTCATGAGCGCGTCCATCCTTGGGCCGGGCGACTGCGTCATCGTCATCAGCAACTCAGGCCGTACCCGTGACCTCATGGACGCTTGTGACATTGCCCGTAAAAACGGTGCCACCACCATCGTCATCACCGCCAGCGGCTCACCTCTGGCCAGCGCCGGCCACATCCACCTGAGCGCCGACCACCCCGAAGGTTTCGACCGCTACAGCCCCATGGTCTCCCGCCTGCTTCACCTGATGATCATCGACATCCTTGCCACGTGTGTCGCGCTGCGCATTGGTGGTGGCAAGCTGCAGCCCTTGCTGCAGGAGATGAAGAACAACCTGCGCAGCAAGCGCTACGCGTGAAAAAAGCCACTTGGTTTGCACCAAGCGGCTTTTGGATCATTCCAACGCACTGGCCTAAGCCAGTGGCAATTTAGAAGGAATGTGCCAGCAGAATGCTGGTTTGGCTGGCCTTGTCGGTGTAGCCGAATTCATTTAGCGCATTTTGAGCGGCGGTTCCGGCGGCAACACGGGCACCCCAAGCTTCAAACTGCTCGTAGCCACTGCGCGTCCAGGTAGCGTACTTGACCGACAGGTTAGTGCGCTTGCTGAAGTCATACTTGGCTCCAACACTCACGCTGTTTGCGGTTCCGTCTGCAAGTTTCATCAAATCCTTGAAACCTTGCTGTTGATTGGCATTGGCACCTGGAAAGGCAGTGGATTGCGCGTCAGCGACACCAGAGGCCTTCGCCATGCCAAAGGTTGCACCAAATGTCCAAGCGCCGGCAGGAACAGACACGCCAATCAACATGTCATCCACCTTGGGGCCAATCGAAGCGGTAGCAACGTTGTAGCCAAAGCCGAAGTTGGCAAAACCTGCGTCATAACCAGCTTGGAAAGAAACCACGTTGTCTTTGGTGAGGCCTTCCCCATTAGCAATGGTTGTGGGGTTGCGATTGTCGTAGGAGCGGTATGCGCCGACTAACTTCACGGGGCCAGAAGAATACACCAAAGCCAAATCGCTGGTGCGTTGACCTACCACGGTGCCAGCTGCTCCAGCGGAGCCTACGCCGAGGCCAAGGCCCTTGGAGGACTCAGAGATTTTGTAAACAAAAATCACTGGGCCAATGGGGGCTGCATAACTAATAAAATCGCTGCTGGAGCGAATTTCAAAAATCTTGCCGTCCATATCGATCACTGGCGCACCAGCAGAGGGAATGCCGCTGTGGATGGCATCACCCTTGACGGCACCCAACTGGATACGACCAAAAGAGTTATTGGTATAGGTCAGTGTGGTGTCACCGCCACCCACAGTGCCGCGGGTCGCGCCATCCAAGCCCAGCTTGGCTTCGACTTTTTGGCCGCCACCCAGATCTTCAGTGGCCGTGAAATAAATTTCAGTGGTATCCACGCCCAGGCCAGCCGTATCGTTACCCGGAGTTGCCGCAAAAGTTGTGCCGCCGAGAAAGGGGGAAAGTGTTGCAGCGCTTGTGCCCGTAGATTTGGCAGCCTGGTAACCCATGGCTACCGTCCCTGTGATTGTTACTTGCGCAAAAGATGCGCCGGAAGCTGCCAGTACGGCCAATGCAACCAGTGTTTTTTTCATGTCGAACCTTTTATTAAATTAATACATACCGAGCCCGCGCCAGAATTGTCTCCGCATGCGGTCCCCGGCCCCAAATTGGAAGCCGATCTAATTTAAGCAAAGTTCACTGTTAGTGACAAATCTCTAATGCAGATAACTACCAAAATCCCCATACAAACCACAAGGCAGTTGTATTTTTCTGACGCCATGAGTCGCCTCATAAAAAAAACCCCACCGCGCTTGCACGGTGGGGTTTTGAGCCGTTTGATCCCAAACAAGTGATCAGAAGTTCTTTACGAGCGCAATTTCAAACTCGCTGTCGCGGTCTACGGCATTGACGTTAAATGCCCAGTTGCGATAGCTCACAACAGCGTTGGTGGACTTGCTAAAGTTGTACTGGGCACTCAACGTGTAGCCAGATGTATTGGAGTCCAGAGAGCCCGCTCCGCAACCTGTCGTATTGGAGCAACCCAATGCCTGATAGATGCTGGCCCCACCCAATGCCGTAACGGGCTGGGCAAAGATAGGCCCTAGGTAGCCAGACGTTCCGCTCAAGACACTGTTGTTATATGAGCCGGTGAAATACCAGCTACCTGCAGGCACTCCAAGGGCCAGCACACCGTTGAATAAATTCCCACCACCGAGGCCAGTAGAGATCGCGCCACCAAAAACTTTAACGGAGCCAAAGTCGTAGGACGCCTGCGCACGCGTCACATTTTTGATCGAAAGATCGTAACCATCTGTCGACTGGTCATAATTCAAGTACTGTGCGCTGGCAACAAGAGCGCCCGACATGTAAGTCACGCCGATCCCATTGTTGCGCTGCATTTGTCCAAACTGTGCAAACCCTCCAGTGTTAGCGCTAGCAGCCCCCGCAGCGCCAGTACCCAGACCCAGCCCAGCTGTAGTGGCTCCGAACTGCGCGTTTTCACCATGAGACAAGGTAATGGTCGTTGTTGGTGCCAATTTCGTTACAAATGCAGCAACATCCTGGAACCCGCGAGAAGAGTTGGTTCGACCGTCCATTCCCAATTGACCGATAGATGCAGGGCCATTGGACAACCAATCAGCAACCTTGATGGACTGCAGCGCAAAGGCCCCTACAGGCGTCACCAATGTCATCGTTGTGTCGCCCCCCGTTACACCAGAACGGGCAACGGTATCCAATTGCATGGAGGCAATCGCCCTATAGCCACCGCCCAAGTCTTCAATCACCCTGAAGTTGATTTCTGCAGTATCAACACCCAAACCGCTGGAATCACCATAGGGTTTTCCGTTTGCGTTGAGCTTCAGCGCATCACCAATAACGCCTGGTTTGCTTGTTGGATTGCCTAAGGCATTGAGCGGATTGGCAATAACCGAGTGATGGGTAGCGTCGAAACCCATCATGACGGTGCCAGTTATGGTCACCTGAGCGAATGATGCACTGGAAGCGGCGAGCGCTGCCATTGCAATGAGTGTTTTTTTCATGTCTGTCTCTCTCAAAGTTATAAAAATATTACAAGGCACTGCGACATTTCTGAGTTCCTTGCCCCAGGAAAACTTCGTTACATCGAAGTTACATAAATTAAAGCAAGGATCACCTGTCCTGAATAGCGCCTAAGTGACTCAAAAGCGCACCAAAAAACCAGGGAGTTGCATATTCACCACAAATACGCTGCCCCCCAACGTAAAAAACCCCGCTACGTTGCCGTAGCGGGGTTTTAAAGTTTTCAGATCTCAAGCTGGCTCACGCCAGCGCGAAATTAGAAGGACTTGACCAGCGCGACTTCGAAAATAGTGCTGCTGTTGTTGGCGGCACCAGGACCGTAACGTGTAGCACCGTCTTTGTTACCCGAACCTTGTTGGTAGCTCAGGTAGTTAACTGCGACGGAGGTTTGCTTGCTCAGAGCGTAGTCCAGTTCCAGACCGTAACCGGTTTGGTTGTAGTCATCAGCTGCAATTGTTCCACCGCTGGCAGTGTTGCCAGTGCCGCTAAACACGCGGTTAGCCACCAATGCGCCAACAGTCACAGCACCGAAAGGCACGCCAACGGACAGCATGGACTGGGTTTCAGTACCAGCAACAACCAGTTGGGATTGAGCGATACCAGCGCCAACCTTGGCAACGCCAAAGTCGTAGCTCACAGAACCGCGAACGATCGACTTGGTGCTGTAGACACCACCAGAAGCGGAGCTGTCATAAGCCTTGAAGGCAGCATTTGCAGCCAGAGGGCCGGAAGCGTAAGCAATTTGGTATTGCGTGTTACGGCTAGGATTATTGGCAGCAACACCACCACTACCTTGACCCAGACCCAGGCCACCAACTGTAGGAGTAGCTTGATTATTGCCGCCTTCGTAGAAGGACAGAGACAGAGTCACAGGACCCACAGGCACAGCCAAGGAAGCCCAGTCAGTACCGACAGACTTGCTGTCGAACAGACGGCCTTCGAAACCATTGAAAGCACCGCTTTGGTTGGCAATGCCACCTTGCAGGTAGTTAGCCAACTGGGTAGCACCCAGAGTGAACGTGAAAGCGGAGCTGGACAGAGCCAAAGTGGTGTCACCGCCGCCGATGGTGCCGCGAGTTGCACCGTCAAGACCCAGCTTGGCAGTAGCCTTCAGGCCGCCACCCAGATCTTCAGAAGCGGTGAAGTTCACAACAGTAGTGTCAACACCCAAGCCGCCGGATTCACCGCCGGTTGCATTCTTTGTGTTGGCCCAGCCCATTGCAACGGTACCGGAAATAGTAGCTTGAGCGAAAGAGGCGCCAGAAGCGGCCAGAACGGCCATGGCAACGAGGGTTTTTTTCATGTAGAAATACTCCAAGGTTAAACAAAGGGCTCCAGGTGGAACCCCGGGCCAACCTCCTAGTTCAGGAAGTTGTGTGTATTGCACCAGACGGGCGGAGGTTTGGCAAAGGAACAGAGCAAAAATAAGGGTAAACCAGCGTTTTCCGTTGCTGAGTTGCAACAACTTGTATCGCCTGCCCAACGCCCAGGGCAACTAGACTTCTAGTTACCTTAAATCAAGAAAATCCACCAGCCCCATGGACACCCTGCTGAATGCTGCCGATACCGCGCTACGAACCCTGTTTGCCAGGCCCCATGCAGCCCAAGCCTGCCCCACGTTGGCGGACCAAGCGACGAGCCTGAACGCAAGCGAAAAGCAGCAGGCTGCGGGCTTGATGCGGGTCAACCATGTGGGAGAGGTGTGCGCGCAGGCGCTCTATACCGGACAAGCGCTCGCCACCAGCAACGAAACCCTGCGCGCCCATTTCAAACAAGCGTGTATCGAAGAGACCGACCATTTGGCCTGGACCGCCCAGCGGCTGGAAGAGCTGGGGTCGCGCCCCTCATTGCTCAATCCACTGTGGTACGCAGGCGCCTTTGGCTTGGGCGTGATTGCCGGAAAACTGGGAGACGCGGTGAGCCTGGGCTTTGTGGTGGAGACCGAAAAACAGGTGGGCGCTCACCTGCAAAGCCATTTGAATGCTAGCGCTGGTGGGCTACCCGAAGGGGACCATGCATCCCGCGCCATCGTGGCGCAGATGCATGACGATGAGCTGCGCCATGCCGAAGAGGCACAGGCCGCGGGCGCTCTGGAACTGCCCCAACCTGTCAAAGACCTGATGCGCGCTGCAGCCAAGGTCATGACGACCGTAGCGCAACGGATTTAGACAGGTTTTGCCGCCGGGCCGCCCCAAGGCCTCTGATCCGCCTGGCGGTCAGCCCCGACAGGGAAAATGCCCCCTCGGGGGGGCAGCGACCCACGCAGTGGCGGAGCGTGGGGGCAACATGACTAAGCCTCGACCAGGTCAAACCCGGTCGTAATCTCCGCCGTTTTGCCCAGCATGATGCTGGCGGAGCAGTACTTCTCATGGCTCATGGCAATCGCGCGCTCCACGGCGCTGGCGGGAATGCCTTTGCCGGTCACGGTGAACTGCATGTGGATCTTGGTAAAGACCTTGGGATCCACTTCGGCACGCTCAGTAGTGAGTTTGACGGTGCAGCCACGTATGTCGTGGCGGCCGCGCTTGAGAATCAGCACCACGTCATAAGCGGTGCAGCCGCCGGTGCCGGCCAACACGGTCTCCATGGGGCGTGGCGCCAGGTTCTGACCGCCGTTTTCAGGCTTGGCAGCATCAGGCGCGCCATCCATGGTCAAGATGTGGCCGCTGCCAGTTTCGGCGACAAAGCCCATGCCAGATCGGGTATTCAAGCCACCGGTCCAGCTTACGGTGCATTCCATGGTTTTCATCCTTCAATAAATTGCCCCGCGCGGGGCGAAAAATACAACCGCTACAATGCAATTTACCAGCCCCGCGCGGAGCTGCCCAATTACGTTTTCGCATATTCAAACCGGAGTGTAGCCCCGTGAGTTCTTCCAAGCAGCCCCCAGCCCCCCATCTCACCCCGGCGGACTACCTCAAGAAAATTCTGACCGCCCGTGTTTACGACGTGGCCAGCGAGACCGCACTGGAGCCAGCCCGCGCCTTGAGCCGCCGCCTGCACAACACCGTGCTCTTCAAACGCGAAGACCAGCAACCCGTACGCAGCTTCAAACTGCGCGGCGCCTACAACAAGATGGCGCAGATGCCGCCCGAGCAGATCGCCAAGGGCGTGATTTGTGCATCTGCCGGTAACCACGCCCAAGGCGTGGCCCTGTCGGCCAGCCGCATGGGCGTGCGCGCCGTCATCGTGATGCCCACCACCACGCCACAGCTCAAGGTGGACGCGGTGCGCGGTTTTGGTGGCGAGGTGGTGCTGTTTGGCGAAAGTTACTCCGATGCCCACAGCCACGCCGTGACCCTCCAGAAAAAAGAAGGCCTGACCTTTGTGCACCCCTTTGACGACCCGGACGTGATTGCGGGCCAAGGCACGGTGGCCATGGAAATCATGCGCCAGGTGCAGACCCTGGGGGCTGACAAGGCGGCCAAGTCTGGCCACAAAACGGGCAGCAAAACCGGCCCCGGTCTGGACGCGGTGTTTGTGGCGATTGGCGGCGGAGGCCTGATCTCGGGTGTGGCCAACTACATCAAGGCCGTGGCGCCAGGCGTCAAGGTCATTGGCGTGCAAATGAACGACTCAGACGCCATGATCCAGTCAGTGAATGCCAAGCAGCGCGTGACGCTGCCGGACGTGGGCCTGTTCTCCGACGGTACCGCGGTGAAGCTGGTGGGCGAAGAGACCTTCCGCATCGCCAGCAACCTGGTGGACGACTACGTGACGGTGGACACCGACGCCGTATGTGCTGCCATCAAGGATATTTTTATCGACACGCGCTCCATCGTGGAGCCCGCCGGCGCCTTGGCCGTTGCCGCTATCAAACAGTACGTTGCCACGCACAAGACCAAAGGCGAGACCTACGCCGCCATCCTGTGTGGCGCCAACATGAACTTCGACCGCCTGCGCTTTGTGGCCGAGCGGGCCGAGGTGGGTGAGGAGCGCGAGGCGCTGTTTGCGGTGACCATCCCCGAAGAGCGCGGCAGCTTCAAACGTTTTTGCGAACTGATCGGTGAACTGCCCGGTGGCACGCGCAACGTGACCGAGTTCAACTACCGCATCAGCGACGCGGCCAAGGCGCACGTGTTTGTTGGCCTGAGCACGCAGGGCAAGGGCGAGTCAGCCAAGGTCGCCAAGAACTTCGAGAAACATGGCTTCAAAACGCTGGACCTCACACACGACGAGCTGGCCAAGGAGCACATCCGCCATATGGTGGGTGGCATCTCCAGCCTGGCGCAGGACGAACGCCTGCTGCGCTTTGTCTTCCCCGAACGCCCCGGCGCACTGATGAAATTCTTGAGCCTGATGCGTCCGGGCTGGAACATCAGCCTGTTCCACTACCGCAACCAAGGCGCCGACTACGGCCGCATCCTGGTGGGACTGCAGGTACCCAAGGCAGACGACAAGGCTTTTGCACAGTTTCTGGAAACACTGGGCTACCCGTATGTGGAAGAGACCCACAATCCGGTGTACCGTATGTTTTTACAAAAATGATAGCGACTTACGCTTACTCCATAAGGGCTAGCCTCGGTTTTGCGTCTTAACTTGCTTGTTAAGCGCAGTTGGTACAAGCCCGCAGTGCAGCGTCATTCTGAATGCGGGTTTGCTCCGTCAGGTACTCCAAAAACACGCGTGTCCGCTCCGGAATGAACTTCCGACTGGGTAGCGCGGCGTAAAGACTGAGTCGGCCCGCGTTCCAGGGCGCTAGTACCCGGACCAAGCTTCCTTGGTTCAGCATGGGAGCGACCAAGTCCACCGCCGCAGAGGTAATGCCAACACCATCAACCGCCGCTTTGAGCAAGGTGTCGGTATGGTTGGCCCACAGCTTGGGCTTGACCGCGAAATCCACGGGCTCGTCGTTGCGTGTGGCATTGAAGAGGCGCCACTGTCCATACACCGCTGTTGTGGTTTTCAACCGCAAAGTGTCGTGGTGGATCAAGTCTTCAGGGGATTTGGGTGTGCCTTTGCGCTGGATGTAGGCGGGCGATGCCACCAAAATGGCCTGCGTACTGGAGACTCTGCGGGCAATGACATCAGCATCAAAAATGCCTTCAGTGGGGAGCAAGGTAACGTCGTAGTCCTCGATGGGAGGATCACGCAACGCATCCACCTCAATGTTCAAATTGATGTTGGGATACTCCGCCGCAAAACCTGCGAGCAAGGGCGCCAGCACATGGGTCGCCAAGACGGGCGGCGTAAGAATCCGCAACTCCCCTGCCAGCTCAAGGGTCTGAGAACTGGCAAGCTGGTGCGCTTCATCAATATCCGTGAGGATGGTGCGCACGCGGTTGAGATAGGCCTCCCCAGCGGGACTCAGTGAGAGGCGGCGTGTTGTACGGTGCAACAGGCGGGTCCCCAAATAGTCTTCCAAGTCCGCGATTTGACGCGTGACACCTGCCGAAGACATATCCAGGGCCCGCGCTGCCGCTGCAAAGCCACCTTCATCGATGACCTTTTGAAATACGCGCATTGACATGAGTCGGTCCATGGAGGCCTGTGTTTGGAATTCAAGGGTTGGATTATTTCAAACAACGCAATACACCACTGCTTGACGAGGTATTTTTTAAATGCACAGCTTTCTCTACAGTTCAACCCATCGATGAGACGAAAGAGAACGCCCCCTCGATACCGCCTGTTGAACATTGTGTTCTGCGGTCGGAATCAACCACGTAGTGAAGAAGGATTTGAATCATGAAATACGCAACCGCATCTATCGCATTGGCCGTCGCAACATTGGTAACTGGCCACGCACAAGCCGCTGACTTTGGCAAAACCCGCGAACAAGTTCGCGCTGAATTGACCGAAGCGCAACGCACTGGCGACATGGCTGCCAGCAAGAACCAAGGTGAAGAATTTGGCGCTGCCAGCGGATACAAGCTCAACGAACTCTTCCCTGCTGCTTACCCTGCAAAACCCGTCGTGACAGGCAAGACACGCGAGCAAGTTCGCGCTGAATTGGCTGAAGCGCAACGCAGTGGCAACATTGCTGCCAGCAAGAACCAAGGCGAAGAATTTGGCGCTGCCAGCGGACAAAAGCTCAACGATCTCTTCCCTGCTGCTTACCCTGCCAAGCCCGTCGTAGCGGGCAAGACACGCGCTCAAGTCGCAGCCGAATTGGCTGAAGCCAAACGTACAGGTGACATCGTCGCCAGCAATAACCAGGGCGATGTGTTCTTCGCCGGCAATGGCCGCAAGCTCAATGAGCTGTTCCCCAACAGCTACCCTGTGACTATCACCAACTAAGCTGACAGCTTTCACAGATTGCCCCGCAACCGAAAGGTTGCGGGGCTTTTTTGTATCCTGCGGGCGCCTCAGCTACCGCTACCATTGCCACATGCACGCCAGTCTCCACCTGTGCGCGCTCGGCAAGCCATGTGTTAGCACCCCTCCATCGCTTTTAGCGTGGAATATTTGAAAAGAACCCCTCTATGGCACTGACATTGGACGGAAAACTGGTGGTCGCGATTTCCAGCCGCGCCCTGTTTGACTTTGAGGAAGAAAACCAGATCTTCGAACAAGGGGACGACCGCGCTTACATGCAACTGCAGCGCGAGCGCCTGGATATTCCTGCCACACCGGGGGTCGCGTTTTCTCTGGTCAAAAAACTGTTGGCCTTTAACGAAACACCGTCACAGCGCGTAGAGGTGGTCATCCTTTCGCGCAATGACCCGGTGAGCGGTCTGCGCGTGATGAAATCGGCAGCGCACTACAACCTGCCCATCATCCGCTGTTCGTTCACCCGCGGCGAGGCGCCATGGCGTTACCTCAAACCGCTGCACGCCAACCTTTTCCTGAGTACCCACTTGAGCGACGTACGCGCTGCACTCGACGCAGGTGTCCCCGCGGCGCAGGTCTACCCCCGCTCAGCCCACGCCAGCGAAGCGCACCCTGGTGAAGTGCGCATTGCGTTCGACGGTGACGCGGTGCTGTTCAGCGACGAAGCTGAACAGGTATACCAAGCGCAGGGCCTCACTGCATTTCAGCAACACGAAATGGACAAAGTGGCGCAGCCTTTGCCAGACGGCCCCTTCAAACCCCTGCTGGTGGCACTGCACCGTATGCAACGGGCCAACATCCCTCACATGCGCATACGCACAGCCCTGGTCACGGCCCGCAGCGCGCCGGCGCATGAGCGCGCCATCCGCACGCTGATGGACTGGAACATTGAGGTGGACGAAGCCATGTTCCTCGGTGGCCTGGACAAAGGTGAGTTTCTGCGCGAATTCGAACCCGACTTTTTCTTTGACGACCAGACCGGTCACATTGAATCGGCCGCGCGACACGTGCCCTCGGGCCACGTGGCCAGCGGCGTGCGCAACTAGGGCCTGTCCACGCTACCATGGACCCCTTGTTTCACAGGGGGTTACATGGCATTTGTGTCGGGTCTGCGCACCAAACTGGCATCGTTCAGGCTGTTCACACAGCGTGTCTGGGCCTTGTCAGCGCCCTACTTCTCGTCAGAGCAGAAATGGCAGGCCCGGGGCCTGCTGCTGGCCATCATTGCGCTGAACCTCGGGCTGGTCTACATGGCCGTGTTGTTCAACGACTGGAACAAACTTTTCTACGACGCGCTGCAGGAAAAAAACGCCGCGGTGTTCTGGACGCAGTTGGGGCGTTTCACCTACATCGCATTCGCCTCCATCATCATTGCGGTCTACAAGTTTTACCTGACGCAGTTGCTGGAAATGCGCTGGCGCGCCTGGATGACTGCGCACTACCTGGAGCGCTGGCTCTCCAACCACGCGTTTTACAAGCTGGAGCTGGCGCGTTTCACCAGCCAGCCCCCGGCAGGCCAAGGCAACCCCGACAACCCGGACCAGCGTATCCAGGAGGACATCAACCAGTTCACTGGCCTCACCATCGGCCTGACCATGGGCCTGCTGAACTCGGTGGTTACGCTGGCCAGCTTTGTCGGCATTCTGTGGGTCCTGTCGGGTGGCTTTGCGTTTACCGTGCAAGGGAACGCATACAACATCCCCGGCTTCATGGTCTGGATGGCGGTGCTGTACTGCGCAGCGGGCAGCATCATCACGCACTACATCGGCCGCCCGCAGATCGCGCTGAACTTCCAGCAGCAACAGGTGGAAGCCGACTTTCGCCATCACATGATTCGGGTGCGTGAGTACAGCGAATCCATCGCCCTGGACCGTGGCGAAACCGCAGAGCGTGCCCAGCTCGACCTGCGCTTTGGCCGTGTGCTGGACAACTACCTGCGCCTGATCAAGAAGCAGAAAAGCCTGGTCTGGTTCACCAGCTTCTTTGGCCAGGCAGCGGTGGTGTTTCCGTTTATCGTGGCGGCACCGCGTTTTTTCAGCGGCGCCATCCAGCTCGGGGAGCTGATCCAGATCTCCAGCGCGTTTGGGCAGGTACAAGGCGCGCTGAGCTGGTTTGTCGACAGCTACAGCAGCCTGGCGACATGGCGCGCCACCACTGACCGCCTGACCAGTTTTGAGGCATCTTTTAGGGCCCTAGCCCGCGACAGTACTGCGCAAGCAGCTACTGATTTTGTAGCACTGGACGCGCGCGACCTGCACCTGGAGTTGCCCGGTGGCGCGGTCCTGCTGGACCAGACCACCCTGCACGCCCAGGCGGGCGACCGCGTGTTGCTGCAAGGGCCTTCGGGCAGCGGCAAGTCCACGCTGTTCCGCACACTGGCGGGCATCTGGCCCTTTGCACGCGGCACGGTGCAGCGCCCGGCCGACACCATGTTCATCCCCCAGCGCCCCTATTTCCCGAACGGCCCGCTGCGCGACGCGCTGGCCTATCCACAAACACCGGCCAGCTACACCGACGAACAACTGCGCGCCGCACTGCATGACGCCCTGCTGCCCCAGTTGGCCGACCAGTTAGACCATACGGACGCCTGGAGCCAGAAGCTCTCGGGCGGCGAGCAACAGCGCCTAGCGATTGCCCGCGTGTTGCTCAAGAAACCGAAGTGGATCTTTGCCGACGAGGCCACCAGTGCGCTGGACGAGTCCACCGAGAATTTGGTCTATAAAAGGCTTCTAGCGCAGGTGGAATCTGCGCAAGGCGCTCTTATTTCGATAGCACATCGCCCCAGCGTGGCGACTTTCCATGACCGGCGCTGGACGCTGACACCACGCCCGCACGGTGATAGCGGCGGCGCGCGCTACACGCTGACCGACGAACACCCCGCTACATAAGCCGCATGGCCGCGTGCGCGCAGCTCGCAGGCCGGGCAGGTGCCGCAGCCGTAGCCCCAAGCCTGGCGATGGCTGCGGTCACCCAGGTAGCAGGTGTGGGTGTGCTCCACGATCAGGTCCACCAGCGCCTGGCCGCCGCCGGCCACGCCTGAGGCATCGCCCAGGTCCTGGGCCAGCTTCCAGGTGGCGGCCTTGTCTATCCACATCAGTGGGGTTTCGATCAGAAAGCGTTTGTCCAGCCCCAGTGACAGGGCGAGCTGCATGGCCTTCATGGTGTCGTCACGGCAATCGGGGTAGCCCGAGTAATCGGTCTCGCACACACCAGTGACGATGACCTGCAGACCTCGGCGATAGGCCACCGCGGCAGCCAGCGTCATGAACAACAGATTGCGACCGGGCACAAAGGTATTGGGCAGACCGCTGGCTTCCAGTTCAAACGCGGTGTCGCGGGTCAGCGAGGTTTCACTGACTTCACCCAGCACCGCCAGATCCAGCAGATGGTCTTCCCCAAGTTTGGCGCCCCACTGGGGAAACTGGCGTTTGATCTCCGCAAGGACCTTCAGACGTGCATCCAGCTCTACGCTGTGGCGCTGGCGGTAGTCAAAGGCAATGGTTTCGACCCGTTCATAACGGGACAGTGCGTGGGCCAGGCAGGTAGTGGAATCCTGACCGCCGGAGAAGAGAACAAGGGCTGTGGTGTGCATACCCGCATGGTATCGCTGTGAGGTGCCAATAGCGCGTGAGCGCAAGTCCGCGCCGGGCTATCTTAAAACGGGCTTATTACTTGGAGAGGGAGCGCCCCGCGCGGCGGCGGAGCGCACAGAAAACACCTTTTAGATGTTTTCGGTCTTGGTGATCTTGCTGGGCGCGTAGACCAGCACTTCCTTGGCCAGGTCACCGGGCACCTGGCTAGGCTGCACGGGTTCGGCCGTGGTCAATTGGTTCTTCACCTGCTCGATCTGGATGGCGCTGGCACTGGCCGTCCACACCGTCTTGAGGTGGTCCATCAATACTTGTGCAATCGGCTTGGGTGGAGGGTTCTCCACTTTTTCGGGTGCCGGACGGTGGATGGTCCAGTCTTTGGGGGCTGTGGCGGCTTCGGAACCGCGTTTGCCGGGATCCGACACACTGGTATGCGCCGCCTCACCCTCGGATATCTTGAGTGCCGGGTTGACCAGATCCACCACACCCGGCTTTTGGGTCTCCAGTGGGGGGCTGACTTTGACCGACGGATTGACCGGTGCGACCGGTATCACCTTGTTTGCCCCAGACGAAGCCAAATCTGCGCCGGCGGGGCGCACATTTGGGGTTCGATCAATGGATGGCAGTTGCATTTTGCATAAGGGCTTGGGGCCCCTCCGGTGACTTTTAGCTGTTGACGTACGTTTCTTAACGGCAGATTTAGGGGCTAATTTAGGCCTATTTTTAAAATAATTGAAAAAAACTGCGGTGAAACCCGGTTTTTGGACGCCAAATTTGCACCCATTTGGTGCAAAACCAGCCTGCCAGGCCTGCTGGCTACTAAACGCGAATCAAGCTATCGCTGGCAGCTTGAACCGTCCGATCAGCGCCCCCAGCACAGCGGCCTGCTCGCGCATGGAGCTAGCGGCAGCGGCGCTTTGCTCCACCAGGGCGGCGTTTTGCTGGGTCACCTGCTCCAGCTCCGACACCGCGCTGTTCACCTGCTGCATATCGTCACTTTGCTCGGCACTGGTAGCCGTGATTTCGCCAATGATGCCGGACACACTTTGCACCGATTTCACGATCTCCTGCATGGTCTGGCCGGCCGTGTCCGCCAGTTGGCTGCCGGTTTCCACATTCGCCACCGAGGCGCCAATGAGGCTCTTGATCTCCTTGGCTGCCTCAGCCGAGCGCCCGGCCAGGCTGCGCACCTCGCTGGCCACCACGGCGAAGCCACGGCCCTGCTCGCCAGCCCGCGCCGCCTCTACCGCAGCGTTGAGTGCCAGGATGTTGGTCTGGAAAGCGATACCGTCGATCACACCAATGATGTCGACAATCTTGCGCGAAGAGGCGTTGATCTCGTGCATGGTGCTCACCACCTGGGCCACTGAAGCGCCGCCGCGGTCGGCCACTGCGAAAGCCTCGCCCGCCAGTGCGTTGGCCTGGCGGGCCGAGTCCGCCGACTGGCGCACCGAACCACTCAAATGGCCCATGCTGGAGGCCGCGCGCTGCAGGTTGGAGGCGGTTTGTTCGGTGCGGTCTGACAGATCCTGGTTGCCGTGGGCAATCTCGGCGCTGGCCACGCCAATACTGGCAGTGGACTTGTGCACCTGCCCCACCAGTTGCGCCAGCGAGTCCACCATATGGGCCAGGGAGCGCATCACCTCACCCATCTCGTCTGCGCGCTGGGTGTTTATCTTCACGCTCAGGTCACCGTCACCAATGGACTTGGCGATGGCCACGACCTGGTCCAACGGATCACACACATTGCGCTGCAACAAGCGCGTGCCAAAGACCACCAGCAGGATGATCACCGCCATGATGCCGGCCACACTCCACACCGTTTGCAGGCGTTCGGCACCGGCCTTGGTGCGCAGGGCCTTGGCGCCCTCTTCACTGAGTTGCACCAGCTTTTTCTGCGCGGCCGAAAAGGCGGCAAGCTGGGCCTTGGTGTCTCCCTGCACATGGGTGAACACCGACTGCATATTGCCCGCTGCCTTGAGCTCCTGCGCCTTGGCAAGGGAACGTGCCAGCGCTGCGGCACTGGCTTTTACGTCATCGAGTGCCGCACGCTCCTGCGGGCTTTGCAGGATTTCTTCCAGCTTTTTCTGGATTTTTTCCATCTCCTGCATTTCCGCGTCCTGCCCCGATTGCAAGTACTGCGCGGCAGCGACGTCTGCATTGATGGCGGCCCCCATGCCACGCACGGCCTGCACTTCGGCCAGTCCACGCCAGCGGGAACTCAACTCCAGCTTGCTTTGCTGCTCGGACTGTTCTGCCACGGTCACCGCTTGGGAGCGGATGGTGCGGACCGCAGAACCGATTGACATGGCCACCAGCCCAATACTGACTGCGATGGCGGGCATCCATATTTTGAAAGCGATGCTGAAAGGCTTCATGCCTGTGGTCTCCTGCGGTACTTGAATGTGCTTTGGGCCTGCGGTGAACATTGCCACCGCAGGCCCAAAAGAGTATCCGGCTTCTTCCAAGTCGGTCAAACACTATCAACACCGCAAAAACCCTTAGATCCCTTGTCACAAGGGATCTGGCCGCAGACGGCTTACTGTGCAGCGGCGGGCTTGGTGCCCTTCATCTCCACGTCCACACGGCGATCCGGTTGCAGACAGGCGATGAGCTTGGCATTCAGGGGGCCCTTGCAATCCGCCAGTTGGGTTACAGGCTGGGTTTCTCCCAAGCCGCTGGCGCTGATGCGATTCGCTGGAATGTTCTTCTCGACCAGATAAGACTTCACTTCATTGGCCCGGCGTTCGGACAACTTCTGGTTGTAGGCGGCACTGCCAATGCGGTCTGCATGACCGGTCACTTCGATGGTGTCGTAGTTGACACCCTTGAGCTGGACGGCCAGGTCATCCAGCATGGTCTTGCCTTCTGGTTTGAGTGCTGCTTTGTCAAAAGCAAACAGCGCGTCGGCCGAGAAGCTCGTGCGTTGCGACATGGGCATCATCACGGGCGGTGGTACGGCCACTGGTGCAGGGGCTGCTTGTGCAACCTGCTCCGCTGGCGCGGCAGACATGCGCTTGATCACGGGGTCACATGGCTCCACGGCCATAGCCGGAGTCCATTCGCTGGTGTGCCAGCATTGGTTAGGTGTTGCGCTGCCAACAACGCGTCCGACGCTATCCACCAGGTAACCCTGGTTGGGATAACTTTGCGCCACGGCGGCGACTGGCATCAGTGCGGCCATGGCCAGAGCGGAAAAAATAAGTTTGCTGGTAGTTTGCATGGTGGGTACTCCTTGAGGGTTTAAAAAAGTGACGCGCTTGCTTGATCTGCTTCACGTCCACACCCTGAGAATATGCAGCGCGCACCGTGCAGTCTGTGCGCCAGGCAACACTCGCACCAGATCTTCTGGCCTTCGAAAAAACGTGTGCCAACGCACAGACCTCTGCGGTCAACGGGGAGAAAGTCTCCTCTACCGCCACAACCCTGTGGCTTCTTTCAAGGAGCAATTCACATGAACACCCGTATTGGTACTTTTATCCTGAGCACTGCACTGGTCGGCGTTTCGGCGCTCACGCTCGTGGGCTGCGAAAAAACCACGCCCGCGATGGCCGCACCAGCAGCCGAGACCACCGTGGGTACCGAAATCGATGACACGGTGATCACCAGCAGCGTCAAGTCCGCCCTGCTGGCCGATGCTGACATCCGCAGTTTTGATTTCAAGGTAGAGACCCGCAAAGGCGAAGTCCTGCTCAGTGGCTTTGTCGACAACCAGGCCCAGGTGGACCGCGCCACGGCAGCCACCCGCACCGTGTCGGGCGTCAAGAACGTTCAGAACAACGTGACCCTGCGCAACACGCCCACTACGGTCGGCAACAAGATCGACGCCAGCATCATTACCAGCAAGGTCAAGGCCGCACTGCTCGCGGACACACGGGTCAAGAGTTTTGATATTGCCGTCGTCACCCGCCAGGACGAAGTCCAGCTCAGCGGTTTTGTGAACAACCAGGATCAGATCGACCGGGCGATTGAAGTGACACGCGCGGTAGAGGGCGTGCGCACCGTCACCAACGAAATGCGCATCAAGCAGTAAATGCGCTGTTGCGGCCGCTGCCGGACTCAGGTCTGGCGGTGGCGCACGTCGCTGAGCAGGCGGGACAGTTCTTTCTTGACCACGCCATAACATTCGCAGGCGTGTGTCTCCAGCCCCTTACGGTCCAGCACACCGATGTGCCCGCGCCGATAACGGATGTAGCCCAAGTCTTGCAGTTTGCCCGCCGCTTCGGTCACGCTTTCGCGGCGCACACCCAGCATGCTGGCCACCAACTCCTGTGTCATCACCAGTTCACGCAGTGGCACCCGGTCCATGGTCAACAACAACCAGCGGCACAGTTGCTGCTCCACAGAATGGTGGCGGTTGCACACGGCAGACTGCGCCATCTGGGTCATCAGTGCCTGGGTGTAACGCAACAGCAATTGCTGCAATGCCCCGGCCCGGTTGAACTCGCGCAACAGCAGACTGCGCTCCAGCCGATAAGCATGGCCTGCGGTTTGCACCACGGCCGAACTGGACGTGGTGTCGCCCCCCATGTAGAGCGAAACACCCAGCACACCTTCGTTCCCCACACCCGCTGTTTCTGCCGACGCACCAGACTCGGTGACGTAGTGCAGCGACACGATGGACGTGGTGGGAAAGTAGGCGTGGCGCAATTGGGTTCCGGGCTCGTACAGCATCTGCCCCAACGGCAGGGGCACCAGCTCCAGATCAGCAGAGAAAGAAGCCAAGTCGGCGGGCAACAGCGCCGCCAGCAAATAATTGTGTTCAGGACTGTGGAGTGCAGACATGGTGGCCTATTCCTGATGGGATGCAAGCGGCCGCGAAGCCCCCTCAACCCCGATCCCACGGTAGCCCAGGAAGCGGCTGTTCTCGCTGAACATGGGCTCGCCACTCACACGAAACTGCTGCTGTGACCCATCCGCGTTGACCCGGTGCAGCAGAAAGTCCAGAAAAGGCTCACGCGCGGCAATGGTGGCGCGCAAAGCGTCACGCTCGGACGCATTCCACCCCCCCGATAACGCACTGCGCTTGCCTGCGGTGTTGTCTGCCACCTGCACACCCAGCATCTCCAGCACGGGACCCGACACCTTGGTAAAACCACCGGCTTCGTCCTGTTCCCAGTACCAGTCCGATGCCAGCTCGGTCAGGCTGCGGTAACGCGCCTCGCTCTGGCGCAGCTCGGCCGTGCGCTCCTGCACGGTCTGTTCCAGTATCTTGTTGAAACCGGCAAGCTTTTTGTACAGCAGGCGCACTTCCAGCATGTTGTGGATGCGCGTCTTCACCTCCACCAGATCGAATGGCTTGGCCACGAAATCCTTGGCACCCGACTGCAGCGCACGCAATTTGTGCCCCGGCTGGGCGGTGAGCACGATGACGGACAGGTAATCGTCATTCGCCTCGGCCTTGAGTGCATCCATGACCTCAAAGCCATCCATCACCGGCATCTGCAAGTCCAGCAGGATCAGGTCGTAGTGGTGCTCACGGTGCAAGGCCACCACGTCCTGCGGCCGGGTGGTCGATGTGACGTGGGTGTAGCCCACGCCCTGCAGCAATTGTTCCAGCAAGAGCACATTGGCGTCCTGGTCATCTACGATCAGGATGCTGGCATTGAGTATGTCGATGGTGTCGGCAGGCATGGGGCTTCCTTCAGTCATGGAGCGTGGGGTTGTGTTGGGCTGCGAGTTCCAGCGCCAGGTCCAGTGCATTCATGAACTCGGCAATCTTGATGGGTTTGGTGAGGTAGCGGAAAAAGCCGACTTCCAGGCCCTTTTCAATATCACGCGGCATGGCATTGGCGCTGAGTGCCAGTACCGGTATGTGTTGGGTAGAGAAGTCTTCCTGCAGGATTTTCAAAGCCTGCGTACCGCTGATGCCCGGCAAATTGATGTCCATCAGAATCACATCCGGCAGATGCGTGCGCGCCAGTGCCACACCCCGTGTACCGTCCCGCGCACTGAGCAGACGAATATCAGGACGGCGTGCAATCAGCTGTGCCACCAGTTCCATATTGGCCTGGTTGTCTTCCACATACAGCAGGGTGCGCACCTGAGCGCCGTCGGGCACGCGCGACAGTGGCAACTCCGTGGGCGCATGGGCATCAAACACCAACTGGGGAGGCTCTGCCAGATTCAACTCAACCCAGAAGACGCTGCCCACTCCCAGGGTGCTGTGCGCACCGATGGCGCCCCCCATCAGCTCCACGAGACGTTTGCTGACCACCAGCCCGATGCCAGTGCCCTCTTCCACACTGGCTTCCTGACCCAGCCGGTTGAAGGGTTGGAACAACTGCGCAATCTTGGGTGGCGACAAGCCCTCACCGGTGTCGCGCACGCTGATGCGGACATGGTGCGCGTCGGTGTCTGTATCGCAGGTGACCTCGACCGATCCGTTCGGACGGTTGTACTTGATGGCGTTCGTCAGCAGATTGACCACCACCTGCTTCACGCGGGTGCGGTCCGCCTCGACAAACCGGGGAGCGTCAAACTGCGGGAAGCGCATCTGGATGCCCCGCTTTTGCGCCTGCGGCTCAATCATGGTCTGGCAATCTCGCAGCACGTCGGGCAGCGAGATGGGCTCCATGGACATGGAGAGCTTGCCCGACTCGATCAGCGCCAGATCCAGAATCTCGTTGATCAGCTCCAACAGATACCAGCCGGCCCGAAGAATCTGGTCGATGTTGGCCTGCTGTGTCGGCGTAGGCAGTGGCGTACCCGATTCCATCAACTGGGCAAACCCCAGAATGGCGTTGAGCGGTGAGCGCAGTTCATGGCTCATGCTGGACAGGAAGTCGGACTTGGCCAGATTCGCCTTGTCCGCCGTTTTACGGGCTGCTTCCAGCTCAATGTTTTTGGCCTGCAGCACCTGGTCCAGCCGTGCCCGCTCGGCTTCGATACGCATGCGTGCTGTGTTGTCGGTGCCTATCAGCAAATAACCAATGATGGTGTTGCTGTCATCGCGCAACGCTGTCACTGATACCACCGCCGGGAAACGGCTGCCGTCCTTGCGGATATAGGTGAGCTCGTAGATGTCTTCAATACCACGCGAAGCCTTGAACACCAAGGCCTCAAAACCGGGCGTGATTTCCGTTTCCAGCTCCACGCTCAGGCTCTTGGCCCGGGCCACCACTTCCTGGGGGTCCGATATCTCGGCCGGCGTGATCTTGTTCACCACCTCCGCAGCGGTGTAACCCAGCATGCGCTCGGCCCCCACATTAAAAATCTGGATCACGCCCTGGGCATCTGTGGCAATGCTGGAGAAATTGGCGCTGTTGAAAATGGCGCTCTGCAGCGCCCCGGACTTGTTCAGTGCATCCGCACGCTGCACATGCAGGGCATTGCGTTGCGCCAATTCACGGTTTTGGTAGAACACATACAGCGCCAGCCCGGAAGCCAGTGCGCCCCAACATGCCAGCGCAGCCTGGGAAAACGGAAAGAAGGCAAACGCGATACCCGCCAGAATAAGGAAAAATGCCGCCGCCAGTTTGGCAACGGTCGAATGGGTGGTTTTCAAGGGGGCCTTACCGTGGCATGCGCCACTGAGGAGAAACCATAGGCAAGGATTTGCGAAACGCGAAGCCTCTTATACGCGCATCTGCTGCGTCGTGCCCGGTGAGAGTAGGCCCTTGCCTCGTATTTGCTGTGTGCGCCAGACCACATAACTCGCAATTGGGCATCAAATCAGGCTGCAGCCCTTATTCAATATGCGCAAGCAGCTCTCAATTTAATAGCAAATAAATCTTTCCGTTATGTGCACAGGCGCACAGAACACAGCGCATCACGGGCAAACAATGGGCTTTCAGCCGTGGTGGCGCGCCTTGTGCCCCACACCTTGTTTTCCGTTTTCGCATTGGAGAAACCATCATGAAATTTGCACAACGTGTTTCAGCCTGTCTGCCCGCTCTGCTGCTCGTCTCTGCTGTGGCCCTGAGTGGTTGCGCCGGAATGACCCAGCAGGAGAAAGGCACCGCAGCCGGTGCCGTGATCGGCGGCGTGGTCGGCAATGCCATGTGCGGCGGTGTGTTGTGCACCGGCGCAGGTGCGGCAGTCGGCGGTGTTATTGGCCACGAAGCGACCAAGAAGTAACAGCCGCCCCACGTCGGGGCGAGGCCGCTCTTCAGGCCACGTAGGGCAGCAACGCCTTGGCAGCCTCAATCCTGTCGCTTAGCAAAACGGCAGGATCATTCATCACCTGTGTCAAAAACTCTTTGGGGCTTGTGGTCCCCGTGTTGTAAGCCGATGGCACCGTGGCGCGTGCCTTGGGTTCGCTCGCAGAGGCGTTGGTTGGCGCCTCCGCTTGACGCAAGGTACCGCGCAAGCGACTGAGCACATCGCGGAACTGCACCAATTTCATCGACTTCAGTCGCGAAAGAATGTCCGCCTGTTGGTCCTGGTTGGGCGGTATGTCCAGCCAGGGCTCCTCTCCGAATACAGAGGCCAGATCCGGACTCACGAATGCAGACCAGTTGCCGGTGTTCTCGTGGATAGCGGGGACTTCCTTTGCATGAACAACGATTCCGCTGACAGCTGATGCGCTCGATGGATACAGACGAATCCGTTTGGCAGGTACAGCGCTGAGGTACTTCCCTTGCAGTGCGGTCAGGAACGCAGTGGCGTCTGCGGCACTTACCGGCTCCGCCACTGAGAACCACAACTGCAACCCGTCTGTTCCTGAAACTGCAATAGCCGCAGCAGGCAGTTCCAGCTCGTGCTGCATGGCGTGCCATACGGTGGACAGCTCTGCCCAGTCCGCAGGCCGCGCGACCTCAAGCACCATCGCTTTGACGCTGCCATCTGCAGCGACCAGACGCCCTTGCGCAGGGGACGTAGCGTCAGGCACAAGGTACAGGCGAGAGAATTCTGCGTTGAAGCGGCTCATGGATTTCTGCTCGAATTAGTGCGTTGGAAATAATCGTCTCAAGATTGGCGACAATATAGGCCTGACTGAATACTTAGTCAGATAACAAAAGGAAATCGAATCAAATGGCAACTGCAAAAAAAGTGGCTCCTAAAGCCGCGGTGACTCTCAAGAAAACTGCCGCGCCCGTAAAGGCCAAAAAGGTCGTTGTGTCCAAGGAAGCGAAAACCATTGCCCGTCTCACGGCCAATATCGCAAAGCTGACCGAACGCAAAAACAAGATCTCTGCCGAAATCAATGCACTGCGTGATCAACGCGCTGCACTGAAGGTCGCGCCCGTGGCAGCCCCCAAGGCCAAAGCAGCCGCCAAGCCTGCGGCAAAAGCCCCAGCCAAGGCACCTGCAAAGGCTCCCGCCAAGAAGGCCAAGGTAGCCGCCAAGAAGTAATCGCCCAGCGATTGCGCAAAACAACAAGGGCCCCAGTTGGGGCCCTTGTCATTGGCGCTCAAAAAGCAGTCAGCCGCACTTGGGGTCACACACGGCTTGGGACTTGCCAATGAATTTGCGGGATTTCAATTCACTACGGGGACGATGCTTGCCACACAGGAAGCAGGACATCGTGGCGGCGCCCGGATTGGAGGCCGTCAGGAATGGAGATCCTCCGACTTTGGACTTGTAGCGCAATCCGTCTTCCAGGATCTTGGTTTTGTCTGCAGGTTTACTCATACCCCGATTTTACGTTGCCGTGGCCCGGATACTGCTTGCGTGCAGAAACGGTACCGTCAAACAGCCTTGTTAGTATGGGACCGGCTTTTGAATTAACCCGAGAGGTGATACCGAATGCAGCCTATGTCTCCGCCGACCAGTGTGAGTGCCGCGCCCGAAAATACCGGCCACGGCTTGCGGGAGTCCGCGCACTTTCGCTTCTGTTCTGGCAGGTGCCAAGGTGATCGCCCCCCGGAGGGAGGCGTCGAGCTGGCGCCCGGCCGGTGGCGTTGCAACAGCTGCTGGATGGAAATGGCCAGAAAGCGGAGCTAATAATCCGCGCAATTAAAGTCGAAAACAGCACCCTAGGCTTCATGCGGGTTTGCGGCGTACCTATTTGGCAACACCACAAATTAAAGTCGAAAACAACTTTTTCGCATCTAGTCATCGGAGGTGATGCTGACAGAGCATTTCATCTCAGAGGTGAAACTTCAGAGTCAGGACCCTGGGCGGAGTACCAACAGCCGCAGTGGGCCAGAAGCGGGCCTTGAAGAATGACTGCTTCCAGGCGGAGCGACCGGTGCATCCCTGGTGGTGATTGGCAAGTCACTCAACCATAAGGACCCAGCGGCCACGGCAATCTATGCGCGGCTAGACATGGACCCGGTTCGAGATTCAATGACTACAGCAGCTTCTGCAATGTTTGAAGCCGCTGGGCTCAAGCAAAAGGGAGAAGTGATCGCCCTACCCGGTCACAAAATGCGTAAAAAAAATACGGGATAGCTCCCGGCAAAGGCATTTGCCACTTGGGCATTCTTAGTCAATTGCGTCGGACCTTGAGCTGTCCCTAGGCAAATTCGAGCGTCCCGTAGAAAGCCCTAGGTCTTATCTGGAGGAGCAACTTCAGGTGTCGCGGCATGGTCCTGAAAATTAACTCCAGGAAGGGTTAATGGACCATATTCCATCCGAGCGGTTAAATTGGTCACGAGTTCTCTCGTCGCGCCGTATGCGATTGCCAAGCCATTAACCGTTGCCAAGTCTTCTCTACGCGCGGCAGAAAGTTTTGGATTGATTTCTACGAATGCTACGAGTTCAATGTCTAGCTTGTACGGGCAAATCTTACCCTCTTCATTTCTCACACGCACAACTAATGAAAGCATGAAACTCGAAGGTTCATCACCTTGGCTTTGATCAACTCCAAGCGCAGTTTCAACCTCCAATTTGACACCATCCCATTGGAAATTTTTAGGGTCAATCGTTGTGTCCGTGTTCCCATCGGCATCCAAGTGCGCCTCGACACCAACACGTCGATAGATGATTGACTTCGTCTGAATTGGGCTAGCTTGCATACTAATTAGGCTGCCAGGACCAAGGAGTCATCCTTCAAACGTTTCATGCTGTGGACATTCACGGCAGGACCTGGCCAACGCGAGCCGACGCTTCGATCCAAGCCATGGAATCCAACCTCTCGCTGTACACGTGTAAGTCTGATGTCGAGGTTTATTTCCGCTTGATCTGCGAGCGCGCCAACCCCTTCCAATCTGGCCTGCACTGGAACGAATGTGACATTTGGGACATAACCCAGTGCCCACCCCATTTTCACAAGAGTCTCGAGAGTTGGATTGTTTGTTCCGCTCAATGCTCGGCTAACTTGAGGTGCCTTGACGCCGAGCTTTTCAGCGTATTTCTCTTGAGTGAGATTGGCCATTTTGAGGTGATCTTGGAGTTGAGAGGCAACGCCGAGTTTTACCCTGCTGATCCAATAGTTCTCTGTGAGCCTGGCTTTTGCGATAGCTGCTTTGAGTTTTGACAATTTATTCTCCTTGCGAGGTTACTACTGCAATCGTGTTGGCCACTGCTGCGGCCTCATAAAGTGATTTGAGTCTCTTTAGATCAGTTGCAAGAGGCTTGGGGGTTGTATTACTTTTCTTCATCACCGCTTTGGCGAGTACGGCTACCCGTTGTCCTTGACCATAAAACCAATGGACTCGCAAGCTATTGACCTTGAACTCAAAGATTCGCTCGCCAGACACAGATTCTTTGCTTCTGGAGGTTCCAATCCATCGCCTTGGTCCTTCTGCATCAAACACAATGTTCTCAAGGAGTGCCAGCATTTCCGTGGCTGCTTCACTTGAGGGCCCACTAAGAAGTCCACACAAGTAATCTTCTACTTGGCATTGACCCTGCCCATCGCAAAGCGCGTATAGGGTCCAAACTGCGGTGCGCCCGGTAAAAGCATCTTGATCCCCGAATGGAAGTTTGCGTACATGCATGAATCTTAACTTTAAAGTTAACTACTTCAATTAGGGATTGTGCTTAAGCCATGTAAAAAATATGGCAATTGGTCAAAAAACGTTGCCGAAGTCAAACGGGGATCATCTTAACCAGAAAGTTGACTGTAATTAACGACAGTAGCGCTCAGCTTAGCATTGGCTGGGTTCGAGTCCAAGATCATTGCAACACCCCTGTGGATAACTTAGTTGCCATAAAGGAAAGTTGCGGTGCTCGTCCGCCCAGGTGGAGATGCTGGCAAGTGTTTGTCCTGGCTCTAGCGTCAGCAGGCGATCCACTTCCTTTCTGGCAGAAGGCGTGAGCTTGCCCTTTGCCCAGGCATCGCGGTACGTGGGCGCCTTTGCCATGCGCTCACTGCGGGCGTTGTTGGTGCTCAGCCGCTTGCCGTCATAAATCCCGTCGCGGTTATTGGCGAACGGTGGAATCAGACCCCATTGCGCTATATGTCAGCAGAGAATCATCCTGTGCACTCTGAAGTACAAAAACAATTGCACCTCCACTCTTGCGGCCAACGATCAGAGCCTGTCTATTCTTGGTAGGGCCAACGTGGATCAAATTTGGCTGGAAATATCTGCTCGAAGTGGATCAGTTTTCAACGGAAACGAAACGCCAAAGCGGCTTGCCCCTACGCACGAGACTGATTATTCGCACCAAAACCACCGCCGTTTCGCATAGCAAGAACACCAGTCTTTCGCATTTCAAATACACCGCGGATCACCATCGCTGGCACCGATGGCTATTGATATGGATCAATATTCGATTTGGGCCAGAAGAAGTCATTGATGAATGTCAGCTATCAGGCCCACCCTTCTTCAATTGGTCTCAATATCCCCCGGATGGGGGATACACAATTACATGATTCCCGGTTATCTTGCTGTTTGAAAGAGGTACCCGGCACTGAGTTGACAACAACGACAGAAATGCCTCTGCTTGCAAGCCAACTTCAGAGAGATTAAATGGCCAGCGTATCGAACACCCACCAGTTCATCGAGCAGGTTTTGCTTTAAGCATTACGTTAAAACCCATGTCCATGGTTTCCACCAAGTGTGCTGAACAAATGATCTTGCGTGCGATCCTGGGATTGAGCGTGGCGATTATTGCCTTCAGCGTATACGAGTTTCTTTCGCAGGTGCGATTCATTGACTCCGCCCAGACTGCGCGAGGCCGGGTGGTCGCTGTACATGGCGCCACTTCGAGCAAACTGCAACCCGAGATCGAATTCACCACCAAGCAAGGCGAGGCTGTTTCATTCATTCGGGCTTTTCGTGGAAGTGCCGTTGACGTGCCGGCAGTTGGCTCGTCGGTGGAAGTTCTGTATTCGGCCGATGCACCTTCGGGTGCCGTTGAAAACTCCTTCCTTGCTCTTTGGGGCTCTACCTGCATTGCCGCAGCATTGGGGTTGAGCGGTCTGTTGGGTTCACTGGTAGTGCTCTTTCTGGCGCGGCGCGGAGGTACCTATGAGTTCTAACTGGTCGGTCCAGAGGCGACGTCCTAGGGCCGCGCCTAGCCTCTAACTTTAGAAGTCACATGCTATTACGTCGCGCATTCGTCTCGAGCATCACCCTGGCCGCGGTCTTACTGTCATCAAGCGCCTTTGCGCAAAGCACCCCCCAGACTCTATTGATTGGGACATGGCGCCACACAGTCCTCATTAGAAAAATAGGCGATCAAGCATTGGAGCCGCAACGGATGGCTGGAGACTCGTACCTTGAGTTCAAGTCTGACGGAACTTGGAGTAGTACAGCGCCGTACAACAAGTCTGCCGGAACCTACAAGTGGTTGGATCAAGAGCGAATCGAGACGACCGTGGTTGCATCGGGGCTTTTGATGCAAATTGGTCTTGTGTTCGTGGGGCAAATTCGGGTCGATGAGAATAGATTGAATTTGATTAGAGTTCAAACTGTTGAGGAGAGTACCAAGTTTCTGACTCCAGTGAAGCCGGGATCTCCGCCGTATCCGAATGTCATGCTCACATCAATCTTCACACGGGTTGGAGAACGATGATTTCTAACTTGTCAATTGACACAGACCAACAACAGCAGAGGGCGGCTTTGCCGAAAAGTGTTGTTGTCCGGTCAACTTCACATTAGATATCAAGGAGCGTATGCGCCCTCATCGAACCGCCAGCGGAACAATTTTTTCGCTCGCTTGGTTGGCGATAGTCGCCTATTTGGTCCTGCGCGATCCGACGGCTACAGCCAAGATGACGCCAAATGAATGGGGTGACTTCCTTGCTGGATGCTTTGCGCCCCTTGCTTTCTTATGGCTTGTTCTTGGCTATTTGCAGCAAGGGGATGAACTCAGGTTAAGCACTGATGCCTTACGTCTTCAGGCCGAGGAACTAAAAAACTCCGTTGAACAGCAACGTGCATTGGTTGAAGTCTCTCGACTTCAGGTTGAGAGTGAGAGAGAAGCTCTCGCGTTTGAAAGAAGTCTGCGGGAGGATCTTTCTCAACCCAAGTTCCGAGTCGAGGGCGGTGGAGGGGCATTCCGCGGGGATGGTCAATCCACATACAACGCGACCTTCATCAACGTGGGCCATGATGCCACGGCGGTCTACGCCGAGATTCTGTTGCCCGACGGGTTTCGCCAAAGCCTCCTGAATCAGGCTCTCTTCAGTAAGGGCGAACAGTATTCGACTCACATTACGATGACGAGCCGGTTCCCCCACACACAGGGCACGTTACTTGTCAGGTTTGTTGATGGACTTGGACGTTCAGTTGAACAGCAGTTCTCAGTAGCACTGATCGACCAAACGGATCATTCAGGTCTGAAGTTCGAGCGAATTGAGGCCTAACTGGACTGCATCCGGTACGGACAAACCCGACCTATCAAACGTGAGTGACTGCTTTCCAGGGGTCCAAGCGACCGCTGTGGGTCGACAGCTGCGGGCCACTTCCGGTCTTCTAGCAATGTCCACTTTGCGGAGGTGTACTTTGCAAAATATTGACTACGGCAATTGCACAGTGGACTTCGCTATGGGCAAATTTGGATACTCCTAAGCAGTCATTGGCCAATAACTTGAGGTGACCCGAGACCCGCCGTCGTCATCCCTTGGAAGCCGGCGGGGCTGTTCGGATAGGAGATAGCAGCAATCGTTAGACCTACCATCCAACCGTACTCGCCAGCATCGGCTCCGGCAGCCGCCCCCAACACGCCCTAAGTGAAATACTGAAAGATCAGCCTTCAAGAATGGCCTGACGCAGAGTCTGAACGGCCCCAGAAATGCCCGCGTCTGGTAAGTTCGAAAAGCCTAGCATCAGAGCTGGCGGAAAAAGCCCCTCTACGGCGAGAGCCGTCATTGCCGCCGGTTTTTGGATTAAACCGTTACCCGGATCAGCGCAGCGACCGGGCGTCGTGTTGAGCCCGGTTCCCTCCGGCGTAACGCCCGACATTTCCACTGCTGTTGTTAATGTTCCCGAACGCCGGTATTTCCAGCTAAAGATAGGTCCACACTGAGCCACCGCACGAGGTTGTCAGGCAGGATTGGTAGCGCCTTTTCATTTGACGCGTCCTTTTCACTGTCAATTTCGATCACTGTGCTTTCAGCCCCTTCTTGATAGTCTTCCTCGTCAATTGACAGATCAAAATCGGGTGTACCCAGGAGCAACTCAAACAGCTGCCCACGGCTAAGCACCTTTTCATATTGATACTGGTCGTAGTCATGCGCGAGAAAGGGAATGCCGATTCGGAGGTCCTCGCTCGACGCCTCGCCCAGCCGCCCCACCCTATCAAGCCTGCCGATTCGCTGCTCAAGCCGGGCCGGGTTCCATGGCAGGTCGTGGTGGATCACCTCCGAACACTCCTTGTGCAGGTCAATGCCCTCGGACCCGATGGCCGTACAAACCAGGATGTCGGGTGCAAGCGGCGAGTTGAAAGCCGCGCACACAACAACCCTACGCGCAGCGGCCATGTCGCCGTCGAGCTTGATCACCAGCGGGTCTTCTTTCAGCTCAACGCCGCGCCACAGGCTGCGGCGCTGGGTGTTGGTCTGGTCCAGCGAGTTGATCGTCCCGTTGGCCTGCTCCAGGCCCTCAAGAAATCGGGTCACTTTCTTCCAGATGCTCTCGCCGTCACCGCGCGGCCTGGTCACACCTTCAAGCACGGCCTGCGCTGAACTCTTTCCCTCAGGCGCGGGCAAGGTCCTGCGCAGCAGGTCGGGCCGGAGCACAACCTTGCGCAAACCCGTCTGCAAACCCAGCAGGATGCTATAGAAGGCAACCAGGTTTCCGGCCTCCAGTTCCTTTGCTCCCGTGGCGGCAGGCCCGTGCAGAAACTGACTGGCTTCAGACTCCACCAAGGACCACAACGCGGTGTCAAACGCCGCTCCCTCATCGGGTGACCACAAGTTCTGACCATTGATGAATCCGCTGGCCAGGACTTCTTCAATCGATTGGGTCGCAGCCTCCTCGTCCAGCGTGGTGTCGCTTTGCGGGTTGAGCACTGCAGCAAGCACCTCACCGCGCTCCACGTCGTGCTCAAGCTTGTCCGTCAGCGCGGCAAGGAACGCGAGCGCGGTTCCGCCGGCAGCACCGCGCTTGATCTGGCGAAACTCCGCCCGCAAAAACCAGAGGTCCAGCAGCCGCAAAATCCGCCGCGGCGTGGCAAGCGTATTGGCCCTGCGCAGGCACGACTGAACAAAGGCGATGGCGTCATTGCGCGTCACTTCGTCGGCAATGCTCACGCCCCCCCCTGCACCCAGCCGGGTCCTCGAGCGGTACCACTGCACGTCAGAGAACAGGTGATCCGCCACAATTTTCTTGCGCGTCGCCTTGAAGTCCTCGGTGTCAGCGCCAAGCGCCTGCTCGATTTCGGCCTGCAACAGTTCTTCGATCTCCTCTGCCGTCGCAACCCGCTCACAGAAGATCAGCGTCTTGCGGCCCGCCTCGTAGTTTCGCAAGGCATGCTCCACCGTAGCCGACACCTTCGGGTGCCTTGACATCACTATCGCGTCCTCAAACAGCTTCATGTAGTCACGTGTGCCCGGCGGCAGGCCAGCGACTGCCGCCGCAGCGCCCTTGCTGCTCTCACGAAAGGCCGCAAGGCTCGAGCTCATGCCGCGCACAAGGCGGGCATTCGCCGGCTTGGCCTTGTCAGGCGTGGTGTCGCCCCTGATACGCTGGTCCAGCCGCATGGCCAGCAAGTTGATAAAGGCATGCTTCGGGCTGGTGAAGCCCGGCACCTTGTACATGGCATGCCGGCCCTCGGTCTTGACAGCAAACTCTTTGCCCGCATGAAAGCTCCTGTGGTCGCGGGTCTTCACATGCCGGATCATGATCTGCCGCTGCTTGAGCAGCAGTGCGTCAACGGCCTGCCGGTACTCAAAGGCTTTCAGGACAAACTCCTGAATGCCGGGCGATGCGCCTGCATCACGCGCCATCAGTTGCAAGCCGGCGTCCAAGCCGTCTAGCGGCAACCCGGCCAGGTCTGGCGCCAGAAGCAATGCAGAGTCTTCAGCGTCCAGGCTACGCAGCGACTGGTACAGGCGACCGTTGGCGTCAATGCACTTGTCCAGCAGGCTTTCACCGGCATAGATTTCGTCCAGTACCTGCGATGACCGCCCCTGCGGCGCATAGGCGTACTCAAAAACGTTGTGCATTTCGACCTTGTCAAGCTGGAAGGGCGTTGCCGACATCAACAGCTTGTGGTCAATGGCGGGTGCAAAGTTATTCTTGAAGCTTCTTGCCCCATTGGCGCCAGACTTCCAGTTGTGCACCTCGTCCACCACGGCTAGCTTGATGCCGGACTCCTTCAGCTTGGCGGCCACCACCCGCTCAAGTAAGGCCGAAAAGAAGTCCCTGATGGTCGAAGGCTTCTGTCCATCAGGGTCCCTCAAAAGCAGCTGCCAGATCGCCTCAAGCTCCTTGTCGTCCTGCAGTGCGTCACCCACCAAGTGCCTTGTGCGGTAAAGGTCGGCATTGCTCAGGCTCGTCAGCATCGTCACATCAGCCCCGGCCAGGATGGAGTTGGTCGACTTTTGCAGGGACTTCAGGGTGTACTCCCAAGTCTCCTTCCACCGGCCCTTGAGCAGAACTGCAAGCGCAAACGTTGCAAACTGCTGGTTCTGGTAGCTGTTGCTCTTGGGCCGACCCAAGGCGTTCATGCCCAGGATGAAAACGTTGGGCTCGTAGGCGTCCTGGTCCAGCGCAAAGTCCTTGAAGAGGTTCTTTACCTTGTAGGCTGAACCGGCAGGGTCATTCCATATGCCGCCTTTGGGTTTGAGCAACTTGTGCAGCGAGTCATTGTCTCCAGCGTTCCGCTTCTCAAGGAAAGCCCACCATGCTGCGGAAGAAAATTCCGATTCGAACTTCATCGCCTCAGCAGAAGCCCAGTCGAACTTCTCCAGCTCGGGCCACCAGTACTGCTTGTTGTTAACCCATCCCTTTTCAATCGCCCACCACCAGAGTGAATGGAGGATGCATTTGTACCTGCCATCGGAAATCCGCAACACTTCGGTGTCGTCATGGTCGTGCAGATTGGCCACCAAGTCCCAGAAACTGTCAACCACCAGCGGCTTCAGGGCACCCTTCACACCGGGCAACAAATAGCTGCCGCTGAAGCTGCGCAGCTCCTGCTCCCACTTGGAGCGCAGCACCGCGCTCTGCGGCGTGATCAACAGCGCCTTTGAGCCGTTCTTACTGCTGTCCAGCACGGTGTTGGCAATCACCGCCATGGCGACATATGTCTTGCCCATGCCGACCTGGTCGCCCAGCAATTGAGTGTCGCTGCCCTCGGCAAACCGCCGGCAAAACTCCCGCGCCGTGGCCCGCTGCCTTGCCCAGTCGGCTGCCAGTTCGGCGCGCTGGGGCGCCTCCTTCAGTATCTTGTCAAAGCGCTTGACCGACATTCGCACCTCCGCAAAAACTGATGTATTGGCCCAGCACGGGATTGCCTGCATCGCCGGGCATCTTCGCGAGAATCGCACCATGCAAGGCCTGGCCTGAACCGCCTTCTGCTGGCAACGCGCGCGCCAGCAAGGCCAGTTCACCGAGCTGAAAGACGCGAAGCAAATGGTCCACAGGGCCTGATTGCTGCCGGGTGATTACGGCCGCCAGCGTCTCGATCGGCGTGGCCACCGTCGCCTTCCAGGCGGACTGCCGCTGTTCCACCGGGAACGCGCCCACGGCTTCAGCCCGGCGGTGAAACTCCGCCTCCAACTGTGCGAACAGGCTCAGGTAGCGCTGCGCCTTGATCGTTGCGTTGTCCTCACGGTTGCCGTCGAAAGCCTGGCTGCTCCAGACAATCTCACCCCCCTCACCCGGCACACTCTCGTCAGGGTCGGCAGGCCCTGACTGGCCGATGCACAGCTGGTACAGCATCCAGTCTTCAGCCGACTCGTGCAGGTGAAGGTCGCGCTTTTCAAACAATGCGGGCGTGTGGCGGAAGGGCAGAAAAAACCTGCACTCTGCATCTACCTTCCAGACAAAACACAGGTTCCGCCCGCCCAGCAGCCGGGCAAACAGAGTGCTTGCGGCAAGGGGCACCGAGACACCAGCATTGAATTGCAGCCTTTCATGGCCCCAGAAGATGTCGTACTCGGCAAGCCTGTCCAGCTCGGAGCCGGACACACTGAACCTGAAGTTTGCCGAGTCTGCAACTTCCTCCAACACGATGGACTGCACAAAATCCGGGTAGCCGGGTTTGCCTTCGTAGTCGTCTTCATCTTGAACTTCAAACACCGTCGGCGCATCAAGCAGCAAGCTGTACTGGTTGTCGCGCACCGCGTGCAGGCTTGCCTCAACACCGGCAATGAACCTGGCCGCGCTGCCACGCTCGTACCAGGCCACGCCCATCTCGCGGTTGTCGCCGTTCCAGGCCTTACAGGTGAAGTTGGCACTGCCGCCATAAACGAGAAAGCCGTCGTCCCCGCAAAGCACCATCAGCTTGGCGTGCAGCTTGCGTTGCAGCTGCAGCCCGCGGTTGGCTCCATCATTGGCCACTTCAATGCGCCGTTGCTCTTCTTCACCCAGCGCCTCTTCAATCGCGTGCAGGACGCGCTTCGGCACTTCTGCAAAATGACCTTTGCACAACTTGCCGATGCATGCGCGGTCCGTCACGATGTGCAGGCCCTCCAGCTCGCCGAACTCACGCACCAGCATGCTAGCAAATGTGTCACTGCCCGTTCCCAAGTCAAAGAACGGCGACACGGCAAATACCCGGCGAACCCGCGCACCGCTAGACAGCTCGCGCCACAGCGCGCCAAGGCGCGCAAGGCCGCTCGTCGCGCCATAACCCGACGCCACCAAGTGGTGCCTGGCTTCACCCTGCCCTTTCTGCCAGTCACTAATACGTCGGCGCAATCCGGTGATGGCCGCCCCTAGCGACGCCGACTCAAAGTCGCCGTGGTGCTGCTCCAGAATTTCCGTGAAGTCGTTAAGCAGGCCCAAGTCCAGCGTCTCACTCTGGCTCCAGCGGAACTCATGAAAGAGCTCGCGGTTGCGGAACAGCCCGGTGTGGGTTAGGTTCATGGAACCCAGCAGCAATTGAACGCTCGCCTGCGTGACAACCAGGTAAGCCTTGGGGTGGTGGCACGAGAAGGCCGGCATCTTGACCGGCAGCAGGTCGAGGAAATGCGGAACGAGATTCGCCTCCTTTGTTTTTCTGGCGTCATAGATGACCACCGGTGCCAACTCTGAAATTTTCTTCAGGTCAAACCTGCGTGGCAGAAAGTTCTCGTCCATCGGTCTACCTGAAAGTAGGTTCAGTAGTTGCTGATCCTCAAACTCGTACGTCATGGCGACGATGTGCTCGACGGGGTCTTTGCCGGCCGCGTCAAAGATGGCCGTAAAGCAATCGCGCAGCGAGTGATGGGTTGCAGCCGTGGTCATTGCACTGCTCCAAAAGCCCAGTCATGCCAGATGCGGCAACGCCTGAAATGCCAATCGCGGCGCGAGCGGTATTGCAAGTGGTTGATCTTGTCGCCGACGGTGGCGCAGCCATCCACGTCCTCAAGCACCCGCCCGATTTCATTGCGGTCGGCCTTGCCCGTCACGAGCAGGCGCGAACCTTCCAGAAAGGGAGAGACGCCTTTTGCCCGCTGATGCCTGACGTGGTGCGAAATGATCACGTCCTCCAACTTCTCGTACTTGCCCGGCGTGGCCGCCAACTCAGAAAAGAGCTTGCCCGGCTGGTGCCCCTGCAAGATTGCGTTCTCCTTAGCGATCGCCACAATGGCCACGGCCAGTTCGTCACGTTCTACCATCGGCTCCAGCGGCGCTGTGCTTGCCACTTCAAGCATGGCCAGCCGGGTATCAAAGATCAACTGCACCGCGCCCGAGAGGCGCTCAAACCTCTCGATTGCGGCCATCTCTGCCGCTAGCGCAGGGTAGCGCGCCTGCAAGGTCTGATGAAACTCGTGATGCGCCCGCGGGGATAGCTCGGCCGTGTCCAGTTCCTCAAAGCCCACGGGCTGCTCCCACAAGGGCTGGGTATGTGTGTGCAGCCTAGTCCAGCGCTCGATCAACTGTTGCCATTGCGCCTGCTCGCCGGTGGACGGCAGCGCTTGGAGGTGAAAAGCCTGCTGCAGTTCCATCAGGTCGGCCTTGACAAACTCCTCACCGGCATTCCATCGGGTCAGCCAATCGGTGAAGTCATGTCCGTCGCGGCTCGCAGCCGCCTTGGCAAGTGCCGCGCCCTGCGCATTCAGCGCTCGCGCGCCAGGCTCGAGCAGCCCCCAAGCAAGGCTGGGCTGGCTGTAGTGGCCAAGCGTGCCGTAGGACAAGCGGGAATAAATGGCGTCGCGCCTCGAGATTTTTTTGAGGCCGATGCGCTCGCCCAGCAAATCCCTGTACTTGGTGATATTCAAAATGGTGGTGCCATGCGCAGCGTTCAGCAGGCCCCAGAAGATCTCAGTCTCTCTGAACTTGCGGGAGAAACCAGCACTGCCCGCCTTGTAACCCTCTCCATCCAGAAGCTGCCACGCCATGCACAAGAAGCCGTGGTACCCGGGCCGGTTCGTCAGCACCGTGAACTGCCGGAAGATCGTGTCCTGCAATGCGCGCGATGGTTTCAGAAAGCCGAGCGGATCGACCAGAATGCCGGCCCTCTCGGTGATCACATATTCACTGAATTTCATTCATACCTCTGGGACAGGTCAACATTTACACCCCCGGTCGCCCATGACGAGTTTGGCATCTATGGGCGCTAAGGGCCAGGGCGCCAGCAGTCACCTGCTGGCGCCTTTTTTCATTCAAGTTCAGTCAGTCTTGGCCTTTGTTTTCATCGTCACAGACCCGCACATCGTCTTTCTTGGGCCCACCATCCCGTTTCAACACATGATCCACGATGTAGCTGGTGGGGTAGTCGTACATACCACCTTGTGAGTTTGTTTCTTTCATGATCAGAGCGAAGTTGCACGCCAACATGGTTATGGCATGCCCGTCTACAAGCGCCTTAGGCCCGAATTGAACTGCCACATCGTGTCTCCCAAATCTGGCTTGTGTAGCGGCTGTAGCTACGCCTCGAAAACCTGCAAGGCCTTCACCGCTGTTGTGAACCCGATGGATGATGGGATAGCCCTGTTTGACAGCCCCGTCCCTACGGAGATGCGTCCAGTTCGTGACTGGGGAAGTGTCGAAGGCGTAAACCTCCTTTATTGACTTCGTCAGGTATCCAGCCTGTTGTGCCAGTCCACCGCCTAGGGAGTGCCCGACAGCATAGATCGGTACCCCAGCCGCCTCGGCAAGGATTCGATCAGTCAGCTTTTCAATGTGGAGACGCGCAATTGCATATTGCTGGGGTTCAAAACCGAAGAAATTTGAGAGGTTGGTACCCCAATCTGACGCGGTCTGTCCAGCTCTAGTCTCGCTTCCTCGAAAAGCAATCACGGCTTCAGTAATTTTTTCTTCAGCACTACGATGAACATAGGTCTCGTAGAACAAGCCACTTTCATTGAAGCAGGGCGATGGATCACCTGCTTTAGTTTTTTCCGGCAACCACCTTTCCCAACGTCCTGCAGCAGCAGTGCTTCTAGGCATACCGAAGTGCCTATCGCCCACAAAGCTGGGATTGAGGTAATCGCATCCGATTCGGTCACGGTCTTTTCGATCTATGTCGTACCGGTAGGCAGTCAGTGCAAACAAGGACATCAGGCCGTACCTGTTGGACATCTCGACCAAAAACCAATCGTCCTTGTTTTTTGGTTCCGATATATCGTTCTTACCAGGTTTGCCACCACTTCTATCGTCATAGATTTCACGGTTGGCATCCAGAAGAAAGATGCTTCCACAACCGGTGACTGTGGTCAGACTTGTTGCGAAAACAACCAAGCGCAGCCACCCGGCTGAATTCGTGAAGAACGTTCTCATGATGTAGCCCCTTTTTTGCAGTCTAGAGCTAATTAATGTGAGCGCCCATCCCCCATTCGGGTGAATTTGAGCTGCTTGCCGACTGACTACCGGCATCAGGGAGAGTGGGTGAGCTTTTTGAGGGCCGGCATTAGAGCCGCGGCCGTCGTCAACAAAATGGCCACGCCACAGAAACTTCTTTTGCTGACCATCACGGCGGCAAATTGCACATTGAGCAGCACTAGATAGATATGGGCCAGAAGCAGATCTTCGTGAATGTACACAATCGGGAGTTTCAATGGTTGTCGCATCACTCTTCTTCGCATCTGCCGACCGGTTTGTCGATTCGCCAGAATTGGATCGAGCCTTTCCGACTGCTATTTGGTAGGGCCTGGGGAGGCTGCAAGAACCACTTTGGGTCGACAACCAATTGGCCTGTAGCAGTCACCAGCGAATGACCGCTATCTGACATTCCAGTTGAATCCGCCCGTCTAACCAGTCTTTCCTGAAACTTACCCAATTGGGTGATGTGCAAACACCAAAAGAGGCGTCAAAATCAACGTCAATCGACAGCGGTGTTTGTCGAGATTTTCCGAGGGTCACCCTATGGCTTGGTACTGGAAAACCTTAATCTCTGTTGCAGTCATTGCCCTGATTGCGGGGCCATTTAGACGTCATATCCTGCGTAGAACGCCACGTATTGAGCGAGGCGCTGACAGAGGATCTGAAAGACCGGTGTCTGTACTGCTTGTGCACGGAACATTCGCTAGGCGTGCGCCTTGGACACGACCAGAGAGTCGATTCGCAGCATACGTAACGCAAGCCTTCGGAGCATGTTCTATCGACACATTACTTTGGAGCGGCGACAACAGCCATTCGGAACGCGAGGCCGCTGCATGCCTAGCCCAGGATTGGATTGAACAGAACGATGCACCATATATTTATCTAATTGGTCACAGTCATGGCGGAGGAGTGGCTGCGATGGGAGCCTCACGTGCAGCCCGCAAGGATGTACATGTAATAACACTCTCTACGCCGTTCCTTCACTTTGAACCGCGTTATGCCAGCTTTGCCTCCACGCCGGACGAGTTCTCAACCGAAACAGATAAGGTCCGCTTGATGATTTTGATCGAAACTTTTCTATTGCTGCTCGCGGGATATTTTGTAATCCCACAAGATTGGCTGTATGACGCGTTCATCGTAATAGTCGTTGTGTGGCAAGTGTATGCAAATACCCTCTTCAAAGAGCGCTCTAGAGCTATTCTCGTAAAGCGCATCGAGAACATACGCAAATCGACAGTGAGCTTTGCAAAACACACCGAAGTAACTTTGGATCCGAGCCAACTGCTCGTGCTGAGGACTACAAATGATGAAGCGTCCTTTCTTCTGGCATTGAGCGCTTTTTCATCATGGATTCTGCAGACGCTGGTTAGATTCATTCAAACGATCTTTCAACTTACCAGGAGATTAGAGAAATTAGTAGCGGAGTATTTCAATCCAATGTTCATAGTCAGCGTTCTGATGCTCGTTTGTTTGGGATTTCTCAAACAAAGCGAGACTTACGCGTCGCTAGGAAACGATGTCTTGGAACATTTCGGGAATGCTCTGTCTATGCTTCTTTTCATTGCCTATGCGGTTAAAGTTCGTGCCATGGCTCTCGTCGTTGAAGCTTTGAGCTTCATTTTGACGGCGCCCCTTTTTATGCTGGTGGCGCTCCCATTCGGCCTTGAAACGGCTCTTCGGGCTTCCGTCCTACGCATAAGTGCTGAAGCCGCTCCACCTGGTACTTGGACAATAACTACGTTGCGAGCTCAAAACGCACTTCTGTCCCATAGCGAAATTTATGAGCGGCAAGAGATTGCTGCCGCCCTTGCATCGGTCCACGAGAACTTGTTGCAAGCTATTCCAGGCGCGGACTAAGGTACTCCTTGAGTTAAAAAAGGACGTTGTCCAGATGCATATTCCAGTCAAACCAGCCACTAATACCAATCCAAACACTATCACCCATTGCTCAAGCGAAACTTGATAGAGTGTTTTCAACAAGGCTTAGGGGGGCAGTGTTTCGGCCAGTAGTCCTGCAAGCACAACTACTCACAGAGATTACTATTTCAACGAAAAAATCAACTCCCAGTGTTGCCGCTCAAAAGGTGTTGCTCTCCGTTCTTTCGGCTGCGCAGAAGCAGCCGCCGATAGAGCCTATCGAACACGTTTTTGTACTAATGCTGCATTTTCATCACGAAACGTACCAACCTAAAAATCTAACCTAAATGTCTGCTTGCGGGCTACAAGTCAGACATCTTGGATTCCCGCTTCGGGTCAACTGGAGCTATGGGCCAGAAGGAGACATAAAGGAATGTCAGCTATCAGGCCTACCTTTCTTCGATTTCGGCCTCAATATCCCCCGAATGGGGGATACGCAATTACATGACTTCCGGTTAGGCTTCTCACATGGGTAAGCAAATTCAGTTACTGATGAGTACCAAAGATGAAGAGCAACTAATTGCTTTTCTTCACAGTACTTGCGAAATCGAGATTTTTGAAAGTTTCGCCCCAACCAAAGAAGGTCTTTTGGTTCACGGCTTCAATGAAATGTTCTCCGGGCACTGGCACTACACAATTTGGAATAAGAGCTTCCAATGGAATCCAGAGTACGGAACAGTCGGAACAAAAGCGCACGACCCAGAATGCATAGGTTGGTATTACTTTTCCAACGCTGCTCAAGCTCCGGTCCTTGAAGTAACAAGAAGCCAGCCTGATTTGAGCGCGCCTGGTCGCTTGTATTGGGCCAACAACTTTTCTGCACCAAATGGCCTGAGCTATGACCCAGAAGAATTCAGCCGTTGGATTGACAAAATTTGGAGATGGGTTCGAAAGACCGGTTACAAAATTAGCGAGATGCCACTTCAGCCCTATGCTTTGCCGCATGCAGCAGCACAAATCGCCTAACCCGGAAATCGAGAGGATGGCCACAAGCAACGCTTGTGGTTCCCTACGCCGCGCTCTGGCAGCTTTTCACTTCTACGGTATGACTCATGAGTGACGCTGCAGCTATGCGTATCGCACAAATCACAGCCATCCTGCTCATCTCATTGCACTGTATGACCGTACAAGCTCAATCACCTGTACCACGCGAACAGTTAGAGCAAATGTTCGCGAACATTACCAAGCAAACAAAGTGGGACATGTCTCGGCCAATGCTTTGGGGGTATTTCTTCACAAATAAATCACGCCCACCTCTTGAAGCCGCCGCAAAGGAATTGTCCGCACAGGGCTACAAGGTTGTGAATATCTATCTGTCCGACAAGGACAAGCCGAACGCCCCTGATCTTTGGTGGTTGCATGTTGAGCGCGTTGAAGCGCATTCCGTTGAGAGTCTGCATTCACGCAACACGGAGCTTGCGGCCTTCGCCAAACGCAGCAGACTCGGCGCTTATGACGGTATGGACGTAGGCCCAGTGGCAGCCGTCAATAAATGAAACCAAAGTCAATGTACCAGAAGTTTAACGCTACGGTCGAGGAGAAGCCGTGCGATGAAACCGCGCGGCCCCTCACTTTCACGCTTCGTAAATGCGGGAGTAAGAAATGGCTGCCCAGATTTCAGGGGAACTTCGTGACATCAAGGAGCGCGCCCTCAAAAGCATGCTCTCGTACATGGAGCGAGAAGAGGGAGAGGACGATTTCGATGACTACTCGAAGGAAGACATTGAACGTTGTGCGTCAATATTGGATGGATACCTATCTTCAGTGCTAGAGCCATCCATGCACGGAAAGAGCGAGGGGATCATGGCAGCAGTGAAGACGGCTGTGCTTGAACTCAATGACCTGAATGAGCAGTGCGAACACAGCCTCATTGAAACGGACCAACGAGAGGATATATGCGAGCTGATCATTGCCGCTGCCTCTTTGGCTGGTCTTGGCGAAAACGGCGACATCACAGAGGAGTGGCGCGAATGGTAGACGTACCGCATAACAGGTCAATCCATGCGACCGCCTGCGGCATCGCGTGATCTCCAACGTTACGCATCAAAGGAACGTACCGTGCCAAAGGAAGTAGACGACAAGTTTTACGATCGTGCAGATGCGCACATCCATCTGACAAACGATCATCAGACTGAGATTGGCAGGGGCAAGGCCAGTGCGTCAATGCTCTACGCAACGGCGAGATTCAATGCCTGGGTGAGTGCATGCGGTTTTTCCAATGGCGCAGAGATGGAACAAGCGAAAACCGAAACGCTCGATTACTTCTTGGAGCAATACCGTTTGATGCTGGAGGAAAACCTTGACGACTACATCCTGAATTTCTCGAAATACATGGCTCCCAGCGATGGTGATGCTTAACCTGCCGCGTGCTGAGAAGTGCCAGCGTTACGCCCTTTTTAAGGAGGGCGCATGAGCCCGTTTTGGAAAATTTTTGGCTTGGGAGCGGTAGCCGTTCTGATTTTTGATACGGTGGCTTCGCTTGCATCCAACGGCTTGGGATTCCCCTACGGGTATGCGGCGATAGGTTCAGTACTTATCTACGCCGTGGTCGGATACTTTGCTTTCCGCCGAGGGGGCCTTATTTGGGTTGTCGGTGCGGCTGTTTTAGTTGCGCTAGTCGATGCGACGCTGGGCTTGTATATCTCTGGTCAGATTGGGCCAGGAGCACTTCCAACAGATCGATTCTCTATCCCCGTCATTGCGACAGTACTAGTATCCGCCTTTATCTTCTCCGTCCTTAGCGCTCTCGTTGGTTCCGCACTAGCCCGCGTGCTACACGGCCATCGATCTGTGAACAATGCATACATGTCAGTCAACGTGGAACGTCAATCCACGCAGGCGCCCTTGGCCCCCTTCATGTCAAGAGTGCAAATGGAGACCGTACTTCACACATACGGTACTGTTGCAGTCGCAATTTCGAGCGACAGTCCGCCAATGGTTCTAGGCATTGCCAATTCCATTGGCGCGGAGCTGCATCTGAATGGTGAGGTCTTCCTAGATTCTGGGAAGGGAGATTGGCTAGGCTTCTACGACTGGCTTAGATCAACTTCAGGTCAAGTTATCGGGGTCCGCATCTGGCTTGACACAAAACTACCTCGGCCCCTCTTCAAGTGCCAAGGCGTTGAACTCATTAAGGCGGACCAACAGCTACTGATCTTCTTTGGTCAAGAAAGGCAGTTTGACGAATCATCGTCAGGCGATCAAGATTTCTGCTCGAATCAGCTATTTCTTTCCAAGGATAGGTTTGCGCTAACTTTCAACGGCCCAGGGCCAACCTGAAGAATGCATCTACGCCACAACTGCGATCTCACAATTCGCAAGTTCAACACCGTGCCTGCGCATAGCGGCCTGCAACAGGAGCGTTAGGCTTCACATGGATGTAAATGGCCTTAACCCTATTTTCTCCGGGACACTCGGCGGACTGATTGCAGTTCTGATTTGCTACGCATGGTCAAAGTGGGTTCCGCGGATGTATGGCGGTAAATCCTCAGAAACGTTGGTCTTTCAGTTTCGATGGGCGATTCGCTTGGCAAACCTACTCTTGTTGGGTGGCTTTCTAGCCGGTATAGCCTTGTACCCATTGGGCGGGTACGACAAAGGTGATTGGCGGCCATTTGGAGTCGGATTTGGTTTCGCACTTTCATCGCCATTGCTTGTGCTTCCAGTAGTTGCCATGCTGTGTAGGCGCAAGCCGAGTGAGGCATACATTGCGTATTCCATTTCTCAGAAGACGCCGCCGGTCATTCTTTATGCATTGCTTGCGGCTGGCATTCCATTGTTGGCTGTGTCAGCCGCAAAGCTATTCTGGTAGGCACCTGAAACATCACCTCATGCCCATCGTCAAACCAAGCTGGACTCTGCATATTTGCCCATGTGGCTGTGGCAAATCGCTTCGCTTGCTCCAAGGAGGGTTCGAGTATGGCAGTGGAAGCAATGTACTGTTCCGAACGGCACTTATGGCGTGTCAGCCCGGAGAGCCACACGTTTTGACTCAAATCGGAAGTGGTCCCTGGCATGAATCAGATTCAAGTATTTGGTGGGTAACGTTGCACACGCGCGTCCAGGATGGCAATTTGGCGACCAGCATCACGGAGCCAACCGATGCCCCATTTAGCGCCCTCATCGCTGCTTCAGGTCGAATGCTCACGCGCGCTCAAGTTCTTGAACAGGTCGGCGCAAAGGAATGGGCATGCGAGGTTGTGTATGGGCTGACCGTTGAGCACCAAGATATCTCATCATTTGTTCTGGGGCAAACCGGGGCCTAACTCCTCCGTCAACGGGACATCCCTCACGTCGAACCTTGGTCGGCTGAACGCCCACCACATGTCACTCAAGAGGTCCAGATGTATCTTTCACAACCCAAGTATCCGAGCGCGCAAGAACTCCTCGCGGCAGACGCAAAAACTCCACTTGTGGACTCGGAACTCGATGATCAACTGTGGCTCTTGCTTTGCGACCGGATTCGTAGCCCCGACGACCTTGATGGATTACCAAGTGCCATCGGGGTGTACTACGCATCGAGACTGCTCCAGTGGGAGGTCGGAAACGGCGGCTTCTCTCAGGCTGCCTACAACGTACCTGAGTGGTTATCTCGTGCGGCTACAGCATATGAAGTCCTTGGTAGGGAACAGTTTTCCGCGCTCCTTCGTAAAGCCGATGGCCTCATTCCTTCGGACCCTGAACAGTTGGAGGCGCTCGAACCATCGTTCGTAGAGCTGGACGGCCACCTCGACGCGATCGAATGGGAAATAGATCAGGCACGCATCTCTTATGTTCGGAGTCAACGCGATGCATTTTTCCAACAAGAGGTCCTGCCATTGGCACTTCTTGGCAAATGGAAAGCAACGATCCAGCATCCGAGTGGAACGCCGATGACATCGCTTGTTCAATTCACCCACAACCTGCAATTCACGAGTTCAACAACAGTCAATGAAACTCTCTTGATGGAGGCCTCAGGCAGTTGGAAGCTATCCGGACAAACGCTTGAATGGCGGTACGAGCGGTCTTCGCATCCTGCCGTACCGATTGGACTCGTTGATACAGACGACATCAAAAGTGTGAGCGCCAATGAACTTTCTCTTATTTCCAGAAGCTCTGGAAGGCAGCAAACCTATCGAAGAATTTAATGATGTTCGTGGCAACGCCTTTGCCCTAGAAGCGCTGGCAATCCTGAAGGAACACATAGTTGCATCGTTTATTTACTTAGGACACATGTGTGTGTCGAGCTGTCGGGCCTGTCCTGAATGTCCGTTATGCCAACTTCTAGACAGGGGCCCAACGGAGAAACGCATGCAATCCGACATTGGTCTCAATTGGGCCGAGGCTGTGTGGAAACTCCTTGAATCCTGCCGCATATTTGCTATGACTTATCGAACTGCGTGGAAGGTTGGATATGTCCAGATTCATAGAGGGTCAAGACAGAAGCCAGGTCACTTTGCTGCCGGAATGCCTGGAGGACTTCATAGCCGATGACAACCCAGTCCGGGTAGTGGACGCCTTCATAGGCGAACTGGACATGGTGGCACTAGGGTTCGAGGGAGCTACTCCAGCGACAACAGGCCGCCCGGCGTATCACCCCGCTGTCATGTTGAAGGTATACCTCTATGGGTACCTCAATCGCATTCAGTCCAGCCGCCGTCTGGAGCGTGAATGCCAGCGTAATGTTGAACTCATGTGGCTGACGGGCAGGCTGTCTCCAGACTTCAAAACCATTGCAGACTTCCGCCGTGACAACAGTGCGGGCATTCGCAACGTATGCCGCCGCTTCGTCATGCTGTGCCGCGATCTCAAACTCTTTAGCCAGGCAGTGGTGGCAATCGACGGCAGCAAATTCAAGGCGGTTAACTCGCGTGATTGCAACTTCACGAATGGAAAGATCGACAAACGTCAGGAGCAGATTGAAGAGAGCATCCAACGCTATCTGAGTGCACTGGAGACCGCGGATCGCACGCAGCCTGTTGAGCTTGAGGCCAAGACAGCGCGTCTGACAGACAAGATTGCACGGTTGCGCCAACAAATGCGTGAGCTCGACGCAATCAAAGAACAGCTCAAGACACAGCCAGACGGTCAAATATCCAGGACCGATCCCGATGCACGGTCCATGGCAACCAGCGCCAGAGGTTCAGGCATGGTGGCTTACAACGTGCAGGTGGCCGTGGATGCCAAACACCACTTGATCGTTGCGCATGAGGTAACCAATGCCGGTAGCGACCGAACGCAACTCAGCCCCATGGCACAAGCCGCGCGTGAAGCCATGGGCAAGAAGAGACTACGCGCCCTCGCAGACCGGGGGTACTTTAGTGGAAATCAAATCAAAGCATGTGCGGATGTCGGCATTGCGGTTGTGCTGCCCAAGCCAACGACATCCAATGCAAAGGCAGACGGACGGTTCGATAAAGCTGACTTCACATACATCAAGAAGGACGACGAATACGAATGCCCAGCCGGACAGAGGGCGACCTTCCGTATGGTCACAGAAGAGAGAGGGATGATGCTGCGCCGCTACTGGAGCAGCGCCTGTCCTAAGTGCCCGTTGAAAGCGCAGTGCACGCCAAGCGGATACAGACGTATAACGCGTTGGGAACACGAAGAGGTACTAGAGGCTGTACAACGCCGCCTCGATCAATCACCCGAATCCATGATGATCAGGAGACGAACTGTTGAGCACGTATTCGGAACGCTCAAGAGCTGGATGGGTTACACGCACTTCCTGACGCGTCAGTTGCGGCACGTAGGTGCTGAGATGAGCTTCAATGTGTTGGCCTACAACTTCAAGAGAGTCCTGCAGATCTTGGGGTTCGAGGGAATGATGAAGGCGATGAGACTGGCAAGGGCATGAGCCCTTTGCCTTCAATTGACGCCTTGCAAAGGGGCAATGCAACTGCATAGGACCTCTTGGACGGCATCAGCTGATGCAATCACCAGAAATTCCGCTTCCCAGTCGGTGATGCAATGTGCGGACAGTGTCACCGCGCGTTTCCACACAGCCTCGGCCAGAAGCAGTCGTTGGTGACTATCTGCTAGCGGGCCCACGAATGGGTGATTCATGTGCCTTTTTTCATTGCATGAATCACTCCTGTCGTGGTGATCCTTCAAGAGAAAGCTGGATCTCGAGCCAACGGTAGCTGAATCCCCGATTCGGCAAAAACCTCGCGCACGACAGTGAGTCCATTGAGCGCTGCAGGAAACCCCGCATAGACCGCCATTTGCATCACCACCTCGACCACTTCTGCAGGTGTGCAACCCACGTGCAAAGCGGCATGCACATGCACGCGCAGTTGAGGTAAAGCATGGCCGAGGGCGCACAAAGCCGCGACTGTCGCCAGTTCCCGCTCACGCAAGCCCAGTTCCTTTCGCGCATAGATGTCACCGAACGGGAACTCGACCAGGTAGCGTGCAAATTCGGGAAACGACCTCCCAAGTGCTTCAACCACAGCGAGTCCTGCGGGGCCGTCTACGGCAGCCAGTGTGGCCGCGCCACGTTCATAGCGCTCGTTGTTCATCGCGCGTCTCCTGTTCAGTAAGCAAGTTCATGAATCCCCTTTAGAAATTGATACAAGCCACTTTAGAAGAGTCTTCCAGCGCGTGGAATGACCAAATTCGTGATACCTTTGTGATATGACTGGTCGCCTGGATTCACGCTCGCTCACGCTTTTTCTTGCCGTCGCGGATGCGCTGAGCTTTCGCCAGGCGGCTGAAGCGTTGCACCTGTCGCAACCGCCGCTGAGCCGAGCGATCCGGGAACTGGAAGAGCGTTTGGGCATGCGTCTGTTCGACCGCAACACACAGGGCGTGACCGTCACCGACGCCGGGCGCAGGCTGTTGCCCTATGCGCGCAGCATCGCGAAGTTGTTGCGTCAGGCTGAAGCCGAGCTGGCGTCGCAGGCGGTCCCCGCGACCTTGCGACTGGGATTGACCAGCTCCGCAGAGCCAACGTGGTTCCGCGGTCTGGTGGAAAGGCTGGAAGCCCTGCACCCAGGGACCGCCGTGTCCGCGGTTTCTGACACATCGCCCAGGCTCGTGCGGCAACTTCGTGCCGGCAAATTGGATGCCGCCTTCATCGCTCTGCCTACAGACACGCGTGAACTGGATGTCATGGAACTCGACCGCCTGCCGATGGTGGTGGCCATGCGGTCTTCTCATCCACTGGCAAAGCGCAAGGTGGTTCGATTGACCGACCTGGCTCTTGAGTCTGTTTTTTGGTTTGAACGTGCACGCCAGCCTGCGTTTTACGACCACTGCCAGCACATCTTCAACCGGTACGGCTTCGCGCCCCCAAAACTTCGGGAGCCGGCCGACCATCACGTACTACTGGCAGAAGTGGCCGGCGGGCGTGGCATGGCCCTGTTGCCCAAGTCCTTCATCGGCTTGCGGCGCGCGGGGGTCGTATACCGAGCTCTGGCTGAGGGGGATGAGCTGGCCGTGGGTATCGGGCTGGCTACACCCAAGGATCGGCAAACGGTACGAAGTATGGTGGCCCAGGCGGTACGGGCGACTGACGTTTGACGGTAGCTGATGACGGCGCAAGTCGCGCTCAACTTTAAGGGGGACCCGGTTTGGGCCATAACAAGTCAGTCGCGACCGACCGCTCTGGGACGCTGACCAGATCAATGACTGGGCCATTGAGGTGTGTAATCCTCAACAGATGTCTCGTTGAAAAGGTGACGAACAATGCGTATTCATGAACTCAAGCAGCCTATCGAGCCGCCAAACAAAGTATCAATCGCCAGGGGTCTGTGCTCCCTAGTTGAGAGTCTGCCGCCAGACATAAACACCGAGCGGGGCTGCCTGGAAGATGCATTTACGTTCCTTAACGCGGAGCCGCCAAACGTAAGCGCCGCATTGAATGAGTTGACGCGCGGCTACGCCCACGCCTTCCGAGGTCTGCATCGCGAGACCAGACCGGAGGTCTGGCTCATTGCCGCCGCAGTCGAACTGCTCAGATAGCGCGGGTCTCCAAAAGGCTGGGTGCAGTCGTTCGATACAGGGCCCTCGAGCATCAGCTCCACCAGCAACAGACCTTTGGTGCTTTGGACACCGCATCGGTGCGTCGACTGGGCTGATGGAGACGATTGATACACTTCCGACAACAAGGGAGTGATAAATGCTGACCGACGTCTTTTTCCGCCGGTACGAGAAGCGACCGATGTTCAACGCAGTCGGTCCGAAAGAGTCCGCTCTGTTCGTTCAGGCTTACCGCATCGTCAACGAGGACATCTGGAAGTACTACAGCTGGGAAAAAAAGGTCGACGAGCGCGTCAAGGCGATCTGGACTAGCCTTCATGATCGCCTGGCCCGTGAGATTGGCATCACTGAGCTGTCTGCGCGCCACTACTCCTACCAGACCGAGTGGATGGGCAAGCCCATCACGAACTCGGGTTCGTACGACATCAATTTGGTCGTACAGGCATGGATGAATGCCAAGTGCACGGACACCATGGACCCTGATGCATTCGTAAAGCGTCGTCTGAGCTTCATCGAGCTGGCATTCCGCGAGCGTGAGAGCCAGATTGACGAGCTGAACGAGAAGCTGCCAACGGAACTCAAGCAAGCCGCCCTGCAGGACGCGATTGCAAGAGCGAAGCACACCGGCATGCGTGTTCCTGGTTCCCGTTCTGATGGTGTGAAGGCACAGAACGAGTTAACGAACAGTATGTTCACTTCGCAGGTGCACGAGTTGAACGAGCGCTTCAAGCAAGCCGGCATGCCGCTGAACTACCACAACGGCTTCATCCAGATCACGCAGGACGCGCTGGTGCAGGCGCAGATTGAGCAGCCATTCTGGGACCTTGTGAAGGAACCTAAATGGAAGAACGTCAGCACCGACATGGCAACGGCCATTGACCTTCGCGACACCGCTGGCCCGGACCCATCGTTCTACGCAGGCCGGGCTCTCGAAAGCACGATCAAGATCATCAGCGAGGAGAAGAACTGGAACACCGGCACTGAGAAAGGCGTCGGTGGGTACCTGAACAACCTGACCAGCAAGACGAATGGTTCGTTCATCGCTCCATGGGAGCACGAGTTGATGCAGCGCTTCTTTTCGGATGTGCGGAACGACTTGGCACACGGTCCGGGCTCGAAGGAGATGCCCAAGCTAACGGCGCAGCAAACCGATCACACGATCGAGTTCTGCATGTCCTGGGTCAAGAGTCTGATCGCTCGGCTTTAGCCGCTTTCTAGGCAGCCTTCTCACGCCCTCCCGGCGCTGCAAAGGCGGCGATCACTGCAACCTTGATCATGTACTTTTGAACCGAGTCGAATGACGGCAATCCACTATGCAGCTGTCCATCGGCCAGCGCAAAGCAAGGACTGCAATCGCCCTGCATAGGCGACCTCGGCAAGGCCGCCTCATTTGTATCAGATCGGATGTCCGCTTTTGGGCAGCTAATCCAGGAGTGCGGAGGACCGCTTTGGGTCGACTCCTGACGGGGGCGTGGGGCGAAAGGCGGCAACCTACCACCTCGATAGCTCCGGCTGCGTCCCTTTATGTCTTGGTCCGAATACACTATTTTGTGACGAATGGTTAATGGAAGCGCCACCACAAATGGGATCGGCGATGCAGCGCATTCTTGTGTGCCAGAATCCGCCCACTTATTTTCTCGGAGCAACAGATTGAACAAAGCTGGATTGATTGAAGCGCTGGTCAAAGAGACCGACATGTCCAAGGCCGCAGCTGGACGAACCATTGACGCCCTAGTGGAAATCATCACCAAGACCGTGGCCAAGAAGGAAGATGTGCAACTGATTGGTTTTGGTACCTTCAAGGCCACCAAACGCGCCGCACGTAAGGGCAAAAACCCACGTACTGGTGAAGCCCTGAAGATCGCCGCCGCTACTGTGCCAAAATTCACAGCCGGTGCAGCCTTCAAGGCCGCAGTAAACAAGAAGAAGTAAACCGGTACGGTTCAAACAGAGAGGCGGCAGTGGTGCGTTACCACTGCCGCCTTTTCTTTTGTTGATGATTTTTATTGCTTTAGTAGGAGTGCCAATCGCATGAGTTCACTGATCGATTCCCTCAAGTCTGAAATTGCCCGGGTTGCACGCAAGGAACTCAAAGACGAATTGCTCGCCTTACGTAAGGGGATGACATCGCACCGCTCTGAAATTGCCGCATTGAAGCGCCAGGTCAAATCGCTGACCTCTGCGCTCAAGGCCAGTATCCGAGCATCCAAGGGGAGTGACAAAGCGCAAGCAAGTACACCTGACACAGCTCCACGCATTCGTTTCAGTGCTGAACGCTTTGCGGCTTGGCGGGCCAAGATGGGGATCACGCAGGCTCAGACTGCACAGCTGTTGGAAGCTTCTGCACTGTCTGTCTTCAAATGGGAGTCAGACAAAGCACAACCGCGAAATGCACAACTGCACAGGATTGCCGCAGTGATGAAGTTGGGGAAACGTGAGGTTTTGAAGAGGTTGCAAGAGTAGTTGAAAAGGCGCCGTCTTTTCGTAATCGCCAATTCCTACTCCTTCGGGTAAGGCAACGCCCGCCTTATGACTTTGGTCAATAGTCGCTGTCGACCCAAAGCGGTCTTCGACCGAAATAGACTCATCGCCCGATAGCAGACGTTCGGAACTACCCAGCAGGTTGGTACGATCGGCGGCCGAAATGAGGTGGAAGCAGACGTTCAAGAATTTACGCAGCGGGGCTATTTGGATGGGAGGCATGGCAATTGAATGATTAGCCGTCAAAGTTTGCATCAGCTATTTGCCAAATGGAGTCCTCATTGGCAATAACGAACTGGCCGCCCGCGACCTGAACGTTCTTCCCGATGCCGCGATCCGCATCGCCTAGTGCCACTGGTGATAGTCCGCAGTCGTCCTCACTTGGCGAGCCCACTGTCGTCAAAACGGGGCTACCGAATTTCTAGTGCATTTTTTCGGTCTTGACTGTCGAAAGTACGACGCGCCTTGCGAAAGTCTTCGGCGTTTTCAACGACCCAAGTCCAAATAGGGGACATACGGATCAATAGATCCATGCCCAGCGAAGTCAGCTCGTACTCAACGCGGGGCACTTTCTCATCGAACTCCCACCGCATCAGCAGACCGTCACGCTCCAGGGAGCGTAGCGTCTTCGTCAACATTCGCTGGGTCACACCGGTCATCTGTCTCTTTATCTCGGCATGACGCAACGTTCCGTACACACCCAAGGCGTGCAGGATGCCCAATGACCAGCGGCTGCCTGCGTGAGCGAGCACTTCCCTCCTGACCCCATCGTCATCTTCTCTAAGCGTTTGACAGATGGCTTCAGCCTGCCTTAGCGCTTCACCATCGATGATGACTTCCCTTGGTATCACACGTGTGCCTTCTTGTGAGCGTTGCGCAATCGTGCAACCATCTGTTCATCTTACAAGCAACAAGTCTCAGGACAACTCATGACCCAGGTGAACCACCTCCCCCCCCAATCGATTCTCGTTTTAGGCGCCGGCGAACTCGGCCTTCCGGTTTTACGCAATCTCGCACGTGTGGCCAAGCGCGCGCCCGGGTCAAAGATCAGCGTCTTGCTGAGGGCGTCGTCCATCAACACCCAAGTGCCTGAGAAAAAGGTAGCGATCGAGGAACTCCGCAGTCTTGGCATCCAAATGGTCGCCGCAGACCTGGTGACCGATTCGATCGATCAGCTTGCTGAAGTCTTCGCACGCTTCGATACCGTAATCGGCTGCGCAGGCATGGTCGCGGGTCGAGAAACCCCGATGAAGTTGGCTACAGCTGCACTCAAGTCCGGTGTGAAGCGCTACTTTCCATGGCAGTTTGGCGTCGACTTTGAGGTGATTGGGCGGGGCAGCCCTCAGGATTTATTCGATGCTCAGCTCGATGTGCGCGAGTTGCTTCGTGCCCAAGACAAAACTGAATGGGTCATCATCTCGACCGGTATGTTCACCAGCTTCCTTTTCGAGCCCCTATTCGAAGTGGTCGACCTCGAAAATGACACAGTGAACGCCCTGGGCAGTCTTGAGACCAGCGTGACTCTCACTACACCAGACGACATCGGTACTCTGACCGCGGAAATCGTCTTCTTCGAACCCCGCTTCCGCAATGAAATCGTCTACCTTTCTGGCGACACAGTGACGTATGGGCAGGTCGCAAGCATGCTTGAACGTGTGCTGAGCCGTCCATTCAAGCGCAACGTTTGGACTGTTCCGTACCTGATGCAGGAATTGGAAAAAGACCCAACTCATCACATCAAAAAGTACCGCGCGGTGTTCGCGCAAGGCAGAGGCGTGGCCTGGCCCAAAGCAGGCACTTTCAACGATCAGCAGTCGATTCAAGTTACCACCGCCGAACAGTGGGCAACGAAAAACCTCGAGGGCAAATGAACGCAAACTTAGATAGCTGAAAGGGCCGCACTTACCTCGCGACTCTAAGTCCCCGTACCGCCCGCCCGAAAGTATCCATTGGTAGACGTCCGTTTCGGCCCTTGAACGGCTGTCGACCCCTAGCCGTCGACCCGAAGCGGAATTCGCGCAACTCACATTCATGACCTGTAAGCGGTCATTTGGCACAAGCCCGCCAGGCGGGTATCCGCGCGAAGATCCAGCGTGCCCGGCCAGGTCTCACCTAGCTCTTCTGAAAGATAGGGCAGCAGCCCGCCGCGACACTTTGCAGCGACGGGGTCCCATCGGAGATCGGACGTCTGCGCGGGCCATCAGGGGGATGACTTTCGATCCGTTTGGAGCAGTTCTCTTGCCATCTCGATTGCCTGATCACGTGAAGCAGCAAGAAGCATAGGGTAGCCCCAGAACTTGGCGAATATCACAGCAAATGCCTTGAACCCAAGACGTTTTGCCGAGTTGGGCTCGACCAGGATCATTGCCAGAACCAGCCTTCGCAATTCAACCTTGTTCTTTTTCATCCAGAGCGCGGTACGTTTCTTGTCTTCCGGCGAGTGCTCATGGTCTTCGGCGGGTACTGTATCGGTCAAGAGTACGAAGGGCTCACCTCGCTGCAAATTGGCCTCGAATTCCTCGAAGTCCTTCTGGTGATCATGTCCGGGTTCTTGCGTAAGATTCATCCAGACCAAAGGGAAGTCAGAGCTATTCATCGACATCACCATTTATCTTGTGGTTTGATGCCACGCCATGTGGCCGCAATGGCGAACACGCCGGGCAACGCAATAAAGAATACTGCTGAAAAGGCAACGTGCCAACCGTCGCGCAACCCGTCGGATATCCCCCCAAGGGTATTCAGAACGACAAGCATGCTGCCGAGGACCAGTGCAACCCACTGAGTCCTACGGGTTCCGATAAGTGCGAAAAGCACCGTGACAATCCAAGAACCGTAGAATGCGGAAAACATCCACAGTACGCTGGGCTCAAACGTAATCGCCGGTGTCGCTCCTTGCACTCTCAAAAAGTCGTTTACGTAGAAGAACAACTGGAAGGTTACAAATAGAACGGCACCAGCTGCTGTCGTCAACCAGAACAAGGCGACCTTGTTTGGATTGCTCACGGCTAGGTCTTGGGCGGATCGTAGGGAGGGCTGAAGGGACATGGAAGCTTTCCTATAGTTAATGGGTTGTATTTCTGCGGATGTCAGATGGGTGAATCGATCGTCTGTGGGGAATCAATATCTATAGTCCAGCGTCACCATCACATTGCGTGGTGCGCCATAGCTGACGGTATCGAAATCGCCCTTCTGTAGCGCGTACGTCTTGTCGAACACGTTGTTGATGTTGATGGTCACGTTGGTCTTCGTCGTGATGGCGTAACGCCCCATGAGTGATACCAGGGCATAGGAACCTTGTTCCCCGCCCAACGAACTCGTGCCAGTGTTGGGCGTCTGGTAGAAGCCGCTTTGCCACTGGACACCACCGCCGAGCGTCAACTTGCTCAACTCTCCGGGCAGCTGGTGGGTGGTGGAAAGCTGAGCTGTCGTGCGCGGTATTTGCGAATTCAAGCGGACGCCGTCGCCATCTTGCGCAGTGAAGTGGGAGATACCTGCGTAGACCTTCCAGCCACGCGCCAGCTCGCCCTGCAAATCCAGCTCGATCCCGCGTGACTTCGTCCCATCCGCGCCTTTGTAGGCCTGGGCGCCACCTGGCGTGTAGGTTCCGGCGATCATTTGCGCCGTGTTGTCCAGCTCGGTCTCAAACAAGGCCACCGACGCATTTAGACGCCCTTTCATGTAAGTACCTTTGAGGCCCAGTTCCTTAGTTTTCCCCTCTGACGGCGTGAGCACATTTCCCTTGTTGTCCTGATAGCCTGTTTGCGGATTGAAGATACCCGTGTAGCTGACATATGCCGAATAGCCTTCGTTGATGTCGTAGATCAAGCCAGCATACGGAGTGAACTCACCGCTCTTTTTGTAGTGCAACGACGTTCCGCTGGCGATGTCGTCAATTTCGTAGTTGCTTAAGCGACCTCCGACGATGAGTTTCAGAGCTTCAGCCAGCGAAAGCCGGGCTGCGCTATAGACACCGCTCTGCTTGATTCGGGTGCTGGTCGGTATCGAAGTCATGGCACCGAAGTTAGGGCGGGGATAGGCTGGACTGAGGTTGTAGACATTGACCGGTGCAAAGCCCGGATAGAAGGGCGCGATGTCATCCTGGCTGGCCGTGCGGTCAGAAATCGTCGCACCCACAACTAGGTCATGTTGGCGACCCAGCAGTTCGAAGGGGCCTCTTGCCATCATGTCGAATGTGTTTTGACGGCTGCGACCTTCGGACGCCAGCGCGACCGGATAGGCCCCATTGGGAGAGACGCCGAGTCCCGTGGCGCGATCGGGGCGGCCGACCAAGCCGAGCAGTTCGGCATCGTATTCCGTGCGGTACTGGTTAGCAATGGCCCGAAGGCTCCAGCCGTTTTCGAATCGCTGCTCGATCTCAGCAAACACCGTTTTAAGGCTATTGTCCCAATGGCTCCAGTCCTGCGCGTAGGTCTTGGAGCGTGAATATTCCGCCTGCGTTCCGTCGCTGAACCATAGCGGCAAGCCTCCCCAGGTGGAGCCCTTCGGCGTGATGCTCTGGTAGTCATACCCCAAACTCACTGTCGTGTCTTGGGTCAGATCTGCCTCGATGAGGCCGTAGAACGCTTTCCTCTGCGGCTTGTAGCCATCGATGTACGAGTCTCCGTCCTGATACGTCCCAATAATGCGTGTGCGGATACGCCCATCCTCGGTCAACGGTGTCGATATGTCGGCCATTCCCCGGCGGGTACCCCAGCTCCCCGCCCCGAGTGAGGCGGATGCCGAAAAGTCAGGGGTAGTTCTTTTGCGCACCAGGTTGATCGCGGCGGAGGGATTGCCGGTGCCGGTCAGCAATCCGGAGCCTCCGCGCACTACCTCGACACGGTCATAGAACGCTGTATCGAGAGAGCCGATGCCACTCCCATTGACGATGTTGCCGACGACTGTGGGTACGCCATCGTACTGAACGTTGTTGATCAAGAATCCACGCGAATAGAAACTCGTTCGTTCGCTGTCGGATTGGTATGGCGTGACGCCCGTGGTGTTCTCCAGCACGCCCTGCACCGAATTCAATTGCAGGTCGTCCATGCGCTGGCGCGTGATCACTGTCACGGACTGCGGTGTTTCCTGCAACGACAGCGGCAGGTGCGTCGCTGTGGTCTCGTTTGTGGTGTAGAAGCCGGTACCTTCAGTGGTCGCATTATCCATGCGCCCCGTTACGGTAATCGCCGGCAAGACCCTCTCTTCTTGAAAGGCACCTCCTGTCTTGTCTTGGACCTGCGCTGATTCAGCGGCGAATGCGCCTTGCGTGTTGACGAGAATTGCCGCCGCAACTGCCGTGCCCAACACGGTGAGGAGCGAGTTCCTAATGGTGTCCGTGTATGGCCCATCCAGACGAGGATAGACGTCAACTACTCCGCGCTTTTGGATTGAGCAACGGGTTTTCCCAGCAGTCATGAAGGCATTCATTAACAATAATCATTCGTATTTGAGTGCCGTATTTAACAATTGGGAGTAGGGAATCCGATAGTGAAACTAAGCCAGATTGTTATTCAATTAGGCCAATAGTGACCTCCTCGGTGTGCTGGCTGCATTGAGATATATATTGGACTTATTGCGAAAAATCGCAAACTGTCAGCGTGGGTATGCTGCGCCTAATTGTGGTTTGCCGCACCTCAGCTCAGCGCGCTTGACCGGCCGAACAAGCGTCAATATGGCATGCGACATGTTTTCATTGAAAACTTGGCTGTGCGTAAACATCTGCAATCGCAGGCGTCTGAGCGGGGCTTCGTTCTCGACGAGACGTCAGTTTTCAGAGAATCACGGCAACTCCGCATGGGAAGATAGCGGACGCGGAGAGCAGTCGGTGGTCCCCAGCCAACAGACAGAACCAATCGGGGTTGATTCAATCGAAGAGCATAATGCCGGGCACAGAAGCAAGCTCAGCGCCGCTCATGCGATCCGAGAGGTAACGTGCCGGAGGTTTGCCCACCGCCTTGCGAAACATGGTTACGAACCCACTGGCGTTTTCATAGCCAAGCTCCAACGCCACAGTTTGCACACTTTCACCCTTGGTCAAACGTTGGAGGGCCAATATCACATGCAACTGCCGACGCCAGCGCCCGAAGCTGATTCCAATCTCGTGCAGCAGAAGACGGCTCATGCTTCGTTCGCTCATTCCAATGTGAGTAGCCCAATCGGCCTTTGAGGTCTTGTCCGTCGGGTCGGCCAGCATCATTTCCGCGAGGCGGCGCAATCGGGGATCGCGTGGCATGGGCAGGTGCAAGTCTTCCACCGGTGCAGTCACCAACTCATCGAGCAATGCGGCAATCAGCCGATCTTCCCGCCCCCCTGGCGCGTACAACTCAGGAAAACTAGCCACCTTCAGTAGCAACTCACGTAGCAATGGCGATACCGAAATCGTGCAACAGTTTTTCGGAAGATCCTCTGCGGCGTCAGGCTCGACAAACAGGCAATAGCATTCCGTTTCACCCGCTCCCCGTGCCGAGTGAGGCAAGTCTCCCGGTATCCATATGGCGCATTGCGGCGGCACGATCCAGACGCCGTCTTCGATTTCGCAGTTGAGGATGCCGCGTACGGAGTAGATCAGTTGCGCCTTGCGGTGCTGATGCATCGCATTTTCCCAGCCCTTTGTAACCGATGTGGCACTCAAAGCCACAACGACTCGCGAGACGCCGTCGATGTCCAGCGGCGCAATTGGATCGGTGATGGCAATGCTCGACATGAGTGCAGTCCTTAGTTGGAAGTAGCGGAAACTTGACCTAAATGGAAAATATTATGATCAAATTTCTCAATAACGTCTAGCCAGTCCGCAGGTATGTAGCGATCAACCATGCTGCAACTCAAATAGCAGAGCAGATAAGGACTATCTCCCAATCTCGTGGTTCCGTGGCCGCTCTCAAAACCGGACGTTGGCCGTAGTCAGCCCCTGGCCCGAACTTGCCGCAGCAGTCGACCCAAAGCGGGCTTCCGTAGCCCCAGACTCATGGCCGGATAGCGGACATTTAAGATTGACCCGCTAGGCGGGTACGATGGACAGCCGAAATGCAGCGAAAGGCGACATTCCAAAATTCACCCGAATGAATGGGATTTCCCCGTCCCGAGCAAGCTGCGCGCTCATAGGATAGCGGTTTGCGGCAACTCAGCGCCATGATGGAGAGGTCAAACTTATCATCAACTTGTTCTGAGAAGGGAAGACCATTGTCACCCTATGTCGGCTTAACGGCGATGCGCCAGCCCGCCTTCGCAACTGAGGTCAAGAATGTCACCGGCAGAAACCGCTCGATCACCTCGAAGTTGGTCTTAGCGTGAGCGGTGAGTTCCGTGCAGGTATAGGTAGCCTCTCGTCCACGCTTCCACACCGCCAAGGCCAGTGGCAACGCCCATTGATCGGCCAGGTGCGGACCTAGCGCGGCCTCACTCAGCTGATAGGCGCGCACTTCACGCACCAGGTCACGCGCGACCTTTTCGGCGCTGACGCCCTTCTCGCCAAACTGCGTGAACACCTCACTGAGGTTCTCGTAGACCAGAGTGGCCAGTAACGCGTTGCCTGGACCTTCGTTTTGGCGCACAGGGCCGATGCGCAGTTGCTCCTCGTTCCAACCCAGAGCCGTTCCCAGTTGTTCCAACTCACGCTGGGCCACCTTGCGAGGCAGAGCCGGCGCGAAGCATTCGGCAAAGCCTTCCTGCTTCGGTCCGCGCTCAGTCAGATCGAACGGTTGCAGCTTGTCCTCGGCGGGCCAAATCGTCACTTCGATTTCACCGCCGCCGGCCGGGTAGAAGCCCAGCCGACGCAGGGTCAGCTCGACGTTCGCACCCAACTTTCGCATCAGCGGCGCATAGCTGCGCTCCAGGAAATGGAAAGGCGGAGCCATCGGGTTGTGGGTGCCTCCACCCAGCTTCAGACGGCTCGGCGCGTCGGCCAGCAGCAGTGCAGGCCATACGGTCTGAAGCACCAGCGTGCAACTGCCCGCTGTGCCGACGTTGAAGTTGTAGTCGCCCGCGCGTAGCTTGCCGGGCGTGAAAGCCAGCGACTGAGAGTTCATCTCTGCGCCGTGAACCTCCGCGCCGCAGACTTCTGTGGCTGCATTCACGCAGGTCAGGTGTTGGCGCATCAGACCAGGCTTGTTACGGCCGACCCGGATGCGGGCCAGGGTGAAGGGCTGGCCCGTGCACATAGACAGGGCCAGCGAGGTGCGCAGAATCTGTCCGCCGCCTTCGCCGACGGAACCATCAATTTCAATCATTTCTTGCTTCTTCTTATCTTCTGTTCTTGTTCTAAGACTGCGCGTCGAAGTACAGCACCGCATCATGCAGATACTGGTCGAGTTGACGCCCGTCGGCCTTCGGCCCCTTGTCGAGCGTATGGGCCATCGCAATCGCTAATTCCCGCTCGATGAAGTCGTGGATTCCCACCCAGCGTGGGCTGGTCGCGGCTTCTCCCGCGCGCATCTTGACCTCCAGCAGCGCGTTCACCTCGTCGATCAAGGCCGTGTCTGTCAGCGTTTGCGCTGCCAGCTCGGCAAAGCGCATCGGTGGCACGCCACGCCCTTCGCGTATCCAGCGCGCCGCCAGTAGCGGACGTAGAACGTAGAGGTACTTCTTGTACCGGACCACCTCACCATAGAGGTGCTCTCGCAAGTTCTTCTTGGCCATCGACACGTAGTGGTGATAGCCGCGAACCGGGGAGAAGCCCTCTTCGGCCAGAACCCGCAAACGACCCGCCCACGGTGTTGCTTGGCTGTACACGATGGGCGAACGCAGCCATTCGAGAAGCGTCGGGTTGGATTCGCGCAGCAATTGAAGCGCTTTGCGCAGGTCCCAGCCGTTGATGTCCAGCTCGCCACTGATCGGCTGTTCGATGACATCCCGTCCGGGGTCGACCGTCAGATACCACGGCAGCCTGTTCACGTAGACGAAGCGCACGTCGTAGTCGCTGTCGGGCGAGGCAAAGCCCCAGCCGCGGCTACCCGACTCGCAGGCAAACAAAACCGTCACCTGATGCCGTTGCTCCAGCTCAGCCAAGTTCTCCAGAACGGTGGCGCGCATTTCGTCAGAGACGGGATGCGCGCTTAACAAGGTTTCCTCTTTCATGCCCTCACTCCTACTTCCATTCTCATGTGGGTGAGAACATGCGGCCCTCACTCTTCCTATCCCTTCACGCACACCACCTGCTTCAAAGTGTGCACCACTTCGACCAAGTCCTTCTGCGCCGCCATGACGGCGTCGATGTCCTTGTAAGCCATCGGAATTTCGTCGATGACGTTGGCGTCCTTGCGGCATTCAACGCCCTCAGTCGCCTTGATTTGGTCTTCCACGGTAAACATCCTCTTCGCTTTGGTACGGCTCATCACACGACCCGCGCCGTGGCTGCAGCTCTCAAAACTCTCCGGGTTGCCCAAACCGCGCACGATATAGCTGCGCGCGCCCATGCTGCCCGGAATGATGCCCAACTCACCGCGCTTGGCGCTCACCGCGCCCTTGCGAGTCACGAACACATCCTCGCCAAAGTGACGCTCCTTTTGCACATAGTTGTGGTGGCAATTCACTGCCTCGACGTGTGACTCGAAGGGCTTCGTGATGACCTTGCGGACCGTGGCGATCAGGTTGGCCATCATCACCTCGCGGTTCTTCATCGCGAAGCGCTGCGCCCAGCCCACGCCGCGCACGTAGTCGTCAAAGTGCTCGGCACCTTCCTCGAAGTAGGCCAGGTCCTTGTCGGGCAGATTGCGTTGGTTGCGCTCGGCATCCTTCTTGGCCAGTTCGATGAAGTGCGTGCCGATAGCGTTCCCTACTCCGCGCGAACCTGAGTGCAGCATGAACCAAACGAAACCTGTCTCATCGAGGCAGACCTCAATGAAGTGGTTCCCCGTACCCAGGGTCCCCAGGTGCTTGCGGTTGTTCGTGTTCTTCAGGCGTGGGTGCAACTCGCACAACGCGTCGAAATCGTCGGCCAACGTCGCCCAGACCTGGTCCACCGATACGGGCGGGTTCTCCCAGCTACCGGGATCGCGGCCACCACGGCGCGGCGTGAAGCCATGCGGCACGGCCGCTTCGATGGCTGAGCGCAGCGGGCCCAGGTTGTCTGGCAAGTCTTCCGCGCGCAGCGTAGTCTTCGCGGCCATCATGCCGCAACCAATGTCCACGCCGACCGCCGCAGGGATGATGGCCTTGATGGTCGGAATCACGGAGCCGACGGTGGCGCCGATGCCCAAGTGCACGTCCGGCATCGCTGCGACGTGCTTGAACACGATGGGCAGGCGAGCCGCATTGGCGAGCTGGTCCATGGCCTCAGCCTCGACGGGCACGCCTTTGGTCCACATCTTCACCGGCACACCGCCGGGGACGTCCTCAATGTTGTAGTTCAGTTCTGACATGTTGTTGTTCTCTATCAAAAAGTGCGGTGACAAGAGGCGATGAAATCTTCTACTCCGCCATCCATTGCTGGACCGGGATTTGAACCCGGGCGCCCCGTGATCGCTCACGGGACACGCAGCTTGCGCCGCGTGCGTCTACCTGTAATTCCATCTGCATTCACCGCTAAAAAGTGATGCCTTGCTGCGACAAGTTTTTGGTGAAACATCGTGCTCTACCACTGAGCTACGGCTTCCTGACGGAGGCCGACGGGACTCGAACCCGCGACACCGAGATTAATAGTCTGTAGTTCCACCTGCATTCGCAACAGGACATCGCAAAAAAAGCGCGACAAGGGGGGGGCAAGAAGATGCCATGCCGGTTTCCCGGTTGAGGATTCGAACCCCCGGCGTTCCAATGTATTCCTGCCAGCATTCGCGCAAAACTTAACAGCCCCCGCGTGGCGACAAACAGTTGGTGAGACACGTTTTACAGATGTAGTCCCACCGGCATTCACCACGCGACGACGATTGTTGGTGCTGGTTGGTGCCCCAGGCGACGAAAGTTGCAAGAGCGGCCTACGGATTCTCCGTTGCGGGCTTGCCGGCCCGCGCGGCCAATGGTGCTGTACTCCTGCAGGCATTCGCCTGAGACACCTTCCAAATCAAGTACTTGAAGCCCCTACTGTGCGGCCAGCGACACCTTCTCGATTTCGCCAACCCAGTGCTCGGCCTCTATCTTGCCGTCCGCAAAGTTCGCCACCATCGTGAACACCGCATCGGAGAAGCCGCCGACATTCAGGATGTCATGGCGCTCCGCCGCCTGTGTGGTTACCGTCGGCTGGATGTCGATGCACACCAGGCGCGCATTCGGATTTCGCTTCTTCAGCACTTCCCACTCGCGCAAAGTCTGCGTCGCACCGCGCCGGTTGGCATCGACCCAGGACTCGTTGTCCGAGACCAGGACCAGCAGGTCCACCGATGCGCGCTCACGGTTCAACATGGCCAGCGGCGCACTGCAGTTTGTACCGCCACCACCGATCTTGGCCAGCGCTTGCGCATTGGTCATGACCGAGTCACGGGCGTTCAACGACAGCTTCACCACATCCTGTTCGAACGGCAAGACACGGGCCTGCGGGTTCTTGCGCAACACCGCCGCAGCCACCAGGGCAGCCACGTCGATGCAACGCACGCTGGACGTCGCCGAACCGCGATGACCAGTCACGGCCGAGCTCATCGAACCCGACACGTCAGGGCACACCACCACGCGCCCCTCAAAGCTGGGCACGTTGTTCAGCGCGACTTCCATCGCATCCTGCAGCGCATCGCGAACCACCTGCGGCACGGCTTCGCCAGTCGCCTTGAACGCAGCCATCAGCTGGTAGGGCATCACTCGAGCCTTGGCCACAGCCTGCGGGTCGCTCAACTTGGCAGCGACAACCTCGGCCATGCCTTCGATGTCGAACACACCGTGACGAGCAAAGGTGTTCAGGTTCTGACGCACCATCTGCCATGAACCGGTGCGAGCGATCTGCGCCCACTGGGCCGAGCTCAGCTCCAGCGCAGTCAGCATCTGGAACGGAACCTCCGGCACATCGGTCGCAACGCCTTGGGCGCTTTCGCGCTTGAAGCGCTCGAACGACTGAGTGATGGGCGGCAGGGCCGCTTCATCGACCGGTTTGCCGATCAGCCACGCGAACCAGGCGGCACGCCAGGCCTCGGAAGGCTTGGGGTGAACCATCTTGACCACGTCGGCCAGTGACGGCGTATTGCCCACGGCCGCATTCAGAAGCTGCTTCTCGGTTGCCGTCAGCAGCCAGTGTTGCACCAACTTCTTCGGACGAGTACCCAGCGACTTGCGGCCCACAGCGCCGCTTCGGAGGATTTGCACGAAGTTGCGCAGCATCTTGCCGTTGTCGACCACACGCGAGAACACCTGGTTCAGCAGGGCCACGTCACGCACAGCCAGGCCAGCCGCCAGCAGCGCCGGCATATCTTTCATGTGGCCGGACTGACGGGCATAGATCGCGGTCTTGGCGACAAAGGCGGCATCGACTTCTTGCGCCAGCGCCGTCACCATGTCGAGTTGGTCTTCCGCGTTGGCGTAGAAGGTCTGGCTCAGACAGCCTGTGGCTGCGAGTTGCGCCAGCTGATGGCGCGGGCTGAAAGCATAGGCCGGCGCCTGCTCGGCATTGAGCACCTTGGCTGCAGGCAGCAGAGCGCCCTTGAGGGTTTGAAAGAGTTGCGTGTTGACCATGAGTGTTCTCCTCTTTGTATTCAACTTGTTGTTAGTACCTTCTTCTTTGCAAAGGGTGTGCCAGTTTCGACAGTCGTTGATAACCGAGCAAATAACTCATTGATTTGCAAAGGAATATTTCGATTACTCCGTTTCGGCTTCCAAAATGCGTGCCCGTAGAATCGTATAAATACTAGAATTGACGCTAATAAGATATCAATATAGCTATGACCAAGAAGAACGTTGTCATCGGATTCATGGGAACCCAACTGGACTCAGGCCAAGGCGCTGGACGCTGGGAGAAGTGGCGGCCGACGATTTCCTTGGTCCAGCACGAAGACACGCTGATTGACCGGCTGGAGTTGCTCTATCCGACGCGCTACGAAGCCCTGGCGCAGACCCTGCTGCGCGACGTTGCGAATGTGTCGCCCGACACCGTCGTGAACCTGGTGCCGATGGATGTCGTGGATCCCTGGGATTTCGGAGTCATGTACGCGGCGCTCTATGACTGGGCGCGCGGCTATCGCTTCGATCCAGTCCATGAGCAGTATTGGGCGCATATCACGACCGGCACGCATGTGGCGCAAATCTGCATGTTCCTGATGGTCGAGTCGCGCTTCATTCCTGGCGTGCTGCTGCAGACGGCGCCGCCGAAGAAGCAGGAGCGAGGCAATCCTGGCAGCTATACGCTGATCGACCTGGACCTCTCGCGCTACGACGTCTTGGCTCAGCGTTTTAGCCAGGCTCATGCGGAAGCATTGGAGTTCCTCAAGAGCGGCATCCCGACGCGGAACAAGCGCTTCAATGCCTTGATTGAGGAGATTGAGCGCGTGGCAGTGCGCTCGCAGGCCCCCATTTTGCTGACTGGCCCCACCGGCGCCGGTAAGTCTCACTTGGCGCGACGCATGTTCGAGCTGAAGAAGTCGCGCCACCAAGTCCAGGGCGACTTCGTCGAAGTCAACTGCGCCACGCTGCGCGGGGATGGTGCGGCATCGACTCTGTTCGGCCACAAGAAGGGCGCGTTCACAGGGGCTGCGGCTGACAGGCCTGGTCTGCTCCGTACAGCGCACCAGGGTGTGCTATTTCTGGACGAGATTGGCGAGCTCGGTCCGGATGAGCAAGCGATGCTGCTCAAGGCCGTGGAGGAGAAGCGGTTCCTGCCCATGGGGAGCGACCGTGAGGTGAGTAGCGATTTTCAGCTTATTGCTGGCACCAACCGCGACTTGCGCGTCGACGTCGCACAGGGACGCTTCCGGGAAGATTTGTTTGCCCGGATCAACCTCTGGTCGTACACCTTGCCCGGCTTGGCCCAACGCCCGGAAGACATTGAGCCCAACATCGAACACCAACTGAGCCGAGCTGCGGCCGAAACCGGGCGAGTCGTCCGGTTCAATGCCGAAGCCAAGGCCCGATATTTGCAGTTTGCCAAGTCGGCAGACGCGCTGTGGAGTGGCAACTTCCGCGATCTCTCTGCCAGCGTCACGCGGATGGCGACGCTGGCAGACGGGGGGCGGATTTCAGCTAGCCTCGTCAATGCGGAAATCCAGCGGCTTCAATGGCTGTGGCAACCAGTCGGAGAGGTGAACTCAACCGGGCTCGACCTGGAGGCCATGCTCCCGGCCGACGCCATTGACAGTCTGGATCTGTTCGACCGCATGCAGCTTGAGGCTGTCATCCGGGTTTGCCGAGAATCACTGACGCTTTCAGATGCCGGCCGCCGACTGTTTGACCGTTCGCGCACGCAGCGTTCCATCGTCAATGACGCGGATCGGCTGCGCAAATACCTGCTCAAGTTCCAACTGACGTGGAATTCAGTCCGTTCGATGATGCCTGCCGACGAAGGTCGCTAATTGGCAGGTACAGCTATATGAGTCGCGAACCTTTTGGCACCCGGGCCAATAGCCATTGCATCACATCGGCCCGGATATGCCGTGACGACAGAATGAAGTCTTCGTACAGGCTGGGCACATACGGCGTGTAGAGCAAGGTCATCCCGGCTTCGTACGGAAAGCGGTCTGCCTTGAGGTTGTTACAACCCCGGCATGCGCTCACCACCGACTGCCAGTTGTCCAGGCCACCACGCGACCGAGGGTGGATGTGTTCCCGTGTCAGATCCTCGTGCTTGAAAACCCCACCGCAGTACGCGCACATGGACCTGTCGCGCGCAAACAGCTTGCGATTGGTCAGCGTGGGCGTAACGTCGAACAGATTGACGCTAGCGCAGCCGTTGACGGCGATGATGGGTGCGAGATCGATGTGGGATTGCACGCCACTGGCGGCGTTGATCCCGCCACGCATGGTCATGAAGGTCTCGCCCACGGCCCAGACTACATCGCCGGTGGCGTAGTAGCCTGCAGCGCGTTCTGGGCTCACCCAGGACTGGGGAACACCTTGCACGTCGAGTTGGAGGATTCTGCTTTGATTCACGGTTGCACCTGTGGCCGTTCGTGGCCATCTCCTTACTGAATTCGTGTGATCCCAAGTGGTGTCATGTGCGTGGAGCCCGCGACAGGAATTGAACCTGTGTTTGAAGCTTAGAAGGCGCCTGTTCTCTCCATTGAACTACGCGGGCAAAAGTGGTCCCCAGTCACGGGATCGAACCGCAGACCGTCGCCTTGTAGGGGCGCTGCTCTACCGCTTAGCTAACCGGGGGTGTTAGTTGGCGCCGCAGGCGGGCAATGAACCTGCGTCTAGGCCTTAGGAGGGCCTCGTTCTGTCCGTTGAACTACTGAGGCATTGAGCGATTGGCGACCCGTGGGGGATTCGAACCCCCGACGGCCTCCTCAGCATTGGTACCACAACCAATAAGTACTCCTTGTCCTTTGAATCGGGGCGCGAACTTGGTGTCGGTGGCTGGATGGACGACAACCGACTCTTTTCAGTCACGATCTCGTCGCAGCAGCAACTGGTTGACCAGCTTATGCAGCACAAACTCAAGGATCGGTACTTCCGACTCGACGCGCTCCCGTCGCATGAACAAGCCAAAGACGTCGGTTTGGATATCGCGACCGAGGCAGCACGGCGTACGCTAACGGCCCTCGGCAAGAAGGCGGCCAGCGACATCCTAACAACCGATTTGGCGCCATTCCTGAGTCATCGACCTCAGATGACATTGAGCCGGGAGGGCTGACATGGGCCGCGCCAGCTCACTGTTCAATGGAGCCGGGGAACAAACGCTGATCAACCGTGTCAGCCCCACGACGCGGCAGCGCGAATTCCTGCAAACAAGCTGGAATGATTTGGCCGAGTACCTGAAGGTGTCGCTCAAGGCCAAGCATGGCTATGCGATCTCGACGTGGCTTCAGGGCTCCTACAAGTACGGTACGTTGATCAAGCCTGTACTGGCGGACGAAGAATACGACGTCGATCTCGGCGTCTACTTCGATTGGGGCAACGGCGAAAGCATTGAACCCACGGCCGAGCAGCTACGTCGTTGGGTGCAACAAGAGCTCATTGAATACCACGATCAATGCGCGGACATGCGTTCCGTGGCGGAGCCACCCAAGGAGCGTTGCTCACGGGCATCTTACGAGCATCAATTCCACATCGACACCCCGGTCTATCACCTCAATAGTGACACCGATAAGCGACGGCTGGCATGCCTTACGAAGGGTTGGGAGGCCAGCGACCCTAAGACCTTCTACAAGTGGTTCAGGGATGCCCTCACCGGTGGTGAGCGTGAGCAGGTGCGCAGAGTGATACGCTACCTCAAGGCTTGGGCTGCCCTGTCGTTTGACGACATCCCCGATTCGCGTCCGTCCTCGATCTTCCTTACGGTTCTGGCTACTGAGGCATACCCCGACATCGGCCTCGCCCTTCTGCTCGGTGTCTCTGACGATGACGCATTGATCTCCATAGTCCGGACAATACATGGCCGACTGAACGGGAGCCAACGCGTCCAGAACCCAGCCACTAGGGTCGAAGAAGACCTCAATCGCATGAGTGATGAGGCATGGGCAGCGTTTCTGCCGAGGCTCGATGCGCTGCTGGACATCGTTGAGCGTGCGGCTGAGGCGGCAGATGAAGTTGCGGCGGCACTGATCTGGTCCGAGGCGTTTTCTTTCTTGATGCCGCTGCCGGAAGTGGACGAGGTCGAATTGGTCGATGAGCAGACCTCGCGGGCTCTCATGCAGGTGCCCGAGATCGACATCGCTGTCTACACAGGCAGTGGGCGGCAGCGCCGTTTTGTGTCCAAGCACCGCAACCAGGTGGCGGGGGTTGCCAAGGACTGCGCGTTGGTTTTTACAATTGTGAACCCTCAGGTTGTGCCGATGTTCGCTACCGTCGAATGGACGGTGCGTAACAAGGGATTAGACGCAGACGAGAGCAGTGACCTCGGCCATCGAAGGGTAGGAATGCGGATGCTGCAGAACGAAGAGCGGACACTTTACCTTGGTACGCATCACATGGACTGCATCGTGCGGGTCAACGGGCAGGTCTATGCAGCTCGGCGTGTCCCCGTCACCATACGCGATGTGCATCATCATGTGCACAATCCGGCCGCGCCCGCGTACACCAAGTTGAGGATCAAGCGTAGGCGCTGAACACACAGAACTCAGTAAGGCCGGAGCAAATCTCGGTGGCCGTTGCCGTGCGCCAATTCGACGTGAAGCGCTTCGCGCCCGACAATCACTGCCAACAGCGGGAGCTTGTCGGCTCGCATTCTGGCAAGCTTTCGCCATTCATCCAGGTCTATGCCCGATGGAGTGGGAATGTCCTGTGGGTGGGTGTGCCACTCGCCGATATAGCGGGTCGTGCCGTTGGAGGCGCGCCACAGACGTTTCGCTACCGCACGGTGTCCGAACGGCAACCGCTCAAAGAGATAGCGAAACTGTCGGTCCAGACGCGAAGGTGTGGTTGCCACGGTGACCAGTAAACCGGGCTCATGCACGGTGCCCAGGAGGATGCCGCCGCTTTCGGGGCTGTCGCCGAGCTGGACATTATTCTCGAAAACCCTCCGGACTTCGTCCGAGAAGTTCAGCATGACGCTGCCGTCATCAAGCGTCCAGTCACTCACATGGCGCATGCAGGGCATCCTTCATAGCGCGGGGGTGAGCAATCCTTGAAATGAACCTGGCGCGACTGATCGAGCACGCGCGTCCTGAAGCTGTGCGCCTCCGCGCCATCCAACCAGGCCTGCACCATCTCCATCGCTAGGGCTGCCGCCTGTACCGAGGCTGCAGCAGGAAAGGGGACGTAGAGACCTTCGCAGCCATGCCCCCTCATGATGACCTCCGGAGGCGAATCGAAGACGCGATACTGATCTGCCAAGGGCGGGCGGGACACGCAGCGTGCGCATGCGTGTTCAGGCTTGGCTTTCAACAAAGCGCGGACTGCCACACCGGCCCCCTCAACCCACGTGGACAGGTACGGGACTTTCTCCGCGTACTTCCAAGTTAGCCACTCAGTCAGCCCCTGCTCGCCCGTCGCGTCAATGAGCAGGTCTAGTGGTCCCAGGTTCGCCTCTTTTGCATCGCTACTGATGTGCACTACATCGATGCCCGGCGCGATGCGCCGGAGTTCCTTGCACATGGCTTCTGCTTTGCCTTGCATCAGGGCGTTGAAACCCAGTCGGTGTCGTCCGAGATTGCAGGGTTCAAGCGCACCCTTGTCAACCAGCGTCAGCTTTCCGCCGACCGTACCCGCCCCAGCCTTAGCTAGCAACTCTGCCAGATAGCCACCGATGGTGCCGCAACCGATCAACCCAACCCTGAGCCCTGCTAGCGTCCTGGACCCAGGGAGATTTCGCCCAGCAATGTACTTGTCGTCAATGCGGAAGACCGAGGTTTGTCGGATCGGCAGTCGATACAGGTTTTCTCGTAGCGACGACTTTTTGCCCTTGCCGTCCGGCTCCCGTTTCAGGTCAACCTCAATGCCGTACTGCACCGCTGGCGAATCTATAAGGATCAGAACACGGGGTGCCTTGCGCTTAAACAGCTGCATGAGCCGCTCTTCGATCTTTTTACGACAGGCTCGGTCGAGCGAGCTCTGCCATTGCAGGAAGGTCTGAATTGTTTTCGGTGGCCAACTGACACGGATTGGCATCGGCCTTGACTTGGTATGCACGAGAAACGCCGATAGCTCGATCTTCGGCAGTCCAGCGCCGACGGATTCCAGTTTAGCGTGAGTGCGTGCCTTGTCATCGGTGACCACGGCCAACTCCGGAGTAAAGGAGTAGGCCTCGAGGGTACCTGGCCGACTCTCATCCACGTCCAGAAAGCAAATATTGTCGCCCCAGGTGGCGTGAAATTCCTCTGCCAAGTCATCGATCATTTTGCCAGCAAGGATATCCTCCAGCACCTGCTCCGCCCGGTCCAGGCAGGTCATCGTCTGCCGAATCGGGTCGAAGTAGTCGAAGATGACCGAGTCTGCCGACAAGTAGCACAAGTAACCGTCGGTGCTGAGGTGCGGCAACAGCTCAACCCGTCCTGCTGGCAAAGGCGTCAGCCAAACGCGAGGGAACTCATCCAGCGTCGGCGAAACGGCGATTTCACAGGGGTAGCTCTGCGACTTCAACCTGAGCTCTCCGGTGAACTTCATCCAGCCGTGCCAGCCTCGACCAACGTAGGAAAAGCCACGCTGGTGCAGCGCGGCGGTCAGGTCCGGGATCGCGACCTTCTCGAACTTCATCCGGCGCGGGTCCGTCCGACTAACTCCGATGGCCCCGCAATCGCCGGTGAAGATGCAATGGCAGCGGCAACAGAGGAAACAGCGGCCCCGACTTTCACGCGCTCGGGGCGATTCGGGAAACGTGGCCCAAACAGATCGCGCAACCAGCTGCATGCCTGCTCGGCGTTTCCGGCGTCCAACGCAGCCTGCAGTCTGCTGCCAAGATCTTCAAACTGCAGAGCAGCCTGCTCGACCATGTCCGCATCATCGCTGGATGCACGCAGGCGGTCGGTCAATGACTCCTCCGGGTTAATTGGATTATTGACACCTTTACGCAGCACCGCTGGCAGCAGCTTTACAACGTCAAGCAGCGCCTGATCGTCGCGACGATCCTGCCTCACAAACAGTGGCGCCGCCGCCGCCATCAGCAGGATGGAGCTCGGGCCACCTTTGTCCCAAGTCCAGTCGCGATATGCCTTGAGGTAGCGCACCACCCTGCGGAGCTGCTCGCCCTTGGTGGCCACCTGGTCAACGAACCACGTTTTCACCGGACGGGGGTCCGAGTGCATCCAGCCTTCATCGCGATGGGCCAGCAGCACCTTCGTGGTGGATAGCTCATCCCAGCTATCAGCCGCGGCCTCGAAGGAATAGCTCTTTCCGTCAAGGGTGGCACGCCTGACGTTCTCGGCCTTGACCAGGGTTTCGAACTCCTTGTCAGGAATTGCATACAGAGGAACGTCGATATGTGCGAGATCGTTGATTTCGATGCGGATGCAAGTAGGCTTGCTCGACAGCTTCCAGCCCCTCTGCTCCACGAGCTCTGCCAGTGCTTTTTGCGCAACGTCGAAGAAGACCTCGGCCGCAACACTGGGGCGGTCAGTCAAGGTCAGGAAGCTGAGTGGCAGGTAGCAGCCATCGTCAACGTCTGCCTGTTGAGGGCTCTGCGCGGGTGCATTCAGCGTTTTGTAAGCCCAGGACCCCTGGGTGAAGAAACGAGGCTGCGGGACCTTGCCGGGGTGCCCTTCGTCAGCGTACACACGGGGAATTCCGTCTCGCAGCGCCATTCGAACATCGTTCTTCGCGTCTGCGATGTCCGATTTGGCATCTTCCGGAAGGTTCAGGTTGTCGAAGAGACAGGTCTCGAATTCGACTTCTGTGTAGAAAAGGGCGCTCAGATTTAGCATGGGCAGAAGGGCATGTGATGGTCGGCGCGACGCGTGACTAGACCCGTCGCCTACGGGTACCAAGCCCCCCATTCAGCCCATAAATCGGCATATGGCCACCGTTCCAAAGCGTACTGAGAATCTCGGCGTTGTTACAAATCGTGGCAACTTTGGCAATTTCAAGGGCCATATTTACAAAAGGGACAAATGAGTAAAGTCAGAAGCTGTCCATGTCGGAATCGGCCATTGGCAAGATATAGACTACGCTGATAACTTGTACATAGTCAGGCTTGAGCCTGCATAGAGGTCCTTCCATTGCATACGCCTCAAGCATTCAGCGCCCTGCAATTGCTTCGGCAAGTTGCTCCGAGACTCGCCAATGACTTCGCTGGGTTGGGCATCATCTTCTACGATTCGTTGACGGCGCTGCCCCATCTGCCACTCGAAGTCGGGGGCGACGAACGTTTCGAACTGCCAGTCACGGGGTTCGAGGCCATTTGCGAGGTGATTGTGTGTACAGCGCGCCTGTCGTCCCAGTGGCACGACGGCTTCCACTTCATTCATGCGGATTCGGCGTCCCTTACCCACCTGTGCCAGTTCATCGCGCCACCGCTGCCCGACTTGCCAGCGACTCCCGCACGAGCCAGTGGCGCTCGACACATGACTGCGTTGCTGGCCTCGAGGGTGGCAGGAGTCGCGGCCATCGGATTATTGACCCACGAGCGTGAGGTGTCGGTTTATGAAGGCGGTCTGTGCACCGTGAGGGGTATCCTCTGATGCTACCTGTCAGTCTGACCTACACCGACCTTATTCGGCTTATCAAGTACTGCGGGTACATCGTCCTGGTAGCGGCTGGTAGCCTTGTGTTTTTTCGACGAACTGAATTGCAGTCCGAGCCGCTACGCGTCATCTGGCAGAGCGTCTCAACCGCCCTAGCCGTGCCGCCTTTGTTGATCTTGGGTTTGTCGAAGTTGAAGTGGAAGTACCAATGGCTCGCGTGGCTCATGGGAAAGCGTATGGTCCACGGACTCTGGTGGGGTGAGCTGAAGACTGAGTTCAAACCAACCGAACGCGCTGAACCCTTGCCGCCGATCCCTATTGCATTTGTGATCAAGCAGAGCTACTTTTTCCTCACTATTCAATCCTATACGCCCAGTCTGCCAGCCCGTTCCACGCTGGAGACCATGGTGGTTGAGCCACGTAGCTCAATAGCCCAACTTCAGTATGTCTTCGAGATGCGGCGAATGCAGGACGCTGAAGATAAGATCACTACCGGCTACGGCGACCTTCGGCTTACATCGGGTGACAAGCGCTTAGAAGGCTACTACTGGACCAACTCGCCCACCAGAGGACGGATTGTCCTTAACCTCTTGTCGCGGGACTGCAGCGAGATCGACTCGTTTGCGGACGCAGAAAAGGCGCGGATCAACTTACTGCAAATCGCTAGTTCTTCTTTCCGCTGATTACCGTATTCGACAGGCGTTGACGTTACTTCGCCAACGCAACGAATGCTTCGCGAGGGGCGTTGTTGTCGTTCATTTGCCGTTTTTAATGACCGCACGAAATAGACCTACTGGAAGCGGTCATTCGTTAAGGGCTGCAGTTGGCCCATCTCGGTCATTTACGTCGCTCCCCAGATCCTGCCGATCAATTGAAAGACATTGTTTTCGACTTTAAAAAACCACCTCAAAAATCCAACGCCTCGCAAACCCGCATGAATGCTAGAGGCGTGTTTTCGACTTTATTAAACTGTTTTCGACTTTAATTGCGCGGAATAGCTAAACACCGAGGCGGCCTGTCATTCGACAGTGACGCTTTTTGCCAGGTTGCGCGGTTTGTCTACATCGGTCCCACGTGCGCAAGCCGTGTGGTACGCCAGCAATTGCAGTGGCACCACGTGCAGCAGCGGTGACAACTCACCATAGTGCTCTGGCATACGAATCACGTGCAGGCCTTCGCCGCTGTCGATGCGGGTATCCGCATCCGCCAGCACATACAGCACACCGCCGCGCGCGCGCACCTCGTGCAGGTTGCTTTTGAGTTTTTCCAGGAGCGCATCGTTCGGCGCCACGGTGACCACCGGCATCTCGCTCGTCACTAGCGCCAACGGGCCGTGTTTGAGCTCCCCTGCGGCATAGGCCTCGGCGTGGATGTAGGTGATCTCCTTGAGCTTCAAGGCGCCTTCCATGGCAATCGGGAAGTGCAGCCCGCGGCCCAGGAAAAGCGCGTTCTCCTTCTTCGCAAAGTCGTCGGCCCAGGCCATGATTTGCGGCTCCAGCGCCAGCACCGCCTGCAATGCAGCAGGCAAATGGCGCATGGCCTTGAGGTGGCGTGCTTCTTCCGCATCGGTCAATCGGCCCTTGGCTTGCGCCAGGCACAACGTCAACAGGAACAGACCGGCCAGTTGGGTGGTGAAGGCCTTGGTGGAAGCCACGCCGATTTCCACGCCTGCACGGGTCACATAGGCCAGGCTGCACTCACGCACCATGGCGCTGGTGGCCACGTTGCAGATGGTCAGCGTGTGTTTCATACCCAGGCTTTGCGCGTGGCGCAGTGCGGCCAGTGTGTCAGCCGTCTCACCGCTTTGGGTGATGGTGACGACCAGTGTGTTGGGGTTGGGCACGGAGTCGCGATAGCGGTATTCGCTGGCCACCTCCACATTACAAGGCACCTTGGCGATGCTCTCAATCCAGTACTTGGCCGCGCAACCGCTGTAGTAGCTGGTGCCGCAGGCCAGAATCAGCACCGAGTCGATCTGCGCAAACACACGTGCCGCGTTGCTGCCGGGCGCGTGGTTGGCCTGTGCGTCGAACAGTTCGGGCACGATGCCCTCCACCCCTTCCAGCGTATCGGCAATGGCGCGTGGTTGCTCGAAGATTTCCTTTTGCATGTAGTGGCGGTACGGGCCCAGCTCGGCCGCACCGCTGTGCGCCAGCACGGTCTTCACCGGGCGCTGCGCCGGAGCAACGGCCTTATGTGCTTTGTCCAGCAACCAGTATTTGCCCAGTTGCACGTCCACCACGTCGCCTTCGTCCAGGTAGACAATCTGGTCGGTCACACCGGCCAGGGCCATGGCGTCGCTCGCCAGAAAATGCTCCTGTCCGTCCTTGCCTACGCCCAGGATCAACGGTGAACCGGCGCGCGCACCAATCAGGCGATGTGGTTCGTCCTTGCAGAACACGGCGATGGCATAGGCACCATGCAACTGGCGCACCGTGGCTTTCACGGCCTCCAGCAGATCTCCGTCGTACAGGCTGTCCACCAGATGGGCGATGACTTCGGTGTCGGTCTGGCTCAGAAACACATAGCCCTTGGCTTTGAGCACAGCACGCAGCTCGTCGTGGTTTTCAATAATGCCGTTGTGCACCAGGGCGATACGGCCCGCACGTTGGTGGGCATCGGCGCCAGGGCCGTGGCTGAAATGCGGGTGGGCGTTGTGCACGGCCGGCGCGCCGTGTGTGGCCCAGCGCGTGTGGGCGATGCCCAGCGTGCCCTGCACCTGGCCAGAGGCCACTTGCTCGATCAGTTCCGACACCCGGGAGGTGCTGCGCGCGCGGCGCAAACCGCCGCCATGGGCGCCGTCTTGTGCATACACCGCCACACCGCAGGAGTCATAACCCCGGTACTCCAAACGCTCCAGGCCCTGCACCAACACAGGAACGATATTGCGGGTAGAAACCGCGCCGACGATGCCACACATACTGATCTCCCAAAAAATGGATGGACGAATGGTAGAAGTGCCAATAAATAATTAGTAGTCGAATTTTGTCAATTTATGAATTAATATTTCATTAAATAGAAATTAAGATTTTTTATTCCAAATTATTGATAAATATGGAACAAATAACACTTGATGTGACCGACCTACAGCTGCTGAGCCAGCTCCAGCGCGACGCCAGCCTGAGCAACCAGGCGTTGGCGGAGTTGGTCCACACCTCACCGCCCACTTGCCTGCGCCGCGTCAAACGGCTGCGTGACGCAGGGCTGATTGAGCGCCAGATCGCCCTGCTGAACCCAGAAAAACTTGCAGCCACCCTGGGCCACGGACTCACCGCGATTGTGGAAATTGCGCTGGACCGGCAGGACGCCGCCGCGCTGGACGCCTTTGAGGCCCGCGTGGCCGGTGACCCCGCCGTACAGCAGTGTTACCGCGTGTCCCCCGGGCCAGACTTTGTGCTGGTGGTGCACGCCGCCCACATGCCGGGCTACCAGGCGCTGGCGCAGCGCCTGTTTACCAGCGACGCCAATGTGCGCAATGTGAAGGCCTTCTTCAGCGTGAAGCGCAGCAAATTTGGCGCGGAGCTGCCGCTGGCCTGAGCGGCGCCTAGGAATTTGGCGCAACCAGTACGGTCACACCTGCACTGCGAAACTGCCGGACCACCTTGGCGGCGGTGTGCTGCGGCACGACCAGCAGGTCCACCGCGCCCAGAGGGGCCACAACAAAGGACGATGCCGCCATCAACTTCTCGTGCGAGGCCAGCACCACCGTTTCGGCAGCACGCGCGCTCAGGGCGCGTTTCACGGCCGCTTCTTCATCGTCACCCGTGCTCAAGCCCTGCGTGGGATGCACCCCGGTGACGCCCATGAAGTACAGGTCCGCCCGGTAGCGGGCTGCAGCTTCAACCACCGCAGTCCCCACATTCACCATCGAATGGCGAAACAGCCGGCCGCCGAGCATGACCACCTCCAGATGCGGTTTGCGGGCCAGTTCGATGGCCACCGTAGGGCTGTGGGTCACCACGGTGGCGCGCAGGTCCTCAGGCAAATGCCGCGCCACCTGCAGTGCGGTGGTTCCACCGTCCAGCATCACCAGTTGCCCGGGTTTCACCATGCGGGCGCCGGCGCGGCCCAGCGCGGTCTTGTCGTCTGGCGCCACCGCCTGACGCACGGCGAGTGTCGCGTTTGCTTCGGACGCTGGCAATGCACCGCCATGTACTCGCTGCAGTTTTCCTGCCTGCGCCAAGGTGCGCAGGTCGCGGCGGATGGTGTCTTCGGAAGTTTCCAACTCCTCAGCGAAAGGTTTGGCCAGCAATTGGCCGTCACGCGCCAGGCGCGACAGGATGAGTTGATGGCGTTGAACGGTCAGCATAGGGTGCAGGGTAATGGAATAAATACGCGTGATAACATTGCGTGAATTTGCACGATATTACACGCAATTGCACGATCTACAGCACCATGAAACCACAAGCCATGCCCACACCCCACGACGCACCCCACGTGCGCCTGCTGGACTCCCAAGTGCTTTCCGACCACTGGTACACACTCAGAAAAACCACGTTTGAATACTTGCGCCGCAATGGCACCTGGCAGCAGCAGACGCGCGAGACCTATGACCGCGGCAACGGCGCCGTGTTGCTGTTGTTCAACCGCTTGCAGGGCACGGTGGTGCTGACCCGGCAGTTTCGTTTTCCGGCGTTTGTTAATGGCAGTGCCGATGGCATGCTGGTCGAAGCGTGCGCCGGCCTGCTGGATGGTGACGATCCCGAATCCTGCATACGCCGCGAGGTGGAGGAAGAGACCGGCTTTCGCATCCGCGCGCCACGCAAGGTGTTCGAGGCCTACATGAGCCCGGGCTCCGTCACCGAGAAGCTGTACTTTTTCGTCGCCGAATACGAGGCCGCAGACCGTGTCGGCCACGGCGGCGGCATGGTTCAGGAAGGGGAAGACATCGAGGTGCTGGAGTTACCGCTGTCGGAGGCCTTGCGCATGTGCCAATCGAGCGACATCCAGGATGGCAAAACCATCATGCTGCTGCAACACGCAGCGCTGCAGGGTCTGGACAAACTTTAAGCAGCGGCTACCGGTACGCCGGGCAGGAGCAGCGTCGCGCAGCAACCGGCATTCACCGCGCCGCTCAACTGCACTTCACCACCCATGCGCCGCACGGCCTTGCGCGCCAGGGCCAGACCGCTGCCCAGACCGGGAAACTGGCTGGCGCTGTGCAAGCGGCTGAACATCTTGAACAACTGGCCCTGCAAGGCGGGGTTGTAACCCACACCGTTGTCTTGCACAGTTAAGACCACCATGCCCTGCGCATTGAGGGTGGCGGACACCACCACACGGGCTTCAGGGGTCGTTGCGGTGAACTTCCAGGCATTAACCAACAGGCCGAGCAGAGCATGGCGCAGCAACGCGGCGTCTGCCAGTACCTCCGGCACCGCAACGTCAACGCTGACATCCACGACGTGCGCTGCATGCCGCGCAGCGACCTCGTCACACACTTCCTGCACCAGCGGTTGCAGCGCAACGGAGGTAATTTGCACAGGTGCCGTCCCCAGGCGAGACAACTCCAGCAGTGCATCCAGCATGGCGCCCAACTGGCCTGAGGCATCGGTAATAGTGGACAGAAAACCACGCACCTCTTCGTTCAACTGCGGGCCTGCATCCTCCTGCACCAGCCGCGCATACGACACGATATGGCGCAAGGGCGCACGCAGGTCGTGGGACACGGTCTGGGTGAAGTCCTGCATCTCCTGCCGGGCGGCGGCCAGTTCGGCCTCCAGTTGGGCGATGCGTGTCTGAGGATCTGTCATGGCGGTGCAGTATTGGCGGGGACTGCGAGGCTCAGGCCTTGGGTTTCTTGGCAGGCCGCGCCCAGTTGGCAATGTTCACCTGCTTGCCGCGCGCCACGCTCAAAGCGCCCGGCTCGGTGCTTTTGGTGATGGTGGAGCCGCCGCCAATGGTGCCGCCCGCGCCGATGGTGACCGGCGCAACCAGCACGCAGTTGCTACCCACATGCACGTCGGCCTCAATCACCGTGCGGTGTTTGTTGGCGCCATCGTAGTTGGCGGTGATGCTGCCCGCACCGTAGTTCACACGCTCGCCCACCGTCGCGTCGCCCAGATAGGCCAGGTGGTTGGCCTTGGCGCCTTTGGCCAGCGTGGAGTTTTTCACTTCCACAAAGTTGCCGATGTGCACTTCAGCGCCCAGACGTGCACCAGGGCGCAACCGGGCAAACGGACCGATCAATGCGCCCTCCCCCACCGTCACACCAAGCTTCTCGCCGTCGATATGGGTGAACGGGTGGATCACGGCACCGGCCTCAATCACGGCATTGGCAATCACGCAGTTCGCGCCGATGGAAACGCCCTCGCCCAGATTGACCTGGCCCATGAAGACGCAGTTCACATCAATGGACACATCGTGGGCGCACAGCAAGTCGCCGCGCACATCGATACGTGCCGGGTCGGCCAGGCGCACGCCCTCTTCCATGAGGCGGTGCGCGTTGCGCAACTGAAAAGCCCGCTCCAGCTCAGCCAGTTGCACCGGGCTGTTGACGCCAGCCACCTGCACCGCATCGGTGATCTTGTGGCCCACCACGGCCACGCCATCGGTCACGGCGAACTTCACGATATCGGTCAGGTAATACTCGTTCTGCGCGTTTTTGTTGTCCAGCCGCGCCAGCCAGCGCTTGAGCGCAGCGGCGGGCACGGCCATGATGCCGCTGTAGATCTCGGTGATCTGGCGCTGGGACTCGGAGGCGTCCTTGTGTTCCACGATGGCTTGCACCGCACCGTCGGCGCCGCGCACGATGCGGCCGTAACCCGTAGGGTTGGCCTGTTCCAGTGTCAGCAGCGCCAGTTGGTTGCCCGCGCTCGCGCGGATCACATCCAGCAGCGTGTCGGCCTGGGTCAACGGTACATCGCCCGAGAGCACCACCACCACACCATCGTCGGCCAGCGCCGGCACCGCCTGCTGCACCGCGTGGCCGGTGCCGAGCTGCGGCTCCTGACGTACAAAATTCAGATCAAAACCGGCTGTAGCCCCCGTCCCACCTGCGCAAGCCGCTTCTACTTCGATAGCACCGTGGCCGGTGATCACCACCACCTTGCGGGCCAGCAACGCGCCCGCCGTGTCCAGCACATGCTGCAACAAGGGCCGCCCGGCCAGCGGGTGCAAGACCTTGGGCAGACGACTCTTCATGCGTGTGCCCTTGCCGGCCGCCATAATGACCACGTCAATGGCCGGGCCTGCGTTGGGGGCTGAAGTAGAGGCCTGAAATGCTGCGGTCACGGTTGGGTCCTTTTTAAGGCGATGGGCTTTGCGTTCACATTCAATACTGCGATGGCTTTCTATTATCGGCGCGCTTTGCGCCCTGCTGGCACTGCAGGGCTGCAGCACGGTGCGCCTGGCCTACAACAACGCGCCGCAGCTCAGTTACTGGTGGCTGGACAGTTATTTCGACTTTGACAGCGCCCAGACCCCGCGCGTGCGCACCGAACTGCAAAGCCTGCAGGACTGGCACCGCAAGCAGGAGTTGCCCTTGCTGGAGCAGCAACTGGACCGCCTGCTGACATTGGCGCCGCAAACCATCACCCCAGAACAGGTGTGCGGCGTTTATGGAGAACTGCAGGCCCGTGCGGTAGCTGCACTGGACAACGCCGCCCAGACGCTCGCCGCCACCGCCAGCAGTTTGCAGGAGCCCCAGATCCAGCGCCTGCAACGCGAGTTTGAAAAGAAGGACAGCGAATGGCGCGAAGACTGGCTGGAAGGCACGCCCCAGGACCGCGCCGAACGCCGCCTCAAAAAGGCCGTGGAATGGTCGGAGTCCTTCTACGGCGCGCTCAGCGACGAACAGCGTGACATGCTGGCCGCACGTTTCAGCGCATCCCTCTTCGACCCGCAGGTACAGCACCGCGAGAAACTACGCCGCCACCAGGACCTGATGGCCACGCTGCGCGCCGTGCGCGGCCAGGCACCGGCCCAGGCACAAGCGGCACTGCATGCGCTGCTCACCCGCACCGTGGTCTCCGCCGACCCCGACTACCGCCAGCACCTAGAGAAGCTGGTACAGGAGAACTGCAGCACCGTGGCCGCCCTGCATAACAGCAGCACACCGCGCCAGCGCGTCCGCCTGGCCAAAACCTTGCAAGGCTACAAGGGCGATGCGCAGGCCTTGGCCAGCGCCTCCTGAACCCCGCACGCCGAGAGAAAGGCAGCATGGCCAGCCCCAACGCAGAATTCGCCCACTACTGCTGTGAACTCATGGCCGACCTGGGGCCTTGTGTGGCCAAACGCATGTTTGGCGGCTGGGGCATCAGCACCGACGGCTTGACCGTGGCCATCCTGGCGAATCTGGGCGACGGTGAGATCCTGTGGCTCAAGGCCAATGAAGAAACCCGGCCCCGCTTTGAAGCCGAAGGTTGTGCCCGCTTCACCTACCCGGTGAAAGGCCAGCCCAAAAGCATGAACTACTACAGCGCCCCGGCCGACGCGATGGAGTCCCCTGCGCTGATGGCACCTTGGGCCCGGCTGGCAATGGAAGCCGCGTTGATTGCCAAAAACGCCAAGCCTGTAAAGAAACGTACCACCCGACCACGAACACCATCGCGGTGAAGCCCGTTTTCCCGCCGGGCCGCCCCAAGGGAAAACAGCCCCCTCGGGGGGCAGCGACCCGCGTAGCGGCGGAGCGTGGGGGCCACATTCAAACCGGCCAAACCACCCCGTAGTCGTTAAGGATCGCGTCCAGAGGCAGGTCGTGGGCTTCGGGCTCGAAATCTTCCACAAACCCAGTGCCGAACCCCAGCCCCACGGTAAACGGTTTGGGCTCCAGCGTGGCCAGCATGCGGTCGTAAAAACCACCGCCATAACCCAGCCGGTAGCCGCCCGGCCCGTAGCCTACGCAGGGCGCAAACAACAGGGTAGGCACGATCACTTCGGTGTCTTTGGGTTTGGGGATGCCATAGGCATCCTCTTCCATGGGGCAGCCCGGGTACCAGGCGTGGAAAGTCATGGTTTTGTGCACCTTGTCCACCACGGGCAGGCCGATGCGGCGCAGTTGCGGCTGGTCTACCAGCTCGCCGTCTTCCTTCCAGCGGTGCAGCGCCGGCAGCGGGTCGAATTCCCCCTTGATGGGCCAGTAGGCACCAATCACGACGTCGGGCCGTCCCACCAGCCAGATGCGCATGACTTGTTGCAAGGCGTCGGCGCGCTGTAGGCGGTCGGGCAGGTTCAGGCGTTGTTCAAGCAGGCTCTTGCGAAGGGCTTTCTTCTCCGCGGCTTTGCGTTCATCCGAGTTGTCCATAATCCCCACATGCAGTTTTCAACCATTCTGACATCGTTAGCCCTGCTGGGCGCGCTGTTATTGCCTTCCCTGTCTCCCGCACACGCCCAAGGACGCGACAACACGCGTTTTGACGAGCAAATCCAGGACATGGCACAGGCCTACAAGGTACGCGACCGCAAACGCCTGGCTGCGCTTCTGCCCCAGATGCGCGGCTACGTGCTGGAGCCTTGGGCTGCCTACTGGGACCTGTCAGCCCGACTGGATGAGGCCAGCGCCACCGATATCCAGGATTTTTTCAGCCGCTACGCCGGCAGCTACCAGGAAGACCGCCTGCGCGCCGAATGGCTGCTGCAGTTGGGCCGCAACCGCGACTGGTCGACCTTCAACCGTGAGTACCCCAAGTACCGCATGAACGATGACCGGTCGGTGCGCTGTTACGCCCTGCTGGCCGAACACCAGGCCGGTGCCAGCAAGGTCGGCACCCAGGTGCAGGACGTGTGGTTGTCGCTCAAGGACGCCGACGAAGCCTGCGCGGCCACCGCCGAGCAGCTCATCAAGGACCAGGCCCTGGACCCGCACGCCGCCTGGCTGCGCGCGCGCCTGGGCATGGAGAACGACAAACTGCGCGTGGCCACCCAGGCCGTGGGCGCGCTGAACCCCAAATGGGTTCCTACCGTCAACGCCATCTACCTGAACCCCGGCAAATACCTCAACGACAAACTCACCGCCCTGCGTCCGCAGACCCGGGAACTGGTGTCACTGGCCCTGATCCGCCAGGCCTACCTGGAGCCCGCAGAAGCCGCCACCGAAGTGGACAAGCTGCGCTGGGTGGCCCAACTGACACAGGAAGAACGCAGCTGGATCTGGGGCGTGATCGGCAAACGTGCGGCGCAAAAGCTGTCGGATGGCGCATTGGGCTACTTCACCAAAGGCAAGCCCCAACACATGCACGACGAGCACCTGGCCTGGATGGCGCGGGCTGCCCTGCGTGCCGGGCGCTGGAAGGCCGTGCAGGACGCCATTGCGTCCATGAGTGATGCGCAGCGCAATGACAGCACCTGGGTCTACTGGCGCGCACGCGCACTGATGAATCTGCCCCAGACGGAAAACACACGGGCCGAGGCGCTCAAACTGCTCGAAGGCATTGCGGGCGTACGCGGCTTTTATGAACAACTGGCACTGGAAGAGCTGGGCCAGCGCATCACCGCCCCGGCACGCCCGGACCCGCTGACTCAGGAAGAAAAAGACGCCGCGCGTTACAACCCGGGCCTGACACGCGCCCTGTATGCGATCCAGCTCGGCCTGCGCACGGAAGGCGTGCGTGAGTGGAACTACAACACCAACCTGCACGTACGTGGCGGTATGGACGACCGTGCCTTGCTGGCAGCGGCCGACCTGGCCTGCCGCATGGAAGTGTGGGACCGCTGCATCAACACCAGCGAACGCACCCGCGCCGTGGTGGATCTGGAGCAGCGTTACCCCATGCCCTTCCGGGCGGCGGTACTGGCACGCACCAAACAGATTGGTCTGGACCCGGCCTATGTGTACGGCCTGATCCGCCAGGAAAGCCGCTTCATCATGGACGCCAAGTCCAACGTGGGGGCCTCCGGCCTGATGCAGGTGATGCCGGCCACGGCGCGCTGGACGGCCAAGAAAATCGGGCTGGTGGATTTCCAGCCCCAGCAGATCACCGACCGCGACACCAACATCGCCATTGGCACGGGTTACCTCAAGCTGGTGCTGGACAACTTTGGCGGCTCCATGCCCATGGCCGCCGCCGCCTACAACGCGGGCCCGGGTCGCCCCCGCATCTGGCGTGGCCAAGCAGGCAGCCCGGTGCTGGAAGCAGCCATCTGGGCCGAAAACGTGCCCTTCACGGAAACCCGTGATTACGTCAAAAAGGTGTTGTCCAACACCACCAACTACGCTGCGCTCATCACCGGGCAACCACAGTCCCTGAAGGCGCGGCTGGGCAGCGTGGGGCCGCGCGACAGCACCACTCCTGAACCGGGCCTGGACCTGCCCTAAGCGCGGGTACCCGGGAGCCATTCCGGGCACGGCAATGGCCTCCGGCATGCGGGGGCGGGGGCGGGGGCGGGGGCGGGTTAGCATGGTGCCTTACGGAGGTTTTCATGCTCAAGCTATTCATTGGCAACAAAAATTACTCGTCCTGGTCGATGCGCCCCTGGGTGCTGCTGAAACAGGCCGGTATTCCTTTCGAAGAGGTATTTGTCCGCTTCGATTCCTTCAACGCCAACTCTGAATTCAAGAAGGCGCTGGCAGGCGTCACGCCCACGGCCAAGGTGCCGGTGCTGCAGGACGGCCCGCTGGTGGTCTGGGACACATTGGCCATAGCCGAATATGTGGCCGAGCAATACCCCGACAAACAACTCTGGCCGGCCGACCGCGCGGCCCGCGCACGGGCGCGCAGCATTTGCGCCGAAATGCACAGCGGCTTCACCGCACTGCGTGGCAACTGCCCCATGAACATCGAGGCCCGGCTGGCAGATACCGGCGCACTGATCTGGCGCGACAAACCCGCCGTACGGTCCGATGTACAACGCCTGGTGGAGATGTGGACCAGCCTGCTGCAGGAACACGGTGGCCCGATGTTGTTCGGCCAGTTCAGCATTGCCGACGCCTACTTTGCGCCGGTGTGCATGCGCCTCCAAACCTACGCTCTGCCCGTGCCACCGATGATTGCCGACTACATCACCCGTGTCAGCACCCTGCCCGGCGTCAAAGCCTGGATCGACCAGGCGCTGGCGGAGAAAGACTTCCTGGACTTTGAAGAGCCGTACCGGCTCAAGCCCTGATCCACGGCGGAACCAAGTGACCATGCAAACCTACCTGGTGGGTGGCGCCGTACGGGACAGCCTGATGGGGCTACCCGTGCGCGACCGTGACTGGGTGGTCGTGGGCGCCAGCCCGCAGGAGCTGCTGGACCAGGGCTACCTGGCCGTCGGGCTGGACTTCCCGGTGTTCCTGCACCCAGAGACCAAAGAGGAATACGCACTGGCCCGCACCGAACGCAAGACCGCGCCCGGCTACCGCGGCTTTGCCGTCCATGCCGCACCTGAAGTGACGCTGGAAGAAGACCTGGCGCGGCGCGACCTTACTATCAATTCCATAGCTGTTTGCGCAGACCACATAAGGACTGGAGGCACTTTTGACCTTAAAGACCTGCGTGACCCCTATGGCGGACAGCAGGACATCACCAACCGCGTGCTGCGCCACACCACGCCCGCCTTTGCCGAAGACCCGGTGCGCATCCTGCGGCTGGCGCGTTTTGCCGCGCGCTTCACCGATTTCACAGTCGCCCCCGAAACGCAAGGTCTGATGCAGTCCATGGTGCAGCAGGGCGAGGTGGACCACCTGGTGGCCGAACGCGTCTGGCAGGAACTGGCCCGCGGCCTGATGGAGCGACAACCTTCGCGCATGTTCGAAGTGCTGCGCGCCTGCGGGGCCCTGCAGCGCCTGCTGCCCGAACTCGACCGCCTGTGGGGCGTGCCACAAAGCGTGGAACACCACCCCGAGGTGGACACGGGAATCCACGTGATGATGGTGCTGGACATGGCAGCGCAACTGGGCGCGTCTTTACCCGTGCGTTTTGCCGCGCTGACCCACGACCTGGGCAAAGGCACCACACCCGCCGATGTGCTGCCCCGCCACATCGCCCACGAAGAGCGCAGCGTACGCCTGCTCAAAGGCGTCTGCCAACGCCTGCGTGTGCCCACTGAATGTGCGGAGCTGGCGCAAGTGGTGGCGCGTGAACACGGCAACATCCACCGCTCGGCCACGCTGGACGCAGCGGCCACCCTGCGCCTGCTGGAGCGCTGCGACGCGTTTCGCAAACCCGAGCGTTTTGCGGATGTGCTGCTGGCTTGCGAGTGTGATGCGCGGGGGCGGCTGGGCCTGCAGGACACGCCGTACCCGCAGCGCTTGCGGCTGGCTGCGGCGCTGGCCTCTGCGCAGTCGGTTGCTACGGATTTAATAGCTGCTCACGCACAGGCGGCGGGGGCTAAGGGGCCGAAGATTGGGGAAATGATTGCTAAGGCTCGGGCGCGGGCGATTGCTGAGGGGTTCTAGCCTTCCTCTGTCTTTGGCGTTGGAGGAGTATTTCTTCTTGCTTAGCAAGCCGGGTTTCGGCCCGGCGGCCGCCTCACTTTCTTTGCTTCGCCAAAGAAAGTAAGCCAAGAAAGGCGAGCCGGATTCGTCGGCCCTACGCTTCGCTACGGGCACGCTGCGTTGCTCGGTTTGCGCGCACCCCACCGGCTTCGAGCACCGCAGGTTGCCCGCAGCGCAGCGGAGGGACGCAGACAGCAGGGTCGCCTTTCTTTTGGTGACTTTTCTTTGGCGAAGCAAAGAAAAGTTACTGCGCTGTCGGGCGCATAACCCGACACGCCAAAAAAGAAACAATCCACCAACAACGCCAATTCCCAAGACCGTCAACAGGAGCCTGCGCAGCCTCAAAACCCGTTAAGCCTTAAACCAGCGCTCAGCCCAGGTGACTTTTCTCGGTACGTGCAGCCATGAACGTGCCAAAGTCCTCGGCCGACATGGGCTTGGCAAACCAGTAGCCCTGCCCATAGTCGCAGCCCGCAGCGGCCAGCAGGTCGCGCTGCTGTTCGGTCTCTACCCCTTCGGCAATCACCTTCATACCCAGCTCATGGGCCATCACGATGATGGCCTTGCACAGCGCCAGATCGGTGGAGTTGGGGATCAGGTGGCGCACGAAAGACTGGTCAATCTTGAGGTAGTCGATGTCAAATTTCTGCAGATAAGACAGCGATGAATAACCGGTTCCAAAGTCGTCCAGCGAGACCTGGATGCCGGCATCACCCAGCTCCAACAGGCGCTCGGCCACGCTGGGGCTGGTGTCCAGCAGCAGACCTTCGGTGATCTCCACCACGATGCTGCTGCCTGGCAGACCCAGCACCTGCAGTTGCAGCGCCCACGGCGCCCGGCCAACGCCGTCATGGTGGAACTGCACGGGTGATTTGTTGACACTGATCTGGAAGTCCGGGTGCAGCGTGCGGCGCCAGGTCTGCACTTGCTGGGCCGCCTGCTGGAACACCCATTCACCAATGTCCACAACCAGGCCGCTGGCCTCCGCAATGGGGATGAAAGAGGCGGGACTGACCAGCCCGCGGGTCGGGTGCTGCCAGCGGATCAGCGCCTCGGCCTTGTGCACGGAGTCGGTGGCCAGTTCAACAATCGGCTGATACACCACGCGGAACTGCTGGTCGGTCAGCCCGGTGCGCAGGTCATTGGCCAGCCGCGCCCGGGTTTGCGCGGCTTCCTGCAGGGCCGGTGTGAAAAAACTGTAGCGGTTGCGCCCCGCGCCTTTGGCCACGTAAAGGGCCTGGTCGGCGTTCTTGAGCAGGTCCTCGATCTCGCGGGCATCCAGCGGGTACAGCGTGACACCGATACTGGCCGAGACAAAAACCTGCTCGGTACCGAGCTGGAACACCCGCTCCAGAGAGGCCAGTATCTTTTGCAGGATGGGTTCCAGCGACTTGGCATCTTCCAGCTCGGTGACCAGTACGGTGAATTCGTCGCCGCCCATGCGGGCCACCGTGTCGGACTCGCGCACGCAGTCGCGGATGCGGCGTGCGGCCTCTACCAGCAGTCGGTCACCGCTGTCGTGGCCCAAGGTGTCGTTGACTTCCTTGAAATGGTCCAGGTCAATGAAGAGGATGGCCAGTACATGGTCGTCGCGCCGCGACTTCTTGATTTCCTGCTCCAGCCGGTCACGCAGCATGCGCCGGTTGGGCAGACCGGTGAGGGTGTCAAAAAAGGCCTGCTGCAGGATCAGCGCCTCGGAGTTCTTGCGCTCGGTGATGTCCGTGTGCGTGCCAATCATGCGCAGCGGTTTTCCCTGGGCATCACGGCTGATCAGCATGCCGCGGGTCAGCACCCATTTCCAGCTACCGTCTTTGCACAGAATGCGGTGTTCGTTGTGGTACGTAGGGGTCAGGCCGTCAAAGTGGGCGCGCCGGTCCTGCTCCATCTGCGCCAGATCATCCGGGTGGGTGCGGCCATCCAGCGTGGCCACGCGGCCGCGCAATTCACCTTCCTCAAAGCCATACATCTCCAGCAGGCGCTTGGAATAGTTTTCCACGCCGCTCGGGATATTCCAGTCCCAGACGCCATCGCCGGTGCTCTCCAGCGCCAGTTTCCACAGGTTTTCAGTCTCTCGCAGCGCGGCCTGGGCCTGCTTGCGTTCGGTGATGTTCTGCAACACCGACGTACGCGAGATGGGGCGCCCATCACGCCATACCGAGGTGCCCTTGGAATGCACCCAGATATGGTTGCCCAGGGCAGTCACGGCCTGCAGCTCCAGGTCGTGCGCGGTGCTCGGGTTGGTGGCATTGAAATAGGAGTCGCGGATCCGCGCCATGGACGCCGGCGTGAAGAAGCGTTCGGCCGTGCCCATCGCCGTGGTAGGGGTGTACTCCTGCGGCGAGGTCTCGAAGATACGGTACACGCCCTCGGTCCAGAACACCCGGTCGGTTTCCATATCCACTTCCCACCCACCCACCTCGGCCAGCGACTGGGTCGCGTCCAGCAGCAGGTCCAGACGCTTGCGTGCCTCTTCGGCGCGGACATAGTTGGTGACGTCCGCAAACGTGCGCACCATGCCGCCGTCGGGCAGAATTTGGGTCTTCACTTCCAGCACCGCTCCGGCCCGGGTGTGCCGCAGATAGCTGGCAGGGACTGCGCCCGCACGGCCATCGGTTTGCACATAGCCGCGTGCGTGGGCTTCCACCAGCGCGCCATCAGCCCCAAAGTCACCCCGTTCGCGCTGAAATCCGCCCAGTTCCTGCAACGTGGGGCGGGTGGCCAGAAAGCTGATGGGAACATCGAGCAATTCGCAGACGCGGGGATTGAAGCGCCGGATGCGCATCTCGGCGTCGAGCACCAGAATGCCCTGGCTGATACTGGTCAGTGTGGTTTGCAGTAACTGGGCGTTTTCCAGCAGTTGGGCATTCAGATCGAGCAGCTCGGCCTCGGCCTTTTTGCGTGCATTGATGTCAGTATGCGTGCCGAGCATGCGCAAGGGCTTGCCCTGGGCATCGCGGCGCACGACCATGCCGCGCGACACGACCCACGACCATGCGCCATCTTTGCACCGCATACGCAGGTCGATGGCGTAGCGGTCTGCACTGCCGTCCAGGTAGGCGCTGACTGCTGTATCCACACGCTCCAGATCGTCCGGATGCACCAGCGCCGCAAACGCTTCGTAACCACCAGCCAGCTCATTACCGCTGTAGCCCAACATTTTTTCCCAGCGCTCGGAGTGCGTCTGTTGGCCCGTCACCAGGTCCCAATCCCAGATGCCCGCCCCCGAGCCCTCCAGGGCCAGACGCCAGGGGTTGTCCTCGTCCGTGCGCAACCAGTCGGGCATATCGGCGTCGGGCGTCGATAGGCTCCGGTCTGGGGGGACATCAGATCGTGGGTCGGACATGGTCAAGGGCTCAGCGGGAGTTCGAGCTTAATGCGTAAGCCTTGGGGTTCTACCGCGAATGCGTAGGTGTTACCCCCATGCCGCTGGGCGATCTCCGCCACGATGGCCAGGCCGAGGCCACAGCCTCCGGGGAGTTCGCTGGCGCGCCAGAAGCGTTCGAACACCCGCTCCATGTCTTCCGCGCTCAGGCCGGGGCCGTTGTCTTCCACCTCCAGCACACCATGGGCGCCTTCAGCGCGTGCCCGCAGGGTCACGGTAGTGCCCCGCCCGGCGTAACGCAGCGCGTTGTCAATCAGGTTGTTGAGCACTTCGCGCAGCAGCAACTTGTCGCCAGGTGCGCTCAGGGCGTCTTCACCTTCATACCCCAGGTCCACCCCGGCGGCCACGGCACGTGGCGTCCATTCCCGCGCCACCTCGCGGGCCAGCGCGGCCAGGTCCACGGGTTGCAGGGTAATTTCTGCCTCGGTGCGTGCCAGGGACAACAACTGGTGCACCAGGTGGGCGCTGCGCTGGGCACCGGTATGCACTTTGGTCAGGCGCTGCTGCAGGGCCGCAGGTTCGGTCTCCTGCATGGCCAGTTCTGTCTGGCTGATCAGCCCGGCCAGCGGTGTACGCAACTGGTGGGCGGCATCGTTCAAAAAACGCTTTTCCTGGCTCAGGCTGCGCCGCAAGGTGGTGAGCAGCTGGTTCAGTACCATGGCCAGCGACTGCACCTCTTCCGGGGCCTGGGTCATCTCGATGGGCGACAACGAGGCAGCGGTGCGGTTGGCCAGCTGTGCCTCCAGGCGCTGCAGCGGCAACAGACCACGGCGGATACCGGCATACACCAGCACGCTCAGGACAGCACCCAGCAGCAGCAGCGGAAAAAGCACATCGCGCACCAGCTCCCGCGCAATGCCTTGCTGCACCACGAGACTTTTGGCCACCTGTACCCGCATGCGTTGCGCGGTCATGCCGTCACCAAAACTGAGGTCGATGGAGGCCACACGCATGGACTTGCCCTCGAGCACCAGGTTGTACAGCACGGGTTCATTTTGGGGGACCACCATGCCCGCGGGCGGGCCGGGCAGCAGTTTTCCATTACCCAGCAAAAAACTGCCAGGCGGGGAAGACACCATATAAGTGACGCGGTCCTTGGGGTCCTGTTCGATGATGTCCTGCGCCGCCCGGGGAAAGTCCACCAGCAGCCCGGAGCCGAAGGGTTTGACCTGGCGCGCCAGCGAGCGCACCGACTGGGTCAGGGACTGGTCAATGGCTTTTTCCGCATAGGTGAGGGCCACCCGGAAGGCCAGCACACCGCCCATCAGCCACAGCACCAACTGGGGCAGCAGCAGCCATAGCAGCAACTGCCGCTTCAGCGAAAACCGGGCTGCGGTACTCAAGGGAGTACCTTCTCGCGGCGCGTGGCACTCATCCCGCGTCCATCTCCAGCATGTAACCCAGTCCGCGCACATTGCGGATATTCAGGCCTGAATCGGCGAGTTTGCGCCGCAGGCGGTGTACATAGACCTCCAGCGCATTGGAGCCCGCGCTGCTGCCATCCGTCGGCTGGGTTTGCCAGACCGCCAGCACATCTTCCCGGCTGACGACCTGCCCAATATTGCCCACCAGCAAAGACAAGAGCGACCATTCGCGGTGGGTCAGGTCCATCGGCTCCTCGTCCATCCACGCCAAGGGCAGCACCGGGTCTACGCGCAGGCGTTGCGCGGATGGGCTCTCCACTTCGAGCGAGCCGCCAAAGGCAGGCAAGCGGCTTCGGCGCAGCATGGCCTGCAGGCGTGCCAGCAGCTCGGCCATGTTGAAGGGTTTGGTGAGGTAGTCGTCCGCCCCTGCATTGAGGCCCTGCACGCGGTCTTCCACGCCATCGCGGGCGGTGAGCACGAGCACCGGCAAGGCGGTCAGGCGCTGGCGTATCCAGCGCAGCAGGCTGACACCGTCGACCACGGGCAGGCCCAGGTCGAGGATGACGCCATCAAAGCGGGCGCTTTCCAGCAGGGTTTGCGCCTGCGCGCCGTCTTCGGCAGCACTGATGCTGTGACCGGCGTGCACCAGCTGCGCGCACAGGCCGTCGCGCAGCAGTTCATCGTCTTCCACAATCAGCAAATGGGCCATGGGTGGAGGATACCAAGCCGGGCGCCTGTTTTCCCGGTGACTGCTGTTTCGTTACGGAAGTGTTACTTCTTGTGTGCCTTTGCCGGGTTTCGCTGCAGTCGCATGGCCAAGGCCCGTGGGACTCAGTCGATACGCAAACTCGTCGACGTGTCAAACCAGTTGCAGTGTGTCGCCTCAACGGCCAGCCCCACGTTTTCGCCTACAGCGAGATGGGTCTGGGCCGGTGCACGCACCGTCACCGAACCGGCTCCGGTCTTGAGCACCACATAGGTGTCCGCCCCGGTGGGCTCGACCAGCATGACCTCGCCACGCCAGGCCGCATCGCTGCGCAGCTGGATGTGCTCCGGGCGCAAGCCCAGTGTCAGCGGACCGGCTTGCGGGCTGGTCAGGGCCAGTGCCCCGCCTTCAAAGGCAAATTGGCCTCCAGCCCCTGGCTGGTCTGCGTGACCAGCTATGAAATTCATAGTGGGCGAGCCAATGAAGCTGGCCACATACATGTTGGTAGGGCGACTGTAGATTTCATCGGGCGTGCCGATTTGCTGCAGCACGCCGTCTTTCATGACCGCAATACGGCTGCCCAGGGTCATGGCTTCGATCTGGTCGTGTGTGACGTACACGCTGGTGATGCCGGAGACATGGTGCAGGCGCTTGATCTCGGCGCGCATTTCCACGCGCAGCTTGGCGTCCAGATTGGAGAGCGGTTCGTCAAACAGGAACAGTTGCGGGTCGCGTGCCAAAGCGCGGCCCATGGCGACGCGCTGGCGTTGGCCACCGGAGAGCTGCGAGGGGCGGCGGTCCAGCAGATGTTCGATCTGCAGCATGGCGGCCACTTCCTGGATGCGTTTGGCGCGGGCTTCCTTGGGTACCTTGCGCATTTCCAGCGCGAAGCCGATGTTGTCGGCCACGCTCATGGTGGGGTACAGCGCGTAGCTCTGGAACACCATGGCAATGTCGCGCTGGGCCGGGGCCACCTGCACCACATCACGCCCGCCGATGAACAAATGCCCTTCGGTGGGCTCTTCCAGACCGGCAATGATGTTGAGCAAGGTGGACTTGCCGCAGCCCGAGGGACCGACCAGGATCAGGAACTCGCCGGGGGCAACGTCGATGTCGATTTTCTTGAGCACTTCGACGCCGGTGGCGCCCTTGCCGTAGACCTTGCGGATACCTTTGATTTGAAGAGAAGAAGCCATTTTCTTTTTATCCTTTCACAGCGCCTGCCGTGAGTCCTTTGACGAAATACTGACCGGCCAATACGTACACCAGCATGGTGGGCAAACCGGCGATCACGGCCGCAGCCATGTCCACGTTGTAGCTCTTGACACTGCTGGAGGTGTTGGCCATGTTGTTCAGGCCCACGGTGATGGGCTTGCTGTCGGCGCCGCTGAAGGCCACACCAAACAGGAAATCGTTCCAGATGTTGGTGAACTGCCAGATCAGGGTGACCATCAGGATGGGCGTGGACATCGGTATCACGATGCGCCAGAAAATGCGCCAGAAACCGGCACCATCCATGCGCGCGGCATTGACCAGCTCACGGGGGATGGCGGTGTAGTAATTGCGGAAGAACAGCGTGGTCCCCGCGAGGCCCGCCAGGCAGTGCACCAGAATCAGGCCGCCGACCGAGCTGGACAGGCCCAGGAAACCCAGCACTTGGCTCATGGGCAACAGCACCACCTGGAACGGCATGAACACGCCAAACAGCATGAAGCCGAACAAGACTTCGCTGCCCTTGAACTTCCACATGGAGAGCACATACCCGTTGATGGCGCCCCAGGCGGTGGAGATCAGCACGGCGGGCACGGCCATGGTCACCGAGTTCCAGAAATAAGGTTTCAGGCCCCGGCAGTCCACGCCCGTGCAGGCGGTAGACCAGGCCAGTTGCCAGGACTCGAAATTCAGGCTGGTCGGCAGGCTCAGCAGATTGCCGGCGCGGATCTGGTCGGCATCCTTGAAGGACGTGGCCAGCATGACGTACAGCGGTGCCAGAAAGAAGAAGGCGGCCACCAGCAGGATGGCATAGACCGCGATGCGGGACAGGGTTTTGGCAGTCATGGGGGTACGTCCAGATCAGCGGTCGTGCGGCTTGGCGCGCAACTCGCTGTAGAGGTAGGGAACGACCAGTGCGGCGACAGTGGCCAGCATCATGGTGGCGCTGGCGGCGCCCAGGCCGATTTGGCCCCGGTTGAAGCTCATCACAAACATGAAGGTCGCGGGCACATCGGTGGCATAACCCGGGCCGCCATTGGTCAGGGCCATCACCAGATCGAAACTCTTGATGGACAGGTGCGAGAGCACCAGGATGGTGGAGAACATCACGGGGCGCAGGATAGGCAGGATGATGCGCCAGTAAATACGCGGCAGGCTGGCACCGTCAATCTGCGCGGCCTTGATGATGCTGTCGTCAATGCCTCGCAGGCCTGCGAGGAACAAGGCCATGGCGAAACCGGCCGATTGCCAGATACCGGCGATCACCACACAGTAAATCGCCGTCTCGCTTTGTACCAGCCAGTCAAAACTGAAACTGGCCCAGCCCATGTCGTGCATGAGTTTTTCCAGCCCCAGGCTGGGATTCAAAATCCATTTCCATGCCGTACCGGTCACAATGAAGGACAGGGCCATGGGATACAAATACACGGTGCGCAGAAAGCCTTCGGCGCGCACCTTCTGGTCCAGAAAAATCGCCAGGACCATGCCCAGCACCAGGGAGCCGCCCACATACAGGGTGCTGAAAATACCCAGATTCTTCAGGGCGACGTACCAGCGGTCCATGTCCCACAGGCGCACGTACTGCTCCAGGCCGACAAATTCATCGTAGTTCGGCAACATGCGTGAACCGGTCACGGACAGTACGCCGTTCCAGATCATGAAGCCGTAAATAAAGGCAAACCCGAGCACAAAGCCAGGGGCGATCACCAGCTTGGGTAACAGGTTTTCAAAAGTTTTCATGGGGTCACCTAAAAGTAACCCCATCCCGAACGGGATGGGGTTATCAGGCTTTTTCGCTTACAGGAAAGTGATTACTTGGTCGCGGCAGCCTTGGCGATGTTCTTCACACCGTCGGCGATCGAGATCTTGTCGTCGTTCCAGAACTGGCTCACAGCGTCCTTGATGGCGCCTTCGGCGGCTGGCTTGACAGCCATGCCGTGGGCGATGGAGGGCAGCAGAGCGCCGGTCTTGGAAGTGGCCACGAAGTCCTTGGCGGACAGCTTGGCGCAATCGTCAAACTTGGACATGTCCATGTTCAGGCGCACAGGGATGGAACCCTTGTTCAGGTTGAAGACTTCCTGGAACTGGGTGCCCATGATGGAAGCAGCCAGATCAGCCTGGGCCTTTTGGGCGGCAGCGTCTTTCAGCTTGAACATCGCGAAGGAATCCACGTTGAAGGTGTAAGCCTTGTCGGTGCCAGGAGCAGCAGCGCAGATGTAGTCCTTGCCGGGTACCTTGCCAGCCGCGGCGAACTCGCCCTTGGCCCAGTCACCCATGAACTGGAAAGCTGCCTTTTCCTGGATGACCATGGCAGTTGCCAGGTTCCAGTCGCGACCAGGAGCGGCTGCGTCGGTGTAGCCCTTGATCTTGCGGAAGGTTTCCAGCGACTTGGTCATGGTGGCGCTGGTCAGCGCTTTTTGGTCCAGCTTGATCAGCGCGTCGCTGTAGAACTTGGCACCGCCCACGCCCAACACCACCGATTCAAAGGTGGTGAAGTCTTGCCAGTTTTGGCCACCGTGGGCCACGGCGATCAGGCCAGCCTTCTTGACCTTGTCCGCTGCTGAGAAGAACTCGTCCCAGGTCTTGGGGGTGCCCTTGACGCCAGCCTTGTCCAGCACAGCCTTGTTGGCCCACATCCAGTTCACGCGGTGCACGTTCACGGGTGCAGCAATGTAGTTGCCCTTGTATTTCATGATGTCTGCGACGCCCTTGGGCAGCAGTTCATCCCACTTTTCAGCCTTGGCAGTGGCGTCCAGATTGGCCAGCACGCCTTCGGCAGCCCATTCTTGCAGAGCCGGGCCCTTGATCTGGGCAGCCGCAGGAGGATTGCCGGACACGACGCGGCTCTTCAGCACGGTCATGGCGTTGTCACCACCGCCACCAGCGACTGCGAAGTCTTTCCAGGTGTGGCCCTTGCCTTGCATGATGGTCTTGAGTTCGCCAACCGACTTGGCCTCACCACCAGCAGTCCACCAGTGCAGCACTTCCACTTCGCCAGCGAATGCCGCATTGCCTGCCACTACCAATGCCACGGCTGTGGCGAGTTGAGAAAGTTTCAACATCATGTCTCCAAAAAGTTTTTTTGCCCCGAGGGCCCTGCCGTACGGAAGCGTTGTTGAATTCTGCAAAACACCACGTTTGGCAGAATTAATTAATTTTTCATTAATTCTAGCCGCATGAATACTGGGACTTTCCCTAGCCACGGCAAAACCCCGACCTACAGGGATTCCCAGAGCCCGCTGGCGCCAGAGCGAAAAATCGCGTCAATCGTCCGCATATTGGCAACGGCATCGTCTACGCCATAAGGCAGCGCAATATTCTTGCGTACCGCCTGCGAGAATGCATCCCCCTGCAAGGTGTACTGGTCGCAAGGCGGCAGGGTTTCTTGGACCGCCGCAGCGCCACCCAGCACCTTGCCCGCATCCACCCAGATGCGGGTAGGCTCGTTGGGCGGTGCGTTGAACGGGATTTCAATCTCGACACGCTGCTTCGTGCCGATGATCTGCACACGCTGGTACGGCGCGGTCTGGGTGGACACCGTGAAGTCCAGCCGCCGCCCCTGGCCAAAATCAACCAAAGCGCTGGTGGTGCGGTCGGTCTGGAACTCGGGGTCGCGCTCCATCAGCGCCATCACCCGCACCGGTTCCGCCTCAAAAAAGAAACGCCCGGCCACGATGGCGTAACAACCAATGTCGTACAGCGCACCGCCGCCTGTCTCCATGCGGTTGCGGATATTGGCGCCGTCCACATTGAAGTACGAGAAAAACACCTGCAGTGCGCGCACATCGCCTAAAGCGCCGCTGCGCACCAGCTCGCGCGCACGCAGCCACTGCGGGTGAAAGCGCACCATGAAGGCTTCCATGATGCAGACCTTGTCGGCCACTTCCTTGAGTTCTGCCGCTTGCCGCGCCGTCATGGCCACCGGCTTTTCACACAACACATGTTTACCGGCGCGCGCGGCGGCTAGGGTCCATGGCACATGCATGTCGTTGGGCAGCGGGTTGTAGATGGCCTCGATCGTCGGGTCGGCAATCAACTCCTCGTACGAGCCGTAGGCTTTGGGAATACCCAGCTTGTCAGCCGCTGCCTGCGCGGAAGGCAGCGAGCGCGAAGCAATGGCATGCATGTCGCAGTACTGGCCGCGCTGCATCGCGGGGATGACTTTCTCCAGTCCGATCTTGGCGGTGCTCAGCACGCCCCATTTGACTTTTTCCATGAGTCTCTCCTTGTTTTGTATATAGGAAACCGGGAACCCTTCATGCTCCCGCCGCAGGGCTGGAGTGAACGCCTCCGCTCGTGTCCCCCGCAAAGGGCTGCGCCCTGTGCTCCTCCTTTACCTCGCTGCGACGCTCACCCCACTCCCTCTGCTTCAGTGGTTTTGAAAGCAGCAGCCCTCAAACAAAACCGGATCAGGGTGGGTGGGCGTTTTGCGCAGGTAAAGGGGGAGCCCGCAGGGCGGAGGACACGGAGCAAAACGCTCGCCCACTCTGAGCCAGCGCCAGCGAAGATGCTTTTAGCCCGTAACCAACGCCAGAGCGGCGAAATCCCCCACCCGCTCACCCAGCCCCGCCGGCACCACCTCAACCCCACGCGTCAATGCCGGCAATTTTCCAGTGATATGCGAAACAACCCGCGGCAACAGATAGTCCCGGTGATGCCAGAACACACTGCCGCCAATACTGACCCGCTGCAGATCCAGTGCTGCAATCATGTTGAAGACGGTGCGCCCCATGACACGACACAGGTCATCAATAATGGCTACAGCCCTTGCGTCACCTGCGTGAGATGCTGCAAAAAGCATAGCAGAATCGGTATAACCCAAAGAACCAAAGCGGCGTGGAATGGCATTGCCCGCCACCAACCCTTCGACGTCGCCCACCATGCCGCAGCCACACAGGGCGTCATCGTTGTCGCTGACAAAGGTATGGCCAAAATGTCCCGCGTTGCCGTTCTTGCCACGCAGGATGTGCCCATCCACGCACAGGCCCATGCCGATGCCGGTGCTCCAGGTCACGTAAGCACAGTCGTCCAGACCTTGCAGCGCGCCCCAGCGGCGTTCCGCTTCCAGGGCGCCCACACCGTCGTTTTCCACGCGGACATTCGGAAAAGCCGCGCGCAACGGCGCTTCCAGCAGGGCGGTGAGCCAGTCATTAGGCAGGCCGCGAGCCTTGCCGGCCATGCCGCCGCAAATGTTGGGCGCGGCCAGCTCGACCAGCCCGTCGCGCATCACAAACGGGCCGCACGACGACACGCCAACAGCGCTGATATCTGCCACGGCAATACCGGCCAGCGCACAACTTTGCCCAACAAGGCGAATGATTTGCAGCGCCAGCGCGTCGTTGTTGCCCTCCTTGGCGGTGGGCTCGGTCACTTTGCCGTGGATGCCACGCGCGTCGGCCACGCTGACAGCCACCTTGGTGCCGCCAATGTCCACACAGGCTACGGGCGCGCTGCCCGCAGGCAGGCGAATGTCAGGAGAAATCGTAGTCATGGAATGTTTTTATTGGCGGCCGTAATCGTCTTGCAGGCGCACGATGTCGTCTTCGCCCAGGTAGGCGCCAAACTGCACTTCGACAATCTGCACCGGCTCGGTGGTCAGATTGGCCAGCCGGTGCACCTGCCCCACGGCAATATCGCAATGGCCGCCGGGTGCCAGGTCAAACACTTTGTCATCGATGGTGATGCGGGCCGTGCCCTGCACCACGACCCAGTGTTCGGACCGCTGGTGGTGTTTTTGCAGGCTCAGTTGCTGGCCCGGCGTGACCTGGATGCGCTTGATCTTGTTGCCGGCAACTTCAGACACCGTTTCGTACCAGCCCCAGGGCCGTTCGGTGCGTTCAATCGTTTCGGTTCGGGTGGTGGTTTTCATGGCGGGGATACTAACCCGCAAGGGCTGCACTGTGTTACCGGGCCGTTACCAATACAGACACTCTATAGCCGGTGGGTCTTGTCACCGTGCACAAAGCCCAATGCGTCCCAAGGCACGCCCTTGGTCAGGCCAATCACCTTGAACAACTCGCCCATCTCATGCTCCATGAGCAGCTTCTGGGCCGCGACGCGCTCGGGCAAAGCCTGCGTCTGCATGGCGTCGACCAGCCCGCAGTTCATCAGAAAATGCGCCTGGTTGGTATAGCCCAGCAGCTCCAGCCCCGCGTCCTGCGCGGCGACGGCAATGCCGGTGAAGTTGACGTGGGCGGTGATGTCCTTCAGCCCCACCGCATCCAGCGGCTCCGCGTCGCTCTGGTGCGCGCGGTGGCACATCACCGTGCCCATGTGGCGCTGCGGGTGGTAGTACTCGCTCTCGGGGAATCCATAGTCCAGCAAGAAAATGGCGCCTGTCTCCAGGTGGTCGGCCAGAGTGCGCACAAAGGCCTCGCCCTGCGGGTGGATTTCGGTCAGGTAGTCATGGTCGCCGGGGATATCCAGTGGTGGACGCAGCGCCGTCGGCCGGTCTTTCCACTCAAAGCCTTCTGTTTCGCTACATGCCACGCCACGCTCATGCCACACGCCACCCACACGGGCCAGTAATTGCACCGGCATCGCATCCAGCACCTCATTGCCCAGCACCACGCCGCGCATCTGCGCGGGCAGCTCCGTCACCCAGCGCACTTTGTCAACAAACGCCTGCAGCGTCTCTTGCTGGCGCGCCTTCAAGGAATCCGACAGGTCCACGATGGTGTAGCTGGCCACCTGGTCACCCAGCGCCTGCAACACCTGCAAGGCTAACGCACCACTACCGGCGCCAAACTCCCAGACTGCGTCGGTTTGTGTGGCCTGCAGCGCCTGCGCCACCTGGCGCGCCACGGCTTGGCCAAACAAGGGAGTCATCTCGGGCGCGGTCACAAAGTCACTGCCGGCGCCGGTCACCTGGCCGTCGGCACCACGCAGGCCCTGCGGCAGCACGCCGAATTTGGTGGAGCCATGCGCGTAGTAGCCCAGGCCCGGCGCGTACAGGGCCAGTGCCATAAACGCGTCAAATCCGATCCAGCCGCCCTGCGCTGCAATTTGCGCACGAATGTGCTGCGCCAACGCCGCGCTGGTGGCCTCGGCATCGGTATCACTGGAGGGGGTCGTTAAACTCGGAGGTCTCGTCATAGCGCACCGGATTGTCCCCCAATGTCTGCCCCGTCTTCCCCACCCACCGTTCTGGTCACCGGCGCTGCCAAGCGCCTGGGCCGTGAGATCGCGCTCAAGCTGGCCGCCAGCGGCTGGCGGGTAGCAGTGCACTACCGCGATTCGCTCGAAGATGCTACAAAAACAGTAGCTGATTGCGCACGACTGACAAAGGGTTCAGCCGCTTTTCGCTCCAATTTGGCAAACGAAACGGCAGTGCGCCGCCTCTTGCCCACCGTGATCGAAGAGCTGGGCCATGTGGACGCCGTGGTCAACAGCGCCTCCACGTTTGAACACGACACCGCCGCCAGCTTCAGCTTCGCCGCCATGGACAAACACATGCGCAGCAACGCCGGTGCCGCCATCCTGCTGAGCCAGGCACTGCACCAGCATCTGGCCCAGCGTCAGCAGGCCCTGGGCCCCAAGGCCGCGCCGCTGGGCGGCGCCGTAGTCAATTTGCTGGACCAGAAGCTCTGGAACCAGAACCCCGATTTCATGAGCTACACGCTCTCCAAGGCCGCGTTGGAGGCCGCCACCACCATGCTGGCGCTGGCGCTGTCCCCCAGTGTGCGCGTGGTGGGTGTGGCGCCCGGCCTCACGCTGACCAGCCATCTGCTGAGCGAAGACAAGTTTGCCGCCCTGCACAAGCTATCGCCGCTGGGCCGCTCCAGCACGCCGCAGGACGTGGCCGCCACGGTGCTGTTTGCGCTGCAAAACCAGTCCATCACCGGCACCACGCTGCTGGTGGACGGTGGCCAGCACCTGATGCGGTTTGACCGCGATTTTTCCCTGATGTGAGCCGACTATGACCCAACCCCACACCACGGGAACGCAAATTCTCACCCTCACCGGCCTGCGCTTTGATGCGAACCTGGGCATTCTCGACTCCGAAAAAGTCGCGCCCCAGCCCATCCAGGTGGACGCCGAACTGCGCCTGGGCACCCAGCCCCTGCTGCCCACGGACGACGACATCCACCATGTGCTGGACTACCGCAAGGTGCGCCAGATCATCATCAACGAATGCCGGGCCGAACATGTGAACTTGCTGGAAAGCCTGATCGGCAAACTGGCCCACCGCCTGCTGCAACTGCCCGGCGTGTTGGGCGTCCGCGTGAAGATTGCCAAACTGGAAATCTTCGAAGACTGCGAAGTCGCCATTCGGGTCGAAGCCGGACACTGGTAAGAAGCCGGTTGCGAGCGGGGGCACCCATATGCCCCATTTTCTCTAGCTCGGCAATCGACTCTGTCGGGACCGAACTGGCTTCTTTTTGGCACTTACCGGCCGTTCGCCTTTTATGGTTCTGGCCAATTCAAGCGTCTTCAACGCTGACGCTTTCGCTTCCATCAGTGTTTTCTGGACAGCAACCTCCGTAGTCGCCAAAGTTGCCTGGGCAGCCTGAAGAATCAACTCAATGGATGATGTCTGATGCATCAACGAGATATCCAAGGCTTTTTTGGCAATAGCAGTGGCCAGGGCAATGACTTCCTCCGCAGCGGCAATGGCATTCACCGCATCGCCAGCATTTTTCTGAAACGCTGAATTCAGGCTATCGTCCGCGCCTTCTGGTACCTCGGCTAAACGGCCTTCCACAGCATGGGGCTCCAACTCGGTTTTCATTATTTTCTCCATGAATAGTCAACTTCTCTATGGACGGGAGCGACGTGCTGTTGGCGCAATGTCTAGCCAATCCATTCGACTAGATTAGCCCTGCCAACCCGCTTTTTATGTGCGTTTCCGCACATATCACCGTGAACTTTTGTGAATGTGGGAAGTTAGGTGTCTTCATCGCTCCGCGCAGGTTTTTGGGGCCACGCCCAACACAATCCTGGCAGAAGGCACGAAAATAGCGGGTTATTGAAACCGGGCCCCGTGCCCGCCCCCAAGGATTCCCATGAGCGCAGTCTGGATAGACGAAGAAGTGACCCCCGTGGTCAAGGACAGCAAAGAAGCCAAGATCGAGCGTGAAACACACAAGCTCGAAAAACGCCTGTGCCGCCAGGTTGGTCAGGCCATCATGGACTTCAACATGATTGAGGAAGGCGACCGCATCATGGTCTGCATGTCCGGTGGCAAGGACAGCTACGGCATGCTGGACATCCTGCTCAAGATGCAGCAGCGCGCGCCCATCAATTTCGAGATCGTCGCGGTCAATCTGGACCAGAAGCAGCCCGGCTTCCCTGATCACATCCTGCCCGAGTACCTGAAAAACCTGGGTGTGGAGTACCACATCGAGACGCAAGACACCTACTCCATCGTCAAGCGCAACATCCCCGAAGGCAAGACCATGTGCAGCCTGTGCAGCCGTCTGCGCCGGGGCATTTTGTACAGCGTGGCGCGCAAGCTCAAATGCAACAAACTCGCGCTGGGCCACCACCGTGACGACATGTTACAAACTTTCTTCCTGAACATGTTTTTCGGTGGCAAGCTCAAGGGCATGCCTCCCAAACTGACCAGTGACAACGGCGAGTTCGTGGTGATCCGCCCGCTCGCCTACGTGGCCGAGAAAGACCTGATCCGCTGGGCCACACACCGCCAGTACCCCATCATTCCGTGCACGCTGTGTGGCAGCCAGCAGAACCTGCAGCGCGTGCAGATCGGCAACATGCTGCGCGAGTGGGAAAAGCAGTACCCGGGCCGTGCCGAGACCATGTTCACGGCCCTCCAAAATGTGGTGCCATCGCACCTGATGGACCACCAGCAGCACGACTTCAAGAACGTCCGCGCCACCGGCGTGGAAGATGCGGATGGCGACAAGGCTTTTGATGCCGAAGACTTCACACCGCCCGCACTCACCGGCCTGCCAGGTTTGCAGGTGGTCACACTCTGATGCAGACACGCCACCGGCTCTTTGCACGCTGGCTGGCCAGTCTGGCCGTGTTGCTCACGCTGGGCGGCTGCGCGCTGCCGCGCATGATTGACAGCGAAGTGCAGAGCTTCCCCGGCACGGCCACCGCGGTGCGGGATGCGACCTACCGGTTTGAACGCCTGCCCTCGCAGCAAAGCGACGCCGCTTCGCGTGACCGCGTCGAAGCCATCGCAGAGCAGGCCCTCACGCAGGCAGGGCTGACACGCGACGATGCCCAGGCCCGCTACCTGGTGCAGACCAGCCTGCAAATAGACACCTTCGCGCGCCAGACGCAGCGCCCGCCACGCGGGTATGGTGTGTTTGGTGGCCTCGGTGTGGGCATGGGCTCACCGTCGTTCTTTATCACCATGGAGCCGCCGTGGTACCGCTACAGCGTGCAACTGCTGCTGCGTGAACGCAGCAGCGGTCAGGTCGCATACGAAACCCGGGCCGTGTTTGAAGGCCCCTGGTCCGACAGCACCACCCTGCTGCCCGCCATCTTTGAAGCCGCGCTGCGCGACTACCCCAACCCGCCCACCGGCCCGCGCAAAGTGGTGGTCGAACTGGCACCCGACGGCACACTGGCGCGATGACAGCACCGATGGCATCTGCCACCCGCATCATTGCGGTACGCCATGGCGAAACCGCCTGGAATGTAGACACCCGCATCCAGGGCCAACTGGACATTGGCCTGAACACACGCGGCCAGTGGCAAGCAGAGCAGTTGGGCCGCGCCTTGGCTGATGAACCGATTGCCCGCATTTACGCAAGCGACCTGTCACGCGCGCACGCCACGGCCCTGGCCATTGCGCGCCACAACATCCACCCCACTGCGCAGGCGGTACACCCCCACAGCGGCCTGCGCGAGCGGGCATTTGGCATCTTTGAAGGCCAGACCTACGCCGACATCGAAAAGCAGTGGCCCGAAGAATCCCGCCGCTGGCGCCAGCGTGAACCTGACTTTGCCCCGCCCGGCGGCGAAACCCCGGTGCAGATGCGTGAGCGTGTGGAGCGCACCGTCAATGCACTCGCCGCAGAGCACCCGGACGAACAAATCGTGCTGGTCGCGCACGGCGGCGTGATGGACATGTTGTACCGCCTGGCCACGCAGCAGGACGTGCGCGCCCCGCGCACCTGGGAGCTGGGCAACACCGCCATCAACCGCCTGCTCTGGACACCCGACGGGCTGACCTTGGTGGGCTGGGCCGACACACGCCATCTGGACGAAGCGGCGCTGGCCGAAAAAAGCGCCTGAATCCCGGCGCAGGGCCTCCACAGCAGCGCCCCTTGTCTATAAGATAGCCCGCAAGACCACTTGTTGGGGGCACTGTATGCGCACCACCATCCCGGGCGATGGCAGCGATTCCGGAGGACTTTCGGAAGCCGACAGTTTTCGCGCACGGCGGCTCAAGCAGATCGCCAGCTTTACAGCACTGGCGCTGGCCGCGCGCCTGGTCGTCAACATGGCGATCGGCAGCCCCTTCAATGCAACACAAATCGAACTGACCGCGGGCCTGGGTCTGGTGTTGCTGTCGCTGTGGTTGGCACGGCGCAACGCACTGGACAACGCCGGGCTGCTATTGCTGGCCTCTCTGAGCGCCATGGCAGGCGCGCTGGTGTGGAGCAACGAGGGCATGTATGACACCGCATTACTGGCTTTTCCCGGCCTGCTGATTTTCTGCGGTCTGTTGCTGCCACTGCGCTACTTCTACGGTCTGCTGGCACTGATGCTTGGATTCATTTTCATACTGGGCTGGCGCACCATGGCAGGCATACATGTGCCGGTAGTCGACCCCAGTTACACCCAGAACCAGCGCACGCTGGACCTGCTGCTGATACTGGCCCTGAGCGGCCTGTGTGTGCAGATGATGATCAGCGACCTGCACAAGGCACTGCATAAATCCCAGCAGTCCCGCCAGGAGCTGGAGCAGTCACAAGCCAACCTGACCTACATGGCGCAGCACGATGCCCTGACCGGCCTGCCCAACCGCCGCATGGGGCGCGACCGCATTTCACAAGCCATGCAACACGCCCGGCGGCGCGGCTCCCACGTGGCGGTGCTATTTGTAGACCTGGACAACTTCAAAAGCATCAACGACGTTTACGGCCACGACTTTGGCGACAAGTTTCTCAAAAGCGTGGCCGAACGCCTGCTGGCCGCCGTGCGCGAGGCCGACATCGTGAGCCGCCAGGGTGGCGACGAATTTGTCATTGGCATCACCGACGTGGTGGACAGTAAGGTGATACCGGCCGTGGCCCTGAAGGTTCTGAGCCTGCTGCGCGAACCGGTTTCATTTGACGGGCAAGGCGTGTTTGCTTCGTGCTCCATCGGCATTGCCATCTTTCCGGACGACGGCGACAACTTCGATGCGCTGATGCAACTGGCCGACCAGGCCATGTACCAGGCCAAGAAGTCCGGGCGCAACACCTACTGCTTCAGCACCCCGCAGCAAAGCGATACGCTGGACCTGGTGGCCCCAGAAATATCCTAGGGTTCTCCCCCGATTCACAAAGCGCTTGCTCGGCGAAAATAAGCCATGAGCCCATTCCAAGTCATCGTTCTCGCCACCCCCGTTTTCCTGCTGATGATTGCAGCGGAATTCGCCTGGAGCCGCCGGGCGGCCGCCCGCGTACCGACTACCCGCGCCTTTCGCCTCAACGACCTGATCAACAGCGTCAGCCTGGGCATCATCGGCCAGCTCAGCGGCGTGTTGACCAAGCTGCTGAGCATCGGCATCTACACCGTGGTGTTTGGCGCAGTGGCCATTTACCCCAACCTGGAGTTCTGGAGCACCTGGTACGGCGTGTTGCTGGCGCTGCTTTTTTATGATTTCTGCTACTACTGGCTGCACCGGGCGGGCCATGTGGTGGCGCTGTTCTGGGCTGCGCACGTGGTGCACCACCAGAGCCAGAACTACAACCTGTCCACCGCACTGCGCCAGACCTCCAGCGGCACCCTCTTCGGCTGGATCTTCTACATCCCCATGGCCCTGGCGGGTGTGCCTCCCGTCATCTTTGCCATCGTCGGCCTGATCGACCTGCTGTACCAGTTCTGGGTGCATACCGAGCAGATCGGCAAGCTCGGCTGGTTCGACCGCTGGTTTGTCTCCCCGAGCAACCACCGCGTGCACCACGCGGTCAATGACCAATACATCGACCGCAACTACGGCGGCATCCTGCTGGTGTGGGACCGCATGTTCGGCAGCTTCCAGGAAGAGGACGACAAAGACCTCTGCGTCTACGGCACGCGCGGCCAGCTCGACAGCTGGGACCCGCTGTGGGCCAATGTGGACGTCTACTGGACCCTGGTCAAAAACTCCTGGCGCACCGAAAAATGGAGTGACAAAGTGCGCGTCTGGTTCAAGCCGCCGGGCTGGCAATCAGCGGACCTGGCGCGCAACCACCCTTATCCCCAGTTCCGGCTGGAAGATGTCACCACCTACAACCCGCCGCTCAGTGGCGGCCAGCAGGCGTTTGCCGTACTACAGTTTGTAGCCGCCATCGCGGCGGTATCGGTCTTCCTGTGGCATGCCGATGCCATGTCCACCGGCACGGCCGCCATCTGGTGCGCGGCACTCACGGCCGGCATGTGGGGCCTGGGCCTGTTCATGCAGGGCCGCCTGCACTGGCTGGAGCTGCTGGTGCTGGAAAGCGCGGCTATCGCCACGCTGGGAGCACTGGGCATGCTGGACCTGTTTACGGTATTCAAGCCCATGACCATGGCAATTGCTATGGTTTTCGTAGCTGCTCGCGCAATACCCACGGGGGGCATACGCCGATTTGACACATTACTTTTGCTGGCACTGCTGTTCTCGCTGGGCGGCGATGTGTTCCTGATGTTACCGGGGGATGTGCCGCTTTGGGGGCTGCCGCCCTTCATCCTGGGGCTGGGCTCCTTCCTGGTGGCGCACCTGTTCTACATCGTGCTGTTCCGCCAGGGCCAAACCTGGTTTCCCAACCGCACAGCGCTGGTGGTTGTGCTGGGCTTTGGTGCGGTGATGTATGCCGTGTTGTGGAGCAGCCTGGGGGACCCCGTTCTCAAGGGCGCTGTGGCCGCGTATGTGACGGTAATCTCGCTGATGGCGGCGCAGGCGATTGGGCGGGCCAGCGTGCTGGGAGACGCCGCATCGCGCTGGGTGGCGGTAGGTGCCTGCGTGTTCATGGCCAGCGACACCACGATTGCCATCAACAAGTTTCTGACGCCGGTGCCGCTGTCGGCGCTGTGGATTTTGCTGACTTACTACGCGGCGCAAATGCTGATCGTGCACTTCGCACGACCAAAAACCACGGATTAATTTCCCAATAGATCGGGCGTTGGATTGGCTGGGGGCGCCACTCCCAAATGGCGATATGCCGCGAGCGTGGCGATACGACCGCGCGGCGTGCGCTGCAGGTAGCCCTGCTGGATCAGGTAAGGCTCGATCACGTCCTCGATGGTCTCGCGCTCCTCGCCAATGCTGGCCGCAATGTTGTCCAGCCCCACGGGGCCGCCGTCGAAGCGGTGGATCACGGCTTCTAGCAGCTTGCGATCCATCAGGTCGAAGCCCTGCGGGTCCACGTCCAGCATGGCCAGCGCGCGGTTGGCAATATCCAGCGTGATCTCGCCCGAACCTTTGACGTCCGCATAGTCGCGCACACGGCGCAACAGGCGGTTGGCAATGCGCGGAGTGCCGCGGGAGCGGCGTGCAATCTCAAAACCACCGTCCTCGTGCATCGGCACCTTGAGCAAACCGGCGCTGCGTTTGACGATGCGCGCCAGCTCTTCGGAGGTATAAAACTCCAGCCGCGCCACGATGCCAAAACGGTCACGCAGCGGGTTGGTCAGCATGCCGGCGCGTGTGGTGGCGCCCACCAGGGTGAAGGGTTGCAGGTCGAGCTTGATGGAACGCGCCGCAGGGCCCTCGCCGATCATGATGTCGATCTTGTAGTCTTCCAGCGCGGGGTACAGGATTTCCTCGACCACCGGACTCAAGCGATGAATTTCGTCGATAAAAAGAACGTCGTTCTTTTCCAGATTGGTCAGCAGCGCCGCCAGGTCCTTGGGCTTCTCCAGCACCGGGCCGCTGGTCTGGCGCAGGTTCACGCCCAGCTCGTGGGCAATGATGTGGCTCAAAGTGGTTTTGCCGAGGCCCGGCGGGCCAAACAGCAGCACATGGTCCAGCGCCTCGCTGCGTTTTTTGGCCGCGCCAATGAAGATTTCAAGCTGCTCACGCACCTTGGCCTGGCCCACGTACTCGTCGAGCAGTTTGGGGCGCAGCGCGCGTTCTATCGCCTCTTCCTGGGGCGATACCGGGGCGGCAGACACCATGCGCAGGGCCGGTGCGGGGGAAAAATCGTCGGTCTGGATACTCACCTGCGCACTATAGCGCGCAGTGACCGAATACCTGGCCCGACGCTCAAGGTATGCAACAGAAATGCCGATACCATGGACAAACCCTCCTTCTGCCCAGCAGCGGCAGCCTTTGACCGTGCATGTTTGCGAGGCACTGCCAGCCATGAAGTCCGTTTGCCCCACCACCGCCCTGCTCCCCGCCTTGTTGCTGGCCCTGACCTTGGGCGCTGGCAGCAGCCTTGCCAATGACGCCCCGGCTGAAAAGAAAGCCGCCGCCCCTGCAGCCAAGAAGAGTGAGAAAGCGGAGAAGGTGGAAGAGGAACTGCCCTCCGCCACGCCCAAGGAAATGGCCGAGAAAGTGCGCGAGGCCCTGGGCGCCGCGGTCAACCCGAGCAAAAAGCTGACACTGGTGATCAATGGAAAACCAGTCGCCACCGCCGCCGGGTCCGGCACATCCGTGACACCCCAGAGCAGTCGCGCGGCCCTGCAGGCGCGGGCTGCGGCCATGGAGAAGGCTAAAGCAGGCCACGGCGGTGAGGTCCACTGGGACTACGCCGGCGAGAACGGCCCCATGGCTTGGAGCAAGCTCAAACCCGAATTCAACGTGTGCGCGCTGGGCAAACGCCAGTCCCCCATCAACATCGAAGACAGCACAACCCTGCAAGGCCCGGCGGAACCGGTGCAGTTCAACTACACCCCCAGCAACGGCACCGTGGTCAACAACGGCCACACCATCCAGGTCGATGTGCAGGGCGAAAACGCCATCGTTGTGCGCGGCCAGCAATACAAGCTGGTGCAGTTCCACTTCCACACCCCGTCCGAAGAACAGATCAACGGCCAGCGCACCGCCATGGTGGCGCACCTGGTGCACCGCAATGACGAAGGCCAACTGGCTGTGGTGGCCGTGCTGCTGGACCCGGGCGCGGCCAACCCGCTGATCGACAAGGTCTGGACCTATATGCCGCTGGACGCGGGCGACCGCGTGCGCATGCCGCGCGACCTGCTCAACCTCAACGAGCTGCTACCCGCCGACCAGCGCTACTACCAGTTCATGGGGTCGCTGACCACGCCACCGTGTTCCGAAGGTGTGTTGTGGATGGTGCTCAAGCAACCGGTGTCCATCAGCCGCGCGCAGCACCGCCTGTTCACCCAGCTCTACCCCGCCAATGCCCGCCCGGTGCAGGCGCTGAACGGTCGTCCGGTGCGCAACGCGCAATAGCTGGCGCTATTTTTGCTACTGTTTTAATAGCTACTTGCGCACATTCCATAAGGGCTAGAGGCCAAAAACACCCTCATTTCCCGATGCAGACTGCTGCAGGGCCACCGCGTCCTGCAGTGCCGCCAGGGCGCCGCGAAGGGCCTGTGTGATCTCTGGCGACTCGGCCATGCGCTCTTCGGTGATATTCGTCCCCAGCAGGGGAACGGTGATAGACGCTGTCTCCACCATCACCGCCGACATGGTCTTGAGCGTTTCCCGCAATGCCGCGTCCGCGTGTTGTGCGCGCGGCGATGCATTGAGCACGGCCACCGGTTTGTTCACAAACGGCTCGAAGCTGACCAGCCAGTCCAGCAGGTTCTTGATAACGCCTGTGACGCCGTGGGCGTATTCCGGGCTGGCGATGATCAGGGCGTCGGCCGCAGCCACCTCAGCACGCAAGCGCGCCACACTGGACGGCATAGCTGCTTCCAGATCCGGATTGAACAAAGGCAGCTCGCCGACCACTGCGCAGAGCTGCACCTGAATATCAGGTGGCGCCACCCGTGCCACGGTGCGCAGCAAGGCCGCGTTGATCGAGGCCGCCCGCAGGCTGCCGCAAATGGCGAGAACCTTCACAGGCAGGTGTTACTTGGCCAGCGCCTTCAGCGCGAGCTTGATACCGTCGCTCACGCCCACGTCTTTGGGCAGGGCCTTGAGTGCGGCGGCGGCTTCCTTGTCGCTGTAGCCCAGTGCCAGAAGCGCCTGCAGGATGTCGTTCTGCGCATCGTTGGCGCCGCCCAGCGGGGCGCCCATGTCGGCACCGAGCTTGCCTTTGAGTTCCAGCAACAAGCGCTCAGCGGTCTTCTTGCCGATGCCCGGCACCTTGATGAGGCGACCCGCTTCCTGCAGCGTGACGGCCTGCGCTAGGTCACCCACTCCCATGCCGGAGAGCACCGACAGCGCGGTGCGCGGGCCCACGCCGGAAATTTTGATCAGTTCACGGAAGGCTTCGCGCTCGGTGCTGCTGCCAAAGCCGTAGAGAATCTGCGCGTCTTCGCGCACCACAAAGTGGGTCAGCAACGAGACTTTTTGCCCCTCGGCCGGCAGGTTGTAGAAGGTGCTCATGGGCACCTGCACCTCGTAGCCCACGCCGCCGCAATCCACAATGATTTGCGGGGGATTTTTGTCGCTGAGGATGCCGCTGAGTTTTCCGATCATCTTTTGCCAATCATTTTGTGCCTATCATTCGTGTCAGGCCGAATGGCCGCAAGGAATTATCAGCTTGATTCTCAGACACCTTTTCACACCGCTCAACAACACCCGCCTGTCACACCTGTGCGGCCCCACGGATGAACACCTGCGCACCATCGAGATTGCGCTGGACGTGCGCATCGCGCACCGCCACGAGCAGTTCAAGGTGGAAGGCCCCAAGGCCAAGGCGCAGCGCGCTATGGACATGCTGCAGGCGATGTACGAGATCGCTGCGCGGCCCATCCAGCCCGCCACCGTGCAGCTGATGTTGTCGGGTGACGGTTCTGCTGATGCCGTGGACGGCCCCGGCCTGGCCACGCGCCGCGCCGACCTGAAACCCCGCACCCAGAACCAGGCGGTGTACCTGGACAACATCGCCGAGTTCGACATCACCTTCGGCATCGGCCCCGCCGGCACCGGCAAGACCTACCTGGCCGTGGCCGCAGCCGTGGACGCACTCCAGCGCAGCACGGTGCAGCGCATTGTGCTGACGCGCCCCGCGGTGGAAGCCGGTGAACGCCTGGGCTTTCTGCCGGGCGACCTGAACCAGAAGGTGGACCCGTACCTGCGTCCGCTGTACGACGCGCTCTACGACCTGATGGGTTACGACCAGGTGCACAAGGCCTTTGAACGCCAGCAGTTGGAAATCGCCCCACTGGCCTTCATGCGCGGGCGCACACTGAACAACGCCTTTGTGATCCTGGACGAGGCACAAAACACCACGCCCGAGCAGATGAAGATGTTCCTGACCCGCGTGGGTTTTGGCACCAAGACCGTCATTACTGGTGATGTGAGCCAGATCGACCTGCCCAAGACACAGATGAGCGGCCTGGTGGAAGCCGAGCGCATCCTGCGCCGCACGCCGGGCATCGCCATCACACGCCTGACCAGTGCCGACATCGTGCGGCATCCGCTGGTGGCGCGCATTGTGGACGCCTACGACGCGGCGCGGCTGGACGATCTGCCGCGCATTGCCATCCCGGAGCCTGAACCGGAGCTGCCCCGCGTGGGCCTGCCCAAAACCAGAACACCCAAACGCACCCCATGAAAGCCCGCTGATGCTGCCCGAACTCACCCTCTCCCTGCAATTTGGCAAGCTCAAGGACGCCGCCACCACAGCCAAACACCGCGCCGCGCTACCGCGCCACAAGGTGATCCGCTGGATCCGCAACACGCTGGAAGTGGACGGCGAAATCACCGTGCGCATCGTCGATGCCGAAGAAGGCCAGACGCTGAACCGCGAGTACCGCCATAAGGACTACGCCACCAATGTGCTGACCTTTGACTACACGCAAGAGCCTGTCACTGCCGACCTGGTGCTGTGTGCGCCCGTGATCAAGCAGGAGGCCAAGGAGCAGAAGAAAACACTGGAAGCCCACTACGCCCACATGATCGTGCACGGCACACTGCACGCCCAGGGCTGGGACCATGAGCTGGACGAAGACGCCGAAGTGATGGAACTGCGCGAAACCGAAATCATGGCGCGCCTGGGATTCAAGAACCCCTACTGAACAGACGCAGGTACTGTCACAACCCGGCATGAAATTCCCCGCATTTCCCGCCCTGCTGCTGACCCTTGTGCTGAGCCTTGGTCTGCATGCCCCGGTACATGCAGCGGATCCGCTCAGACTGGCGACCGGGGAGTACGCGCCCTTCACGAGTGAGAGTCTGCCGGGTGGTGGGCCGCTCACCGAAATCGCGCGGCGCGCGTTTGCCGCATCGGACCCGGATCTGAAGATCAGCTTTCTGCCCTGGAAGCGCGGTTATTCCGAGACACTGGAAGGCAAACACGACGGCACCTTTCCGTACGGACGCAGCGCCGAACGCGAGCGGGATTTCTACTTCTCCGAGTCCTACTACACGGTGGACCGTCGCATGTACTACCTGGCGGAATCCGGGCTGAAACCCGAGGACATCACCACGCTCAAGGGCAAACGGTACTGCCTGCCATTGGGCTTTGCGCTACCCAAGGACATGGGCGCGTTGATAGACAACAAGACACTGGAAGTGCAAAGCCCGCCCGACCTGGCAAGCTGCGCCAAGATGTTGCTGATCAAACGCGTGGACTTCTTTATCGCCACACCCTATATCGCCGAAACCGCCATGGCGCAGGCTGGAATCAAAGAGATCGCCTTCGTCAGCAAGTCCGTAGGCAAGGGAGAGAACTTCCTGATCGTTCCCAAGAGCCATCCTCGTGGGCCAGCCATCATCGCCACCTTCAACAAGGGCATCGCCGCCCTGCGGGCCAAAGGTGATCTGGACAAGATCATCAAAGACGCCAAGCTGTAGAAATATGGATCAAATAGGGCTCCAGCCCTTATGGATAGTGCGTAACCAGCTACCAAATAAATAGCATCTATAGAGTCGGTGCGACCCGCATCGGTATCGTCACCGGTCCGTCATTGACCAGCTCGACCAGCATGTCCGCCGCAAAGATGCCGGTTTGCACCACCGGGTGCGCCGCGCGGGCCTGGGTCACAAAATAGTCGTAGAGGCGGCGCCCGTCGTCAGGTGCCGCCGCGCCCTTGAAGCTGGGCCGGTTGCCACCCGTGGTGTCGGCGGCCAGCGTGAACTGGCTCACGATCAGCAAGCCGCCCTGGGTGCCCGCGCCGTCCATGTCCTGCACGCTCAGGTTCATCTTGCCATCGGCGTCGCTGAAGATGCGCAGCTTGAGTATCTTGGCAAGCAACTTGTCGCCCTGCGCCTCGGTGTCACCCTGCTCGGCACACACCAGCACCAGCAACCCCGGGCCGATGCTGCCCACGGTCTCTTGCGCCACGTCCACGCGCGCACGGCGCACTCGCTGAATCAATGCCAACACGGTTTTGCCTTGTCTGAACAGATTGAAAGAATTGCGCCGGATTATCTCCGGCGGCCGTGTGCAAGAATTCCACCATGCCCTCTGCATGGACCCACTACGCGCTCAAAGCCCACGGACTGCGGCTGCTCGCCTGGTGCGCGATCACCGCCGCGGGCTGCGTACTGCTGGCGCGCAGCGAGCTGGCGCAACTGCGCGAGGCCTTTGAGACCGACGCCCGCATCAGCCACCGCCTGCTGAGCCAGCGTGTGGTGCAGCATGACGCGGTGTTGGCCACGCTGGCGCTGCTGCAGCCCGCAGCGGATGCAGCAGCCAATCAACCCGAGCAGCGCCTGTCCTCCGTGTATCCGCAAATCCTGGGCGTGTCGCGCCGCGATCCTGGCACGGCCTGGCCCGAGAAGGCCTTGGCCGACGCCGAAGACGACTCACGCAAAAATCGCCGTGCAGCCATCGCCAACCTGGACCTGGGCTCTGCACGCGGCCAATACCAACTGGTACTGGCCGCCGCACCCACCAGTTTTGCGCTGCGCATTGACGTGCACGGCACCGTGCCCTGGGACGAATGGTCCATGCCCGTGGACACCAGCCCCGTGCGCGTGACGCTGGAGCATGCAGGCCAGCAGTTTGTTGTACAGCCGGGAAAGATTGGCACAGGCGGCTGGCGTTATGAATTCCACAAACACCTGGCGAGCGACAGCCAGCCCTTTGATGTGGTGGCGGTACGCCAGGTTGGCTGGGGCGAGCTGCCTTGGGGGGCCATGGCCTTGTGGGCGGCGCTGGTGGGGGCTGTCCTGTGGGCCGGGTCTGCCTGGCGGCGCCAGCGCACCGCGCGGCGCCGGGCCGAGGAGTTGCTGCGTCTGGGCCAGGTCGCGCGACTCAACACACTGGGCGAACTCGCCGCCGGCATGGCCCATGAAATCAACCAGCCACTGACGGCGGTGCTGGCCAACACGCAGGCCGCCAAACGCCTGCTGCAGGACGATCCGCCCGAGCTGGACACCGCGCGCACCGCCATGGACCAGGCTGTAGCGCAAGCACGCCGCGCCACCGAAGTCGTAGGCCGCCTGCGCCGCGCCGTCGAGCGCCCCAGCCTTGACGCGCCGGGTCAGACGGTCGATCTGGAACAGGCCCTGCGCAACGCGCTGTACCTGTTGGAGCCCGAATGTCGGCGCCGCGGCGTGCAACCCGAGGTGCACATCACCAGCAACACACAGGTGTTGGCCGAAGGCGTGGCGCTGGAGCAAATCGTGCACAACCTGCTCATGAATGCGCTGCAAGCACTCGATGCCGTACCCGCAGCAGAGCGCCAGCTGACCCTGCACGTGGCCGCCACCAACGGCGTAGGAGAACTGCGCGTGCAAGACACCGGCCCCGGCATTCCACCCGATGCGCTGCCGCGCGTGTTCGAGCCCTTCTTCACCACGCGTGAAGGCGGTTTGGGCCTGGGCCTGAGCCTGTGCGAAACCCTGGCCACCGGCATGGGCGGACGGCTGCGCGCCGAGGCCAACACACCGCGCGGCGCAGTTTTTATCCTGACACTGCCCTTGGCCCCATCCGCATGAACGCCCCCCTCTCTCCGCTGATCCACCTGATTGACGACGACGAAGCAGTGCGCGCCAGCCTGGCCCTGTTGATCGGCACCGTGGGCCTGCGTGTGCAGACTTGGGGCCACCCGCAGGCCTTCATGCAGACCTTCGACCGGGAAAGCGTAGGCGCCATCGTGCTGGACGTGCGTATGCCTGGCATCAGCGGCCTCACGGTACTGGAGACGCTGGTAGCACAGGGCGTAGACCAACCCATTCTCATGCTCACCGGCCACGGCACGGTGGAGCTGTGCCGCCGCGCCTTCAAGTCCGGTGCGGCAGAGTTCCTCGAAAAACCGATTGACGATGAGGCCCTGCTCGAAGCCCTGCAAAACGCGGTGCGCCAACACGTGCGCTCGCGCGAACGCCACCAGGCCGACCGGCAAGCCCGTGAACGTTACGCCCAGCTGTCGGAGCGTGAACGCGAGGTGCTGGGCCTGATCGTTTCAGGCCTGACCAACAAGGAAATCGGCCGCGTGCTGGACCTCTCGCCGCGCACGGTCGAGACCCACCGCGCCAACCTGTTTGCCAAGCTGCAGGCAGAAACCCTCGCGCAACTGATACGCCACTACGCCAGCCTGGCGGACGCAGCGGACGCCTGAAGCCAGACGCCACTCCGTAGTTCTACGGAGGCTCGCGCGTAGCCGCACGAATAGGCACGGTGGCCTGCATTTTTTACAGTTCTCCCACGGTTCAAGCAAACGCTGAACCGGCTAAACCAACCACCGGAGAACACCATGCGCAACATCCTCAAAGTTTCTGCCATCGCCCTGTCCCTGACCGCCTTCGGCGCCAACGCCCAGGCCGTACGCACCGAAAAGAACATGTCGCTCGACCTGGCCAACCAGATCGCCGCCGCATCCGTGGCCGCCTGCGCTGCCAACGGTTATGCCGTCGCCGCCACCGTGGTGGACCGTGCGGGCACCGTGCGCGCCGTGCAGCGTGCGGACAACGCCGGCCCCCACACCCTGGCTGCCAGCCAGCAAAAGGCTTTTACCTCCGCATCCGCCAAGAACACCACGCTGGCCATGATGGAAGGCGCACAAAAGAACCCCGCAGCCGCGAATCTGGTTTACATCCCCGGCTACCTGCTGCTGGGCGGTGGCGTGCCTGTGAAGGTGGGCAATGAAGTCATCGGTGCCGTGGGCGTGGGCGGTGCACCCGGTGGTCACCTGGACGAGCAGTGCGCCAACGTGGCACTCGACAAGGTCAAGGAACTGCTGAAATAACCCATAAGAGGAACACGCCATGCGCCACACGCTTCACCACGTTTTTGTACAAGGGGCATTCGCTCTGGTGGCCGCGTGCGGCCTGGCGGCCCCCGCCTGGGCCCAGACGGCACCCAACGCTGCCGAGATTGCCCGTTACCAGGGGCTGCATGCCGCCGCCCACAGTGGCGATGTGGCACGCATCGCCCAACTCGTAGCCGTGCGCGCCGACCTCAATGTGCGCGATGCCAATGGCCGCACGCCGGTGCATGTGGCCACCTTCGCCCGGCAACGCGGTGCCATCCAGGCATTGGCCAAAGCCGGCGCTCAACTGGAATTGCTGGACCAGGACCGTTATGACGCCGTGACCATTGCCTCGGTGGCGGACGACGAAGAGAGCTTGCGCCTGCTGCTGTCCCTGGGCGCCAGTGCCAAGCTGGTCACCAGCCGCTACGACGGTACCGCGCTGATTGCCGCTGCCCATCTGGGGCATGACGGTGTGGTGCGGCAATTGATAACCGCCGGTGCGCCGCTGGACCATGTGAACAACCTGCACTGGACGGCCTTGATTGAGTCCATCGTGCTGGGCAATGGCGGGCCGCGCCACCAGGCGACGCTGCGTGCCCTGTTGGCTGCTGGTGCCAGCACACGCCTGACAGACCGCCAGGGCAACACGCCGCTGGCGCAGGCCAAAGCGCATGGTTATGCCGAGATGGTGCAGATGCTGGAGAAAGCCGGCGCCCGCTAAAGCGCCAAAGGACCCTGGTTTAGCCTAAGGTCACGCGGGCAAACTTGCGCTTGCCCACCTGCAGCACATAGGTGCCCGCGCCCAACTTCAGGCCCTTGTCGCTGACCACATTGCTGTCGATACGCACACCGCCGCCGTCAATCAGGCGGTTGGCTTCACTTGTAGAAGCCGCCAAACGCGCCATTTTCAGAAGAACTCCAATACCTAACAGCGCACCCTCACCCAACTCCACTGACAAATCATCAATCTGATCAGGAATGCCGCCCTTGCTGCGGTTGATGAAATCCTGCTCGGCCGCATCAGCGGCTGCGGCGCTGTGGAAACGTGCGGTGATTTCCTTGGCCAGCGCCACCTTGGCGTCCTTGGGATTGCGGCCACCGTCCACTTCGGCCTTCAGCGCGGCAATTTCGGCTTCGGACTTGAAGCTCAGCAAAGTGAACCACTTCCACATCAGCACGTCGGAGATGGACAGCACCTTGGCAAACATGGTGTTGGCGTCTTCAGAGATGCCGATGTAATTGTTCTTGCTCTTGGACATCTTCTCGACGCCGTCCAGGCCTTCGAGCAGCGGCATGGTCAAAATGCATTGCGGCTCCTGGCCGTATTCGGCCTGCAGCGTGCGGCCCATCAGCAGATTGAACTTCTGGTCGGTACCACCCAGCTCCAGATCGCTCTTCAAAGCCACGCTGTCATAACCCTGCATCAGCGGATACAGAAACTCATGTACGGCAATCGGTGTGCCGGCCTTGAAGCGGTCGTGGAAATCGTTGCGCTCCATCATGCGCGCCACGGTGTAGCGGCTGGCCAGCTGGATCATGCCGCGCGCACCCAACGGGTCGCTCCATTCGCTGTTGTAACGCAGCTCGGTCTTGGTCGGGTCCAGGATCTTGTCGGCCTGGGCGCGGTAGGTTTCGGCGTTGACCTTGATCTGCTCGGCCGTCAGCGGCGGGCGGGTGCTGTTGCGGCCGGACGGGTCGCCAATCATGCTGGTGAAGTCACCAATCAGGAAGATCACCGTATGGCCCAGATCTTGCAATTGACGCATCTTGTTCAAGACGACGGTATGGCCGATGTGGATGTCGGGCGCAGTCGGGTCCAGGCCCAGTTTGATGCGCAACGGCGTGCCGGTTGCCTCCGATTTGGCCAGCTTTTTGACCCACTCTTCTTGAGGAATGAGTTCGTCACAGCCGCGCAACGAGACGGCCAGGGCTTCACGAACACGGTCTGTTACAACAAATTGAGGGCTTGAGGCTTGATTCATAAGGGTTTTTATCGATGCGTCTGTGCGGTAGGCCGCTATACTGCGTCCTCCCTCCTGCAATCACGTTTGATTGCCAGCGGCTGGATTTTAGTCGCGCCGCCCCCTACCAACGGAGCCCCCCATAGTGTTTAACGGACTGCCCCAAGCCGCCGAGTCGTTTTTGAACTCCGCCGCCGCGCTCGCCAGCCGCCATCCCCGTCGTATCACCGCTCTTGTTTCTGCACTGCTTTTGGGCGGTACAGGTGCCACGTTCGCCGTCGCCAATCTGGCCCCTGACGCTGCGGACCTGCCGGTGCACACCATCGTGGAAAACATTGCTTCCCTGCCCGTATCGGCGCAGATGGAAGCGCTGGAAGCCAACACACAACGCCTCTACCGCTCGGAAGTCACCCGCTCCACGGACACCGCAGACAACCTGCTCAAACGTCTGGGCATCTTTGATGCGCAGGCCGCCGCGTTCCTGCGTGCCGATCCGCTGGTGCAGCAAACCCTGCTGGGTCGTGTGGGACGCAACGTCACGGTGGAAGCCAGTGAACGCAATGCGCTGCTCAACCTGAGCGCACGCTGGAGTCCTGAAGACGACGGCATGTTCAAACGCCTGACGGTGCAAAAAACCGCCAGCGGCTTTGTCTCCCGCCTCGAAACACTGCCCATGGCGGCGTCTTCACGCATGGCCAGCGGTGTGATTGCCTCCTCGCTGTTTGCATCCACCGACGAAGCACGTGTGCCGGATGCCATTGCCATTCAACTGGCCGAGATATTCTCGGGCGACATCGACTTCCACCGCGCGCTGCGCAAGGGTGACCGCTTCTCGGTGGTCTACGAAACCCTGGAAGGCGACGGCGAGCCCCTGCGCGCCGGCCGTGTGCTGAGTGCCGAGTTTGTCAACGCAGGCAAGACCTACCAGGCCATGTGGTTCCAGGAACCGGCCACCGCAACAGAAGTGACCGCATCTACTTCCGCGACGCACTCCCTCACCAAGGGCGGCTACTACACATTGGCAGGCCAGAGTCTGCGCCGGACCTACCTGACGTCTCCGCTGGAGTTTTCCCGGGTCACCAGTGGTTTTTCCATGCGTTTTCACCCGATTCTCAAAACCTGGCGCGCCCACACCGGCGTCGACTACGGCGCGAGCACCGGCACTCCCGTGCGTAGCGTGGCCGACGGCATCGTCGATTTTGCAGGCGTGCAGAACGGCTACGGAAACGTGGTCATGGTCAAACACAACAGCAGCGACACCACCTTGTACGCGCACTTGAGCCGTATCAACGTCAAGCGGGGCGACCGCATCAGCCAGGGGCAAAACCTGGGCGCGGTCGGTTCGACCGGTTACGCCACGGGTCCCCATCTGCATTTCGAGTTTCGCATCAACGGCGTGTTCCGTGACCCACTGACGATCGCACGCCAGAGCGAGACGGTTCCCGTCGCCGCATCGGCCAAGCCCGTGTTTGACAAGGCTGCCGCACAGGTCAAGGCGCAACTCACGGCCGCGGCGTACATGCTGCCCGGCAACGCCCAGTAAACAACGGAGACTCTCCGGTCTTGTCCGATCTGTACATTGGCCTGATGTCCGGCACCTCGCTGGACGGGGTCGACGGCGTACTGGCAGATTTTTCCGGCCAAAGCCCCCAAGTCGTGGGCCACGCGAGTGCCCCGTTTCCGGCGGCGCTCCAGCAGGAGTTGCTGGCGCTCAACACCGCATCGGACAACGAACTGCACCGCGCAGCACTGGCCGGTAATGGGCTGGTCCGGATCTATGCCGACGTGGTGCACCAACTTCTGAAAGCCAGCAAGTGCCCCGCCTCCGCCATACGCGCTATCGGTGCGCACGGGCAAACAGTGCGCCACCGTCCCCAGGAATTTGATGGCACCGGTTACACACTGCAACTCAACCAACCCGCCTTGCTGGCGGAGTTATGCGGTATCGACGTGGTGGCCGATTTCCGTAGCCGGGATGTGGCCGCGGGTGGCCAGGGCGCACCGTTGGTTCCACCGTTTCACCAGGCCTTCTTTGGTCAAGGGGGCCAATGCCCTGCAGTACTCAATATTGGCGGTATCTCCAACCTCACCTTGATGGGCACCCAGGCGGACGCCGTACGAGGCTTTGACTGCGGCCCAGGCAATGCCTTGATGGACGCCTGGTGCCTGGCACACTCAGGCGCCCCGTATGACAACTTGGGCCTATGGGCAGCGAGCGGCACAGTCAACCCTGCGCTGCTTCAACGCATGCTGCAGGAACCCTTCTTTGCCAAAGCACCCCCGAAGAGTACGGGCAGAGATCTGTTTAATACGTCATGGCTGGCCCGTCAATTGCAGGGAATGGAAGCGCTGCCCCCACAGGATGTACAGGCCACGCTGACCGAGCTGACGGCAAGGGCATGTGCAGACAGCTTGTTGCGCGAAGCCCCGGATGCCCGCACCTTGATCGTTTGCGGCGGTGGTGCGCTCAACCTGCATTTGATGGCCCGTTTGTCGAGCGCTTTGCCGATGTGCAAAGTGACGTCTTCTGACGTATTTGGCCTGCCACCACTGCAGGTAGAGGCCACGGCATTTGCCTGGCTGGCACGCCAGGCAATGCTGCGGTCAACCGCCAGCGTCCCAAAAGTTACGGGCGCCCAAGGCGCCCGTATTCTGGGTGCGATTTATCCCGCGTAATCAGGTCGAGAACGACGAGCCGCAGCCGCAGGTGCTGGTGGCATTGGGGTTCTTGATCACAAACTGGGCGCCTTGCAGATCTTCCTTGTAGTCGATCTCTGCGCCCATCAGGTACTGGTAGCTCATTGCGTCGATCAACAACGACACACCATTTTTGGTCATGGTGGTGTCGTCTTCGTTGGTAATTTCGTCAAAGGTAAAACCGTACTGGAAACCGGAGCAACCACCGCCCTGCACAAACACGCGCAGCTTGAGGTCAGGGTTGCCTTCTTCGGCGATCAGGTCCGCCACTTTGGCCGCCGCGCTGTCCGTAAACAGGATGGGGGCGGGCATTTCGGTCTGGATGTTTTCAGCAACTGCGCTCATATCGGGCTCCGTTCAATGGCAGGAATGCGGACAATAGTACAGCAACCTGCTCGGGAATTCTTTTACTGGTTATTTGCCGCTAGCTTCAGTGTGGGCTTTTCCTCTTCGCCCAGGATAATCGGCCGCAACTGACCAGCGATCAAGGCACCTTGGTGCATTTCCAGGGCCGCATACTGCACATCGCCCTCAATCCGGGCTTTGGGCTGCAGCTCCAGCATCAGGCGGGCATGGACGGGGCCTTTGACACTGCCGTTGATGATGATGTGGTCCGCGACCACCTCACCAATCACTTTGGCCGACTCCGAAATCACCAGAATGCTTGCCACTTCGTCACTGGCACGGATGTTTCCAGTCACATCGCCATCGACACGCAATCCATCTGCGAAGGAAATATCCCCGGTGATGCGACTGCCTTCAGCAATCAGACTCTTGATCGGGGGCTGCTTTTTCTTGTTGAACATGATGTACCTCGTTGAAACGCTACAACTTGACGGACTGCGTTGATTTGACGACAGCCCCATCCATCACTCTGGCCAAAACACCTTTGACAATCACCTGATCCGGCAACTCCAGCTCACCTTCCAGGCGGCCATACTGCCGTACCTTGATGGCCTGCGGCCCTTCTGGCAAAGCTGCCGTCCACGGTTTGCCGTTCAAGGTGCCGGTAAATGACATCTCCAAGCGGCCATTGAACTCTGGCGCATTCCTGCTGGCCTGGATCACCAGAACCTGCCATTTTAGCTTGGAGACTCCCAGCATCTCCGCCTGCAAACCCCGAATCGCCACGCCATCCACGCCAGCTGCCGGGATCAACTTCTCAAAAAATCCCAGGTCATCCCGCAGGCTGCGGTTGTCCGCTTCCAGCTTCTTGACCTGCTCCATCAGACGCTCCTGCGAAGCTTTCTCCGTGGTGACCAGCGTCCCTGCCGTATTGGCAATGGACTGGGCCTGGTCACGCTCTTCCTTGGTGCTGGCCAATTCGGCGTGCGCATCCGCCAGCTCGCTTCGCAAACGCGTCACTTCTTCCTTGGACCCTTTTTCAAGCCCAGCAATATCCTTGCCAAACTCGAAGGCCCACAGGCCAATGGCCGCACAAAATCCCAACACGATGGCAAGCATGGCCCAGCGAAAAGGCCAGGGCAATGCGCTACGCACCGCCATGCGAGGGGCGCTGATAGTAAGGCGGCGGCGAAGCAGGCGAAATCTCATCGAGGGCGAAGTCTAGCAGTCCAAAAACACAAGTACGTCCGCAACTGCACTTAACTTTGTAAAACTAAGTTAAGTGCAGCGACCTCAAACAAAAAAACCGCCAGAACTTGCGTTCGGCGGCTTTTGCTTTGCAACAGGACGTTGCGAAGGCGATTAACGCTTGGAGAACTGCTTGCGACGGCGAGCGCCGTGGAAGCCGACCTTCTTACGTTCGACTTCACGTGCGTCACGTGTCACGAAACCAGCCTGGCTCAGGGCCGGCTTGAGGGTTGCGTCGTAGTCGATCAGGGCACGGGTAATACCGTGGCGGGTTGCACCCGCCTGGCCGGACTCACCGCCGCCGGACACATTGACCATGATGTCAAATGTTTCAGCGTGGTTCGTCAGCAGCAGGGGCTGCTTGCAGACCATGATGGACGTTGCGCGGCCGAAGAACTTTTCGATCGCTTTGCCGTTCACTACGATTTGGCCGGAGCCTTTTTTCAGAAACACACGGGCGACGCTGGATTTGCGACGGCCGGTGCCATTGTTCCATTCACCGATCATTTGGCGGCCTCACGTTTCACTGCATTGGCAGAAATACCGGGGATGTCCAGAACCTTGGGCTGCTGGGCTGTGTGGGGGTGCTCAGCACCACCGTAGACCTTGAGCTTCTTGATCATGGCGTAACCCAGGGGACCCTTGGGCAGCATGCCCTTGACGGCTTTTTCCAAAGCGCGGCCAGGATGCTTGGCTTGCATGTCGCGGAAGTTGGTGGCTGTAATGCCGCCGGGGTAACCCGAGTGGCGGTAGTACACCTTGTCCAGGGGCTTGGCACCCGTGACGCGCAGCTGGGCTGCATTGATGATGACGATGAAGTCACCGGTATCGACGTGAGGCGTGTAAATGGCCTTGTGTTTGCCGCGCAAACGGAGAGCAACTTCGCTGGCTACTCGTCCGAGGACCTTGTCGGTCGCGTCAATCACAAACCACTCGTGCACGACCTCAGCGGGTTTTGCGCTGAAAGTAGACATGAGATTTCTCTTTAAAGGAGGGTTTGGCGGGCTCTTTTCTACGGTCGGCGTTCCTCTGATGGGAATCTCTTAGGTAGGTTTCGCCGGGGCGCAGAACGCTTTTGGCAGCTTCGTCGCGGAACCACTAAAGCGCTGCGAAGCCCAGCATTATACGAAACCTCGGGGGTTTTGGCTAGGGGGCCTACATAAGAGGCTTTGCAAAGGTTAGTATCCCGGCATGTTCAGTTATCGCCACGCCTTTCACGCCGGCAACCATGCCGACGTCCTCAAACACACCATTTTGCTGGCCGTGCTGCGGCACATGACGCAAAAAGACGCGCTCAATGTGTTCGACACCCATGCCGGTGCCGGCCTGTACCGCCTGGATGGGGACTATGCCCAGACCAGCGCCGAGGCCGCCGACGGTTTCCTGAAACTGGTCGCCAGCAAGCCACCGCAAGGCTTCACGCCTGCCCTGCAGGACTATGTGGAAATGGTGGCAAGTTTCAATGCCGCAAACCAGTGGAAGGTCTATCCCGGATCGCCTTTCATCATCCAGAGTCTGCTGAGCGGCCGCGACAAGCTCAAGCTGTGGGAAATGCATCCGACCGACACCAAGACACTGACAGCCAACGTGGCGCAGCTGGAAGCGGGCCGCCAGGTCACTATCCTGCGCGAAGACGGTTTTGAAGGGCTCAAGAAATTCCTGCCGCCGCCCTCACGCCGCGCCCTGGTGCTGTGTGACCCGAGTTATGAGGTCAAACACGACTACGCCCGCGTGCCCGCCATGGTGGCCGATGCGCTGCTGCGTTTTGCCACCGGCACCTACGCCGTGTGGTACCCCATCATTCCGCGCCCCGAAGCGCACGACCTGCCGAAAAAACTGAAAACCCTGGCCAACAAGGCCGGCAAAAGCTGGTTGCATGCCACGCTGACGGTCAAGTCCAGCAAACTGACTCAGGATGCAGAGGGTGAAGTGGTCCGCCCCGGCTTGCCGGCCAGCGGCATGTTCCTGATCAACCCACCGCACACGCTGAAGGCCGCGCTGAAAGACGCGTTGCCGCAGATGGTGGAGTTGCTGAAGCAGGACCAGAACGCCAGCTCGTCGCTGGAATCAGGCGGCTGACATTGCCCCCACGCTCCGCCGCTACCCACCAGGGGGGCTAATTTTGCTTGGGGCGACCCGGCGCAAAATTGCGTGTCACGCCGTCGCCAGTCCCAGCCGGTCACACAACGCGAGCGTCGCAACGCTCTGGTTCATCGTGTAGAAATGCAGCCCCGGTGCGCCACCGGCGCGCAACTGTTCACACAGGTCGGTGACCACATCCAGACCGAAGGACTTGATGGAAGCCACGTCGTCACCAAAACTCTGCAGACGCAGGCGAATCCAGCGTGGAATCTCGGCGCCGCAGGCGTCGCTGAAGCGCATCAACTGCGTGGAGCTGCTGATAGGCATGATGCCCGGTACCACGGCGATGTTCAGGCCCAGCGCGTCCAGCTCTTCGACAAAGCGGAAATACGCGTCAGCGTTGTAGAAATACTGCGTGATGGCCGAATTGGCACCCGCCTGCACCTTGGCGGCAAAAGCCTGCAGATCGCTGGCGGGTGACTTGGCCTGGGGATGCACTTCGGGATAAGCCGCCACTTCGATGTGGAAATCGTCACCCGTCTCCATACGGATAAAAGTGACCAGGTCGCTGGCGTAGTGGAACTCACCACCGGCACCGTAGCCGCTGGGCAAATCACCACGCAGTGCCACCAGGCGCTTGACGCCCATGGTCTTGAGCGTGGCGAGCTGCGCGCGCACTGTGTCTTTGGTGGCGCCGATGCAGGAGAAGTGCGAGGCCGCATCCACGCCCTCGGCCAGGATGCTGCGCACCGTACCGAAGGTGCCTTCTTGCGTGGAGCCACCGGCACCAAACGTGACGGAGCAAAACTCGGGCTTCAGACCATACAGTTGCTGGCGCACGACGCGCAGCTTTTCTGCGCCTTCAGGTGTTTTGGGCGGAAAGAATTCAAGACTCAGGGGAAGTCTGGGTGTCTGGGACATGGCCGTCTTCAGGAAGAGGAAACACCCGTCTTGCGGGCGCAAATGAAAAATTCGCGGTTGCCATCGCCACCTTCTATGGGCGAATCAAACCACGCGGTGACCGTCAGGCCCAGCTCGGCGCACGTCTCACGCAATCGTTGCTCGACGATGGGGTACATGGTGGCGTCTTTGACAATCCCGCCCTTGCCCACCTGGCCCGGCTGCAGCTCGAACTGCGGCTTGACCAGCGTCAGCAGGGTTCCGCCCTCTTTGAGGAATTCCACCGCAGCCGGCAACACCAGAGTTTGCGAAATGAAAGACAGGTCGGCGACCAGCAGATCGAACGGTGGCGCAAACTCCGGCGGCAAGGTGGCCAGTTCGGCCTCTTCGCGGCTGTCATCGGAGCCATCAAAACCCTCAAAGGTTTCACCGTCTTCTTCAAGGTCAAATTGGCCTTCAGCCCCCGTACTTCCTGCGTAAGCAGCTATCAAATCTGCAGCAGACAGAGTGCGTGCATTGACACTTTCCACGCACAGGACCCGCGCATCCTCACGCAGGCTGGGGTGCAGTTGGGCACTGCCCACGTCTACACCCACTACGCATGCAGCGCCGGCTTGCAGCAGGCAGTCGGTGAAACCACCGGTGCTCTGCCCCACGTCCAGGCAACGCAGTCCTGTCACCGACAGGCCCACGTGCTTGAGCGCCGCCTCCAGCTTCAGGCCTCCCCGCGACACGTAACGTGCCTCGGAGTCGTCCAGCAGCTGGATAGGGGCGTCTTCCGGAACCTCATCGCCATTCTTGGCGACCCGCTTCCATTCCTCCCCTTTGCGCCACTGCACGCCATCGGCGATCAGGCGCTGGGCCTGCGAGCGGGTGCTGGCCAGCCCGCGCTGCACCAGCAGTTGGTCAATGCGCATGCGGGGCTTAGTAGCGGTAGGTTTCTTTTTTGTACGGGCCGGACTTGCTGACGCCGATGTAGGCGGCCTGCTCGTCGGTCAGCTCGGACAACATGGCGCCAACCTTCTTCAGGTGCAAACGGGCGACTTTTTCGTCCAGGTGCTTGGGCAACACGTAGACCTTGCCGACCTTGTACTCCTTGGGCTTGGTGAACAGCTCAATCTGGGCGATGGTTTGGTTCGCGAAGCTGGAGGACATCACAAAGCTCGGGTGGCCGGTACCGCAACCCAGGTTCACCAAGCGGCCCTTGGCCAACAGGATGATGCGTTTTTCAGGCTTGCCGTTCTTGCCCTTGGTAGCGGGGAAGATTACGTGGTCGACCTGGGGCTTGATCTCGTCCCACTGCAGTTTTTCCAGCGAAGCAACGTCGATCTCGTTGTCAAAGTGGCCGATGTTGGAAACAATGGCCTGGTCCTTCATGGCCGCCATGTGTTTGTACGTGATGACGTTTTTGTTGCCGGTGGTGGTCACGAAAATATCGGCCTTGTCGGCGGCGTATTCCATGGTCACAACCTTGTAGCCTTCCATCGCGGCCTGCAGCGCGTTGATGGGGTCGATCTCGGTTACCCACACTTGGGCAGACAGGGCGCGAAGCGCCTGGGCGGAGCCCTTGCCCACGTCGCCGTAACCCGCCACCAGGGCCACCTTGCCGGCGATCATCACGTCGGTAGCACGTTTGATGGCGTCCACCAGCGATTCGCGGCAACCGTATAGGTTGTCGAACTTGCTCTTGGTCACCGAGTCGTTGACGTTGATGGCGCGCAGCTTGAGACTGCCCTTGACCGCCATTTCTTCCAGGCGCATCACGCCGGTGGTGGTTTCTTCGGTCACGCCGATGATGTTTTTCAGGCGGCGGCTGTACCAGGTGGGGTCCAGCTTGAGCTTGGCCTTGATGGCGTTGAACAGGCAGATTTCTTCTGCGCTGCCAGGCTTGGCCAAAACCTTGATGTCCTTCTCGGCGCGGGCACCCAGGTGCATCAGCAGCGTGGCGTCGCCGCCGTCATCCAGAATCATGTTGGGGCCTTCAGCCGCAGAACCTTTTTTGCCGCTGAATTCAAAAATGCGGTGGGTGAAGTCCCAATACTCTTCCAGCGTTTCGCCCTTGTGCGCAAACACCGGTGTGCCCTTGGCAACCAAGGCGGCAGCGGCGTGGTCTTGGGTGGAGAAGATGTTGCACGATGCCCAGCGCACTTCGGCGCCCAGGGCTTGCAATGTTTCCACCAGCACGCCGGTTTGGATGGTCATGTGCAGGGAACCGGTGATGCGCGCGCCCTTGAGCGGCTGCGCTTTGGCGAACTCTTCGCGGATGGCCATCAGGCCGGGCATTTCAGTCTCGGCAATGGTCAGCTCTTTGCGGCCCCAGGGCGCGAGGCTCAGGTCGGCAATTTGGTAATCTTGATTTTTAACGGGCTTCAGTACGCTCATGGCTCACTCCAAAAGTAAATTTGAAAGCCACTGGACTGTTCGCGAGAGACCGGGATGACCGGAAAAAGGAACTCACCACACAGACCAGTGGGTGAGCGTCGTTGGTGCTTGAACTAACCCTATCGGTCAGCTTTCCGAGCCTCGTTCACTGCGCGTGAACTGCAACGCTCCTCGGAAAGCGATAATTCTAGCCTTTTCCAGAACTCTGCACCAGAGCACCCGGGCGCCACAGGCCCGCGCTGCGTGCCATCCATTGCCCATGTCTTTTCTTGCCGAAACCCGCCGCCGCCGCACTTTTGCGATCATTTCCCACCCGGACGCCGGTAAAACCACGTTGACCGAAAAGCTGTTGCTGTTCTCGGGCGCGATCCAGATTGCCGGTTCGGTGAAAGCCCGCAAAGCCACGCGCCATGCGACTTCCGACTGGATGGAGATTGAAAAGCAGCGGGGCATTTCTGTTGCATCGAGCGTGATGCAGATGGCCTACCGCGACCACGTGGTCAACCTGCTGGACACCCCCGGTCACAAGGACTTCTCGGAAGACACGTACCGCGTGTTGACCGCCGTGGATTCGGCGCTGATGGTGATTGACGCGGCCAACGGTGTGGAAGCGCAAACCCGCCGCCTGATCGAAGTCTGCCGCCAGCGCGATACGCCCATCATCACGTTTGTGAACAAGATGGACCGCGAAGTGCGCGAGCCGCTGGACATCCTGGATGAGATCGAGCGCGAACTGGGCATGCCCTGCGTGCCCATGACCTGGCCCGTGGGCCAGGGCAAATCTTTCGGCGGCATCATCAATTTGCGCACGCAGATGATGACGGTGTTCGACGGCGGCAAGGACCGCCGCCCGCAAGATTTTGATTCCATGCCCTTGAGCGACCAAGCCGCGCTGGAGAAGCGTTTTGGCCACGAATGGACCAGCGCGATGGAAAGCATGGAACTGGCCACCGGCGCATCCCCCGCCTGGGACCACGCCGCCTTTTTGGCGGGCAAACAAACGCCCGTGTTCTTTGGCTCCGGCGTGAACAACTTCGGTGTGATGGAAGTGCTGGACGCACTGGTGGACCTGGCGCCGAGTCCGCAAAAACGCATCAGCACGGCGGTGGTGAACCGCCAACCCGTGGTCAAAGAAGTGCAACCCGAAGACGAAGCCTTCAGCGGCGTGGTGTTCAAGGTGCAGGCCAATATGGACGCCAACCACCGCGACCGCATTGCCTTTGTGCGCATGGCATCCGGCAAATACACACCGGGCATGAAACTCAAAGTGATGCGCACCTCCAAAGAGCTGCGCCCCACGTCCGTGGTGACCTTCATGAGCCAGCGCCGCGAGGCGGTGGAAGAAGCCTATGCGGGCGACATCGTGGGCTTTACCACCCACGGTGGTGTGCAGTTGGGCGACACGATCACCGACGGCAGCGTGAACCTGATGTACACCGGCCTGCCCTTCTTTGCGCCCGAAATGTTCATGACCGTGGTGCTGCGCAACCCGCTGCGTACCAAGCAGTTGCAGCAAGGCCTGGCCCAGTTGGGCGAGGAAGGTGCGATTCAGGTGTTCCGCCCCGAGATGGGCGGCAACATGCTGCTGGGCGCCGTGGGGCAACTGCAGTTTGAAGTGGTGCAGCACCGGCTGAAGGGTGAATACGACGCCGACATCCGCCTGGAAGGCTGCCAATACACCGGCGCACGCTGGATCACGGCCGATACGCCCAAGGAACTGCAGGAGTTCATCAACGCCTATCCGCAGCGCATGGCGCGGGATGCGGCGGACACGCTGGCTTACCTGTGTACCAGCCCGTACGACGTGCGCCTGGCGCAGGAGCGTTTCCCCAAGATCCATTTCCACCCGCTGCGTGAACACGCAGGGCTGGCATTGCAGAGCGCGGGCTAACGGAAGTACTTAGCGGCTGGCCTGGCGCAACGCGCGCAGCCAGCCCCCGCTCAGCACAAAGCGGGGGAAGTTGATCCATTGCTCCAAGAAAATACGCGCCACGGCCTGCCGCGGGCTGGCAAAGGGAATCGACGGCACGGCCTCCATGCTGTGTCCCTTGCCTTGCACCGCGAACGACACAGCCATCGCCACCAGGCCCGCCAGGGCAAACCACAGGGCCCCTTGCAGCAGCGCAACAACCAAAACGACGTTGCCCACCAAAAACAGCGGCACCACCACAATGTGCAGTAGCAGATTGGCCCGTGAGGCGTGGTAGTTGGTGTACCCATCCCACTGCCAGCGCAACAACTCTGAAAAATTCATAACAGCTCCATGCAAGAGTGGCATCCCATGGGCTACATGCTACCCGCGTGCACCGCATAAAATGCGGCCTCCCTTCTCTCGCGGACAACACGCCCCTTGAAACCCCTTGCCTCCTGGCCGCTGCAGGCCCGCCGCGACCTGGTGGGCGTGTTCACCGACATTGACGACACACTCACCACCGAAGGCACGGTCACGCCCGCCGCACTGCAGGCGCTGGCCGACCTGAAAGCCGCCGGGCTGGCGGTCATTCCCATCACGGGTAGACACGTCGGCTGGTGTGAACCACTGATGGAAGGAGGGGCCACCCCGCCCTGGCCCGCGGACGCCATGGTGGCCGAGAACGGTGCACTGGCGCTGGTGCCCAATCCAGGAAATTCAAACCAAAATGGCCTGCAGCCCGCATGGAATGTGCGCAGGCAGCTATCAAAACTATATCAACAAGACGCCGACACGCGCGCCACCAACCAGGCCCGCATGGAGCAGGTGGCCGCGCAGGTGCTGGCCCAGGTGCCCGGCGCATTGCGCGCGCGCGACGAAGGTGGGCGCGAGACCGATCTGGCGTTTGACTACAACGAGTTCACGCACCTCTCGCCCGCTGCCGTGCAGCAGACACTGGCCATCCTGCAAGGTGCAGGCATGCACACCACGGTCAGCAGCATCCACATCCACGGGTGTTTTGGTGACTTCAACAAATGGCTGGGCGCGTGCTGGATCGTCCGTGAACTGTTCCAGCGCGACCTGGCGCAGGAGCTGGGCCGCTGGGTGTTTGTCGGCGACTCGGGCAACGACCAGCCCATGTTTGAACACTTCACCCACAGTGTGGGCGTGGCCAACATCCGCCGCTTCGAAAGCCAGCTGCAACACCTGCCGCGTTACATCACCCCGAGCGAACGTGGTGCGGGTTTTGCCGAAGTCACCGCCGCCATCCTGGAGGCACGCAAGGCATGAGCACCGCCAACACCACACCACCCGCTGGCGCACAGCTCGGCCTGGTCAGCATCTTTGGCTCCACCTTTGTCGAGCTGGTGGGCTACTTCATCCTCTCGCCCTTGCTGCTGCTCAAGCTCAAGGGCGCCGATGTGTCGACCACCGTGGCCGGGCTGTTTGCCGCCTCCGGCTGGCTGGGCATTTTCATCATGACGCCGTTTGCCTCCAGCGTGACCACGCGCTTGGGGCGGCGGCCCTGCCTGTGGCTGGCCGGCGTGATCCTCACGCTGGCGGCCGTGCTCTACACCTTCACGAACCAGCTCTGGATCTGGTTCGCGCTGAACCTGGCCTCGGGCGTGGCCATGGCGCTGCGCTGGGTGCTGGCCGAGGCGCTGATTGCCGAGTTTTCGCCGGCAGGGCAACGCGGCCGTTACGTGGGCATCTTTCAAACCCTGGTCAGCCTGACCTTTATCACCGGACCAGCCTGCCTGGTCTGGCTGGGCGCGGACCAACCGCACACGCTGTGGGTGGTGATTGGCTGCACCGTGGTCGGGCTGATCTGGACGCTCTTTATCCCCAAACTGCCGCCCGCCGCGGATGCCGACACGGCCCATGTCGGGTTACCGGGCCTGTGGCGCGCGCTGCTGGCGCATCCCATCATCATGCTGGCGGGTTTTGTCGGCGGTTTCTTTGAAACCGGCGTCACCTCCATCCTGCCGCTGTACGGCCTGGCACTCGGCCTGGGCGCAGGCACGGCCGCGCTACTGGTGTCGGCCAGCGGACTGGGCGGTGTGCTCATCATGTTCCCCGCCGGCATGGTGGCCGACCGGTTTGACAACCAGGCGCAGGGGCGCCGCACGCTGATGGTGGTGTTTGCATCCATCACACTGCTGGCCACCTGCGTTTTGCCTTTTGTGGCCAACATCGTGTGGCTGGCCTGGCCCATCGTGTTTTTATGGGGCGGCGCCGGTGGCACGCTGTACACCATAGCCATGACCGACATTGGCGCGCGCGAAAAAGGCATCACCCTGGTCAACAGCACGGCCGTGCTGGTACTGACCTACACGCTCGGTGGGCTGGTCGCGTCCGGCATCTCGGGCGCGCTGATCGACTGGTCGCCTACCGTGGCGTTCCCCGCCGTGTTGATTGCGGTAGCCGCTATCGGCTTGGTCGCACTGGTGCGTTCGCGCCGCGCGGCCAACATTTAGGTCTCAGGCAAACGCTTCCAGCACGTTGACGGCATTGATGCCCACCTCTTCGACGGCGTAGCCGCCCTCAAAGATAAACACCGTGGGCAAGCCCACCCGGGCCAGGCGCTCGCCCACACGCAGGTAGTCATCGCTCTTGAGCGTGAAGCCGGATATCGGGTCGCCCTCAAAGGTGTCCATGCCCAGCGACACGACCAGCGCCTCGGCGCCAAACTTATCTATAGCCGCCAGCGACGTGTCCAGTGCCTGCGCCCAGGTGGCGTAGTTGGTGCCACGCGGCAGCGGCAGGTTCAGGTTGGCACCCAGCCCCGCGCCCTGCCCTTTTTCGTCGGCATGGCCCAGGTAGAAGGGGTACTCGGTGCGTGGGTCGCCGTGGATGCTGGCGAAGAACACATCGGGCCGGTCGTAAAAGATGGCCTGTGTGCCGTTGCCGTGGTGGTAGTCCACATCCAGCACCGCGACCTTCTTCATGCCCGCATCGCGCAGATGCTGCGCAGCGATTGCCGCGTTGTTCAGGAAGCAGTAGCCGCCAAAAAAGTCCGCACCCGCATGGTGGCCCGGCGGGCGGCTCAGCGCAAACGAGGCACGGTCGCCGTCCAGCAGGGCTTGCGCCGCACTCAGTGCGCAATGGGCGCCAGCACGCGCCGCCACCCAGGTGCCGCTGGTGAAGGGCGAACCCGCGTCGTACGAATACAGGCCCACCTTGGCCGAAAAGTTCTCAGGCTCAATGTCGGTGCGGAAAGTGCGCGTGGGCCAGACCGAGGGCAGGATGTCCTTGTCAGCATTGGCCGCATCCAGCGCCACCCACTGGTCCCAGGCCGTGGCCAGGAAGTTCAGGTAACGCGGGCTGTGGATGGAGGTAAGCGCGCTGTCGTCAAAGGACTGCGGGTTGACCGCCGTGCCCAGCTGGCGGCGCTTCAGCTCGGCCAGCACGTGATCGGCACGCGCCGGCACTTCAAAACACGGCACCAGCGCGCCGCGGAACATTTCGACCTTGCCCTGGTGCTGGGCGTGCAGGTGGTTGTAAAAGGTTTTCATGGTTTTTCGTTTGGCCGGCGGGTGACTCGCCGCGCATCTGCCTGGCCCCAAGATTACCCGGTGTTGCACCCCTTGAAGCCAACATGCCATCTGTTTTACGTCTGCAATTTGGCGCATATTGACGCATAATGCGCCAAACAGGAGATTCTTATGGCATCCTCCCCCACCAGTTTTGCATCCGTCAAACTCCCCGCCGAACTGGTGCAACAGGCCCGCGAGGCCGCGCAGCCCATGCGCCGCTCTGTTGCGGGGCAGGTGGAGTACTGGGCCACGCTGGGCCGCATCGTTGAACACAGCGGCTTGACCGCACAAGAGGCGCAAACCGCTATTGCCGGTTACGAAATCGCCGCGCGCCGCGCACGCCCCAGCGCTGACAAACCCGCTTCGCAAGCCGACGCCCTGCTCGCCCAGTTCATGGCGGTAGAGAACGACGCCAGCCTGGCGCAGCGGGTGCGCGAGGTCGTAGCCAGCAACCGTAGCAAGGCGGGCCAACGCGTCGCCTGAGATGGCGCCCGCCGCCACGCCACGCAAGCGCCGTGGCAAAACCAAGCCCGTTTTCTACCTGCTGGCTGGCCCCAACGGCGCCGGCAAATCCACCCTGTACCGCGCGTTGGTGCTGGCGGGCACCATTGCGCCTGACATTGCATTTGTCAACGCAGACGTGTACGAAACCACCCACCTGCGGCACATCACCGAGGTCGGCGCGCGCTCGGAGCAGGCGCGCCAGTGGGCGGACACACGCCGCACCGAACTCCTGGCCGCAGGCCAGTCTTTCGTCAGCGAAACCGTGTTTTCACATGCATCCAAACTTCAGTTGATTGAGAGCGCCCAGGCGCAGGGCTTCTTCGTCATGCTGCTGGTTGTGGCTTTGGACCAGCCCGAGCGCTTGCTGGCGCGCGTGGCGCAGCGCGTCGCCGAAGGCGGCCACCCCGTGCCGGCCGACCGCATTCTGGAACGCTACCCGCGCACACTGGCCCACTTGACTGACGCCGTGCGCCTGGCCGATGCCGCGGTGCTCTACGACTCGCACGACGCAACGCCGCCCGACACGCTGACGGCAGTAGCGCTGTGCAAGGGCGACTGGACGAAGGAACTGGTACAACCGCTGCCCGCCTGGGCGCAGCAGGTACTTTGGAGCCAAACAGGGCACTAGCCCTTATGGAGTATGCGCAAGCAGCTATATTTTATATAGCAAGTCTCAAGCCTTCTGGGTGATGCGCGCACCCAGCGCCAGCAGCTTCTCGTCCAGCTTTTCGTAGCCACGCTGGATCATGTTGGCATTTTGCAGGGTGGATTTGCCGCTGGCGCACAGGGCCGCACCCAGCAGCGCCATACCGGCGCGGATATCGGGCGAAGGCAGCGTGGTGCCACGCAGCTTGCTGCGCCCGCTGATAACGACGCGGTGCGGATCACACACCACGGCAGCCGCGCCCATGGCGATGAGCTTGTCTACAAAGTACAGGCGCGACTCGAACATCTTCTCAAAGAACAGCACATTGCCCTCCACCTGCGTGGCCAGCGTGATCATGCAGCTCATCTGGTCGGTGGCGAACTGGGGCCAGGGGCCGTCGCCAATCACCGGCATGGCGCCATCAAACTCGCGCGTCACGCGCAGGCTTTGGTTGGCGGGCAGGTAGATGTGTTTGTCGTGCAATTCGATCTTCACGCCCAGCGTCTCGAACACGCGATGGCACATGCCGTAGGCGTGTTTGTCGGTGCCCTCCACCGTGATCTCGCCGCCCGTGGCTGCGGCCAGGGCCAGGTAAGACGCGGCCTCAATGTGGTCGTGGCATACGGTGTAGGTGGTGCCGCGCAGCGACTCCACGCCGTCCACGCTGAGCTGGTTGGTGCCGATGCCGGTGATCTTGGCGCCCATGGCGTTGAGCAGGTGCGCCAGGTCCTGCACATGCGGCTCGCAGGCGGCGTTGCGGATCAACGTGTGGCCACGGCTCACGGCGGCGGCCATGAGGATGTGTTCGGTGCCGGTGACCGAGGGCTCATCGAAGAACAGCTCGGCGCCCGTGAGCGCGCCGGCCACTTCAAAGTCGTAGGTGCCGTCGATGGTGACTTTGGCACCCAACTTTTGCAGACCATAAAAATGCGTGTCCAGCCGGCGGCGGCCAATCACGTCGCCGCCGGGCGGGTGCAGGCGTGCCTTGCCCGTGCGATGCAGCAAGCCCGCCACGCAGAGGATGGAGGTGCGCACCTTGTTGCACAGCACCTGGCCGATTTCGTTGGTGCGCACGCTGGCCACATGGATGCTCACGCGCTCGCCGCTGCGCTCCACCTTGCCGCCGATCTCGACGATCACGTCCAGCATGTGGCGCACATCAATGATGTCGGGCACGTTATCCAGCACCACCTCCTGGTCGGTCAGGATGCAGGCCGCAATCATGGGCAAGATGGCGTTTTTGTTGCCAGAGGCGCGGATGGTGCCCCGCAGGGGCACGCCGCCTTCTATTTCGAATGTGGACATGGAATAAGCGTGAGGTACGTTGGGTGTGTGGTTTACGCCAGGGCCTTGGCATGGTGCGCCAAATGGTCCGCCATAAAAGTCGCGATGAAGTAATAACCGTGGTCGTAACCCGCATGGCGGCGCAGGGTCAGGGGTTGGCCAGCCTTTTGGCACGCGGCTTCAAAGGCTTCGGGGAACAACTGGGTGGGCAGGAATTTGTCGGCCAGGCCTTGGTCGATCAGGATGCCTTGGGGGAACAGCGCCGTGGTGCGTGCGGCCATCAGCGCGCTGCTGTCGTGGGCAGCCCAGGTAGCAGTGTCGGCGCCCAGGTAACCGGCGAAAGCCTTGTGGCCCCAGGGGCACTGGCTGGGCGCGCAGATGGGGGCGAAGGCAGAAACTGACTTGAACAACTGCGGGTGTTTGAGCGCCAACGACAACGCGCCGTGGCCGCCCATGGAGTGGCCGAAGAGGCCCAGCCGCTGTGTGTCGACAGGCAGCGCCTGCGCCACCACGTCCAGGAGCTCGGAGGTGATGTAACTCTCCATGCGGTAGTGCTTGGCCCACGGCGCTTGCGTCGCGTCGAGGTAAAACCCGGCGCCCACGCCGAAATCCCAGCTCTCGCTGTCGCCAGGCAGGTTGGCGCCGCGCGGGCTGGTATCGGGCGCGATCAGCGCCAGCCCCAGTTCAGCCGCCAAGCGTTGCGCGCCGCCCTTGGTCATGAAGGTTTCTTCGTTGCAGGTCAGGCCCGCCAGATAGACCAGTCCGGGCACCTTGTTGGACCCGCCCTGCAGTGCCTGCGGCGGCAGGAACACCGAGAAACGCATGGGCAGGCCGATGGCGTTGGATGCGTGCTGGTAGAAGCGCTGCACGCCGCCGAAGCAGGCGTGTTCGCTGATCAGTTCAAGGGAAGAAGATGACATTAATTGCTATCAAATAAGAAGCTGCTTGCGCAATATCCACGAGTGCTAGAGCCCTATTTCATCAAAAAATGACGACGCCGCGGATGGATTCGCCGCTCTTCATCAGGTCAAAGCCCTTGTTGATGTCTTCCAGCGGCATGGTGTGGGTGATCAGGTCGTCGATGTTGATCTTGCCTTCCATGTACCAATCGACGATCTTGGGCACGTCGGTGCGGCCGCGTGCGCCGCCAAAGGCCGAGCCTTCCCATTTGCGGCCGGTGACCAACTGGAATGGACGTGTCGAGATTTCGGCGCCGGCCTCAGCCACGCCGATGATGATGCTGCGGCCCCAACCCTTGTGCGTGCACTCCAGCGCCTGGCGCATGACCTGCGTGTTGCCGATGCACTCAAAGCTGTAGTCCGCGCCGCCATCGGTCAGTTGCACGATGGCGTCGACCACGTTCGGCACTTCCTTGGGGTTGATGAAGTGCGTCATGCCGAACTTGCGCGCCATCTCCTGGCGCGCCGGGTTGATGTCCACGCCGATGATCTTGTCGGCGCCCACCATCTTGGCACCCTGGATCACGTTCAGGCCAATGCCGCCTAGGCCGAACACGACGACGTTGGCGCCGGCTTCCACCTTGGCCGTGAACAGCACCGCGCCGATGCCGGTGGTCACGCCGCAGCCGATGTAGCAGACCTTGTCGAAGGGTGCGTCCTCGCGGATCTTCGCCAGCGAGATTTCGGGTGCGACGGTGTAGTTGCTGAATGTCGACGTGCCCATGTAATGGAAGATCGGCTTGCCGTCCAGGCTGAAGCGCGATGTGGCGTCAGGCATCAGGCCCTTGCCCTGCGTGCCGCGGATCAGTTGGCACAAATTGGTCTTGCGCGAGAGGCAGAACTTGCAGGTGCGGCATTCGGGGGTGTACAGCGGAATGACATGGTCGCCCTTTTTCAGCGTGGTCACGCCCGGCCCCACGTCCACCACAATGCCCGCGCCTTCGTGGCCCAGGATGGCGGGGAAGATGCCTTCGGGGTCGGCGCCGCTCAAGGTGTAGTAGTCGGTGTGGCAGATGCCGGTGGCTTTGATTTCCACCAGCACTTCGCCAAATTTGGGGCCTTGCAGGTCCACGGTTTCGATGGTCAGGGGGGCACCGGATTTCCAGGCGACAGCGGCTTTGGTTTTCATGGGAGGGGGTGGTGGGAAAGGGAGCGGGCGGCGATTACCGCCGGGTAGACGTTGAACTGTAATGCAAGACCGAAGGCGCGTGCCTCTGGGGTCCGCCATCCACCCGCGCCCCACTCGGAAATTACATGCCAAAAAGGCCAGCGACCCTTATGAAATGTGCGCAAGCAGCTACTATTTAGATAGCAACTGGCGGCAGCATGACGGTGATCTCCAGCCCCGGCTGTGCATTGCGCACAGCAAACGTGCCGCCATGCGCCTGCGCCACCAGGCGGCACAGGTACAAGCCCAGCCCCACACCACCGCCTTCGCGCGTGCGGGCTGCGTCGGGGCGGTAGAACGGTTGACCCAGATTCGGCAACTGCGCTGCATCCACACCGGGGCCAAAGTCGCGCACCCGTATCTGCAGGCCGACTTCTGGCGTTGCCAACACCGTAACACCGGGCGGCTGCGCGGCGGACGTGCTGTGGCGCAGCGCATTGTCCAGCAGGTTGCGCAGCAGCAGGCGCACGCGGGTTGGGTCCAACGGTAACGTGGGCAGGTCGGCCGCTAGTGTTTGTGTGACCACGGGCGCGCCGGGCAGGCTGGCCACCACCTCACGCACCAGCGTGGCCATGTCCAGCGGCTCGCGGTGCAGCGCTGCGTGCGGGCTGGTCAGACGTTCACTCTCCAGCAGGTCGGTGACCAAGTCGCGCATGAGGGCCAGATCGCGCAGCAAGGCCGCGCGGTTGGCTTGTATTTCTTCGTTCTCGGGCAACAGCTCGGTGTTGAGGCGCGCGCGGGTCAGCGGGCTGCGCAGCTCGTGGCTGATGGCCAGCAAGAGTGTGCGTTTGGCCTCCAGCATCTGGTGGATATCGCCGCCCATGGTGTTGATGGTGGCGGCCAGTTCGCCCAACTCATCCGGGCGATGGGCGTGCCGCACCGGGATGGGCTGCGCAAAATCGCCGGTGCCAAAACGCTGGGCCCCGGCGCGGATGTCGTCCAGCGGGCGCAGCATGCGGCGTACGCGGGTGTAGGCGATCCAGGTGAGCAGCAGCAGCGCAGTCAGTGTGGCCCAACCGACGATACGCGGCCGATCGTGCCAGGCCTGCACGCTGATGCCGAAACGGATGCGGTGCCCGTCTGCCGTGGTGCGCTCGTAAAAGCGCGGTTCGTCGGCAGGCCGATAGCGGTCGTCCGTCCAACCGCGTTCATCCACCTGCTCCTGCGGGTGGCTGCGCCAGTTGACCTGCGGACCACTGATACGGATGGACAAGGGCAGACGCTGCACCAGGGCCTGCGCGCGTTCCACGCTGGGCGGGCTGCCGATCTCGGCTGTCAACTTGTCGGTGTAGTCCAGCAACAGCGGCTTGGCCGCGTCGCGCCAGCCTATGCCCAGCGCGTACTGCATACCAAACAAAAAAGTGCCGGCCATGGTGAGTGCCAGCAACAGGAACAGCGCAACCAGCCGCACGCGCAGTGAGTGGGCCAGTGCATGACGGGCCCGCTTATGCCAGCGCTGCCGCCGCTTGAAACGCGCCATGCTCATGGTGTAACCGGCGCCACTGCCAGCGTGTAGCCCGCGTTGCGCAGGGTTTTGATGCAGTCCAGCGGCTCCAGCTTTTTGCGCAAGCGGCTGACCACAATGTCCACAGCCCGGGTGTACAGCTCGGCCTCATGGCCGCGCAACTGGTTGAGGATGTCGTCGCGGCTAAACACCTTGCCGGGCTCGCGCGCCAGCAGGTGCAACAAATCGAATTCGGTGCTGGTCAGCTCCAGCGCTTCGCCCTGTCGCTGCACGGTGCGCGTGGCGGCGTCGAGCACCAGGCCGTCAAATACCAAACGCCCCCCTGTGCCCGCCACCGGTGTCACCACACGGCGGCGCAGCACGGTCTGCACGCGGGCCACGAGTTCGCGCGGCTCAAAAGGCTTGGGCACATAGTCATCGGCGCCCAGCTCCAAGCCCACCACGCGGTCCATCACCTCGCCACGCGCGGTGAGCATGAGGATGGGAATGTCACTGGTCTTGCGGATAACGCGGCACAGCGCAAAGCCATCCATCTCGGGCAGCATCACATCGAGGATCGCTGCGTCCACACCACCCTGCGCCAGGCGCGCCAGCCCATTGCTGGGCGTGAGCGCGCATTCGAGCGCCATGTCAAAGCGCGCAAAGTAGGCCGCCAAAGGTGGGCCCAGTTCAGCGTCATCGTCGATCAGCAGGATGCGGTGCATGCAGTTTTATGAAATAGCCTGGGCATTGTCCCACCGGCTGTGGTGGCGCAGGATGAGCTGACGCAGGCGTTGTTGTTCACCCGCGGGCAGGCCGTCAAACTGCAGGGCCACCTGCTCCACCGTCTGGATGACCGCGGGCATGGCCTGGGGCAACGTGGCCAACAGCGCCCGCGCATGTTCCCGGTCGAAGCGCGGGCCCCACACCAGGGCCAGCAGCTCGGCATGGGGCTCGTCGGACGCGGCCAGCAGCGCCCGGCCATGGGTGCGCACGGGCTCCAGCAATGCGTTCAGTGTGGCGCTGGCCATGGTGGGTCAGCCGCGGCGGAACCAGTGACCGCGACCATCCGTGTAGTCACGCACCTTTTGCTGCTGGGCCGGGTTCAGGCTGTTGTAGAAGTCGGCCAGGGCGGCAATCACTTCAGGGCTCTTGGTTTGCAAGGCAGTGGTTTTGTCAGTGATCAGCGCCTGGGCGCGTGCGGCGTCAAACTTGTCACCCGCCACCAGCGCCTTCATCTCGGCGCGCGGGTCTTTGGTCTGGCCGATCAGCGCAGTGCGTTGTTCGTATAGCTTGTCACCCAGCGTGGCCAAGCGCTTCTTCTGGTCTTCGGTGAGGTCCAGCTTGCTGGCAGCCTTGTCGACCATCTTGTCGCGCTTTTGCGTGTACTGCTCAGCGCTCAGGTTGGCGCCAAATTCACGGTCACGGTGGCCGCAGGCACTAAGGCCACCTACCAGAATGGCTGCGCCGGCCAGGCCAAACATGGTGCGTTTGAAATTGCGTTTGAAAAAGTGTTTCATGGAGGTCTTTCTAATCCCGAAGGATGGGTTGAACATGACCGCCATGGTGCCGCGCCGCGCCTGATACCGGGTGTCAGGGCGGTTGCGGTTTGTTTCGTTTTATTTCAACCCGGCGTTCAAAGCCTGCGGATGGTCAGCTTGCGCCACACCAGCCGGTAGTACGCCGTCTGCATGCCCAGCATCACGAGGAAGGCGACCGGGTAAGCCACCCAGATGCCATTCAGCCCATAGTGCGCGCTGAGCAGCCAGGCCACGGGCACTTCCACACAGCCAATCGCAAACATGCTGATCGCGGTGGGCCACAGCACCACACCACTGGCACGCATCAGACCCGACAGCACCATGGACATGCCCATGATCACGCTGCTCCACAGCATGATGTGCAGAAGGGTTTGCGCCAGTTCCACCACGGCCGGGTCGGTGATGAACAGGCCCAGCATGGCGCGTGAGAACGCGTAGCCCAGCAGCACCAGCGAGCCGGTCAGCACAAGGTTCATGTAAATGCCGGTGCGCACAATGGCGCCCAGCATATGGGTGCGCCCGCCCCCGATGGCCTGCGCACCAAGGATGGACGCGGTGATGGCAATCGAGATGGCCGGGAACTGCACGTAGTTCACGATCTGGTTCACCGCACCATAGGCCGCCGTAGCCTGCGAGCCATACCGATTCACCAGGAACAGCACCGCGATTTCGGCCAGGGAAATGGTGATCATGGACAAACCCGTTGGCAGACCAATACGCAACACCTTGGCCAGGATGGCGCGGTCCACCCGAAGATGCTGCTTGAACGCCGCATTGGGTGCCATGGGATGGTTCACCCGCAGCATGTGCCAGGCCGTCCAGGCAATGGCGGCCAGAAAGGACACGACAGACGCCCAGGCACCACTGGCCACACCGAGGCGTGGCAGGCCGAACCAGCCCTGGATCAGTGCGGGCGTCACCGCCAGCCCGACCACGGTGGCGATGATCAGCGTCTTGAGCGGCGTCTTGGTATCACCCACGCCGCGCATCATGGAAGTGATGAGCAGGAAGAAAAAGATGCCGGGCGCCGCCATCATGCTGATGCGCGCATACGCCACGGCGTCGGGCAGGATGTCGGCCGGTGTGCCCAACGCACGCAACAGGCCTTCGGTGAACGCACCGCCAAATACGGCCACCACCAGTCCGGCGTACAGGCCCACCATCAGCGTGGTGCCGGTGATGGCGCGCACGCGTTCAAACTCTTTGGCGCCCCAGGCCTGGCCAATCAGCACCGAGGCCCCGGCCCCCAGACCGATCATGAAAGCGATCAGGAAAAACAGCACAGGAAAGAAGGCCGACACGGCCGCCATGGCGCCCACACCCAACATCTGCCCCAGATAGATGTTGTTCACCGTGCCGGAGAGTCCCTGCAGGATGTTGCTGATGATCATGGGCACCAGAAAGGCCAGGTAGCCTTTCCACAAAGGCGGTGCCTGCACGGGTGTTGGGGTTGTTGTGTTCATTGTTTTCCCTCTTTTTGTTTACGCCGCAAAGGCGTCTTTGAATATCTTTTTCAGGTGGACCTGCACATCGGCGGGCCAGCCGGCAATCTGTGCTTCAAACCCTGCCTGGTCGCCCGCAAACAGCGCGCGGCTGGCGTCTTCAAAATGGGCCTCGTGCCCGGCCATGGTCGACATGAATTTGTAGCCCGCGGCTGCCGCGTTGCGGACCCGGTCTTTGACTTCGGACGACAGCCGCGCCACTTCCACCAGCTTGCGCAGTGCCACCGAAGCACCGCCCGGCTGGCTGGCCAGCCATTCCCAGTGGCGGGGTAACAGGGTCACCTCGCGGGCCGAGACACCCAACTTGGGGCGGCCTGGGCCACGCGGTACTTCGACCGCTTCTGCCTCCGCTCGGGGCTCGGGTGTGGCGCTGCGCATGGCATGGTCCTGCGCGTCCAGCCGCGTCACAAAGTCGGCCAGCGTGCCGCGCCAGTCCAGCTCGATCACCTCGCTGGTCGCGTCGTCAAAGATCAGCACCGGCGGCGGGCTGATGCTGCTGGCCCAGCGGTCCACCACGGGTTTGGTGGCCAGGGCCACGTCCTTCAATGTCCCGCTGCTTATGCAGCGGCTGCCTTCAAACGCTGTGCAAGCGGTGTCTAACCACGCCATAAATTCACCCGGATAAAAATAATGAGCGAATTATATCCGGGTAATATTTAAAAACGCAAGCCCAGCGTAAAAGCGGGTCAGCGTGCCAACACAGCCTCCAGCGCTTTGCCGGTGTGTGTGCCCAGGCGCACCACCTCTTCGGGCGTCGTGGCAGCCACCACACGGCCGCCGCCGTTGCCACCTTCGGGGCCCAAATCCAGCACCCAGTCGGCTTCAGCGATCACATCGAGGTCATGCTCAATGACGACCACGCTGTGGCCCGCGTTGACCAGGCGGTGCAGCACATGGATGAGTTTTTCCACATCGGCCATGTGCAGGCCCACGGTCGGCTCGTCCAGCACATACAGCGTGTGCGGCGCCTTCTGGCCGCGCTTGCCAATGTCGTCGCGCACCTTGGAGAGCTCGGTCACCAGCTTGATACGCTGCGCCTCGCCACCGGACAACGTCGGTGACGGCTGGCCCAGCGTGAGGTAGCCCAGGCCCACATCCTTGAGGAGTTGCAGCGGGTGCGCGATGACGGGCATGGCAGCGAAGAAGTCGACCGCCTCGTCGACTTCCATTTGCAGCACATCACCAATGTTCTTACCGCGCCAGGTGACGGCCTGCGTCTCGGGGTTGAAGCGGGCGCCCTTGCAGGTTTCACACAGCACCTTCACATCCGGCAAGAAGCTCATGCCAATGGTGCGAATGCCCTGTCCTTCGCAACCCGGGCAGCGGCCTTCACCGGTGTTGAAGCTGAAACGGTTAGCCGCGTAACCACGCGCCTTGGCTTCCAGTGTGTCGGCAAAGAGTTTGCGGATGGTGTCCCAGAAACCGATGTAGGTCGCGGGGCAGGAGCGTGGAGTTTTGCCGATGGGCGTCTGGTCCACTTCCAGCACGCGGTCTACCGTCTCAAAACCGCTTACACCCTCGCAGCCCATCCACTGGATTTTTTCGCCCGCATCCAAGGCATCGCGACCAGCCTTGGTGCTGCGTTTTTGCACGGCGGTTTGCACGTTGGCCAACAATACGTCGCGCGCCAATGTGGACTTGCCCGAACCGGAAACACCGGTGATGGCCACCAAGCGTTTGAGTGGCACATGGGCTGTGACGTTTTGCAAGTTATGCAGGTTGGCGCCTGTGACGGTCAGCCAGTCGATCTTTTCTGCCACTGCAGCGGGAAGCTCGGCAGACACAGAAGTCTTGGACAACGAGCGGTCGGCCAGCGCCGCATATTCAGCAGCAATACGTGCCTGGTCAACAAGTTCCGCGTTGGCTGCCGCACTCATGGCCGCATTGGCGGCAACTACCGCAGCCTTGGCGGCTTTTCCGGTGAGCTTCTTCACGGGCTTGGCTACGCCAACGGGGGTGGAGCCGGCCTCTGCTGCGCTGCGCGCAGAAGAGGCGTCAAACGACTCTGCCCATCGGCGCACTGCCAAGGGGTGCTTCATCGCATGCAACAGGTAACGCCCGGTCTGCGAATCGGCAGCGTTCTGCACATCTGCAACTGAGCCCTGCGCCACCAGCCGTCCACCGCGTTTGCCCGCGCTAGGCCCAATGTCAATGATGTGGTCCGCATGGCGAATCGTGTCTTCGTCGTGCTCCACCACGACCAGCGTATTGCCCTTGTCACTCAAAGACTGCAAAGCGCCCAACAGAATCTTGTTGTCGCGCGCATGCAGGCCAATCGTAGGCTCGTCCAGCACGTAACACACGCCTTGCAGATTGCTACCGAGTTGTGCGGCCAGACGGATACGCTGCGCCTCGCCACCGGACAGCGTGGGTGCGCCCCGGTCCAGCGTGAGGTAGCCCAGCCCCACTTCTTCCAGAAACTCCAGGCGACTCCTGATCTCGGGAATCAAATCGCGGGCGATATCGTTTTCCCGTTGGCTCAACCGGCCCAGGGCTTGCAAAGTTTCAACCCATTTGCGAATGTCAGTCACACTCAGGCGAGCTAACGTCGTGATGGCAATGCCATCCACTGCGGCGGTTGCATCCACGTCTACGGTGGCTTCACTCGCCAGCTGAAAACCGAAACGCACCGCGCGCGCTGTTGCGTTCAGCCGCGTGCCCTGGCACGTGGGGCATGTTGCGTCATGCAGGTCTTCGATGTCGGCCTCCGCAAACGTCTGCTCGCGGCCCTTGTTGTCATCGTCCTTCACCGAATCGTCAAACACCTTGCGCTGGTCTTTGGTCAACGCGACACCGGTGCCTACGCAGTCCGGGCACCAACCGTGTTTGCTGTTGTACGAGAACAGGCGCGGGTCTAGCTCGGCATAGGACGTCGAGCAGATCGGGCAGGCACGTTTGGTGGAGAACACCTGCACATTGCCAATACCCGCCGCCGGGTTGCCCGCCAGCATGGCTTCGCGCAAACCGTCCATGCCCGAGAGCACATGCACTACGCCCTTGCCATGCGTCAGTGCTTGCGCCAGCGCATTGCGCAGCTCGGCCTCACGCGCCGGGCTGACATCCAGGCTCGCTACGGGCAGCTCGATGTTGTGCTCCTTGAACCGATCAATGCGCGGAAAGCCCGTGGTTGGCAGGAAGTTGCCATCCACGCGCAAGTGCGTGAAGCCACGCGGTCGCGCCCAGTCCGCCAGCTCGGTGTACACGCCCTTGCGACCCGACACCAGCGGCGCGAGCAAACCGATGTGCTGCCCGCGATAGGTCTTGAGCAACTGCGCTGCAATGCTGTCCGCCGTCTGCGGCGCCACCGCCGCGCCGTCGTTCACACAATGCTGCGTACCGAGCTTGACGTAGAGCAGCCGCAAGAAATGCCACACCTCAGTCGTCGTGCCTACGGTGGACTTGCGCCCGCCGCGCGACAGGCGCTGTTCGATCGCGACGGTAGGCGGAATGCCATACACCGCATCCACCTCGGGCCGCCCTGCCGGTTGGACGATGGAGCGTGCATACGCGTTGAGCGATTCCAGATAACGCCGCTGTCCTTCATTAAACAGAATGTCAAAAGCCAGAGTCGATTTTCCAGAACCAGACACACCCGTCACCACACTGAACTTGCCCCGTGGAATGTCCACTGACAAGGACTTCAAGTTGTGCTCCTTCGCATTCACGATGCGAATGGAGTTGGAAGCGTCACCCACACCACCGCCCGCTGCGGATGGGCTTGCGCCGGGCAACGATTTCGGCTTGCCATATGAGGCGCCCGGCGTAAGTCCGTCCGCAGCAGCGAGCGCAAGGTATTTCGCAGAAGGCTCGGAAACCTCATGCACTACCCCCATAGCCGCCGCATAGTCGCGCAGTGCCTGCCCGGTATGCGACGTCGCATGCAACATCACATCTTCCGGCGTCCCGAAAGCCACCACCTCACCGCCCGCATCACCGCCTTCGGGCCCGAGGTCAATCAACCAGTCTGAAGCACGAATCACATCCAGGTTGTGTTCAATCACCACCAGCGAATGCCCCGCGTCCAGCAGCTTGCGCAACGCGCGCATCAGCTTGGCAATGTCATCAAAGTGCAAGCCGGTAGTCGGCTCGTCCAGCATAAACAGCGAACCGCGCTTCGCCAGGAACTGGGCACTTGCGCTCTTGCCCTTGGCCGCCTCGGCCAGAAAGCCTGCGAGCTTGAGGCGCTGCGCCTCGCCGCCTGATAGCGTGGGCACTGGTTGGCCCAGCTTCACATACTCCAGCCCCACATCGACGATGGGCTGCAACACGCGGATCACATCACGATCAGCGCTGAACAAATCAGCTGCTTCGCTGACCGTCAAATCCAGCACATCAGCCACATTGACGTTGCGACCCTTGCGTTCAATCGTGACTTCCAGAATCTCGGGCCGGTATCGTTTGCCGTCGCAATCCGCGCAACGCAGATACACGTCGCTCAAAAACTGCATCTCCACATGCTCAAAGCCCGAGCCGCCGCACAGCGCGCAACGGCCATCGCCGCTGTTGAAACTGAACTTGCTGGCTGTGTAACTGCGTTCACGCGCCAATGCGGCGCCGGCAAACAGCTCGCGGATCGCGTCCCACGCACCCACATAACTGACCGGGTTGGAGCGCGCCGTCTTGCCAATCGGCGACTGGTCGACAAACACCACTTCGCTGATCTGTTCCGCACCCAGCAGGCGTGCGTGTGCACCGGGCGTCTCTGTTGCTTTGCCAAAGTGGCGCAACAGCGCGGGGGCCAGCACATCCTGAATCAAGGTGGACTTGCCAGAGCCGGACACGCCGGTCACGCACACCAGGCGCTGCAGCGGAATCTCTACCGTCACGTTTTTCAGGTTGTGTTCGGTCGCACCTTCCAGCACCAGCCGCGGCGTATTGGCGGCGACCATGCGCTTGAAGCCCATACCGACCTGCTTGCGCCCACCGAGGTAAGCACCCGTCATGGTGTCGGAAGTTTTGAGATCGTCCGTCGTGCCGTCAAACACGATCTGCCCACCCTTTTCGCCAGGTCCCGGCCCCATATCGATCATGCGGTCCGCCGCCAGCATCACGGCCGGGTCATGCTCCACGACAACCAGTGTATTGCCCGCATCGCGCAGGCGTTGCATCGCCACAATGATGCGGTGCATATCGCGTGGGTGCAGACCGATGCTGGGTTCGTCCAGCACAAACAGGGTGTTGACCAGCGAAGTGCCCAGCGCGGTCGTCAGGTTGATGCGTTGCACTTCGCCGCCGCTCAGCGTGCGGCTCTGGCGGTCCAGCGTCAGGTAGCCAATACCGACGTCGCACAGGTACTTCAGACGCGTGCAAACTTCTTCGAACAGCAGCTTGAGGGTTTTGGCATCTGCCTCCGAGCCTTCGGATACGTTCAGCCCCACTTGTAGCGAATCGAAGAAACGCCGCAGTTTGTCGAGAGGCATCAGCATCATGTCGTGCAGACACAGGCCCGGCAGAGCCTCCAGTTGCTCGCGCGTCCACTGCACGCCTTGCGGCATGAAACGTTTGGAAGGCGCGAGCACTGCATCAGCTTGCTCCTTAGTACCAATGCGCCACAACAAGCTCTCGGTCTTCAATCGCGCGCCGCCGCAGGTGCCACACGGCGTGTAGCTGCGGTACTTGGACAGCAGCACACGAATGTGCATCTTGTAGGCCTTGGACTCCAGGTACTCAAAGAAACGATCCACGCCAAACCAGTGCTGGTTCCATTTGCCGTTCCAGTTGGGCGAGCCCTTGTAGACCCAATTCTTCTGTTCCTCGGTCAGCTTGTACCAGGGTGTGTCGCGCGGAATACCTGCTGCCTCGGCGTGGCGCATCAGGTCGTCCTGGCACTCCTGCCATGCGGGCGTCTGCATCGGCTTCACAGCACCCGCACGCAGCGTGAGCTTGTCGTTGGGGATGACCAGGCCGTAGTCCACGCCGACCACACGGCCAAAGCCGCGGCAGGCTTCGCAGGCGCCGACTGCGGAGTTGAACGAGAACATCGACGCGATGGGATCGGTGTAGCGCAGATCGCTTTGCGGGCAGTGCAGGCCGGTGGAGAAACGCCACAGCGCGCCCCCCGTTCGCGTTGAGCTTGTCGAAACGCTGCCTTCGACAGGCTCAGGCCGAACGGGTTCGTTCGTCGCGTCAGGCATCACATAAACATTGAGGCGACCGCTGCCGCGCTTCAGGGCCAACTCAATCGCGTCGAGCACGCGGGCCTTTTCCGCACCGGCGATGCGAAAGCGGTCGGCGACCACATCCAGCACCTTGCGAGTCGAGGCCGCAGCTTTGGTGGCCGCGTCCGCTTTCGCTTTGGTTTTCTTTGCCGCAGCTTTGCCTGCGTCGGGCGGCGCATCGGAAGCCACCTCGACTTCGCGTTCGGCGTGGATGCGGGTGAAGCCACTGGCGCTGAGCCATTGGGTGACCTCTTCGGCAGACGTGTCGGCAGGCAACTCCACCGGAAACGTCAATATCACGCGGGGATCGTTCTCAGCCGCAGCCCTGCGCACCAGCTCCGTATAAATCGTCTCGGGCGTGTCGTGTTGCACTGGCAATGCGGTTTGCTTGTCAAACAGGCTGCCAGCGCGCGAGAACAGCAGTTTCAAATGGTCGTTGAGCTCCGTCATCGTGCCCACGGTGGAGCGGCTGGAACGGACCGGGTTGGTCTGGTCGATGGCAATCGCGGGTGGTACGCCCTCCACCTTGTCGACCGCCGGTTTGTCCATGCGGTCCAGAAACTGGCGCGCATAGGCTGAGAAGGTTTCCACGTAGCGCCGCTGGCCTTCGGCGTATAGCGTGTCGAACACCAGACTGGACTTGCCCGAGCCGCTGGGACCGGTCACCACTGTCAGTTCGCCGGTGCGAATGTCCAGGTCAAGGTTCTTGAGATTGTGCTGACGCGCCCCGCGAATGCGGATGGTGCCCTGGGACATAAGTTGATGCTCTCTGTGAGGGGGAGAGACATTCTAGGCACTCCACAATGACCACGTCTGTGTGCAAGGGCAATTTTGCATTGTGTCGCCCCAAGCTTTACGCAGGGCACCGGAGCGTAGGGGTTAGCCCTTCAGCGCGCGTTCCAATTCCCGGCAGGCTTTGCTGCCCAAGGCGTCCTGGATCTTGGGGAACAGGATGAGCAGGTCGTCGTACCCGGCGGCAGACTCGACCGACAAATTCAGCATGAAACCGCGCAACCCCATGCTGGCGGTGAGCTGGGTTGCCAGGGGCTTGGCATCAAAGTAACGTTCCTGGGGCGTACGGTTGCTGGGTGGTTCGTCTGCGATCACAGGCGCCAGCGCGCCGGGCTGGGTGGCGGCCACCGGTTCAGCGAGCACACTCAAAAAGCCCTGCTCCACCAAATGGTCCAGATCGACTTGGGTAACGCCCAGGCCGGATGTGGCGGCAAGCACCTGGTCTACTGTTTTTGTACCGTCCACCAAAATGAAGGCGGACCGTTGCCGGGCCGAAAAAAGCGGCGAACGCGCCTTGAACGCCTGCTGGCCTGCCTCCGTTTTTATGAATTTCATGCGGACATTCTAGGGCCCCTCAGTGCCCATGCCTATCGCGTTTACCAGCATTTGCAGGGCACCTGTGGCCCGTATGTCACTGTTTGGGTGCGCTGGCGGCGACTGCGGGGGCGTGGGAGGTATCGATCCCGTGTTTTTCACCACCCATATCAATCTCGCCGCCACGACTCAGGATGTACAAGCCTAGCGCCGCGAAGGCGATAAAACCAACTGCAATTTTCCACATACCATTTCTTTCAATAAAAAGGCCCCCACAAGGAGGGCCTGAAAAAGCCCCAACCGCAAGGGCTGGGGCGTTAACTCACTAGTTGCGCAACATTCAGTCGTTGGCGTAGATGTCCACGTCTTTGGTCTCACGGACGAAGATCATGCCGATGACAAAGGTACCGGCCGCCACGATGACGGGGTACCACAGGCCATAGAAGATGTCTCCGGTCGCGGCCACCATGGCAAAGGCGGTGGTTGGCAGCAAGCCGCCAAACCAGCCATTGCCAATGTGGTACGGCAAGCTCATCGATGTGTAGCGAATGCGGGTGGGGAACATCTCCACCAGCATGGCAGCAATCGGGCCGTACACCATGGTCACCAGAATCACCAGGTACACCAGCACCGCCAGCACCATCGGGGTGTTCATGGACGCGTTGTCAGCCTTGGTGGTCAGACCACCGGCCTTGGCCGTATCCACCACCGTCTTCTTGAACTCGGCGATGGCTTTGGCGCTATCGGGGGCGAAGGCGTCACGCTTTTCGTTCAGCGTACCGGTCACCGATGGGATCAGCGTTTCGCCGATCTTGACGGTGGCTTCGGTGCCTGCAGGCGCTGCCACGTTCTGGTAGGGAACATAGTTCTCTGTCAGGGTACGTTTGGCAATGTCGCAAGAGCTGGTGAAATCAATCGGACGTGCAATCGGGCTACCTTGGAAGGAGCAGTGTGCAGGATCGGCAGTGACCACCACAGGCACGGCCTTTTGCGCAGCAACCAGGCCAGGATTGGCGTAGTCCAGCAGCATGGGGAATGCCTTGAAGTAGGTCAACGCAGCCAGCAGGCAGCCTGCCATGATGATGGGCTTGCGGCCGATCTTGTCAGACAGCGAACCGAACACGATGAAGAACGGCGTACCGATCACCAGCGCCGCTGCAATCAGCAGATTGGCCGTCTTGGCGTCCACCTTGGCGATAGACGTCAGGAAGAACAGCGCATAGAACTGACCGGTGTACCAGACCACGGCTTGGCCGGCGGTCAAACCGACCAGCGCAAGAATCACGATCTTCAGGTTTTTCCACTGACCGAAGGATTCGGACAACGGTGCCTTGGAGGTTTTGCCTTCGGCCTTCATCTTGGCAAAGGCAGGCGACTCGTTCATGCTCAAACGGATGTACACCGACACGCCCAGCAACAGGATGGAGACCAGGAAAGGAACGCGCCAGCCCCAGACATCAAAGTCTGCGCCGGTCAGTTCACGTGTGACCAGGATCACGATCAGCGACAGGAACAGGCCCAAAGTCGCCGTGGTCTGAATCCAGGCTGTGTACGCACCACGCTTGCCGTGGGGCGCGTGTTCTGCCACGTAGGTTGCAGCACCGCCGTACTCACCACCGAGCGCCAGGCCTTGCAGCATGCGCAGGGCAATCAGGATCACGGGAGCAGCCAGACCAATGGTGGCGTAGTTGGGCAGGATACCCACGATAAACGTGGACAAGCCCATGATCAGGATGGTCACCAGGAAGGTGTATTTGCGACCGATCATGTCACCCAGACGGCCAAACACCAGCGCGCCGAAAGGACGCACCAGGAAGCCCGCAGCAAACGCCAGCAACGCAAAAATGTACGCCGATGTTGGGTCCAGTCCGCCGAAGAATTGCTTGGCGATAACGGCGGCTAACGAGCCGTACAGGTAGAAGTCATACCATTCAAAAACCGTACCGAGTGAGGAAGCGAAGATGACTTTCTTCTCTTCCGCAGACATCGGCCGTGGGGCTGCTGCAGTTGCCATGTGGTGTCTCCAGATTTTATGCAGCCCCCGACATGGAGGCTTGCTCTATTCTTGGAGCCCGCACTGACCCTGCTCTGACGCGAAACCAACATGGGCTTGCGCCAAACTGACTGACCCCTGACGAATTAAGGTCTAACCCTTAAAGGTCTTTTCACATGGCGGCAAGTTATGTCCGATGCAAGGGAATACCCGCAGGGTGCGTTTGCACACGCTCCCAGGCTGTGTCAGCAAACCAGGCATCACCTTCCAGGTAGCGGCGCAGCATGGGTAGGGCGTCGTGGCCCCAAAAGACTTTGCCATCCACTTCGAAGCTGGGCACACCAAACACGTTCTTGGCAATGGCCTCGTCCGCATGGGCCTTGAGTTGCGCCTTGACCGACACATCCGACGGATCGCGGCTGGGTGCCAGTTGTTTCGTCAGCGCCTGCAGGCGCTCCGCATCAGCCGCATCTGCACCACCCACCCATACATGGCGCATCAGGTTTTCGCAGACGTAGCGGTTGGGCAAACCCTGTGCCTGGGTGGCCACTGCCAGGCGCAAGAGGCCCAATGGGTTGAACGGATGGACAGCAGGCAGGTCCAGTGGCAAGCCCTGGCTGTGTGCACGCCACAGCACCTGGCGGTAGGTCCAGTCGCGCTTGGCCGGTATTTCGGCCGGGCCCAACTGGCCATGGTGTTTGAGCAGCGCCGCAAACAGCAGCGGCTTGTAGGTCACGGAATAGCTCAGCCCCATCAGGGCCTGCGGCAGTTCTTCAAACGCCAGGTAGGCGTAGGGCGAAATGAAGTCCAGGTAGAAGGTGATGTGTTTCATGGCGCAGTGGACGGGGTGTGAGGGGCAGGCAGGCGCTGGGCAATCGCCGCCCAGACCTGGCGCTTGGTGGCATCGTCAGCGCGGCTCCACAGGGCGATCTCGTCCAGCGTTCGGAAGCAACCCAGGCACAACGTGCCAGCCGCGTCCATTCGGCATACCGAAAGGCAGGGAGAAGGTATGTTTTCGGCCATAGCCCTTACGGATATTGCGCGAGCAGCTAGCAATTTCATAGCGCCTCGAGAGACGGATGCGACTGGTAAGTCCATGGTCTAGCCTGCGGCTGGCACCGCCAGCGCCTCCACAACATCGGTCCCCGACACACCCACCAGCGCGCTGAGCTCTGCCGGCGTGAGCTGGAACACCGCGTGCGGATGACCGGCTGCAGCCCACACGGTGTCAAAACGGAACAGCTCGGCATCCAGCAGCGTGACGCACTCTTGTGCATGGGCTACAGGCGCCACGCCGCCAATCGAGAAACCGGTGCGGTCTTTCACAAACGCCGCATCGGCACGCCCCAGCGGGCCCACCAGAGCCTCCACTTTCTTCTGGTCCACCCGGCGGTCCCCGGAGGTGATAACCAGCACCGCGCAGTCATCGGCCAGCCGGCGAAAGATGATGCTCTTGGCAATCTGCCCCAGTGCCACACCCAACGCGTCGGCCGCCTGCTGCGCAGTACGCGCCGCATCGTCCAGCATTTGCGGGCCATGGGGGTGGTTGCGCTGCTGCAAAAAGTCCGCAACGCGACGCACGCCATCCGGCAAGCTGTGCAATTCCGCTCCACACATCACAACATGACCCCTACGCTTGCCACTGCGTGTGCTGCGCGGCCCCCCAGGGGGGCCTTCGCGCCTTGGGGCGGCCCAGCGTCGCTCATCATCCCGCCCTCTTGGTCAGCAGCGCATTGGCCGCACGCGAATGCGGCTTGCGCTCCAGGAAGTCACTGATGAACTTGCCCGCATCAATGAGCTTGTCCAGATCGATACCGGTCTCAATACCCATGCCGTGCAGCATGTAGACCACGTCCTCGGTCGCCACATTGCCCGTAGCGCCCTTGGCATAGGGACAGCCACCCAGTCCCGCCACCGAGGTGTCGTAGTTCCAGATACCCATCTCCAGGCTGGCCAGCGTGTTGGCCAGTGCCATGCCGTAGGTGTCGTGGTAGTGGCCGGAGACATGGTCGATGTCGTAGTGCTTGAGCGTCACTTCCAGCGCGCGCTGTACCTTGGAGGGCGTGCCCACGCCAATGGTGTCGGCCACGCCTACATGCTGCACACCAATGTCGGCCATCAGCCGTGCCACCAGCTCCACACGTTCGGGCGCAATCTCGCCCTCATACGGGCAACCCACCGCGCACGAAATCGCACCGCGCACCGCGATGCCCTGGGCCACAGCCGCCTGCACCACGGGGCGGAAACGCTCGATGCTCTCGGCAATCGAACAGTTGATGTTCTTCTGGCTGAAAGCCTCGCTGGCCGCGCCAAACACCACGATCTCATCGGGTTTGGAGAGCACTGCGGCCTCGAAACCCTTCATGTTCGGCGTGAGCACCGAATAGCGCACGCCAGACTGGCGCTGGATGCCCGCCATCACTTCGGCGTTGTCCCCCATCTGCGGCACCCACTTGGGCGAGACAAAACTGGTAACTTCAATGTCCTTGAGGCCGGCTGCCTGCAAGCGATGCACCAGCTCGACCTTGATGGCGGCGGGCACCGGTTGTTTTTCGTTCTGCAGGCCGTCGCGCGGGCCTACATCGATGATCTTGACGCGGTTGGGTAAAGCCATGGTGTTCTCTTCACGAAACAGGGGTCAGTATCCCCGGGATGGATCAACCCTGCCAGCCACAGGCTCACCGCGCTCCAGTGCGGCAATCTTGCCTGCGATCTGGGCAATGCTTTCGCTGCGCAGGGTGCGTGCCGAGGTATGCGGCGTGAGCGTGATCTTGGGGTGTTGCCAGAAAGGGTGGCCCTGGGGCAGCGGCTCCACACGGAACACATCCAGCGTGGCGCCCGCCAGATGGCCGCTGTCGATGGCGGCGATCAGGTCGGTGTCCACCACGTGGGCACCACGCGCTACGTTGATCAGGTAGCCACCCGCGCGGATCTTCGCCAGGCGCCGGGCATCCAGCAGATTTTCGGTGTCAGGCGTGAGCGGCAACAGGCAGACCACGACACGACTGGCCGCCAGAAAAGCGTCCAGCTCGGCCTCTCCGGTAAAACTGTTGACACCCGGCAAGGTCTTGGCCGAGCGGCTCCAACCGTTGACCGGAAAATCAAACTGCGCCACGGCACGCGCTACACGCTCGCCCAGCACCCCCAAGCCCAAAATGCCCACAGGAAAGTCCAACCGGCTGCGCGGCTTGCGAAACGACCACTTGCCGTTGTCCATGTCGGCCTCGTAACCGTCAAACTCGCGGAAATGGCGGATCACCGTGTGGCACACGTACTCCGCCATCTGCACCGACATGCCAGCGTCGTCCAGCCGCACCACGGGCACGCCTGCGGGCAACCGCAATTGCATCAGCGCATCGACACCAGCTCCGGTGTTGAAAACGGCCTTGAGTCGGGTTTGTTCATCCAGCAGTTGCTGCGTGGGTTTCCACACCACGGCGTAGTCGGCCAGCGGTGCGCCGGGCTGCCATAGGCTGACTTGCGCGTCAGGCAACGCGGCCTGCAAACCTGGAATCCAGGTCCCGCCGTCTTTGTCCGGGCTGAAATAAATGATCTTCATAGTGGACATTTTCGCTTTACACACCATCCGTTCACCCTGAGCTTGTCGAAGGGCTGCAGGGCTTCGACAGGCTCAGTCTGAACGGAGTTGATTGGAATGCAGAATTATTGAGTAGCGGTGTCCAGACGCAGTAGCTCCGCGCCTTCGGTGACCTGCTCACCCGGCGCAAACAGCAGCTCAGCCACCACGCCGTCGGCGGGCGCTGCAATGGTGTGCTCCATCTTCATGGCCTCCATCACCGCCAGCGCCTGGCCTTTCTTGACCGGGTCGCCGGCCTTCACCGCAAACGACACGACCTTGCCCGGCATGGGAGCGGTCAGGCGTCCGCCTTCCGCCTGCGCTTCACCGGCGTGTGCCAGCAGGTCAATCGCTATGATTTGTGTAGCGCCTTGCGCAGTATGGACGTGGGCTACCTCGCCTTTTCGATACACAGCGGCGAGCGTGCGCTGGTCTGCAAACTGCACATTGATGGCGTCACCGGCTGCGGCAAACTGCAACACGCCCGCATGCGGGCCCACGGTCAGGTGCAGCGCACCATCGTGCAGGTAGCTCAGCACCGACTGCACCGTCTCGCCATGGAAGTCAAACGCAAAACGGCGCGCAAATACGCCATGGCTGCGCCAGCCGTCGGTCTTGCTGAAGGGGTCTGCGCCTTCGGTGGCACGCTCGTCCAGCAGCGTACGCGCCACATCGGCGGCAGCGGCCAGCGCCAGGCCCACACGTTCCTGCTGGAACAGCACCGCCGCCTCGCGCGGGATCAGTGCCGTGTCCAGATTGGCCTGGGCAAACGACGGGCTGGTCACCACATGGCGCAGGAACTGCACATTGGTCGCCAGGCCGACGATATGGGTTTGCGCCAGCGCCGCGTCCATGCGCGCCAGCGCCTCCTCGCGGGTCGCTCCGTGCACGATCAGCTTGGCGACCATGGAGTCGTAAAAGGGGCTGATGGTGTCGCCCTGACGCACACCCGAGTCCACGCGCGCAGCATGAGGAGCGCGCTCAAACGTCACATGCTCCGGCAGGCCGTAGACATGCAGCGTTCCTGTGGCGGGCAGGAAGTTGTTGTCGGGGTTCTCGGCGCAGATGCGCGCTTCGATGGCGTGGCCCTGAATCTTCAATTCGCTTTGCTGCAAAGGCAGCTTCTCGCCGGATGCGACGCGCAGTTGCCACTCCACCAGATCCTGCCGGGTGATCGCCTCCGTTACCGGGTGCTCCACCTGCAGGCGCGTGTTCATCTCCATAAAGAAGAAGGTCATGCTGCCATCTGGCTTTTGCTCGACGATGAATTCAACTGTGCCCGCACCCACGTAGTTCACCGCGCGCGCCGCAGCCACCGCGGCTTCGCCCATCTGTTGGCGGAAGGCTTCGGTCATGCCGGGCGCAGGCGCTTCTTCCAGCACCTTCTGGTGGCGGCGCTGCACCGAGCAATCGCGCTCGAACAGGTAGACGTAGTTGCCATGCGTATCGCCAAACACCTGGATCTCGATATGGCGCGGGCGTTGCACGTATTTTTCGATCAGCACCGCGTCATCGCCAAAGCTGTTGATCGCTTCGCGCTTGCAACTGGCCAGTGCGGCGGCGAAGTCTTCTGCCTTATCCACCGCACGCATCCCCTTGCCACCACCACCGGCGCTGGCCTTGATCAGCACGGGGTAACCAATACGGTCGGCCTCGCGCTGCAGCAATGCAGCGTCCTGGTCCGCCGCGTGGTAACCCGGCACCAGCGGCACGCCGGCTTTTTCCATCAACTGTTTGGACTCGGCCTTGAGGCCCATCGCCAAAATCGCAGATGCAGGCGGCCCGATGAACACCAGCCCGGCTTTGGCGCAGGCCTGCGCGAACTCTTCATTCTCGCTCAGGAAACCGTAGCCGGGGTGGATCGCCTGCGCGCCCGTCGCTTTGGCAGCGTCAATGATTTTTTCCCAACGCAGGTAGCTGTCTTTGGGCGCGCTACCGCCGATGTGCACAGACTCATCGCAGGCTGCAACGTGTTTGGCGCTCGCGTCAGCATCCGAATACACAGCGACAGTCTTGATGGCCAAGCGCCTGGCAGTTGCAGCGACGCGGCAGGCAATCTCCCCACGGTTGGCAATCAGAATTTTTGTAAACATAACAATCCTTGTTTGAATATCCGATGGGCCCTAATCTTTGGTCCACACCACTTGATCGTCTACGGCGTACAGCTTGCAGCTGTCGCCCCTGCGGGCCTGGCAAAACCCGATGGCGCGGCCAATGGCCCAGTCGCCGGTGGCATACCCCGAAGAGCCCTTCTTGCCCACTGCAAATGCGCGTGGCGTCTTGGCCTCCAGGAACTTGCGGTACAGGCCGTCTTGCGTCGCTTTGTTGACCGGCACTTTGTCCGCTTCGTCCACTCTCGCATACGCGGTGGCCAGTGGCCGGACAATCACGCCCGATGTGGCAAAGCCCACTTTGCGCAGGTACTGCTCCACCAGGGGTACCCAGGTGTCCATGTCAATCAACAGGCCGCTGTGTCCATCCGTGCCTGCTGCGGGCAGGGTGTGAAATTCGGCCGCACCGCCACCACTGACCCAAGCGTTGTGCCAGCGCTTCGGAGTAGCCTCACCCCAGTATTTGTCATTGGCCCAGTACAGCCACAGCATAGGCACCTTGGCACCCGACGCCTTGTCCAGCCACAGGCGTTCGGTGGCCTGGGGCGAGCAGGGCTGGCCGGTGTGCTTGTCAGGATCGCCCCCGGTACCGCCGGCGAAATTGATGGCGCCGACCAGCCCCGGCGGATTGCGCGTGACCGTCGCCACCGTGGTTAAGCCTCCCACCGACTGGCCCATCACCAGCCAACGCCGGGCATCTACATAAGGCAGCGTTTGCGCCCAAGCCAGCGTCGCCAGCACCTGGTCCGAGGCCGCCAGGGTCATGGGCTCCAGGCGCAAGGCATTGCAATTGCCTGAGCTTTCGGGGTCGAAATCACCATAAGTTTCACCATAGCCCACGCGTGTGGGCACAAACACCACAAAACCCTTGTCCACCAGGTAACGCGCCAGATTTTCATACCGTTGGCGGCCCTGTTGCGCGCGCTTCTCACTCACAGCCCGGCCATGGTTCATGATCACCAGCGGGAACGGGCCATTGCCCTGCGGGCGGAAGATGGTCACGGGAATCTGCCGCGTTTCCTGCCGGCCATACAGGTCCTTCACCGTCACCGGCAAGTGCTGTATCTCTTCGCGCAGGTCTTGCGCCATGACAATCTCTGCCGTCGCCGGTGTCGCTTCGGTCTGCGCGACTGCAGACAGCGCGCACAACACGGCAAGCCCGCACAGTGATGCGCGTATTCGTTTCATGGGACCTGCCCCTGCAACAGATAAACCATATCCAGCTCCGGGCTGGCATGGCCCAACGCCGTGAGTGCTGCGGTTATCTGGCCGCGGTGGTGCGTAGCGTGGTTGAACACATGGGCCAGCGTGGCTGCAAACGGCAGGCTTTGCGGCTGACCGCGCATATTGGTGTAGTTCAGCGCACCGTCCCACACCGTGTCCTGCCAGGTGGCGATCAACGCCTCCCAGCGCAGTGCGCCGTCTTGTAAGGCCGCGGCCAGGCGCGTGCGGTCCGGCTCCACCTCGGCATTCAGCGCCACCGTGGGCGACAGGCCTTCGGCAAAGCGCCTGAACCACAGTTGGTGTTCGGCCACCAGCAGGTGGTTCAGCGTGCCGTGGATGGATTTGAAAAACAGGCCCGCATCGGCACGGTACTGTGCGTCTGACACGGGCTCCAGCGCCACCAGCAGGCGCCGCGTGGCCCAGCCGTTGTACCGGGCCAGTGTGAGGAAATGGGCGCGCGCATCCATGGCGGCAAGCTACATGCGGAACACGCCGAATTTGGTTTCCGGGATAGGCGCGTTGAGCGAGGCAGACAGCCCCAGCGCCAGGACGCGGCGCGTGTCGGCGGGGTCAATAATGCCGTCGTCCCACAGGCGCGCCGTGGCGAAATAGGGGTGGCCCTGCACTTCGTATTGCTGGCGGATCGGCGCCTTGAACGCCTCTTCTTCGTCCGCACTCCAGGCGCCGCCCTTGCCTTCGATGCCGTCGCGCTTGACCGTGGCCAATACGCTCGCAGCCTGTTCGCCACCCATCACCGAGATGCGCGCGTTAGGCCACATCCAGAGGAAGCGTGGGCTGTAAGCGCGGCCGCACATGCCGTAGTTGCCCGCACCAAAGCTGCCGCCGATGATGATGGTGAACTTGGGCACCTGGGCCGTGGCCACAGCAGTGACCATCTTGGCACCGTTGCGCGCAATGCCTTCGTTCTCGTATTTGCGGCCGACCATGAAGCCGGTGATGTTCTGCAGGAATACCAGCGGAATCTTGCGCTGGCAGCACAGCTCGATAAAGTGCGCCCCCTTCAAGGCCGACTCGGAAAACAAAATGCCGTTGTTGGCGATGATGCCCACCGGCATGCCTTCGATGTGGGCAAAGCCACAGACCAGTGTGGCACCGTAGCGCGGCTTGAACTCGTGCAGCTCCGAGTCGTCCACGATGCGGGCAATGATTTCGCGCACGTCAAACGGCTTGCGCGTATCCGTCGGAATCACGCCATACAACTCGTCTGCTGCGAATTTGGGAGCTACCGGCGCTTGTGTGACAAGACTTTGTGGCTTGTTTCTATTCAAATGCGCAATGGCTTCACGCGCCAGTGCCAGCGCATGCAGGTCGTTCTGCGCCAGATGATCAGCCACACCGGACAGGCGCGTGTGCACGTCGCCGCCACCCAGGTCTTCCGCAGTCACCACCTCGCCCGTGGCAGCCTTCACCAGCGGTGGGCCGCCCAGGAAAATCGTGCCCTGGTTCTTCACGATGATGGTCTCGTCGCTCATGGCGGGCACGTAGGCACCGCCTGCCGTGCACGAGCCCATGACCACGGCGATCTGCGCAATACCCTGCGCGCTCATATTCGCCTGGTTGAAGAAGATGCGGCCGAAGTGGTCGCGGTCGGGGAACACCTCGTCCTGGTTCGGCAGATTCGCGCCACCCGAGTCCACCAGATAAATACAAGGCAGGTTGTTCTGCGCCGCCACTTCCTGGGCGCGCAAGTGCTTTTTGACGGTGAGCGGGTAATAGGTGCCGCCCTTCACGGTGGCGTCGTTGCACACGATCATGCAGTCCACGCCCGACACACGACCGATACCGGCGATCACACCCGCGCAAGGCGCACTGTCGGTTCCATCACGGTCCGGATACATGGCCAGCGCGGCCAGCGGGGAGAGTTCCAGAAACGGCGTGCCGGGGTCCAGCAGCATCTGCACGCGGTCACGCGGCAGCAGCTTGCCGCGGGCTGTGTGTTTGGCACGAGCCGCCTCGCCGCCACCCAGTGCAGCTTTGCTGGTTTGTGCATTCAGGTCGGCCACCAGCGCACGCATGGCCGTGGCGTTGGCCACAAAGTCCGCAGAGCGGGCATTGAGTTTGGTTTCCAGAACCGGCATGGACACCCCAAAAGTTGGTTTGAGAGTTGACGTTTACGTAAACGTCAATTGTGGCAGATTTCAGACCAGTAACCCGGGCAACTCCGTCATGTCGGCAAACACCTGGGAGGCGCCCGCCGCCAGCAAAACATCCCTTTGGCCCTGGGGTGCGTAGCCAAATACCGTGGCCCCGGCCGCCACACCTGCGGCGATGCCGGTGACGGTGTCTTCCACCACCGCGCAGCGCGCTGCGTCCACCCCCAGTGCGGCCGCAGCGGCCAGGTACACATCGGGGAAGGGCTTGGAACGTGGCAGGTCGTGCCCACTGAACACAAAACCTTCGAAGAACGGCAACAGTTGCGTCTTACCCATTTGCATCAGCACCTTTGGCAGGTCGGCACCCGAGGCGCAGGCGATGCGCCCGCCATAGGCAGCATGGATCTGCTGCACGGCGGGCAGCACATTCGGAATGGGCTGGGCCCGCTCCATCAGCGCGGCATTTCGGCGTGTGCGGAACTCCGCCATCCATTCAGGGGGCAGCGGTTTGCCCGTGCGCGCCTCGATCTGGGCAATCTCGTCCTTCACGGCCTTGCCCACAAACACATCCATGCACTCCTGCAATGTGAGTGTCCAGCCCAGGTCCTGCAGCATGTCACGCAACACGCCGTTGGTAATGGGCTCGCTGTCCACCAGCACACCATCACAGTCAAACAACACCGCATCAAATTTCACAAGGCATCTCCATCCACGTACAGCCAGCGACCGTTTTCCCGTACAAATCGGCTGCGCTCATGTAATCGCACTGCGGCGCCGGTGGCAGGCTTTTGGCGCGCCACAAACTCCACCTGCGCATGATCTGCGCCCCGCAGCGTATGGCTGCGCACATCCAGCCCCAGCCATTTCACACCGGGTTCAAACTCCACACCGCCAGGGCGATTGCCTGGGTGCCAGGTCGACAGCAAATACGCTTCGCGCTCCAGCACAAACGCGCCGTAACGGCTGCGCATCAGGCTCTCGGCATCAGGGGCTGGAGTGTCTGTCTCGATCCAACGCCCGCAACATTCGCTATACGCCAGTGCCTTTGGTTTGGCGCCCACACGTCCACACGGGCAAGGCTTGTCCAAAGCCAGTGTCTTCATGCCTTGGCTGCGCGCCGCGCTTTTTGCTGCTCCAGCGTTTCCGTCGGGCCGCCCTGCTCCACCCAGGCGATGTAGCCGCCTTCGATATGGGCCACATTGGTCATCCCCATATCCTGCAGCGTCTTGGTGGCCAGCGCGCTGCGCCAGCCCAGGGCGCAGAACAGGATGAACTCCTTGGAGTCATCCGCAAAAATCGGCTTATGGTATGGCGACGCAGGGTCGACCCAGAACTCCAGCAGGCCGCGCGGTACGGGGAAGGCGTTCAGCGCGGTACCGTCCTGCAGCTCGCGCGGATCACGGATATCCACCAGTTGCACTTTGGGGTCTTGCAAGCGCTGCAGCACCTGGGCCACCGAGTAGGTGGTGATCTGCGCCGTGGCTTCGTCTACCAGGGCGCGGGATGATTTGGTCACGGGCATGGTGGGCTCTCTCCTTCAGGCGTTGTACACCACCGTGCCCTGCACCGTGGCAGCGCCCGAGCGCACCAGGTCCTGCACCAGTTGGCCCGCGGCCTCTGCAAACGGCTGGCTGGCAAAGTGCTTGGCAAAGGTGGTGGCGAAATACGGTGTGCCCTGGGCCCAGGCCAGCAGCGCGTCCTGTTCCATCTGCTGCTGCTCCAGCAGCTTGAACTTGAGCAACACCTTGGCGGCGTACTGCAGGTGTTTAGCCGGGTTTTGCACAAAACCATTGAGGCGCTGGCGTGCAAAAGCAATGGCCGTGGGCGCGTCGGCAAACGGTGCGCCGTGGCCGGGAATCACCAGCGCGGGCTGCAGGCGTTCGATCACATCCAGCGTCGCAGCCACCTCGTCAAACGCGTCCTGTCCGTCCAGCTCCGGGAACACCACACCAAAACCCCGTTCCCACAAAGCATCGGCAGAGACCAGCGTGCGACTGGCGGGCTCGAACAGAATCACTGAATGCGGGTCATGCCCGGGTGCTACATGGATCTGCCACGGCGTTCCGCCCAGGTCGATCTCGGTGCCAGGCTGCAACGTCGCATCAAAACGAAAGCGCGGGCATTGCTGCCCTGTCGCTTCATACGTCAGCGCGCTAGCGTCCCACACGCGCACCTGCTCCGCGTGGCCCGGTGGAATCAGTGTCTGCAGCATGGGATAGGCGGCCTGCAACGCAGCATTGCCGCCACAGTGATCGCTGTGCAAATGGGTGTTGAGCAGCAGATCCAGCGGGCGCTCTTGCAGTGCGTGGCCTACCAGCGCCAGGGTCTGCTCCGCATGCGTGCAATACCCACTATCGATCAACGCCGCATGGCCCGCACCCTGAATCAGAATGTTGTTGCTGGACAGCCAGCCCCGCTCGAAAACGGTGATTCCGGCGGGCAGAGGTCTGGTCATCACAGTGCGCGCTGGATGATGATCTTCTGCACGTCGCTGGTGCCTTCGTAAATCTGGCACACGCGCACGTCGCGGTAGATGCGCTCCAGCGGGAAGTCGCTGACATAACCGTAACCGCCCAGCGTCTGGATGGCAGCGCTGCAGACGCGCTCGGCCATCTCGCTAGCGAAAAGTTTGGCCATGGCGGCTTCTTTCAGACAGGGGCGGCCGGCATCACGCAATGCTGCGGCATGCCAGATCAGCTGGCGCGCGGCTTCGATCTGTGTGGCGCATTCGGCGAGGCGAAAGCCCACGGCCTGGTGGTTGAAGATGGGTTGACCAAAACTCTGGCGGTCTTTGGCATAGGCCACCGCCACCTCAAACGCGCTGCGCGCCATGCCTACGCTTTGCGCCGCAATGCCGATGCGCCCGCCTTCCAGCCCGCCCAGGGCGATGCCGTAGCCCTCGCCCTCTTTGCCAATCAGGTTCTCGGCGGGGATGCGGCAGCTGTCGAAATTGATCTGCGCGGTGTCGCTGCTGTGCTGGCCCAGCTTGTCTTCGAGGCGTGCGACCACATAGCCCGGCGCCTTGGTGGGCACGAGAAAGGCGCTCATGCCCTTCTTGCCCGCGCCCTTGTCGGTCACGGCGATGACGATGGCCACATCGCCATGTTTGCCGCTGGTGATGAACTGTTTGACACCGTTGATGACGTATTCGTCACCGTCCTTGACGGCGGTGGTCCTGAGCGAAGATGCGTCCGATCCGACGTGCGGCTCTGTCAGGCAGAACGCGCCCAGCATCTGGCCCTGCGCCAGCGGCTCCAGCCACTGCTTTTTTTGCTGCGCATTGCCGTACTTCATGAGAATGGCGTTGACCGGGCAATTGGTCACGCTGATGACCGTGCTGGTGCCGCCGTCACCGGCCGCGATTTCTTCCAGCACGAGTGCCAGCGTCACATAGTCCAGCCCCGCTCCGCCCAGCTCTTCCGGCACACAAATGCCATAGGCACCCAGCGCGGCCAAGCCTTTGTGTGCGTCCTTCGGGAAGTGGTGCTCCTTGTCCCATTTCGCAGCGTTGGGCCACAGTTCGGCCTGCGCAAAGTCGCGCACCGCGTCGCGCACCATTTCTTGGTCTTGACTTAACAGCATGAGAGGCTCCGATTCACCAGGAAGAAAACGGCGTGCCGTCGTAATTGAGAAACTGGCCTTGGTGTTTGCCCTTGGCCGCCACCAAGGCCTTGCGCATGGCGCTGACACTGGCCTCCACCGTCAGCGTGGCGGACGCCCCGCCCATGTCGGTCTGCACCCAGCCCGGGCTGATGGCCAGCAAGGTGGCGCGCGGGTAGTCGTTTTGCGCGGCGGCCACGGCCATGTTGAGCGCGGCCTTGCTGACGCGGTAGGTCCAGCCCCGGCTGGACTCAACACCGCCGATTTGTGCCATGCCACTGGTGATGAAGGCAAACACACCGCCCGCCTCTTCCACCCAGGGCGCAACCTGTGGAATGGCCTGCATGGCGCCCAGCACATTGGTATGCAGCACGCGGTCAAACGCCTCCTGCGTGGGCGGGCTGGTGGCTGCGTCGTCGGAGAACACGCCCGCCACATACAGCGCCACATCGATCTTCTCGCCGTCCAACAGCCAGCTCAAGCCGCTCACGCTGCTCGGGTTGGCCACATCCAGCTTGATGGGCTGCGCGCCCATTTCCTGCAGCCGCGCGATGCCATCTGCGTCTCTGGCCGTGGCAATGACACGGTCACCCGCCTCCAGATACTGGCGTGCAAACTCCAGGCCGATGCCGCGGGATGCGCCGAGGATGAGAACGTTCATGCGGTTGCCTCATTTCTACTTGTTTCGGCTTGCACCGGCAGCCACGAGACGCAGCGCAACTGCTGCGTCACTCCTGTCGTTAACCGACTGCAAGCCAACGTTGGCCATTTGAATGTCACACCGGCGCGCGGCCATGGTTCACCCCGTCAAAGGCGGAAGGTGCCGACCAACTGATTCAGGTGCTGCGCCTGTTCACGCAAGCTCATCGCAGCTGCGGTGGATTCCTCCACCAGGGCAGCGTTCTGCTGGGTTGCCTGGTCCATCTGTGTGACCGCCTCGCCAACCTGGGCAACACCGGAACTCTGTTCGCTGCTGGCCGCGCTGATCTCACCCATGATGTCGGTCACGCGTTTGATGCTGCTGACCACCTCAGCCATGGTGCTGCCGGCTTTGTCCACCAAAGCCGTACCCTGTTCCACTCGCGCCACGCTGTCAGAGATGAGCGTCTTGATTTCCTTGGCCGCATCGGCGCTGCGCCCGGCCAGGCTGCGCACTTCAGAGGCCACGACGGCAAACCCACGGCCCTGCTCACCGGCCCGGGCCGCTTCCACCGCCGCATTGAGCGCCAGGATGTTGGTCTGGAAGGCAATGCCATCGATCACGCTGATGATGTCGGCAATCTTTTTGGAGCTGTCGTTGATGCCCTTCATGGTGTCCACCACCTGGGCCACGACTTCACCACCCTGCACCGCCACCGTGCTGGCGCTCTGCGCCAGCTGGTTGGCCTGGCGGGCGTTATCGGCATTCTGCTTGACAGTGGATGACAACTCTTCCATGGATGCAGCAGTTTCTTCCAGCGCACTGGCCTGGCTTTCGGTGCGTCCGCTCAGATCCTGGCTACCGGCGGCGATCTCGCTACTGGCCGTAGTGATACTGTCTGTCGACTGCCGCACCTCTCCGACCAGGCGGCGCAGCGACTCCTGCATTTTCACCAGTCCGTCCATCAAGCTGCCCTGAAAACGCGCAGTTGGCACGGGGTAAGCCAGGTTGCCGTCAGCGATCTCCGACAGGGCGTGGCGTGCGTCACTGGGGTCACCGCCCAGTTCCTTGTCGACGGTCTTGCGCAAGTACAAGCAGAAGCACGCAGCCACCACAACGGCAAGAGCCGCCAATGACACCGAAGAAAGAATGGCACGGTTGGCTTTTTCATCGACGTCGGTCTGTGCCGCCTGCGACACCTTCCCGGCCACCTCGGCCTGCTTGAGCAACTCCCCCCGCAAATTGCGCCAGGCCGGCGTTTCCGCACTATTGAGAAACTTCACCGTTTCTGTGGACTGCTCCTTGATCAGCGCCAGCACCTTCTCCTGGGCCTGGGCATGTGCGGCGCGCAAGGGCGGCAGCTTGGCCAGGTCTGCTTCGAACGTCGTGCCCTGGGCAGTCTTGACGGTTTCGGTATACGCCTTCTCATACGCCACACGTGCAGCGTCCAGGTTTTTGGGCGCCTGCGGATTGGCCGGATCGAGCACGATATTGCGCAGCGCTTGCCCCATCTGCAGACCCTGCGCATACATCTCATTGAGACCGGCGCTGATCCGCTGCTCGGTCTGAATGTAACGACCGAATTGGTCCTTGGTATAGACCAGCCCCCCGATGCTGCCAGCCAAGCCTCCAATGAAGATCACTGCGGGCACCAAGGCGCACAGGAGGAGTTTGGAGCTGAATTTCATGCGTAAACCCTGATAGAACGAGTGGCTTGCATTCTCCCCCATTTACAAATTTTCATTCCCACCTGGTCCAGATACGGAGGCGCGAACACGTGTTGTGCTTTCAAAGCAACTCCAGTGCCACCGCCGTTGCCTCACCCCCGCCGATGCACAGCGTCGCCACGCCCTTCTTCAAGCCACGCGCCTTCAAAGCGTGAATCAGCGTCACCATGATGCGCGCACCAGACGCGCCAATCGGGTGGCCCAGCGCGCAGGCACCACCATTCACGTTGACCTTGTCGTGCGGAATGTTCAGCTCTTTCATCAGCGCCATGGGCACCACGGCGAAGGCTTCGTTGATTTCCCACAGGTCCACGTCTTCCACCTTCCAGCCGGCCTTGGCCAGCAGCTTTTGCACCGCGCCGACGGGGGCGGTGGCAAACCAGTTGGGCTCTTGCGCGTGGGTGGTGTGGGCGACGATTTTGGCCAGTGGCGTGCTACCCAGCGTCTGGGCAGTAGAGGCGCGCATCATCACCAGCGCGGCAGCGCCGTCGTTGATCGAGCTGCTGGAGGCGGCGGTGATGGTGCCGTCTTTCTTGAACGCGGCTTTCAGCGTGGGGATCTTCTCAAGCTTGATCTTGCCGGGGCCTTCGTCCACGCTGATTTGTTCTTCGCCGGAGCGGGTCTTGACGGTGACGGGTGTGATCTCCGCCTCAAACGCTCCTGATTTGATAGCTGCTTGCGCACGCTGCACACTGGCTGTGGCGAAATTGTCCTGTTGTTCGCGGGTGAAGCTGTACTTGGCGGCGCAGTCTTCGCCGAAGGTGCCCATGGAACGGCCGGCTTCGTAGGCGTCCTCAAGACCGTCGAGCATCATGTGGTCCATCACGCGGTCGTGTCCGATACGGATACCGCTGCGCCCTTTGAGCAGCAGGTGCGGTGCGTTTGTCATGCTTTCCATACCGCCGGCCACCAGCACATCGTGGCTGCCCGCCAGCAGCATGTCGTGCGCGAACATCGCTGCGCGCATGCCGGAGCCGCACATCTTGGACAGCGTGACCGCACCCGCGCTCTTGGGCAGGCCGCCTTTGAACGCCGCCTGGCGCGCAGGCGCCTGGCCCTGGCCGGCCATCAGGCAGTTGCCGAAGAGCACTTCGGTCACCAACTCAGGCGCAATGCCCGCGCGCTCGATGGCGGCCTTGATGGCGGCACCACCCAGGTCGTGGGCTGCGAGCGACGAGAAGTCGCCCTGAAAGCCGCCCATGGGGGTGCGGGCGGCGCCGGTGATAACTATGGAATCGGACATAGGGGTTCTCCTCAATGAAAATGAAGTAGGGGGCTAGTTGATGGCCTGCGCTTTGGCAAAGCGTTTATCGCGGCCATACGGAAACACGTCGTGCACATACCCAGCCTGGATGCGGGCCTTGTGGGTCTGCCAGAACTCCACGTCCAGCAGGTCGGCGTGGTGCTGCATGAAGACCTCGCGCACGGCAGGGTTGCCCAGCAGAAAGGGGGCGAAGGTTTCGGGGAAGACGTCGCGCGGGCCTACGCTGTACCAGACCTCGCCGGACATTTCGTCTTCCTCGTTGCGTGGCGCGGGCACGCGGCGGAAGTGGCAGTCGGTGATGTATTCAATCTCGTCGTAGTCGTAGAACACCACCTTGCCGTGGCGCGTGATGCCAAAGTTTTTCCACAACATGTCGCCGGGGAAGATGTTGGCGGCCACCAGGTCCTTGATCGCGTTGCCGTATTCGATGACGCCGCGCTCGATCTGCTCGCGGGCCCGCACGGCTGCCGGGCTGGTGTCGGCGGGGTTGGCGCCACCCGCGTCAAAAGCCTCCTGCAGGTAGATGTTGAGCGGGATCATGCGCCGTTCGATGTAGACGTGTTTGATGATGACTTCGATGTTGCCGTCGCCATCGCGGTCGCTGATCTCCAACTGGCTGGGCGCGAACTTTTCGATTTCGGCAATCAGTTCGTCGCTGAAACGCGCGCGCGGAAACTCCACCTCGCTGTATTCCAGCGTATCTGCCATGCGCCCCACCCGGTCGTGCTGCTTGACCAGCAGGTATTTGCCCATGATCTGCTCGCGCGTGGTGTCTTTCTGGTGCGGGTAGTAGTCCTTGATGACCTTGAACACATAGGGAAAACTGGGCAGGTCGAACACCAGCATGACCATGCCCTTGATACCGGGGGCAATGCGAAACTGGTCGCTGCTGTGGCGCTGGTGGTGCAGAAAGTCGCGGTAGAACAGCGTCTTGCCCTGCTTGGCCAGGCCTAGCGCGTTGTAGATCTCGTTGCGCGGCTTCCTGGGCATCATGCTGCGCAGGAACTGCACATAGGCCGACGGGATTTCCATGTCGACCATAAAGTAGGCACGGGCGAAACTGAACAGCATCAGCAAGTCGTCTTCGCCAAACAGCGCCGCATCGATCGCAAGCCCCGTACCGGCCTTGTTGTGCAGCACTGGCAGCGCAAACGGGTATTCGGTAAAGCCGTTGATCAGCTTGCCAACGATGTAACACCCTTTGTTGCGGAAGAACAGGCCGGTGAGCACCTGGATCTGGAAGTTGGCGCGCAGTTGGGCGTCCACCAGGCGCGCCAGCATGGCCGCGGCCACGTAGCCCGCGTCGCGCGGCAGGTCGTCAAAAGGTTTGCGCAGATCGAAATCTTCCACCATGCGCTGCAGCGTCTCTGCCATGGACGCACGCGCGGGGTAATAGGCGCGGTAGGTGGGTCGCACTTTGGACTCATCGTTTTCGATGTATTCGGTGCTGACCGCCGGGCGCACGAAGATGAAGTCGTTCTGGAAGTAACTGCGGTGCAGGATCTTGGTGGTGACCGAATTGAAGAAGGTCTCGGCCAGCTCGGGCTGGTGGTGGTCGACCAGCAGGCCGATGTAGTGCAGCTTGATCTGCTGCCAGATCTCCATACCCTGCTCACCCGCCTTGAACTCGCGCTCCAGCCGCCGCGATGCTTCGCGCACGCGCAGGTCGTAAAACTCAATGCGCTCGCGCTGCGCCCTTTGCTGGCCGTGCCAGTCCGCCGTCTCAAACCGGTGCTTGGCACGCGCGGACTCGGTGCGGAACAGCTGGTAGTGGCGGTTGAAGCCATCCATCATCGCCTTGGCGATGTCGTACGCGACCGAAGAGTCCAAGCGAGAAGGGAACACGCTACGCGACTTTCACTATGCTTTTGATAGCTGGTTGCGCAATACGGACGAGGGCTAGAGGCCTATTTCGCTTGAAATTCAGCGTGCGTGGCGCGGCATCTGGCGCACACCGGCCAGCGCTTCGCCGTACAGCGTGTCCAGTCCGTCGTTGCCCTCGACCGTCATGTGCAGGTTCTGGATCAGGCCGTCCTGCACGGCGTACACACAGCCGTGCAACGTCACGTCCTGGCCGCGTGACCAGGCGTCCTGCATCACCGTGCTCTGCGCCACATTGATGACCTGCTCGATGACGTTGAGTTCCACCAGCGCCTGGGCGCGGCCATGCTCGGGGATCAGCTCCAGCAAGTGTTTGTGGCGGTCGCGCACGTCCTGCACATGGCGCAGCCAGTTGTCGGCCAGGCCGATGCGCGCGCCCTCCAGCGCCGCCTGCACGCCGGAGCAACCGTAGTGGCCCACGACCATGATGTCCTTGACCTTGAGACGCTCCACCGCGAACTGGATGGTCGAGAGCGCGTTCAGATCAGAGTGCACCACCACGTTGGCCACGTTACGGTGCACAAACACCTCCCCAGGCGCCAGCCCCAAAATTTCATTGGCGGGCACACGGCTGTCGGAGCAGCCAATCCACATGTACTGCGGCGTCTGCTGGTTGGCCAGGGCGGTGAAAAAGCCGGGGCGCGTGCGCTCCATCTCGGCGGCCCAGGCACGGTTGCGGGCAAAGAGTTCGTTCAGTTCAGACATCGTTGGTTGGCCTTTATTTTTTGAGTGAATCGCGCACATGCCAGTCCAGCAATCCAAAGCGAGCGCGCTCCTGCTGGTCGTCCTGGGCGTTGAACTGGCAGTCAGCCGCAGGCTTCTGGGCCGATGTGCAGACAAAGGAGTCCTTGTTTCCGAGCTGCCACATGCCTTGGGCGCTGCGCACCTCGCCCGTGAAAAACATGGCACGTGGTGCGTTGATGGGGTCTGGTTTGTCACTGGCCGGGCGCAGCAGATTACGCCCGGCGTTGACATACGGCCCCGCCACGCCGGCCAGTGGCAGCAGGGTGGAGAACATGTCACGGTGGCTGGCTGGCAGCGCCTGCTGCGTGCCGCAGTTCAGGCCCTCTTCCCAAATGAGGAATGGCACTTGGCGCAGCAGGTAGCGGCGCTGTGCCTCGGCATACACGCCAAAGGAGCGCACGTTGTGGTCGCCGGTCGCGGCGATGATGGTGTCGCTCTTGTGCGGTCCTTTTTGCACATCCTGCACAAAGGCGCCCAGCAGGTCGGTGGCGTAGTGGTAGGTGTCCAGGTTCAACAGCAGCGTATCGGCACTGGTCTCGCCCTTCCACAGCGCCATGTCGCGTGGCACGCGGTGGTAGTCCGCCGGCAGGTCGTAGGGCGGGTGGTTGGACGAGGTCAGCACAAACACAAACAGCGGTTTGTCCTTGGGCTGGGCCGCCAAGCGTTTGCTGACGTACTTGAAAACATAACTGTCCCACACGCCCCAGATGCCCAGTGTGGCGTCGGGGTAGGCTTCTTTCAGGTTGTTGGCGTCAATCACCTCGTCAAAGCCCTGCACCGCCAGCACGCGGTTCAGGTCACGCCAACCGGAGCGGGCCGAGGTGACGAAAAGGGTCTGGTAGCCCGCGTCCTTCACCACCTTCGGAATCGCCCAGGGGATCGGCTTGCGTCCCACATCGCCCAAGGTCAGCGGAGTGATGGGGGAGGAAAACAGGATGGCCTCCAGAGAGGGATGCGTGCCCGGCTGGGCCGAGTCGAAATTGCTGAAGTGGCAGGCTTTGTCCAGCGTCGGTGCCAGGCGGCCCAACACGTCAAATTTCGGCGCGTGGTAAAGCATGGGCTCGGCGCTGAACGACTCCATCAGGAAGAACACCAGGTTCTTCTTGGGCGCATCAGGCGGCAACGCTTCATGCGCAATCAGCGCCGCATGCACCTCCGCTTCGCTGCCATGGGGCAAACCCAGCACATCGGCAGCGGCCTGGGCCGAATCAAAACCCAGCGCCTTGAGAACCACCAGCGGGTTTTGCAGGTTTTGCGACTGGCCCCGGCTGTCCCATGCGTATTTGAGCGCGATGACACCGTTGGGCACCATGTCATTGAGGAACTGCGACGTGGTCACCGTCAGATGCTGGCGCTGCAACGCCATCTGGCGCAACGTGCCCTTGCCGGCAAACAGCAGCGCAAAAAACGCCACCACAATCACCAGCAGCTTGCCAGCCCAATGGCGGCTTTGCAGCAGCACATCGGGGTTGGCACGCGCCGTCACCCAACGGTGCAGGGCCACGGCCCCGACACTCAGCGCCAGCCACAGCGCAATCGTCCCCACCACCGGGAAGTCGTGCCATATGGTGCGAAACACCGCCAGGGTGTCATCTTCCACCACCCCAAACACCAGCGAGTCGATGGGTGTCTTGTAAAAGCCAAAGTAATGCAGGTTGACCAGCGAGAGCAGCACAAACACCACGGCGAGCATCGCCAGAACGCGCCGGTAGACGCGCACCGGTACCCAGGGCAAGGCGACCAGCAGTAAAAAACCTGCAATCGCACTGACCTTCAGGTCAAAACGAAACCCCTGGCCCAGTACCGTCGCCACATCGGCGGCAGAGGCCGTGTAGCCCGCAGGCCAGAAGTAGGCCAGTTGCCCCCAGCGGATCAGCGACAGCACGATGACCAAAGGCACGACCAGGAGCCACGCACGCAGCAGGCCACGCAAGGCACCGCGCAACACGGTGCTCAGGAAACGGGAGACAAAAGACAGCATGGACGGGTTCGGTTGACGCTAAGCCCTACATTGTCTCCGCGAAGAGCTCCCGACCGATCAGCATGCGGCGAATCTCACTGGTACCAGCCCCGATTTCATAGAGCTTGGCATCGCGCCACAGGCGGCCCAGCGGGTATTCGTTGATATAGCCGTTGCCGCCAAAGATCTGCACACCCTCGCCCGCCATCCAGGTGGCCTTTTCAGCGGTCCACAGAATGACAGAGGCGCAGTCCTTGCGCACCTGGCGCACGTGTTCTGTGCCGAGCAGATCCAGATTCTTCGCCACGGTGTAGGCGAATGAACGGCCGGCTTGCAACACGGTGTACATATCCGCCACCTTGCCCTGGATCAGCTGGAACTCGCCGATGCTTTGACCGAACTGCTTGCGGTCGTGGATATACGGAATGACGTTGTCCATGACGGACTGCATGATGCCCAGCGGCCCGCCGGTCAGCACCGCGCGCTCGTAATCCAGCCCGCTCATCAGCACCTTGGCACCACCGTTGACCTGGCCCAGCACATTGGCGTGCGGCACTTCGACGTTGTTGAATACCAACTCGCCAGTGTGGCTGCCGCGCATACCCAGCTTGTCGAGCTTCTGCGCAATGGAGAAGCCCTTCATGCCCTTCTCGATCAGGAAGGCAGTGACGCCGCGCGCGCCCAGCTCGGGTTCGCTCTTGGCGTAGACCACCAGCGTGTCAGCGTCTGGGCCATTGGTAATCCACATTTTGTTGCCGTTGAGCAGGTAGTAGCCGCCCTTGTCTTCGGCCTTGAGTTTCATCGAGAGCACGTCGGAGCCCGCACCGGGTTCGCTCATCGCCAGTGCACCCACGTGTTCCCCACTGATCAGCTTGGGCAAGTACTTGGCGCGTTGTGCATCCGTGCCGTTGCGCTTGATCTGGTTCACACACAGGTTGCTGTGTGCGCCATAGCTCAGGCCCACCGAGGCCGAAGCGCGGGAAATTTCTTCCATCGCAATCATGTGCGCCAGGTAGCCCATGTTGGCGCCGCCGTACTCTTCACCGACGGTGATGCCCAGCACGCCCAAACTACCCATTTTTTGCCACAGATCCATGGGGAACTGGTCGTTGCGGTCGATCTCAGCAGCGCGTGGCGCGATCTCGGCCTGCGCAAATTCGCGCACGGCGTCGCGCAGTGCGTCAATATCTTCGCCGAGTTGGAAATTCAATCCGGGCAAGTTGTTCATTTTGAGGGGCTCCTGTTTTGTAGGTTCAGTATGTTTTGGGCACTGGTGCCAGGGTCTGCTGCATCACGGCACAGTCGCTGGTCTTGCCAGCGCTGTCGATGTGCACGACGTTGGCCGTGGTCACTATGATGCGGCGCCCGGCGCGGACCACCCGGCCCGTGGCGCGCAACTCGCCGCCCTGAAAGGCCGCAAGAAAATTGATCTTGTATTCCACCGAAGCCACTTCCATGCCTTCGGGCGCCATGGTCAGGCCGGCATAACCACCCGCAATATCGGCCAGCGCACCCATGGCACCGCCATGGAAGCCGCCCTGCTGCTGCGTCACCTTGTCCGAGTACGGCAGGGCCACTTCCACCAGCCCCGGCTCTACCCGCAGCAGACGCGCACCCAGGTGCTGCATCATTCCCTGGCGCGCCAAGCTACTGGCCACGCGCTCCCACAGGGCATCAGGCGGCATGTTTCTTGGCCTCGCTCTTGGTGTCTGCCGCTTTGCCAGTTTTGGCCAGCAAGGCGCGGGCCTCGCGCTGGTGCACTTTGATCTCTTCCAGGTTGGCTTGCAGGTCTGCCATTTGTTCTTCCACCTGTTTGCGGTGGGCCGCCAGCACATCCAGGAACTTGGCGAGCTGGGTGCCCGTGTCACGCGGGCTGTCGTACATGTCAATGATGTCCTTGGCCTCGGTCAAGGAGAGGCCCAGGCGCTTGGCGCGCAGCGTGAGCTTCAGGCGGGTGCGGTCACGCCCGGTGTAGACCCGGTTGCGCCCGCCCGGCCCGGTGCGTTCAGGCTGCAACAGCCCCAGGTCTTCGTAAAAACGGATGGCGCGGGTGGTGAGGTCAAACTCACGCGCCAAATCGCCAATGCTGTAGGTGTGGGTGGTCATGGGCAGTACGATACGCAGGTGACAGGCAGGCGCTACACGCCTCTCTACAATGCTTGATCCAGTTGACGTTTACGTAAACGTCAATTATGGAGCAAATCAACCCCTCCTCGACTCCTCCATGAACGATCTGGAACTGCAACTGCACTACCCCCTGGGCGAAGCCCTGCCCGATTCGGGACGCTGCCTGGAGGTGGTGCCGGGTATCAAGTGGATCCGCATGACACTGCCGTTTGCACTGAACCACATCAACCTGTGGCTGCTGCGGGACGAAATGGATGGGCCGGATGGCAAAGTTCAGGGCTGGAGCATCGTCGACTGCTGCATCAGCAACGACGGGGCCAAGGCCCAGTGGGAAGACATCTTCACCCACGAACTCGAAGGCCTGCCGGTGTTGCGCGTCATCGTCACCCACATGCACCCCGACCACATTGGCCTCGCGCACTGGTTGTGCCAACGCTGGAATGTGAATTTGTGGATCAGTGCGCTGGACTACCAGGTGGCCCGCTTTGGCACCATGGGCCCAACCGCGTTTGGTGGTGAGCGCGCGGCAGATTTCTTTGCGATGCACGGCCTCAACGCACCCGACACCGTGGCGCAGATCAAGGCACGCACCAACTATTTCCCTTCGCTAGTGCCCTCAGTACCCGAGCAATACCACCGCCTGCTCGATGGCACGGTGCTGCAGATTGGCGGCCACGCCTGGCGTTGCATCAGCGGCTACGGCCACGCGCCCGAACACATGGCGCTGTACTGCGATGACCTGAATGTATTGATCGGCGGCGACATGATGCTGCCACGCATCTCCACCAACGTGAGTGTGTACGAGCAGGAGCCCGAAGCGAATTCCCTGGATCTGTTCCTGGACTCCATCGACAAGTTCAAGGCCCTGCCCGAAGACACACTGGTGCTGCCCTCCCACGGCAAACCGTTCACCGGCATGCACACCCGCATCCAGCAACTCCACGACCACCACCGCGACCGCCTGGCCGAGGTGATGGAGGCCTGCGCAGAAAAGCCCTGCAGCGGGGCCGACATCCTGCCCGTGTTGTTCAAGCGGTCCATGGATTTGCACCAGACCACCTTTGCCATAGGCGAGTCGATTGCCCACCTGCATTCACTGTGGTTTGCAGGGCGGCTGCAGCGTAAGTTGGGGGACGACGGTGTGCTGCGCTTTGGCGTCACACCCGCTTAGGGCCTGCTCGCATGCGTGCCGAACACCTGAGCTTTTACCTCTCGCTACTGCTCTCGCGGCTGGCGGACCAGATTCTTCTGTTTCTGGTGCCCCTGGTCGTGTACCAACAAACCCAAAGCGCCGCCTGGACCGGCGTGGCCTTCTTCGTCGAAACACTGGCGCGTTTTGCTGCCTGCCCGGTGTGCGGCGTACTGTGTGACCGCCGCCCCGCCTTGGGCCTGCTGCGCGCCAGCCAGACCTTGCGTGCCGTGGCCTGTGTGGTGGGACTGCTGGCGGCTTGGACGTTCAGCGGCCACATTGCCCTGGGCGTACTGGTGCTGGTGGGCGCGGCCTGCGGCGTGTTCACCACGCAGGGTCTGATCGCGCGCGAGGTCATGCTGCCGCACATCTTTCCCGAGGCCCGGCTGGAAAAAGTCATCGCCCATGCGCAGATTGCCGACCAGTTGGGTATGGTCGCCGGCCCGCTGCTGGCCGCAGCCGCACTGGCGCTCTTGCCATGGCAGGGCGTGCTGGCCTGCAGCGGCGTGTTGTTTTTGGTAGCCGATGGTTTCCTGCTGTGGTGGCAACGGGCGAGCACTGCGGTGCTGCCCACACCCCGCTTCAATCCGCTGGAACGCTGGTGGCAGCCAATGGGCACGGCGCTGGCGCATATCTGGACGCTGCCAGGCTTTCGCGGCATGGTGGTAGTAACGGCGGCGGTGAACCTGGTGCTGGGTGTGACGCTGGCCACGGCCGCAGCCATGGTCACCGGCCTGCTACAGCAAAGCACTGCGGCCTATGCCACGCTGCAAACCGGCGCAGCACTCGCCACCGTGGTGGTGTTGGCGCTGGTAGCCCACCTGCACTGGCGCGGCCATTCCATGGGTTTGTTGTCGTTTGCCGGTGTGCTGGTGGGCGGCATACTCACCGCAATTGGCAGCAGCTACGCCGTGTATGCACTGGGCTTTTTGCTGGTGATCAGCTTTGACAAGATGTTCAGCGTTTACATCCGCGCCTGGCGCCAGCGCATCATCCCGCCCGCCGACTTTGGCAAGACCAGCGGCATGGTGATTCTGCTCAACAACCTGACCCAGCCGCTGGCGGGTTTGGCCGTGGGCTTGGGCGCGCAGGGCGCGGACGCCAGCGGCGTGATTGGGGTGTTGAGCAGCATCGCCGCGCTGGCCGGTTTGGCGGGGTTGTGGATGGTGCGCACGGCAACGGCTTCCACCACCGCACCTACCACTTCGGGATAGCGTCGTCGGAGAGCTGGCCGCGCAGGCTGGCGTAGTCGGGCACCACGGAGCGCACCGTGTCCCAAAAGCGCGGGCTGTGGTCCATCACGCGCAGATGGCTCAGTTCGTGCGCCACCACATAGTCCACCACCGCGGGGCTGAAATGCACCAGCCGCCAGTTGAGCCGGATCGCACCATCCGCGCGCGCACTGCCCCAGCGTGTGCCGGCGTTGCTCAAACTCATTTTTTGCCACTTCACGCCGAGTAGCGGGGCAAAGTAGTCCAGCCGTTCGGTGAACAGTGTCTTGGCCTGCCGCATCAACCAGGCCTGCACCGCATCGCGGATCTGCGCGGTGCTGGCGCTGTGGGGCAAGCCCACTTGCAGCACACGCGGGCCACCCGCAGGGTCTGAGGCCTGCAGCGCGGCGCCCTTGGCGGCAAAGCCGTGCCCTGGGTCCAGTTGCACCACCAGCGTCTCGCCCAGGTAGGGGAGCGTGGCGCCGTCGCGCCAGTCGATGCGCGCGTTTTCCTGGCGTGCGTGGCGCTCACGCGTCTCGTGCAGCTTGCGCAGGATCCAGGGGCCTTTTTCCTGCAGCGCGGCGTCGACCTCGTACAGCGGCGTCCAGCGCGGTGCGCGCACCACCAGACCGTCAGGGCCGACCACAAAACCGATGGTGCGGCGCTTGGCGCGCGCAAAGGCATAGGCCACCACGGCGCCGTCCAGACGCACCTCGCGGTTGGCTTGCGGATGGGTGAAAGCGGCTGGTGCAATGGCCTGTTGCAGCGGCTGGCCGGCCACAAAAGGTTGGCTGGGAGCTGTATTTACTATCTTTTTAGGAGCTGCTTGCGCAGGTTCTACGGGGGCTACAGCCTCAAAAGGCTCAAAAAGATCGAGGGTGTAACGCAGCAGGGACATGACCCCCACGCCGCCCGAAGGGGCGCTTTTCACCTGGGGGCGACCCGGCGGCGAAACGGGGCGTGGTTTAGTCACGGTAGGCCTCAGGGTCCAGCCGCCGCATTTCCGCTTCGATCCAGGCTTCCACTTCCCGCATCAGCTCTTCAGGCTGGCGCCCTGCACTGGGAATCGGTTTGCCAATCGACACGTCCACCACACCCGGCGTCTTGAGGAAAGCCTTGCGCGGCCAGCACTTGGCCGAAGTCACGGCGATCGGGATCACCGGTGCGCCGGTTTCCACCGCCAGGCGCGTGCCGCCGGTTTTGTAGACGCCCTTTTGCCCGCGGGGAATGCGTGTGCCTTCGGGGAACATGATGATCCAGATACCTTGCGCCAGCAGCAGCTTGCCCTGCGCCACGACCTTGTTGAAGGCCTTAGCACGCAGGCTGCGGTCAATGTGGATCATGTCCAGCCGCGCCATCGCCCAGCCGAAAAAGGGCACGTAGATCAGCTCTTTCTTGAACACATAGGCCAACGGATGCGGCATCAGCGTGGGCATCAAAAAGGTCTCAAACGTGGACTGGTGCTTGACCAGCAAAATCGCCGGCGCGGTGTCGCCCTGCGGCAGGTTCTCCCAGCCGGTGATCCGTGTCTGGATGCCCAGAATGACACGCGCACCGCCAATGGCCCAGCCCAACCAGCGCACCGCCATCCACCACAGCGGCTTGCCGCGCACGCGGACCGACGCCGTCACCATGATGATGCCCCAGGGGATCACCGTGACCAGCATCCACAGCATGTGAACCACCGAGCGCAGAAACGCCATGACCAACCCACCCACCGAGCGGCTCATCCTTGTGCCACCAGGTAGTCAGCGAATGCAGCCAGGTCCTGGTGCACGGTGGTGTTGTCGGGGTAGCCCTGCGGCAGCGTGCGGCCACGCAGCGGCATGGCCTTGCCCGTCATCACCAAGTGCGGCTCACAGCCGACCGCCACACCCGCGATCAAGTCGCGTGCGGTATCGCCCACGGCGGGCACACCCTTGAGGTCCACGCCATAACGCTCGCCAATCTGCTCGAACAGACCGGGCGCGGGTTTGCGGCACTGGCACTTGTCATCGGGCGTGTGAGGGCAGTAAAAAATCGCATCCACACGGCCGCCCACCGCTGCCAGCAAGCGGTGCAGCTTGGCGTGCATGGCGTTGAGCGCCGCCACATCAAACAGGCCGCGGCCCAGACCCGACTGGTTGGTGGCCACCACCACATGCCAACCCGCGTGGTTGAGCTTGGCAATCGCCTCCAGCGCACCGGGCAGCGGCTGCCATTCGTCGGCAGACTTGACGTATTCGTTGCTGTCTTCGTTGATGGTGCCGTCGCGGTCGAGGATGACGAGTTTCATGGAGGCAGTGTCCGGTTAGGTCGCCAGTTTGGAAAGATCGGCGACGCGGTTCATGGTCTTGTACAGACTCTTGAGCAAGCTCAGGCGGTTGGCCTTGAGTGCGGGGTCTTCGGCATTGACCATCACGCCGTCGAAAAAGGCATCAACCGGCGCCTTGAGTGCGGCAAGTAGCTGCAAGCTCTTCGCATAGTTGCCATCATTGAACTCAAAGGTTGCTTCGCGGCCAACCGATTCGAGAGCGGCGTGAAGCGCTTTTTCTGGCGCCTCCTTCAACAGCCCCGGATTGGTGTTGACCAGTACCTCCGCTTGGGCTTCGGCTTCAGCCTTCTTCAGGATATTGCCTACACGCTTGTTAGCGGCGGCAAGCGCGGGGGCTTCGGGCAATTCGGCGAAAGCACGTACGGCGGCTAGGCGTTTGGGTACGTCGCCCAGACGCTGAGGGCGCAGGGCCAGCACGGCGTCGACCTCCTGGGCGCTATAGCCTTGCTCGCGCAGGGAGCCCGCTAGGCGGTCGTAAATGAAGTCGGAAAGAGCTGCGCCAGCTGCACCATCAAATGCTATGACATCGCCTTTGACCATCGTGGTTTTTGTAGGAGCAATCTCATCGTCAAAGCCCAATTGGGTAGCCATATCGAATTTCGAGAATGCCATGCCGACAAGTTCATTGAGTTCAAGCGGTAAGTCTTTTTCCACCAGCATTCGAATAATGCCCAGCGCATGACGGCGCAGTGCAAATGGATCTTTGTCACCAGTAGGCAAATTACCAATGCCAAACATACCCACCAAGGTTTCCAGCTTGTCAGCCAGCGCCACAACTACACCCACATCGTTGCGAGGCAAAGCATCCCCAGCAAAGCGAGGTTTGTAATGGTCTTCGATGGCATGTGCCACGGCTTCGGGTAAACCATCGTTGAGAGCGTAATAGCCGCCCATGATGCCTTGCAGTTCTGGAAACTCACCGACCATATCAGTCACCAAGTCGGTCTTCGCTAGTTGTGCAGCAGTGTCCGCTTGCGCAAGAAGTGCCAGATCACGCAATTGATGTGAGATACCTTGTGCAATCGCCCGCACGCGCTGAACGCGTTCACCCTGCGTACCCAGCTTGTTGTGATAGACCACCTTGCCCAAGCCTTCAACGCGCGAAGCCAGCGTCTTCTTGCGGTCTTGGTCAAAGAAGAACTTGGCATCAGCCAGGCGTGGGCGCACCACGCGCTCGTTGCCGCCGATCACGAAGCTTGTGTCTTCGGGTGAAATGTTGCTAACGACCAGAAACTTGTTGGTCAGCTTGTTAGCAGCGTCCAAGAGCGGGAAGTATTTTTGGTTGGCCTTCATCGTCAGAATCAAGCACTCCTGCGGCACTTCCAGGAATTCTTTTTCGAATTCGCAGATGAGCACATTGGGGCGCTCGACCAGCGCAGTCACTTCATCCAGCAATGCATCGTCGTCAATCGGTTTGCAACCGCCGCCGACTTTTGCTGCAGCAGCGGCCAGTTGGCGCACGATCTCAGCACGGCGCTCGGCAAAGCTGGCGATCACAGAACCGTCTTTGGTCAGGGTCGCAGCATAAGCGTCCGCATCCTTGATCACGACGGGCGACACAGCCGCTTCAAAGCGGTGGCCTTGCGTGCTGTTGCCGGAGTTCAATCCCAGCGCTTGCACGGGAACTACGTCGCTACCGTGCAAAGCAATCAGGCTGTGCGCAGGACGTACGAAGCTCACGCTGCTCCAGCCTGGCAATTCACAGCCCGACTCCAACTGATAGGTCATGACCTTGGGGATAGGCAGCTTGGCAATCGCTTCCAGCAACGCCTTTTGCAGACCTTCAGCCAACGTAGCGCCTTTGACATTGCTGTCATAGAACAGGGCTTCAGCTTTGCCATCGGGTGCGCGCTTCAAACCTGCGACAGCCGACGCGTCGGCGCCCAGCGCCTGCAGTTTTTTCAACAAAGCAGGCGTTGCGTTGCCGGACGCATCCAGACCCACCGCCACGGGCATCAGCTTTTGCGAAACAGCTTTGTTCGCAGCTTGCGCGGCAACAGCCGTTACGTGCACAGCTAGACGACGCGGCGATGCAAAGTGGGTCACCACCGCATCCGCACCGGCCAGTCCTTGGGCTTTCAGCGAATCCGCCAACACCGAAGAAAACGCCTCACCCAGCTTTTTCAAAGCCTTGGGTGGCAGCTCTTCCACAAACAATTCAACGAGAAGGTTTTTGCTAGTCATCGTCATGTCTCTCACGCAGCCTTCTTCGTCATCTGTTCCACCCATTCGCGCGGCGCCATGGGGAAGCCCAGGCGCTCACGGCTCTCGTAATAACTTTGCGCAACGCTACGCGCCAGGTTGCGGATGCGGCCGATATAGGCGGCGCGCTCGGTCACGCTGATGGCACCACGGGCATCCAGCAGATTGAAGCTGTGCGCGCACTTGAGCACCTGCTCGTACGCAGGCAGCGCCAACTGGTTTTCCATCAAATCCTTGGCCTTCTCTTCGTGCTTTCCAAAAGCATGGAACAGGAAGTCAGCGTCGCTGTGTTCGAAGTTGTAGGTGGACTGCTCCACCTCGTTTTGTTTGTAGACGTCACCATACGTCAGCCCATCCGTCCAGGTCAGGTTGTAGACGTTGTCCACGCCCTGTAAGTACATCGCCAGGCGTTCCAGACCGTAGGTGATTTCGCCGGTGATGGGCTTGCAGTCAATGCCACCGACCTGCTGAAAGTAGGTGAACTGCGTGACTTCCATGCCGTTGAGCCAAACTTCCCAGCCCAGGCCCCAGGCGCCCAGCGTGGGGTTTTCCCAATCGTCTTCAACAAAACGAATGTCGTTTTTCTTCAGATCGAACCCCAGCGCTTCCAGCGAACCCAGGTACAGCTCCAGGATATTGCTGGGCGCGGGCTTCAGCACCACTTGGTACTGGTAGTAGTGCTGCAGGCGGTTGGGGTTCTCGCCGTAACGGCCGTCCTTCGGGCGGCGGCTGGGCTGCACGTAGGCGGCTTTCCATGGCTCGGGGCCAATTGCTCTCAAAAACGTAGCTGTATGCGAAGTACCGGCGCCGACTTCCATGTCATACGGTTGCAAAAGGGCGCAGCCCTGTTCAGCCCAATAGGACTGCAGTTTCAAGATGATTTGCTGGAATGTGAGCATGGTGGTGAGGCAGAAAATCGGCCAGCCGGGCGCGCCACAGACGCGCGCTCGACCAAACCCTGCATTTTACGGGGCGATGGGGCTTGTCGCGCCGCGGCGCACACGCCAGGCGGCGAATGCGCACACCACAATGGCCAGCAACCATACGGGCCACAGCCCAAAGCGCGACACCCACCAGGCGAACGGCGTGGTGCCGCTACGCCCCTGAACCTCGCCCGTGAGCACTGCACGGGTGTGGCGCGGCAGCGCAGCGAGTACCTGGGCGCGGTGGTCCATGATGACCGTGGCGCCGGTGTTGGTGGCGCGCACAAAGGGCCGCTCAAACTCCAGCGCGCGCATACGCGAGATGTGCAAATGCTGGTCTATTGCCACGGTGTCGCCAAACCAGCCGATGTTGCTAACGTTCACAAACACAGTGGGCGCCAGCGACGCATCGATAAAACGCGCACCCAATTCCTCACCAAACAAGTCTTCGTAGCAAATATTGGGCGCCAGGCGCTGGCCGTGCGCGGCAAACGACGGCTGGCCTATAGCGCCGCGGTTGAAGTCACCCAGCGGGATGTTCATCATGCGGGTGAACCACTTGAACAGAGGCGGGATGAACTCGCCAAACGGCACCAGGTGGTGCTTGTCGTAGTGCCAAGTACCGCTTTGCCCCGGCGCAAGCCCGATCACGGAGTTGGTATAGCCCTGGTTGTAATTGCCCAGCGGGATGCCAATCAGCGCAGTCTGACCTCCCGCGGCAAAACGACTCTGCAGCGCGGCCCAGTAGCCCTCAGGCAATTGCTGTGGCAGCAGGGGAATGGCCGTCTCGGGCGCCACGACCAGGTCACCACGGCTGGCCAGCAGTTGCTCACCGTACCACTGCAGCGCCAGCGGCACGCCAGAGCCGGGCTGGAATTTTTCGTCCTGGGGAATATTGCCTTGGAGCAGAGTTACCGACAAGCTGCCCGTGGGTTGGGACCAGGTGTTCCAGCTGGCAGGAACAACCGAAGGCAGGAGCAGTACTACGGCAGCGGCGGCGAACAAGCCGATTTGGCGACGCCCTATGCACGCGACCACGGCGGAGAGCCACGCGGCGATGGCGGTCATGCCGTAGGCGCCCACCCAGGGCGCGTACCAGGCCAGCGGGGCGTCGATATGCGCGTACCCCACCGCCCCCCAGCCAAAGCCGGTGAGCCAGGTGCCACGCGCCATCTCGGCCATGGTCCACAACGCAGCGAAGGTGAGACTGGCTAGCCAGACGCGATTTCGTAACAGATACCAGAAAGCGGCACAGGCGGCAGCGTAGTACAGGCCTAGCGCGGCAGCCAGCGCCACAATCGCAGCCACGGTCAGCAGCGGGTTGAGCCCGGCATAGGTGTGCATGGCGACAAACAACCACCAGAAGGTGGTGCTGAGCCATACCGTGGCAAAGACGCCGCCTACGACGGCCGCTTGCTTTGGACTCTGGCAACGCCCTAACACCCAGCACAGGGCGGCCAGCGCCAGGGTTTGCAGCCACCAGAGCGTTTCGCCTTTGGCAAAAATCAGGTCAAAAGGCCACGCGACGCTTGCTGCATTTGCGCAAGCAGCTACTAAAATAATAGCAAAAAGGCTTTTGGGAAGAGCCGTCGTGCGGGTCAAAAAACCGGCTCCCGCCATGGGATCAGGCCGCGTCGCTCTCGGCCGGCGAGACCTTGAACCACTTTACGGCGCCACCCTTGGTGTGCAGCACGACAAAGTCCAGTCCACCCAGGGTATGGCGCTCGCCGCGCTTGGGCACATGACCCATCTCGTGCGCAATCAGGCCGCCGATGGTGTCGAAGTCATCTTCAGGGTCGCTGCCAGCCAGGGTGACGGAGAAGGCGTCGTTGACGCGTTCAATAGGGGTGTCGCCGCTGACGCGGTAGGTGCGGTCCGCCAGGCCGAAGATATCGCCTTCGTCTTCGGCGATGTCGAACTCGTCTTCGATCTCGCCCACGATTTGTTCCAGCACGTCTTCGATGGTGATCAGTCCGGCCACACGGCCAAACTCGTCGATCACGATGGCCAAGTGGTTGCGGTTGCCACGGAAGTCGCGCAACAGGTCGTTCAGGCCCTTGGTCTCGGGCACAAACACGGCGGGGCGCAACAGGGCGCGGATATTCAGCTCGGGAGCGCGCTGCAGTTTAAGCAGGTCTTTGGCCAGCAGGATGCCGATGATGTTTTCGCGTTCGCCATCAAACACCGGAAAACGCGAGTGCGCGGTGTCGATCACGTTGTGCATCAACTCGTCCATCGTGGAGTGGATGTCCAGCAGGTCCATGCGGGTGGAGGGCACCATCACGTCGCCGGCCGTCATGTCGGCCATGCGAATGACGCCTTCGAGCATGACGCGGGATTCCGCACCAATGATGTTGTTGTCCTCCGCCTCCGCCAGGGTTTCTATCAGTTCGGCGGTAGAGTCCGGTCCGGGGTGGATGAACTCAGCCAGTTTTTGTAGAAATGTGCGCTTGTCTTCCTTGTCGGAAAGGCGCGCGGGGTGGGGGTCGGACACTGACGTGGGGGCAAAATTTGCCGTTATTGCGGAACCGCAAGGATAGCGGATTTGGATGAAGCCTTTAGCAGGCTCAGGGCGAAACGCGGTTTTGCGCGTCAAGAACGGCGCGGCGCACTTCCTGCACGTCGGCCAGAAAGCTCCAGAACTGCTTGGCCTGCACTTTCAGGCGGTAGTCGGTCTGGGCAATTTGTTCCTCGATCATTTCTGTCACCCTGCTGTCCAATGAGGGCGGCGACAGGCGCAAATAAGCTTCGGATTCCGAGCCGTCACGCTCCACGATGGCACCGGCTTTGCGGGCAATGGCCAGCATGGCCGCGTTTTCACTCAGGGCATGAATGAACATCTGCGAAACGCCGTCATTCGTGGCATGCATTGCCGCCCGGTCAAACAGGCGCGCCCCATAACCCCGCCCCCGCGCTGCGGGCAATACCGAGACACCGAACTCCGCGCAAGACTCATATCCTTCGGTCTTGGCGTAGGCCAGATGCGCCATCGCGATCAATTGCAATTTGCGGTTGTAGATGCCGAATATTTCGTCACGTTCGAAGTTCAGGTCATTCACGTATTTTTTGATTTGCGCATCCTGCGCCGTGTAACCAAAACGCAGATAGCGGTCGTGCGATCCCAACGACAGCAAATGCTGTGCGATGCGCTCGCGGTGATTGGCCCCCAGCGAACGGATGGGCACGATAACCGGCGTGGGCCGAACCAAGGCTGGCTCTTCCTCATGGTCGACGGGCGGACGCAGAAAGTCCTTGCCCGCCTCAATAGAAGCCTTGATCAGATCTTTGGTATGCACCATGGCGCAACTATAAGGGTTTTCCCTAGTCTCCACACTCCAATATGAATCCTTGAAATGAATTGGGCTTTCGTTTCCTTAGAAAATCAGGAGGTTATCGCCCACAGGATCATTTCGAGTAGCTAGCGCTAACTTTTTTACTCAAATAACCTTTCCTCGCGTGGCAGATACACTTGCCGACCATATGGACGCAGCACAAACGATACGCAACGCGGTGGCAAGGGTAACGGCATTGCGGGCACAAACGCAAGCCGATCTCCATCTGCATTCGGCCACTGTCGCCGTCAAGAAATTCCAGGCCCTGCGCTTTGCCGGTACTTATGACGACCTGCTAGGGAGCAAGGAATACGGAAGTGCCACCCGTTTTTTCCTAGAAGAACTCTACAGCGACAAAGACTATTCCCTGCGCGATGCACAGTTTGCGCGTATAGCGGGCGCACTGCAAACCTTTTTCCCCCAACAAGTAGTGGCTACTGCAGTGTCGCTGGCACAACTGCATGCCCTTACGGAGGAGCTCGACCACCAAATGGCACTCGTATGGACCGGTAGCAGCTCAGGCACGGAAGCCCGCGACGCAGCAAGTTATGTACGGGCCTGGAATACAGTTGGCCAGAGTGAAGAGCGTAAACGGCAACTGGACGTGGTTCTCACCGTAGGGCAAGAACTGGATCGGTTGACCCGGACACCCGGGCTGCGTTTGATGCTCAAAATGATGCGCCGGTCGGCCTTGGCAGCCGGGCTGGGATCCTTGCAGACTTTTCTGGAGTCGGGCTTCGACACCTTCGCTGGCATGTCTGGTAAAGGCCAGCGCGCACTGGAGTTCCTGGGCATCATCCGCGCGCGCGAATCAGTGTGGATAGCGCGGCTGTTTGCCAGCGATGCTGTCACCAGTGAGTCCGCTTTGCGGGAATGCTTGGGAAAAGCCCTGTTGATTTCCGTTGAAAACTGATCTACTTCGAGCAGATATTTCCAGCCAAATTTGATCCACGTTGGCCCTACCCTGCTAGTTTTTAAAGCAGGGGGAAATTAGGAGTGATAGACGTGGCGACATTGAATGTCATCAGGCGTTGGGCACTACGGGAACAAATGTCCATCCGCGAGGTTTCCAGGCGTACAGGCCTGGCTCGCAACACCGTAAAGAAGTACCTCAGCTCAGAGGAAATTGAACCTGCCTACCCAAGGCGGGTCAGCTCAAAGAAGCTGGATTCCTATGCCGAAAAGCTGGCCGGATGGCTGGAATTGGAGGCAACAAAATCTCGAAAACAGCGGCGCAATTTGAAGCAGATCTACACACCCTTGGCTCACTCAGTCCCATCGAATATCGGGCGAGTCTTGGAATCGTGGCATAACCAGTCCAAGTTTTACGCCGCACCGCCAGTGGATCAGTTTTCGGCGGTAATCGACAGCGAAACCACAAAGGCGAAAATCGCCACCCTTCATAGGACATAAATCCATGAATGGAGGCGGTTTATAAACCGTTCGCACAAATAAAAACGCCCCCTCATCAGAGGGGGCGTTTCGGGCTGTAATAGCCTGACGATGACCTACTTTCACACGGGAAGCCGCACTATCATCGGCGCAGAGGCGTTTCACTGTCCTGTTCGGGATGGGAAGGAGTGGTACCACCTCGCTATGGTCGTCAGGCATAACTTGTTGTCGCACAGACCTAAGGTCTGCACAACCAATTTATAGAGCTAATCAGCTTGTCTTTTCGACACTGAAGTGCGATCTCTCACACAGCAGTTATTTTTGAATGCGTCAACTTGGCATAACATCCTTGAGACACTTATCGTGAATCAAAGTTATAGGGTCAAGCCGCACGAGCAATTAGTATCAGTTAGCTTAACGCATTACTGCGCTTCCACACCTGACCTATCAACGTCCTGGTCTTGAACGACTCTTTAGGGGGCTAAAGGCCCCGGCAGATCTCATCTTGAAACGAGTTTCCCGCTTAGATGCTTTCAGCGGTTATCTCTTCCACACTTAGCTACTCGGCAATGCCACTGGCGTGACAACCGATACACCAGAGGTGTGTCCACTCCGGTCCTCTCGTACTAGGAGCAGGCTTCCTCAAATCTGCAGCGCCCACGGAAGATAGGGACCAAACTGTCTCACGACGTTTTAAACCCAGCTCACGTACCTCTTTAAATGGCGAACAGCCATACCCTTGGGACCGGCTACAGCCCCAGGATGAGATGAGCCGACATCGAGGTGCCAAACACCGCCGTCGATATGAACTCTTGGGCGGTATCAGCCTGTTATCCCCAGAGTACCTTTTATCCGTTGAGCGATGGCCCTTCCATACAGAACCACCGGATCACTATGTCCTGCTTTCGCATCTGCTCGACTTGTCAGTCTCGCAGTTAAGCACGCTTATGCCATTGCACTATCGTCACGATGTCCGACCGTAACTAGCGTACCTTCGAACTCCTCCGTTACGCTTTGGGAGGAGACCGCCCCAGTCAAACTGCCTACCATGCACTGTCCCCGATCCAGATAATGGACCTAGGTTAGAACCTCAAACACACCAGGGTGGTATTTCAACGTTGGCTCCACGATACCTAGCGGCACCGCTTCAAAGCCTCCCACCTATCCTACACAGATCTGTTCAAAGTCCAATACAAAGCTACAGTAAAGGTTCATGGGGTCTTTCCGTCTTTCCGCGGGGAGATTGCATCATCACAAACATTTCAACTTCGCTGAGTCTCGGGAGGAGACAGTGTGGCCATCGTTACGCCATTCGTGCAGGTCGGAACTTACCCGACAAGGAATTTCGCTACCTTAGGACCGTTATAGTTACGGCCGCCGTTTACTGGGACTTCAATCAAGAGCTTGCACCCCATCATTTAATCTTCCAGCACCGGGCAGGCGTCACACCCTATACGTCCACTTTCGTGTTTGCAGAGTGCTGTGTTTTTAATAAACAGTCGCAGCCACCGATTTTTTGCAACCTCATTGGGCTCCAGGAGTAAATCCCTTCACCTACTAAAGGCACACCTTCTTCCGAAGTTACGGTGTCAATTTGCCGAGTTCCTTCTCCCGAGTTCTCTCAAGCGCCTTAGAATACTCATCTCGCGCACCAGTGTCGGTTTGCGGTACGGTCGTGTATAGCTGAAGCTTAGTGGCTTTTCCTGGAAGCAGGGTATCACTCACTTCGTCTGCAAGCAGACTCGTTATCACCCCTCATCTAAGCCCGGCGGATTTACCTACCAGGCACGACTACAGGCTTGAACCAACATATCCAACAGTTGGCTGAGCTAACCTTCTCCGTCCCCACATCGCACTATACATCGGTACAGGAATATTGACCTGTTTCCCATCAGCTACGCATCTCTGCCTCGCCTTAGGGGCCGACTCACTCTACGCCGATGAACGTTGCGTAGAAAACCTTGCGCTTACGGCGAGGGGGCTTTTCACCCCCTTTAACGCTACTCATGTCAGCATTCGCACTTCTGATACCTCCAGCACGCTTTACAACGCACCTTCACAGGCTTACAGAACGCTCTCCTACCACTTGCAATAAATTGCAAATCCGCAGCTTCGGTAACTGGCTTAGCCCCGTTACATCTTCCGCGCAGGACGACTCGATCAGTGAGCTATTACGCTTTCTTTAAATGATGGCTGCTTCTAAGCCAACATCCTGACTGTTTTAGCCTTCCCACTTCGTTTCCCACTTAGCCAATTTTAGGGACCTTAGCTGGCGGTCTGGGTTGTTTCCCTCTTGAGTCCGGACGTTAGCACCCGGTGCTCTGTCTCCCAAGCTGTACTCGTCGGTATTCGGAGTTTGCATAGGTTTGGTAAGTCGCCATGACCCCCTAGCCTAAACAGTGCTCTACCCCCGACGGTAATACTTGAGGCACTACCTAAATAGTTTTCGGAGAGAACCAGCTATTTCCAAGTTTGTTTAGCCTTTCACCCCTATCCACAGCTCATCCGCTAGTTTTGCAACACTAGTCGGTTCGGACCTCCAGTACCTGTTACGGCACCTTCATCCTGGCCATGGATAGATCACTTGGTTTCGGGTCTACACCCAGCGACTAGACGCCCTATTCGGACTCGATTTCTCTACGGCTTCCCTATTCGGTTAACCTTGCCACTGAATGTAAGTCGCTGACCCATTATACAAAAGGTACGCAGTCACCCTTGCGGGCTCCTACTTTTTGTAAGCATACGGTTTCAGGATCTATTTCACTCCCCTCCCGGGGTTCTTTTCGCCTTTCCCTCACGGTACTAGTTCACTATCGGTCAATGATGAGTATTTAGCCTTGGAGGATGGTCCCCCCATATTCAGACAGGATTTCTCGTGTCCCGCCCTACTTTTCGTTAGCTCAGTATCACACAGGTCTTTTCACGTACGGGGCTATCACCCGCTATGGCCATCCTTTCCAGAATGTTCCGTTAAGTCTTGTGCTATCACTAACAGGCTTCTCCGATTTCGCTCGCCACTACTTTCGGAATCTCGGTTGATGTATTTTCCTCGAGCTACTGAGATGTTTCAGTTCACCCGGTTCGCCTCGCATACCTATGTATTCAGTATGCGATACCCCAAAGGGTGGGTTTCCCCATTCGGAAATCTCCGGATCAAAGCTAATTTGCCAGCTCCCCGAAGCTTATCGCAGGCTATCACGTCCTTCGTCGCCTATCATTGCCAAGGCATCCACCATATGCTCTTATTCACTTGACCCTATAACTTTGACATCTCTTTCGAGAATCAAAGCATCTTCAAGGAATGTTTTGTCAGGTCTTTCACCTGACGCGTTATGCCGTATTCAATTAACTTGAATAACTCGAATTCAAACGTGAAGTTTGATATTCATTTTGACGCAATCAAAATTATGTCGCTAGCGGCACGGTCTGCACTAAACCTTTACGAATGTGCAGTTTCCGCTAGCAACGCTGATTAAACTCTATAAATTGTTAAAGAACAGCCGATTGATCAAGTTATCTCGATCAACAACAAAGGGGCCTCGTTAAAAGCCACTTTGGTATTGAATTGATACCTACGATAAGAAGTAAAAGATTGGTGGAGGTGACAGGACTCGAACCCGCTACCTACTGCTTGCAAAGCAGCCGCTCTCCCAGCTGAGCTACACCCCCAAAACCAGAAGGACGTTGGACGACAATGGTGGGTCTGGTTGGTCTCGAACCAACGACCCCCGCCTTATCAAGACGGTGCTCTAACCAACTGAGCTACAGACCCGAGTCGGTCACTTAAGACTAAGACCGGAGCCATAGTCGTTAGCGACAACCTTCCAACAACCGATAAGTGTGAGCGTTCGAATTAAATTGCAGTTTCCAGAAAGGAGGTGATCCAGCCGCACCTTCCGATACGGCTACCTTGTTACGACTTCACCCCAGTCACGAACCCTGCCGTGGTAATCGCCCTCCTTGCGGTTAGGCTAACTACTTCTGGCAGAACCCGCTCCCATGGTGTGACGGGCGGTGTGTACAAGACCCGGGAACGTATTCACCGTGACATTCTGATCCACGATTACTAGCGATTCCGACTTCACGCAGTCGAGTTGCAGACTGCGATCCGGACTACGACTGGCTTTATGGGATTAGCTCCCCCTCGCGGGTTGGCAACCCTTTGTACCAGCCATTGTATGACGTGTGTAGCCCCACCTATAAGGGCCATGAGGACTTGACGTCATCCCCACCTTCCTCCGGTTTGTCACCGGCAGTCTCATTAGAGTGCCCAACTAAATGTAGCAACTAATGACAAGGGTTGCGCTCGTTGCGGGACTTAACCCAACATCTCACGACACGAGCTGACGACAGCCATGCAGCACCTGTGTTACGGTTCTCTTTCGAGCACTAAGCCATCTCTGGCGAATTCCGTACATGTCAAAGGTGGGTAAGGTTTTTCGCGTTGCATCGAATTAAACCACATCATCCACCGCTTGTGCGGGTCCCCGTCAATTCCTTTGAGTTTCAACCTTGCGGCCGTACTCCCCAGGCGGTCAACTTCACGCGTTAGCTTCGTTACTGAGTCAGTGAAGACCCAACAACCAGTTGACATCGTTTAGGGCGTGGACTACCAGGGTATCTAATCCTGTTTGCTCCCCACGCTTTCGTGCATGAGCGTCAGTACAGGTCCAGGGGATTGCCTTCGCCATCGGTGTTCCTCCGCATATCTACGCATTTCACTGCTACACGCGGAATTCCATCCCCCTCTACCGTACTCTAGCTATACAGTCACAAATGCAGGTCCCAGGTTGAGCCCGGGGATTTCACATCTGTCTTATATAACCGCCTGCGCACGCTTTACGCCCAGTAATTCCGATTAACGCTCGCACCCTACGTATTACCGCGGCTGCTGGCACGTAGTTAGCCGGTGCTTATTCTTACGGTACCGTCATTAGCCCTCTTTATTAGAAAGAGCCGTTTCGTTCCGTACAAAAGCAGTTTACAACCCGAAGGCCTTCATCCTGCACGCGGCATTGCTGGATCAGGCTTGCGCCCATTGTCCAAAATTCCCCACTGCTGCCTCCCGTAGGAGTCTGGACCGTGTCTCAGTTCCAGTGTGGCTGGTCGTCCTCTCAGACCAGCTACAGATCGTCGCCTTGGTGAGCTTTTACCCCACCAACTAGCTAATCTGATATCGGCCGCTCCAATCGCGCGAGGTCTTGCGATCCCCCGCTTTCATCCGTAGATCGTATGCGGTATTAGCGTAGCTTTCGCTACGTTATCCCCCACGACTGGGCACGTTCCGATATATTACTCACCCGTTCGCCACTCGCCACCAGGATTGCTCCCGTGCTGCCGTTCGACTTGCATGTGTAAGGCATGCCGCCAGCGTTCAATCTGAGCCAGGATCAAACTCTATAGTTCGATCTTGAATTTTTCGCTCTTTCGAGCAACTCATAAACTGGAATTAACATGAACTTCATTGCTGAAGTTCGCATTTCTTTTCATTCATGAGCGTTTGTAAGCCAATTAAGACTTAGTTCCGAAGAACTTGGCAATTGCCTTCAAACGCCCACGCTTATCGGCTGTAAATTTTTAATGATCCGAAACAGTTTTTTACCTTGTTTCGCTTGCTTTGCTGTGATCAGCTAAGCCTTGAATTATGACACAGTTTTTAACCCTCTGTCAAACTTCGCGAAATATTTTTTACTTCATTTCGCTTCGTTTTTATCAGCACATGCATTTCGTATGCGCTGATAAAAACGCCCCCTCATCAGAGGGGGGCGTTTCGGGCTGTAATAGCCTGACGATGACCTACTTTCACACGGGAAGCCGCACTATCATCGGCGCAGAGGCGTTTCACTGTCCTGTTCGGGATGGGAAGGAGTGGTACCACCTCGCTATGGTCGTCAGGCATAACTTGTTGTCGCACAGACCTAAGGTCTGCACAACCAATTTATAGAGCTAATCAGCTTGTCTTTTCGACACTGAAGTGCGATCTCTCACACAGCAGTTATTTTTGAATGCGTCAACTTGGCATAACATCCTTGAGACACTTATCGTGAATCAAAGTTATAGGGTCAAGCCGCACGAGCAATTAGTATCAGTTAGCTTAACGCATTACTGCGCTTCCACACCTGACCTATCAACGTCCTGGTCTTGAACGACTCTTTAGGGGGCTCAAGGCCCCGGCAGATCTCATCTTGAAACGAGTTTCCCGCTTAGATGCTTTCAGCGGTTATCTCTTCCACACTTAGCTACTCGGCAATGCCACTGGCGTGACAACCGATACACCAGAGGTGTGTCCACTCCGGTCCTCTCGTACTAGGAGCAGGCTTCCTCAAATCTGCAGCGCCCACGGAAGATAGGGACCAAACTGTCTCACGACGTTTTAAACCCAGCTCACGTACCTCTTTAAATGGCGAACAGCCATACCCTTGGGACCGGCTACAGCCCCAGGATGAGATGAGCCGACATCGAGGTGCCAAACACCGCCGTCGATATGAACTCTTGGGCGGTATCAGCCTGTTATCCCCAGAGTACCTTTTATCCGTTGAGCGATGGCCCTTCCATACAGAACCACCGGATCACTATGTCCTGCTTTCGCATCTGCTCGACTTGTCAGTCTCGCAGTTAAGCACGCTTATGCCATTGCACTATCGTCACGATGTCCGACCGTAACTAGCGTACCTTCGAACTCCTCCGTTACGCTTTGGGAGGAGACCGCCCCAGTCAAACTGCCTACCATGCACTGTCCCCGATCCAGATAATGGACCTAGGTTAGAACCTCAAACACACCAGGGTGGTATTTCAACGTTGGCTCCACGATACCTAGCGGCACCGCTTCAAAGCCTCCCACCTATCCTACACAGATCTGTTCAAAGTCCAATACAAAGCTACAGTAAAGGTTCATGGGGTCTTTCCGTCTTTCCGCGGGGAGATTGCATCATCACAAACATTTCAACTTCGCTGAGTCTCGGGAGGAGACAGTGTGGCCATCGTTACGCCATTCGTGCAGGTCGGAACTTACCCGACAAGGAATTTCGCTACCTTAGGACCGTTATAGTTACGGCCGCCGTTTACTGGGACTTCAATCAAGAGCTTGCACCCCATCATTTAATCTTCCAGCACCGGGCAGGCGTCACACCCTATACGTCCACTTTCGTGTTTGCAGAGTGCTGTGTTTTTAATAAACAGTCGCAGCCACCGATTTTTTGCAACCTCATTGGGCTCCAGGAGTAAATCCCTTCACCTACTAAAGGCACACCTTCTTCCGAAGTTACGGTGTCAATTTGCCGAGTTCCTTCTCCCGAGTTCTCTCAAGCGCCTTAGAATACTCATCTCGCGCACCAGTGTCGGTTTGCGGTACGGTCGTGTATAGCTGAAGCTTAGTGGCTTTTCCTGGAAGCAGGGTATCACTCACTTCGTCTGCAAGCAGACTCGTTATCACCCCTCATCTAAGCCCGGCGGATTTACCTACCAGGCACGACTACAGGCTTGAACCAACATATCCAACAGTTGGCTGAGCTAACCTTCTCCGTCCCCACATCGCACTATACATCGGTACAGGAATATTGACCTGTTTCCCATCAGCTACGCATCTCTGCCTCGCCTTAGGGGCCGACTCACTCTACGCCGATGAACGTTGCGTAGAAAACCTTGCGCTTACGGCGAGGGGGCTTTTCACCCCCTTTAACGCTACTCATGTCAGCATTCGCACTTCTGATACCTCCAGCACGCTTTACAACGCACCTTCACAGGCTTACAGAACGCTCTCCTACCACTTGCAATAAATTGCAAATCCGCAGCTTCGGTAACTGGCTTAGCCCCGTTACATCTTCCGCGCAGGACGACTCGATCAGTGAGCTATTACGCTTTCTTTAAATGATGGCTGCTTCTAAGCCAACATCCTGACTGTTTTAGCCTTCCCACTTCGTTTCCCACTTAGCCAATTTTAGGGACCTTAGCTGGCGGTCTGGGTTGTTTCCCTCTTGAGTCCGGACGTTAGCACCCGGTGCTCTGTCTCCCAAGCTGTACTCGTCGGTATTCGGAGTTTGCATAGGTTTGGTAAGTCGCCATGACCCCCTAGCCTAAACAGTGCTCTACCCCCGACGGTAATACTTGAGGCACTACCTAAATAGTTTTCGGAGAGAACCAGCTATTTCCAAGTTTGTTTAGCCTTTCACCCCTATCCACAGCTCATCCGCTAGTTTTGCAACACTAGTCGGTTCGGACCTCCAGTACCTGTTACGGCACCTTCATCCTGGCCATGGATAGATCACTTGGTTTCGGGTCTACACCCAGCGACTAGACGCCCTATTCGGACTCGATTTCTCTACGGCTTCCCTATTCGGTTAACCTTGCCACTGAATGTAAGTCGCTGACCCATTATACAAAAGGTACGCAGTCACCCTTGCGGGCTCCTACTTTTTGTAAGCATACGGTTTCAGGATCTATTTCACTCCCCTCCCGGGGTTCTTTTCGCCTTTCCCTCACGGTACTAGTTCACTATCGGTCAATGATGAGTATTTAGCCTTGGAGGATGGTCCCCCCATATTCAGACAGGATTTCTCGTGTCCCGCCCTACTTTTCGTTAGCTCAGTATCACACAGGTCTTTTCACGTACGGGGCTATCACCCGCTATGGCCATCCTTTCCAGAATGTTCCGTTAAGTCTTGTGCTATCACTAACAGGCTTCTCCGATTTCGCTCGCCACTACTTTCGGAATCTCGGTTGATGTATTTTCCTCGAGCTACTGAGATGTTTCAGTTCACCCGGTTCGCCTCGCATACCTATGTATTCAGTATGCGATACCCCAAAGGGTGGGTTTCCCCATTCGGAAATCTCCGGATCAAAGCTAATTTGCCAGCTCCCCGAAGCTTATCGCAGGCTATCACGTCCTTCGTCGCCTATCATTGCCAAGGCATCCACCATATGCTCTTATTCACTTGACCCTATAACTTTGACATCTCTTTCGAGAATCAAAGCATCTTCAAGGAATGTTTTGTCAGGTCTTTCACCTGACGCGTTATGCCGTATTCAATTAACTTGAATAACTCGAATTCAAACGTGAAGTTTGATATTCATTTTGACGCAATCAAAATTATGTCGCTAGCGGCACGGTCTGCACTAAACCTTTACGAATGTGCAGTTTCCGCTAGCAACGCTGATTAAACTCTATAAATTGTTAAAGAACAGCCGATTGATCAAGTTATCTCGATCAACAACAAAGGGGCCTCGTTAAAAGCCACTTTGGTATTGAATTGATACCTACGATAAGAAGTAAAAGATTGGTGGAGGTGACAGGACTCGAACCCGCTACCTACTGCTTGCAAAGCAGCCGCTCTCCCAGCTGAGCTACACCCCCAAAACCAGAAGGACGTTGGACGACAATGGTGGGTCTGGTTGGTCTCGAACCAACGACCCCCGCCTTATCAAGACGGTGCTCTAACCAACTGAGCTACAGACCCGAGTCGGTCACTTAAGACTAAGACCGGAGCCATAGTCGTTAGCGACAACCTTCCAACAACCGATAAGTGTGAGCGTTCGAATTAAATTGCAGTTTCCAGAAAGGAGGTGATCCAGCCGCACCTTCCGATACGGCTACCTTGTTACGACTTCACCCCAGTCACGAACCCTGCCGTGGTAATCGCCCTCCTTGCGGTTAGGCTAACTACTTCTGGCAGAACCCGCTCCCATGGTGTGACGGGCGGTGTGTACAAGACCCGGGAACGTATTCACCGTGACATTCTGATCCACGATTACTAGCGATTCCGACTTCACGCAGTCGAGTTGCAGACTGCGATCCGGACTACGACTGGCTTTATGGGATTAGCTCCCCCTCGCGGGTTGGCAACCCTTTGTACCAGCCATTGTATGACGTGTGTAGCCCCACCTATAAGGGCCATGAGGACTTGACGTCATCCCCACCTTCCTCCGGTTTGTCACCGGCAGTCTCATTAGAGTGCCCAACTAAATGTAGCAACTAATGACAAGGGTTGCGCTCGTTGCGGGACTTAACCCAACATCTCACGACACGAGCTGACGACAGCCATGCAGCACCTGTGTTACGGTTCTCTTTCGAGCACTAAGCCATCTCTGGCGAATTCCGTACATGTCAAAGGTGGGTAAGGTTTTTCGCGTTGCATCGAATTAAACCACATCATCCACCGCTTGTGCGGGTCCCCGTCAATTCCTTTGAGTTTCAACCTTGCGGCCGTACTCCCCAGGCGGTCAACTTCACGCGTTAGCTTCGTTACTGAGTCAGTGAAGACCCAACAACCAGTTGACATCGTTTAGGGCGTGGACTACCAGGGTATCTAATCCTGTTTGCTCCCCACGCTTTCGTGCATGAGCGTCAGTACAGGTCCAGGGGATTGCCTTCGCCATCGGTGTTCCTCCGCATATCTACGCATTTCACTGCTACACGCGGAATTCCATCCCCCTCTACCGTACTCTAGCTATACAGTCACAAATGCAGGTCCCAGGTTGAGCCCGGGGATTTCACATCTGTCTTATATAACCGCCTGCGCACGCTTTACGCCCAGTAATTCCGATTAACGCTCGCACCCTACGTATTACCGCGGCTGCTGGCACGTAGTTAGCCGGTGCTTATTCTTACGGTACCGTCATTAGCCCTCTTTATTAGAAAGAGCCGTTTCGTTCCGTACAAAAGCAGTTTACAACCCGAAGGCCTTCATCCTGCACGCGGCATTGCTGGATCAGGCTTGCGCCCATTGTCCAAAATTCCCCACTGCTGCCTCCCGTAGGAGTCTGGACCGTGTCTCAGTTCCAGTGTGGCTGGTCGTCCTCTCAGACCAGCTACAGATCGTCGCCTTGGTGAGCTTTTACCCCACCAACTAGCTAATCTGATATCGGCCGCTCCAATCGCGCGAGGTCTTGCGATCCCCCGCTTTCATCCGTAGATCGTATGCGGTATTAGCGTAGCTTTCGCTACGTTATCCCCCACGACTGGGCACGTTCCGATATATTACTCACCCGTTCGCCACTCGCCACCAGGATTGCTCCCGTGCTGCCGTTCGACTTGCATGTGTAAGGCATGCCGCCAGCGTTCAATCTGAGCCAGGATCAAACTCTATAGTTCGATCTTGAATTTTTCGCTCTTTCGAGCAACTCATAAACTGGAATTAACATGAACTTCATTGCTGAAGTTCGCATTTCTTTTCATTCATGAGCGTTTGTAAGCCAATTAAGACTTAGTTCCGAAGAACTTGGCAATTGCCTTCAAACGCCCACGCTTATCGGCTGTAAATTTTTAATGATCCGAAACAGTTTTTTACCTTGTTTCGCTTGCTTTGCTGTGATCAGCGAAGCCTTGAATTATGACACAGTTTTTAACCCTCTGTCAAACTTCGCGAAATATTTTTTACTTCATTTCGCTTCGTTTTTATCAGCCACTTTCAAGTCACATTGTGATCAGTGTTTGCAGCTGAGCCTCAGATTCTAGCATGAAGAATTGTGGCCTTCAACGAAATCTCAGAAAAATTGGGCAACACCCCAATCCAGAGGGCATGACCCAAGCGTGAATTAAACGCTAATGGCCTCGGGCGCTTTCAGTGAATAAGTTGACTACACCCGATATCGGTCGGAGGACCCACTCAATCGGTTCAATAGCGCTGGCGCAATTCCAGACAGAGGCAAGACCTCGTCTGCGGCTCCATGCAAGATGGCTTCACGAGGCATGCCAAACACAATGCAACTGGCTTCATCCTGCACGTAGTTATAGCTCCCGGCATCTTTCATTTCCTTCATTGCCTTCGCTCCGTCGTTCCCCATGCCGGTAAGCATGATTCCAAGCGCATTCCGCCCTACAACACGGGCAGCAGACTTGAAGAGCACTTCAACAGAAGGCTTATGGCGATTGACCAACTCACCATCCTCCACAACGCAAATGTAGTTCGCACCACTTCTGTCAATTCGGAATTGCTTCCCCCCAGGCGCGATGTATGCGTGCCCAGGAAGGATGCGCTCGCCATTTGAAGCCTCGCGGACCGTGATTTGACACAGCCCATTCAACCGCGCCGCAAAGCTGGTTGTAAACCCCGGAGGCATATGCTGGGTAATAACAATTCCAGGGGAATCGGCCGGCATGCGCGTCAAAATTTCCTTGATGGCTTCAGTACCCCCCGTAGAGGCACCTATACACACCAACTTTTCCGTGGAAATGCGACCAATCGGCGCATTTTCTGGCTGAGCCGTTGATTGCCGTGCCCCGGCGCCTGTCGCAGGAACCGCGGCACGCCGGATGTGGGCCGTGGCAGCTACGCGCACTTTGTCGACAATCTGCCCGGCCAGCTCTTTTATGCCATCGGCCAGCCCAATCCGAGGCTTGGCGACGAAATCCACCGCCCCCAACTCCAGCGCCCGCATAGTAACTTCTGCTCCGCGCTCTGTCAGGGTGGAGATCATCACCACCGGCATCGGACGCAAGCGCATAAGCCGACCAAGGAAATCGATGCCATCCATCTTTGGCATTTCTATATCCAACGTTATGACGTCAGGGCTTAGCTCACGAATCATCTCGCGGGCGATCAAGGGATCGTTGGCTGCTCCGACGCACTCCATATCGCCTTGTCTATTAATAATCTCCGAGAGCAGGCTCCGAACCAACGCGGAATCATCAACGACCAATACACGGATTTTTTTCAAGACTCACCTCAGAACAAATCGACAGAGCCGCCTGCCGTGGATTTGGCAACGGAGGCGGCATTTCCACGTCGCTCCTCCACAGCCAGAGTTTCTGGATGAGAGTGCGCCAACCGCTTCACCAGCGCCTTGCCCGTGACAGGAAAGAAGCAGACTTTGCGAGGATGAATATCCAAAACATCCTGGGACACAACAGGTATTCGCTCAGTAGCCAGGTAGTCGAGCACGAATTGCGTGTTGCGCTCACCAACATTCATGGTGGTGAAGCCCGCCATAACCTGGGCTCCTCCAAAAATCTTCGCTTGCATTGTTTCGCGTCTCGCACCGAGCTTGAGCATTTCGTTAATCAACAGTTCCATGGCATAAGATCCGTAGCGACCAGATCCATCGGCCCCATCCCCGTCTGGCAGCATGAAGTGATTCATACCCCCTGTGCGGGCTCGCCCATCCCAGATACATGCTGCGATACAGGATCCGAGAACAGTCATGATGACTAAGTCCTCATTAGAAACGTAGTACTCCCCAGGCAGCACCTTCACAGCATCGTACTGAAAGTGATGGTCAGCGTAGAAAAAAGACGCCTCCCCAGGCTTACGCGGCTGCGCCTTTAGGTGGTCGATCCTGGATACCCGCCCACTCGGAAGAACTTTGCTGGGCAACTGCACCCCAAAGGCACTTGATACCGTAGATGAGGCACTGGTTTGGGGGGAGTTCATGGGTATTTCACTAAATCGGAGCGTAGAAATGAGCCGGGTAGCACATCTAAAACGTGGCTAACGTCGCTCGTAAACAGTTTTGCCCTTCAGGACAAACAAGTCTCTGGAATCGCTGAAGTTTTCGGCGTGCCCGACAAACAGAAGCCCGCCCGGCTTCATTACTTTGTGGATCCGCTCCAACACTCGCCGCTGTGTAGGAGCGTCAAAATAAATCATGACATTCCTGCAAAAGACCACATCAAATGGGTCCCGGAAAGGCCAATCATCCCGAATCAAATTGACGATGCAAAAGTCTATGGCCTGTCTCAATTCCGGCTTCACTCTCACCATGCCATCGTTAGCGCCTTTTCCACGCAAGAAAAAGCGGTAAAGCTTGGATGAGTCAACCCCTTTGAGCGCCTCCAAGCGATATACCCCTTGCGCAGCTGACGCCAGCACCTTGGAGTCGATGTCACTCGCGGTCAAGGAAAAGTTCGCTCGCGTGCCCAACGCTTCTAATGCTGTCATCACTATTGAATAGGGCTCCTCGCCCGTGGAGGCAGCGCTGCACCAGACACGCCATTGTGTGGCCGCAGACTTGGCTTTCAAATGGTCAGCGAACACTTCAAAGTGATGCTGCTCGCGGAAGAAAGATGTCAAGTTGGTAGTGAGCGCGTTGACAAACTCCTGCCACTCAGGTCCATCAGTGGACTCAAGCCAACTCAAATATTCCCGAAAGCTCTGATAGCCCGTGTCTCGCAATCGCCGCGACAGCCGACTGTAGACCATTGCATGCTTTCCATCATGCAAGCTAATGCCAGCGCGCTGGTAGATCAGCGATTGAACCCTATCGAAATCAGCGTCAGTCCAAGCAAACTCGCGCCCTTGCGCACCTCCTGAGCCAGTATCGGCGCCCATTGTTGAAGAAGCCTTGGCAAACACCGAAGTGCTGGGTGTGTATTTCATTGGATGGCGGGGCTAAGAGCGAATGGTGCAAATCCGCCTCAATCTAAGCCCGACACCAAACCCATTTCTTGACCATCCATCAGCCGCTCAATATCCAAGAGTATCAACATCCTGTCCCCAAGGGACCCCAGCCCCATCACTGCACCACTATCAATAACACTGTCTATTTCAGGGGCTGCCTTAAGGCTTTCGGGAGGCAGTTCCATCACGTCGCTAACCGAATCGACAACAATGCCAACGATACGGTTGCGCAGATTCAAGATGATCACAACAGTGAAGGAGTTGTAATCCGCTTTGGAACAGTTGAATTTCAGGCGCATGTCAACAATTGGCACGATCGTCCCGCGCAAATTGACAACGCCTTTGATGAAATTTGGCGCATTTGCTACCCTTGTAGGGCGCTCATAGCCTCGTATCTCCTGAACCTTAAGGATGTCGATTCCATACTCCTCTTGATCCAGGCGAAAGGTTAGGTATTCGCGTGCGCCAGAAGATGCCAACTCATCCATTTTTTCCATCATGCCCATGCTGCTCTCCTTGAATGCATTACTTCAATGCCGCGAACGACGAACCAGCGCACCAGTATCCAGAATCAGTGCCACTTTCCCATCTCCCAAAATAGTCGCCCCAGACACATTTGGAACTTTTCGGTAGTTGGATTCCAGATTTTTCACTACCACCTGCTGCTGTCCCAATAACTCGTCGACCAGAAGCGCCACACGGCTGCCATCCGCCTCGACAACCACCATGATGTCGCACGACTTCTCCTGACCAAATCTCGGAATTTGAAATACTTTTTCCAGCTCGATCACGGGCATGTACTCTTCACGCACCTTAACAAGCTGCGCGCCCTGTCCCACAGTACTGACAGCGTCTGCCTTTACCTGGAAGGACTCCACTACGGATGAGAGAGGGAGGATATAAACTTCTTCGCCAACACCCACCGACATGCCATCCATGATCGCCAAAGTCAATGGCAATCTGACTGACACCTTCATGCCATAACCTTCAGAAGAATCGATCTCCACAGTTCCGTTCAGTGCGGCAATGTTCTTCTTGACGACATCCATGCCCACACCACGTCCGGAGACGTCTGTCACTACTGCGGCAGTAGAGAAGCCAGGCGCAAAGATCAATTGCCAGACATCGGCGTCCGACATTTGGTCAGACACATCCAAGCCGCGCTCACGCGCCTTGCTCAGAATCTTCTCGCGTGAGAGCCCTCGCCCGTCGTCACGCACCTCGATCACAATGGATCCACCTTGGTGCGAGGCTGAAAGCGTGATAGTTCCGGTTTCCGATTTGCCAGCAGCAATGCGATCTGCCGGCATCTCCACACCATGGTCACAACTGTTCCGAACCAAGTGTGTCAACGGGTCTGTGATTTTCTCAACCAAGCCCTTGTCGAGTTCTGTGGCCTCCCCTTGTGTAACAAAGTCCACCTTCTTGCCAAGCTTGGTCGCAAGATCGCGCAACATTCTGGGGAACCGGCTGAAAACGATGGACATGGGAATCATTCGGATCGACATCACCGATTCCTGCAAATCACGCGTGTTGCGATCCAGATCGGCCAACCCGGTCAGCAGCTGTTGGTACACAGCGGGGTCCAATGCACGGCTGTTTTGCGCCAGCATTGCCTGGGTAATAACAAGCTCCCCCACCAGATTGATAAGTTGATCAACTTTACTGATGGCAACGCGGATCGTCGCAGCTTCCGGCTGCGCAGCCGGCCCCGCCGCAGCTGTCTTGGCGGGTACCTTCGCCACACTTTGTCCAGCAACAGGCGAAGCACCACCACCCACCACGGCCGGCGCCCCGGGGGATCCATCAAAGAAGCCAAACCCGGGCAAAGGAGCCAATGGCGCGCCAGGAGGAGGATCATCCGCATAACTCGAGGCAACATGCACACTGGTATCACTTGGCGCATCCGCAGAAGCGGCATCATTTTCTTTGATGACGATGTGCTCACGCGACACGTGAAAAGCAAACAAGTCCAACAAATCCTCGTCACTGGATGAAGTCCCGACAGCGAATACACGCATATTCGCCCGCTCAGAAGCTAGCGCCTTGATTTCACCCAAGCCGGGAATATCCCTGAACAGCTCCTGAATGGCATCAGCTTGGTCAGGTCGGTCCAGAGGTCCGATCTCAATCTGCAGCGATCGCACACCCGCAACTTTGGGTGGCGCTGGCTTGGGCACGACCACAGGAGGCGCAGCAACCGCGACAGTAGCTGGAGGCGGGCTTGCATTGCCAGCAGCCAGATCACTGATCCGGCGTACCAGGTCTCCAGTTGGCGGAGCATCGCCCCCTTCGCCCGACTGATGGCGCGCCAGCAAACTTCTGGAAGCATCGGCAGACTCAAGCAGAACATCAACCATTGCAGCGTTTGGTTGCAATTCGTGGCGGCGCAAACGATCCAGCAAAGACTCCATTTGATGGGTCAACTCGGCAACGTCCGTAAAACCGAAAGTCGCCGCACCGCCCTTAACAGAGTGCGCACACCGGAAAATTCCATTCAACTCTTCGTCATCGGCGGTTTCCAGATTCAAGTTGAGCAGCATTTGCTCCATCTGATCCAGATTCTCTCCTGCCTCTTCAAAGAAGATTTGATAAAACTGGCTTAAATCAAAATCACCGCCCGAACCACTACTGTCTTGATGCGTCTCAGCCATGTAAAGCTCCTGTTCTTTCTCGTTACTCTGTTACTGGCCAATCAGTCAGCGAATCACTTTTTTAATGACATCCAGCAGTCGCGCTGGATCGAACGGCTTGACCAGCCAGCCCGTAGCACCCGCGGCGCGCCCAGCCTGCTTCATCAAATCGCTGGACTCGGTGGTAAGCATCAAAATAGGCGTGGTTTTGAACTGCGGATGGTCTCGCAGCTTCCGGGTCAAGCCCAAACCATCCAAACGCGGCATATTCTGATCGGTCAAGACCAAGTCAAATGACTGCGTTTGCGCCTTCTCATAGGCATCTTGACCATCAACCGCTTCCACCACCTGATAGCCAGCTCCGGTCAACGTAAACGAGACCATTTTGCGCATGGAAGGAGAGTCATCAACAGCGAGGATTACAGACATTTAAAACTCCGACTAATTCTGTGAGATTGTGAAAATCATTAAAAAAGTTCAATGGAACCTGCGTCCATTTCATCTTGCGTAACCGGATTGGGGCGTTCAGGCACCTCTGCAACGAAAGGAACCGCTTCACCATCTTCCGAGCCCATGGATTCGGAAGCCAAGCGATAAGCACATCCTTGCAAGATCTTGGAAGTGTGAACGATAAGCTGGGAGGCCATATCCTGAAACTGCAACTCGGTTACAGCTGCCCGCAAGGTGCTGCGCACGCTGTCCAGTTCTTTGGAATTCACCAAACCTGGTTCAGCCAAATTGGCGCTCGCCGACGTGAACCGCTCCATCAGATTTTCCATGGTGTGGGCCAACAAACCGTCAAGTCGATTCAAGTCATGAACCACCACAAGCAGGGAGTCTTGCACTTCCGCTACAAGCATGACAGGCAATTGCACAGCGGGCGCGGCAGGCGTTGTCATTAATGGTTGCATGTTTTTGTCCTCAAAAGCACCTACACGTCAAACATGACCTTGTTTTTATCGTTCCCGTCCATGGACGTCTAGATTATCAGGATTCAATGCCATCGGGTGAGTTTCGAAACACCCCATAATTCACTAGATCATGATAACGTCGAATGCAGGCCATAGCCCAGCGGAAAACCCTATAAAAATCCTTCACCTAGAGGACTCACCAATCGACCATGCGTTGGCTTGCAGAGCCCTTGAGCGATCCGGCATGCGATTCAGCATCGAACGGGTGGAGACGTTAGGTGATTTTGAACAGGCAACACGGTCCAGTCCACCGGATGTCATCCTGGCAGACTACAAGCTGCCCGGTTTTACAGCGTTAGATGCTTGGGCGGAGCTAGCCACAGAGGCGCGCCCCCCTTTCGTTTTATTGTCTGGTGCCATAGGAGAAGCAGCAGCCGTATCAGCCATACATTCCGGAATCAGTGACTATGTCAGCAAAGAAGACATCGGCACGCTCGGACGCGTCATCCTGCGCGCCCTGGATATCCACAGGGCAGTTGTCGCCAAAAGACGGGCAGATGTGGAACTCGCCGCCTCCGAAAAACGTCTCGCGGAGTTCGCCGAACACCTGCAAACGACGATTGAAGGTGAGCGCGCAGCTATTGCGCGCGAAATTCATGACGATATAGGTGGTTCGCTCACGGCAGTTAATCTCGATTTGTCATGGATATCACGACACAGTGAAGACCAAGCAATTCAGGCCCACCTTCGGGCTGCCACCACCATGCTGCAGCAGGCCATGGATGCCAGCCAGCGCATCATGATGAATTTGCGTCCGTCTATCCTGGATCAGGGCCTGCTGGCAGCCATTGAATGGCTCGCCATCAGTTTTGAAAAACGTACAGGTATCAAAACGACGCTTCGCACCAGCAGTGAAATGCTGGCCCCCCCCAAATCCGTGCAGTTGGTCGCCTACAGAACAGCGCAAGAAGCGCTTACCAATATCTCCAAGCACGCAGAATGCAATCTCGTACGACTCGATCTGTCTGATGCAGATGGCGTCCTGACTGTAGAGATTGTCGACAATGGCCGCGGAATTGCCAAAGATCAGCTTGAAAAGCCCAGGGCATTTGGCCTTCGTGGACTGCATGAGCGCGCCAAAGCCGTTGGGGGATGGCTGGATATCAGTAGCCGGGAAGGAGATGGCGCCTCCATCATTCTGACGGTTCCTTTGACACACGCGAAGCTCTCACAGGCAGAGGAGTCGCATTCATGATCCGTGTTGTTATCTGCGACGATCACGCCATGGTCCGCCGCGGCATTCGGGACACACTGGCGGATGCGGTGGACATTCAGGTCACGGCTGAAGCCGGGAGTTATGCCGAAGTTCGCGAAACACTGCGTGAAACGCCCTGCGATGTTCTTGTTTTGGACTTGAACTTACCCGGCAGAGGAGGACTCGACGTATTAGCAAGCCTGCGGGAAGCGGCCTCGCCCATCAAGGTGCTGATTGTCAGCATGTTTGCCGAAGACCAATATGCCATCCGCTGCCTCCGCGCTGGTGCACAGGGGTATCTCAACAAAGCGGGCGATCCGACCGAACTGGTCGTGGCGGTAAGAACCGTCGCCCAAGGAAGGAAATACGTCACAGCCGAAGTGTCCGAAATGCTGGTGGAAAACCTTGCGTCCCCCACTACCGAGGCGCTGCACAGCACGCTTTCCGAACGCGAACTGCAAACCTTGCTCAGAATCGCCTCTGGCAAACGGTTATCCGATATCGCAGAAGAGCTCATGCTCAGTCCCAAAACCGTCAGTGTCTATCGCTCCCGACTTCTGGAAAAACTCAAACTGGCCAACAATGCCGAGTTGACGGTGTACGCCATCCGCAACGAACTGGTGTGAGGTCCCTCAGTTGGGGCCGAACACCGCAATGGTGCGCTCCATCAAGGCAATAAAGGGCTGATCCAGCATCGGTAGGGTAAAGGCAATTCCAACCAGCCCCACCACCAAGGTGATGGGAAAACCTACCGCAAAAATATTCATCTGAGGCGCCACCCGGGAAACAATCCCCAGCGCCATATTGACAAACATCAGCATGCCAATCATCGGCAGCGCGATCCACAAAGCACTGGCGAACAAGTCGGCACCCAGGTTGTAGAGTCGCATACGCCCCAACGCATCCAGGAAGTTCTGCCCTACGGGAAATGCATCAAAGCTCTTGGTAATAGCCATCAACACCATGAGATGCCCATTCATGACAACAAATAACAACGCCGTCATCTGCCCAAAAAACCGCGCGATAGCACTGGATTGGGTGTTCATTGAGGGGTCAAAAAACGCCGCGAAGTTCAGCCCCATCTGGAAGCCCACTACTTCGCCGGCAAGCTCCACCGCCGAAAACACCACCCGGACGGCAAATCCGATGGCCAGCCCCACGCCTATTTGCTGAATCACTACACCCAAGATGCCTGGGTCATTGAAGCCAATGACCGGCATGACGGGCAAGCTGGCTTGCGCAGCCAGCGCCACAAAAAATGCCAGCGCTATTTTGGCGCGCATGGGGAAGGCCCGGGAAGAAAACACGGGCGCCGCCGTAAACATGGCCAACACACGCAAAAATGGCCATAGTAGCGGGGACACCCACGCGGCAATTTGTGCTTCGGTTACGGAAAACACTGCAGCCTAGTCAGACCACCGAGGCAGGGATGGCCTCAATGGTGCGTCGGATGTACTCAACCAGCATGGTCAGCATCCAGGGACCCGCAATCGCAAACACGGCGATCACTGCAACCAGCTTGGGAACAAAGGCTAATGTTGCCTCATGTATCTGGGTCACCGCCTGAAACAGGCTGACCAGCAGCCCGACCACCAGCGCCGCCCCCAAGACAGGGGAAGACACCATAAGGAGCATCAGCAAAGCCTCTTGCCCCATCGTCAGAACCATTTGCGCGTTCATGATGAAGACTCCTTACGTAACAAAACTCGCGGCCAAAGAACCGATCAGCAAGTTCCATCCATCCGCCAATACGAAGAGCATCAATTTGAAGGGCAATGCCACCAACACCGGGGACAACATCATCATGCCCAGCGACATCAAGACACTGGCCACCACAATATCGATCACCAGGAACGGGATAAAAATCATGAACCCAATCTGAAACGCGGACTTCAGCTCACTGATCACAAATGCGGGCACCAACACCCGCATGGGGGCAGTCTCCGCTTTCACGTCAGGCGCCAGCTTGGCCAGTTTGGCAAACAAGGAGAAGTCCGACTGCCGCGTCTGCTTGACCATAAACCCACGCACGGGACTCTCCCCTCGCTGCAGGGCCTGTTCAAAACTGATGGCACCTTGGGAGTACGGCTGGTACGCGTCCGCATAGACCTTGTCCAGCGTCGGCCCCATGACAAAAAAGGTCAAGAACAAGGACAGACCAACAATGACCTGGTTGGGCGGAGCAGACTGCGTACCAAGCGCTTGGCGCAACAGAGACAAGACAATAACGATTCGGGTGAACCCCGTCATCATCAAAATCACAGCCGGTAAAAATGAAAGCGCCGTGAAGAACAGCAGCGTCTGAATCGGGACGGAAAAACTCATTCCCGACTCACCGGAACCCACCAACAACGGCAATTGCCCAGGCGCTTGCGCAAGCGCCATTCCATTCAAAAGCAACAGAGCGCCTGCAACCCAGACTGGGCGCAGCATACGAACACTATTCACACATAACTCTTTCAGCAAACCCAATAGGTGTCGCATTTCACTGCTTCAAAGAAGCCGGAGCGATTGCCGCAACCATGTTTGTTTTGGCGAGGGCCTCCGCTGGCCCACTGTGCAGGCAATGAATCGCCTGTGCCGTCACCCCAAGAGTGAGCCATACCCGCTCCCCCTCTGGACCTATCTCAACCGTAACGACCCTTTGGTGAGGCCCAACCGCGACTGCAGAGATGATTCTGGACTGCGCCCCAATCTCCCCTGTTCGCGCACCCATCCTGCGTTGGGTCCATTTGACAGCGAAGGGAATACAGGCAATGAGTACGATAAAAATCGCCACGGAAATCAACGACTGCGTCATGTCATCAATTCTTGCTGACCCGCCGCAAACGCTCAGAGGGTGTGACAACGTCCGTCAGGCGAATGCCGAATTTGTCGTTCACCACCACCACCTCACCTTGTGCAATCAAATACCCGTTGACCAACACATCCATGGGCTCACCGGCCAACGCATCCAATTCGACCACAGACCCCTGCCCGAGTTGCAGAATATGCTTGATGGGCACCTTGGTGCGTCCCAGCTCGACAGACAACTGAACTGGGATGTCCAGCACCATATTGATGTCATGGACAGGTCCGTCACCGCCGCCCCCGCCAGGCATGGATGAGAATGGCCTTGGAGTATCTCCGGCCAAGACGCCCCCTGGCTGACCCTCTGCACCGGCCGCATCCGTTGCTTTCTGCTCCAGCAATGCCTCCGCCCAGTCGGCCATGCCGTCATCCGCTGCTTCGTCCGGTTTATCTTCAGATGCCATTTCGTTCTCCCAACCAGTTCTGGTCATGACCGCGCAGGGCCTTGTCTATCCGTATTGCGTACTTGGCATTGTGGGTGCCATAGTGGCACTCGAAAATGGGGACCCCATCTACCGTGGCCTGGATCTTGGGCTCGCGCTCCAACTCAATGAAATCGCCCTTCTTCATAGCCAGCAGCTGTTCCACCGTTGCATCGGCCCGGGCCAACTCAGCTACCAGCGTAATTTCCGCCGCCTGAATTTCCCGGGTGAGCACATTCACCCACCGGCGGTCCACTTCAATAGAGTCACCCTGCGTGGAGGAGTACAACACATCCCGGATAGGTTCCAGCGTGGAATAAGGAAAGCAGAAGTGAATGGAGCCTGCAATATCCCCAATTTCCAACTGGAAAGAGGTGGAAATCACAATTTCACTGGGCGTGGCGATATTGGCGAACTGCGGCTGCATTTCAGAGCGCTGGTAGTCCAGCTCCAGCGGGTAGATGCCGGTCCAGGCCTTTTTGTATTCGCCCGTAATCACATCCACCAGACGATTGATGACCCGCTGCTCTGTCGCCGAAAAATCGCGCCCTTCAATCCGGGTTTGAAACTTCCCGATACCACCATACAGCGTGTCAATGACACCAAACACCAAAGCGGGTTCACACACGATCAGCCCACTACCCCGTAACGGCCGTATGGCAACGATGTTGAAGTTTGTAGGTACCGCCAGTTCGCGCAAAAATGCGCTGTAACGCTGTACCGATACAGGCCCCACCGAAATTTCAGGGCTGCGGCGGATGTAATTGAATAACCCCACCCGCAAGTTACGCGCAAACCGTTCGTTCACGATTTCCATGGTGGGCATGCGCCCACGGACGATTCTTTCCTGGCTGGAAATGTTGTACGACCGGACTTCGTCATGCTCGGCCGTATCTTCTACTGCCTTCTGACTTTCGCCGGTCACGCCCTCTAGCAGGGCATCAACCTCTTCCTGGGAAAGAAATGACTCACTCATGGAATGTCACCTGGTAGCCAACTACTGAACAATAAAACTGGAAAAGAGCACGCCAACGACCGGATATTCCACGTGCACAGCCCTTTTCTTCTTTTTCTTGGAAGGCGCCTCATCCTCAGACTCATCACCGCCACCAAAAGGCACGGCCGCCTCACGCAAGATGTCTGCCGCCAGCTTCTCTTTTCCTTCTGGTTTGAGCAGTTCCTCTGCCGTCTTTTGGGACACCAGAAGCAGGATTCCACTGCGGATGGACGGCAAATAGGCCTTGACCGTATCGGAGGCATGCGCATCTGCTACCTCCAGAATGATGCCGATTTGAGCCACGCGTTCGCCACCAGGGTCAGCAAGGTTCACCACCATGCTGTCCAGAGGCAGATAGGCAGGAGGCGTTTTCGGCGCGGAATGACTAACCGCCTTCGGAGCCGGTGCTTCGCCGCCGTCTTCATCTGCCGCGGCGCGCTGCTTGCTGATCACCACAAACGCAGCCACGCCAGCCAGAACAACGACCAGCAGTGCAACAACCACGATGATCAGCAATTTCTTGCTCTTCGCAGGGGCCTTTCCGGCGTCAGCAGCTTCAGGTTTCGCAGACACAATAGGTTCCTTACATATGCAGAATAACTAGCATTATTGGCGAATTCGAACCACCCAAAAGACTTATAAGCATTGCGAATTCAATATCCAATCGGCATTACGCTCCGCAAACCGCTCAAACAAACAGATCCACCGCCCGCCCGGAGCTGCCCACGCCCGGCCCACGTGACGTGACCGATGGGGTCTGAGCGACCTCCACCAAAGCCTGTTTTGCCCCCTGGCGGGATTTCCGGTCCTGCCCACCCGAGTCGCCGGTGCCAGATGCCCCCACAGAGACCCCCGCCAGCATCAGCCCTTCGCGGCCCAGCATCTCCTTCAACTCGGCAGTCGCATTCTGCAAAACATCCCGAGTTTGTGATTCGTCGGTGCGGAACGCCACGTGCGCCTCGTTACCACTCATGCGGATGCTCACCTCCACAGGTGTTTCCCCGACGCCATCCAGCATCATTTCCGCCTTCTGCACGTCCTGTGAAATCCAATAGGTCACCTGCTCGGCAACGCCCATGGTTGCACTGGTCGCCCCCTCCGCGGATACGCCCGACGTGGTCTCTACGGTTGGAGCGGCGCCCAGAGACAACGAAAATTTGCTTTCTGTTGACTCATTTTTGAAGAGTGATTGCTCACGTGCCGGCTTATCCGTGCCTGGCAGGATGGTCGGCAAGACGCTCTGCGCTTCCGGCGCCGAGAGATGGACGCGCGCCGCCTCCATCTCTCCCGCGAATTTCTGCGGTTTTGCATCTGCTGGCCCTTGGGAGGCGGCAGATGCGCTGGGAGTCGCGGCCCCTGGCACGCCTTTGGCCGTTCCACTTGAGCGGCCTGCCAACAATGCAGTGGCCCCACCTTGCGCAGCATCTCCGTCACCCGCTTGTGTGACACCTGCTGCCAACGCAGCATCCGGTGAACGCCGCGCAAAACGGCCACCAGCACCAGAGGGAGGCGTCTGGGCACCCACTGACTCCTCTGACACTGGCGCCTGGATTTGCAGGGCCTGCGCCAGCAAGGCGGCGGGATCCAGTGGCACATCTGCCTTTGGATCTTCTGCCGTCGCTACGTCCGCGGTGGAAGGGACTTCGGGCGCAGTATCGGTTCCGACCATTTCCAGAATGGCCGAGAAGCCTCCTGGAGCCCCCCCGCCATTCTGATTGTTTGCCGTTTTTCCCTTGGCGCCACCAGCCTCGGAGGTCGGGGCCTTGGGGGCGGTAGGAGCTGGGCCTGTTTCAATGGTCATGGGTATCCTCTTGCCGGCGCAATGCCTTCGTTCTGGAATGTTGCAGTGCTGCGAACTCATCCGTCTGCTGCTGTTCACGCTTTCTTTGCTTCAATAACAAGCCTGCCTTGCGCGTTTTCAGTATCTGGTTCAAACCGGACAGGCGGAATTCCGCCTGCAATACGGCCTGCCGCTCCAGCTCCAGTTGTTGTGCCAGTTTCACCAGCACACCACGCTGCATCTCAATGGCCTGCTGCAGCCGCTCCATGAACTGGTAGTGATGGCGTATCAACTCTGTCGAGCGCGTGATGGAGGCACCGCCAATCCAGCGAGTGTCTGTGTCACTGGCGTACCCCTGCAACTGCAGCATCTGTTCTTGTGCGGCATCCAGACTGCGCTGGGCCCGGGCCTGGACCAACGCCAGCTCGTCCCGCTGACTTTCAGCCAACCCAATCGCCAACAGAATGCTTCGGAGCTCAGACATGGTCTCGTGACGTTGCCGACGCCATTCCGCTCACCGTAGTTTCCATGGCCGCAGCCTCATACATATCCTGCTGGAGGAACTGGCCCATGCTGCCGTGCAGCGCAATCGCCTCGTCCATGGCAGGGTCTGAGCCCTGCGCATAGGCGCCGATCTGCACCAGATCACGGCCTTTCTCATATTTGGAGTAGATGGCCCGGAAACGCCTGGCCAGCTCAAAATGTTCGCGCGAGACCACGTTGTGCATCACGCGGGATGCCGACTGCTCCACATCGATGGCAGGGTAGTGCCCCGACTCCGCCAAGGTGCGGGACAGCACGATGTGCCCGTCCAGAATGGCACGTGCCGCGTCGGCAATCGGATCCTGCTGATCATCCCCTTCGGTGAGCACCGTGTAAAAAGCGGTGATAGACCCCACACCATGCAAACCATTGCCGCTGCGCTCCACCAATTGGGGCAACTTGGCAAAACAGGAGGGCGGATAACCTTTGGTGGCCGGCGGCTCCCCAATGGCCAGCGCAATCTCGCGTTGGGCCATGGCATAGCGTGTCAGCGAATCCATCAGCAGTAAAACGTGTTTACCCTTGTCCCGGAAGCTCTCGGCAATGGCCGTCGCATACGCTGCACCCTGCATGCGCAGGAGTGGCGGGGCATCGGCGGGGGCTGCCACCACAACAGAACGCGCCCGGCCTTCTGCGCCCAGAATGTCTTCAATGAATTCTTTAACTTCTCGACCCCGCTCACCGATCAACCCGACCACGATGACATCGGCCTGCGTGTAGCGGGCCATCATGCCCAGCAGCACACTCTTGCCGACGCCAGAACCGGCAAACAGCCCTATGCGCTGCCCGCGCCCGACGGTCAACAAGGCATTGATGGCACGCACACCGGTATCGAGGGGCTCGCGCACCGGGTCCCGGTCCATGGCGTTGATAGGTTTGCGATTCAGGGGCAGCGAACTAACATCGGCAATCGGGCCCAAACGGTCCATCGGCGTGCCTTGTGAATCCACGACACGCCCCAATAAACCTTCCCCCAGAGGCAGGCGCAACATGCCCGAGTCGGCCATGTCTTCCACGGGTGATTCATCGCCAAGCCGGGGAACCGGAACATAGGCGGGCGCCGCAGCAACACCTGCACCGCTCGACAATCCATAAACATCACCGGCAGGCATCAGGAATGCGCGGTCGCCAGAGAACCCCACCACTTCCGCCAAAACGGAGGGCCGGGACTTCATGGTGACCACACATTGCGACCCGACAGGTACCTGGATGCCTTTGGCTTCCAACACCAGCCCCGCCAGACGCGTCAAGGTTCCCCGCACTTCCAGCGTGCTCTCACGCGCCACGCTGCTGCGGGCCCGGTCAAAGTAGGTCTGCCATTTGCGCGGAGACTCAGTCGTGAGCATCAGGCGCCTCCCAGGACGACTCCAACCCCAGACTGGAGACGGCACGCAGCCAGCGCTTTTCCACCGTGCCGTCCACCACGGTGCCAGCAGATTCCACCAGGCAACCGCCGCGGGTCATGGCGGCATCCGGCACCAGGGTAAGTGCCAAACCGGGGAATTCCTGCGGCAAAACTTCTGCCAACACATCCAGATCGACAGGGTTCAGGCGTACCACTGCGGCTTTGTTGTCCACGGTCAGGGTGCTGAGCGCCTCTCGAACGACGGGTTGCAGCGCATTGGGATTGGCCGAAAACTCGTGCCGCAAGACCTGGCGGGCCAGCTCGCAGGCCAACTCCAGCACGCCCTGGGCCATGGTCTGCTCGGCGTCCGCAATCTGGGAACTTGCAGACTCAAACAATTGCGCAAACGTGCGTGCAGCTGCCTCGCCCTGGGTGCTGATGTATTCGTTGATTTGCCGCTGCCCTTCGAGGGTGGCCTGGGCATGCCCTTGCTCGTAGCCTTCTGCGTAACCCTTGGCATGTCCATCGGCAAAGCCAGCCTGTCGGGTCGCAACCGCCCTCGCCTGCTCTTCGGCCTCAGCCTGTGCCTTGAGCTTGGCGGCAAAGCGCAGAGAGCCCTGGTCTACTGCACCAAAGTCCCAGTCGACAACAGTGCCAAGTTCGGGCCCGGAGATAAAACGTGAGTGTGCGCGTGTCATCAAACCATGGCGTCGTCGCCACCTCCGCCGCCAATAACAATCTGTCCTTCGTCTGCCAGACGACGCACTGTCTTGAGAATTTCCTTCTGCTGCGCCTCCACTTCGGACAGACGCATGGGACCACGCGACTCCAGGTCTTCCCGCAGGGTGGCCGCCGCACGCGAAGACATGTTCGCCAAAATCTTTTCCTTGAGTTCGGGCTGGGCGCCTTTGAGCGCGACGATCAGCACATCGGACGACACTTCCTTGAGAACCATCTGGATCGCCTTGTCGTCCAGCTTGATGACGTCGTCAAACACAAACATCTTGTCCATGATCTTCTGGGCCAGGTCCGCATCGTGGCTGCGAATCGACTCAATGACGGTGCCCTCGATCGCGGTGCCCATCAGATTGATCATTTCGGCCGCCGTCTTGATACCGCCCAAAGAGGCCTTGCGTATCTTGTCGCCACCGGCCAGTACCTTGAACAGCACTTCGTTCAGGTCCTTCAGGGCTGTAGGCTGGATACCTTCCATGGTGGCCACACGCAGCATCACCTCATTGCGCTGGCGCTCGGTCAGGTTTTTCAGCACGTCAGCCGCCTGGTCGTACTCCAGGTGCACCAGAATTGCCGCCACAATTTGCGGGTGTTCGTTGCGCAGCAGTTCGGCCACGGAAAGCGGGTCCATCCACTTCAGGCTTTCAATGCCGGAAACATCGCCGCCTTGCAGGATGCGGTCAATGAGCAGCGCGGCCTTGTCATCGCCCAGTGCCAGCTTCAGTACGGAACGAACATAGTCGCCCGAATTGGAGACCAGCAGGCTCTGGGATGCTGCGATACCCGTGAATTTGACGACCACCTCGTCCACACGCTCACGTGTGACCTGGGTGGTCTTGGCAATGGCCTCACCCAGCTTCTGCACCTCTTTGGGTGACAGGTGCTTGAATACCTCGGATGCCTCGGCTTCACCGAGTGACATCATCAGAATTGCCGCGTCTTGGAGTCCATCGTCTTGTGCCATGGTGCTATTTTGCTCCGGTCGTTACGCCGGTGCCTCTCCGTTGATCCATGTCTTGACAATATTGGCCACTGCAGCGGGGTTGTCACGCGTCAATTTACGGGCGTCTTCCAGGCGAAGCTCGGCAGCCGTGGCTTGCGCAGTGTCAGCACTGGCAGGGCCACCCAACTGGGGACGCTCCGGTGTTTCGCCTTCCAGCGCATCCAGGCGGTTGTTTTCGTCAAGGTCTGACGCAATGATGGGCGGCTGGGCGATAGTTTTCATGACCGGGCGGATAACCCCCAGCAGCACCAGGGCAGCCAGTGCAAGGGTTCCCAGCGGCCAGGCAAAGCTGCGGGCAATGTCCACAATTTCGGGCTGGCGCCACAGCGGAATACCATCGCCTTCGCTCTTTTCTAGCGCAAACGGTGCGTTCATCAGGTTGACGGAGTCGCCACGGTCCTTGTTGAAACCCACGGTTTCGCGTACCAGCGCCGTCATTTTCTCGATCTGTGCCTCGGTGAGGGGCACGCTGGTGGTCTTGCCCTTGTCGTCGGTGACACTCTGGTTGTTCACCACCACGGCGGCATTGATGCGCTTGACGACACCCGTCGCACCCTTGACCACGCGCACCGTCTTGTCCACCTCATAGTTGATGATGGATTCTTTCTTGGAGCTGCCGTTGGCGGCTGCGCCCGATCCCGTCTGTCCGTTGGCGGCCAGTGGCTGCGCCTGTCCGTTGATCGGCGCAGAAGGCTGGGCCGGAGGCTGGTTGGTCGTGGCACCAGGGACGCCGGCGGGCGGTGTGGGGGTGACCCCATTGATGCTTTCCACCATTTGCTGGCTGCGCACAGCGCCGCTGTCCGGTGTCTGGTTCGGTTTGTGGGACTCGGTGGTGGACTCGGTTTGCGAAAAGTCCAGTTCGGCCGTTACCTGGGCCTTGATGTTTTGCTTGCCCACGATGGGCTCCAGAATGTCCAGAATGCGCCGGCTGTAGATCTGCTCGATTTGCTGCACGTACTGCAGTTGCTCAGCATCCGCACCGCCCGCATTGTCCGTGTTGGAAAGCAACTTGCCCGTGTCATCCAGCACGCTCACCGCAGACGGGTTCATTTCGGGCACGCTAGAAGCGACCAGGTGAACAATGCCTGCCAGTTGGGTGCGGTCCAGCGTGCGACCGGGATGCAGGCTCAGCAACACAGATGCGGAAGGCTTTTGCTGCTCCCGAAAGAAACCATTCTGATTGGGCAAGGCCAAATGCACGCGCGCGCTCGACACGGACGACAGCGCCTGAATGGACCGCGTCAACTCCCCCTCCAGGCCGCGCTGGAACGTCAGCCGCTCCTGGAACTGGGTCATGCCAAAACGGTTGGACTCCATCATCTCGAACCCACTGACCGATCCCTTGGGCAAACCCAGCGACGCCAGCTTGAGCCGCACGTCATGCACACGTTCAGCCGGAACCAGAATCGAGCCACCGCCTTCTGTGTACTTGTAGGGGACGTTCAGCGTGGTGAGTTGGGCGATCACGGCACCGCCGTCTTTGTCGGCCAGATTGGAGTACAGCACACGCCATTCGGATTGGCGCCCCATCACCAGCCCCACCACCGCGATGGCCACAAAAAGCGCGACGCCCAAGGCCAAGCGCAGGCGCTGGCGCTGGTCGAGCCCGGCAAATCGCTGACCAATGGTCGGGTTTACAGGAATGGTGGCAACTGCTGACATCTTGGTTTCCGATGCAGTGGGGCGCGGTTCGCCTCACGAATTGGACTGATTATTCGACCCACCCCCGAAAACATTAGGGCGAAAAGCACTGCAATTGCCCACCAATTCAAAATAATAGCCACTGGAGGGGCGCAATAGGATTGCGCCAACCTGCTTCGACTGAAAGACTGCCATGGACCTCAAGCTCACCCCAGTGTCAATGCCCACCGCGATTCGCCCCGGTCAGGGTGCGCGCGCGACGACATCGGCAGGGGCAGAAGGCGTAGGCGGCGGGTTCTCCAGCGCATTCAAGAGCGCCCTTGAATCCGTCAGTGCGTCCCAAAACGAAGCCACCCGCCTGCAACAGGAAGTTCAGATGGAGAACCCCAAGGTTTCCCTGGAAGAAACCATGGTGGCGATTCAGAAGGCGCAGATCGGCTTCCAGGCTACGCTGCATGTGCGCAACCGCATGGTGCAGGCGTATACGGACATCATGAACATGCAGGTCTAGACGCCAGGCAACTTCCGCGACACCCGAATTTATAAGCGAAAAATAGCCCTAGCCCGCATGGGATATGTGCAAGCAGCTACTAAATAGATAGCGATTTACGGACCGCAGCACTCACTGCCTGGACATCGTCCGCCGTGAGATAGGGCGCCATGGGCAGGCTCAGCACCGCATCCTGCAGCCGCTCGGCAATCGGCAGTGCGGGCCAGACGCCCGAGGCGTAGGCGCCTTGCAGGTGGCAGGCCTTGGGGTAATGCACGATGGTGCCAACCCCCTCTTTCAGCAACCCGGCCTGCAGCCGATCCCGCTGGGTCGAACCCACCACAAACAGATGCCAGACCGGTTCCGCGCCGGGCAACACCTGGGGCAAAACCAGCGGTGTGCCTGCCAGCGCGGCCAGGTACTGCGCGGCCACAGCGCGTCGGGCGTCATTTTCGGCATCCAGATGTTTCAATTTGGCCCGCAACACCGCAGCCTGCAGCTCGTCGAGCCGGGAGTTGATGCCTGCAACGTCGTGTTGGTACTTCACACTGGAGCCGTAGTTGCGCAGCTTGCGCAAGCGGGCTGCCAGGTCCGCATCGTTGGTGGTGATAGCGCCACCATCCCCCAAAGCACCCAGGTTTTTGCCAGGGTAAAAGCTGAAAGCCGCGGCATCGCCCAGCGCACCGGTGCGCCGCCCCTTGTAACGGGCACCATGGGCCTGCGCGGCATCTTCAATCACCCGCAGTCCATGCTGGTCTGCGATCTGCTGGATGGCATCCATATCCGCGGGCTGCCCGAACAGGTGTACCGGCATGATGGCGCGGGTGCGTTGGGTGACGGCGGCGGCAATGCGCGCCGGGTCCAGGTTGTGGGTCAGCGGATCGGGCTCCACGGGAACTGGCGTGGCACCCACCTGGCTGACCGCCAGCCAGGTCGCAATAAAGGTGTTCGACGGCACGATGACCTCGTCGCCCGGCCCAATGCCATAGCCGCGCAAGATAAGCTGTAAAGCATCGAGCCCGTTGGCCACGCTGATGCAGTGCGCCGCACCGCAGTAGGCCGCAAACTCGCGCTCGAAAGCCTCTGTCTCTTGCCCGAGGATGTACCAGCCCGACGCCAGGACCCGCTGGATGGCATCTTGAATGGCCGCTTCGTGCGGTGCGTTGACCCGCTTGAGATTCAGGAACTCGATCATGCGCCCCACCTGGTCCGCATGAATTCCGCGTAATCGCGGTAATAGTCGTCCTCGGAGTAGGTGTTGGACGCCAGGACCATACACACCGCACCGGAGGAGAAGTTGTCCAGCTCGCGCCAGATCATGGGGCAGACGTAAAGGCCGCTGTATGAGCGGTTCAGATGCACCCGCTTCTTTTCCTTGCCATCGTCCAGCACCACGTCAAAACTACCCGACATGGCGATGATGAGCTGGTGCAGTTCCTTGTGCGCATGCCCGCCGCGTTCGGAACCGCCTGGCACGTCGTACAGGTAGTACACCCGTTCGATCGCAAACGGAATTTGGTTATTTGATTCGATGAAAGTCAGGTTGCCACGCGGATCGTGGATTTTGGGGAGGTCAAGAATCTGACAGCGGTCAATATTCATCCGTGGGCCTTGAGGTCGGTGGTTTCGGTTGAATGCTAAGGCAAGAAGCTTTGATAACGCTCTTTGATGGCTTCGTAGTCTTCGCGGCTGTAGCTGAAAAAGTAATCCAGCGCAGACTCGCGGACAATTTTGGCGCCAAGGCGCTGGTGGAAGTCGATGACCCGCGTGTTTTGTTTGCGCACATCAAAGTGTGAGCGCAGAAACCCGAGTTGGTAAAAACCGAATTCGTACACCAGCAGGGCAGACTCTATGGCGGCCTTGCGGGGCGCTTCGGGCAGCAGGATCCAGCTGCCCCAGCAAAAAGAGTCCCCCTGAAAGTCGTACAAACGCACCGTGCCCACGGCGTTGGCATTCTTGTCTTCCACAATGCAGTAATACTGGCCTTGTCCCCAGGGGTGCTGTTCTATCCAGGTGACCTGCTTGTGAACATCCGGATCAGTAGCACTCAGGTGTGTATTGAGCGTGGCATCCAGGCGCAGTTTCAAAATGAAAGCCGCATCCCCCACCGTTACGGCGCGCAGGTTGATGCTTTTCCCCGTCAGGGTCTGCTTTGGCAAGGTCATGGTCACATTCCAAACACCCAGAGTAGAAGTACAGGGTGCAGATACCCGCTAGCGTAGCCGGTATTGGCGGCGTGCGGCTCTTACAAAAGCCCCCGTTTCCCTCACAATTTGCGGGTTTAAGCCTGCATGGCGCCCACACAATACAAGCGCACCACCCAACCAGCCTCCGCTTATAAAAATCATGAGTACCGCGACTCTTTTTGACGCCATTGCCGCGTCCAGTGCACACATCACGCACCAGCCGAGTGCGGCAAACCCTTTGCCAACAGAGGCGGCCCTGTCCACCGGTGAGCGGGGCGCTTTGGCAGAGATGCTGGGGGCCACGCGGCCCGGTTTTGTGCTGTGTGTACAACAGCAGGCCGATCCGCGCAGACTGCAGGAGATCGCCGAACTGGCCGCCCAAGCGGGTGCTCTCCCCTGCCGCATTCTTGCGCTGATCTTGGACGGTGCCGGCCCATTACCGAGCTCGTTGACTCTGCCCGAGGGGCTGACGGTCACCTGGTGTTATGCGCAGTTGGACACCAATACCCTGGCAACCATGCTGACGCAGCACGAGACCAAGGTTGATGCCATCCTGCTGGACCCCGCCGTATCCGACGCCCCCTTGCTGGAATGGCTCGCGGCTGGCCGCACCCTGGGCCAGGCGAAGGTCTGGACGTTTGGCATGCACGGGTGGGACACCGCCAAGTTCCGCACCATTGAGAGCGCGGCCGCAGCACAGCGCCTGCACCTCACATTTACGGCCAACGTCTGGATCGCGACACCCGAGGGCTGGACCTTGCCCCGCCTCGCAGCGCCGATTGCGGGCACTGTGGAACCCGTGCGCTACGGCTCCATCCCTGCGACTACCGACGAGATATGGGACCGCGCGGCCTTTCTCAAGTGCATAGAAACAGGCGTCTCCGGCTACCGCAAACACGGCGACAGACAAGCCTTTGCCAATCAACTGCCAGTCAACATTGCCAGCCAGTCCCCCGAGGTGCAGGAAGATTACACCCGCCTGCATTTCCCACCCTACAAGGACACGGAGTCCACCGAGCCCCATCTGATTGCCAGCCTGCGGAATGTCAGGGTGTCTGGCGTCCGAGGCTACATCTACTCGCGCAACAATGAGCTGCTGGAACAGTCCTTCGGAATCGGTCACGCCGGTGTGGCGGCACTTAAGGACCTGCTCCCGCCTTACGAGCCCATCCTGCGCAAGGCCGTTGCGACCACCGAACAATTCCAGTGGCTCACCATGGCGGGCGTCTTCTCCCCATCGGTACACCTGAGCGAACCCCACATCGTGGCCATGTGGCCGGACACCTATATCTACCACCATTGGCTGGTGGGGTGCCTCACCCGCTTCTGGTACCTGGATGAGTACCCCGAACTGGCGGATCTGCCCATTGTGATGAATCCCTTCATCCGGCGCTACCAGTTTGAATACATGGAGATGCTGGGGCTCAAGAAGAACCGGCTGGTCTTCTCCAATGACTCGGTTTCCCTGCATTTGAAGCAGGCGATTTACCCCACCCATTTCGGCACGGCCCCCCACAGTCCTGCGGCCATCCACTGGTTACGCAGCAAGTTTCTCAAACACGCGGCAAAAGTGCCTGCGGGTTATGAAAGCGGTCTCTACTACATCAGCAGAAAAGACGGCCGCTCACGGGAGATTACCAACGAGTCCGAGGTACTGGAGTTCCTGAAGCCTTACGGGTTCCAGATCGTGGAGTGGTCTGCGTTCAGCGTCGCCGAACAAATCGCGATGGCCCACCACGCCAAAGTGATCATTGGCGCCCACGGCTCCAACATGTCCAACACGGTGTACATCAACCCCGCGTGCAAGGTGCTGGACATCCGCAACACCAAGAACACCGGCCACGATCTGACGATCAGCGCCGCCACACAAGTCATCAGTGGAAAGTTTTATGCCACGCCAACGTATTGCCCGCCGCAACACGGGCGGCTTCGCACCGACACCTCGCTGGACATGTCGCATGACAACCATTCCATCGACATGGCCGACTTCAAGGCGGTATTCAGCCAAATGATGGACAGCTGAGCGCCCACTTCCCGCGCCAGCCGTCCGATCACAGTGGGCTAGGCGCCCTGGCTGGATGTGCTCGCGCCCGTGTAGGGAATGGCGCGTATTTCTGGCTCTACGGCCGCGTTGTAGATGGTTCGGCCATCCTGTTTCGCAATTGGAACGCCGATGTATTGCAAGGTGTGCATGGCTTCCTTGATCCGGCGCTCTGTCACTTCAGCGGCCAATGCCTCAAAACCCGATGCGGCCAGAAACCCTTCCACCGGCGTCTGGGCCGTAGCGGCCAGCGTGATCAGGTTCACCAAGTGCGGCTGGCGCAACTCCACAGGCATGGCCGAGAAATAGCGGGCCCGGATGACCTCCACCGTGAGGTGGACCTGCTCGTTCGGGCGCCCATAAAAGTCCTGCAAGGTGACAGGAAAGACCTTGGGCGTGGCTTCAAAGGCACGCAGCAACTCCTGCAACATGGTCACATACGACGGGACGGGGCCCGAGAAATCAGACTGCAGGTCTTTCGCCAAGACCAGCGCTTCCATGCATCGCTCCAACAGGCCAAAGGTGAGCGACAGGAAAGCCAGCTTCATGAGATCCCGATACGGCTCGGGGTGGTACGAGACGGCTACCGCATCCTTGATGTAGTAAGCGTCTCCATCAATGGGGCAACTCTTGCTCCGGAAGCCCAACGGCGCCCGGTAACTGCCCAACTCGTTCCAGTTCACGGTCACCAGGCTGAAATGCAGGGTGCGCAGGTGGTCAGTCAGGGTGGTGAACAGTCCTTGTCCCTCGTACAGCGGATCCAGTGAAATCTCTGCCATGACGCCAACCACCGAGTCGGAGCAGGTTTGCAAAGCCCCTTTCAGAATGTCCAGCTCGGCGCCTTGTGTATCCAGACTGAGAAAATCCACGCGTACTTTGGACTCGGCGACATGTGCATCCAGTGACTCAACCGCCATGGGGATGTTCTTGACGGGTCGCAGCATGGTGCCCAGCTCGAAATCCCCACATTGCGGTTGCCAGCGGTAGTGCTTTGCCATCGCTGGGTTGGCTCGCAAGAACGAGCTTGCATGCGGGTCGTAGTACACGTAAAGGGTTTTGTTGCCCTTCTCGCTCCACAGCGCCTTGGTGTGCACCTGCGTGGGGCAGGCAAACCCTTTGCCCGCCAGTTGTTTTTCGCAATCGGGGTCCGCGTCATACAAATGCAGCTGGATATCCGGATAAAACTGTTTGGGCACACGCATGGGGCCCTCTTCAAATGGCAGATTGCCGCCGCGCCCACCCACGTGGTGGTAATGGAACTGGAAATCTGTGTCTGCCATGGTTTGCCCTGCTTTCGTTTGTTCACGGCATGCATTGCATGCCGTTGGTGTCCTGGTGGCCCGATCTGGCCATTAATACTCGCGCTCTGCCAACGCCAAACTTTCGAGGTTTCCGATGTCGCGGTGGTAGTCGGCGTTGTGAAAGGTATTCATTCGCCCCAAGAAATGCGGCAATACCTCGGTGCTGATGTCGCAGACCTCACGATTCAGGCTGACGATGTAGTCCACCACCGAGGGCTCGAAGATGTACACCGCCGCATTGGCCCGGCGCCCTGGCGGGTTGGGCTGTTTCTCATGAAAAGCCTGCACCACACCACGCGCATCCAGCTCGACAATGCCGCAAGTCTGCGGGGCATCGGTGTCGAAAGTCATCATGGTGAGTTCGGTTCCCGCGGGGCGATTCGTATGCGCGGCAATGAACGCAGCAGGATCGAAACGTGTCAGGTTGTCCGCATGCACCAGCATGAAAGCCTGATCGCCCAGGAAACCACGGTTCTGGAGTACGGTGCCGCCCGTACCCAGCAATGTGTCTTCATGCACCAGCCGTACAGCGGCGTTCCAGGGCGATGCCGCCACGTACTGGCGCACGGCATCCGGCAGGTAGTGGGTGTTGATCAGCACCTGATCTGTCGTGCCGCTTTGCAGCAACAGGTCCAGCCAATACCCCAACAACGGTTTGCCGTGGATGGGCACCAGACACTTGGGCGTGGTGTTGGTCACGGGCCGCAAGCGGGTTCCCAGGCCCGCAGCCAGCAGGATGGCTTTCACCGGGCCAACTCCTCTTTGAGCTCTTTGGCGCTCAGGGGCAAATTGCCCACACGGCCGACCTGGCAGGCGGCCGCCACCGAACCCACAAAGGCACTTTCCCAGATATTGGCACCCGCAACCAGCGCCATGGCGGCCGAGGTCAGCATGCAGTCACCAGCGCCAGAAACGTCCTTGACCGTCATGTTCAGTGCGGGCAACTGGTCTGTCTCCAATCCGTTCTTGACGCCTTGCGTGGACTGCACCAGCACACCTTCGGCACCCAGCGTGATGAATACATAGCCGGCAGTCGCTTCGCGGCGCAGACGTTCGGCCAGCACCACCAGGCCCGAGGTCGTGTCGCGCATGGCCAAACGGGCTTCATGCTCAGTGGGCGTAATCAGAAGCATGCCTTTGAACCGCGACACGTCACCAATTTGCGACGAGGACTGGCTGTCCGCCACCATGGGCACACCCAACCGGGTGCAGCGGGCAACCACTTCGTCCACCAGGGTCTGCGGCAAACAACCGTAGTTGAAGTCCGAGAAGATCACCAGGTCCGCCTGCGCCAGCTCTGCTTCCATGCGGGACAACAACTCACCCGCAAGATCCAGGCTGATGCCGTGTTGACGCAGGTGGCTGACGCGCAGCAAGGTCTTGCCGTGGGCGCGAAAGCGCTGCTTCAGCGTGGTCGGCCGGCTTTCGTCCACCACCAGCTCGGTTTTGACGCCGTAGCCTTCCAGGGTCTGGAAAGCGAACTCCGCGGCCTTGTCCTTGCCACAGACTCCGAAATACGAAACATGCGCACCCAGCCCCGCAGCGTGCGCCGCAACAATACCGGCACCGCCCACAAAGAGGTCTTCCTTGATCGGGGTGACAACGATGGTGGGGTCTTCCTGCGACATGCCCAAGGCATCACAGGTCACGTATTCGTCCACGATCAAATCACCCAGCACCACCACACGCAGGGATGCGAAAGACTCGACCAGTGGCACCAATGCCTTGCCCTCTATCTGGTGCCGCCTGGCAAACTCTGCCGGCTTGCGAATGGTGGAAGTAGGTGCACCGCGCAACTCTTTCTGCAGCAAATCCAGGGAGGAAAATCGCACCTCACCAGAGCTGAAAAGCAGCTTGCCGCCGTAGCTGTCGACAGCCGCCTGCTCCGGGTTGTCCTGAACCTCGTGTTCCTTGCCTTTCACCACGATGTGGGGCTGCAACTTGCCCAGAAAGTCCTCGACCGGCTCTGTCAGGATGAAGGCATAGTCGACGATGCCAATCGACTGCACTCCCTGCAGGCGCAGGTTCTGCTCCACGATGGCCCCGGGGCTGGTGTCATCCGTCACACCCACCACCAGGAAGTCACCGCAGTCGGCCGCGAAGTTCAGCACCCGCAGGTGACCAGGGTGCAGCACATTGAAGTTGCCCGATACAAAAACAATCGCGCTGTCGGCACCCGCCTTGCGTCGGATGTCTGCCAGTACGCCGTCTATCGATAGGTTGTCGCTACCCGCTTCAGGTTTCACATCTGCTCCACGCATGTTTGTTGCTGCATTTTTGTTTCCGTTGGACAAGCCCTGGGCACCGCATGCAGTTACGCCAGAAGCGCCGGCGGCATAGCGAAGCGGAACGGCATTCCAGCCAGGCGCTTCGCAATATCGGTGGCAATGCGGGGCGATAAAGCCAGGTACACCACCGCGTCACGGGGCACATCGGCAGGACTGACGATGGGGCGACCCAGGTGCTCACGCCCAATCCGGCTGCTGTCTTCGTCCACATAAAAGGACACTTGGTCTGCGAGCTGTGCACCCAGCCACGTGGCAGCAATGGAGGTTCCAAACACGCCAAAGGTTTGCCCACTGACAGCAAGGGCATGGGCCGCCGTATGCAAACCATGCAACCAGTCCACATAGGCAGAAATGCGGCCATAGGTTTGCGCAGCGTAGTCGGCCCGCGTCAGTTGCGCGTCGCCCTGCCCGCTGGTATCTGCCTGTGCCAGCAGAGAAATTTCTTTGGCGACCCATTCGGTACTGACCAGTTGGGTGGCAAATCCCGCGCGCCGCAAAAGCAGCGCCAAGGTATCCGGACTGAAGTGCATCAGATGATCCGCCACCAGAATGTCAAAAGGGTTTTCTTCCACATTGCACACTTCGATGAACAGGCTGCCAGAGCCCACCGCGGGCTGCAATTCGCGCAAGGTCTGGTGTGGTGTCGGGAAATGCTCCAGGGCGTGCACCATGCTCACCAGATCAAAGCTTGCATCCACCGCGCCCAGTTCACCTGTGTAGAGCTGCTGAAAACGGGGGATTTTTTGCAGCCGCGGCAAGGTGCTATCACCCAATTCAAAGCCATTCAGGCCCCAATCGGGCATCGCAGCACTCAAAGCGGTCAAAGTAGCGCCATTTCCGCACCCTACATCCAGAGCCCGCCCCGTATCCGGCAGGAGCTTGCTCGCGGCCAGTTGCTCCACCAGGACGTCACTTCTACGTCGCGGCTTGCCCGTACCACGGTCAAAAACGATCTGCTCGTCACCACCGGCCTGGTAATACGCTTGGTAATCGGCATAGATACCCGTTATCTCCTCCAGCCAAGCGGTATCTGGCAGTTTTTGCACGGCACCACAGGCACGACAGACGTAGAGGTGCCCGCCTGCCGAATAGGCCCTGCAGTCCGAAGTGATACGCGGCAAAGCGGCAAAACGCTCTACTTCCTGCAACTGTTCTTGCGCACAGACCTGACAAGACGAACGCCCTGCAGTCATGCCTGTCCAGCCCCCATCAATGCGGGGTTGTGCTTGAACACCAGGGTAATTTCACAACTCACACGGGTCTCATTGCCCTGATTCACCGCACCACCGTGCAAAGTCTCTTCCGGGAAAATCAGCATGTTCCCAGGCGGCGTGGGCACCAGGACGGGGTCGGCCTGGTCTTCAAATACGGGTTTGGGCACCCCATTGACCAGCGTGGTGCTGTGCTTCCAATTGCGCTTGTGGGAGTTCGGGACGAGCAGCAAGCCGTTCTTGCCGGGTTCGCAATAAATCGGTGTCCATACCTTGAGCGTATAACTGTTCTGGCCCATGGCCCGCCCTTGCAAACCGAGCATTTCATGGAACCATTTATCGGCATGCAGCGGGCCGACATCACCCGCCTGATGAGGACGTACGAGGCGCCAATAAATTTCCTCCTGGCCTTCCACAATTTCGTTGTCATAGGCCACGCTGGAGAGAGAAAACTCGCCGAATTCCTGCTGGAGATCGGTCATGAAGTTAAGTTTCTTCAGCGCCTGCACATCTTCCTGCGGCAGGCACCGATTGGATTTGTTCCACAGGCGGCTGTGGTCCACCAGATGCGCGAGTTCGTGGTAGCGGGCAATACCACGTGCTTCGAACTGGTCTGCATGTTGTGGGTAAGCGCGCTGGATCGCACCCAGCCACTGCCGGCTGATGGCGCGACGAAAACACTCCAGCTCGTCACCGGGAATGGTGAGCGCATTGGAATAGCCAGGCGCCTCAAAGACTTCGGACAGGACTGCATTCATGCAACAAATACCACGGTTGTAACGGGGACGGAGCCCACACGCACCTCTACAGGTCTTGCAGACAGTCCTCAAGGGTCTGCGCGCGGATTCCCAACTTCTGTGAAGTTTGGGGCATTGTCAAGGAAACACACTGTGCCTGAACGCCTGAACTCTCCCGGCTTCCCTGGCCTGTTTCCCGCACCACGGCGTTGGCCAGCTGGCCTTGCTGCACCAACGCCTGCGCCAAGGCGGCGTAGGACAGGGTTTGCGCACCTGCCAGATGAAAGCACCCCGCGGCCCGGCGCTGTGCGATCTGCAGCAGACCTTGTATGACAAAAGGCAGCGACACCGGGCACACCATGCTGTCTGTAAAAGCATCGACAGTCGCCTCGCTGCGCCACTTCTGCAGCAAAGGGGTTTGGCTGGACAACACCTTGGTCAGTCGCACGATGGTGCACGGTCCGGGTGTGCTGCGGGCTGCCGCGTGCAGGGCAACCTCACTGGCGCATTTGAAGGCACCGTAGGAGGTATCAGGCGACACCGGGGTCACTTCATCCGGGGCATCCGCACGCGCGCCGAAGACCGCTGTGGACGACAGAAAGACAACATGGGCTCCACGCCGCAGATAGTGGACGCCAACGGCCAGCGTGGACTCCACATTCACACGGGCGGCCAGGGCCGGGTCTGCATCGCATGCTGAAAAACCATTGATACCTGCGCACAGGAAAACCGTTTGCGCGTCGGGCAGTATTGCAGTGTTAATGGGCATGCCCAAGTCCAGCGGCAACCACCCAGAATCCGGCCTGCGGCTGGTGCCCAGTACGCTGGCCCGCGGCAAGGCGGATGCCAGCGCGGCACCAATGGCCCCATCGGCCCCGACTACCAGTACCTTGCCGGGCAGCTTCATGCGCAACTTCTCAGGTGCGCTTGCCGCAGCACAGCGCCAGCAAGTAGTGCGCCATCGGGTAGTAACCGGTGTGCACCACTTCGTCATTCATCGAGAAGACAAACACATTCTGGAAATACTGCTCCAGATCACTCTTGAACACCTTGCCCGTCTTGCAATTAACATGGCCAGCCTTGCTCTGCGGCGAAGCATGGGCTTGGGATTCCAGCGATGGCATACCAATGATCACAGGTGCATCAATCGAGACGGATGCGCAAAAATTGCGCATGAAGGCCGCCTCGTCCTGCGGCTGAATGTGCTCCAACACGTCCAGCGAATAGGCGGCGTCAAAGGTGCCGGGCACTGGCCCGGCCAGCATGTCCTGCACCTTTAGCGTCAGAGGCCAATTCTTGTTCGCACGCGACTGTGCGTCCTTGATGAACACTGGGTCGAAGTCGACTGCGGTCACATGGCCGACCTCCTGTTGAACCAGCCTTGTGCCGAATGCATCGGCACAGCCGACCTCGAGCACCGATTTCTTGCCGCTGAGCAGCTTGGCCACGAATTTGTAGCGCGCCAGGGTGAACAGGGTTCTCTTGGGGTCCTGGTTCCAGGACTCATTGGCCATCAGGCCAAAGCTGGCAATCCCATGCTGCTCCACCACCTGGTAGAGCAGTTCGTACTGGGGTTCCTTGGTCATCTCGTGCGGAATCATGGCGTTACCTCGTGGGGAATATGGCAATGTCAATCCATGCGGATCAGGCAGCGTCCGCTGGCCTGGCCGGAGCGCATATGGTCTATGGCGGTATTGATATCGTCCAACGGCAGCACCTCGGTCAACAGCTCGTTGAGCTTGATGCGTCCAGCGTTGAACAGGTTCTGGTAACGCGGTATGTCTTCGTGTGGCACGGACTCACCGCCATGCGAGCCCGACAACACTTTGCCGAAGTGCAATGGCAAGGAGAAGATGCCGATGTTGTTGCCCTTGCGCGGCACACCCACCAGTGTCACCCGGCCCTGGGCCTTGGTGATCTGGTAGCCGAGTTCCATGATGGTGGGCTGGCCCGTGTTGTCGATGAACACATCCAGCCCTTGGTTGCCAACAATGGCCTCGATCGCCTTTTGCGCGTCCTGCGTTTTGGCGTTGATGCAATGGGTGGCGCCCATCTCCTTGGCCAAGGCCAGCCGGTTGTCGAACACGTCGACGGCGATCACCGGATAGGCCCCCACCAGCGCTGCCGCCTGCACGATATTCAGGCCCACACCGCCGGCGCCGAACACCACGACCGATTCACCGATACGCACCTTGGCATTGTTTTCAATGACGCCAAAACCCGTCGTCACCGCGCAACCGAACAGCGCCGCCACCTGCAAATTGCTATCGGTGGGGATGGAGGTCAGGCGATTTTCCGCCACGATGGCGTATTCATTGAAGGTGGCAATCCAGCCTGCATTGAGCTTTTGGCCACGCCAACGGTATTGTGGCGGCGCGCCTTCGATACCCAGACCCTTGCGCCAATGCATCACCACGGTATCGCCCTCCTTGACGTGCTTGACGCCCGGCCCGGTCGCGACCACGCTGCCCGAGGCTTCATGCCCGAGCAAATGCGGCAGAAACTTGTCTTCGCCCTTGGCACCGTCGATCTCGCCGATCTGCGAGCCGCAAATACCGCTGTAGTGCACCTTGACCAACACCTGCCCCACATCCAGGCTGGACGGCAGTTCGACCTCATCAACGACCAGTGGTTTGTGCTGCTCCACCAGGATGGCAGCCTTCATGGTTTTGGGAATGCTCATGGCGTGCTCACTCGAAATAGATGAAGGAGTGGTCGCCACTGTAGCCCGTTTGCTTGAACCACCACTCCCACTCCTGGGGCGTACAGAAGGCCTCGCAGGTGACTTGCCAGTACAGCAGGTTCGCTTTCTCGACCTCATTGCGGTAGGACTCCACGCACAGGTACTTGTTCTTTTTGCCCACGCGCTCCATCTCGCGCAGCGCCTTGTCCAGGTCATAGTTGTGCAGGTTGTGCAACGCGTTCAGGCTGAAGACGAAATCGAAATGTTGATCCGGGAAAGGCAGTGCGGTCGCGTTGGCAACCTGCAGGCGGTCTTTGACCTCCTCCTTGGAATTGGCAATCGCGTATTCGGAAATGTCGATGCCATAGACCTCCACACCGGGCACGACCTTGGTGAAGTCGTACAGCAGGAAGCCCTTGCCGCAACCAATGTCCAGAATTTTGTCGCCAGCCTTGATGCCGTAGTGCTCGGCCATGACGCGGGCCACCTTCTCCCAGCGCCCTTCCATGTAGCGATAGCCGCCGTAGTTGATGCGCCGGTCGCCGTCCCAGTAGTCGAAGGCCCATTGCTTGGCCAGCTCGGCCGCCTTGGCCTTGGGGTACTCGGGTTCGTTGACGCGGGCCAGGTAGTCGCGCTGGGTGCTTTTGTGCACCACCGACATGAAATCGATATAGGACATGGCTACAGAGTAGGTAAGGATTGAAAAATGGATTGGGCCTTGGCGACCTGCCGGCGTTGCAAAATCGCTTTGTCCATGCCGGGATTTGCAAACTGGCGGCGCGCCAGATGCGTCGGTAAAAAGACGTTCAAGGCAATGCAGCACCACTTGACCTGATAGACCGGGCGCAACAGATTGGCACGGGCAATGACTGCCTGGGGGTCGGTAAACGCAGCGGCAATGGCGGCGACAAAACGATCGAAATATTCTGCTGGCACGGGCACCGCCAGCTGCGCAAAGAAATCCCCGACCAGTTTGGCCGGGTCGTCCCAGCCGGCGTATTCAAAGTCCAGAAAACGCAAGCGCTGGTCTGCTTGCAGCAGCGCGTTGTGAAAACCAAAATCCGACGGGGAAAGACAACGTTGCGCTGGCGCCAACAGCACATCGGGTGCCACCGCCGACTCCAGCACCCGGGAAGCCAGTGCATCCCAGTAGGTCTTGAGTTGCTGCACCAATGCCACCGCAGCAGAGTTATCTACGGTATCGGGGATACCTGCGGCCAAGCCAGCTACGCGGCGCCCCACCAACTCCAGGTGTCCGGCAACGGAGAAACAGGCTTCGGAAGCTGGCGGCAAGTCCTTGGCCAGCAACCGCGCCTGCGGTGTATTCAACGCGAGAAAGAAATCGATAGCCGCTTGCACGTGCGTCCATTGCAGCTCAGCGGCCGCCAGCGCACGCCCTTCGACAAATTCATAGGCCGCCAGCGACTCTTCGCAGTCCATTGACAGTGGGGCCGGCGCACAACCGGGAGCCGCCTGTGCGGCGAAAGACAGGAAGCCAAACTCAGTGCCAAGACGGTCACGCGTATCGTCACCGTGGCGAAAGTATTGCTTGACGGCCAGCGTACGGTGTTCGGTCTGCACCTTGTAAGTACGGTTGTTGCCGCTGCTGGCGCAGGCCGCCACAGAACGCACCGCACCGACTGGCATAGCTGCCAGCAGCTTGGCAATGCGCGCGTCCATGTCGGGCTGCACGCTCATAGCGCGACCAATTGACCTAGTTCCGCCCAGGACTGCACCACCTGACATCCCGGCACATCTGCGGGGTGGTGGTGGGACTCGGGATCAAAGAGCACGCGCCGCGCACCGGTGGGGAAGCCCGGTGCCAGCAGGATTTCGGGCAGGTCATCGATGAACAGCTCGCAGCCCCACTGGGTAGCGCGCTGCAATTTGGCGTCCTTGGTCAATTCAAAGAACACACTGTCGGCGGCCACCAACGGCACGCCATCGCGGTGCAGATGCTGCTCCACCCAGGCGCGGGCTGCAGCATGCAGGTCGTACTGCGGCCCCAGAAAAGGATGCTTGGTCTTGTGGCTGACGATGGCCAGTGTGTGGCCGGCTTGGCCGGCCTGGAACAGAAATTCCAGCACGCCGGGGTAGGCTATCGCCTCGTCCATGCGGGCACCGTAGACGTAGCCCTGCATGGCAGTCCACACATCTTCCTTGCCAACCTGACGCAGGTAGTCACGCACTGCAACCTTATTGACCGGCGTATCCGCTGGCACCACATCCTGTTCGCGTGCAACCTTGTAAAACAGCGCGTCGTAACTGACGATGGTGTTGTCGAAATCGATACCGATGCGCATGAACCGCCTACGTCTTGAGAGACGCCGAGACACGCGCAGCGATGGCCTCGGCCGTCAAACCGAACTGGGCGCGTGCATAGTTCTGCGAGCCAACCTTGTGCAGGAAGACGTCGTCCGTGCCAAAACTCAACTGGCGCAGCGGGCTGTTCTGTGCCACGCACCACTCGGACACGGCACTACCAAAGCCACCAATGCGGCTGTGCTCTTCCACTGTAGCGACCAGGCCAAAGCGCGCCGATGCGGCTTGTAGGTACTTTTCATCCAATGGTTTGACGGTGTGGAAGCTCACCACTTCGGCACTCACACCCTTGGCCGCCAAAACGTCGGCAGCCTTCAGGGTTTCGGCCATCATGTTGCCCGCGCACAGTAGCGCGACATCCTTGCCGGGCCGCAGAACGATGGCTTCGCCCAGCTTGAAGACCGGAGGTGTGGCATGGATGGCAGGCTCGCCCTTCTTGCCGATACGGATATAGGTCGGGCTGTCGTCCTGCAGCACCGCGCGCAAAGCCAGGCGCAGCTCGGTGGAATCACACGGTGCCAGCACACGCATGCCGGGCAGGGTGCGCAGAATGGCCATGTCTTCCAGCGAATGATGGGTTGGCCCCAGCTCTGCGTAGGACAGACCCGAGCCGGTACCGACGATCACGACCGGTGCATGGTGGTAACACACGTCCACACGGATCTGCTCAAAGCAGCGCGTCGTCGTGAATGGCGTAATGGTGTAGACAAAGGGGCGCAGCCCGTTGAGCGCCATGCCTGCGGCGACGCCCATCATGTTGGCCTCGGCCACACCGCAGTTGTAGAAGCGCGATTCGTCGACCGCCTTGAACTTGTCAAACAGTTTGTTCCCGATGTCACCGGACAGCAGCACCAGGCGCGGGTCATCCTGCGCCAGCAAGGTCATCTCTTCGGCAAAGGCGTTTCTCATGCTGCCACTCCCAGTTCACGTTTGGCCAGCAGCACTTCTTCGGCGGTCGGAATGCGGTAATGCCAGTTGTTGTCGTCTTCCATGAAGGACACGCCCTTGCCCTTCACCGTATGTGCAATGATGGCCGTGGGCTTGGCGTTGCTGGATGGAAAACGGGCCAGTGCCTTTTGAATGGCACCCATGTCGTGACCGTCGATCTCGCGGGTGTCCCAGCCAAAGGCACGCCACTTGTCAACCAGCGAATCCAGCGCCATCACTTCCTGGCTGCGGCCGGTGGCCTGCCATTTGTTGAAGTCGACCATGGCGCACAGATTGGTGACCTTCTGCGCGGCGGCCAGCATGGCGCATTCCCACACCGAGCCTTCATTGCATTCACCGTCGCTGAGCACGGCGTACACGTTGTAGTTGCGCTTCTGGATGCGCGCCGCCAGCGCCATGCCCAGGCCCATGGGCAGGCCGTGGCCGAGCGAACCGGTCGCGGCCTCGATGCCGGCCAGATGGTCGGGCGTGGGCGGGTGCTCCGCAAACACACTGCCGTCTTCGCCATAGGCGTCCAACCAGGACTCCGGGTAGAACCCGCGCATGGCCAGTATCTGGAACAGCGCCGGGGCAGCATGGCCTTTACTCAGGATGAAACGGTCGCGCCCCGGGTCGCGCGGTTGACTCGGGTCGATGCGCAGCACGGCGTAATAGAGCACGGTCAGTAGGTCCACGCAGGACAGGCAGGAGCCCAGATGGGGCGTGCCTGTTTTGGACGAGGTTTCGATGATGCGCGCGCGCAGTTGGCTGGCAATCAAGCCCAGGGCATGGGGGTCTGTGATGGGGTTCACGGTTTGTGCTGGTAGTCGTAGGGTTCGTTCTTGAGCGCGTCGAAGTTGTCGCGCACCCACGCAATGCATTCATCCAGACCTTTGTCAAAGGCCACATGGTCAGTCCAGCCCAGCTCGTTACGCACCTTGGAGCTCTCCAGGTGGTAGGCAGAATCCTTGCCCAGGCGCTCGCCGACGATCTCCACATGGTCTTCAAAGCGCACCCGCAAGCGGTCGCAGATCTTGGCTACCAAGTCGCGGATGGAAATCACGTCGGCGGTGGAGATATGGTACGTATCTCCATTGCGCCCGCCTTGCATGATGCGCCAAGTGGCGTCCGACACATCGCGGATATGGATGAAGGATCGGGTGGACGTGCCCCCACCATGCAGCTGCAGCTTGCGCCCCAGCAGGATAAACAGGATGGTGCGCGGAATGATGCGGTAGAGCTGCTGCCCGGGCCCATACACATTGGCCGCACGGGTACTGACCACCGGGAAATTGTAGGCAGCATGGAACGTGCGCAGGCTCATGTCCGCCGCCGCGCGCGAAACGGCATACGGTGTGCTGGGGTTGAAAGGAAAGTCTTCCTTCACAAAGCCAGAGCAACTACCGTAAACCTCGGGCGTGGAAATGTGGACATAGCGCTTCAGGAAATCGCATTTGCGCAGCACGTCATGGAATTTGACGGTGGACACCGCATTGGTCATGAACCAGTCCGCGGGGTTGGCCCAGCTCTCGCCCACCATGCTTTGTGCCGCGAAGTTGACCACATAGGCGGGTTGCAGTTCGTGCAGCAAGTCGGTAATCGCGGGCAGGTCCCGGTTCAAATCCAGTTGTTGAAAGCTGAAGTTGTCGTGCTTGCTCCACTTGTACGGCAACAGCGCCAGAATCGGCTCAACCGAGCGACTGGTGCCCACCACACGTGCGCCCTGGCCCAGGGCATAGTCCACAAAACTGGCGCCCGAAAACGAGTTGCTGCCAACGACCAAAACGGTATCCATGAAGTTCCTTATTGCACTTGCGCAGTCGCCTGCGGGCGGTGCTCGTACAGCCACTGCATCAGCATGTGGCCCACCACCAGTTGCAGGTCTTCAGCGATTTGCATGTCGTCCACCGGGAAGTGGATGGCAACGTCGGCCAGCGACTTGCATTTTCCACCGCTATAGCCCAGCACCGCATAGGACGTAATGCCCATCTGCTTGGCCTGCTCCAGCACGGCCACAATGTTGGGCGAGTTGCCGCTACCAGACAGGACGATGAGAACATCCCCCTTCTCGCCCTGCACCGCCAACTGCTCGGAGTAGATCTTGTCGTAACCGACATCGTTGGCCAGGCAGGTGATCACGGCAGAGTTTGCCGACAGCGACAGGGCACGTATGCCGCCACCGGTCGTGCGCGCAATGCCGTAGACGAAGTCGTTGGCCAGGTGAATGGCGTTGCCGGCACTGCCGCCGTTGCCGCAGAAGAACACCTGGTGCCCCTCCTGCCAGGCACGTAGCATGGCACGCGCCAGGTGCTCCACGCCGCTCCAGTCAGCCGTCGCCAGCACCTGGCCCAATCGCTGGGCGTATCCGGTGAACAGGTCGCTGTTCGGCATGGGGAATTCCTGTGTTGCCATGGATTTCAGGCCGGCACCGGCGCCAGCACCGTTTTCTGCATCCAGTGCAGGTTGTGGAAATGCGGCTCGTCTTTGAGTTCGCCGCTGCGGAATTTCTGGATGATTTCCTGAATGGCGTCTTCCACCGTCTTTTTGGGCTTGTACCCGGTTGCCAGCAGGCGGTCCGAGTTCACACGGTAGGAGCGCGGGTCATTGGACTCTGTCACCACCACCTCCACCGGCACATGCTTGGTGACCAGGTTGGCGATGTCCAGGATGGAGATGTTCTCGAAGCCCGCGTTGTAGACGCCGGTGACTTCCGGGTGATCAAGCAGATGCAGGTAGACATCGGTAATGTCGTCGATATGGATGTTGGGCCGGGTTTGCGCACCGCCGAACACGGTGATCTTGCCTTTGGACAGCGCCTGCATGGTCAGCATGTTGACAGACACGTCCAGCCGCATGCGCGGCGAATACCCACAGACGGTGGCAGGGCGCACGATCTGAACGCACATGTCGTCGGCGTAGCTCAGCAATACCCGCTCGCCAACCATCTTGGTCTTGTTGTATTCGGAAATGGGTTTGAGCTCCAGATCTTCGGTGACCTGCGGCTCGTCCTTGATGCCATAGACACTGCCGGACGATGCATAGATGAAGCGCTTCACGCCATGGCGGCGCGCTTTGTCGGCCAACTGCATGGTGGCCAGGGCACTCACTTCCCAGGTCAATTTGGGGTTCAGGTCCCCGCAGGGGTCGTTGGCGATGGAAGACAGGTGGATGATGCCGTCCACACCGTCCAGCGAGATGGCGTCAATGTCGCGTACATCCCCCTGGATCACCGTCAGTTGGGGGTGCGGCGCCAGAAAATTACCAAACCAGACCGTGTCCAGAACGACGACGTCATAGCCGCGTTTCAACAGTTTGGGCACCAGAACGTGCCCTTTGTAACCACATCCACCGGTGACAAGAAGTTTCATATTGCTGTTTTCCATTCGGTTTTGGACAGTGCCACGGCACACGCCCCCTGCCCAGAGCGAACTCTAGCGGAAGCGTTTTTGCGGCAAGGCGCCCTTTTGAGGGGCAATGGGAGGGTAATTCCAGAATTAGAGGGACCCCCGCACGCACCGTCATTACACGTCACTCTACCGTAGATGCCACGGCGCCTGATTCATTGATGGGTGGCATTTCCGGCCTTATTTGCGCGCATCATGGCGTGGCGCCCACCTTATAGTCAGTAGTCAGCCGCGTGGGTTTTGCGCACCGATGCATCCAAGGACGTCTCCGTGAAAATTGCCATTGCCTCGATTCAACGCAATCGAAACCCCTACATCATCGAGTGGATCGCTTTCCACCTCGCGATGGGTTTCAACCAGTTTTATATCTACTGCCACAAGACCACCGATGGCATGACGGAGAAGCTGCTCCAGCTGGGCAAACGCTACCCCATCCATGTTTTCGCGCTGGAAGAAGATGATTTCCCCCAGATCCATGCCTACCAGCACGCATGGACGAATTTCGGCAAAGCCGTGGACTGGATGGCGTTCATTGACGGCGACGAGTTTCTGTTTCCCACGCAGACCTCATCCATCCAAGACGCATTGGCGCCCTACAACGACAAACCGCTGTCTGCCCTGGGCGTGTACTGGAAGTGCTACGGCAGCAACGGCCATGTGGCGGACCCCAGCGGCTTGGTGCTGGAAAACTACCCGCGGCACAGCCAGTCCGACTTTTCACCGAACCGGCACATTAAGTCCATCGTCAAAGGTGGAGCCGATGCCAACCCTAACCGCTCCCATATGTTTGAAACGGCGCTGGGCACTTTCGATGAACGCATGCGCCCCATCACCCACGGCTGCATGCTGGACTACGAGCCCACCTACGACCACTTCCGCATCAACCACTATGTCGTGCAAAGCCGGGATTTCTTCTTCAAAATCAAACAGGGCATGGGAGCCGCCGACCTTCCCCAAGGCGTGCGGCGGCAGGACGAATTCTTCGCCAACCACGACCACAATGAAGAAGATGACGGCGTGGCGCGCGCATTGTTACCCCGTTTGAAAGACAAGGTGTCCGAATTGACGCACTACTTGACGACCGAAAAATCGCCCCCTTCGCCCGCAGCGGGTGTGCGGGCCATTGTGCAGGACTACCACCTGGTCCAAACCATCCCACCCGGGGAATACCGCTTTGCCGGCAACTCTGTGGGCCTCAAAGAGATCGTCGGACACATCTTCCCAAACCCTGCACGCAATGTGTCGTTGCTCGACATCGGCTTTGGCCTCGGTGACTTGGGGCGTATCGTCAAAACCAATCCCGCACTGCAGCATTGGCAGGTGGATGGCATCGATGGCTTCTGGGACGCATGCTGCAATACGGAACTATTCAGCCAAGGCCACTACCGGAACATCTGGCATGGTTTGGCCCAGGATCTGCCCATGGAGTCCCTACAGGCTTATGACTTGATTTGCCTGTTCGATGTCATAGAGCACTTGGAGCCGGCCCCTGCCAAACAGTTGTTGACAGATTTATTGAATTCGCTGGGGCCAGAATCCAAATTGGTTCTCAGCACACCACTGTGGTTCTGGCCACAAGCCCACCAGAATTCCGATGATCTGGAAGAACACAAAATTGGCATCCCGGGACAATCGTTACTCCTGCTGTCTCCGCGGATGTACCACATTCATGCCCAATTTCTTGTCGGAACCTTCGTATTTGGCAAAGAGAGCCTGGAGCACATCGACAATTTTGTTCCCACGACAGATCGCAACTTCAATATGACTGCCGGGCTGCAACACCTTCACACCCTTGGAGTAAAAGCCGACGGTGTTCTCTACATCGCGCCTTGAGCAGCCGCTTCGTTTACGCATGGGACAACAGTGATGTTTGCCAACTTACCGCTTATCGAACCCGAGATAGATAACCATATTGCCGGGCTTCGTTATAACGAGGCACTTGCCAACATCATGGTTGGAGTGCATGGGCACCACAAACTGGAAACAGTTGCGCGTAATTTTCTCTACTACCCCAAGTTGGACCAGCAGATGCAGACGCTGTCCGAAGTGATTTTTCACGAGCAGTTCGAGCAACCCGCTCCAACGCCCACGGAAAACACATTGATTGTCGCGAGTGAGATTTACCAGGTGGGTGGGCACTCGCGTGTGATCGCGGATCTTGTGAAAGAGGTTCCCTCCCCTACTTTGGTACTGACGGACATGTACTGGAGGTTCCGCAACACCCCGGACTATCTGAACTGGGTACTGGACGCGTTTGCCGCGATGCCGGTCATCGTGTTGCCACAACGTACGCTTTGGGCCAAATGTCAGGCTTTAGGCCAACTGACGAGGCGTTTGAATCCCAAGAATATTTTCTACGTTAACCACCACGAAGACCCCATTCCCTTTGTCGGAACACTGGGCCATGTGCAGTCAAACAAGACCCTGATTCACCATTGCGACCACAACCCCAGTTTGGGCAGCACGCTTGAACAGGTAGCGCACGTGGACTTTGTGGAAGAAATGGCACACGTCTGCTCAACCCATTTACACAGGCCCGCCTGGGTGCTCCCGCTATTCGTTCCAGATGGAGGTCTGAAGTCATTCAGGCCCATTGAAAACAACAATTTCTCTGCAGTAACCTGCGGAACCCATGTGAAGTACATCCGCACGGGCCCAATGGCACTGCAATGCATCGTAGCGTCCGTATTGGAATCACTGGACGGGCAGTTCTTTCATATCGGCGAACTGGGTGCAGACTGGATTGCGGAGATTCGGGTGCATTTGCAAAATCGCGGCATTGCTCCAGAACGCTTTGTTGCCTTGGGCAACGTCACATCCCTCTGGGAAACGTTGCTGCACCTGGATGCCCACGTCTACATCGGGTCGGCCCCCATTGGAGGAGGACGTGCAGCCATAGAAGCACAAGGATGTGGGTATCCCGTGCTCTTTTATCGCGTTAACGACCAAGGGCCGGCTATCGGATCCAATTCGCTTTATGCCAGCAAGTCGCTGGAATGGTCGGACACATCAGCCTTACCCCGGCTGCTTAAGGAAGTTGTCCCTCAGCATGCAAGTTTCAGCGCTCTGGCGCGCACCTTCTACGTCGAAAAATTCTCTCAACAGGAGTTCGCCCGCGTTGTGAGAGAGGTATGCGCCAGCCGGGACAACGCCGAAGGCCACACCAGCCAAACAGGAGATACAACATGTTCACCATAATTATTCCTACACACAATAGGCCGGCCTTGCTGCAGCGCACGCTGCGGTCCCTGATCGCGCAGACCTATCGAAACTTCACGGTCATCATTGTGGACGACTCCGCAGCGTATGTCCCCCCTTACGAAGAGCTTCTGTTGCTCAAAGGGCAGTATGTGTACATCATCCGCAGCGGCAACGAAGGGCCGGCGGAAAGCAGAAATATGGGAGTCTCGATTGCACGCTCCAAATACGTCTTATTTCTGGATGACGACGATACTTATGCGCCAAACCACCTTGAAGTACTGGCCCGCTGCATTGGTGACCATTCGCCAGCACTCCTGTTTCATGACTTTCAGGTATGCAATGAAACACGAACGACCTCGCCTCCGACACAGCTGTCGCTAGAACCCATTTCAATCTCGGGCGTGACACGTGACAGCGTCTACATCCGCAACAGAATTCCCAATAGCTGCCTGGTCTACCGCAGGGATGTTATTGCGCATCTTCAGCACGAGTCCGACATGGCAATTTACGAAGATTGGGATTTTTTACTCAAATGCCTGCAAGACCATGATTTGACGTATGCCCCCCTGGACTCCGTCATCATTCACAAATCGGTAGCAGACACGCCCGAAAACATGCGCAGGGGAAACTCCCATAACGAAAAAATCATGGAGACCATGATGCATCTGTACCGCAAACACAAAGCGCCCAATATGGATACACGCCTTGCCCGGCAGGCCTTGATCGCAAGCGCCGGGACTACTTTGGCACTGGAATTTTTCTAATCAAGAACGGGCCTACCATGCTGCCACGCGTCAACTTAGTCCGCACCGATTCCGCTGATTTCTTGCTGTTCTCCACCGATGATGCGGTGTCCAAGACCATCTATTCCACAGGAACCTGGGCATCTCCGCTACTGGCGATCAGCAAGATGTTTTATCAAGACGAGGCTGCGCCGTTCATCATGGATATTGGCGCCAATCTGGGGGCTTACACCATCCCCATCGCCAAAGATGTTGCCAGCATGGACGGCATGGTGTATGCCTATGAACCGCAACGCATCGTGTTCTACCAGTTATGCGGAAATGCCTTTCTAAATCGATTAGACAATGTTTTTCCATTCAACATGGCAATTGGCGACACGGAGGGCAGCGTGCTGATTCCCTCTATCAACTACAAGGATTCCAAGAATATCGGAGGATTCACACTTGATCAGGACGCGCATTCGCACCTGGGGCCGGTTGCCATTGATGGCAAAGACCAGGGGCATGCTGTGCGATTAGCCTGCCTTGACAACCTCGATGTTCCGAAAAGTCCGTCTTTGATAAAGATTGACGTGGAAGGCCTGGAACTGCAGGTGCTCAAGGGCGCAGTGAAATTCCTGGAAAAACACCAATATCCGCCCATGCTCTTGGAGGCATGGAATCTCGACTGGTTTCAGGAAAGGCGCAAGGAACTCCTGGACTTCCTGGCCCATTTGGGCTACGAGTGCTTCGCTATCCAGGATGAGTTGATTGCCCAACACCCCCTATGTCAGCGGCAAATTCAATTCAAGATTGAGGCATCTACGATACAAATGGCCCGTGTACGCTAGCGCATTGCATGTGCATGCACGATGTATTGCAGTGCGAGCGCATCTTGACATGCTATGGCCGGATCATCACCCGCCGCTTGGGCCATCGCGTGAATCAAGGGCATAAATTTTTCCCGTGCTGGATCTTCAAAAATACGCGGCATCAGGGCATTGATTCTGTATCCGGCCCCTTCAAACATTTGGGTAATGGTTTTGCGTGTAAACCAGCGCAAGTGCGTCTTATCCAACAGCCCATAAGGCTCATATACAAAGTTCCCAACAGAAATGCGCGCTTGCACACTCCAATGCTGAACATTGGGAATACATGCCAGTAAAACGGCATGCTCGGGCATGACCTTACGAATTCTTTCCAGAACCGCCCACGGATCTATCAGGTGCTCCAGAACATCACCAAAAATCCAGCAATCACAATCCCGCTCGGCCTCGAGAAATTCGTCTGCGACCTGCTCAATATTCAAGTCCCATACAAAGTCGCAATGGGCTCTGGCCTCACTCAAAGCCGCAGCATTTATCTCAATGCCCAGGTAGCGACATAGTGGATTGGTGCTGCGATACGCCCGGGCCAACGCTCCCGTGTTGCACCCTACTTCAATGATTTTTTTGGCATTTGCGGGAATGCAACTCAGCAAATCTCTGTTGTATCGAAGATCGGAGGGGGCCTCGTAATGGTAGCCTCCCGTGCGCTGAACAGTGCCTTGCCAGTCATGTTTGATGTAGATCCTGTTTGCCCCAGAGGTATTGTCATTCTTGACCCACTCGACATGCCGGATCAACAAGGAAGCACCAGCTTCCTGCAATGTCAGCATGGTTTGCAACATGGGGGCACCATGTTTGATGGGCAACGGCCACTGTCGCATGACCTCCATATTGCACAACATGCAGGAGGGGTGTAGGTAAGCCACTTGCGCCTCGTCCGGGCGATTCAATCCCGATCGGTTGACGCTGAGGACGTTGCCCACACCGTACATACCGGGCGCAAGGTAACTGTCAAGTGACTCAATGAAACCCGCAGCTAGGACCTCCACATCAGAGTCCAAAAAGAGAACCTTGCCATTGATCGGCAAGTTTCTAATCGCCCAAGCCATCCCCGGCCCATGGTGAATGTTGTACCCGAAAGATATAAGCTCCACCCCCTCAACAGCCGATGCCACCTGCCGAATGGGCGTCGAGAAAGCGTCAGAAGATCCGTCAATGACGTATATCTTGTTTTGGTAGAACTGCCTGAAAGACCGTAGCAAAATCTCCAGGATGTCGGGCGCGTTGTAAGAAACCACGACAACCGGGATATTCTCAGGCGCCATGCTCTGTGGCTCAGTGGGTCGATAGTTCTCCACTTCGCTACCCCTTCTCGTGCACAGCCATAGCGCCCGGCGTTAGCGGAAAAGAAGGAGTCCCTTTCATGCGCGCGTGCGGAGGATTGATTTTCCGCTTTTCAATCACCAGAATACTGTCGTAATAGTGCATCCCGAACGTAGTCTCGGCAAATGCATCTACAGCCAATCCCTCCCCTCGTGAATGCCATGCATTCAATTGGTCAATCAGCTTTTTGGAGTACTCCATGAAGCTATCGGGTTTTCGATAACCACCACCAAACTCGGGCCAGTAACTTGTGTGCATGTCTTCACACAAGTAAATGCCTCCCTCCTTCAAGTGACCATAGAGCTCTTCAAAAGTCAGTGTCTGCTGCAGCATCGAGTGGCCGCCGTCGTCAATGATGATGTCCATCAACGGCAGACTATTCTTGATGGTCCGCAAAGAATCAACATCTTCCTGATTACCCACTAGAACCGTAATGTTCGGGTCGCTCAGATCTCCGCAACGTGGATTGATATCTACACCGTAGATATGTGCCCGTTCGCCAAAGTAGTGCCGCCACATTTGCAGCGATCCACCATGCAGCACGCCGAACTCCAGAACCGAGACTTCTTGTCCTTGGAACTTTGAGAAATGTCGCTCATATATCTCAAAGTAATGCATCCACTTATGGATGATTCGGTGCTCGTGATTCTCAAAGAAATCCAGCAGGCGCCCTTGTGTGTTTTCATTCATAAGATGTTGTCTTTTTCTTTGGGCCGTTGCTCAGAGACTTTGGCGAATTTTCCGAAAGGCATCCATATACTGTGGAAATCCAAGCTCCTTGAATGCGATTTTGAGCGCATCACTGATATAGGCTTTTTCGGGGCTTTGCCTCAGCTTGCTCATAGACCATGAAAACTGGAACGTGTTGGCGACAGCGACTTTGTATTCTGGTCTCAGAAAAAGCAGTAATGAAGCTATACGCTCCATCAAGAACACCTTGCGGTGGGAGTTTTCCGAGTAAGAGGTGTTGGTGGTTAGTTCTGCATGCAGAGGATGCGCGGGGTTCTCCGCGACCGCGAAAAGCATTTCCGTTAACTGAAACCACTCCCTCCAAAACGCAGGTTTGGCTATGAAATAGTTGGAGAACACGATCTGGCGCGAATCCATAACAATGCCCTCCAGGGGCAATTGCATACCTACCGTGGCGAGGAAGTTCTTTGCCGTTTGTATGAATCCGGTATCGAACATTTCTGCCTGTTCAAAGACATTCAGAAAATGCGCCCCCATATCAGGCTGGGGCGAGAACAGTACGACATCCACCTCTTTTGTCGTGGTGACTTTGTCTACAAAGGCCTGAATATCAGCGATTCCCAGTCCTGTCTTTTCAGAGAACTTGGGGGAAAAGAATCCATACCATGCATCTTCATCCATAACATGGCTCGAGAGGTAGCTCCTGATGGGCCAATACTCATACCAGTCAGGGCGCCTATTGGACAAGTTGTCCAGGAGCAAAAAACCGCTCTTTTGAACGGACTCCAGAGAAGCCGTGTCGTATGCGATTTGATATATCTGTAACTTGTTGGCTTCCATTCTGCTTAAGGCTCCCGCCCCGCCTCATTCAACCCCTTGGTCAATGGCCAGGACAAATACGACATCACCGACCGCTCACCCACCACGATTTCGGCACTTAACGTCATGCCCGGCAATAGCCGTGCCCCTTCACGCATATTCTTGAGCTTGGTGTCCCCCAGGGTGATACGCGCACTGTAGTACACATCCGCCGCCCCCTTCGCAGAGGCGTCGCGACGAAATGCATCTTCACTGATGGTGCGTATCTTGGCATCAATCGAACCGTGCTTTTGAAAAGGGAAGGCATCGATTTTCAAATGAACCGGGTGTCCTGGCTTGATATATCCGATATCCACGGAGTCAATACGAACCTCTGCCTCCAAAATGCTGTTGAGGGGAACCAAAGTGAAGAATGTTTCTGCCTCTCGCACAATGGACCCCGGGGACAATTTGATGATGTCCAGCACCACAGCATCTTCCGGCGCTTCCATGGTGACCAGATTGTGCCGTTTATCCGCTTTTTGAAGTTGCTCGTTCAGCGCGTCGCGTTCACGGGAAACGGTTAGCAACTCCTCCATCGCTTTTTGGCGCCAACCTCTTTCGAAGGCGGTTTTTTCGGCTTCGAAAGCGGCCAGCTCGCGCAGTATTTCCTGCTCTCGATTCGACACTTGCGCCAAATCACGCTCAACTTCCTTGCTCTTGATCTGTGCCTCCATCAACTGCAGTGGAGCCCCAATCTTTTGAGCGACCAACTTCTCCTGCATTGATTCAATTTCTCTGAGCGCCTTCAAGCGAGAGGCCGCAAGCCCTTGGTCACGTCGATTGGTCGCCAGCGCTGCGCGTAACTTCGCCGCGGTCTCATCCATTTTTAGCCGCTGGGCTTTGTAGTTCGCCCGTCGCTCTGAGAGCAGGTCAGCCTGGAGCTGCCCATCCGCACTGGCATCCTCACGATTGAGAGAGACCTGCCCAGACAACTCCTGTTGCAGACCTTTCGCCTGCCGCTCCAGACTATCCAGCCGTACACGCAGCTGGTTGTCGTCTGCACGCACAAACGTAGAGTCCAGCTTCGCCAGAACATCTCCCTTTTTGACAACCTGCCCCACTCGCACATCGATACTCTGGATGATGGAAGTCTCAAGGGGTTGCACAACGATATTGGGTAGCGGGTTCACCAGGCTCCCTTGCGCAACAACTACCTGGTCAAGTTTTGCGAAACTGGCCCATAAGCCAAACGCCACCACACCTGAAATCAGGATGTGCATGGTCACCTGGGCAAACGGCGGCAAAGGGCTTCGCTCGATTTCATCTGCATCCGGCAAATAGTCGATCGCCGTTTTGCCGCCCTTACCCCAACGAAAGATGGACCACGACGTTTTCATATGTGGCTTGTCTGTTGGTTCCAGAGCTGCTGGTATGTTTCACTGCGCGTCAGCAACTCTGCGTGGCGACCGCTGTCCACCAGACGGCCCTGCTGCATGACCAGTATGGCGTCGGCATTCACCAGCGTGGACAACCGATGGGAAATCATGATGACGGTACGCCCAACAGCGATCCGCGAAAGATTTCGGATGAAGATGGCTTCACTTTCTGGATCCAGCGCACTGGCGGCTTCGTCCAGAATCAGAATACGGGGTTTGGTCACCAGCGTGCGTGCAATGGACAACCTCTGTTTCTGTCCACCGGACAAATTGGTGGCGCCTTCTTCCAGTAGAGTGCTATAGCCCTGTGGCAGCCGCTCAATAAACTCTGACGCTCCCGCGGCATCTGCCGCAGCAACAATCTCTTCAAAAGTGGCCTCAGGCCTCGCTGCTGCAATGTTGTCACGCACTGTGCCGCGAAACAAGAAGTTTTCTTGCAAGACGACGCCGATTTGGCGGCGCAAATGCGGCAGCTCTATCTCGCGCGCATCGATTCTGTCGAATCTAACAATGCCTTCTTGTACGTTGTAAAGCCCTTGGATCAACTTTGTCAAGGTAGTTTTTCCGGAACCGCTACGGCCCACTACACCCACTACGGTACCTGCCTGGATAGTCAGACTGGCATGATCCAAAGCAGTGGCACTGGAGCCCGGATACCTGAAAGTGACATCCTCGAAGGAGATTTCCCCGACCAGCTCTGGACGAAGGCCGCCAGCGCCGGCACGTCCTTCAGGCGCGCGATTCATGATTTCGCCCAACATGCGTACCGACAATACTGTTTCCTGGTAATCATTCACTAACCCGACAATCGCCATCAGCGGAGAAATGACCCGTCCGGAAATCATCTGAAACCCTATCAATGCACCCACCGAAAGGGTCTGATCAAACACCTCTTGGGCACCCATCACGATGATGACAATAGGTAACAGTTTGCCCAAGAAATCGGTGATCGTATTTCCCGTAATGCCCAGCTTACCAACCCGGAAGTGCATATTGATGGATTGCGCAGAGCGCTGATCCCATTGCCGACGCTGGGCAGGTTCGATAGCCAGCGCCTTGACCGTGCGCATGCCATGAATGGTTTCCACCATCATCGACTGGCGCTGCCCTTCCGCCGTATACAGATCATTGAGGCGTCGCTGGTAGATCGGCACCATGGCCATAACAATGGCCGCAATCATCAGTGTAAATGCCAGCGTGACCATCGCCAGCTTCACGGAATAGGCGAACAAAATCGGCAAAAAGATAAACAAAGAGGTTGCATCAAGAACCGTGAAAAACATGCGCCCGGTCAGAAATGCCCGGATTTTCTCCACCTGTTGCATGTGACGTGTAATCACACCCGCAGTTGTCGTTTCAAAATAATCAATGGGTAGCGACAGCAGATGCGAGAAAACACGGCGCGTCAGGCGCATATCAATCTTGTTGGAGGCTGCAAGTGTCAGTATTTGCCGCAAAAATCCGAACAATGATTCAAACACCAATGCAATCGTGACGCCTATGCCCAACGTCCACAACGTGGATTCGCTCTGGTGCACCAGAACCTTATCGATCACCAGTTGGAAGAACATGGGCGAGGCCAAGCCCAGAAAGTGCAGCGCAATCGCTGCTATCGCGATGTCCCGGAATGCGGCTTTCTGTTTGAGGATCTCAGGAATGAACCATCGAAAGCCAAATGGTTGTTTTTCTTCATTGGCGCTAAAGACGCGCTTCATCAGAAAAACATCGCCCTTCCATTGAGCGCAGAATTTCTCACGATCAACAAACAGCACTTCTGTAGGGTTGTCGGCCAGAGGATTCAGAATCGCGACTTGTCCGCCAGCTTTGTCTGAAGTGGCCATGACGATGACGCAATTCCCATCCGCCATGCGCGCGATGAGAGGAAACACCCCACCTTGCGCTTGCAGGCTATCCCAGGTGAACTTGTCTGCCCGGGCCTTCAAGCCGATATCAGCCGCAATCCGCAGTACCGTCGCCGTCGGCGGCTCTTCCGCCTGCAGCGCATAGTCCTCAATCAGCCGCTCAGGGTTGATCGCCAGGCGATGATGCTGTGCAAGCGCCGCCAGGCACTGAATGGTTGTATGAGGAAAGCGATCTGCCATGGTTGATGTTCCCGATCAGGGAACAAATATTTCAACACGGCAGGCCCGCCGTCAATCAGCGCATTTGGCGGCAATTCACACCTTAATTAGAATCAACCCTCTGCAGCGAGAAAGCCGTTGGCATTGGTGTTTTGCAAGCGCCCCCCAGTCAAGGACTGGACTGCCGTTGCGGATGGAGTTGTCAAGTTGCCAATTGGGTTGCCATTGACATCAAATTGCTTCATCACATCGACCATACTGAGAACTGTTCGAGTGACTAAGGCGCCACTGGCAGAAGGGGCATCCATTCGTGGCATTCCCGACGTGACATATGTCGGAGCGTCAGCAAACGATCCAATGGCTTGCACCATGCCACTTACCTTGGAGCGCAAGCCATCACCGCTCAATACTGCTGGCGGAACGATCGGGGCCACTTGGACTTGCGGCAGGACCGCTGGTACGCTTGGCGGTGCCACATAGGTGGTATCTGCCAATCCTGCTGCGGACACGCCAGTACTCAAAGCAGCAATTGCAGTGTCCACCGACACCGGACTGACGGGCACTTTGTCCACACGAAACCAGACATCTGCAGCATCGTGGCTCACACCGTCCGTTGTTTCATAACTGGATGTCAACCCCAGGATATTGCCGTTGTCGATTGCAGTGCCGACCTTTGCGTTGACACTGATCTTGGCAATACCCAGAGACTCCAGCGTTCTGATTTCACCTGCACTACTCAAACCATCCGAATTGCTGTCTACCCACAAGCGTAAATCTGCGTATGCCGCGTCTTCATTGGTGATGTATCCATCATTATTGGTGTCCAGTTCGCGCAAGGCTGCGTAACCGTCTTTGGCCTTCTCGCCATTGGCCAGGCGAGTCGATGAGCCAAACAGCTCGGAGCCGTCGTTAATTACCCCGTCATGGTTACGGTCCATTACCAACAGGCCATCACCCCCGCTGACCCAGCCCGTATTAATGGCTGTGCCATCTGCAAACAAGTCAAACTTCACACCGGCACTAATGCCCAAGGTTCTCACCCCATCTCCATTCAAGTCAAAAATGATGGGCGTGCCCGATGTATCAAGCTGCTGATACGCCGAAGTGGTAAACGCCGATATCTGGTCGCTCGTAAAAGACTCCACTTGTGTGGTGGAGAAAATCACAGTTTGCCCCGACGTCAGCGCAGCAATCTGGGCATTCGTCAATGCGGCCAAATCTTCAGTTTCAAAAGCGACTAGTTCGTCCGATGTGAGTGCGGCCACCCCCGCGGTCGAAATCGCAGCCGCCTGTGCGGTCGACAGAGATACGATTTGATCCGTCGTCAACCCCACGATCTGCGCAACAGTGAGTGCAGCTATCTGTGCGGTAGTCAGACTGGGGATATTCAAAGGAACGAGTGGCAACACTGCCTGCTGAGCGCTGGTCAACGCGGCAAGTTGCGCAGTGGTCAACGCCTGCACCTGGTCCGTAGTGAGTACTGCGATATCCCGCGTCTCAATGGCCACAATCTGGCGAGTCGTCAATGCAGCAATATCCTGCGTCTCAATGGCCACAATCTGATCAGTGGTCAGGGCTACCACCGCAGCGGTAGATAGTGCCCGTATCTGTGCCGTCGTGAGTGCCACGACCTGATCCGTAGTCAAAACTGACACCTGCGTCGTCTTCAGCGCAGCGATATCGACTGTTTCAATAGCCACAATTTGATCCGTGCTAAGCACGACCACATCGTCCGTACTCAGAACGGCAAACTGCGCCGTAGTCAGGGCCACGACCTGATCCGTGGTCAGGGCTACCGTCTGATCAGTCGTCAGTACAGCGACATCCGCAGTCGTCAACGCTTGTACTTGCCTTGTTCCAAGAGCCTGTATCTGATCAGTGGTCAGTACAACCACCGCCGCCGTGGTCAATTTGACAATCTGGCTCGTGGTCAGTGCTTGAATATCTCGGGTCTCAATCGCGACCAGTTGATCACTTGTCAAGGCGTTCACCATGGCAGTGGACAACGCCCTGATCTGGTCTGTGGTCAACGCCACCACTTGATCCGTAGTAAGGGCTGAAACCTGCGCCGTTTTCAGCGCCGCAACGTCGGCCGTTTCAATGGCGGCAATTTGATCTGTGCTGAGCACGGACATGTCATCCGTGCTCAGCACAGCAAACTGCGCGGTCGTCAATGCCACGATTTGATCCGTTGTCAGGGCTACCGCCTGATCCGTTGTCAATGCGGCGACATCCCCCGTATTCAGCGCCTGTATTTGTCCCGTTTTCAGGGACTGAATCTGGTCGGTGGTCAGGACCGCCACGGCGGCCGTTGTCAATTTGGCGATCTGGGCCGTGGTCAACGCCTGAATATCTCTTGTTTCAATCGCAACCACTTGATCACTTGTCAAGGTGATTACCGTGGCAGTTGATAGCGAGCGGATCTGGTCTGTGGTCAGTGCCACCACTTGATCCGTCGTAAGGGCTCTAATTTGCGTTGTTTTCAGGGCCGCGATATCTGCTGTTTCAATAGCGGCAATTTGATCTGTGCTGAGTACGGCCACATCATCTGTACTCAGCACAGAAAACTGTACCGTCGTCAAAGCCACGATTTGATCTGTAGTCAGAGCCATCGCCTGATCAGTCGTTAACGCAGCAACATCCGCCGTGTTCAGTGCCTTGATTTGCCCTGTTTTAAGCGCCTGAATCTGATCGGTTGTTAGTGCCGCCATAGTGGCGGTGGCTAGTTTGGCAATTTGACCCGTGGTCAGCGCCTGAATGTCCCGGGTCTCAATCACCATGACTTGGTCACTGGTCAAGGCATTAATGGTCGCGGTCGGAAGGCCGGAAAACTGGAAGGTGGTCAATGCCACCACTTGATCGGTCCTGAGCGCAGCCACATCAGTGGAATTCAGGGCCGCCAACTGCCCCGGCAGAAAAGCCGCGATCCCGTCTGTCGTAAATGCGCGAACCTGATCCGTGTTCAGCGAGGCAATGACCGCTGTGGTCAACGCCTGCACTTGGTCGGTCGTCAATGCCGCAATGGCGTCCGTGGTCAGTCCCGAGGGAGGTGAAGTAGGGGTTGGGACAGAAACAACCAACCCATTGTTCACGAGCGCGTCTACCAGCGAATCAACTCCAAAGAAGTGATTCGAGAAGATGCCCCCGAAAAGCCGATCTAAATGGATTCCAAATAATTTATCGCCAAACAGGGTTCCGAACAGAAAAGAGAGAAACCACATGCGTTAAGTATCCGGGCTTGCTGGAAGTGCTCATAGAGAAAAGAACGGCATTTAGGCCTGATTATTCTTTTCCTAAGGCAGAACAGCACTTCCAGCAATAAGGGATCGCTTTAGGTCTTACCTCCCTGCGCCAGGAAATCATTGGTACTAGGTTTCAACAAGCTGGTACCAGCCAAAGCCTGGGTTGCAGTCGCGTTAGTAATCGTCGAAGCACCAATCAGATTGCCGCTGGCATCAAACTGCTTCATCACGTCCACCATGCCAACCACAGCCAGCGTGGCTGGAGTGTTGCCACCAGCATCCCCCGCTGTCGTAGTCAACAGCGATGTAGAAGATTCAGCCTGTCCTGCAGTATCGGCAAATGAGCCGATTGCCTGCGCCAAGCTGCTCACCTTCGTATGCAATCCATCATTTGTGGCTTGTGGCACGACTACTTCGGCTGCCTGCACCAGTGCGGGTGTCGGAGTAGTTGGCAGCGCAGCGACTGCACTATCGACAGTGGAAGGCGCTCCAGTCCTGTCGGCAAGGAACCAGACGTCTGCCGCATCATGCGTCGCGCCATCGGTTGTCTCATAACTGGAGGTCAGTCCCAGAATATTGCCATTGTCAGTGCCCGTACCTACATTGGCATTGACATTGATTTTGGCGATACCCAAGGAATCCAGCGTCCGGAGTTCGCCTCCATCCGTCGAACCATCCGAGTTTCCGTCGACCCAGACTCGCAAATCTGCCCATGCCTCATCTTCGCTGGTGATAAATCCATCACCATTGGTGTCGAGTTCGCGCAATGCCTCGTACCCGTCCTTGGCTTTTTCGCCATTGGCAAGCTGTGTGGCAGAGCCGAACAGCTCAGAGCCGTCATTGATTGAGCCATCGTGGTTGCGATCCATTACCAGTAGACCGTCGCCGCCGCTGACCCAACCCGTGTTGATTGCGCCACCGTCTGCAAACAAGTCGAACTTCACGCCAGCATCAATGCTCTGCGTTCTCACCCCATCCCCATTCAAGTCGAAGATGATTGGTGTACCCGTAGTCAGATGTGAGTAGGGGCCCGTAGGAATCGCAGCTATCTGGGCAGACGTCAATGCCTCTACCTGATCAGTCGTAAACGCTTCCGCTTGCGCCGTTGTCAGTATCGCCAGCTGTTTGGTTGTCAGCACAGCGACATCTGCCGTTTCCATCGCAAGAATCTGCGTAGTGGTCAACGCATGTACTGCAGCAGTAGACAGCGCCTGCACCTGGTAGGTCGTCAAGGCCTGGATTTGGTCGGTCGACAGGGCTTGCACTGTCGAGGTCGCCAGGCTGCCCAGTTGACGGGTCGTCAGGGCCTGGATGTCACGCGTCTCTATCGCTTGGACCTGTGTCGTCGACAGCGCTGCCATCGTCGTCGTGGTCAGGCCCGCTACTTGGCTGGTCGACAGCGCAACGATGGCGTCTGTGGACAGCGCACTCACTTGGCTTGTCTTCAGCGCAGCCAGGCCTGTCGTGGAGATCGCTCCAATCTGGTCGGTCGTCAGCACCGAGATCGCCAGTGTGCTCAGCGAGCTGATCGTGCCTGTGGTCAGGCCCGAGATCTGGGTCGTGGTCAGCGAGACCAGTTGGTCCGTGGTCAGTGCGGCAACCGCACTGGTGGCCAAGCCGGCCAGTTGGCTGGTTTTGAGGGCCTGGATCTGGTCTGTGCTCAGGGCCACCAGCGTGCTGGTCGCAAGACCCGCCAGTTGCTTCGTAGACAGCGACTGGATGTCCGCGGTCTCTATCGCCACCACTTGGTCTGTGGTCAGCGCCGCAAGCGTCGCGGTCGACAGGTTGGAGACCTGGTAGGTGGTCAGTGCCACCACTTGGTCTGTGGTCAGCGCATGGATGGTCGCTGTCGCCAGGTTGCCCAGTTGGCCTGTGGTCAGGGCCTGGATGTCTGCGGTCTCAATGGCCGCCACTTGGTCTGTCGTCAGGGCCTTGATGGTGGCCGAGCTCAGGTTGGCAACCTGGTAGGTCGTCAAGGCCTGGATTTGGTCTGTCGACAGGGCCTGGATCGTCGAGGTCGCCAGGCTGCCCAGTTGACGGGTCGTCAGGGCCTGGATGTCACGCGTCTCTATCGCTTGGACCTGGTCGGTCGACAGCGCTGCCATCGTCGTCGTGGTCAGGCCCGCTACTTGGCTGGTCGACAGCGCAACGATGGCGTCTGTGGACAGCGCACTCACTTGGCTTGTCTTCAGCGCAGCCAGGCCTGTCGTGGAGATCGCTCCAATCTGGTCGGTCGTCAGCACCGAGATCGCCAGTGTGCTCAGCGAGCTGATCGTGCCTGTGGTCAGGCCCGAGATCTGGGTCGTGGTCAGCGAGACCAGTTGGTCCGTGGTCAGTGCGGCAACCGCACTGGTGGCCAAGCCGGCCAGTTGGCTGGTTTTGAGGGCCTGGATCTGGTCTGTGCTCAGGGCCACCAGCGTGCTGGTCGCAAGACCCGCCAGTTGCTTCGTAGACAGCGACTGGATGTCCGCGGTCTCTATCGCCACCACTTGGTCTGTGGTCAGCGCCGCAAGCGTCGCGGTCGACAGGTTGGAGACCTGGTAGGTGGTCAGTGCCACCACTTGGTCTGTGGTCAGCGCATGGATGGTCGCTGTCGCCAGGTTGCCCAGTTGGCCTGTGGTCAGGGCCTGGATGTCTGCGGTCTCAATGGCCGCCACTTGGTCTGTCGTCAGGGCCTTGATGGTGGCCGAGCTCAGGTTGGCAACCTGGTAGGTCGTCAAGGCCTGGATTTGGTCTGTCGACAGGGCCTGGATCGTCGAGGTCGCCAGGCTGCCCAGTTGACGGGTCGTCAGGGCCTGGATGTCACGCGTCTCTATCGCTTGGACCTGGTCGGTCGACAGCGCTGCCATCGTCGTCGTGGTCAGGCCCGCTACTTGGCTGGTCGACAGCGCAACGATGGCGTCTGTGGACAGCGCACTCACTTGGCTTGTCTTCAGCGCAGCCAGGCCTGTCGTGGAGATCGCTCCAATCTGGTCGGTCGTCAGCACCGAGATCGCCAGTGTGCTCAGCGAGCTGATCGTGCCTGTGGTCAGGCCCGAGATCTGGGTCGTGGTCAGCGAGACCAGTTGGTCCGTGGTCAGTGCGGCAACCGCACTGGTGGCCAAGCCGGCCAGTTGGCTGGTTTTGAGGGCCTGGATCTGGTCTGTGCTCAGGGCCACCAGCGTGCTGGTCGCAAGACCCGCCAGTTGCTTCGTAGACAGCGACTGGATGTCCGCGGTCTCTATCGCCACCACTTGGTCTGTGGTCAGCGCCGCAAGCGTCGCGGTCGACAGGTTGGAGACCTGGTAGGTGGTCAGTGCCACCACTTGGTCTGTGGTCAGCGCATGGATGGTCGCTGTCGCCAGGTTGCCCAGTTGGCCTGTGGTCAGGGCCTGGATGTCTGCGGTCTCAATGGCCGCCACTTGGTCTGTCGTCAGGGCCTTGATGGTGGCCGAGCTCAGGTTGGCAACCTGGTAGGTCGTCAAGGCCTGGATTTGGTCTGTCGACAGGGCCTGGATCGTCGAGGTCGCCAGGCTGCCCAGTTGACGGGTCGTCAGGGCCTGGATGTCACGCGTCTCTATCGCTTGGACCTGGTCGGTCGACAGCGCTGCCATCGTCGTCGTGGTCAGGCCCGCTACTTGGCTGGTCGACAGCGCAACGATGGCGTCTGTGGACAGCGCACTCACTTGGCTTGTCTTCAGCGCAGCCAGGCCTGTCGTGGAGATCGCTCCAATCTGGTCGGTCGTCAGCACCGAGATCGCCAGTGTGCTCAGCGAGCTGATCGTGCCTGTGGTCAGGCCCGAGATCTGGGTCGTGGTCAGCGAGACCAGTTGGTCCGTGGTCAGTGCGGCAACCGCACTGGTGGCCAAGCCGGCCAGTTGGCTGGTTTTGAGGGCCTGGATCTGGTCTGTGCTCAGGGCCACCAGCGTGCTGGTCGCAAGACCCGCCAGTTGCTTCGTAGACAGCGACTGGATGTCCGCGGTCTCTATCGCCACCACTTGGTCTGTGGTCAGCGCCGCAAGCGTCGCGGTCGACAGGTTGGAGACCTGGTAGGTGGTCAGTGCCACCACTTGGTCTGTGGTCAGCGCATGGATGGTCGCTGTCGCCAGGTTGCCCAGTTGGCCTGTGGTCAGGGCCTGGATGTCTGCGGTCTCAATGGCCGCCACTTGGTCTGTCGTCAGGGCCTTGATGGTGGCCGAGCTCAGGTTGGCAACCTGGTAGGTCGTCAAGGCCTGGATTTGGTCTGTCGACAGGGCCTGGATCGTCGAGGTCGCCAGGCTGCCCAGTTGACGGGTCGTCAGGGCCTGGATGTCACGCGTCTCTATCGCTTGGACCTGGTCGGTCGACAGCGCTGCCATCGTCGTCGTGGTCAGGCCCGCTACTTGGCTGGTCGACAGCGCAACGATGGCGTCTGTGGACAGCGCACTCACTTGGCTTGTCTTCAGCGCAGCCAGGCCTGTCGTGGAGATCGCTCCAATCTGGTCGGTCGTCAGCACCGAGATCGCCAGTGTGCTCAGCGAGCTGATCGTGCCTGTGGTCAGGCCCGAGATCTGGGTCGTGGTCAGCGAGACCAGTTGGTCCGTGGTCAGTGCGGCAACCGCACTGGTGGCCAAGCCGGCCAGTTGGCTGGTTTTGAGGGCCTGGATCTGGTCTGTGCTCAGGGCCACCAGCGTGCTGGTCGCAAGACCCGCCAGTTGCTTCGTAGACAGCGACTGGATGTCCGCGGTCTCTATCGCCACCACTTGGTCTGTGGTCAGCGCCGCAAGCGTCGCGGTCGACAGGTTGGAGACCTGGTAGGTGGTCAGTGCCACCACTTGGTCTGTGGTCAGCGCATGGATGGTCGCTGTCGCCAGGTTGCCCAGTTGGCCTGTGGTCAGGGCCTGGATGTCTGCGGTCTCAATGGCCGCCACTTGGTCTGTCGTCAGGGCCTTGATGGTGGCCGAGCTCAGGTTGGCAACCTGGTAGGTCGTCAAGGCCTGGATTTGGTCTGTCGACAGGGCCTGGATCGTCGAGGTCGCCAGGCTGCCCAGTTGACGGGTCGTCAGGGCCTGGATGTCACGCGTCTCTATCGCTTGGACCTGGTCGGTCGACAGCGCTGCCATCGTCGTCGTGGTCAGGCCCGCTACTTGGCTGGTCGACAGCGCAACGATGGCGTCTGTGGACAGCGCACTCACTTGGCTTGTCTTCAGCGCAGCCAGGCCTGTCGTGGAGATCGCTCCAATCTGGTCGGTCGTCAGCACCGAGATCGCCAGTGTGCTCAGCGAGCTGATCGTGCCTGTGGTCAGGCCCGAGATCTGGGTCGTGGTCAGCGAGACCAGTTGGTCCGTGGTCAGTGCGGCAACCGCACTGGTGGCCAAGCCGGCCAGTTGGCTGGTTTTGAGGGCCTGGATCTGGTCTGTGCTCAGGGCCACCAGCGTGCTGGTCGCAAGACCCGCCAGTTGCTTCGTAGACAGCGACTGGATGTCCGCGGTCTCTATCGCCACCACTTGGTCTGTGGTCAGCGCCGCAAGCGTCGCGGTCGACAGGTTGGAGACCTGGTAGGTGGTCAGTGCCACCACTTGGTCTGTGGTCAGCGCATGGATGGTCGCTGTCGCCAGGTTGCCCAGTTGGCCTGTGGTCAGGGCCTGGATGTCTGCGGTCTCAATGGCCGCCACTTGGTCTGTCGTCAGGGCCTTGATGGTGGCCGAGCTCAGGTTGGCAACCTGGTAGGTCGTCAAGGCCTGGATTTGGTCTGTCGACAGGGCCTGGATCGTCGAGGTCGCCAGGCTGCCCAGTTGACGGGTCGTCAGGGCCTGGATGTCACGCGTCTCTATCGCTTGGACCTGGTCGTCGACAGCGCTGCCATCGTCGTCGTGGTCAGGCCCGCTACTTGGCTGGTCGACAGCGCAACGATGGCGTCTGTGGACAGCGCACTCACTTGGCTTGTCTTCAGCGCAGCCAGGCCTGTCGTGGAGATCGCTCCAATCTGGTCGGTCGTCAGCACCGAGATCGCCAGTGTGCTCAGCGAGCTGATCGTGCCTGTGGTCAGGCCCGAGATCTGGGTCGTGGTCAGCGAGACCAGTTGGTCCGTGGTCAGTGCGGCAACCGCACTGGTGGCCAAGCCGGCCAGTTGGCTGGTTTTGAGGGCCTGGATCTGGTCTGTGCTCAGGGCCACCAGCGTGCTGGTCGCAAGACCCGCCAGTTGCTTCGTAGACAGCGACTGGATGTCCGCGGTCTCTATCGCCACCACTTGGTCTGTGGTCAGCGCCGCAAGCGTCGCGGTCGACAGGTTGGAGACCTGGTAGGTGGTCAGTGCCACCACTTGGTCTGTGGTCAGCGCATGGATGGTCGCTGTCGCCAGGTTGCCCAGTTGGCCTGTGGTCAGGGCCTGGATGTCTGCGGTCTCAATGGCCGCCACTTGGTCTGTCGTCAGGGCCTTGATGGTGGCCGAGCTCAGGTTGGCAACCTGGTAGGTCGTCAAGGCCTGGATTTGGTCTGTCGACAGGGCCTGGATCGTCGAGGTCGCCAGGCTGCCCAGTTGACGGGTCGTCAGGGCCTGGATGTCACGCGTCTCTATCGCTTGGACCTGTGTCGTCGACAGCGCTGCCATCGTCGTCGTGGTCAGGCCCGCTACTTGGCTGGTCGACAGCGCAACGATGGCGTCTGTGGACAGCGCACTCACTTGGCTTGTCTTCAGCGCAGCCAGGCCTGTCGTGGAGATCGCTCCAATCTGGTCGGTCGTCAGCACCGAGATCGCCAGTGTGCTCAGCGAGCTGATCGTGCCTGTGGTCAGGCCCGAGATCTGGGTCGTGGTCAGCGAGACCAGTTGGTCCGTGGTCAGTGCGGCAACCGCACTGGTGGCCAAGCCGGCCAGTTGGCTGGTTTTGAGGGCCTGGATCTGGTCTGTGCTCAGGGCCACCAGCGTGCTGGTCGCAAGACCCGCCAGTTGCTTCGTAGACAGCGACTGGATGTCCGCGGTCTCTATCGCCACCACTTGGTCTGTGGTCAGCGCCGCAAGCGTCGCGGTCGACAGGTTGGAGACCTGGTAGGTGGTCAGTGCCACCACTTGGTCTGTGGTCAGCGCATGGATGGTCGCTGTCGCCAGGTTGCCCAGTTGGCCTGTGGTCAGGGCCTGGATGTCTGCGGTCTCAATGGCCGCCACTTGGTCTGTCGTCAGGGCCTTGATGGTGGCCGAGCTCAGGTTGGCAACCTGGTAGGTCGTCAAGGCCTGGATTTGGTCTGTCGACAGGGCCTGGATCGTCGAGGTCGCCAGGCTGCCCAGTTGACGGGTCGTCAGGGCCTGGATGTCACGCGTCTCTATCGCTTGGACCTGGTCGTCGACAGCGCTGCCATCGTCGTCGTGGTCAGGCCCGCTACTTGGCTGGTCGACAGCGCAACGATGGCGTCTGTGGACAGCGCACTCACTTGGCTTGTCTTCAGCGCAGCCAGGCCTGTCGTGGAGATCGCTCCAATCTGGTCGGTCGTCAGCACCGAGATCGCCAGTGTGCTCAGCGAGCTGATCGTGCCTGTGGTCAGGCCCGAGATCTGGGTCGTGGTCAGCGAGACCAGTTGGTCCGTGGTCAGTGCGGCAACCGCACTGGTGGCCAAGCCGGCCAGTTGGCTGGTTTTGAGGGCCTGGATCTGGTCTGTGCTCAGGGCCACCAGCGTGCTGGTCGCAAGACCCGCCAGTTGCTTCGTAGACAGCGACTGGATGTCCGCGGTCTCTATCGCCACCACTTGGTCTGTGGTCAGCGCCGCAAGCGTCGCGGTCGACAGGTTGGAGACCTGGTAGGTGGTCAGTGCCACCACTTGGTCTGTGGTCAGCGCATGGATGGTCGCTGTCGCCAGGTTGCCCAGTTGGCCTGTGGTCAGGGCCTGGATGTCTGCGGTCTCAATGGCCGCCACTTGGTCTGTCGTCAGGGCCTTGATGGTGGCCGAGCTCAGGTTGGCAACCTGGTAGGTCGTCAAGGCCTGGATTTGGTCTGTCGACAGGGCCTGGATCGTCGAGGTCGCCAGGCTGCCCAGTTGACGGGTCGTCAGGGCCTGGATGTCACGCGTCTCTATCGCTTGGACCTGGTCGGTCGACAGCGCTGCCATCGTCGTCGTGGTCAGGCCCGCTACTTGGCTGGTCGACAGCGCAACGATGGCGTCTGTGGACAGCGCACTCACTTGGCTTGTCTTCAGCGCAGCCAGGCCTGTCGTGGAGATCGCTCCAATCTGGTCGGTCGTCAGCACCGAGATCGCCAGTGTGCTCAGCGAGCTGATCGTGCCTGTGGTCAGGCCCGAGATCTGGGTCGTGGTCAGCGAGACCAGTTGGTCCGTGGTCAGTGCGGCAACCGCACTGGTGGCCAAGCCGGCCAGTTGGCTGGTTTTGAGGGCCTGGATCTGGTCTGTGCTCAGGGCCACCAGCGTGCTGGTCGCAAGACCCGCCAGTTGCTTCGTAGACAGCGACTGGATGTCCGCGGTCTCTATCGCCACCACTTGGTCTGTGGTCAGCGCCGCAAGCGTCGCGGTCGACAGGTTGGAGACCTGGTAGGTGGTCAGTGCCACCACTTGGTCTGTGGTCAGCGCATGGATGGTCGCTGTCGCCAGGTTGCCCAGTTGGCCTGTGGTCAGGGCCTGGATGTCTGCGGTCTCAATGGCCGCCACTTGGTCTGTCGTCAGGGCCTTGATGGTGGCCGAGCTCAGGTTGGCAACCTGGTAGGTCGTCAAGGCCTGGATTTGGTCTGTCGACAGGGCCTGGATCGTCGAGGTCGCCAGGCTGCCCAGTTGACGGGTCGTCAGGGCCTGGATGTCACGCGTCTCTATCGCTTGGACCTGTGTCGTCGACAGCGCTGCCATCGTCGTCGTGGTCAGGCCCGCTACTTGGCTGGTCGACAGCGCAACGATGGCGTCTGTGGACAGCGCACTCACTTGGCTTGTCTTCAGCGCAGCCAGGCCTGTCGTGGAGATCGCTCCAATCTGGTCGGTCGTCAGCACCGAGATCGCCAGTGTGCTCAGCGAGCTGATCGTGCCTGTGGTCAGGCCCGAGATCTGGGTCGTGGTCAGCGAGACCAGTTGGTCCGTGGTCAGTGCGGCAACCGCACTGGTGGCCAAGCCGGCCAGTTGGCTGGTTTTGAGGGCCTGGATCTGGTCTGTGCTCAGGGCCACCAGCGTGCTGGTCGCAAGACCCGCCAGTTGCTTCGTAGACAGCGACTGGATGTCCGCGGTCTCTATCGCCACCACTTGGTCTGTGGTCAGCGCCGCAAGCGTCGCGGTCGACAGGTTGGAGACCTGGTAGGTGGTCAGTGCCACCACTTGGTCTGTGGTCAGCGCATGGATGGTCGCTGTCGCCAGGTTGCCCAGTTGGCCTGTGGTCAGGGCCTGGATGTCTGCGGTCTCAATGGCCGCCACTTGGTCTGTCGTCAGGGCCTTGATGGTGGCCGAGCTCAGGTTGGCAACCTGGTAGGTCGTCAAGGCCTGGATTTGGTCTGTCGACAGGGCCTGGATCGTCGAGGTCGCCAGGCTGCCCAGTTGACGGGTCGTCAGGGCCTGGATGTCACGCGTCTCTATCGCTTGGACCTGGTCGTCGACAGCGCTGCCATCGTCGTCGTGGTCAGGCCCGCTACTTGGCTGGTCGACAGCGCAACGATGGCGTCTGTGGACAGCGCACTCACTTGGCTTGTCTTCAGCGCAGCCAGGCCTGTCGTGGAGATCGCTCCAATCTGGTCGGTCGTCAGCACCGAGATCGCCAGTGTGCTCAGCGAGCTGATCGTGCCTGTGGTCAGGCCCGAGATCTGGGTCGTGGTCAGCGAGACCAGTTGGTCCGTGGTCAGTGCGGCAACCGCACTGGTGGCCAAGCCGGCCAGTTGGCTGGTTTTGAGGGCCTGGATCTGGTCTGTGCTCAGGGCCACCAGCGTGCTGGTCGCAAGACCCGCCAGTTGCTTCGTAGACAGCGACTGGATGTCCGCGGTCTCTATCGCCACCACTTGGTCTGTGGTCAGCGCCGCAAGCGTCGCGGTCGACAGGTTGGAGACCTGGTAGGTGGTCAGTGCCACCACTTGGTCTGTGGTCAGCGCATGGATGGTCGCTGTCGCCAGGTTGCCCAGTTGGCCTGTGGTCAGGGCCTGGATGTCTGCGGTCTCAATGGCCGCCACTTGGTCTGTCGTCAGGGCCTTGATGGTGGCCGAGCTCAGGTTGGCAACCTGGTAGGTCGTCAAGGCCTGGATTTGGTCTGTCGACAGGGCCTGGATCGTCGAGGTCGCCAGGCTGCCCAGTTGACGGGTCGTCAGGGCCTGGATGTCACGCGTCTCTATCGCTTGGACCTGGTCGGTCGACAGCGCTGCCATCGTCGTCGTGGTCAGGCCCGCTACTTGGCTGGTCGACAGCGCAACGATGGCGTCTGTGGACAGCGCACTCACTTGGCTTGTCTTCAGCGCAGCCAGGCCTGTCGTGGAGATCGCTCCAATCTGGTCGGTCGTCAGCACCGAGATCGCCAGTGTGCTCAGCGAGCTGATCGTGCCTGTGGTCAGGCCCGAGATCTGGGTCGTGGTCAGCGAGACCAGTTGGTCCGTGGTCAGTGCGGCAACCGCACTGGTGGCCAAGCCGGCCAGTTGGCTGGTTTTGAGGGCCTGGATCTGGTCTGTGCTCAGGGCCACCAGCGTGCTGGTCGCAAGACCCGCCAGTTGCTTCGTAGACAGCGACTGGATGTCCGCGGTCTCTATCGCCACCACTTGGTCTGTGGTCAGCGCCGCAAGCGTCGCGGTCGACAGGTTGGAGACCTGGTAGGTGGTCAGTGCCACCACTTGGTCTGTGGTCAGCGCATGGATGGTCGCTGTCGCCAGGTTGCCCAGTTGGCCTGTGGTCAGGGCCTGGATGTCTGCGGTCTCAATGGCCGCCACTTGGTCTGTCGTCAGGGCCTTGATGGTGGCCGAGCTCAGGTTGGCAACCTGGTAGGTCGTCAAGGCCTGGATTTGGTCTGTCGACAGGGCCTGGATCGTCGAGGTCGCCAGGCTGCCCAGTTGACGGGTCGTCAGGGCCTGGATGTCACGCGTCTCTATCGCTTGGACCTGGTCGGTCGACAGCGCTGCCATCGTCGTCGTGGTCAGGCCCGCTACTTGGCTGGTCGACAGCGCAACGATGGCGTCTGTGGACAGCGCACTCACTTGGCTTGTCTTCAGCGCAGCCAGGCCTGTCGTGGAGATCGCTCCAATCTGGTCGGTCGTCAGCACCGAGATCGCCAGTGTGCTCAGCGAGCTGATCGTGCCTGTGGTCAGGCCCGAGATCTGGGTCGTGGTCAGCGAGACCAGTTGGTCCGTGGTCAGTGCGGCAACCGCACTGGTGGCCAAGCCGGCCAGTTGGCTGGTTTTGAGGGCCTGGATCTGGTCTGTGCTCAGGGCCACCAGCGTGCTGGTCGCAAGACCCGCCAGTTGCTTCGTAGACAGCGACTGGATGTCCGCGGTCTCTATCGCCACCACTTGGTCTGTGGTCAGCGCCGCAAGCGTCGCGGTCGACAGGTTGGAGACCTGGTAGGTGGTCAGTGCCACCACTTGGTCTGTGGTCAGCGCATGGATGGTCGCTGTCGCCAGGTTGCCCAGTTGGCCTGTGGTCAGGGCCTGGATGTCTGCGGTCTCAATGGCCGCCACTTGGTCTGTCGTCAGGGCCTTGATGGTGGCCGAGCTCAGGTTGGCAACCTGGTAGGTCGTCAAGGCCTGGATTTGGTCTGTCGACAGGGCCTGGATCGTCGAGGTCGCCAGGCTGCCCAGTTGACGGGTCGTCAGGGCCTGGATGTCACGCGTCTCTATCGCTTGGACCTGGTCGGTCGACAGCGCTGCCATCGTCGTCGTGGTCAGGCCCGCTACTTGGCTGGTCGACAGCGCAACGATGGCGTCTGTGGACAGCGCACTCACTTGGCTTGTCTTCAGCGCAGCCAGGCCTGTCGTGGAGATCGCTCCAATCTGGTCGGTCGTCAGCACCGAGATCGCCAGTGTGCTCAGCGAGCTGATCGTGCCTGTGGTCAGGCCCGAGATCTGGGTCGTGGTCAGCGAGACCAGTTGGTCCGTGGTCAGTGCGGCAACCGCACTGGTGGCCAAGCCGGCCAGTTGGCTGGTTTTGAGGGCCTGGATCTGGTCTGTGCTCAGGGCCACCAGCGTGCTGGTCGCAAGACCCGCCAGTTGCTTCGTAGACAGCGACTGGATGTCCGCGGTCTCTATCGCCACCACTTGGTCTGTGGTCAGCGCCGCAAGCGTCGCGGTCGACAGGTTGGAGACCTGGTAGGTGGTCAGTGCCACCACTTGGTCTGTGGTCAGCGCATGGATGGTCGCTGTCGCCAGGTTGCCCAGTTGGCCTGTGGTCAGGGCCTGGATGTCTGCGGTCTCAATGGCCGCCACTTGGTCTGTCGTCAGGGCCTTGATGGTGGCCGAGCTCAGGTTGGCAACCTGGTAGGTCGTCAAGGCCTGGATTTGGTCTGTCGACAGGGCCTGGATCGTCGAGGTCGCCAGGCTGCCCAGTTGACGGGTCGTCAGGGCCTGGATGTCACGCGTCTCTATCGCTTGGACCTGGTCGGTCGACAGCGCTGCCATCGTCGTCGTGGTCAGGCCCGCTACTTGGCTGGTCGACAGCGCAACGATGGCGTCTGTGGACAGCGCACTCACTTGGCTTGTCTTCAGCGCAGCCAGGCCTGTCGTGGAGATCGCTCCAATCTGGTCGGTCGTCAGCACCGAGATCGCCAGTGTGCTCAGCGAGCTGATCGTGCCTGTGGTCAGGCCCGAGATCTGGGTCGTGGTCAGCGAGACCAGTTGGTCCGTGGTCAGTGCGGCAACCGCACTGGTGGCCAAGCCGGCCAGTTGGCTGGTTTTGAGGGCCTGGATCTGGTCTGTGCTCAGGGCCACCAGCGTGCTGGTCGCAAGACCCGCCAGTTGCTTCGTAGACAGCGACTGGATGTCCGCGGTCTCTATCGCCACCACTTGGTCTGTGGTCAGCGCCGCAAGCGTCGCGGTGGAGAGGCTGGAAATCTGAAAAGTCGTCAGTGCGGCAATGTCGTCCGTCTCTATCGCAATCAACTGGGCGGTGGATAGCGCGGCAATTGCCGCCGTACCCAACACCGCTACCTGAGTGGTCGAAAGGGCGACCACCTCGTCGGTAGTCAGGGCCTGTACCTGCGATGTCTTCAACGCCGAGATCGCACTGGTTGACAAAGCCTGGAACTGGTCCGTAGACAGCAATACCAGGTTCGCCGTCGTCAGCGCCTGCATTTGAGCGGTTGTCAGCGCTCCAAAATCATCGGTCGCGAGCCCCGCAATTTGTTTAGTCGTCAGCGCAGCAATCTGCGCGGTAGTACTACCCAAAATGAAATTTGAAGCTGCCATTTTTAAACCTCTGATACTTTTCTAAGCGCACACACGATGAAAACACGTGCATTCCGACCAAAAACCCACCCACGGCGTGCCACCAACGGATACACCCTTGGTTTTCGCCCATTCCCTGTCAACGGCACTTTTTCTAAGAACTTAAGCCAATTGAGGAAATACAAATGCCCCCAACACCCCAAGTAACCATATGTAAAACACCACGTTATCACACAACAGTTGCAACTTCAGCCGCCAAAAGGGGCGCAAAACCGCCCCTACTTACCCCATACAGTAGAAGCAGCGCGGCCCGCCAGTTGGAGTTGGCGTGGCTCAAGACACGGCATGCGCCTGCTTCCAGACATTGGCACGCCGCTTTGCCTCGGTAATTTGCATCAGACCCAGCCCGGCTTCCGACCGAATGAAATTCGCGCGCCCGGCCTTGTCCCCCCCCTCCGCAGCAATGATGAGCCACTTGTGCGCCTCAATAGGGTCCAAGGCCACCGCATCTCCGGTGGCATACATCAGTCCCAAACGCGCTTGGGCACTGGCAACGCCGTTTTCTGCCGCCTCAGTGAGCCAATGAAAGGCGCGCTCCAGGTCCTGCTTCAGCCCTTGCCCCTTGCTATATATAAGAGCCAGGTTGTATTGGGCCTCCGGGTCACCCTGCTCAGCGGCCCGTTTGAGCCACACGGCAGCCTGTTCATGGTTTTTGATACGTGCAAAAAGCACGCCAAGGGTTGCCTGGGCTGGAACAAAACCGGAATCCGCCGCTCTTTGACACAAGGTAAATGCCAACCGCAAGTCCTTTTTCAGACCTTCACCGCCACTGGCATAGAGCGACCCCATCTTCCACTGCGCCTTCGCATCGCCCTGCTCAGCCGCCTTGTGGAACCAGTTAAACGCCTGCTGCAGGTCCTGCGCCACGTCGCGCCCCTCTAGATAGTAGGCACCGAGTGCGCATTGGGCCGGCGCGTAGCCTTGGTCTGCCGAGCGCCGATACCAGTCGCACGCCCGCGTGGCACTCTTGGCAACCCCTTTGCCCATGGCATACCACTGCCCGACCACAAACTGCGCTTCTGCCACACCCAGTTCGGCGGCCTGCCTGAAGCTGGTGGTCGACAGATCCTCCCAGGCCTCCTCAAACAGACGCCCCAGTGCAAGTAATGCCTGAGGATCCTGCTTTTGAGCGGCCCTGACATACCAGGCGGCCCCTCGTAGCCCATCCCGTTGCACCCCTTTTGCATAGGCAAAAATCCTGCCCAATGCGCATTGGGCTTCAAGGTCACCCTGCTCGGCAGCCTGCAAATACCAGCCAATGGCTTCCTCTTCATGCTCGGCTTCCAGCATCTTGGCCAAAGCCAACTGCGCCTTGGCGTCGCCCTGTTTCGCAGCTTTGGTGTACCAAAGCTGCGCCTGTTCGTCACTCTGCGGAACCCCCAGGCCCTGTGCGTACATCAGCCCTAAGTGGTAACGGGCCTGCGCATCCCCGTTTTCAGCGGCCGCGTCCCAGCCTGTCAGATCGCGCCTGCGCTCTACCGCCACCTTTTTCCTCCGCCCCTGGGTCTCAGACCGCCCGTTGCCGTCGGCATCCAAAGACTCCAGCGCCACCTGGGCGGGTGCGTAGTACTGTTGTGCGGCCTGGCGGTACCAGATCAGTGCGGTATCCAGATCCTGCGCAACGCCTTGTCCCGCCGCATACAGCCCGGCCAGCGCACACTGCGCCGCGGCCAGTCCCTGCATAGCGGCCAGGTGATACCAATGCGCCGCCTGCCCGAAATCTTGCGCAACACCATCCCCCACGGCAAACGCCAGGCCCAACTGAAACTGGGCGTCCGCAAGCCCCATGTCCGCCGCCTTGGAAAAACACGCATACGCCGCACCAGGACGGGCCATCGCATGCAATTTCCCCAGCCGGAAGTACGCCTTGGCGTGCCCTTGTTCCGCCGCCCTCAGATACCAGACAAACGCCTTGTGCTCGTCCTTTTCAATGGCAATGCCACTGGCATACCGGGTAGCCAGCAGGTACTGGGCAGGCACAAAGCCACGCTCGGCGGCCTGCCGAATCCAGCCCATGGCCTGCTCAAAGTTCTGGACTACGCCAATCCCGTTGGCATACATCAAGCCCACTTCATACTGGGCATCGAGCAGCCCCAGTCTGGCCGATTTCAGCGTGCGGACAAAAATGCTCTTGTCACGCGCAGATGGCTTCACATCCATAGTTCCCTCTTACCGCACGTTCGGTTGCGCGACTTGTGTGGACTCAACACTTTGCTCTCCACCACCCAGCGCCTTGTACAACTGCACCGCAGCATCCAATTGCGCTCGGCGGGCACTGACACTGGACTGCCGTGCGCCCAGCAATTCACGCTGCGCGTCAAGTACTTCGAGGTAGCCAATCACCCCAGCAGCGTAGCGCGCCTCGGCAATTTGGAGCCGCTTTTCCTGTGCGGCTGCATTGGCCCCCGTCGCACGCACCTGCTTGGCCCAGGAAGCCCGTGCAGACATCTGGTCCGACACCTCACGGAATGCCTGCTGTATCGTTTTTTCATACTCTGCGACTGCAATGACCTTGCGGGCCTGTGCGGCATCCACGCCGCCAGCCAAACGTCCGCCATCGAACAGGGCTGGCAATGAAACATTGGGGGCCAGCGACGTGGTGCTGGCCCTCAGCAGCGTGCTCAGTCCGGAACTCACCAGCCCCAGCCCCGCAGTCAGTGCAATCTTCGGGAAAAACGCAGCGCGCGCCACACCGATGTTGGCGTGTGCGGCCTTGAGCCGCTGCTCACTGGCCATGACGTCTGGCCGCATCAGCAGCACCTCACTGGGCAGCCCGGGGGACAGCTCCGCATCCAGACCCTGATTGTCCAAAGACCGGCCAGGTGGCAAACGCACATCGGTGCTCCCGACCAGAAAATCCAGACGGTTACGCGCGACGGTACGCTGGTGCTCCATGGACGCCAGACTGGCGCGCGTGGACTCCAGAATCCCGCTGGCTTGCTGGTATTCATAGTCATAACTGGCGCCCAAATCACGGCTCTTGGCCACCAGGTCCAGGGATTGCTCACGCAGGGCCACGGTCGTGCGGGTCAGCACCACCAGTTCGTCCATCTGCAGCATCTCGAAGTAAGCCCCAGCCACATCGGCAATCAGAGACAGATGGACTGCGCGACGCGCTTCTTCCGTAGCGAGATAGCTGAAACGGGAAGCCTCGCTCATGCCGGAAATGCGGCCCCAAAAGTCCAGCTCAAACGAGATACTCATGATGGGCGCCGAGTAGCCTGGTCCAATGGTCGAGCCATAACTGGGGCCCAAACTCACGGCCGGATACTGGTCTGCCTGGGCAATGCCATATTGCGCACGCGCTTCCGATACCCGGGCGACGGCAATGCGCAAGTCGCGGTTGTTCTCCAGCGCGGCCTCTATCAGGGCCTGCAGGCGCGGATCCGGGAAGAAGGCACGCCAGTGGGTCTTGGCGGCATCCACCTTGCTCAGACCGTTGTCTGGATCACGCCATTTTTCGGGTACCGGCGCCACCGGACGCTTGAAATCCGTCGTCTGCGCGCAAGCAGCCAACAGGACAAGGGACGACAAAAGAAGGGCTCTGCGCATGGGTGGTGTAAACGGGCTGGTACCAGCTTTTGATACTACTGAGCCCCCATGGCAGCTAGAGGTCAAATACCGGCCCAAATACCGACCTTTTGACCCCGTTATAGGCCTTTAGAAGCCACTCTTCCTTGCTGTAATATGTTCCCGGCAACCGAAACAACAAGGCGAGTGTGGCTACCTTTGAAGAAAACTTTGTGGCGGTTTTGCAGCGCGCCTGGCAGGGCCAACTCGAGTTCGTGCAACTGATTGATTGCGCCTCCCAAATGGAGGCCCGCAAGCTGGGCTCCCTGTCTGCCGTGCTGTACCAGACCTGGCTGTCCCGCAACACCTCGCCCTATGCGTATGCTGGCTACTTCAATCTGGGCACAACCCTCTCCAACGAAAACGATTTCCCCGGTGCAGAGGTTGCTTACCGCAAGTCCATAGAGCTGCACCCCACGTTTGCCCAGCCGCGCCTGAACCTGGGCTCGCTTTTTGAGCGCATGGGCCAGCCAGAAAAAGCCTTGGCCGAGTGGCGCTGGGTGGCCAACAACCTCCCTGCCCAGCCCCCGGAGAACAAACCCCTGCTCCTGATGGCCTGCAACCATCTGGGCCGGGTGCTGGAAAACCAGAAACAGTTGCAGGAAGCACTCGAATGGCTCACCAAGAGCCTGACGCTGGAGCCCACCCAGTCTGACGCACTGCACCACTGGGTGCACCTGCGTCAGAAGCAATGCATCTGGCCGGTGTACCCCGCTTTCTCCGGCATCAGCCTGGAAGCCATGCAGGAATCCACATCCGCGCTGGCAATGATGAGCGTCTCGGACGACCCCGTGCGGCAGCTCAACGCGGCGCGCCGCTTTGTTGAGAAAAAGGTCGCCTCCAACGTCCCCAAGCTGGCCAACCCCAAGGGCTATGGCCACCGCAAGCTGCGCATTGCCTACGTGTCTTCCGACTTTTCGCTGCACCCGGTGTCCATGCTGACGGCCGAGTTGTTTGAACTGCATGACCGCGACGCGTTTGAGGTGTATGGCTTTTGCTGGAGCCCCGAAGACGGCTCCGGCCTGCGCCGACGCGTCATGCAGGCCATGGACCACTTCATCCGGATCGACAAGATGGCAGACGACGTGGCGGCGCAGCTCATCCGCACCCACGAGATCGACATCCTGGTCGACCTGCAGGGTCAGACAGCCGGCGCGCGGGCCAACTTGCTGGCCTACCGCCCCGCCCCGATCCAGATCACCTACCTGGGGCTGCCCGCCACAACCGGCCTGCCGTCCATTGACTATGTGATTGCCGACCGCTTCCTGATTCCCGAAGAGGCAGCCCCCTTCTATTCAGAAAAGCCCCTGTACATGCCCGACGTGTACCAGGTCAGTGACCGCAAACGCCCGGTGGGTCCCAAACCAACCCGTGCGCAATGCGGGCTGCCGCCCGAGGGGTTTGTCTTTTGTTCGTTGAACAACAACTACAAATACACCCCGGAGGTATTCGCCGCCTGGATGCGCATTCTTCACCGCACCCCCAACAGCGTCTTGCTGCTGCTGGCAGACAACCCCTGGGCCAAAGAAAATCTGATCCGTGCGGCCGAAGCCCAAGGCATTGAGAAGACCCGGCTGGTGTTTGCCGCCAGAACCTCCCCCGAGGACTACCTGGCCCGCTACGGCATCGTGGATCTGTTTCTGGACACCTTCCCGTTCAACGCCGGCACCACGGCCAACGACGCCTTGTGGATGGGCTTGCCCGTGCTCACCTATACCGGAAGGTCGTTCGCTTCGCGCATGGCAGGTGCCCTGCTCACCGCGGCTAAGCTCGAAGAGCTGATCACCTACAACCTGGCGGACTACGAGGAAAAAGCGGTGTTTCTGGCGCAACACCCCGAAGAATGCCAGCGCCTGCGAACCCACCTGGAAGAAGTACGCCGCAGTGGTGCCCTGTTCGACACGCCGCGGTTCGTCAAAAATCTGGAAGATCGGTTGAAGCGCCTCGTGGAAGCGCTTTAGGGACAGACCCCGTACCTGGCGGTTAATGCAGCAGGCCGTTGTTCTGCTGGAAGCGGGCCTCAAAATGCCCCAACCAGGGCTCCGCCAAAATGCGGATCTGTGCATCATTCCCCAGAATGCGCCGCATGATGCGGGCCTTCTCCGCACGGGCTGCGGCATCCAGCTCTTCGCTGCGGGCACGGTAGCGCAACTGCTCAATCAGCACCGCGCAGGCACCTTCGCAGCGCACCACCGCATCCCAATCCTCGGTTTTGGCAGCTTCCAGCATCTGAAGACTGCTGTCTTCGATGGCTTTGTAATAGTCAATCAGCATTTGGGGCATGGACAGGCTCCGCCATTCAGACCGGGCGCAAATAGGCAGGGCCCTTGCCCTCGATTTGCTTCCAGCCACTGACCACTGGCTCCATCAGCTTGCTCACTTCATCCAGCGCCGCAATCTCGTTGCGCACATTGGCCATCAGCAATCGATTGACACAGTATTCGTAGAGTGCGTTGAGGTTGGAGGCGATTTCGCCACCCTTTTCCAGATCCAGAGGCGCTTTGAGCCCTTCTTCGAGAATCCGGATAGCGTTGCCGATATGGGTGCATTTGGCAGGGACATCACCCGCCTGCATGGCCAGCTTGGCGCTGCCAATGGTGCGCAGCAGGGCGTCAAACAACAGGGTCACCAGCTGGTGCGGGTCCGCAAAATCAACGCTGGCCTCAACACTGGCCTTCTTGTAGGCAGCGGCTGAGCGGGAGCTGACGGAGGTGAACATGTTGCAAATCCTTATCTTCTTGCACCATTTATCGGCAGCTTTTGGCACCGACTAAAGCCCATTGAAGCGGATATTTTCACCCCCGTCAAACTCCGTAAACCCCAAAAATGCTATCCATTTAATAGCTGCCCGCGCAATACCGGCAAGGGTCAGAGGCACTTTTCATGGCCAATTAGCCAGTGGACTTGTTCCACAGGGTAATTTGCTGCGCAACATAATTATTCAAGGCAGTCAGGCTCGCCATCTGGGTATCCAGGGCGGTGTAGCGCTTGTTCAAGCGCTGTTCCACCAAGTCTGCATGGTCGTTGACCTTGGTCTGCTCCGTGGCGTTGCGGGCCAGCTCCTTTTGCAAGGCCTCCGATTTGTTCTTCACCGATCCTCCCGCGGCCAGTACTCCTTTGCTCAGTGCGTTGAATTTCAGGGCAAACCCATTGCTCTGCGAGTCGTTGTTATTGGCCGTGAACAGCTTCTGCAGCTCCGTGCCATTGTTGGCCGCGGCGCTGAGCTTGGCGGTGTTCATCGTCAACGTACCGTCCAACTGACGCTCAATGCCCACATCCGAGAGCCGCTTATAGACAGATCCGGAGCTGATGGAGCCCACCATGCCCCGCATGATGCTTTGCAAGCCCAGCACCGCCGCATCTCCCTGGAAGATGCCGGGCGTCTTGGTCGCGGCATCGTATTTGGTCATTTCGGCCAAGCTGGTGGCCAAAGTGTTGTAGGCGGTAATGAAGTCCTGCACATTTTTGACCGCTGGGGTCACATCTTCCCGCACCGCGATGGTGGCGGGCGACTTCACTTCACCCGGTGTACCGTAGCCTGTGGTGGTGGTTGCTGTCAAAGTGATGGTGACACCGGGAAAGTTGTCCGTCAGCGTATTGCTGGCAGAGGTGACGGGCAGGCCGTTGATACGCACCTGGGCGTTCTGACCATACTGCACAGGAATGCCATTGCTGGCCATGCCGAATGCGCCCGCCTGGGGGTCAAACGCCAATTTTGAGAGGCCGGCGTTGTCGGTGTTGTTACCGTCCGCATCCGTGGCCTGCACCCGGAACCCGGACTCCAGCCCTGTCGCCTTGGAACGGAACAGCAGGCGTTCGCCGGTGCCGTCCTTGAAAACCGTGGCTACCACACCGGTATTGGCTGCATTGATCTTGGCGGCCAGCGTCGTCATCGTGTCCTGCGCGGTCACCGTCACGCTGACATCCGAGCCAGAGCCTGCCGTAAAGCTGGGGAGCCCCGCATTGGCTGCCACCACTGCTGCGGCAGCTGCCGCAGCCGCCGCAGTGGATGCGGCAGCTGCACTGTTGGAAGTCGACAAGGCGGTCAGATCGGCCGGGCTCAGGGCGGCGTAGGCATCGTCTTCGGCCTGCTGGTCGGTCACGGTGGGCGTGTTGGCCACTCGAGCAGCTTGGTAGGCTGCGGCCTCAGCGGAACCACTGGTAAAGGCATTTAAGGCATTGGTCGCGTTGGTGGCTGCCGTGCTAGCCGCCGCCGCCGTACTGGCGACATTGGCCGCGGCATCCGACCAGGTACCCACACGAAACGTCAGAGTGCCAGCCCCCACCAGGGAACCCAGTGCCTGCGAAGACGACGAAACAGACTGCGCTTTGGCCAAGGCATCCACATCCAAGGTGAAAGAAGTGGCCCCTGCAGCTTCGGTCGCGGTGACGGTGGCAGCACTGGTATTGGAGGACGATGCAACCCGGGCGCTCCAGACACTCGCCGAGGAAAGACGATTGGCCATCTCGCCCAGCGATGAGAAGCTGGACTGAATAGTTGCAAAGGCCGAGATTTTGGCCTGCGTCAGCGTAGCCTTGGACTGCAGGGTCTTCAAAGGCTGCTTTTCCAACGCGACCAGCTGACTGATGATGCCAGCGACATCCAGTCCGCTAGTGCCAATGCCGATGGATGAAATGGTCGCCATACAAACCTCCTGCGCTATCTAAGACCTCCGCAGTGTCCCACGTTGGTCTTGTTTGTAAACCCCGAAAAGCCCCTGATTTCCAAAAGCCGAAGACGGCGGAGGACTTTTGCCCCCCGCCGCCTCTGGTGCCGGGCGCCTAAGCGCCTGGTACGTCTATGCCGTCGCCTATCAGCGCAGCAGCGCCAGCACACCCTGTGGCAACTGGTTGGCCTGGGCCACCATCGCCGTACCCGCCTGCTGCAGGATCTGGGCACGAGACAGGTTGGCTGTTTCGACCGCGAAGTCCGCATCCTGAACACGTGAGCGGGATGCGCTCAGATTTTCAGAAGTGGTGTTCAGGCTGGAGATCGTGGTTTCAAAACGCGATTGCAAAGCACCGTATTTCGCACGCTCACCGCTGATGAAAGCCACTGCGGAATCCACCGTCTTGATCGCTTGCGTCGATTTTGCCACCGTCGAAACGTCCAGGTCAGACACCTTGTTCAAGGTGGAAGTTCCTGTGGTCAGCGCTGTGCTTGCAGAAGTCACTGCAAAAGACTTTTGCGAGTCCAGTGTCAGGTAACCGCTGGTCAGCGAGTCGTCTGCCGTGGTGTCGGCAGCCAGGGTGATGGTACCGGTAACAGCGGTTCCAGTGCTGTCCAGCTTGGTGACGGTTACGGCACCTGCGTTGGCTGCTGCCGTGTCGCCTAGGTAGATATCGTTGCCCGTTGCATTGGTCAGTGTCAGCCCTGTTCCTGCCGCATTGACTGCAGCTGTCACGCCGGTCTTGGCGGATTGGTCATTGATGGCCGACACTGCCGTAGACAGGCCGTCAGAGGTTGCGACAGACGTCAACGAGAACGTGATCGTCTGGTTGGTGGAGTTGTCGGAACGCAGATTCAAGGTGTAAGCGCCCGCCGTACCAAAGGTAACCGTAGCCTCCGTCCGTGCATCCGCTGTCACACCCGTCGATGCCGTTTTGCCATTGATAGTGGCGGCGATGGTCTTGGCCGTATCGTTCAACGCTACGGCCGCACTGGCCGTACCAACGTAACCACTGATATCGATGTTGCCCGCGGTCACACCGTTGGCGCCGAAAGCAGTCGCAGTAGAGGCCGTACCCGCGTTGGTACCAGCAATTTGGTTGTTTCCGTACTGGCTGGTACGGGTATTACCAGTAGTGGCCGTCACCGTTTGGTTGGCATTCGCGCCGACCTGGAAAACCGCAGAACCAAAACTGCCATCCAGCAAGTTTTGACCGTTGAACTGTGTTGCGAGGGAGATACGATCCAGCTCAGAAGTCAGCTGACCCACTTCAGCATTGATAGCTTGACGGTCGGAAGCCGAATTGGTGGCATTGGCCGATTGCACCGCCAACTCGCGAATACGTTGCAGCACCGTGCTCATGGAGCCCAAAGCACCTTCAGCCGTTTGCGCCAGGGAAATACCGTCATTGGCATTGCGTGCAGCCTGGTTAAGACCGCGAATTTGCGAGGTGAAACGCTCGGAAATTGCCAGGCCAGCCGCATCGTCCTTGGCACTGTTAATGCGCAAGCCGGAGGACAGGCGTTGAATCGAGGTGCTCAACGAAGACTGGCTGTTGGTCAGGTTGCGCTGCGCAGTCAGCGTATTGATATTGGTATTGATGGTTTGTGCCATTTGGATAACTCCTAGTAAAGACTCATCTAATCCGGCGAAATGCCGATCTCAACGCCAGCATTGCTGCTGACCGCCATGACCGGCGCGCCGTCTGTGGCGCCTTCCGGACGACAGGCCCGCAATAGGCCCGTTGGAATTGTTTTCGGGTGGCCTGAAGAAAACTTTAGCAACTTCGCACAAGAACGCCCTAACACGGTGATTTCAGGCCGAAATAACGATCAGCAGGGGATTTACCTGTCAATCCCAAAAACCTAGGGTTTACCCCTATAAAGATTCGCCAAGGGCTGCACATTTGGCCGACTTTTGCCTCGCTTATCGCCCAAATGCCCAAGGCGGGCTTCTCCAGAATTCAACCCATCGTTACTGATTGTCTGCAGGTAAGCAGGCATAGCAATCGGCGGCGACGCTGATTCAAATTTTTTAGGAGTTCCGCAATGGCCTCAACCATCAATACCAATATCCAGTCGCTGACTGCGCAGCGCAACCTGAGCAATAGCCAGGCGTCGCTGTCGACCTCCATGGCACGCCTGTCGTCGGGCTTGCGCATCAACAGCGCCAAGGACGATGCTGCGGGTCTGGCCATTAGCGAACGTTTCACGGCCCAGATTCGCGGCGTCAACCAAGCTGCTCGCAATGCCAATGACGGCATTTCGCTTTCGCAGGTGGCTGAAGGCGCGTTGGGCAGCTCGTCCAGCATGCTGCAGCGGATCCGCGAACTGGCAGTGCAATCGGCCAATGCCACCAATTCCGCATCGGACCGCGCCGCGTTGAACGCCGAAGTGAGCCAGCTCACTGCCGAGCTGAACCGCATTGCCCAAACCACCCAATTCAACGGACAGAACATTCTGGACGGTAGCTTTACCTCTGCCACATTCCAGGTCGGCGCCAACGCCAACCAGACTATCACCGCCACCACGGCCAACTTCAGCACCAGCATGTATGGCAACAACCGCATGGGCTCCTCGGTTGCCACCAGCACCAGTGGCGTGGGCGACTTGGTCGTTGGCACCGTAAGCACAGGCACCAACCCCACCACCGCCGTACTCAACCCAGCCGCAGGCAACCCCACGGCTGGAGAGACGCTGACCATCAGCGGCGCAACTGGCACCGCCACTGTCACCGTCGCCGCAAAAGCCAGCGCCAAGACTGTGGCTGCCGCTATCAATGCCCAGGCCGGCACGACAGGCGTCAATGCCACGGCCCGCACCAGCATTGACCTTGGCAACTTCACCGCTGCGGGCAATTATTCGTTGACAGTGGTCTCTGCCAACTCCGCAGCGACCCCCGCAACCATCGGATTCAACATCGGCGCCGGGCTCAACACCAACGACGGTTTGGCCGCTGCGATCAATGCATTCAATGACAAGACAGCCCAAACCGGGGTGACCGCCAAAATCAACACGGCGGGTAACGGCATTACCCTGACAAACGACGCGGGCGAAGACATCTCGATCGCCAGCGCAGCCAGTTCCGTCGGTTCGTTCAACGTGATTAACCCATCTTTTGGACCGATCCCGCCGGCCACCACGCCCACGACTGGAACGCCCATTACGGTCACCAATAACGGTACAGACACCGCCTATATCCTGGGTGCACTGACGATCGACTCGAACAACAGCTTCAGCATTGGCTCCCCGTCCGGAGCCCCAGTGACTGGGGCCAGCTACTTCACGGGCACCAGTGCCGCCAGCGAATTGCAGGCCGCATCCACCATGGACGTCTCCAGCGTAGACGCCGCCACCCGCACCCTGACCACCGTGGATTCGGCACTGTCCGTGATTTCCGCGCAGCGCGCCAAGTTCGGCGCTTTACAGTCTCGCTTCGAGTCTGCCATCAGCAGCCTGCAAACCACGGGTGAAAACCTGAGCGCCTCGCGCTCGCGTATCCAGGATGCGGACTTCGCACTGGAAACGGCCAACCTGTCGCGCACGCAGATCCTGCAACAAGCCGGTACCGCCATGGTGGCGCAGGCTAACCAGTTGCCACAACAGGTTCTGCAGTTGCTCAAGGGCTGATCCTCGCCACCGCAACCGCCGCTCTGGTCCTTGGAGTCCAGCCATGGCGCGAGCGCATTGATTCTCTCCCAACGCATGGGGCATGAGTTAGGCCTTCAGCGTGAGCGTGTGTCTGCCGATATCTGCAGGTATTGCAGTGTGCTGCCCAGGTTGCGGGCATCTGCACTGACCCGGTAGCGGGCGTCCCATTGCATACGACTATTTTTGCTTGTAGGTGTTTTGCCTACAGGCTGTTTGCGCTTCCCTGACACGCTGATTAGTCTTTTTCTGATTTAAGTTTCTGGCTCTCCATTCCAGAATTCGCTCCATGGTGATTCACACGAATTACCGCCACCGCAAGGAGCCGAACATGACCAACGAGCAGTTACTCAACGAGATCCGCGAAGCCAATCTGACCTACCTGATGCTGGCCCAGAATCTGATCCGCCAGGACAAAGCCGAAGCGCTGTTCCGCCTGGGCATGTCAGAAGAAGCAGCTGACCTGATTGGCACCCTCTCGCCCGCCCAGATTCTGAAAATTGCCTCCGGCAACATGCTGCTGTGCCGTTTCCGCGTGGATGACGACATTGTCTGGAACCTGCTGACCAACCACACGCCAAGCAAAGTGGACAACGACGCCACCACCAAGCTGCACGCCAGCATCCTGATGGCCGGCAAATTTGCCGAAGCCATGTAAGCCAAGAACCACCCGCACAGTCCCCAGGAGCAGCACCATGGCCAGCAAAAGCGTTTTGAACGATTCCAAACAGGTAGAGCGCGCCGTCGCCCTCATCCAGCTCGGCGCCCGCCTGCAGGTGCTGGAGAGCGAGACCGACCTGTCCTACGAGCGCCTGTTGCGCCTGTACAAGGAAGTGGCAGGCCGCTCGCCGAGCAAGGGCCAGTTGCCCTTCTCGACCGAATGGTTCCTGACCTGGCAGCCCAATATCCATGCCTCGCTGTTCCAGAACACCTATGAGTACCTGACCAAGGTCAGTGCCATGGAGGACATCGACGCGGTCATGGCGGCCTACCGCCTGTACACCGAACAGATCGCGGCGTGCGGCGTGGAACCGCTGCTGTCCATCACCCGCGCCTGGCGCTTGGTCAAGTTCATCGACAACAACATGCTGTCCATGACCAAATGCTCCAAGTGCGGGGGACATTTCGTGAGCGAGGCCTACGAGAACACGCGGCATTTCGAATGCGGCCTGTGCACTCCGCCCGCGCGGGCCGGCAAGGGCTCTGCTATAGGTGGCATTTTGTTGCACTAATTGCTATTATTTCTATAGCTACTTGCGCATATCCCATGAGGGCCGAGTGCCAATTTGGCAGTGAATTGAAGTGCATGCATCCGGCGGCGATATGATAGGTGCAGGCGGGCAAAACCCTGCCTCTTTAACCCTTGAGGCCGCGGGCTTCCCTGTCACAATGCATTTATGTTTGTACTCATTGGCCGGTTAGTTGTCATGGGCCCGCTGGGCCAGCCACTGGCCACACAGGGCGGCGCACCCGCGCTCGGGGAGTCCGGGAAACATGCTTAGGACCATGGAGCGCTGACTATGGCCGGGGACGCCAAGAAACTCCAGCCCATCATCATCAAGCGGGTCAAAAAAGGCGGCCACGCTGCGCATGGGGGCGCCTGGAAGATTGCCTACGCCGACTTCGTGACCGCCATGATGGCGTTCTTTCTGCTCATGTGGCTGCTGGGCAGCACCTCCGAAGGGGACCGCAAGGGCATTTCCGATTACTTCCAGTCCCCGATGAAAGTGGCATTGCAAGGCGGCCCCGGTGCGGGAGCCAGCAACAGCGTTCTCACGGGTGGCGGCAAGGACCTGACCCAACAGGTGGGGCAAACCCGCAAGGGTGACGGGCAAGACGCCAGCGCCAAGAAGATGTCCCGCGCGGAGCTCAAGGCCGAAGTCGCCAAACGCGATGCCAAGACCCTGGCCGCTCTGAGCGCCAAGATCGCGCAGGCCATCGCCAGCAATCCCAAACTCTCCGAGTTCAGCTCCCAAATCAAACTCGAAGTGACACCGGACGGCTTGCAGATCCAGATCATTGATGACCAGAAGCGCCCCATGTTTGACAGCGGCAGTGCGGCCGTCAAACCCTATATGCGCGACATCCTGCGGGAAATCGGCATCGTGCTGACCGACGTGGAAAACAAGGTCAGCATGGACGGCCACACCGACCGCACACCCTACGGCAATGCGGCCCGCGGCTACAGCAACTGGGAGCTTTCAGCCGACCGGGCCAATGCGGCCCGGCGCGAGCTGGTGCTGGCGGGCATGCCCGAAGAGAAACTGGTCCGTGTGGTGGGCATGGCATCCAGCCTGCTGCTGGAGCCAGACAATCCGTTTAGCCCGAGCAACCGGCGCATCAGTATTCTGGTCATGACCAAAGATGCGGAAGAACGCATGCTCGGGGCCGACCGCGTGCCGCTGGAACCGGAAACCGAAGGTCCACCAGCCACAGGCGAGCCCCCCGCGAAATCACCCCCGTAAGTCGCCGAAAATTCGGTCATACTTGCGCTAATACGAAAACCGCCCGCGAAAGGGTTAGCTATGGCAAAAGAACTCCGTTTTTTAGTGGTCGATGACTTCTCCACCATGCGCAGAATTGTTCGCAATCTGCTCAAGGAAAGTGGATACGCCGAGGCAGACGAAGCCGAAGACGGCGTGGTCGCCCTGCAAAAACTGCGCAGCAGCACATTTGACTTTGTGGTCAGCGACATCAACATGCCCAACATGAATGGTTTCCAGTTGCTGGGCGAGATCAAGAAAGACGACAAACTCAAGCACCTGCCGGTGCTGATGGTGACGGCTGAAGCACGCAAGGAAGACATCGTGCTGGCAGCACAGCAAGGTGCCGCCGGATACATCGTCAAACCCTTCACCAAGGCCACCCTGGAAGACAAGGTCAACCACATCCTGACCAAGCAAGGCCTGAAGTAATCATGTCCTCCCCGGAATTGCGTGACCTTCTGAAGGACGGTGTCACTCCCGTCCAGATTCACCAGCAACTCGGCGCTCTGACCCGCCAATTGCACGACTCCCTGAACGGCCTGGGACTGGCCGACAAAGTCAAAGACTGGGCCGGTGAGCTGCCTGACGCCAAAAGCCGCCTGTCATACATCGCGCGCCTGACTGGTCAGGCCGCAGAAAAAGTGCTCAACCAGGTCGACCAGGCCAAGGCCCAGCACGATCACATTGCGGCAGAAACACGCCGCATCGGCGCATTGATCACAAAGGACCCCGTGGCTGCCGTGGCTGGTGGCCATGTGATGAACTTCATCACCGATGTCGAGCAGGCCAGCCAGAAGGTGGACGGCTACCTGACCGAAATCATGATGGCCCAGGACTTTCACGACCTGACAGGCCAGGTGATTGCCAAGGTGGTGAACCTGGCAGCCACCATAGAAGAACAATTGGTGCTGATGCTGCTTCAGACCGCACCACCCGAAGCGGCCGCGAAGGCAGCGGCACCCGCTGCAGCCTACGTGCCGGCACTGGCCGGTCCAGTGGTGGCAGGGCAAGCCCACACCGATGTGGTGACCGACCAGTCGCAGGTGGACGACCTGCTGGCCAGCCTGGGGTTTTAAGCCCCCACGCTCCGCCGCTGCGCGGGTCGCGGCCCCAAAGGGGATGCATTTCGCCTTGGGTCGGCCCGGCGGCGAGACAGCCACCCCGGCACACACAGACAGAGGGGTGAAAGCCCCTCTTTTCATACTTTAGTTTCAGAGACTGCTCGCGACAATGGTGGGAACTTTAGAGTCCCGCCACCATGGAATCAGGCAGTCAAGATCGCAACCTACCGGCCTCAGAGCGCAAGCTGAAGAAGGCCCGGGAAGACGGCCAGGTCAGTCGCTCCGAAGACCTCTCCCACCTTGCTGTGCTGGGCATGGGCTCCATGGCGCTCCTGGTGCTGGCACCAGTGCTTTTTGACCGGCTCAAGCTCAGCCTGAGCCAGCAACTCACCTTCGATGCCACCACTGTCAAACAGACCGGCAGCATGCTGACGCGCCTGGGCGATGCCACCACCGTCGGCATCGCAGGCTGCACGGCATTTGCGGTCATCGTCATGGCATCAGTCATCCTCGCGGCCGTGGCCTCTGGTGGCTGGGTCAACAGCCTCAAGCCCCTGATGCCCGACTTCAGCCGGCTCAATCCGCTGAAAGGAATTGGCAACCTCTTCAGCAAAAAGAAGCTGCTCTCGACCGCAAAAATGGTGCTGCTCACCATCATCCTGTTCTGCATTGCCGCGTCTTACCTGAGTTCCGGACTGCAGACCATGGCCTCCCTGGTCCTGCAGCCCAGCAGCTCGGCCATTGCCCACCTGACTGAGTGGATCACCGGGGGGGCCGGTATGTTGCTGCTGGTGATCCTGTTGGCCGCCATGGTGGACGTACCGCTGCAATCCTTCCTGCACAAGGACCAGATGAAGATGTCCCACCAGGAGTTCAAGCAGGAAGGCAAAGAGTCTGACGGCAATCCGCAGATGAAAGGCAAGATGCGCCAGCGGCAACGTGAGCTGTCCCAGGGGGGCAGCATCAACGCAGTCCCCAAAGCCGATTTTGTGGTGATGAACCCGACCCACTTTGCCGTCGCGATCCGCTACGACGAAAAAACCATGCGTGCGCCCCAGGTCATCTCCAAAGGGGCCGACCTGCTGGCCATGCGCATCCGTGATCTGGCCAAGAGCCACTCCATTCCCGTACTGCAGTCACCCATGCTGGCGCGTGCGCTCTATGCCAATGCAGAGCTGGACCAGGACATTCCCTCTGCGCTGTACACCGCAGTGGCGCAGGTGCTGGCTTATGTGTACCGCCTGCGGGCAGCGCTGCGCGGTGACGGACCGATGCCCAACGAAGTACCACAGCCCTTCGTACCTCCAGAGCTGGACCCGATGGCTAAAACCGTGAAGGCAGCTACGCCATGAACGCCCAACTGAAATCACTGCAAAACTGGTGGAGCAGCAATGCCGCCGTGGTCCAGGGCGCAGGCGCCCCCATGCTGGTCGTCGCCATCCTGGCCATGATGGTGTTGCCGCTGCCTCCGGTGATACTGGATGTCTTCTTCACCATCAACATCGCCGTGGCGCTGATGGTCATGATGGTGGCGGCCTACATGATCCGCCCGCTGGACTTTGCAGCATTCCCCTCCGTGCTGCTGTTGACCACGCTGATGCGTCTGTCGCTCAACGTCGCATCCACCCGCGTCGTGCTGCTCGAAGGCCATACCGGCCCCGGCGCTGCAGGCGCTGTGATTGAGGCGTTTGGCCACTTCCTGATTGGTGGCAACTTTGCAGTGGGTCTGATCGTTTTCGCGATTCTGGTAGTGATCAACTTTGTCGTGGTGACCAAGGGCTCCGAGCGTATTGCGGAAGTGTCTGCGCGTTTCACACTGGATGCGATGCCCGGCAAACAAATGGCGGTGGACGCCGATCTGAACGCCGGCCTGATCAACGAAAACGAAGCCAAACGCCGTCGCGCAGAAATTGGTGAAGAAGCCGATTTCTTCGGTTCCATGGACGGTGCCTCGAAGTTTGTGCGTGGTGACGCCATCGCCGGCATCCTGATCCTGTTGATCAACATCTTTGGCGGCTTTGCCATCGGCATCTTGCAGCACGACCTGACAGCCACACAGGCAGCCAATACCTACATCCTGCTGGCCGTGGGTGACGCGCTGGTGGCCCAGATTCCCGGACTGCTGATCTCGGTGGCTGCCGCCATGGTGGTGTCCCGCGTGGGCAAGGACAACGATATTGGCAAACAGATCATCGGGCAGATGTTTGTCTCTCCGCGCGTCCTGGGCATTACGGCCGCCATCATGTTCATCCTGGGTGTCATTCCCAACATGCCGCACTTTGTCTTCCTGAGCATCTCGGCGGTTTTGACCTACGGCGCCTGGATGCTGGCACACAAACCCGTACCTGTGGACCCGCAAACCGTGGCCCCGGTTCCGGCCGGAGATGGAGAAGCGTCCTGGGACGATCTGCAGCCGGTAGACCAGCTAGGCCTGGAACTAGGCTACCGCCTGATCGCCTTGGTCGACAAGACACGTCAGGGCGATTTGCTCAACCGCATCAAGGGTGTGCGCCGCAAGTTCGCACAAGAGGTCGGTTTTCTGCCGCCTGCCGTGCACGTGCGCGACAACCTGGAACTCAAACCCAGCGGCTACCGTATCACCCTGCGCGGCGTGATTGTGGGCGAAGGCGAAGCCTTCCCCGGCATGTACCTGGCCATCAATCCCGGCGGTATCACCACGCCCCTGATCGGAACGGCGACTACCGACCCGGCGTTCGGCCTGCCTGCGCACTGGATCGACGAACGGCAGAAAGAAGCTGCGCAAATGGCCGGATTTACGGTGGTTGATTCCGAGACCGTCATGGCGACCCATTTGTCACACTTGATGCAGGTTCAAGCCTCCAAATTGCTCAGCCGCACAGAGACCCAACAACTCGTGGAACACGTCGCCAGACTGGCTCCCAAATTGATCGAAGAAGTCGTACCCAAAATGGTTTCCGTCGCTGTTTTCCAGAAAGTCCTGCAGTTGCTGCTGGACGAGTCGGTCCACATCCGCGACATCCGCACCATCATCGAATCGATCGCCGAACACGCAACCAGCACCGCAGACCCGGTAGAACTCGCCAAACGCGTGCGCATTGCCCTGTCCCCCGCCATCGTGCAGCAAATCTATGGCCCGACACGCGAGCTCAACGTGATCGCCATCGACCCGAGCCTGGAGCGCCTGCTGGTGCAGGCCTTGGGCAACAGCGCTGGCCCGGCACTGGACCCCGGTGTGGCCGACATGCTGACCCGCACGGCTGCCGAAACCGCCCTGAAGCAGGAAGAAATCGGCGTACCCGCCTGTTTGCTGGTGCCCGACCAGATCCGTGGTGCCATCTCCCGCCTGGTGCGCCGTGTGGCGCCGCGCTTGCAGGTGCTGGCCCACAGTGAAATTCCTGAAACACACACCATCCGCATTGGCCCCATTCTTAGAGGTGCAACATGAACATCCAACGATTTACTGCCGCCACATCCCGCGAAGCACTCGCCAAGGCGCGTCAGGCTTTTGGCGATGGCACCCTGATTCTGTCCAACCGTCCCACCGAAAACGGTGTGGAAGTCGTGGCCACGGCCGAAGATGCACTGGACATGCTGGACCAGGGCAGCAGCGGCAGCTCCGGTAAAGGCAAATCCTCTTTCGCCAGCCGGACCGCCGAACCGCTCAATTACAAGGATGTCGCCAGCCAGGTGGAAGATGACGCGGCCCAGTTGTCCATGAGCACCCTGTCTTTTCAGGACTATGTGCGTGAACGCATGGCGCGCCGTCGCAGCGAGGCAGGCCAAGACCAGACGCCCGCCCCCGCCACGCGCGAGGTAACCCAGGAGCGCCTGCCGCGTGCAGCGCCCACACCGTCCCACACGCAGGAGATCGCCGCGCTGCAAGCCAAAACCATCCCCGCGCGCAAACCGACCGCACCTGCCGCCCCCGCCCCACTGCCCAAAGGCATTGCGGACGAACTGCACGCCATGAAAGAACTGATCGAGGACCGTTTCAACACGCTGAACTGGCTGGGCCAGGCGCGCCAGAATCCGATCCAGGCGAATCTGATGCTCAAGCTGATCCGTGCCGGCTACTCGCCAACCTTGTCCCGCACAATTCTGGAACGCATGCCCGAGGGCTCCGACGCCAACGAAGCGGTCCGTTGGGTGGTCGACGTGCTGGAACGCAATCTGCGCACCGATGCCAACGGCCTGGCCCTGCATGAAGAAGGTGGAACCTTTGCCCTGATCGGCGCCACCGGCGTGGGGAAAACCACCACCGCCGCCAAGCTGGCAGGCCTGTGCGCACGCCGCCATGGCCCCGGCAGCGTGGGCCTGATTTCCCTGGACACCTACCGCGTGGGTGCGCAGGAGCAATTGCGGGCTTATGGACAAATGCTGGGTGTCGTGGCCCATCTGGCCCATGACCGGGCGGCCCTCCAGGACTTGCTGGGATTGCTGGCCGGCAAAAAAATGGTGTTGATCGACACCACCGGGCTGGCGCCACGCGACCCGCGCAAGCGTGAAATGCTGGAACTGCTGGATCTGCCTAACGTGAAACGCTTGCTGGTGCTCAACGCCGGCGGCCATGGTGACACACTGGACGATACCGTGACCAGCTTTAAGTCTGCCAGCGCCCAACAGGTCATCTTCTCGAAAATCGATGAAGCCGTGAAACTGGGCCCTGCCATTGATGCGGCCATTCGCCACCAGTTGGTTGTACGCGGCGTGACCACCGGTCAGCGTGTCCCCGAAGATTGGGAGGCTGCAAGCGCGTCCAAACTGGTCCGCGGCTCGCTGCGCGCCACCGGCAACTCGGCCTACGACCCTAAAGCCTCCGACCTGGGCTTCATCTTCAACCAGTCCAGCGCCACCAACCTGACCGCAGGGCATCTGCATGCTTGATTTCCCCGCCGATCAGGCGGCCGGTCTGCGTGGACTGGCACCACCCACAGGCCCCCATCTGGTGGCCATGGTGAGCCATGGCGACGACCAGACCGAGCTGCCGCTGCTGTGGCGTCTTTGCTCTGCACTGGTCAGTTTGGGTTATGCAGTGACGGTGCTGGATGCCACCAAGCGGGAGTCCGAGGCCAACCCCGGGCTTTCACAGCATCTCGAATACAACTTCCGCCATAAAGAGGAAGAACAGGATGCCCCGGGCTGGTCGGTGATTCCCTCCGCACTCGGGATACAGAATCTGTCCGCGGAAACCACGCTGCCCGTCCAGCGCCTGCAACGATTGGCGCCTATTTCCAGCCCCAATGGCGTCGTGATCCTGTACGCCAAGGCCGAGTGGCTGGCGCTCTTGCTCGTTGACAGCGGTGTCACCCCTTTGTTGGCCGTGTCATCCGTCAAGAACTCACTGCTGACCAGTTACCTTGCATTAAAACGGCTATTGTTAAACGCCCGCCTTGCGCCTACCATTTTGAATATGATGGGTGAACGGCAAAGCAGTGCGACAGCCAATCCGGCCAACGTAACCAGCCATTTGAGCGACTGCGCCAGAAATTTCCTGGGCTACGAAGTGAACGCCTTGAACATCGATCTCTGTGCAGACGAAACCCGTCTGGATGCGGCCATGCGTCGACTGTCCACCCATTTGCTGGAAACGGCCATCCCGCTCTCTTTCCCCCGTTCGCGTGGGGCCTACCAGGCGCGTACGCAGCCGGCTGATCGTTTCGCGAGGGCCTTCTGATGTACACCGCCAAGGGCCAGTTGGACCGCAATGCGCTGATCAAACAGTACCAGCCGCTGGTGCGTCGCCTGGCCCACCACATGATGGCCAAGCTTCCGGCCAGTGTGGAAGTGGATGACCTGATCCAGGTCGGGCTGATCGGCCTGTCAGACGCCCTGACACGGTATGAAGCCTCACAAGGGGTGCAGTTCGAGACCTTTGCCACCCAACGCATTCGTGGCGCCATGCTCGATGAGCTGCGCGAGAACGACTGGATGTCGCGCGGATCACGCAAGAGCCAAAAAGATATCGAAGTGGCCATGCGGCGCCTGGAGCACCGCCTGGGTCGCAGTCCCGCCGAGTCCGAAATTGCGGCCGAGCTGGGCATCAGCCTGGTGGATTACCAGAGCTTGCTGGGCAAGGTGCGCGGCACCCAACTGGTGTACCTGGAAGACATGTCGCGCGGTGAAGATGACGACACGTTCCTGGACCGGCATGTGGCCGACAGCAGCGCAGACCCTCTGAACATGTTGCGCGACCAGCGCCTGCGCCAGTCCCTGGTCACCGCCATCAAGGGGCTGCCCGAACGGGAGCAGTACATCATGAGCATGTACTACGAACAGGACATGAATCTGAAGGAAATCGCTGCGGTACTGGACGTGACGGAATCCCGTATTTGCCAGCTGCACAGCCAGTCGATTGCCCGCCTGCGGGCCAAGATGCGCTCCCACTGAGCGGCCATCCAGAGCAAGCTGGCCAGCACAAAGCTGGCTCCTCCCCCGAAATTCAGGCGGCGACCACCTTGAAAGCGCCCGACTGGCGCATGGCGCTCGCATAGGGCGCACTGTCTCCGGCATAGGTACTGGGCTGTCCGGACGAAGGCACCAGCAAAGGCAATGCCCTCTCGACCAGCGCCGCCTTGCGGTACAAGCCTTCGCGCAACAGGGGCAGGGCCTCGGCGAGCGCTTTGACACGTTGCGCCATGTCCGCCGGCAGCACGCCGCCAGGGGCCTGGCGATAGGACAACTGGATGAAATCCACCGCGGTTTGCTGCAGGCCTGCGCAAGCCTGCTCAAGTGCTGCGGGATCTGCGTCCAGCAAAGCGCAAGAAACCTCGTCGAACTGCTGCTCGACGAGGTTCATTTGGAGTTCCAGATGGGGGGATGACATGTCAGGCCTTTCGTACGTGGAGCCGTACGCAGGCCTGGCTCAACGGGTGGTGCGGTTGAGCATTTCCTGCGCGTTGGAAAGTAATTTGTCGGCAATGGCTTCGGGATTGACCACGTAAGTGCCGTTTTCGATGGAAGAGCGCACGCTCGCCACCTTCTCGGTATCGATATCGCCGGGCTGTGTGCTCGAGGATTTCTCCAGCGACTGGGCCAGCGTAGACACCGTCACCGCTACGCCCGCCGAACGCGTGCTTTTGCTCGCGTTCGCATTGGCTGCTGCCGTTGCCGTGGCGGGCTGCTGGGCTGCCTTTTGGGCGGCCGAAGCGCTGCCGGGGTTGACCGACGGGGGAATTTCTGGGGGTTGACCTATTTTCATTGCGTTCTCCAAAACTACGGTATTCGTAGCCTCGTACGGTTGCTATCGGCGCAATCTTCACCGACTTTAGGGCAATTTGCATCAATGTTTGCATTTACAGGTCAATTCTGACTGTTCGCGTATCCAGTACGATGCCGGAAGCAATACGCCCGCTGTCCATGCGCACCCGGGCCAGTTGCCCGACCACGCCGGCAGACAAGGCCTGGGCATCGGAAGAAATCTCAAAACCAGCCCCCTGCGCCACCACCCGAACCTGGGCGCCGGCCTGAAACACCTGTGCCGGCTTGACCATGCCCTGGCGCAGGGTCTGGCCCGTGGTCAACATGCGGGTGGCCGTTTGCCCCAGCCACAGACTGCGGTCCTTGAGCACGGGGTTGAACTCTTCTGCCCAGTCCACTTCTGCCTCCACCACGTCCCCCGCGCCAATCTGGCTGCCTGCAGGAACATGGTTCTTTATGACCCATGCCGTGCCGACGGCTTTCACGGTCACCGGCAGGGAAATATTCCAGCGGCTTACGCCATCTACACAGCGCAAACCGACACGGCTCTTGCCCCACAAGCGGGCGCCCACTGGTAAGTAGGGCTCAATATTGCCGCAAGGCGCCAGCCGCAGCCGCGCATCCAGGTTGCCGACCACCGCCTCCAGGCGCAAATGGCTGGCATCCGCCGGCAGCGCGCTCTGCAAAGCACCGCTCAACCAGTTCTGCGCCAGCTCCCGGAAATCGGGTGCTGCCGGGGCCTGCGCCGATGCCGCACCTGCGGCCAGGCACGCCAACCCGCCCAGAACGGTGAAGGCCCAGGTCCTTATTTGGGGTGCATCAAAGCAGCGCATGGTTCTCTCCTGACATGCACAAACTATAGGCACCCATGCCCCCGGGGAACCGCTGCAAATACCCGGCATTCACCCCTCTATTCGGGGTCTAAAAAATTAAAGGTTTTCCCATAATTGCCCCACGTCGAATGGATTGGCACCTGCCATGTGCTTCGACACCCCCAGCAAAGGTGATTTATGTTTGCCAATATGACCAACGCACTGGACTTCCAAGCGAAAGCCTTGGTCGTACGTGCCGAGCGCCAGCGGGTGATCGCCAGCAACATCGCCAATGCCGACACGCCCGGCTATTCGGGCCGCGACGTCAACTTCAAGGAAGCGATGGAGTCCGCCCTGGGTCACGAGACCACCCTGCGGCCCAGCGCACCCTCGGGCGGCACCTCCAGCGGGGTTACCCACCCGAAGCATATCGCCATCCAGAGCACCACCGGCAGCCTGGGCGACTCCAAACTGGACTACACCATCCAGACCCAGCCGGCCATGGATGGCAACAGCGTCGATCTGGACCGCGAACGGGCCAATTTTGTCGACAACTCGGTGCGCTACGAAGCCACCCTTCGCTTTATTAACGGCAGTTCCAAGTCCATCTTGAGCGCCATCCAGGGGCAATAAGGCCGCAGACCGCATAAGGAAGCCACAGCATGTCCATGTTTTCCATCTTCAGCGTCTCCGGCAGTGCGGTCAGCGCACAGTCGCAGCGCCTCAACGTGGTGGCCAGTAACCTGGCCAATGCCGACGCCGTGGCAGGCCCAGACGGCCAGGGCTACAAAAGCCGGCAGGTGGTGTTCGAGACGGTGCCCATGGGCTCCGAGGCATCCTCCGGGGTCAAGGTCAGTTCTATCAAGGAAAGCAACGAGCCCCTGCGCCGCACCCACAACCCGACCCACCCCTCGGCCGATGCCGATGGCTACATCACGCAATCCAATGTGAACCCGGTCGAGGAGATGGTCAACATGATCTCCGCCTCCCGGTCCTACCAGAACAACGTCGAAGTCATGAATACGGCCAAGACCCTGTTGCTCAAAACACTGCAGATGGGCCAATAGGCCACATAAGGAGTAGCACGCATGCTTACCAGCAACAACAATATCAACACGGCAGACAGCAGCAACCTGTTTGGTGCCACCACCACCAAGACCGCGCAGAATGCCGCCGAAGAGCAGACAGAGCGTTTCCTGAAACTGCTGGTGGCGCAGTTGAACAACCAGGACCCCATGAACCCCATGGACAACGCGCAGATGACCAGCCAGATGGCGCAGATCAACACCGTGTCGGGCATCAACCAGCTCAACGAGACCGTGAAAACGCTGTCCAGTCAGTTCACCGGCATGCAGGTCATGCAGGGCTCGTCCATTATCGGCAAAAGCGTGCTGGTGAAATCCGACACACTGACTATCCTGAACGGCAAGGCCGCCGGTGCGGTCGACCTGGAGGGAAAGGCCGACAAGGTCACGGTACAGATCCTGACACCCGGCGGCAAGGTGGTGGACACCATTGAACTGGGCGCCCAGTCGGAAGGTCTGACCGGTTTCTCATGGGATGCGTCCAAGTACACCGACAAGGCCGGCAGCCCGACCTTCAAGGTGACCGCCACCCTGAAGGGTGTGGCCGTCAAAAACACCGCGCTGGCCCATGACACGGTGGTTGCCGTCGGCACCAAGAACGGATCCATGACGGTAGAGCTCTCGGGCCGCAATGCCGTGGCATACGGCGACATCCAGGCCATTCTTTAATTGATTCCCACACCCCAACGGCAGTGACCCAGAGGTACATACCATGAGCTTTCAGACAGGACTCTCCGGCTTGAACGCCTCCAGCAAAAACCTGGATGTGATCGGCAACAACATCGCCAACGCCAACACCGTGGGCATGAAGTATTCACGCGCCGAATTTGCCGACCTGGTGTCCTCGTCGCTGGGCACCGGCGGCGGTGGCGGCTCCGGCATCGGGGTGGCCGTGGCCACGGTATCGCAGCAGTTCTCGCAAGGCAACATCAACATCACCGGCAACAGCCTGGACGTTGCCATCAATGGCGGTGGTTTCTTCCAGATCACCAAGACCGATGGCACCACGGCCTATACCCGCGATGGCCAGTTCAAACTCGACAAAGACGGCAACATCATCACCAACACCGGCGCCAATGTCATGGGTTACGCAACCAGCTTGACGGGCGTGCAGTTGGGAACCACGCCGATCAAGATGGTGCTGCCCACTGGCGCCCCGATTCCGGCCAGCGCAACAACCGCCATCACCGCCGAATTCAACCTGGATGCCCGCGCGCCCATTGCCGCGACACAAACACCGCCTACGCCCGTCTCCACCTACGGCACCTCTCTGACTGTCTATGACTCACAAGGCGTGGCACTTCCGGTCAGCCTGTATTTCGTCAAAATTGACCCGGCCACAGCCACCCCACCCGTTGCGGCCACCCGGGACGCATGGTCCGTTTTCACCGACCCTGCCGGCACCACCAATGTCGGCACGCTGGTATTCGATGCCAATGGCGCACTCGTGCCGGCAGAGACCACCTTTCCCACAGACGTAGGCGGCGCTGGCACCCTGCGACTCACACCGGTGGCCCCCAGCATCGTTCCGCCCTTTGATGTCTCGGTCAACGCTCTGGGTGTCACCCAATACGGTGCCTCGTTCAACGTGTCCAACCTGAGCCAGGACGGCTACACCGCAGGCGAACTCACTGGCGTCACCATCGAAGCCACGGGCGTCATCACCACCCGCTACTCGAATGGCCAAACCCAGTCCCGCGGGCAGATCGCACTGGCCGACTTCCGCAATGTCCAGGGTCTGGCCCCGGTAGGCAGCGGCGAATACCTGGCGACGTTTACCTCCGGCCAGCCGATCCTGGGCGCGGCCGGCGTTGGCAAGTTTGGCGAATTGCGCTCGGGCGCCGTGGAAGAGTCCAACGTGGACCTCACGGCCGAGCTGGTCAACATGATGACCGCGCAACGCGCCTACCAGGCCAATGCACAGACCATCAAGACGCAGGATCAGGTGCTCAGCACCCTGGTCAACCTGCGCTAACCCCAAGCTAGACTGCCATGGACCGCCTCATCTACACCGCCATGACAGGTGCCACTGCGGCGGCGAGTCGCCAGGCAGTCCTGTCCAACAACCTGGCCAATGTCTCGACCAACGGCTTTCGGGCGCAACTGGCCACCTACCGTGCGGTACCGCTGCGTGGCGACGGCGCCACCACCCGCGTCTTTGCACTGGAAGCCACCGCCGGATTCAAAGACCAGCCCGGCCCGGCCATGCGCACCGACCGCAGCCTGGATGCCATGCCCAGCGCCAACAACTGGTTCACCGTGCAAGGCGTCGATGGCAACGAGGCCTATACCCGCAACGGCCACTTTGAAGTCAGCACCGACGGCACGTTGATGACAGGCAATGGCCTGCCCGCGATGTCGGCCGGCGGCGCGCCCATCACCGTTCCGGCAGGCGCCGAAGTGTCCATCAGCAACGATGGCAATGTGAGCGCCAAGATCGGCAACCAGCCCGGCAACAACATTGGCCGGCTCAAGCTGGTTACCCCCAATGCCGACGACCCGCTCAAGCGCGGTGATGACGGGCTGTTCCGCAGCCTCTCCGGCGACCCGCTACAGGCCGACGACACCGCCCGCCTGATGCCGGGAACGCTCGAAGGCTCCAACGTCAGCGCTGTAGAAACCATGGTCGGAATGATCCAGACCGCGCGCCAGTTTGAAGTGCAAATGCGCCTGGTGCAAACCGCCGAATCCAACGATCGCGCCGCCGGACAACTGCTTGGCCTGCAAGGCTAAAGGAAAACACCATGATCAATTCCCTCTGGATATCCAAGACCGGCATGGAAGCCCAGCAAATGCAGCTGGACGTCATTTCCAACAATCTGGCCAACGTCTCCACCAACGGCTTCAAAAAGGCGCACGCCGTTTTCGAAGACCTGATGTACCAAAACCTGCGCCAGGTGGGCTCCAACACGTCAGAGCAGTCCACGCTGCCCACCGGCCTGCAGGTTGGCCTGGGTGTGCGCACCGTGGCCACCAGCCGCAGCTTCTCGCAAGGCAACCTGCAACAGTCCGGCAACACCTTGGACGTAGCCGTCCAGGGCAATGGCTTCTTCCAGCTCACCATGCCCGACGGCACCATTGGTTACACCCGTGACGGTGCGTTCCAGCTCGACAACGCAGGGCGCATGGTCAACTCCAACGGCCTGCTGGTCGCGGGCGGCATCACCGTGCCGGCCAACGCCACCGGCCTCACGATTGCCCAGGACGGTACCGTCTCTGCCACCGTGCCAGGCACCACTACCCCGCAAAACCTGGGCACCATCACCACCGCCAGCTTCATCAACCCGGCCGGTCTGGACCCCAAGGGGCAGAACGTGTACGCCGAAAGCGTCGCCTCGGGCCAACCCAATGTGGGCACGCCCGGCGTGAACGGTCTGGGCGGCCTGATGCAGGGTTTCCTGGAAACATCCAACGTCAACGTGGTGCAGGAGCTGGTCACCATGATCCAGACCCAGCGCGCGTATGAGATGAACTCCAAGGCCATCCAGACCTCAGACCAGATGCTGCAAAAACTCGGGCAGCTGTGAAAGTTGCTATGAAAAAAATAGCTGGTTGCGCAATATCCATGAGGGCTACAGGCCTTTTTGGCATGTATTTGCTGGGAGGAGTGCTTCTCAGTGGTTGCCTGTCGGTGCCGCAAAAAGTCGTGGTCGACTTTGCCGAGCCCAAGGCCAGCCCCATTCCGAGCACCGCGCCGGCGGCCAACCAGCCTGCATCGGGCAGCCTGTTCCAGAACGCCAGCTACCGTCCGGCGTTCGAAGACCGCCGCGCCCGCCTGGTGGGCGACACCGTCACCATCCAGATCGTGGAAAGCCTCACCGCCAGCCAGGTGTCCAACTCCACCGTCAACCGCACCAGCTCGGCCAGCAACACCATCACCGCGTCGCCCCTGCCCGACATCCTTGCCCCGGACATGCGCAACCTGAACATGGGCGTTGCCACCGCCAACGACTTCAGCGGCAAAGGTGGCACTGCAGCGGCCAATACCTTCGCAGGTTCCATCACCGCCACGGTGATGGAAGTCATGCCCAACGGTCACCTGCTGGTGACCGGCGAGAAACAGATTGGCGTGAACCAGAACGTGGACGTGCTGCGCTTCTCGGGCACGATTGACCCGCGCCTGGTGCAACCCAACGGGGTGATCAGTTCCACCCAGGTGGCCAACGTGCGTGTCGAATCCCGTGGCCGCGGCGCCCAGGGTGAAGCGCAGACAGTTGGCTGGTTATCCCGCTTCTTTTTAAGCCTTAACCCCTTCTAAAGTTCTCCAGAATAGTGCCGAGGGGTAAAGGATCCAACCGGGTCTGCCCCAAGACCTATTCTGACCATGAACACCCAGACCCACCTCGCGAAGTGCACCAGCCTGCGGCCGCTGGGAGCCTTGTTTCTGGCTTTTCTCCTGGCATTTGCCGGCGCTGCACAGGCTGCCCGCATCAAGGAAGTGGCCAGCATTGAAGGGGTGCGCAGCAACCAGTTGACCGGCTTTGGCCTGGTCGTCGGCCTGGACGGCACGGGCGACCAGACCACCCAGATGCCCTACACCACCCAGGGCCTGGCCAACTACATGCAGCAGCTCGGGCTCACGCTCAATGCGGCGTCGCTGTCACAACTGCAAATGAAAAACGTGGCCGCCGTGATGGTGACCGCACAACTGCCCGCTTTTGCCCGCCCCGGCCAGACACTGGACATCAACGTGTCCTCGCTGGGCAATGCCAAATCCCTTAAAGGCGGCACCTTGATTGGCACGCCGCTCAAGGGCGCCGATGGCCAGGTCTACGCACTGGCCCAGGGCAACCTGATCGTTGCCGGTGCCGGTGCCGCAGCCGGGGGCAGCCGTGTCACGGTGAACCACCTGAGCGTGGGCCGCATACCGGACGGCGCCCAGGTCGAGCGCTCCGTTCCCACCGCCTTGCAGCAGGGCAACAGCATCAACCTCAGCCTCGATGCCTCCGACTTCCAGACCGCCCGCAAGGTAGCCCTGGCCGTCAACCGCAAATTTGGCGCTGGTGTGGCCCAGGCCCTGGATGGCCGTACCGTGCAGGTTCAGGCCCCGCTCAACCCCAATGACCGCGTGAACTTCATCGCCGAAATGGAAGAGTTGCCCATCGAGTCGTCGATAGCCGCGGCCAAGGTCATCATCAACTCGCGCACCGGGTCTATCGTGCTCAACCAGGCCGTCACGCTGGGTGCCTGCGCCATTGCACACGGCAACCTGTCGGTCAGCATTTCGTCTACCCCCGTCATCAGCCAGCCCAATGCGCTCTCGGGCGGGCAAACCGTGGTGGCGGAGCAGGCCAATATCGCCATCAAGCAGGAGCCCGGCAAACTGATCCAGTTGCCCGCCGCTGCCCAGCTCTCCGACGTGGTCAAAGCCCTCAATGCCTTGGGCGCCACGCCGCAAGACCTGCTGGCCATCCTGCAAGCTATCAAGTCCGCAGGTGCGCTGAACGCGGAGCTGGAGGTCATTTGATATGAAGTCCACCGCGCTCGCCACCGTGTGTACGCACTGCCCCGGGGAGGTCTGAGATGAGCTTCGGATCCATCTACGGTACGTCTTCGCTGTCCACTTCATCGGGCCTTGCGGCAGATTCGCAGTCCCTGAACCATCTGAAGATGGAGGCGGGCAAAGACAGCAAGGCCGCCATCCAGGAAACCGCCAAACAGTTTGAGTCCCTGTTCATGCGCGAGCTGCTCAAGAGCATGCGCGAAGCCAGCAACAGCATGAAGTCCGGCATGCTGGACAACCCCGGCAGCGACCTGGGCACCGATCTGCTGGACCAGCAATTTGCCGTGCAGATGTCGGGCCAGCCCGGCGGCCTGTCCGAGATGATTGCCAAGGAACTGAGCCGCAAGATGGGCGTGAGCGCCGACGGTATCGAGGGTGCTGACGGCAAACCCGCCATCGCTCCGCTGCCCGCGCCCGAACCCGCCCGCAATGTCGGCAAGCCCAGCCGTGCGCCCGCCGCGCACCAAGTGAGTTTTGTGGAAAAACACACCGAAGTCGCCAACCGCATTGAGAAGGCCAGCGGCATTCCTGCCAGCTACATGCTGGGCCAGGCCGGCCACGAAACGGGTTGGGGCAAGTTTGAGATCAAGCAAAAAGGCGGCGCGCCGTCTTTCAACCTGTTCGGCATCAAGGCCGGCGCGGGCTGGACCGGCAAGGTGGCGGAAGTCACCACCACCGAATACGTCAATGGTGAGGCCAAAAAACAGGTGGCCAAATTTCGCGCCTACGACTCCTACGAGGACTCGTTCCGGGACTACGCCCGCATGATTTCCGAGAGCCCGCGCTACGCCAAGGCACGCGCGCAAACCGGCTCGGTGCAGGCCTTTGCCACCGGCCTGCAAAAGGCCGGTTACGCCACCGATCCCGAGTACGCGGCCAAACTGAGCCGTGCCATCAACACCACGCTGCAATTGCGCCGCGTACAGGTCTAAGGTCACGCCATGGGCATCCTGAGTATCGGCGTCCAGGCCCTGCAGGCCAACCAGGCAGCGCTGCAGACGGCGGGCAATAACATTGCCAACGTCAACACCGTCGGCTATTCGCGCCAGCGCGTGATTCTGGAGACCGTGCCGGGACAGTTCACCGGGGGCGGTTACATCGGCAAGGGCGTCAACATCCAGACGATCCAACGCAACTTCGATGCGTTTTTGACGCGCCAGGCCACGCTAACCGCATCGACCGCGGCCGCAGATGTCACCCGCGCCGACAAACTCAAACAGCTCGAAGGCATTTTTGGCGGTGGTGCCAATGGACTGGGCGCCTCCATCAGCGACATGCTCAACGCGTTCTCGGACGTGGCCAGCGCGCCAACCGATCTGACCGCGCGCACCGTGGTGCTGACGCGCATTGACGAAACGGCAGCACGCATGCGTGCCGCCTCGCAAAGCCTGGACGAACTGCAGACCGGCATCACCCAGGAACTGAGCCAGAAGGTCGATGCGGTCAACAGCCTGGCCCGCAACATCGCCCGGCTCAACCAGGAAATCGCCAAGGTCAACGGCAATGGACAACCGCCCAATGACCTGCTGGACCAGCGCGACCAACTGGTACGCGAGCTCAACCAGTACGTACAGACCACCTCCATTCCGGCAGACGACGGCACTGTCGGTATCTTTATCGGCGGCAGCCAGGCGCTGGTGCTGGGTACCAATGTGTCGCCCGTCTCCCTGGTCAAAGACGAGTTTGGCGACACGCTGAAAAACAAGCTGTCCATCAACCGCAACGGTGTCTCCATCCCACTCGATGAAAACAACCTCGGTGGCGGAGAAATTTCCGGCCTGCTGCGCTTCCAGAACACCGACCTCAACGAAGGTCGCAACCTGTTGGGACGGCTGACCCTGGCGGTCAGTACGGCCATGAACAACCAGAACAAGCTGGGCCTGGATCTGGATGGCAACCCTGGTGGCAACGTGTTCACTGCAGCGAGTTTCGGCGCAGTGAACATCCTGCAACCCGTGCCGCCCGCCATTCTCAACACCGGCACCAGCAACTTGTCGTTGGGCATCAGCGATGTAACGAAATTTGTGGCCTCGGACTACGAGGTCAACTTCACCTCGGGCACGGCCGGTTCCATCACACGGCGTTCAGACGGCGTGAAAACTGCATTTGACTTTGGCACCACCAACCCGGTGGTGATCGACGGCATCGCCATCACGGAAGGCAATCTGGGCGGTGCGGCCGCCGGAGACCGTTTCCTGCTCAAGCCCTTCAGCACGTCGGCCACCAACATCGCCAGCCAGTTTTCCACGCCCCGCGCGTTGGCCGTGGCCAGCCCGGTGGTCGGGCTCATGGGCAGTACCAACACCGGCAGCCTGCAGCAGGTCGGCATCGTGGCGCGCGACAACCCGCCGACCAACGTGCCGGTCACGCTGACCTTCACCGGCCCCAACAGCTACACCCGCAGCGATGTGGCGGGCACCTTCACCTACACCCCCGGTCAGGCCATCCAGGGCACCGAACCTGCAACCACACCGCTGTCCCAATGGTCCCTCACCTTGCAGGGCACACCCAAGGCTGGCGATACGTTTGCGGTACGCGCCATCACCGACCCTACGCTCAGCGTGGACGTAAAGCTCAACGCGGGCAATGCCACCGCCATGATGAACCTGCGCGATGTCGCCATGTTCGACGGCGCGGCCATGACCGACGGTTACGCCGGCCTGATTTCGCAGATCGGCATCCGCACCCAAAGTGCCAATTACGCGGCCACTGTTTCGACCTCCATCGCCGGCAACCTGGAGAAAGACCGTGCCGGGGTCTCCGGTGTGAATCTGGACGAGGAGGCCGCCAAACTGCTGCAGTACCAGCAGGCCTACCAGGCATCAGCCAAGATGATCCAGATCGCACAAAACATTTTCGACACCCTGATTCAGGGCCTGGGCCGCTAAGCCAGGAGCACACGCATGACCACCAACTTCTCACGACTGGGCTCTGCCAACACGTACGACAACGTCCTGCGCAACCTGCAGGCACGCCAGACCTCCCTGGCCAACCTGCAGGAGAACCTCACGTCGGGCAAACGGGTGGTCAACGCCAGCGACGACCCTACCGGTGCCGCGCAGGCCGAACGCGCCCTCACCCGCATGGAGCGGGTCAAGGCCGACCAGCGCGCGCTGGAAGCCCAACGCAATTCCATTACCGAAGCCGAAGGCACGCTGGGCGAAATCACCGATGCGCTGCAGAGCATCCGTGAACTGGTGGTGAGCGCTGGCAACCCCGCCTACACCGACAAGGAACGCCAGGCCATTGCCATCCAGCTCAGCGGCCTGCGTGACCAGGTGTTTGCGCTGGCCAACCGCAAGGACAGCAACGGCCTGCCGTTGTTCAGCGCACTGGGCAGCACCACATCTCCGTTTGCCGGGCCCAACGCACTGCCACAGGACTACACCTTCAACGGCCTGCCAGGCCAGTCGGCCAGCACCGAAGTGAGCATCCCGTTTTCACTGGACGGCGACAGCGCCTTCATGATGCAAGCTGGACGCGACGGGGTCTTCAATGTCAGTGTGACCAATGCCCCCGGTGGCCTGATTCCGACCACCCGTGCCCTGTCGACCAACAATGCCACAGTCACCAACAGCGCCACCGCGGCCAGCACCTCGGCCCTGGCCCTGGCCGCCAGTGGCGGCACGCAAAACTACCCGACCTACACCATCACCGTCAGCGCGCTGGACACCACCACCGTGCCCGGCCAGACCATCGCCACCTACGACATTGTCGAAAGTCCCTCGGTGTCCGGCCCCATTGCCTCGGGCACGGCGACCTACGCCACGGGTTCCAACGCCACCATTGCGGTGGCCGGCCTGCCGGGACTGGCACTCAACATTACCGGAGCCCCCGCTGTGGGCGACACCATCACGGTGGCGCCCAGCCGCAGCATCTTCAGTGTGCTGGACTCGGCCATCAAGGACATTGGCGGCGCTGTCAACGGCAATGCCGCCACCCAGGCCGTGGCCCAAGCGCTGGGCAATATCGACGTGGGCATGGCGCGTGTGTCTGCCGTGCGCGGCCAGGCCGGTGACTTGCTCAACCGCGCCGACCGCATCACCGACAGCCAGACCAACCGCAGTCTGCAACTGGAAGCCGACCGCTCACGCGCCGAAGACCTGGACATGATCAAGGGCTACTCCGACTTCCAGAACCAGCAAACCGCGTTCTCCGCCGCGCTGCAGTCCTACGCCCAGGTGCAAAAGCTTTCCCTGTTCAACTTCATTAGCTAAAGATATGGCCCGGTCTGTCCTCGACAGCGTCACCCTGGGCTACGCCCTCTTGTGGAACCAGAAGCGCCAACGCTGCGGCGTGCGCTTGCTGGTGGACAGCGCCAGCCCCAGTGCTGTGGATGCACGCCACCTGCTGTCGGCCATGGCCGAGCTCTGGCCCAGCGCCAGCGCGGGCGTGGTGCTCAGCGTGCAACACCCGGTGTTGCTGCAGGACCTGCTGGACCATTTGCCCGCGCGCGGCGTGTGGCTGGAAATTCCCAACGCAGCCATGGCGGACACACAAATGGCCAACCGTGTGCGCAAGGCCGCCCAGCGCGGTGTGCACCTGGTGTGGCACGGTGAGCCCGGCCAGATTCCCACCGCCGTCATCGCCCCCCACTTCCACGCCGTGCAGCGAGCACTCACGCCGCAAGAGGCCCTGAACGCGTTGCGCACGGCCCGCCACGCGGGCGTGGTGCGCAGTGTCAGTCAGACACCGCTGCGCATTTTTGAAGGCATGGCCAGCCAGGCGCTGGTGGAGCATGCGCTGGACCAGCAGCACGCCTGGGCGGTGCTGGGCTGGCCCAACGAAGAGATTTTGTACAACCACCGCCTGCGCCAAATGCAGCCCTCTCGCGCGCAATTGCAGACCTTGGTGCAGGCCATCGATGCCGACGAATCGCTGGAGAGCCTGGAGCAGCGCATGGGCGACGAGCCTTTGCTGAACTACCGTTTTCTGCGCTACGCCAACTCCGCCGCCCTGGGCCTGCGCCAGGAAGTGGACAGCGTGCGCCAGGGGCTTTTGACCATGGGCCTGATGCGCCTGCGCGCCTGGCTGGTGGAGCAACTGCCAAACGCCAGCAGCGATGTGAACCTGGACCCGGTGCGCGCCAGCATGGTCCTGCGCGCCCGTGTCATGGAGCGTCTGGTGGACGCGGGTGCCGAAGAAGCGCTGCGCCGCGAAGTGTTTTTGTGTGGCCTGTTCTCTCAAATGGATCTGCTGCTGGGCGCGCCACAAGGTACTGCGCTGCACCACCTGCCCCTGCCGGGCCGCGTGGCCTCGGCCGTGCTGGGACAGACCGGGCCGTACACGCCGTGGCTCGACGTGGCCACCGCGCTGGAGTCCGGCTCCACCCACGTGATCCGCGAAGTCTGCAAGGCGCACGATATGCGTGCCGAAGAGGTCAACCGCGCCCTGCTGCGCACACTGGCGCAACCGCCCAGCGCGGCCGTCGTGCCGCGTTATAGCGCCAAGAACAGGCATCCTTACGCATTGATGGCGGCGTAATTGCTCCTATTTTGATAGCTGGCTGTGCATATTGCGCGTGGGCTAGAGCATTAAATCGTACATATTTTCACTACTGTCCGGTAAATTTTGCCCCGTTTTCAGAAGAGTTCAACCTGCGATTTCAGCTCTTCGAAACTGTCGTCCTTGATAGCGTTGTCTACCATCTGAGCCAAAGAGATCTTCTCAAACATGTTGACCTCCACCAGATGCAAGAAGTTACGCAGTGACAGGTCAGTATGTAGTCCGTGGTGTGCGACCAAAGCTATCAAATAGGTACACACTGCAATCCATATCTGTGATCTCACCGCGTTCAATGAATTGCCAAAGAAGTGTTGGATGTTCAGGTTCTGCTTGAGCCATTTGAAGAACAGCTCAATCTGCCAGCGCTGCTTGTAGATGGCTGCGATGGTGAGGGCGGATAGGTCTAGACGGTTGGTTAGAAAGACGAGTTCCAAACAACTCACTGCATCGTAGAAACGTACCCGGCGCAAAGGCTCAGGGTAGCCTTTCTTGGAGCGCTCCCCCGTCAGCACAATGGTTTGATCCGAGTACACGCCGGTTTGCACATCAGCCGCGTGGGCTTCACTGCAGATGAAGCTCAAATTGTCTTTGGCGCGCACCACAAAGCTGCACTCCCGTTGCACCAAGCGGTGCAACCTTGCAAAGTCCACGTAGCCGCGATCCAGCACGACGATAGAGCCCTTGGGCAGACTCAATGCATCCAATTGCCCCGAGTCGCCGACTTTGCCGGTGGTGATCGATAGCATCACTGGAATGGCACCCCGCAGGTCGATCACCGTATGGGCCTTGATTCCCGCTTTGGTGGACCGAAAGTCAGCCCAGGGAAACAGTTTCAGACACAAGTCGATGGTGGTGGAGTCCATGGCATACAGTGGCTCCTTGAGGCCCAAGCCGATGTCATGGTCTTTGTACAAATCCAACGCGGTTTCGATCAGGCGTTGCCCCAGTGCTTCGAACAAATGCGAGTCACGCCGCTCGTTGGCATCGGCCAATGTGGAGCGTGATACACGCTGACGCAGGCCGCAGTGGTAAAGCTTGGAGCTTTGCGAGTTCAGGCACACGATCAGGTCGCGCAAGCCTTCCCTGCGAGTGAACTGCGCGTAGGCCATGCAAATGAATTGGCTCCAGGCAGTGAAATCCCGTGTCCAGCGGTTGGCTTGGTACCTATCAACGAGGTGTTCAAAGTGGCTAAACGGTACGACGGCCAGCAATTGCGCGAATACCGTGCGACCAGCGTTCATGACGTAAACCTCGAAAAATGAGGTCACGATATGCCCACGGGCAAAAATCGGATTTCAAATCGCCGGAATCCAAAAAGCTCTTGAAACCCGCATCCAGCTTAGGTTTGAACTGCCCTGATGCAAAATTTACCGGACACTAGTGACATATTTTCTTCCCGAAGTGCTTTTTTGGTTATCGAGCATGTCGGGATGTACGCCCGACACGCCACAGAAGCAAACCGATCAACAAAAAGAACTCACCCCTGCTCAGCCCGCAACCGAACCAAAGTCTCCCAAAACGCCGAATTTTGCGTAGTAGCAAAGTTGATCCGCATCAAACTGCTAGGCGCCCGCATAGCGTGAAACAATGCCCCCGGCGCCAGCAGGTAGCCCTCATCCAACATCCGCTGCGACAGCACATCGGTGTCCACACCGGTATCCACCCAGCCAAACAAGCCCACCGGCTCGGCCGCAAACGTGCACCCCGCGCCGAGCGCTAGCTTCACGCTACGCGCCCGCGCCACATCCAGCCGCTGGCGAATGCGTTCGGCGTGGCGGCGCAGCTGGCCCTGGTCGATGCACCAGGCCAATGATTTTTCCAGCAGTGCCGGGGTGGTCAAGGTGGTCAGGAGTTTGGTGTCCAGCAAACGCTCCACCAGATGAGCGGGCGCGGCCATGTAACCCACACGCCAGTTGGGCGCGAGTATCTTGGCAAAGCCACCCACATAAATCGTGCGTTGCAGGCCATCGAGCGCACACAGGCGCGTGGCGTGTTCGGGCGCGAAGTGGCAGTAGGTGTCGTCTTCAACAATGTGAAAGTTGTGCTGGTTTGCCAACTGCAGGATGCGGTAGGCGCTGCTGGGCGAGAGGCAAAAACCCGTGGGGTTGTGGAACACGCTCACGCTCACAAACAGCTTCGGTTGATGTTCTTCGCAGTAACGCGCCATGACCTCCAGGTCCGGCCCGTCGGCCCGTCGCGGCACCGGCAGGATGCGCATGCCCAAAGCGTCCAGGCGCGCAAACTCAATGGCCCAACCGGGCTCTTCCACCATCACATAGTCGCCGGCGCGCAGTAGGGCGCGGCTGGCCACATCCAGCGCCTGCGTGGCGCCTATGGTGGTGATGATCTGCTCAGGCGCGGCCTGCACCGACAGCCCTGCGAGTTTGGTGGACAGCGCGCGGCGCAGCCCCAGGTCGCCCGCAGGTTCGCCGTATTGCAGCGAAAACGCGTTGAGCGCCTCCACACCGCAACTGCGCCGCACGGCGGTAGAGAGAAAGGTGGTCTGCAACCACTCCTGCGGCAACACACCCATGCCGGGTTGCGGCTTGTCGCTGATGCCGTGGAACATGCCGCGGATCAGCGCCGTGGCATTGAGCGGGGCGCGTTCACGCGAAGCAGCACCATCCTGCGCGATGTTTTTTGCTACTTTTTTAGTAGCTGCTTGCGCACTATCCACGGGGGTTGGCGTGCTCTCACGCACATAAAACCCGCGGTTCTTGCGCGCCTCCACCAGTCCCTGGGCCAGCAGTTGGTCATACGCGCCGACCACGGTGGACGGGCTCACGCCCTGCTGTTGCGCACACAGGCGCACCGACGGCAGGCGCGCACCGGGTGCCAGCAGGCGGTCGCGGATGCGCTGGGCAAAACGGGCGGCGAGTTGCTCGGTCAGCGTCTGTGACGCGGTTTTCATCAGCATGGAGCACCTTCTATAAATTCCGTTCGCCCTGAGCTTGTCGAAGGGCCCGACAAACGCAAGGCAGGCTTCGACAAGCTCAGCCCGAACGGACAAGGGACGGTCTGTGTTACCCGAACGGGCAATACAGTTTCACATTTGTTCATACAAACTGTACTGCAAGTGTGTTGTTTTTGCCAGTAAAGTTACACCATGACATCCGCTGAAATCACCGCCCTGCTGCTGCTTTCCACCGCAGCCAGCTTCACGCCCGGGCCGAACACGACGCTCTCCACGGCGCTAGCCGCCAACCTGGGGCTGAAGCGTGCCATGCGGTTTGTGGTGGCGGTGCCGATTGGCTGGGGCCTGCTGTTCACACTGTGCGCGGGTGGCCTGGGCGCACTGGTGGTGGCCGTGCCGCTGTTGCGTCAGGCCATACAGATCGCCGGCGTGGCCTACCTGCTGTGGCTGGCCTACAAGATGGCCAGCGCCAGCAGCCTGGGCGAGGCCGACGCCAGCCGCCTGAACGTCACCTTCTGGCAGGGCGTGGCGTTGCAGTTTCTCAATATCAAGGCCTGGATGCTGGGCCTCACCGTCACCGCCGGCTGGCTGGCCGGGCGCGAAGATGTGCTGACGCGCTTTGCCATCACACTGCCGCTGATGCTGGCCTTTGGATTTTTCAGCAACCTGCTCTACGCCGCGATGGGTTCGCTGTTGCGCGACTGGCTGGGCGGCCCGGTGGTCGGCGGTGTGGCCACCGCGCGGCGCCTGCGCTGGTTCAACCGCGGCATGGCCGCCGTGCTGGTCGCAACCGCCGCCTGGATGGCAACCCTATGAACACACACGATCTGAAAAAAGGCCTGTGGCTGGGCGTACTGGGTGTCACTATTTTTGCGCTGACCCTACCCATGACACGGCTGGCCGTGGGCACGTCGGACGCCCCGCTGATGTCGGGCATGTTCATCGCCTTCGGCCGCGCCGTGGTGGCGGGCGTGCTCTCGGGCCTGCTGCTGTGGTGGAGCAAAGCGCCACTGCCGCCGCGCGACGCCTGGGGCCCGCTGGTGCTGGTCGCTTTGGGCGTGGTGTTTGGTTTTCCGCTGTTCACCTCCGTTGCCATGCGCCATGTAGAGGCGGTGCACGCCAGCGTGATGGTGGGCGTGTTGCCACTGGCCACGGCCGTGGTGGGTGCATTCCTAAACCGGCAGCGCCCCTCCACAGGCTTTTGGATCTGCGCGCTGGCCGGTACGGCGCTGGTGGTGGCGTTTGCACTCTTGCGCTCGGGCCACAGCGGGCTGGCGCTACAAACGGCGGACGTGTTGCTGCTAATCGCCATGGCCTGCGCGGCCGTGGGTTACGGGCATGGCGCACGCCTGTCGCAGCGCATGCGCGCCGAACATGTGATCTGCTGGGCACTGCTGATCTCGCTGCCCATCAACCTGCCGCTGGCGGCGTGGCAGTTCCCCACCGAGACCCTGCCCACCAGCGCCTGGGTGGCGTTTGCCTATGTGTCGGTGTTTTCCATGTGGCTGGGCTTTTTTGCCTGGTACAAGGGCCTGGCCCTGGGTGGCACCGTGCGCGTGAGCCAGGTGCAATTGCTGCAACCGTTTTTGAGCATGCTGTTTGCCGTGCCGCTGCTCGGTGAACACCTGGACGCGGTGACCGTGGGCTTTGGTGTGGCGGTGATCGCCACCGTGTTTATCGGCCGGCGCATGCCAGTGCATACCGCATTGAAGGGTCCCGCGGCATGAACCACGACCTGTTGATCGCCGCCGCCATCTTCCTCATCGTGAGCTCCGTCACGCCGGGGCCCAACAACACCATGCTGATGGCCTCGGGCGTGAACTTCGGCGTGCGCCGCTCGCTGCCGCATCTGCTGGGCGTGCAGATCGGATTCACCGTGATGCTGCTGTGCGTGGGCCTCGGCCTGCACGCGGTGCTGGATCAATTTCCAGCGCTATACATGCTGATGCGCTGGGGCGGCGCGGCCTACCTGCTGTGGCTGGCCTGGAAACTAGCCAGCGCCCGCCCCGCCGACGCAGACCCCGACGCACCCGCACCGCAACCCCTGGGTTTCTGGGGCGCCGCCGCGTTCCAGTGGATCAACCCCAAAGCCTGGTTCATGATCGTCACCGCCATGAGCGCCTACCTGCCGCCCGATGCCAGCGTGTCCCAGGTGCTGCTGCTGGCGCTGATGTCGCTGGTGTTGGGCAGCCCCTGCTCAGCGGTCTGGGTCTTTTTTGGCCAGGCCATGCGCAGTCTGCTGCAAAACCCCGGGCGTTTGCGCATCTTCAATGTGACCATGGCGCTGGCCCTGGTGGCATCGCTCTACCCCATGCTGGTAACCTGACGGGCTTAGCCTAAAAAACCATGTACGCCGCAGCTTTTATTTTTGAACCCGGAACTTACGACGACCGCTTCCACGCGCTGGACGCCGACATCGAAGCGGCCGCGGTGGCCAACCCCGGCTACCTGGGCCGCGAAACCTGGCGCTCGGAAGACGGTGTGCGTTACAACGCCACCTATTACTGGACGGATCTGGAGGCACTCAAGACGTTCTCCAGCCACCCGCAGCACCTGGAAGCCAAGCGCAACTACCAGCGCTGGTACAAAGGCTTCCACATTGTTATTTCTGAAGTAATCCGTTCGTATGGCGATGGCGCGCTGGCGCACATCACCCCGAATTCCCGCTCCACCCTTTCTGGAACACACGCATGACCCACTGGACCCTGGCCGCACGCGCCGCAAAGATGAACCCCTCGGTGATCCGCGAGATCCTCAAGGTCACTGAACGCCCCGGCATCATCAGTTTTGCCGGCGGCCTGCCCTCACCCCAAACCTTCCCCGTCGCCGAGTTTGAAGCCGCCTGCGCCAAGGTGCTCAAGGACGACCCGGCCGGTGCCCTGCAATACGCCGCCTCGGAGGGTTACGGCCCGCTGCGCGAGATGGTCGCCGAGAACCTGGGCAAACAAAGCGCCGCCGCCGGCATGCCGTGGAAGGTCGACCCGGCCCAGGTACTGATTACCACCGGCTCGCAACAGGGTCTGGATCTGGTCGCCAAAATCTTGATCGACGCGGGCAGCAAGGTGCTGGTGGAATCGCCCACCTACCTGGGCGCCGTGATGGCCTTCATGCCGATGGAACCCAATGTGGTGAGTGTCGCCAGCGACGACAACGGTGTGGAGATTGAAGACCTGCGCGCCAAGTCCGACGGCGCACGTTTTCTCTACGTGTTGCCCAACTTCCAGAACCCCACCGGCCGCACCATGTCCGAAGCGCGCCGCGCCGCCCTGAGTGCCGAGGCTGCCCGCAGCGGCCTGCCGCTGATGGAAGACAACCCCTATGGCGACCTGTGGTTTGACCAGGCCCCTGCCGCACCACTGACCGCGCGCAACCCCGAAGGCGGTATTTATCTCGGCTCGTTCTCCAAGGTGCTGGCGCCCGGCCTGCGCATGGGTTTCATGGTCGCGCCCAAGGCCGTGTACCCCAAGCTGCTGCAAGCCAAACAGGCCGCCGACCTGCACAGCCCGGGCTTTAACCAGCGCATGATTTTTGAAGTCATGCAAAACGGTTTCCTCGACCGCCACGTGCCCACCATCCGCGCGCTCTACAAGGCACAACGCGATGCCATGCTGCAAGCGCTGGCCCAGCACTTCCCCGCCACATCCAACCCCGACGACACGCTGACCTGGAACACGCCCGCCGGCGGCATGTTCCTGTGGGCACGTTTGCCCAAAGGCATGAACGCGGTGGACTTGCTGCCGCACGCGGTGGACAAGGGTGTGGCCTTTGTGCCCGGCGCACCGTTCTACGCCGACCATGGCGACACACGCACCATGCGCCTATCCTTCGTCACCCCCAGCGTGGAAGAAATCCACCGCGGTGTGGCCGCGCTGGCCGCCGCCATCCACGCACAAAGGAGCTGACATGGGCGTGCATATCTGGGGCCGCCTGAGCTCACTGAACGTACGCAAGGTGGTGTGGGCCGCGCAGGAGACCGGCGTGGCGTTCACGCGCAGCGATGCGGGTCTGAGCTTTGGTGTGGTCAAGACACCCGAGTACCTGTCGATGAACCCCAACGCGCTGGTGCCCACGCTGCAGGACGGCGACTTCGTGTTGTGGGAGAGCAATGCCATCGTGCGTTACCTGTGCGCCAAATACGGCAACGCCACGCTTTACCCACAAGACCTGGCCGCGCGCTTTGACGCCGAACGCTGGATGGACTGGCAGCAGACCACGCTGAACCGCGACAGCGGCGCGGCCTTTGCGCAGTGGTTTCGCACCCCCGCCGAGAAGCGCGATGCCACCGTGATTGCCCGCTCGACCGCCGCCACCGAGCCGGCCCTGGCCCAGCTCAACGACCACCTGGCCACACGTGCCTATGTGGGTGGTGAGCACTTCAGCATGGCCGACATTCCCGCGGCCTGTGACGTGCACCGCTGGTTTGGCCTGCCCCAGCCCCGGCCCGCCTGGCCGCATCTGGAGCGCTGGTTTGCCACCATCCTCGCGCGCCCCGCAACCCGCGGCGTGCTCGATCTGCCTCTTTCATAAAACCCATCTTCACCGAGAGCCCTACCGTGCCCCAGCAACGCCCGTTCAAACAAGTCGACGTCTTCACCGCCCAGGCCCTGCGCGGCAACCCGCTGGCCGTGGTGCTGGACGGCAGTGGGCTGAGCGATGCGCAGATGCAGGACTTCGCACGCTGGACCAACCTCTCGGAAACCACCTTTGTGCTGCCCCCCAGTGCCACCGCTGCGGCCCAGGGCGCCGACTACCAGGTGCGCATCTTCACGCCCGGCGGGGAGTTGCCGTTTGCCGGCCACCCCACGCTGGGCACCTGCCACGCCTGGCTGGAAGCAGGCGGCACGCCGCGCAGTGCGACGGGCATTGTTCAGGAATGCAAGGTCGGGCTGATACAGATCCGCCGCGACAGTGGTCGTCCCGCGTTTGCCGCCCCCGCGCTCCAACGCAGCAACCCCAGCCCCGCCCTGCTGGCCCAGGTGGCTGCAGCACTGGGCCTGCGGTCGCGCCACATCGTGGCCGCGCAGGTGCTGGACAACGGCCCAGTCTGGATGGGCCTGCTGCTGGACAGCCTGAGCACCGTGCTGCAGCTGCAGCCAGACCACCTGGCGCTCAAGAATTTAGGGCAAAAAGTGGGCGTAGCCTTTGTGGAACATGCGCAAGCAGCTCCTACTTTAATAGCAAGATCCAACCGCGAGGCACGTGCCTTTGGCGCCCGCAGCGCCGGCGATGCGGCTGCGGACGACTGCACCACACTTGAAGTGCGCGCCTTTGCAGCGCCCATGGGCGTGCTGGAAGACCCGGTCACCGGCAGCCTCAACGCCAGCCTGGCCCAGTGGCTGATCGCCGATGGCCACGCCCCCACGTGTTACGTAGCGCACCAGGGCACCTGCATTGGCCGCGACGGCCGCGTGCACATCCTGCGCGACGCTGACGACCAGGTCTGGGTCGGCGGGGATTCGGTCACCTGCATCACCGGCACGGTGCTGTTATGAGCGCCACCACCGTTCCCGGCCTGCCCACCCTGCAGGAGATCGAAGCCGCAGCCCAGGTGGTGTACCGCGCATTCCAGGCCACGCCGCAGTACCGCTGGGGCCTGCTGGCCGAGAAACTGGGCACGCCCTGCTGGGTCAAACACGAGAACCACACCCCCGTGGGTGCCTTCAAGATCCGTGGCGGACTCAACTACTTTGACCAACTGGCACAAAAAGGCGCACTGCCCCAAGAGGTGATCAGCGCCACACGGGGCAACCACGGCCAAAGCATTGGCTGGGCCGCCCGCGCCTATGGCGTGCGCTGCAGCATCGTGGTGCCACACGGCAACTCGGTGGAGAAAAACGCCGCCATGCGCGCCCTCGGTGTTCAACTCATCGAACACGGCCAGGATTTTCAGGAAAGCCGCGAATACGCCATGCGGCTGGCAGCGGAGCGTGGCGCCCACATGGTGCCCAGCTTCCATCCCGACCTGCTGCGGGGCGTGTCCACTTACTGGTGGGAACTGCTGAAGGCTGCGCCCGAGATCGATGTGGTCTACGTGCCCATCGGCCAGGGCTCCGGTGCGTGCAGCGCCATTGCCGCCAAGCTGGCGCTGGGCCACAAGGCGCGCATCGTCGGCGTGGTGAGCCGCCACGCCACCACCTATGCCGATTCCCTGCTTGCCGGTCGTGTAGTGGAGGCGCCGGTGACGACGCTGCTGGCCGACGGCATGGCCTGCCGCGTAGCCGACCCCGAGGCGCTGGCCATCCTGCAAGGCCGCATCGACCACATCGTGCAGGTGACCGACGCTGAAGTGGCCCAAGCCATGCGCGACATCTTTGCCTGCACCCACAACGTGGCTGAGGGCGCAGGTGCGGCGAGTTTTGCCGCCGCCATGCAGGAGCGCGACAGTCTGCGTGGGCAGACTGTAGGGATCACGCTTTGCGGGGGAAATGTGGACTCGGCGGTGTTTGCCGACGTGCTACAAGGCTAAGCACTTTCGCGATATTCCTCTTGGGAAAGATGCAGCCTATTTGCAAAAACACTGCGGGTTGCAGCACAAAGGGGGGTTCAGCGTTGGAGCCACTTCTGCCATTCCACGTCATGCATCCACTGCGCTGCCGAACCGCGCCACCGGTCCAGGTGAGCCACGGCGATCTGGACTTGCTCCAGTGAGGCCTCTGGCCCCAGCGCCAGGTTTTTGATGCGTTTGGGATCTATTTTCAGGTTGACGGCATCCCGCAGGCGGTGCGCAGCTTCTTCGACCACGTGGATCACAAACTGCTCTGGCTCTGTGTCGTGCACGGCAAAGGAGTACACCATTCCCGGGATCTTGAGGGTCCATTGCGGCCGCCCGTCTAACTGAGCGGCCCAGACCTCGCCCATCTCCGGGTCCGCATGCAATAGTGCGGGCGTATCCCCCGGATTCAACCTGAAAAGCGCAGACGTTTTCTTCATGGGTGCGACAAAACACAAGGTGTGGTGGTGCGGCCAATTTTGCCGCAGCCATGCAGGAACACGACACGCTGTGCGCGGGAAGTGTGGACTGCACGGTGTTTACGAAGGTGTCGGGCGCCCGTAGGGCGCCTTGATCAGGGTTTGGCCTCTGGTGCCACAACCGCAGTCTGCTCTTCCAGCGTGAATAGTTTGCACGGCGGCGCCGCTGCAGGTCTGCCAGATTCGCAGTTATCCAAGGCCTTCTTGTCTGCTTCGGGCTGGCTTGGGTAGTTCCATGCAGATTTCCAAGTCGTCCGATAGTCTCCAAGCTGAGAATAGGCGATGGCCTTGAAGTTGGGGCGCCACTTGAGATCTTCCAGACCGCTCAAAAATCCAATGGAATACTTTTGATCGGCGTTTGCCGCCGACACCGGCAACAGGGTGCGGAAGGACGGGATCTGGGCAAAGACATCCTGGGGTTTTGAGTAATCCATGGCCTTGATCGATGCGGCCTGCAGGCTTTCCGCCCACGCCGTGAGTTTGTCCATGAAGGCCTGCTTGCGCGGCTGTGCTTTGAGCGTCTCCGGAGTCCAGTCTCCCACGCCGGTGGAACGGATACCCAGCAAGTCGGGATTCAGCAGAAGTGTGATGTTGTAGAGACGACTCGTGCTGCCTGTATTTGTCAATTTGATGGACAGCATCGTGACCATGGTGGGGCCCACCGCATGGGATACAGGATCAATCGTCAGGCAGTGGTCTTCCCGTCCGAACCCCTTGTTACGCATCACCAGATGCCCCGTTGGGGTACACGGACTTCCATTCCAAAAAGCTCCATCCCCCGTCGACACCGCCACGTCCACGATTTGTGTAGCGAAAAGCACTCCACTCTCAAACTGGGACATTTGGAGGGATGCCAATTTGGTTCCGCGGCTTGACGTGGAGTCACTGCCGCGTACAAAAGTCCACTTTCCGTCTCCAGCGAAAATCGGATATCCACCCATGGTTTCGGCTGCAGGGATGGCGTCTCCAAGCAAGATCGGCCGCAACTTTCCATCCGGGAAAAGTTCGCCTGCCATACCCTGTGTGAGATTCAAAGCCAGAACGGCTGCGATGCACCAATGTTTCATGTCTCTCCCCTTGTTTTATAGGTTTGTCTCAATGCCTGCACCCTGGTGTGCGTGGCGGCTAGATGATAAGAGCTGAACAGACCATGAATCACGGGTTCGCGCGAGGTTTCGCGATAAGACCCGTAGCTGCTGTCGCCCCCATTACAGAAGCCACCACGTACCTGACTTAAATTCAGCGCATGGGAAATCTTTATCTGGTGCGCCATGGGCAGGCCTCTTTTGGTGCTGCCGACTACGACAACCTGAGCGAACTGGGACACCGACAAAGCATGCGCCTGGGTGAATACTTCGCCTACAAGGGTCTGCAATTCGACGCGGTGCTCACCGGCACCCTCAAACGCCACGCCCAAACCTGGGCCGGCATTGCCCAGGGTGCAAAGCTCCTCCACCAGCCACTGCTCTGGCCGGGTTTGAATGAGTACGAGAGCGAAGCGGTGATCCAGACCATCCACCCCGAGCCGCTGACCAAACCCGAAACGCCCGAGATGTACCGGCACCACTTTCGCCTGCTGCGCGATGGCCTCACGCAGTGGATGAACGGCGTGGTCAGCCCCAAGGGCATGCCCAGCTACAACGACTTCAAGCACGGCATCGTCAGCGCGCTGGACCATGTGCGCCAGCAGCACAGCGGCAATGTGCTGATTGTCAGCAGCGGCGGCCCCATCAGCACCGCGGTCGGCCATGTGCTGGGCACTACGCCCGAGACCACCATCGAGCTCAACTTCCGCATCCGCAACAGCGCGATCACCGAATTCGCCTTCACGCCCAAACGCCACATGCTGTCGACCTTCAACGGCCTGCCGCACCTGGACAGCCCCGAATACGCGGACTGGATCAGCTACTCCTGACGTCGGACGTGTCGTACACAGGCGGCGCCCCCACCTGCTGTTGTATAACCCCCTATTTAGACCTTAATTTTTTTGGGGATTTTCGTCATGTTTCTAGGCAATATGTCCATCGGCAAACGCCTGACCCTCGTGCTGGGGGTGATCTTGGCCTTGTTTGTGGCTAGCAGTCTGGTGGCGGTATGGCAACTCGGCAAACTGGGTGTGGAAATGGACACGCTGACCAAGGACAACCTGCAAACCGAACGCGCAGGCACGGCGTGGTTGCGCTTCACCACTTCGGGCATCGTGCGGGCCGCGGCCATCGCCAAGAGCAGCGATACCAGCCTGGTGGAATACTTTGCCCCAGCCTCGGCGGATAGTATCCGCGAGACCACCGAGCTGCAAAAGCAGATCGAAGAGAAGATGGATACCCCCGAAGAACGCGCCCTTTTCGACAAGGTGACGGAAGTGCGCAAGGCCTACCTGGCGGCACGTGAGGAAATCAGCAAACTCAAGAAAGCTGGAGATGTGGACGGCGCAAACCGCGTTTTCACCGAAAAATTCGAACCCGGGTCCCGCTTCTATATCGAACAGGTCAGCAAGCTGGTGAACCAGCAACGCACCCAACTGGACGCGGCGACCCAACGCATCGAAAACACACGCGCGCAAACCATCACGCTGTTGCTAGTCTGCAGCCTGGTGTCGCTGGCATTGGGCATTTTTCTGGCCTGGCTGCTGACCCGCAGCATCACGCAGCCCCTGCACCGTGCCGAGACCATCGCCCAGTCCATTGCCGACATGGACCTGACCGGCAATGCCCAGGCAAGCTATGCCAACGACGAAACGGGCAGATTGCTGCGCGCCATTGACACCATGCGCACTGCGCTGCATGGCGCATTGCACCAGGTGCGCGGCGCGGTCGACAACATTTCCACTGCCAGCCTGCAAATCGCCACGGGCAACCGGGATCTGAGCGCGCGTACCGAACAGACAGCCGGCAGCTTGGAAGAAACCGCCAGTTCCATGGAAGAGATGACCAGCACCGTGCGCCAGAGCGCAGACTCGGCGACCCAGGCCAACCAACTGGCGGCATCCGCCGCCAGTGTGGCCAAGCGCGGCGGCGAGGTGGTGTCCGAAGTCGTGGCGACCATGGACGAAATCAATGTCAGCTCCAAGAAGATTTCCGACATCATTGGCGTGATCGACGGCATTGCGTTCCAGACCAATATCCTGGCCTTGAATGCCGCGGTGGAAGCCGCCCGTGCCGGCGAGCAGGGGCGCGGCTTTGCGGTTGTGGCCAGTGAAGTGCGCAGCCTGGCCCAGCGCTCGGCAGAAGCAGCCAAGGAGATCAAGATCCTGATTGATGCCAGCGTGGCCAGCGTAGCGTCCGGCTCCAAGCAGGTACAAATGGCCGGCAGCACTATGAGCGACATTGTCACGAGCGTGAGCCGTGTGAGCGACATCATTGGTGAAATCAGTTCTGCCGCCGCCGAGCAGAGCCAGGGCATTGGCCAGATCAACACGGCCGTGAACCAGCTCGACCAGATGACGCAGCAGAACGCCGCGCTGGTCGAGGAGTCCACCGCTGCTGCGGAGAGCCTCAAGGAACAGGCCCGCCTGCTGGCCGAGGCCGTAGACGCCTTCAAACTCAGTCGGGTCTGACGCATCGCTGCCACGGACAGTCTGGGCGACACATCACTCCTCTTGAGCAGGCACCCTCCCCTCACCTGGCGTTGAATGCGGTGGCGGGGCGCGCCTTGAATGGCGTTTCCCCGCCTGGCACGCAATCACGTTGGCACCCGCTTTCGCATGACCTTGTCACTCGCCCTGCGAGCAAGCTGCCAATGAAGATCGTCGCTATCGAATGGGCGTAGTCATCGGCTTCGCTAGGACTTTTTCTGCCCGCATGCGAAATTGGCACGCCTTGTGCAGTGCAGCATCTATTGGGTTTCAATAGGGACTGTCCATGCACCGTATCGGTTCACACTGGCTTCTGGCATGCGTTTTGTGCGCCAGCATCACAGGCGTCTGGGCACAGACGCCGGCAACAGCGGCCAGCGGCCCGGTAGTGGCGGAAGTCGCCCCCCCGGCGGCTGCCCCCATCGCCCCCCCAGCCTCGGCCCCTCCTGCGGCTCCGCCTGTCCTGGCAGTTCCTGCTGTTGAGGTGGTCGCAGCGCCCGCAGTCCCCGCACCACCAACCAAGCCCTCGCTGGTGGCACAAAGCAGCATCAACGCGGCCGACACCGCCTGGATGATGACCTCCACCGCGCTGGTGCTGCTGATGACGCTGCCCGGCCTTGCCCTGTTTTACGGCGGCATGGTGCGCAAGAAAAGTGTGCTCAACACCATGGCCAGCGTAGTCGCCATTGCGGCCATGGTCAGCCTGCTGTGGTTTGCCGGCGGCTACGCCATTGCCTTCACTCCGGGCAATAGCTGGATAGGACTGGGCGCCGATCGCCTGTGGTTTGGCGGCCTGAGTTATCTCAAGGAAGGGGGCATGGTGGCGGTGAGCCATGTGGCACCGGCGATTCCCGAGTCGGTGTATTCGATGTTCCAGCTCACCTTTGCCATCATCACGGCGGCACTGGTGGTGGGTGCCATTGTGGAGCGCATGCGTTTCTCGGCCCTGCTGTGGTTTATCGGCCTGTGGTCCATCTTCGTCTACGCCCCCGTTGCCCACTGGGTCTGGGAGCCGGGCGGCTGGCTCGCCCAGATGGGTGTGTTGGACTTTGCCGGTGGTTCTGTCGTGCACATCAACGCCGGCATCACCGGTCTGGTCTGCGCCTATGTATTGGGACCACGCCGCGGCTACGGACGCGAACCGTTTGAGCCCTTCAACCTGGGGCTGACCATGGCCGGTGCCGGCCTGCTGTGGGTGGGCTGGTTTGGTTTCAACGCCGGTTCGGCCGTGGCGTCAGATGGACGCGCTGGCCTGGCCATGGCGGTCACGCACATCGCCGCGTCGGCGGGTGCTATTGCCTGGATGCTGGGTGAATGGGTGGTACGCGGACGGCCATCGCTGCTGGGTCTGTGCTCGGGTCTGGTCGCCGGGCTGGTGGCCATCACCCCCGCAGCGGGTTTTGTCACGCCGCGCGCGGCGCTGCTGATCGGCATCGTCGCCGGGCTGGCCTGTTACTGGGGTGCCACCGGACTCAAACGCATGCTCAATGCTGACGATTCGCTGGACGTCTTTGGCGTGCACGGCATTGGCGGCATCGTCGGTGCCCTCATGACCGGCCTGCTGGCCAACCAGACGGTATCGGGCGTGGAAGGCCATATTGGCACCCAGCTTGTAGGTGTGGTGGCCGTGGTGCTGTACAGCGGCATCATGAGTGTGCTGCTGCTGTGGGTCACCAAACTGATTGTGGGTCTGCGCGTAGACGACGCAGCCGAGCTCGCCGGTCTGGACATTTCCCAGCACCGGGAGCACATGGGTAACTGAGGCCAACACCATGCTGAACAGCGAAAAACTCGCCATTGCCGCCCATTTGCATGTGCTGCTGCGTCGTAAGACCGGCCGCGTCACCGACACCGAATGGATGGCCAGCAACACCGACTACGCCACCGAAGTGGTGCGTTTTGCCCGCGAGAGTGCGCACAAGGATGGCCATGCGGACCTCGAAGAGTGGGCTGGCAAACTGGAGGCGGCCATGCTGCCCACGCCAGTAGCGCCACCCATTGCCAGCCGGCTGCTGGACGCAGTCAGCGTGCCACTGGCCGCCAGCCGCAAGGCGCCCGCGCCGCCGCCCGCGCCGGACGCGCCACCGCCGGAGGAGCGCTACATTCGGGGGATTCGCTAACCCTCCGGATTCACCATGACACCACCGCTGCCTGCCTGCATCCTGCGTTCCCTTCTTCTTTGCAGTGCGCTGGCAGCCAGCCCGTGCACACAGGCCCAAACGGTGGTGACCAACACCTTGGGCATGCGGCTGGTACAGATCCCGGCCGGTGAATTTCTCATGGGCAGTGACGAGCCCGTGGAGCGCCTGCAAAAGGACTATCCGCGCATGGAGCGTGTGCGGCTGGAAGCGCTGGTGGACGAAGCGCCAGTGCACCGGGTGCGTATCACCAAGGCTTTTTACCTCGGGCAGACCGAGGTCACCGTGGGACAGTTCCGTCGCTTCGTGCAGGCGTCCGGTTATGTACCTGAATCCATCGCCGATGGAACTGGCGGCTACGGCTACAACCCGGACTACGATCCCGAGAAGAGTGCACGCGGCGACCAGTTTGAAGGACGCGACACGCGCTACAGTTGGTTGAACCCGGGCTTTGCGCAGAGCGAAGACCACCCGGTGGTCAACATCACCTGGGGCGATGCACAGGCCCTGGCACAGTGGCTCAGCAAGACCGAGGGCAAAACTTACCGCCTGCCCACCGAGGCCGAATGGGAATACGCCGCACGCGCCGGCACCCGTACGCGCTACCACGGCGGTGATGCGCCCGAGTCCCTGCTGCAGGTGGCCAACACCTTCGACGCCCACGCCAAACCCCAGTGGCCCAAGCTGGCAGAACATGCGCTGCAAGGCGATGACGGTTATGCCTTCACCGCACCCGTGGCGCGGTATGCGCCCAATGCGTTTGGCCTGTACGACATGCACGGCAATGCCTGGGAATGGACCGCTGATCTGTACGACGAAAACTACTACGCCCAGTCGCCGCTGAATGACCCGCAGGGCCCCAAGACCGGGAATGTCTATGTGCGCCGCGGTGGCTCCTGGCACACCTGGGCGCTGTACGCCCGCTCCAGTTACCGCAACTGGAACTCCCCCCAGACGCGCTACACCCTGGTGGGTATGCGCCTCGTCATGGAAACTGCGCCTTGATAACAGGGCCACATCGCCGCCGGGCCGCCCCAAGGCGATGACGCCCCCTCAGGAGCAGCAACCCGCGCACGCATTTGCGGTCGCAGATGCGCTCACGTTGTGGCAATGCGCCCTACTCGGGCCAATGGCCGTGCGTGGGTGAAGCGTGGGGGCTAATGCTCTGGTGCCACTACCGGCGCAACCACCGGCAAGGTCAAGGTGAAACAAGCGCCCTGGCCTGGGGCGCTGTCCACACGGATGTTGCCACCCAGGGTTTTGGTGACCAGGTTGTAGACGATATTCAGCCCCAAGCCGCTGCCGCCCTGGCCCAGCTTGGTGGTGAAGAAGGGGTCGAACACCCGGGCCAGATGGGCCGGGGGAATGCCCACACCATCGTCCTGCACGGTGAACTTGATCCAGTCCGCATCCACCGCCACCGCAGAAATCGTGATGTGGCCCTGCTGCCGCCCTTCGAAGGCGTGCAACAACGCGTTGTTGATCAGGTTGGTAATGACCTGCCCCAGCGGGCCTGGGAAACTTTCCATGGTGATATCCGAGGCCACCTGGCTACTCACCGTGTGGGAAGTCTTGCGCATGGTCGGTCCCAGGGTCAACAATATCTCGTTGATGGTTTCGGCCAGTTGGAAGCGGCGCCGGTTCACACTGGTTTGGTCCACGGCGACCTGCTTGAAGCTGGACACCAGCTCGGCCGCCTGGTGCAGGCCGCGCATCAGGATGCCAGATCCCTGGCGTATGTTCCCGACAAACTCTTCGAGACGACTGCGCGTGAGGCCCTTGGCCATCTCGTTGGTGAAACTGTTGGCATGGTCCTGCAGGGTGCTGGCCACGGTCAGGCTGTTGCCAATGGGGGTGTTGAGCTCATGCGCAATGCCAGCCACCAGTGATCCCAGCGCCGACATTTTTTCGGCACGCACCAGTTCGGACTGGGCTGCCGTCAGACGGTCCAGCGCACCGGTGAGTTCCCGGGTGCGTTCGTCCACACGTTGCTCCAGCGTGGCGTTGAGGCGCAGGATATCGGCCTCGTACTGGTGTTTGGCGGTGATGTCGTCGTAGGCCAGGATCAGCAGGGACTCCTGGCCCAGCGCGATCACACGGCCCGAGATTTCGCACAACATCTCTCCCTGGCCGTCGCCCCGCACCATCCAGGCCAGATAGCGGGAAATCTCGCCCTGTTGCAGCAGCGTCTGCATCACCGCGTCACGTGCGTCGCGGTTTTTCCACATGCCATTGGTTTCGCCATTGGAGCCTATCGCCACGGAGCGATCACGCCCGAAAACCCGCACCCAGGCGCTGTTCACGTCCAAAATAGGGAACTCACCGGTCATGTGCGAGACCGTCATGGCAATCGGCGAGGCATCAAAAATCGCCGCAAACTTGGCCTGGCTGAAGCCCAGTGCCTCTTCGGTACGGCGGCGCTCTGCCAGCTCGGTCTGCAGTGCGGCGTTTTTTTCGTCGCGCTCGGCAATCAGGGCGGCCAGGTCGGTGCGCATGGTGTCCATGCCACGGGCCAAGCCACCAATTTCGTCTTCGCGCTGCCAGACCAGGGGCTGCGCCAGCTCACCACGGGCCAGGCGCTGCACACCTTCTTGCAGCGAGTGCAGGGGGCGCATCATGCGCCGGTCAAACAGCCACCAGATGAACAGAAAGGAGATACCCACCTGTGCCGCCAGGGCCGCGGCCAGTTTGATCAGGTCGTTGAGGAATTCACGCTGGATACGCTGGGCGGTCAGCTCCACACTGAGGCGCCCAACCCGGGCACCGTTGTAGTTAATGTCGCGCTCCTCGCGCAGCACTTCGCCTTCGGGTTCCTGTTCACTTTGTTTGCGGACAAAAATTTCCTTGTATTCATCTGTCACCGTCACCCGCACCACATCGGGGTTGCGCATGACCGCGTCGACCAGTTCGTTGGCCACGCCATGGTCCACATTCCAGATCGCCACAGCGACGCCACGCGAGAGCACATCGGCGTACTGCTGCATGGGGGCCCGCACGCGCAGGTTGACCTCGTTTTCATACCGGCTGGTGATCTGGAAGTACCCCAGCGCCAGTGCGGGAAGCAGGATGCCCAGGCCCGCGCCCAGAAAGAGGGTCTGGCGCAATGACAGGCCAGCGGATTGGGGCGCTTCGGGGGTGGGGGTACTCGTCATCGGCGTGTTGTTTCCAACGTAGGGGGCGTCGTCAAAGTATCGTTGGGGTGCGCATTGCGGTCAAGCCAAGGGTTACTCGGCCACCGCCAGATGGCGCTGCTGGCGTGCGCCTGACGCAGCGGACTGCGTGGGGGCAGGCGCAGGCGGACGACGCAGGAAGCCCTGCAGCACACGCGGGTTGGCACGCGCACCGCTGCCCTCGTAATCCGCCAGCAACGCTGCACGCACCGTGTGCACTGGCAGCGTCCGCACCTCCGTGAGGTAAGCAAACAACCAGTCCACCAACTGTTCAGGCGACAGGCCACTGGTTTGATGGCTGATGGCCCAGAGCCAGGCAGACCATTGGGCAAACGCATCAAAGGCCGACGGCCCCTGCAACAGCAGATCCAGCGTGCGCGCAAAACGCCCGGAGTTGGCCACCAGGTCCCAGTAACGCGCCAGCCGGGTGAAGGCCTGCAGTTCTTCCGCACTGACCGCGTCGGTCTGCAACACGGTGTAGGGCGGCTCGGGTGCGTAGACCATGGCGTTCAGGGCGGGCGCACCCGGGCGGCTTTTCTGCGCCAGCGGTGTACCGCGCAGTCGCTTGAGGATGCCGAGCTGGATTTCGTGCGGCCCCAGCGCATGCAGGCGGTCAAACCCCTGCGCAAAACTCTGCCAGTTTTCACCGGGCAGGCCAAAGATCAGATCGGTGTGCAAATGGGCCTGGCTGTGCGTGCGCAGCCAGCGCAGATTGGCCTCAGTCTTGTCATTGTCCTGGCGGCGAGAGATGGCTTGCTGCACTACGGGGTTGAAGCTCTGGATGCCGACTTCAAACTGCAGTACGCCGGGCGGAAACTGCGCAATGCTTTCTTTCAGCCGGTCCGGCAGATGGTCAGGCACCACCTCGAAGTGCACAAACAAGGGCTCCTGCGGTGCAGCGGCCAGGCGCTCCAGAAAAAACGCCAACAGGCGCACCGAAGCATCGATCTTGAGGTTGAAGGTGCGGTCGACAAATTTGAAGGTGCGCGCACCACGCCGGTACAGCGTGTCCAGCTCAGCCACAAACGCGTCCAGCTCAAACGCCCACGCCGTCTTCTCCAGCGCGCTCAGGCAGAACTCGCATTTGAACGGGCAGCCGCGTGAGGCCTCGACATACAACACGCGGTGCGCCAAGTCGGCATCACTGTATTCGGCATACGGCAGCGCCAGTTGCTCCAGCGGCGGTTGCACGCCAGCGATGATTTTCATGAGCGGCTGCGGCCCATGCACCAGCGCGCGGCACAGCGCAGGGAAACTCACATCGCCCCAGCCGGTAATCACATGGTCGGCCAGCGCTACGATGGCCTGGCCTTCCAGCTCATGGCTCACCTCGGGTCCACCCAGCACCACTTTCACGCCGGGGCGCTGGGCCTTGAGCAGGCGCACCACCTCGGTGGTCTGCAGCACATTCCAGATGTAGACCCCAAAACCGACGATTTGCACCCGCGCCGCGCCGCCGTCATCCAGCGCGGCCAGCAAGGCATCAACCACCTGCTGCGCAGGGCGCTGGATGGTGAATTCGTGCAGCGTGGTGCAGGCGCGCAAGTCCGCACCGCCGTGGCGCGCCATATTGGCCAGCAGATACCGCAGGCCCAGCGAGGCGTGGATGTACTTGGCGTTGAGGGTGGCCAGGGCAATACGAGCGTGGGGGGATGCCATGGGCCTGATATTAGGGGATGCCTGCTCCACGCGTGTGCCATCGCGCGTGACACATTTTTCGCTTGGGTTCATCGCCCTTCCGCCCAGGAAAGCACGCACAGCTTGACCGGAATACGGTTGCCAAACGCTGGGATTAAACCATCCGCCGGGAGCACCATGAGACTGAGGACACGCTCCTCAGGACGGCTTTCGCCTTTGAAAAACCGCGCTGCCGCTTCAGTCGAACCCAGGGTCGGCGACAACAGGAAACCGACTTCGCCCGCTTCGCGCAAGAACCGGAAATCACTGCGCCCGGCGGATGTGGTGACGGCCATGCGAAGAACGGGCGGGCCCGTGAGCACACTGGTGACCTGGCCCACCCAGTTGGGATCCAGCGCAATGTGCGCCCACACGGCCTGATCGGGCCTGATGGCGGGAACCGGCAGCGGCTGGTTCACATCGGCCTGCATATGCCAGCATGACTGCGACTGGGTCAGTGGATGCGCGCGCCGCGTCAGCAGCAGCGCGTCCGGCTTTTGCCTGTCGACCTGGTAATACCGCCGGTAGGCGCCGACTGTAAGCGGATCTTCCAGCGCAGCGTAACGGCCATCCATGGGCACGATGCTGAAAATCACCGACCGCGGCGCCTGCGGACTGGCCAGAAACTCGGCGTTGCGCTCCGTCATGTAGCGGCTGGTTGCAAAGTAGGACTGGAATGCGGGCCGCGTGGCGATCGGCAGCCCCGACGCGTAGGCCAGACTGAACTCAAAGGGGAAGACGTCAACGGGGCCTTCGATGGCATCAAACGGAATGGCGGAGCGCGCCGCGTCGAACGCCACCGCGAACCGGCGGCGCTCCTCGAAATCTTTAGCGGCCCTGAATGTCGGGTCCAGCAGATAACGGACGCGGTACTGCAAAACGCTGGCAAACCCTTTATTGGCATCTCCATACGGCGGCAGGGACGCCGGGACCGCACTCGATGCAACGAAGGCCGCCGCCGCAATGGCCACGGCCGCAAGCACCCAACGCTGGTTGCGGCCAAGGACATCGCTGCTCGGAGTCCAGAGCTGGATGGCGCTGATCACGGCCAGTGCGAGAAACGCGGCTTGCGGGTGCTCGCCATGGCGAACAAAACCCATCTTGTAGGCCACCAGCAGATAGCCCAGGGTGAGCAGGCTCAGCACCGTGCTGGCAGGACTGGTCAGACGCAGGGTCGCCGCGACAACGGCGGCTGCGCCCACCACGAAGGCAGCATGCAGCGCCCACGGCGCGGGCAGCCCCATGTCCGCGTTGTATGCCCGCGAAACGTCCACATAACCACGCAAAAATTCGAAGAAACCAGAGAGCTCCTGGCCCGACAGCCAGAACAGCAGGAGGGTGGACAACACAAAACACACCGGGACAATGGGGCGGTAGTCCCGTACCGTGAAGCGGTAGATGCTCGCCAGCACAATCGCGGGCACCGTGAAGAACATGGCATTGGCCTTGACCAGACACGCAAACGCTGCGCCAAACGCGAGCAGAATGGAAAGCGCCAGCTGCGCGCCATTCCCCGGTTGTCTGCGGCACTCGTGGTGGCACAGCAGCAAGGCCGGCAGCAGCAAATACACATCCCGCCACATGATCAAGTACAGGGTCAGGCCGCACCATGCCAACAAGGCCCATACGCTCCTGATTCGCAATACCGAGAAGCAGCCCACACCCAGAGTCAGCAGATAGACGGCCCGGTAGAGCAGCTTTTCAACATGGCTTTGCTCGAAATAAATCCCAGACTCTATGAACGAGAGCGGCCCATAGTTGAAGATGATCTGGGTCCCGCGCTGAAGCTTGTTTTCATACGCGTAGCCCAGCATCACGTGCCAGGACAAATCGAGCCCGCGCAGTGACGACTCGTACCCCATGTCGAGCAGGTAGACAACCATGAACAGCGCCCCGACAACGGGCACGACCAGAGCGATGGGTGAACGGAGCCCTGCTCTCATGTCATGCAGGAAAAAAGCAGTGTGGGGCGTGGTAAGCGGGCATGGACCTCCTATATTAGGGGATGCCTGCTCCACGCCCTCGCTCCATCACTGGTGATTCGTTTTTCGCCTGGGACGGCGAGGTGCTGGTCGTCAACATCCTGGGCAAACCGGCAGCCGCCAAGGACGCGATTGGCAAACCCAAGGGCACCCAGCTCAAGGTCAGCGTGACCGCGGCCCCCAAGGATGGCAAGGCGACCGATCACATGGTTCGTTTTCTGGCCCCTTTGTTTGGCGTGGCAATTGCCGATATAGAGGTAGTGTTTGGCCGGGAGAGCGTCCACAAGCAGTTGCGCATCCGGGCGCCAAAAAAGCTGCCCGCTGCCTTTGCAGCCAAGCCCCTTGGGGATACATAGGTTTGCTTTTGGGGCTAGCAAGCACCGGGCCCAATGGCTATACTGAAATCGCGTTTTTGATCGTCGTGTTGTTTTGCCTGTTTTCAAGGAGTAGCACATGAAAAAAATAGCCATCGCCGCCGCCTGCCTCGCCTTGGCAGCGCCCCAGGTGTTCGCACAGGCCAGGAGCTTTGAAGGCTTCAGTCTTTCGGCCAATCTCGAATCCACCAAATCCACTGTCGACGCCCTTTCTGTATCGGACAGTGGCAACAGCACAGGATTGGGCCTGCAAGCGCAGTACACCTTCGCCATCACCGATCAGTTCGTGCTGGGCGTGGGTGCCACGCTGGGAACGGTCAAGCGCAACACTGCATCGGCCAGCGGTCTGGGCGCCGACGCCTATACCAAAGACAACACCTCGTTTGACTTGACGCCGGGCATCGCCGTGACGGACTCCACGGTCATCTTTGGCAAGATTTCTGCGCTGGGCGGCACCCTGCAGGTTGACAGTGCACCCTCTGCGTCCTACAGCCTCACGGGCTTGGGTTATGGCGTCGGCATCAAGTCCATGATCGACAAAAACCTGTTCTGGCAACTGGTGTACGACTCGAACAAGTACAACGATGTCACGACGACCGGCGGCACCACACTCAGCAACAAGTCCACCATCTTCTCACTGGGGGTGGGTTACAAGTTCTAAGCCCTCACCGGCACACGTCAAAGCCCACTCCGGTGGGCTTTTTTACGGGCCTATTCCGGCCCTTTCCCGCGAGGCCGCGACAATCGCTGGAACTTCCATCCCGCGCCCGGCTCACATCCTTCCATGATTTCGCTTTCCCCATTGATCTCCCGGCATGCAGCGGGTCGCCGCCTCGGGCGCCAAATTACTCTCATTTTGATAGCTGCCTGCGCAATCACCGCAAGGGCTGCAGCCCCATTTGACCTGCAAAATACCGCCCCATCCGGCAGCCACGCCGCGGTGGTGCAGACCGAGCAGGTGCGCGCCGAGCTGGTCGCCCACGCCCCGCAAGGCGTGCAGCCCGGCCAGCCGGTGTGGGTGGGCCTGCAGTTCCAGCACCAGCCGCACTGGCACACCTACTGGAAAAACGCCGGCGACTCCGGCCTGCCCACCCAGGTGCAGTGGACCCTGCCCGCAGGGGTGACCGCAGGAGACATTGCCTGGCCCACGCCAACCCGCATCGCCATTGGCAGCCTGGCCAATCTGGGCTTTGAAAACACCGTGCTGTTGCCCGTGCCGCTGACCATAGCCAAAGACTTCCAGCCCCCGCTGACCGGTGATCTGGAAATCCGCCTTGCGGCGAGCTGGCTGGTGTGCAAGGAAACCTGCATCCCCCAGGAAGGCAACTTTGTGCTGCGCCTGCCGGTGCAGGGCTCCACTGCCCTGCACGGCGCCGCGTTTGACGCCGCCCATGCCGCCCAGCCCCAGGCCTTTGCGGGCCAGACACAAGCGCAGGTGAATGCACAGGTCGTCACAGTCACCGTGCGCGGCCTGCCTGCCGCCTGGCGGGGCAAGGCCCTGAACCTGTACCCCGAAACACCGGAGCTGCTGGAAACCGCGGCAACCCCGGGCGCCAGCGACACCCTGGGTGCCGCATCCGGTCAACAGTGGAAAGACGGCGTCTGGTCCGCCAGCATGCCCCTCTCGGCCCAGCGCAGCAGCAGCCCCAACGTGTTGCCCGTGGTGCTGACTCTCGGCACACAAAGCCTGCGCGCTGAAGTGCCGGTCACGGGGGACTGGCCCGCGCTGGCCGTGCGCGCCGGCGTGTCGCCTGCGCTGCAGGCCGCGCTGGACAATAACCGCGCTCAGCCCAAGGCGGTAGATGCGGGGCTGACGGCCTGGGCCATCGGTCTGGCCGCCGCGCTGCTGGGTGGCTTGATCCTGAACCTCATGCCCTGCGTGTTTCCGGTGCTGGCTATCAAGGTGCTGGGTTTTGCGCAGCAGGGTACGCGCAGCTCGGGCGAACAACGCGCACAAGGCCTGGCCTACACCGCCGGGGTGGTGCTGTCGTTTGTGGCGCTGGGTGGACTGATGCTGGCGCTGCGCGCCAGCGGGGAACAACTGGGCTGGGGCTTTCAGTTGCAGTCGCCCGCCGTGGTAGCGGGGCTGGCTTTGCTCTTCACGCTGCTGGCACTGAATCTGGCTGGCTGGCTCAACATCGACAAGCTCGTGGGTAACCTGCTGCCCAGCAGCCTGGCCAGCCTGCAACTGCGCCACCCGCTGGCCGACGCGTTTTTATCGGGTGTGCTGGCGGTGGCCATTGCATCGCCCTGCACCGCACCATTCATGGGCGCCTCACTGGGCTATGCGATCAGCCTGCCCGCCGCGCAGGCGCTGGGCATTTTTGCTGCACTGGGTCTGGGCTTAGCTCTTCCCTATCTATTGGCGAGCTGGCTGCCCGCCGTGGGCCGCTGGCTGCCGCGCCCCGGCGTGTGGATGGAGCAACTGCGCCGCTTCATGGCTTTCCCCATGGCGGCCACCGTGGTCTGGCTGCTCTGGGTGCTGGGGCACCTGAGTGGTGTAGACGGCGCGGCCAGCCTGCTGGCGCTGCTGCTGGCGCTGTCCATGCTGCTCTGGTCGCTGCAATTGGTGGGCCGCAGTCGCTGGGTATTTGCTAGCATTTCAATAGCTGCTTGCGCACTATTGGCGGGGGCTATAGGCCCTAATGTCTTGAAACTGGAAGAAGCACCCGCCGCAAGCACCACGGCCGCTGAAGGCTGGCAGGCCTGGGCACCGGCGCGCGTGCAGACCGCGCTGGCCGCGGGCAAACCGGTGTTTGTGGACTTCACCGCTGCCTGGTGCATCACCTGCCAGTACAACAAGAAAACCACGCTGGCGAATGCCGATGTACTGGCCGACTTTGCCCAGCGCCAGGTCACGCTCTTGCGCGCTGACTGGACGCGGCGCGACCCGGCCATCACCGAAGCACTGGGCGCACTGGGCCGCAGCGGCGTGCCGGTGTATGTGCTCTACACACCGGGCAAGCCGCCAGTCGTATTCTCTGAAATTCTGGGTGCGGGCGAACTGCGCGCTGCGTTGAATACGTTATGAGAACTTCCGGAATGACTGAACAGCAAACCATCGAACATATTCTCAAGAACTACCGCAGCGTGGCGGTGGTGGGCTTGTCACCCAAAACCCACCGAGACAGTTTTGGTGTCGCGCGCTACATGCAGGCCCAGGGCTGGCGCATCATCCCGATCAACCCGAATGCCAGCGAGATCCTGGGCGAGAAGGCCTACCCCACGCTGACCGATGCGGCCCGCGAACACCGTATCGAACTGGTCGATGTGTTCCGCAACAGCTTTGACGTGCCGCCCGTGGTGGACGAAGCCATTGCCGTCGGTGCGCAAGCTATCTGGCTGCAGCTGGGCATCCACCACGACGCAGCGACGGCCAAGGCGCGTGCGGCGGGGCTGCTGGTGGTGGAAAACCGCTGCTTGATGGTGGATCACCGCCGCACAGCGGTGGCGTAGCCGCAGCGAATCAGGCGTGGCCGATGAGCCGCGCCAGGTCCAGGCCCACCCACTGGGGATCTTCGGAATTGCGCGCGACCAATTGGCGCAGGTGGGTGATGCTGTCGAGATCGATGTTCACACAGCGCAAGCCCAGGCAATGCCCTTGGGTGCGGGCCACGGCCACGTCCATGGAGATGACCTCTGTGGGCAACAGGCTCAAGCGCAGGCGCCCGCGCGTGCCCACCAGACTTTGCAAGCCCGGGGGCGCCTCGACCAACGCGCCTTGCAGCGAGATATCGAGCAGGCGCACCTCGCGCATCTGCCCCGCCAGGTTCAGGCGTGCGGGTGTCTCAATGAGCGAACGAAAAAAACGCCGATGCCCCGTCGCGACGACCAGCGCGCTGGAGTCAACCGGACGCGCTTTTCGCGCACTGGGCCAAGCCTTGAACAACATGGCATTCAGCCTACCATAGCGACCTGACATCCCGCCCATATCTTGTGTATCAAACTGCGACAATTGGGGTATGACGAACCCCAATCTCGACGCGACTTTTTCCGGCCTGCACAACCCCACTTTCCTGCGCGCCTGCCTGCGCCAGGCCACCGACCACACCCCCATCTGGCTGATGCGCCAGGCCGGCCGCTACCTGCCCGAGTACGTGGCCACGCGCGCCAAGGCCGGCAGCTTCATGGGCCTGGCCACCAACACCGACTACGCCACCGAAGTCACGCTGCAACCGCTGGAGCGCTACCCGCTGGACGCCGCCATCCTGTTTTCCGACATCCTGACCATTCCCGACGCCATGGGCCTGGGCCTGTCGTTTGCCCAGGGCGAAGGCCCGCGTTTCGCCAGCCCCGTGCGTGACGAAGCGGCGGTTGCCCAACTGGCCGTGCCCGACATGGACAAGCTGCGCTACGTGTTTGACGCCGTCTCCAGCATCCGCAAGGCGCTGACGCAAGACGGCAAAGGGCGCGTGCCGCTGATCGGTTTCTCCGGCAGCCCGTGGACACTGGCCTGCTACATGGTCGAAGGCGCGGGATCGGACGACTACCGCCTGGTCAAGAGCATGCTCTACAGCCGCCCGGACCTGATGCACACCATGCTGGCCATCAACGCCGACTCCGTAGCCGCTTACCTGAACGCCCAGATCGACGCGGGCGCCCAGGCCGTGATGGTTTTTGACAGCTGGGGCGGCGTGCTGGCCGATGGCGCGTTCCAGACCTTCAGCATGGCCTATACGGCACGGGTACTGGCGCAACTCAAGCGCACCGGCCCCAACGGCGAGACCATTCCACGCCTGGTGTTCACCAAAGGCGGCGGCCTGTGGCTGCAGGAGATGGCGGCGCTGGACTGCGATGTGCTGGGCCTGGACTGGACGGTCAATTTGGGCAAAGCCCGCGCGCTGGTCGGCGGACAGGAGAATGGCCCCGGCAAAGCGCTGCAAGGCAATATCGACCCCAATGTGCTGTTTGCGCCCCCCGCCGCCATCGCCACCGAAGTGGCCCGGGTGCTCGACAGTTTTGGCGCGCCTTACCAAGGTACGGGCACCGGCCCGACGCACATTTTCAACCTCGGCCACGGCATAAGTCAGTACACGCCTCCCGAGCATGTGGCGGCTTTGGTAGAGGCCGTGCACCGCCATTCGCGCCAAATGAGAACTTGATGCATTAACACGTTTTTGGGCGCTACCCAACGAACGGATAGTTACTTATGCACAAAATCTGTGGTGCGGAGCAGCATGCCTCCCCCAAATGGGGGATACGCGCTATCAAAGCCATAGCGAACGTAAGTGGTTGATTTATAAGGAAATAAAACTTTGCTTTTTTTCTGGGCATTCCAGTGAAAGCCTTGATTTACAAGGCTTTGGCGCGGCTCATGACAACATATCAACAAAGTTATCCACAGAAACTATGAATGTTCTGTAAAGTTGTTTTGAATCAAGCACTTAACGCGTATTTCGACAATTCACATCCATAAATTACCCCAAGTGCCGTCCACCCCCCTCCCGTATAACACCCGGCCAACCTCCCACCCATGGCGCACTGGCTGAGCATTCTTGTCCAGACCCCGGCGCACGCCAGGCTGGGGCCGGTACTCACCTACCAAAGTGAGCAGCCGCGACCTGCGGGAACGCTGGTGCGGGTGCCACTGGGCACGCGCGAGACCCTGGGTGTGGTGTGGAATGGCAGCGCTATCGACGCCACCGGCGAGATAGACCCGGACAAGATCCGCGCGGTGGCCGGCGTGCTCGAAGGGATTGCCCCGCTGAATGCTGCCTGGCAGCAATTGCTCAGCTTCGCCGCCAGCTACTACCAGCGCTCGGTCGGTGAGGTGGCGCTGGCCGCGCTGCCGCCCCAATTGCGTGAACTGAACCCCAAGCAAATGGAGCGCCGACTCAAGCGCCCCAAGGCCGCCGCAGGCCCGGACGCTACCGCTGCCCCCCTGTCCGCCATCCCTGCGCTCACGCCCGAGCAGGCCTCCGCCGTGGCGCAGATCGAGACGTACAGCGGCCCCTTTCTGCTGTATGGCGCCACCGGCAGCGGGAAGACCGAGGTTTACCTGCACTGCGTGCAAACCCTGCTGGAACAAGACCCCGACGCACAGGCGCTGGTGATGGTGCCCGAGATCAACCTCACACCGCAGCTCGAAGCGCGCTTTATCGAGCGTTTTGCGCCGATCTACGGCGCGCAGGCCGTCGTGTCCATGCACAGCGGCATGACCAACCCGCAGCGCCTCAAGGCCTGGCTGGCCGCGCACAGCGGCGGCGCGCGCATTGTGCTGGGCACCCGCATGGCGGTGTTTGCATCGCTGCCCAAGCTCAAGCTCATCGTGGTCGACGAAGAGCACGACCCCAGCTACAAAAGCAGCGAAGGTGCGCGTTACTCCGCCCGCGACCTGGCCATTTACCGCGGCCGGCTCGAAAGCGCCAAAGTCATTCTGGGATCGGCCACCCCTTCGCTGGAAAGCTGGCACCAGAGCCGCCCGGCCGAAGAGGGCGGGCGCTACCTGCGGCTGCACATGCCATCGCGCATTGGGCAAACGGGCAAGCTACCGCTGGTGCGGCGCGTGGACATGAACCACCAGCCGCGCAAAGCCGTGTTCTCCCTGCCGCTGATTGACGCCATCAAGGAACGTGTGTTGCGCGGCGAGCAGTGTCTGGTGTTTTTGAACCGGCGCGGCTACGCACCAGTGCTGCACTGCGCCGAGTGCGACTGGAAAAGCGCCTGCCCACATTGCAGTGCCTTCCGCGTGTTCCACAAGATCGACCGCACGCTGCGCTGCCACCACTGCGGCTTTACCGAACGCGTGCCGCGCGCCTGCCCGAGCTGCGGCAATGTCGACATCGGCACGCTGGGCCGTGGCACCGAACAGTTGGAAGAACACCTGGCCGAGCTGCTGGCCGATGTGCGCCGCCCCAACACCGTGAGCGACGCTTTCCCCGAAGGTGAGCCGCTGCGCATTGCCCGCATCGACGCCGACACCACGCGCCTCAAAGGCGCACTCGAAGAACAACTGGCCGCCGTGCACGCGGGCGAGGTGGACGTGCTGGTCGGCACCCAGATGATCGCCAAGGGCCACGACTTCCGCCGCATCACGCTGGTCGCCGCGGTGAACCCGGACGGCGCCTTGTTCAGCAGCGATTTCCGCGCGCCCGAACGCCTGTTCAGCCTGTTGATGCAGGCCGCCGGCCGCTCCGGGCGCGACGCCGCGCTGGGCGCGCAGAGCGAGGTCTGGGTGCAGACCTTCCAGCCCGCCCACCCGCTGTACGCCGCGCTCAAGACCTACGACTACCCCGCCTTTGCCAAACAGCAACTCAAAGAACGCGAACAGGCCGCCATGCCGCCCTTCAGCGCGCAAGCCCTGGTGCGCGCCGACGCACGCACGCAGGAAGCCGCGCAGGCTTTCCTGAACGCCGCCCGCCAGAGCGCGCAGACCGACATGGCGCAATGGGAAGGCTGGGCCCCATTGCTGGAGCAGATCACCCTCTACCCCGCCGTGCCCATGAGCATCCAGCGCGTGGCCAATGTAGAGCGCGCCCAGATGCTGGTCGAAAGCCCCTCACGCGCGGCGCTGCAGCAGTTTCTGGAAGCCTGGCAATCGGTGCTGCACGCAACGCGCGGCTTGCCGGAATGCAAGGGGCTGATTCGCTGGGCGATTGATGTGGATCCGCTGGCGATTTGAGGTGTTTTAGGGCTCTAGCCCTTATCTAGCATGCGCAAGCAGCTACTTTTTCGATAGCAAATTTCGAGAACACTGAAAACACCCGTTCGTCCTGAGCCTGTCGAAGGACCTGGGGTTTGCGGGGTTTCACGGTTTTTTCATGGATTGCATAGCAGGCCATATACTGATGAAAAATCAAGTGAAAACAATCACTTAGCTGCTGCAAGGGAGGCGCGCACCATGACAACTGAGCCATGTTATTTCGCATTTCTGCGGTCTATATCAAGCTGTACGTCATAGGACCGCGCTGTGCTCACCCTCGAAAGCAATCACTGGTCCAAGCTTCATCATGCATATGGTGCCGCGACGGACATCCCGGCACTGTTAGCCCAACTGACCACTCTTCCTGGCTCGCTGGGTGAAACTGAGCCTTGGTTTTCGCTTTGGAGTGCATTGGCCCACCAAGGGGATGTGTTTGATGCGTCGTTCGCAGCCGTCCCTCACGTTGTTCGTGCGGCCGCAACCAACCCGCTTGGGGCGGATGCAGTCTATTTTCAGTTTCCGGCATGGGTTGAAATTTGCCGAAGAAAGCAAGAGCTCGAGGTTCCGGGTGAACTGGCAGCGGCCTACTTCGATGCATTGGCAAAACTGCCATCATTGGTCGCGGCAGCTTCCGCGCGCGAATGGGATGCAGACTTTATGCAATGCGCGCTTTCGGCAATCGCGGCAGCCAAAGGGCAGCCACTGGTAGCAGAGGCTGTGCAAGAATTGTCTCCCGAAGTCGCAGGCGAATTCATGGAGTGGTTCTTTGAACGCTGAGACGTACAACAGCGGACAGGCATCTGCACAAAGCCGCTACGCGGCGTATGCTGCCCGCCGGACAACGCCGACGTTAACGACTGCTTGTGAGCACTGCAAATGTCCGCAAGCAGTGGCGGTAGTTCTGCCGCACCACCCATCGCGGCATTAACGGACGAGGCAGGCGCCCCCAAAAAAATGCATGACGTCCCGGAGAACGGGAGCCACGCAAGCCACCTTGCGTACCATGCCGCCCAACAATGCCCACCGGCAAATTACAACACTACTGTCCGGTAAATTTTGCCCCGTTTTCAGAAGAGTTCAACCTGCGATTTCAGCTCTTCGAAACTGTCGTCCTTGATAGCGTTGTCTACCATCTGAGCCAAAGAGATCTTCTCAAACATGTTGACCTCCACCAGATGCAAGAAGTTACGCAGTGACAGGTCAGTATGTAGTCCGTGGTGTGCGACCAAAGCTATCAAATAGGTACACACTGCAATCCATATCTGTGATCTCACCGCGTTCAATGAATTGCCAAAGAAGTGTTGGATGTTCAGGTTCTGCTTGAGCCATTTGAAGAACAGCTCAATCTGCCAGCGCTGCTTGTAGATGGCTGCGATGGTGAGGGCGGATAGGTCTAGACGGTTGGTTAGAAAGACGAGTTCCAAACAACTCACTGCATCGTAGAAACGTACCCGGCGCAAAGGCTCAGGGTAGCCTTTCTTGGAGCGCTCCCCCGTCAGCACAATGGTTTGATCCGAGTACACGCCGGTTTGCACATCAGCCGCGTGGGCTTCACTGCAGATGAAGCTCAAATTGTCTTTGGCGCGCACCACAAAGCTGCACTCCCGTTGCACCAAGCGGTGCAACCTTGCAAAGTCCACGTAGCCGCGATCCAGCACGACGATAGAGCCCTTGGGCAGACTCAATGCATCCAATTGCCCCGAGTCGCCGACTTTGCCGGTGGTGATCGATAGCATCACTGGAATGGCACCCCGCAGGTCGATCACCGTATGGGCCTTGATTCCCGCTTTGGTGGACCGAAAGTCAGCCCAGGGAAACAGTTTCAGACACAAGTCGATGGTGGTGGAGTCCATGGCATACAGTGGCTCCTTGAGGCCCAAGCCGATGTCATGGTCTTTGTACAAATCCAACGCGGTTTCGATCAGGCGTTGCCCCAGTGCTTCGAACAAATGCGAGTCACGCCGCTCGTTGGCATCGGCCAATGTGGAGCGTGATACACGCTGACGCAGGCCGCAGTGGTAAAGCTTGGAGCTTTGCGAGTTCAGGCACACGATCAGGTCGCGCAAGCCTTCCCTGCGAGTGAACTGCGCGTAGGCCATGCAAATGAATTGGCTCCAGGCAGTGAAATCCCGTGTCCAGCGGTTGGCTTGGTACCTATCAACGAGGTGTTCAAAGTGGCTAAACGGTACGACGGCCAGCAATTGCGCGAATACCGTGCGACCAGCGTTCATGACGTAAACCTCGAAAAATGAGGTCACGATATGCCCACGGGCAAAAATCGGATTTCAAATCGCCGGAATCCAAAAAGCTCTTGAAACCCGCATCCAGCTTAGGTTTGAACTGCCCTGATGCAAAATTTACCGGACACTAGTGAAATTACAAGCAAAATCAGCCCCCAGCCCCTATGGATACTGTGCAGCCAGCTACCAATTCAATAGCAAAAATCACGTCCACCGCTTCAAGCAATGCACAAAGAGTGGCACGCGCCATGCTTACCATGCAGGCATGCCAACCGACTCCCCCAAACCCATGATCCATTCCTGGCTTGACGACGGGCACGCCTTGTTGGCGGGCTCGCTGTTTGTCGCCTTGGGACTCACCATGTTTTCGCATGCGGGGCTGATCACGGGCGGCGTGGCGGGGGTGGCGTTTTTGCTGAGTTATGCCAGTGGCATCAACCTGGCCATATTCTTCTTTGTGCTGAGCCTGCCGTTCTTCGGCCTGTCGTGGTACCGCTTGGGGGCGGAGTTCACCATCAAGAGTTTTGCGGCGGTGGTGCTGGTGTCGGTGTTCACGGGGTTCGCGCCGCGGGTGGTGCGGTTTGAGTTGCTCAACCCGTGGGTGGCGTCGGTGCTGGGCGGTTTCCTGATCGGGTTTGGGCTGTTGGCGCTGTTGCGCCACCAGGCCAGTGTGGGCGGGGTGAATATCCTCGCCCAGTGGCTGCAGCAGTCCAAGGGCATCAGCGCCGGCAAGGTGCAGATGGGCGTGGACGTGTTGATTGTGCTGGCGGCCCTGGCGGTGATTCCGCCGATCAAGGTGCTGGAGTCGGTGGCCGGTGCGGTGGCGATTGGCGCCATCCTGGCGCTGAACCACAAGCCGGGCAGGTATCTGGGCGTCTAGGGTTTGTCTTGCGACGGGCCGTAGGGCAGCGCTTGGTCGTTACGCACCTCGTGGGCCTGCACATCCATCACATCGTCAGGTGCTGCACGGCCAAACCCCGCACCGCCACGGGCCGGCCATTCACCGCTGCGGAACTGCTGGGAGGCCTGCCGAAAACGCGTGAAGGTGGTCACAAAGGCGGGCTTGCGGCCGGTGAGCAGGGCCTTGAGCAGGATCCAGGTGACACTGACCAGGGCCACACACAACAGGCTCAAGATGAACACCAGCGCCGCAGCCAGCAGCACCAGCTTGAATACGGTGCGGACCACGGCAGCAAAAAGAGTCGATACAAATTCCATAGGCCTATTGTGCCCAGCCCGGCGATGCCACCAGAGGTTCAGGGGCTATCGCGGTTTTAGGCATTAAATTGGCACCTAGCCCTCACCAGATATGCGCAAGCAGCTACTGAATCAATAGCAAATATTCGTCTGTTACCAGGAAATCGCTTTGGGTGCCCCTGCCTGAACTTCTGGCTTGAAAAAATAGGAACAATACCAACGATAGGAGTCAGCATTCCAGACGGTGAGATTTTTTTGCGTTGTGGCCAACAATCGGGATCTTTTGATGCCGATGAAATGGCCCCCGTTGCTCGCCGCAAGGTCTCCATGCGGCTTATTTTTGCTGCATTTCAGCGATTCGGATTCATACAGCTGGAAATGCGCCGTCTTCAAATCAGCAGCGCGACAAACGGCGCAAATATCCTGTAGCCCTTGGCGGTGCCCCATCTCGTGGATCAGGACGCCGGCCGCAAATTTTCCTCCGCCTTGAGGCCACGCAGACCCTATTGCAATTTTGTCTCCGGCTGACCAACTTGCGACATCACTACTCGTGGCCTTGCGCTCAATGATCCAGTGCTTGGTCAAATCTGTCTGAATGGCCTCCAGTACTTCCTTGACCTTGCGTTCGCGCAGCGCAAAGCTGCTTCCAGAACGCATTGCCTTGGTACCAAACAGCAATTCATAGGGTGTGGCACTGAACCTGCCGCTCACCCCGACGTTTTGCAAGCCGGCGTCCAGCATGGTGTTCACGTCATCAAACGCTGCGGCAATGCTATTAACCATCTGCAACTCCCCCGCCTCGAACCCGATGAAAAGCAGTTTGGGTTTGGCAACAGCCTGAGGGCCAATGGTCGGCCACACGCGCCGAGTGAATTGCTCCTCCGTAAAGGGCAAAAACGTATATGTACTACCTTCCTTGATACGGAGATCATGGGCATAAAAACTGCCCAGTTGCGAGACGATGGCTTTTTTCTGGTCCGCGTTGTAGTGCGGCAATTTTTCGACATGCTCCGGCAATGTTGTCATACGCTCCCCCTTCATCATCTGTAATGAATGTCGCACTTTGCCCATCCTGAGCAGACAGTACAACTGTAGGGCTGCAAAACAGCTCTACCCGTTTACCGCCCCGTCATCAGGCTCACTGCGCCCGAGAATGTAAAGAAAGCCGCCGCGGTGGACACCAGAATGATGCGTGCGATGCGCCCGTTGTCGGCGCCAAAGCGTTCGGCCAGCAGCGACACATTGCTGGCGCTGGGCAGGGCGGCCAGCAGCACCAGCACCGTCAGCGCAAATTTGTCCAGCGGCACGCCCAGGCTCACGGCGGTCACGCCCACCAGCAGCACCAAGAGCGGGTGCAAAAACAGTTTGATCAATGCCACCGGCACGTACTCTTGCCAATGCACCTCGTGCGACTTGTCCTCCTTGGCCATGATTTGCGAACGGGCCAGGACAGCACCAATGGTGAACAGGGCCACGGGGGACGCCGAATCGGCCAGCAGGCCCACGGTGGCGACCAGCGGCTGGGGGAATTCGATCTGCAGCGCGGACACCAACCCGCCCAACAGGATGGACCAGGGCATGGGGTTGGTGGCCACGCCCTTGAGCGCGTTTTTGGCGGCTTGCGTGGCCGAGGCACCGGAGTGTTCGCCCAGGCGCGAGAGCGCAATACACAGCGACGAAGTGATCACCATGTCCACCAGAATGGACACAATGGCCGGCCCAGCCGCCTTGGCGCCCAAGAGGGCCACCAAGAGTGGTACGCCCATGAAGCCCGTGTTGGGGAAGGCTCCCACCAGCGCGCCAAACGAGGCGTCGTTCCAGCCAATGCGGCCGTGCAGCGTCACGGCCACCACAAAGGCCACCATGACCAGCGCACACAGCGTATAGGTCAGCACCACGCTGGGGTCCAACAGCTCGGCAATGGGCGTGGACGCGCCAAAGCGGTACAGCATGCAGGGCAGCGCGAAGAACAACACAAAACCGTTCATGCCCGGAATGGCCGCCAGCGGCAGCATGCCCCGGCGGGCGGCGATGTAGCCGCACAGCACCAGGGCGAAAAAGGGGAAAGTGATGGTCAGGATTTGCAGCACGCCGCCATTGTCAGGGCATTTGGGGCCGGCGCCCGTAGAGCCTGTTCACAATCTGTACGGGGTCACGTTGGGACGCAATCGGGATGAGTTGACCGCCAACATCACGCCGCATGGGCTCGTGCCCATGCAAGGGGTTTGGTGGGCAAATCGCCCGATTGCGTCCCAACCCGAAGGGCAAGTGCCTTTTCGGGCAGTCTGCGGCGTTGCAAAGCCTTGCCGGGCACCAGCCCGACTGCGTTTTGCGCCTAGCAGCCCATCCCGAAAAGGCACTTGCGTGGCCCCGTACAGATTGTGAACAGGCTCTTCGCCGGGTGACACCCGTTAAGATGGCGCGCTCGGGGTGGTCAGGACTGGCCGCCCCTCTGTCTTATTGTTAGTGCTCTCCCCTGCATGTCTGCCTCCCCGCCCTCCGGCCTGAATCTGGCCCAACAAGAAGCCGTTAACTACCTGCATGGCCCCTGCCTGGTGCTGGCCGGTGCCGGCTCGGGCAAGACACGGGTGATCACGCACAAGATTGCGCGGCTGATGCAGACCGGCGTGGAAGCCAAGCGCATTTGCGCCATCACCTTCACCAACAAGGCCGCCGCCGAAATGCGCGAGCGCGCCAAGGGCCTGATTGGCCGCGCCGCCAAGGACGTGCTGGTGTGCACCTTCCACGCACTGGGCGTGAAGATGCTGCGCCAGGACGGCGCAGTGCTGGGGCTCAAGCCCGCGTTTTCGATTCTGGACACGGATGACGTCACCAGCATCCTGAAAGACGCGGGCGGCACCGTGGACGCGGCCACGGCCCGGTCTTGGCAATGGACCATCAGCGGCTGGAAAAGCGCGGGCATGAACGCCCAGCAGGCCCTGGCGCTGGCCGCAGACGACAACGAACGCATCATCGCCACGGTCATGGGCCGCTACGAAGAGCGCCTGACGGCGTACCAGAGCGTGGACTTTGACGACCTGATCAGCCTGCCGCTCAAGCTGTTACGCGACTTCCCAGAAGTGCGCGCCCGATGGCAAGCCCAGATGGGCCATGTGCTGGTGGACGAATACCAGGACACCAACGCCACGCAGTACGAGATGCTCAAGCTGCTGGTGGGCGAAAACGCCCGCTTCACTGCCGTGGGCGACGACGACCAGTCCATCTACGGCTGGCGCGGCGCCACGCTGGACAATTTGAAGAAGCTGCCGATCGACTTTCCCACGCTCAAGCTGGTCAAGCTGGAGCAAAACTACCGATCCACCAGCGCCATCCTGCGCGCGGCCAACAACGTGATTGGCCCCAACCCCAAGCTGTTTCCCAAAACGCTGTTCAGTGAACTGGGCGAAGGCGAACCGGTGCGTGTGGTGGACGCCGACAGTGAAGAACACGAGGCCGAGCGCGCCGTGGCCCGCATCCAGAGCCTGCGCTCGGAAGGCGCCCTGGCCCAGGAAGGCGCTCAGTACAAGGCGTTTCGCGACTTTGCCGTGCTGTACCGCGCCAACCACCAGGCCAAGCCGTTTGAAAAGGCGCTGCGCAAGGCGAATATTCCCTACAAGGTATCGGGCGGGCAGAGCTTCTTTGACCGTGCCGAAATCCGCGACCTGTGCGCCTGGTTCCGCCTGTGGGCCAACAATGACGACGACCCGGCGTTTCTGCGCGCAGTCACCACACCCAAGCGCGGCATTGGCCACACTACGCTGGGCAGCCTGGGCGTGTTTGCCAGCCAGTACAAGTTGAGCCTGTTCGAAGCGCTATTTTCGTCTTCGCTGGGCAGTGTGCTGAGCGCCAAGGCCGTGGGCAGCCTGCACGAGTTTGGCCGTTACCTGAACGACCTGGAATTCCGCGCCCGCCACACCGAAGGCGCCGAGGCGGCCAAGGTCTTCCTGGCCGACTGGCTCAAGGAAATTGGCTACGAGAAACACCTGTACGACGGCGAAGAGAGCGAAAAGGTCGCCTCCGCCAAGTGGACCAATGTGCTGGAGTTTTGCGACTGGATGGCGGCACGCTGCGGCGGCCAGATTGAAGACGTGGCCGGGGTTACCGAGCGCGAAATCAAAAGCCTGCTCGAAGTCTCGCAAACCATCGCCCTGCTCTCCACCATCTCCGAGCGCGAGAAGGACCAGGATGTGGTGACCCTCTCCACCCTGCACGCCTCCAAGGGGCTGGAATGGCCGCATGTGATTCTGGTGGGCGTGACCGAGGGCATGTTGCCGTTCAAGTTGGGCGACGGCGCGGATTCGTTGGGCGGATCGACCAAGGCCGACGAAGCCGCCAACGAAGACATGGCCACCCGCCTGCAGGAAGAACGCCGCCTGATGTACGTGGGCATCACCCGTGCCCAGCGCAGCCTGGCCGTGAGCTGGACGCGCCGCCGCAAAAAAGGCCGCGAAATGGTGGCCGCCCTGCCCAGCCGCTTTATTGCCGAGATGGGGCTGGACCAAGCCACCGTCAAAGAAGACCCGCGCGAAAAGCTCAAGGCGCTGCGCGCCGAATTTGCCGCCAAGGCCCAGGCCTCTGCGGCTGCAGCCTCCCAGACCCGCTAGATGCCATCCACTATGCACCTGAAAATTGCTACTTTTTTGATAGCTGCCTGCGCACTATCCACAGGGGCTATAGCCCAGAATGACACAAAAAATGGCGCCTGGGCCAGTGCCAACCCGGATCTGCCTGCGAGCAGTCCACCACCGGTGCAGGTCAGCTGCAAGAACCCCCATGTGTCGCCACTGTCCAGCTACTGGGAGCTGGAGCCCGCCAGCGACTGCGGCACCTTCGGCCTGCGCGGTTACCGGCCCATCAGCCTGTCGGTGATCGGCTCGGACAGTGTCAACACCGCGCCCAGCTCACCCACGCCCGGCCACACCGCAACATTCCAGCCCTACAACACGGCGGAAACCCGTGTCCAACTCTCGGTGCGCACCAAGGTCGCCCAGGGCCTGCTGACCGGTGCGGACCCCACGCTGCTGGACTCGGTGTGGTTTTCCTACAGCCAGCAGTCGTACTGGCAGTTGTTCAACAACAGCCTGTCGCGCCCCTTCCGCTCCACCGACCACGAGCCGGAAATCACCTACATCCTGCCCATAGATGCACAGTTGTCTGACGGTTGGCGCTTGCGTTACGTGGGTGTCAGTGCCAACCACCAGTCCAACGGCCAGACCCTGCCGCTCTCGCGCAGTTGGAACCGCGTAATAGCCCGTGCGGGCATGGAATACGGCAACACGTTTGTGGTGAACGCCAACCTGTGGCAACGTATGCCCGAGGACAGTGACAGCGACGACAACCCCGACATTGCCGATTACGTGGGGCGTGCCGAGGTCACCGGTGCCTGGAACCTGAGCAAAAACAACACGCTGACCGTTGCGCTGCGCCATTCACTCAAGGCCGAGGGCAATGGCTCGATCCGCCTGGGCTGGCTGCGCAAGGTGGGCACATCTACCGCCTCGGGCGAGCGCAGTGGCCTGCGTTTTCACACCGAAGTGTTCAGTGGGTACGGGGATTCTTTGCTGGACTACAACCGCAAACGCACGGTGCTCAGCGTGGGCCTGACACTACTGGACTGGTAGAGAGCCATTGGCAACACCGCGTGGTACAGAACTTGCCTGACACTACAGTGCTCAGATATGCGCAATATGCGCCACCTTGAAAGACCCGCAATGCTTTTGTGCCGTCAGTTTTCCAAACGCATGTCGAACACATCGCTACTGGTCGCAGTAGCCCTTGGTGGCATCTGTGGGGCCGCACATGCCGGGCCGGTGCTGGACCGCATTCGGCAGACGGGCAAGATCACGCTGGCGCACCGCGAGGCTTCCATCCCGTTTTCGTATCTGGATGCCAACAAACGCCCCATTGGTTATGCCATGGACATGTGCGCGAAGGTGACTGAGGCCATCCGCAAACAGCTGGCGCTCAGTGCATTGACGACCGAATACCTCAAGGTGACGGAGTTCAATCAGGTGGAGATGATTGAGCAGAACAAGGCCGATCTGGAATGTGGGGCCACCAGCAACAGTGCCGAACGCCGCGAGAAGGTGGCGTTCACGATTCCGTACTACATCACCGGCACCCGATTTATGGTGCGTGCGGACAGCAAGATCACTGACCTGCGTGGATTCGAAGGGCTGACCCTGGTCTCGACCTACAAGACGCCGTCATTGGCGGCCATCACCCGCGCCAATAACGAACGGCTGCTGCGCATCAACATCATGCAAGCCAACGACCATGTACAGGCTGCAGAAATGATCGAAAAAGAGCAGGCTGACGGATTTGCCATGGATGACGTACTGCTGTACGGCGTGTTATCCACCCGCCCTGCCCCCAATAAATTGAAGGTGGTTGGGAAATTCCTGACACTGGAGCCGCTTTCCATCGTGATGTCCAAGAAGGACCCCGAACTCAAGGCTATGGTGGATGAAGAAATGCGGCGCCTGATCAGCTCACGCGAAGCCTATGCCATCTACGACCGTTGGTTTACCAAGCCCATTCCCCCCAACGATCACGCCCTCAATATTCCGATGAATTATCTTTTGCGTGATCTCTGGAAGTACCCCACGGACAATGTGCCCAACTGAGCCGGCAGGGCGGGGCTGTTAGCACCGCCAAGTGCTATTCAGGCTAGCCGCGGCGATAGCCTTCTATGCCCGAACGGATGGTCGGGTCGGCAAAGCCCAGGCCGCCACCGGTGTCCGGCGCGCCAAACTGGGCGTCATGCAGGTCAATCAGCGCCAGCATGGCTTGCACCGCTTCCATGTTGAAACCGATGCGCGCCTGACCCATGCCATCCCCGCCGGCCATCACCAGCTTGTTGATGTAGATGCTGCATTCCTTGTAGCCCCACATGGTGCGTATGGTGTTGGCAATGCGGTGGTGGTGCAGGTCCACGATGTCCAGCGCATCGTTCTTGCGCTGCTCCAGCGTTTTGTCCTGCAAGTCCAGTGGCTGGGTGGGTTCATGGGGTTCCAGCGACATGGGCACGGTCGCCTGCATCTCGCTGGACACCGGCGGCATGGGTTTGGCCTGCGCACGGGGAGCGGGTGTTGGGTCGGGCACTGCACCTGCAGCCGCGGAGGCTTCGATGTCAGGGGGGAAACGGGAATCCTGCTCGGCCAGCGCGTTGTCCCACATGCTCCAGGCGGTGTCGGGGTCGTCTTCGACAACTTCCAGCCCGCGGGAATCCGGCGCTTCCTTGGGAGGCGTCTTGTCCGCGCTACTGCCCTTGCCGAAAAACCCACTGAACATGTCACACCCTTGATATTCTTGGTGAATATACTCCAGCCCCGCTGACTTTGCCACCTGCCCCGGGGCGGCGTTAGGGCCATTGCGCTTTGCGGCCAAGCCACGTAATCTTGCTGTTTCCAGCACCGAAAGGCCCGCATGAAATCCGCACCGGTCAAAAGTCTGCGCCACTACGCCCGCATCCCCTTTGCCGCAGACGTGCTTTTGCACTTGGAGGGCAAAACCATTGCGGTGCAGTTGGTGGATATCGCGCTCAAAGGCGCCCTGGTGCACACCGAAGCGGCCCCCACACTCCAGTTGCATGAGAAATGCCGCCTGCTGCTGCCCTTGGCGGACGATGGAGAAGGTTTGGTGATGGCGGGACGGATCGCGCATCTGGATGATCACCATGTGGGCATTGAATGCCTGGACATTGATGTCACCAGCCTGACGCGGCTTCGGCGCCTGATTGAACTCAATACCGGGGACACCGAATTGATGGACCGCGAACTGTCTTTGCTGTTTTCCGCAGCCTGAGGCAGGCCTCCCTCAGTGACCCCGGTCCGTCTTTGCATGGGGGCGCACCGACAAAGCAAAAAGCCCATCGCAATGGATGGGCTTTTTGCTTATATGGAGCGGGAAAAGAGGCTCGAACTCTCGACCTATACCTTGGCAAGGTATCGCTCTACCAACTGAGCTATTCCCGCGAATGACCACACTGGTTGGTCAAAGAAAACCCATCACAGGGATGGGATTTCATATTTGGTGGCCTGGGGCGGAATCGAACCACCGACACAAGGATTTTCAATCCTCTGCTCTACCGACTGAGCTACCGGGCCTGAGCCTTCAATTATAGCGCAACTTTTGGCGCTTCTGGACAGTCCCGGACTTCAGTTGCCACCACGCTTGCTGCGCGTGAGATCCACACCCAGTTGTTTGAGCTTGCGGTACAGGTGAGTGCGCTCCAGACCCGTTTTTTCTGCTACGCGCGTCATGGAGCCATTTTCCTGGGCCAGGTGGTACTCAAAGTAAGCTTTCTCAAACTCATCACGGGCTTCACGCAGGGGTTTGTCCAGCACAAAATTCTGATTGGCCTGTGGTCCGGCAGGTGCAGACACCACGTGTACCAAACTCTCGGTATCCGCCGCCTCCTGCGAAGAGGCGGCTACGGGCACTTGTGAAGCGGTGGCTGCGGGCTTGCGCAGGTTGCCACGTGCCAAGCCTTGCTCCACGGCCTTGAGCAGCTTTTGCAGGGTGATGGGTTTTTCCAGAAACGCCAGTGCACCGATTTTGGTGGCCTCGACCGCCGTATCAATGGTGGCGTGGCCGCTCATCATGATGACCGGCATGGTGAGCAGGCCGGTGGACGACCACTCTTTGAGCAGTGTCACGCCATCGGTGTCTGGCATCCAGATGTCGAGCAAAACCAGATCGGGACGTTCGCGCAGGCGTGCGGCCCGTGCTTGGGCTGCGTTTTCGGCAAGCTCTACGTTGTGACCTTCGTCGTTCAGTATTTCCCAGAGCAGGTCACGGATGCCGTGCTCGTCGTCTACAACCAGTATGTTTGCCATGGTAAGCGCGCTTTTCCCTTTAACCTTTGTCGCGCGCTAAAGAGGCGCGCTGTTATCTACAGCCAATGATAACGATACTTGTGCACCCACCACAGCGCCGTCCACGACGCGATTGGTGATGTCTACACGCGAGCCGTGCTCATCGGCAATCTTCTTCACCACGGCCAAACCCAGTCCGGTGCCCTTGGCCTTGGTGGTGACATAGGGCTCGAACGCCCGTTTGAGGATGTGTTCGGGGAAGCCCGAGCCCTGGTCCAGCACGCTCAGGCGTACACGCCCGGAAGCGGCTTGCCATTGGGTGCGGACCACCACATGGCGGCCATCATCGGGCACAACAGAGCCCACTGGCTCGCTGGCGTCCTGGGCGTTTTGCAACAAATTGTGAATGACCTGGCGCAGTTGCTGGACGTCTCCACGCACCGGTGGGCTGGCGGGGTCCAGTTCGGCCCGCACTGGGACTGTCGCCGTCTCATCTCCGTACAACTGAAGTACGTCGGTGATCAGGGCGTTGAGGTCCACGGGCTTGAGCTCGGCAGCGGGCAGGCGTGCATAGTCCCGGAATTCGTTGACCAATCGCTTCATGGCATCGACCTGGTCCACAATGGTTTTGACGGACTTGACCAATATGGTCTGTTCGGTCGGCTGCAGCTTGCCGGACAGTTTCATTTCCAGCCGCTCGGCAGAAAGCTGTATCGGCGTGAGGGGGTTCTTGATCTCGTGGGCCAACCTGCGGGCCACTTCGCCCCACGCCTGCGCGCGCTGGGCAGAAACGATCTCGGAAATGTCATCAAACACCAGCAGCCGGTCTTCACCCGGCAACTCGGCACCACGTGCCACCAGCGTCAGCGCCTGGTCAAACGGCCCATGCGCGGACGCGGCGCCTGCTCCGAGTTCAAACGATTGCTGCCAGTGGTCCAGTCCGTGTTCGCTTCGGCGCGCGAGAAAGTCGGCAAACTGCAATTGCACCGCATGCCCAAAATCCTGCAAGCCCGGTATGCTGGCCAGGGCCTGCCCTTCGTGGGCAGCAAGAGGTGTTTTCAGAATACGGGTGGCACCGGGATTCGAGGAACGGATCTCACCCGCAGCCCCCAGCACAATCACGCCCGCAGTCAGGTTGTCCAGGATGGTCTGCAAATTGGCGCGTGCCGCGTCCACCTGCGCCATGCTGTGTTCCACCGCCTGGCGGGCATCGGACAACTGTTCGGTCATGGAGGCAAAAGCACGGGTCAAACCACCCAGTTCATCCTTGCCCTGCATGGCCAACTTGGGCGTGAAATCTCCCGCCGCCACCTGGCTCACACCTTCGGCCAACAACAGCAAGGGCCGGGCTATCTGATTGCCCAAAACCACCGCCATCAGGACCGCACCAAACACCGCCAGGAAAAGGCTCAAAGTGAGTGTACCGATGTACATCCGCTTGAGCCCTTCTCTGGCCAGTGCACGCTCCTGGTACTCCCGATTGGCAGATTCCACAGCCAATGCATTGGCCACCAGATTGGGCGGCAAAGCGCGGGAGACTAGCAAGAACCGCTGCTCGGGCGTCAGCCCCAGCGCACTGCTGGCAATGGGCACCAGAACCCGAATGCGGGCCTCCGGCAAAACCCCGGGTGCCGCGTCCTCCAGGCCCTCCACCCACGACAGGGATCGATCGGTCCGCGCTGCGCGAAATTGGCTGGAAGTGGGTTTATCAGGATTCAGCTTCACCCTTGTTTGCCCTGCGCTAGCGATCAGGTTGCCACTGCCGCCCCACACCGCCATGTCAGATGCGCCCAACTGGTCCAGCATGCGCTCCAGAAGAATGCCAGTCATCGCCTCCGGGTTCTCAGACAGCTGCACGGCCGCACTCCGCGACTTGGTACTCAAGTCATTGGACAGCGTGTCCAGCGTGACGCGCCCCAAGCCCAGGCCGGCCTCCAATGCGCCCTCTACCTTGACGTCAAACCAGGTTTCGATGGACCGTGAGACAAACTGGTAGGACACCACATAAATCAACAAGCCAGGCGCGAAACCCACCAGCGCAAAGATCGTCGCCAGCTTGACCAGCAGGCGGCTGCCAAACCTGCCTTGCCGCAGGCGTAAAAACAGGCGGTACCCGACCCAGACAATGGCCCCCAGCAAAGCGCCCGCCACCACCATATTGATGGTGAACAACCAAGCGTAATTGCTCTCGTACATCTCCCGGTTATTGGTGGCCTGCATCAGCAGGTACAGGAGCACCAGGCCAATGAGAACCATCACCAAGGCACCAGCCGCTACGGTGACGCGCAAGGCCTTGGAGTTCTGGAATGTCACGGAGGGAGATCCCCCACTGTCTGGCGTGTTCACTTGGTGAGGTCAGATGACAGCGGGGTGCTGATGCCGGCAGACACATCCCAATCCGATTGCCCGATGGCACCGATCTGGAACGGGCGTGGCAGTCGGCTCAGGTCCAGGCGGAAACGGAACTCGACTTTGTATTTGAGACTGGGGTCCAGGTCCGCGACATCTGCAACTTTCCAGCCAGACACACGCTTGATGCCTGCCAATGCCTGGGGTAAGGTATCGAAGCCTTGGTTCAGCACCAGTCCCTGGCTGTTGGCATTGCCGGGGCCCGTGGACACATTGAGCCGCCAACGGCGTGTCAGGGGCTGGTAGGCCAGGCGCATATGGCGCTCCACACTGGCAAGCCTTTTGTCATACCAGTACCAGCGCTCACGCAATACATCTGCTTCGGCAACGAAGTACATGGGTATGCCTTTGAGCAGGGCGTCTTCGACGGCGGCGGGCAATTCAAACTGGATTTGTGCAGAAACCTGGATTTCTTCTTCGGCCCGCTCCGCACGGAACTGGGTGATGTCTGCGCTTTGGGCATGCGCCAGACCCGCGAACAACAGCAGCACCAGCCAGCCAAGGCAGTGGCGCAGGAGCCGTTCAAGCTGCCCGCTTTTCCAACAGTGCGTAATAGAAGCCGTCATGGTCACTGCGTTGATTGTCCGGGAGCTCTTGTGCTTTGGCGCTATTTCCGGGCAGCAAATGGCCTGGAGAGGGCAGCAAAGCCGCACCAGTGTTGTGCGCAAGAAACGTTTGGGTTTGGTCTTTGCCCTCAGCCAAAAACAGCGAGCAGGTGCAATACAGCAAACGCCCCCCCGGGCGCAGCAGCGGCCACAAGGTTTGCAGCATCTGCTGCTGAATCCGCGCCAGTTGCGCAATGTCGGTCTCACGGCGCAGCCAACGCACATCCGGATGGCGGCGCACAATGCCCGATGCCGTGCACGGTGCATCCAGCAAGATGGCATCAAAGAGCTGACCGTCCCACCAGTCTTGCGGGCGGGAAGCATCCGCTGTCTGTACGCGCGCATGCAGGCCCAAGCGTTGCAGGTTCTGCGAAATGCGGAGGCTGCGCTGTGCATCAATCTCAAGTGCCGTCACTTCGCCATCGCATAACTCCAGCAAATGCCCGGTTTTGCCCCCCGGTGCGGCACACGCATCAAGAATGCGCACCGGGCTGTTACTCGCCAACCCCTCCAGAAGTAAGGGCGCGGCCATCTGGGCGGCAGCATCTTGCACCGACACGGCGCCAACCTCAAAATCAGGCAGGCGCTGGACGGGCACTGCGCGCTCCAGAAACACCGCATGGCGATCACCCACATGGGCGGAAATGCCTTCCTGGGCAAGCATGCGCACGTATTCCGCAGCGCTGGTTTTTCTCGCGTTGACGCGCAATGTCATGGGCGCCTGACGATTGGCAGCCTCCAGAATTTGCTGCCAATCCTGTGAATGGTCTTTTTGCAAGCGTTTGATCCACCACAGCGGATGGTTCCAGAACGCCACGGGGTCTGCATCGGTCGCACTGACCAATACATCCCGCTCACGCAAGAAGCGCCGCAGGCAGGCATTGACAAAGTTGGCCTGGGCCCGCGTGGCGGGGTTGCGCTTGGCAGCCTCCACCGATTGATCCACCAGCGTAAAGGCATCGTAAGGAGCGCCATCATCGCGCCAGGCCAATGCCAGGGCAACACAGAGCAGCGCATCCGCTGCAGGTGGGGGTGACTTGCTGGCCAACTTCTTACGCAAAACCTCGGCACGCCCCAGATTACGCCAGACGTGAAATACCAAAGCCTGCACGCCTGGGCGCAACGCTGGGGAAACTGCGTCTACAGCCGCCGTGCCAGACGCACCTCCGCGCACCGCGAGTACGGCACCCGCCGTGGCTTGCAACTGACGCCAAAGGGGAATTTTTTCTTCTGACACACCAACGCCCTTCACAAAATTCCCGCGACCTGAAAGCCCATTACGTCGACCACAAGACGTGCGGGAAACTGCACCCTGGCTTCGTTGTACTTCACCAAAATCTGGTTCATCCCACCGCGAGCGGTCTGTACACGCAGGGTGACCGCGTCCCATTGGCTTTGCAAAGCCTCGGGCACCGTGGCGCCAGCCAGGTCCGCAGGGGCGCTACGCAACTGCTCCCACGCTTGTTGCAACTTGTCAAAACTTGTCGCCAACCGGCCCAAGGCGGGCACCGCCAGAGGAATGACGCGGGCATCCTTCAGCGCCTGCTCCAATACGTCCAGGGCGGCCAACAAGCGCACCCAGTCCTCGGGCAGGTAGTCCGCCGTGCTCTCGCCATCGGCCGGGTCAGCCTCTTCCGACGCAGCCAAATGCCCGCGCACCAGTTCACCGTATTGGCGCATGTGCTTTTCGACCGAGCCAAAGGCATCCAAACCACGGGCACGTATGCGCATCAAGCGGTTGTGAACGCCCACGCCCCAGAAAATGGCGAGGGCCAACAGCAGCCACAACAGCAGGGAACCATTCATGAGCGCCAGACGCCTCCAGGCAAGATGAACTTAAACCGGTTTATGAGGAAAAACGCCCCAAGCCCCTTATGCAGAGGGCTTGGGGCGCTACCTTTAGGATAGCAAGGCGATATTACTCGCTTGCAGTACCTTCATTGGCTTGGGTTTCGCCCACGGCTTCAGCATCACCCGCCAGATCGGCCGCTTCGGCTTCGGCAATGGCTCGGCGCTCGGCGTCGTCCATGCTTTCGCGCACCTTGCGGGCCTCGTGGTATGCCATGCCGGTACCGGCTGGAATCAGACGTCCAACGATGACGTTTTCCTTCAGTCCGCGCAGCTCGTCGCGCTTGCCCATGATGGCAGCTTCGGTCAACACGCGGGTGGTTTCCTGGAAGGAAGCCGCGCTGATGAAGCTGTCGGTGGACAAAGACGCCTTGGTGATACCCAGCAGCAGGTTGGTAAAGACGGCCGGGATCTTGCCAGCGGCACGCAGGGCGTCGTTGGTGTTGAGCATCTCGGAACGCTCGACCTGTTCTCCGTTGATGTAGCTGGAGTCACCTGCAGCTTCCACCACCACACGGCGCAACATCTGGCGAACAATCACTTCAATGTGCTTGTCGTTGATCTTCACGCCTTGCAAACGGTAAACGTCCTGCACTTCGTCCACGATGTAGCGGGCCAGTTCTTCGGAACCCAGCAAGCGCAGGATGTCCTGTGGATCTGCTGGACCGTCAACCACGGACTCACCCTTGTTGACGACCTGGCCTTCGTGCACCAGGATATTCTTTTCCTTGGGAACAAGTTCTTCCCAGACCTTGCCTTCGGGATCCGTGATTTGCAAGCGAACCTTGCCTTTGGTTTCCTTACCAAAGGAGACCGTGCCCGTGACTTCGGCGAGGACGCCCTTGTCTTTGGGGGAACGGGCTTCGAACAGCTCGGCCACACGGGGCAGACCACCGGTAATGTCGCGGGTCTTCTGACCTTCGATAGGGATACGGGCCAGCACTTCGCCGGGGCCGACGTCCATACCATCACGCACCTGCACGAGCGCTCCCACGGGGAAGCCAATGGTCACCGAGTGATCGGTACCAGGGATCTTCACTTCATGACCAGAAGCATCGATCAGCTTGACCTGCGGACGCACCACCTTGGTAGCACCACGGCGCTTCGGATCAATCACCACCAATGTGGACAGACCGGTCACTTCATCGACCTGCTTGGCAACCGTCAGGCCTTCTTCCACATTCTCGAAATGCGCCTTGCCGGCGAACTCGGTAATGATGGGGCGGGTCAGCGGATCCCAGTTCGCCAGAATGGCGCCGGCCTTGACAACCTGGTCGGCCTTGACCGTCAGGATGGCGCCGTACGGCACCTTGTGGCGTTCACGCTCACGTCCGTGTTCATCGTGGATCACGATTTCACCGGAACGGGCAATCACGACCAGCTCTTTCTTGCTGTTGGTCACGTAGCGCATCGTGGCGTTGAAGCCAATGCTGCCGTTGGACTTGGCTTCTACGCTGGAGGCGATAGCGGCACGCGAAGCGGCACCACCGATGTGGAAGGTACGCATGGTCAGCTGGGTACCAGGCTCACCGATGGACTGTGCAGCGATCACACCGACGGCTTCGCCGTGGTTGATCAGACCGCCACGACCCAAATCGCGTCCGTAGCACTTGGCGCAGATACCAAAACGGGTTTCGCAGGTCAGGGCGGTGCGCACCTTGACTTCGTCCACGCCCGCTGCTTCGAGTTCTTCGATCAGGTCTTCATCCAGCATGGCACCGGCGTCGGCAAGCACCGCACGTGTTTCAGGGTGCAACACATCGTCTGCTGCTGTACGACCCAGAATGCGGTCGCGCAGGGATTCGATGGTTTCACCACCTTCAACAATAGCGCGCATGAGGTAACCGCTGTGGGTACCGCAATCCTGCTCGGTCACCACCAGATCCTGCGTCACGTCGACCAGGCGGCGTGTCAGGTAGCCGGAGTTCGCCGTCTTCAACGCCGTATCGGCCAGACCCTTACGGGCACCGTGGGTGGAGATGAAGTACTCCAGCACGTTCAGACCTTCGCGGAAGTTCGCGGTAATCGGTGTCTCGATGATGGAGCCGTCAGGCTTGGCCATCAGACCCCGCATACCGGCCACCTGGCGAATCTGCGCCGCAGAACCGCGCGCGCCGGAGTCGGCCATCATGTAGATGGAGTTGAAGGACTCTTGTTGGACTTGCTTGCCATGGCGGTCCGTGACCATTTCCTTGGACAGCTTGGCCATCATCACCTTGGACACTTCGTCACCCGACTTGCCCCAGATATCCACCACCTTGTTGTAGCGCTCACCGGAAGTCACCAGACCGGACACATATTGCTGTTCGATCTCTTTGACTTCCTTCTGGGCGCGCGCAATGATGTCGTGTTTTTCTGCAGGCACCAGCATGTCGTCGATACAAATGGAGATACCGGCACGTGTCGCCAGGCGGAAGCCCGCTTGCAACAGCTTGTCGGCAAACACCACGGTCTCTTTCAATCCGCACTTGCGAAAAGACACGTTGATCAGCTTGGAGATTTCCTTCTTCTTCAACGCCTTGTTGATGTTGGAGAAAGGCAAACCCTTGGGCAGGATTTCGGACAACAGCGCACGGCCTGCGGTGGTTTCCCACAGCTTGGTCGATGGCTCAAATTCGCCGGTTTCCTTGTTTTTGGTCCACTCGGTCAACCGCACGTTGATACGCGAGTTCAGGTCGACTGCACCACCGTCGAAGGCGCGCTGCACTTCACCGGTGTCGGAGAAGATCAGGCCCTCGCCCTTGCCGTTGATACGGTCACGGGTGGTGTAGTACAGACCCAACACCACGTCCTGCGAAGGAACAATGGAAGGCTCGCCGTTGGCCGGGAACAGCACGTTGTTGGAGGCCAGCATCAAGGTGCGGGCTTCCATTTGTGCTTCCACCGACAAAGGCACGTGAACAGCCATCTGGTCACCGTCGAAGTCGGCGTTGAAGGCCGCGCAAACGAGTGGGTGCAGTTGGATCGCTTTGCCTTCGATCAGGATGGGCTCAAAGGCCTGGATACCCAAACGGTGCAACGTAGGCGCACGGTTCAGCATCACGGGATGCTCTTTGATGACCTCTTCCAGAATGTCCCAAACCACGGGCGTACCGGATTCGACTTCCTTCTTGGCAGCCTTGATCGTGGTCGCAATGCCCATGGCTTCCAGGCGCGCGAAGATGAAGGGCTTGAACAATTCCAAGGCCATCAGCTTCGGCAGGCCGCACTGGTGCAGCTTGAGCGTTGGGCCCACGGTAATCACGGAACGACCGGAGTAATCCACGCGCTTGCCCAGCAAGTTCTGGCGGAAACGACCGGATTTGCCCTTGATCATGTCGGCCAGAGACTTCAGAGCTCGCTTGTTGGCGCCCGTCATGGCCTTGCCGCGGCGACCGTTGTCCAGCAAGCTGTCCACGGCTTCTTGCAACATGCGCTTCTCATTGCGCGCAATGATTTCAGGCGCTTTGAGTTCCAGCAAACGGCGCAGACGGCTGTTGCGGTTGATCACGCGGCGGTACAGATCGTTCAGATCAGAGGTCGCAAAACGACCGCCGTCCAGCGGCACCAGCGGACGCAAATCCGGTGGCAGTACTGGCAGCACGTCCAGCACCATCCACTCGGGCTTGATGCCGGATTTCTTGAACGCTTCCAGAACCTTCAAACGCTTGGCGTTTTTCTTGATCTTGAGCTCGGAACCGGTCAGGTCGTTGCGCAGCTTTTCGATCGAACCTTCGATATCAATGCTTTGCAGCAAATCCTTGATACCTTCAGCGCCCATCTTGGCCTGGAACTCGTCGCCGTATTCCTTGAACTTGGCGTCGAAATCGTCTTCCGACATGATGCTGAACTTCTTCAGCGGGGTCATGCCTGGGTCGGTGACCACGTAGGCTTCAAAGTACAACACGCGTTCGATATCACGCAGTGTCATGTCCAGCACCAGACCCAGACGGCTTGGCAGGGACTTCAGGAACCAGATGTGGGCGCAAGGAGCAGCCAGGTCGATGTGACCCATGCGTTCACGGCGAACCTTGGTCTGTGTGACTTCAACGCCGCACTTCTCGCAGATCACACCGCGGTGCTTCAAACGCTTGTACTTGCCGCACAGGCATTCGTAGTCCTTGATGGGCCCGAAGATCTTGGCGCAGAACAGGCCGTCGCGCTCAGGCTTGAACGTGCGGTAGTTGATGGTTTCAGGCTTTTTGACTTCGCCGAAAGACCACGAACGGATCTTCTCGGGAGAAGCCATACCGATCTTGATGGCATCGAAATGCTCATCGGGCGTGAACTGCTTGAACAGGTCGAGTAAAGATTTCATGTGACTCTTTCCCTTTCAATTAAGAACGTTCGAGTTCGATGTCGATGCCCAAGGAACGGATTTCCTTGACCAGCACATTGAACGATTCCGGCATACCGGCTTCGATGGAGTGTTCGCCCTTGACGATGTTCTCGTACACCTTGGTACGGCCTTGAACGTCGTCGGACTTGACGGTGAGCATTTCCTGCAGCGTGTAGGAAGCGCCGTAGGCTTCCAGGGCCCACACTTCCATTTCGCCGAAACGCTGACCACCGAATTGCGCTTTACCGCCCAGGGGCTGTTGCGTAACCAAGCTGTACGGTCCAGTAGAACGGGCGTGCATCTTGTCATCCACCAAGTGGTGCAGCTTCAGGTAGTGCATGTAGCCCACCGTGGTGGTGCGTTCAAACGCATCGCCGCTCCGGCCGTCATACAACTGGGCCTGGGTGCGGGTGTCGGTCAGGCCCTTGGCCTTGGCTACGTCGGCAGGATAGGCCAATTGCAGCATGTCACCGATTTCTTTTTCGGTAGCGCCATCGAACACGGGAGATGCAAACGGCACGCCATGGGTCAGCTCTTCCGCCATGTCGCGCACTTCGGTGTCAGACAGTTGCTTCAGATCTTCCTTGCGCCCCGTACCGTTGTAGATCTGTTCCAGGAAACCACGGATTTCGGTCGCGGCGGCTTCACGCTGCAGCATGTCACCGATACGTTGGCCCAGACCCTTGCCGGCCCAGCCCAAGTGCACTTCCAGCACCTGACCGATGTTCATACGCGAAGGAACGCCCAAGGGGTTCAGCACGATGTCCACGGGGGTACCGTCAGCCATGTAAGGCATGTCTTCCACGGGGGTGATTTTGGAAACCACACCCTTGTTACCGTGGCGACCGGCCATCTTGTCACCAGGCTGCAGGCGGCGTTTGACCGCAATGTAGACCTTGACCATTTTCAGAACGCCTGCTGGCAACTCGTCGCCTTGCGTGAGTTTCTTGCGCTTTTCTTCAAAAGCCAGGTCGAAGCTGTGGCGCTGCTGCTCGATGGAGTTCTTGATGGACTCCAGTTGCGATGCAACTTCTTCGTCGGCCGGACGAATGTCGAACCAGTGGAACTTCTCGACGGAAGCCAGGTAGGCCTTGTCGATCTTGGTGCCCTTGGCCAGTTTTTGAGGTCCACCATTGGCGACCTTGCCGCTCAGCAGTTTTTCAATACGGTCAAACGCATCGGCTTCCACAATACGCAGTTGGTCATTCAGATCCAGACGGAAACGCTTGAGTTCGTCGTCAATGATCTGCTGGGCACGCTTGTCACGTGTGATGCCTTCACGGGTGAAGACCTGCACATCGATCACGGTACCTTGTGAACCTTGGTCCACGCGCAGCGAAGTGTCCTTCACATCGGAAGCCTTCTCGCCGAAGATCGCACGCAGCAACTTTTCTTCGGGCGTGAGCGTGGTTTCACCCTTGGGCGTGACCTTGCCAACCAGCGTATCGCCAGGCTGCACTTCTGCACCCACGTAGATGATGCCGGACTCGTCCAGACGGTTGAGTTGCTGTTCACTCAGGTTGGGAATGTCGCGGGTAATTTCTTCCGCACCCAGCTTGGTGTCACGCGCCATCACCACGAGTTCTTCGATGTGGATGGAGGTGTAACGGTCTTCTGCCACCACGCGTTCGCTGATCAAAATCGAATCTTCGAAGTTGTAGCCATTCCAGGGCATGAACGCGACCAGCATGTTTTGGCCGATGGCGATTTCACCCAGATCGGTAGAAGCGCCGTCGGCAATCACGTCACCCTTGGCCAGTTTGTCGCCCTTCTTGACGATAGGACGCTGGTGGATGTTGGTGTTCTGGTTGGAACGTTGGTATTTGATCAGGTTGTAGATGTCCACACCGACTTCACCAGCCACGGCTTCGCTGTCATTCACACGCACCACGATACGGGTCGCGTCGACATAGTCGACCACGCCACCACGTGTTGCGGTGACAACCGTACCGGAGTCGACCGCGGCCACGCGTTCAATGCCAGTGCCCACCATGGGCTTCTCGGGGCGCAGCACAGGCACGGCCTGACGGGACATGTTGGCGCCCATCAAGGCACGGTTCGCATCATCGTGCTCCAGGAACGGAACCAGGGATGCCGCCACCGACACGATCTGCGCGGGCGACACGTCCATGTACTGGATGCGTTCAGCGCCAACCAGAATAGATTCACCCTTTTCACGGGCAGACACCAGGTCACCGGTCAGCTTGCCGTCCTTGTCCAGCGCCGCATTGGCCTGGGCAATCACGTACTTGCCTTCTTCGATGGCTGACAGGTAATCGATGTCCATCGTTACCTTGCTGTCCACCACACGACGGTACGGGGTTTCAATGAAACCGTACTCGTTCAAACGGGCGTACAGGGCCAGCGAGTTGATCAGACCAATGTTTGGACCTTCAGGCGTTTCAATGGGACACACACGACCGTAGTGGGTGACGTGCACGTCACGCACTTCAAAGCCGGCACGCTCACGGGTCAAACCGCCCGGACCAAGGGCGGATACGCGGCGCTTGTGGGTGATTTCGGCCAAAGGATTGGTCTGGTCCATGAACTGCGACAGCTGCGAAGCACCGAAGAACTCTTTGAGCGCAGCGGAGATGGGCTTGCTGTTGATCAGATCGTGTGGCATCAGCGGCTCTTGCTCTGCCTGACCCAGACGCTCTTTCACTGCCTTTTCAATACGTGCCAGGCCCGTGCGGTACTGGTTTTCGGCCAGCTCGCCCACGCAACGCACGCGGCGGTTACCCAAGTGGTCAATATCGTCGACTTCCCCGCGTCCATTGCGCAGATCCACCAGGATCTTCACGACAGCCAGGATGTCTTCATTGGTCAGCACCATGGGGCCGGTCGATTCCGAACGGCCCATCTTGGCGTTGAACTTCATGCGGCCCACGCGCGACAGATCGTAGGTGTCGGGGTTGTAGAACAGGCGCTGGAACAGCGCTTGCACTGCATCTTCCGTTGGTGGCTCGCCGGGGCGCATCATGCGGTAGATGGCGACACGGGCAGCGAACTCGTCGGCCGTTTCGTCAGTGCGCAGGGTTTGCGAAATGTAGGCGCCTTGGTCCAGCTCGTTGGTGTAGATACAAGCCAGGTCCTGGATGCCCGCGGTGCGCAATTTCTTGAGCAGCAACTCGGTCAATTCTTCGTTGGCCTTGGCCACGATTTCACCGGTATCCGCATCAATCACATTACGGGCGACCACACGGCCAACCAGGAAGTCTTCGGGCACGCTGATGTGCGTGGTGCCGGATTGTTCCAGTTCACGGGTGTGACGGGCGGTAACGCGTTTGTCTTTGGCAACAACCACCTTGCCGCTCTTGTCGGTGATGTCGAAACGGGCCACTTCGCCACGCAGACGTTCAGCCACAAATTCCATTTGTGCGCCGCTGTCCATCAGACGGAAGTTGTCGTTGACGAAGAAGTTCGCCAAGATGGATTCGTTGTTCAGGCCAATGGCACGCAACAGAATCGTGACGGGCATCTTGCGGCGACGGTCCACACGGAAATACAGCAGGTCTTTCGGGTCGAATTCAAAGTCGAGCCAGGAACCACGGTAAGGAATGATGCGAGCCGAGAACAACAGCTTGCCCGAGCTGTGGGTCTTGCCTTTGTCGTGTTCGAAGAACACGCCGGGGGAACGGTGCAACTGGGACACGATCACGCGCTCAGTACCGTTGATGATGAAGGAGCCTTTGCCGGTCATGAGCGGCACTTCGCCCATATAGACTTCCTGTTCCTTGACTTCCTTAACCACCTTGTTCTGGCTGGTCGAGGATTCACGGTCATAAATGATCAGTTGCACCTTGGCACGCACGGCCGAAGCGAAAGTCAGGCCACGGGTTTGGCATTCACGCACATCAAACGCTGGCTTGGCGAGGTTGTACTCTAGGTACTTCATCTCCACAAAACCGTTATGCGAGACGATGGGAAAGGCAGCCTCGAAGGCGGCCTGCAGGCCTTCTGCGGTACGTTTCTTGGGGGCAACATCTGCTTGCAGGAACGCGGTATAGGCGTCTTTTTGCATCTGCAGCAGGTAAGGGATTTCCAGCACGCTATCGCGAGTACCGAAGTTTTTGCGAATGCGTTTGCGTTCTGTGTATGTGTAAGCCATTAGATCTCCGGGCAAAGACTGAGGAATCCTGGGGGTCCTAGGCGACTGTGTGTCTTTCTTGGTGATTGGCCACTACCAATCATTGGCGGACGGTCGCGCATTGCACGCAACCCGTACCAAGGCATCTTCTGCAGTCGGGGTCAGAAGACACTAAAAAATAGCGTTACCACGCAACTTTTTAGTGCACTCTCACAAGCACCAAAGGCTGGAGGCCCTTATCGGAACCTCCAGCCCTTGTGGACGACTCAATTACTTGAGTTCAGCCTTTGCACCAGCTTCCACCAGCTTCTTCAGAGCAGCTTCAGCGTCAGCCTTGGCAATGCCTTCCTTGACAGCCTTGGGAGCGCCGTCAACCAGGTCCTTGGCTTCTTTCAGGCCCAGACCGGTGATTTCGCGCACGGCCTTGATGACGGACACCTTGTTGGCGCCAGCGTCAGTCAACACCACGTTGAACTCGGTCTTCTCTTCAGCAGCAGCGGCAGCAGGGCCAGCAGCAGCAGGGCCAGCCATAGCGGCAGCGCTCACACCAAATTTCTCTTCGATGGCTTTCACCAGGTCGTTGAGTTCCATGACCGTCATGCTGTCCAGCGCGGTCAAAAATGCGTCTTTATCGAATGCCATTTTGATTTCCTAACAAGTTTGGTTACTACGGATGTCGGGCAATTACGCCGCGACAGCCTCTGCGGGGGCAGCTTCTACAGCTACGCCAGCGCCTTTTTTGTCCGCCAACGCCGCCAGCACACGTGCTGTACGGGAGATGGGGGATTGCATCAAGCCCAACAATTGCGCCAATAACACTTCCTTGGAAGGAATGCTTGCCAATTGCTTCACGCCGTTCACGTCCAGTGCCTTACCGCCATACGCACCAGCACGGATCACCAACTTGTCGTTGGTTTTCGCGAACTCTGCAACCACTTTCGCGGCTGCTACTGCGTCTTCGGAAAAGCCGTAGATCAGAGGACCGGTCATCTGGTCGGACACGATTTCAAACGGGCTACCGGCAACAGCACGGCGGGCCAGGGTGTTCTTCAACACACTCAGGCTCACACCAGCGCTGCGCGCGTTGTTGCGCAGTTTGGTCATGTCAGCGACCGTGATGCCGCGGTATTCCGCGATCACGAGCGTTTGAGCTTTAGCGGCGAGGCCGGTCACATCACTGATGACCGCTTCTTTCTCACTGCGATTAAGACTCAAGGTCTACTCCTTTAAATGCGCTTGGCAGCAAACGCTGCTTTACGCTCCACATTGCAGCGACCAACTGTTAACGAAACTTCTCAATTCCATCTGCAGCGGGATCGCCATCTGCGTTGGCTGGACACGGTGCGAACACTGTGTCGGTTTAAGTGACTGCTTGCATAAATGCCCGCTTGCACACCAACGGTCTTGGATGGCCTGCTCCGGTTTTGCAACCGTTGCAGCCCACCACATTGAACGGGTCTTGCGATCCGTTCAAATTTTTGCGATTACGCCGAGATGGTTTGCAGGTCCACGCGGACACCCACACCCATGGTCGACGAAACAGCGACTTTCTTCAAATACACACCCTTGCTGGAAGCAGGTTTGGCTTTGTTCAAAGCGTCCACCAGCGCAGCCAGATTGCCTTGCAGCTTGTCCGAATCAAACGAACGGCGACCAATGGTGGAGTGAACAATACCGGCCTTGTCGACGCGGAATTGCACTTGACCAGCCTTGGCATTACGCACTGCTGTTGCCACATCCGGAGTCACGGTGCCAACCTTGGGGTTAGGCATCAGACCACGAGGGCCCAGAATTTGACCCAACGTACCCACAACGCGCATGGCGTCAGGAGCGGCGATCACGATGTCGAAAGGCATGTCGCCGGCCTTGACCATAGCGGCCAGGTCGTCCATACCGACCACGTCAGCACCAGCAGCCTTGGCTTCTTCAGCTTTGGCGCCTTGGGCGAACACAGCCACGCGCTTGGTCTTGCCGGTGCCGTTAGGCAGAACGACCGCACCACGCACCACTTGATCCGACTTCTTCGCGTCGATGCCGAGCTGAACAGCCACATCGATGGATTCGTCGAACTTGGCGTTGGCGAATTCCTTGACCAGACCCAAAGCGTCGCTCAGGGGGTACAGCTTGTTGCTGTCAATCTTGCCGACTTGGGTCTTTTGTTTTTTGGTGAGCTTGGACATTTACACGCCCTCCACATTCACGCCCATGGAGCGGGCAGAACCGGCGATGGTGCGCACTGCGGCTTCCAGATCGGCGGCGTTCATGTCTTTCATCTTGGTCTTGGCGATTTCTTCGAGCTGAGCGCGCGTGATCTTGCCGACCTTGTCCACGTGTGGACGGGCAGAGCCCTTGTCCAGCTTGATGGCCTTCTTGATCAGGACCGTCGCAGGCGGGGTCTTGATGATGAAGGTGAAGCTCTTGTCTGCAAAAGCAGTGATCACCACAGGCAGTGGCAGACCTGGCTCAACACCTTGGGTCTGCGCATTGAATGCCTTGCAGAACTCCATGATGTTCAGTCCGCGCTGACCCAGCGCAGGACCAATGGGGGGGGATGGATTGGCTTTACCAGCTGGTACTTGCAGCTTGATGAAACCAATGATTTTCTTCGCCATGATTTCTCCTTACGGGTGATAACGCCTTGGTGCTGAACAACTCAGACCTCGGCTCCCCGGGGTTAACGACTCTTCAAATTCATTCGCGCCGAGTCGGATAACGCAAATGCAAAACCGGCCATCGCTGGCCAGCAAACCTTAGGTCTTAGCGAAACTTACGTTTTCTCGATCTGAGAAAACTCCAATTCGACCGGCGTGGAGCGACCGAAAATGGTCACCGACACGCGCACCTTGCTCTTCTCGTAGTTCACGTCTTCCACCGAACCATTGAAGTCGGTGAAAGGACCTTCCTTGACGCGCACATACTCACCCACCACAAATTCAATCTTGTGGCGCGGCTTCTCGGTGCCTTCCTGCATCTGGTTGACGATCTTCATCACCTCAGCTTCGGAAATTGGGGCTGGACGGTTTTTTGCACCACCCACAAAACCGGTCACCTTATTGGTGTGTTTCACCAGATGCCAGGTGTCATCGTCCATGACCATTTCCACCAGCACATAGCCGGGGAAGAACTTGCGTTCAGTCGTTTTTTTCTGACCGTTCTTGACCTCAACTACCTCTTCCATAGGAACGAGGATGCGGCCAAACTTGTTTTCCATGCCGGAGCGGGTAATCCGCTCCAGAATGTTGCGCTCTACTGCTTTTTCCATGCCGGAATAAGCATGCACCACATACCAACGCAAATCAGGATTTACGGGAGTGGTTGGTGGCAATTCTGCCGAGGGGCTTGCGACAACTTCAGTCATTATTTTTTCCACCCCAAAATCAAGTCGTAAAAGACCCACTCAAGCGTCTTGTCTGTGAACCACAGAAACAGCGCCATCACGATCACAAAACCAAAGACGTATGCTGTGATCTGAATCGCTTCTTTGCGTGCAGGCCAAACCACTTTTCTAACTTCGCGCCAGGCATCACGCCCAAAGGCCGCCAGTTGGCGACCCGACTCAGACGCAAAAAACAGGGCAACCGCAGCAGCCAGCCCGACCAGCAATGCAGCCCACTGCACCAGTTGGCCTTGCTTGCCCAGCAGATAAAACGCTGCGAGCGCAGCCACCACCAATGCAGCAGCAGCGGCCAACTTGGCCTTGTCTGCCCCTGTACTGACGGTTTGAACTTGTGTCGTGGCCATATTTCTGTATTTCGCGCGTTCTAAATCGATTCAAAATTTCAGCGACCTTAAGACGCTGAAGCCCGCTACACCGTAGCGGGCTTGTTTGCCACCTTTAAGCTAGCCAGGTGGCAGGGGCAGTAGGAATCGAACCTACAACCTTCGGTTTTGGAGACCGACGCTCTGCCAATTGAGCTATACCCCTTCGCGAAATCTTTACGCGATGATTTTGGCAACCACACCGGCGCCCACGGTACGACCACCTTCGCGGATAGCGAAGCGCAGGCCTTCTTCCATGGCGATGGGGTTGATCAGCTTCACAGTGATCGACACGTTGTCACCAGGCATGACCATTTCCTTGCCTTCTGGCAACTCGATCGCACCGGTCACGTCCGTTGTACGGAAGTAGAACTGAGGGCGGTAGTTGTTGAAGAAAGGCGTGTGGCGGCCGCCTTCGTCCTTGGACAAGACATAGATCTCGCCAGTGAAGTGGGTGTGGGGCTTGATGGAGCCGGGCTTGCACAGCACTTGGCCGCGCTGCACGTCTTCACGCTTGGTGCCGCGCAACAGGATACCGACGTTGTCGCCCGCTTGACCTTGATCCAGCAGCTTGCGGAACATTTCCACGCCAGTGCAGGTGGTCTTTTGGGTGTCAGCAATACCGACGATTTCGATTTCTTCGCCGACTTTGACCACACCACGTTCGATACGGCCAGTCACCACGGTGCCGCGGCCAGAGATGGAGAACACGTCTTCCACGGGCATCAGGAACGCGCCGTCAACAGCACGCTCTGGCAGGGGGATGTAGCTGTCCAGTGCGTCGGCCAGTTTCATGATGGCGCCTTCACCCAGGTCACCCTTGTCGCCTTCCATGGCGAGCTTGGCAGAGCCGTGGATGATGGGGGTCTTGTCGCCTGGGAAGTCGTACTTGTCGAGGAGTTCGCGAACTTCCATTTCGACCAGTTCCAGCAGTTCAGCGTCATCGACCATGTCGCACTTGTTCAGGAACACGATGATGTAAGGAACACCCACCTGGCGAGCCAACAGGATGTGCTCACGGGTCTGAGGCATGGGGCCGTCAGCTGCGGAGCAAACCAGGATGGCGCCGTCCATTTGGGCAGCGCCAGTGATCATGTTCTTCACATAGTCAGCGTGTCCGGGGCAGTCAACGTGGGCGTAGTGGCGGTTAGCCGTTTCGTATTCCACGTGGGCGGTGTTGATCGTGATACCGCGTGCTTTTTCTTCAGGCGCAGCGTCGATCTGGTCGTAGGCCTTGGCAGAACCGCCAAACTTGGCTGCCAGCACGGTCGTGATGGCCGCTGTCAGCGTAGTCTTGCCATGGTCAACGTGGCCAATCGTGCCCACATTGACGTGAGGCTTGGTACGTGTGAATTTTTCTTTTCCCATTGTCTGACTCCGAAAAGTAATGAGTGAAACCAACAAAAATCACAGCGCAACCGCCGCGACCCGCACGCCAACGGTCGTGCAAAAAACTGGTGCCCTTTGCGGGAATCGGACCCGCGACCTCTCCCTTACCAAGGGAGTGCTCTACCACTGAGCCAAAAGGGCAAAATCTTTACAACCAACTTTTTACAAAGCCAGCAACAAGTTAACGATGGAGCGGGGTAGGAGAATCGAACTCCTCGCTTTAGCTTGGAAGGCTAAGGTATTACCACTATACGAACCCCGCGAAGGTTCGCCCTTTACAGGCACAAACGCTACATCTCATTCAACTTATCACTGGTGGAGAGGGCTGGATTCGAACCAGCGTACTCGTAAGAGGGCAGATTTACAGTCTGCTGCCATTAACCACTCGGCCACCTCTCCTTTGGTGAACCCCGAATTATGCCATGAGTTTTTACCCCTGTCATGACAGGCAGAACAAATTCCAGCCAGAAATGCGCAACTTTTATGCATCAGGCGTGGCATCGCCCGCTGCCTTGTGCGCATCGCGCCAGGCGCGGGCTTGGGAAAAATGCCCGCAGCCGATAAAGGGCACGGGCGGGCGCAGCGCTGACAGCGGCGACGGGTGGTTGGCCGTAAGCACCAAATGGCGCGAAGCGTCAATCAGCGGCCGTTTGCTCTGCGCATGCGCGCCCCAGAGCATAAAAACCGCTGGCTGGGCATCCAGTGAAATCTGGCGAATCACAGCGTCGGTGAGCATTTCCCAGCCTTTACCGGAGTGGCTGGCGGGCTGGCCCTCCTCCACCGTGAGGCAGGTGTTAAGCAACAGCACGCCCTGCTGGGCCCAGCGAACCAAGCTTCCCCCGGGGCTGGGGAATGCGGGGAACGGCGTGCCCAGGTCACGCAGCAGTTCCTTGAAGATATTGCGCAGCGAGGGCGGCAACTGCACGCCAGACGCAACCGAAAACGCAAGACCTTCGGCCTGACCACGCCCGTGGTATGGGTCCTGGCCCAGGATCACGACGCGCACCGCTTCGGGCGGCGTGAGGCTCAAGGCCCGTAACGGTTGTGGCGGAAACACAGCAGCACCGGCCTGCAGACGCTGGTCCAGAAACGCCAGCAAACGCTGCCCGGTTTCGGATGCAAAGAAATCATCCACCAAAGGCTGCCAGCCGGCAGCCACAGCCCAGTTTTCCGGATTGGCCGCCAACAACTGGTCAGCCACCAGGGACTCGTCCTGAGAGGGAACGCCCAACATGGTTTTAGCCGAACAGCGCGGCCAGGGCCTCACCCGGTTCTGGCGCACGCATAAAAGCCTCACCCACGAGAAAGGCATTGATGCCCGCCGCCCCCATGCGCAGCACGTCTTCACGGGTGTGGATTCCACTTTCGGTCACCAGAATGCGGTCGATCGGCACCTGTGCTTTCAAGGCCAGCGTGGTGTCCAGCGACACATCGAAGGTCTTGAGGTTGCGGTTGTTGATACCGATCAATGGCGTTTTCAGCTTCAGGGCACGCTCCAGCTCGGGCTGGTCGTGCACTTCCACCAGCACCGCCATGTCCAGGCTGCGGGCGATGGCTTCAAAGTCTTTCATCTGCGCGTCATCCAAGCAGGCGGCGATCAACAGGATGGCGTCAGCGCCCATGGCGCGCGACTCATAGATTTGGTAGGCATCGACCATGAAGTCCTTGCGCAGCACGGGCAGTTGGCAGCTGGCTCGGGCTTGCTTGAGGTAGTCGATTTCACCCTGGAAAAACTGCACATCAGTGAGTACAGACAGGCAGGCGGCACCGTGCTCGGCATAACTTTGCGCGATGTCGGCAGGGATGAAGTCGGCGCGCAACACACCCTTGGACGGGCTGGCCTTCTTGACCTCTGCAATGACTGCGGGACGCCCGGCTGCAATCTTGGCGCGTAAGGCGCCGACAAAGTCACGTGTCAGAACGCGGCTTTCGGCGTCCGCCCGCACGATCTCCAACGATTTGCGCTTGCTGGCTGCGGCCACCTCTTGGTGTTTAACCGCAACGATTTTGTCCAGTATGTCGCTCATGGTGTCCTTAACTTGCCAGTTGGCGTGAGAGTTCAACCAGGGCCGTCATTTTTGCCTCGGCCGCTCCTGATTCGATAGCTGCTTGCGCAAGCTGGATGCCGGTTTGAATGCTATTTGCTACATTGGAAGCGTAAAGCGCAGCACCGGCATTCAGCGCCACAATATCCTTGGCCGGGCCCGCCTGGTTATTCAGCACGCCCATCAGCATGGCGCGCGAATCTTCGGCAGTGGTGACCTTGAGCGTGCGGTTGCTGGCCATGACCATGCCGAAGTCTTCGGGGTGAATTTCGTATTCGCGCACTTGTCCGTCCTTGAGCTCACCGACCAGCGTGGCAGCACCCAGACTCACCTCGTCCATGCCGTCGCGGCCATAGACCACGATGGCATGCTCGGCGCCCAGGCGCTGCAGTGCGCGCACCTGGATACCCACCAGATCGGCATGGAACACGCCCATCAGGATGTTGGGTGCACCAGCCGGATTGGTCAGCGGGCCCAAGATGTTGAAGATGGTCTTGATGCCCATTTCCTTGCGCACCGGCGCCACGTTTTTCATGGCCGGGTGGTGGTTGGGCGCGAACATGAAGCCCACTCCCAGCTCGGCAATGCATTGGGCGATTTGCGCAGGCGAAAGGTTGATGTTCAGGCCCAGGGCCTCCAGCACATCGGCGCTGCCGCTCTTGCTGCTGACACTACGCCCACCGTGTTTGCTGACCTTGGCACCCGCCGCTGCCGCCACAAACATGGAACAGGTCGAGATATTGAAGGTGTGCGAGCCGTCGCCGCCGGTGCCGACGATATCCACGAGGTTGGTCTTGTCGGCCACTTCCACCTTGGTGGAAAACTCCCGCATGACCTGGGCGGCTGCGGTGATCTCACCAATGGTTTCCTTCTTGACGCGCAGGCCGGTGATCAGCGCGGCCATCATGACCGGCGACATCTCGCCGGACATGATCAGGCGCATCAGGTGCAGCATTTCGTCGTGGAAAATTTCGCGGTGTTCGATGGTGCGCTGCAGCGCCTCTTGGGGGGTAATCGGCATAACGTTCTCCAGATTGTCTTAGGGGGCTTCGGTCAGCGCCAGCTTGACGCCAAAACCGACAAACAAGGCACCGGCAACACGGTCCAGCCAGTGCATGCCGCGCTGCACGGCATCCATACGCTTGGCGGCCCAGGCGGCCAGGAACGCATACCCCAGGTTGATGGGGATCGCATTGAGGTTGAACAACACGCCCAGCAGCACAAAAGCCAGCGTCTTGTTGTCTGCATCATGGGCAATGAATTGCGGCACAAAGGCCAGGAAAAACAGCGCCACCTTAGGGTTGAGCACATTCGTCCAGAAGCCGCGAAGAAATATGTCTTTCAGGGCCGCAGCCCCCGTGGAGTCTTCGGGGGCAGCTTCCAAATGCATAGCAGATGGGGCGCGTGACAGCAGCAGGCGCGTGCCGACATAGAGCAGGTAGCCGGCGCCCAGCCACTTCAGTGCAGTGAAGGCGGTCGCCGAGGTGGCCAGCAGCGCGCCCACACCCAGCGCGGCAGCGAAGATGTGCACAAAACAGCCCGCTGTGATGCCGAATGCGGCCACCACGCCGGCGCGCGCGCCCGAGCGCAGCGCGTTGCTCACGATGTACAGCACGTCCGGCCCTGGCGTCAGGTTCAGCAGCCAGCCGGCCAGGATAAACAGGCCCAGATGTTCCATACCCCACATGGTGCGTTCCTCAAGCCTTGAAGAACTGGCGGATGGCGGACACCGCCTGGTCGACACCGGCCGGGTCCACATCCAGATGGGTCACAAAACGCAGGCGGTACAGGCCGGTGGCACGCACACCTTTGGTGGAGAGATGGGCCATCAACGCAGCCGACTGATCACGCGCCGCGCCGCTCAGGTCGACAAACACAATATTGGTCTGCGGTGCTTCTACCGTCAAACCTTCGATGCCTGCCAGGCCATCGGCCAGGCGGCGCGCCAGCGCGTGGTCCTGTGCCAAGCGCTCCACATGGTGGTCCAGCGCGTAGCTGGCGGCGGCCGCCAGCATGCCGGACTGGCGCATGCCGCCCCCGGCCATTTTGCGGATGCGGTGCGCGCGGGCAATGAACTCGCGGCTGCCGCACAGGGCCGAGCCGACCGGCGCGCCCAGGCCCTTGCTGAAGCAGACCGAGACACTGTCAAAACACTGGGCAATGGCACGCGCCTCCGCCATCACCTGCACATAACCGGGTGTGGTGCTGCCCTTCATGGCCAGCGCGGCCTGGGCCACGGCGGCGTTGAACAGGCGCGCACCGTCCAGATGGCGGCTCAGGCCCCGGGCTTTGGCCAGCGCGGTGGCTTCCTGCACATAGTCGAACGGCAGCAACTTGCCGCCCAGGGTGTTTTCCAGTGCCAGCAGTTTGGTGCGCGCAAAGTGGGCGTCGTCGGGCTTGATGGCTTCTTCAATGTCGGTGAGTGCCAGCGTGCCGTCCGGCTGGTGCGCCAGCGGCTGCGGCTGCACGCTGCCAAACACGGCACCGCCGCCGCCTTCCCAGCGGTAGGCGTGGGCGTACTGGCCCACGATGTATTCGTCACCCCGTTGGCAGTGCGACAGCAGCGCGCACAGGTTGCTCTGCGTGCCCGTGGGTACAAACAGCGCCGCCTCAAAGCCCAGCAGGCCGGCGATCTTTTCCTGCAGCGCGTTGACGCTGGGGTCGTCGGCAAACACGTCATCGCCCAGCGGCGCTGCCAGCATCGCCGCCCGCATGGCCGCAGTGGGTTGTGTGACGGTGTCGCTACGCAGGTCAGTTATTTTGGTCATTTTGGCCTCTAGCCCTTATGTAATATGCGCAAGCAGCTACTAAAACAATAGCGCCTATGCAAGAAAATTCTTCAGCATGGCGTGCCCGTGCTCGGTGAGGATGCTTTCCGGGTGGAACTGCACGCCCTCCATGCGCACCGCATGCGGCAAGCCGCGGTGGCGCACGCCCATGATCTCGCCATCGTCGGTCCACGCCGTCACCTGCAAATCCTTCGGGCAGGTGGCGCGCTCAATCGCCAGCGAATGGTAGCGGTTGACGGTGAACTGCTCGGGCAACCCCGCGAACACACCTTCTTGCGTGGTGGTGATGCGCGAGGTCTTGCCGTGCATCAGCTCCTGCGCGCGGACGATGTTGCCGCCCAGCGCCGCACCAATGCTTTGGTGCCCCAGGCAGACGCCCAGGATGGGCAACTGGCCCATGAAATGCTGGATGGCCGCCACCGAAATGCCCGCCTCTTTGGGCGAGCACGGGCCGGGCGAGACCACCAGGCGGTCCGGTTGGCGCGCGGCAATTTCGGCGATGGTGATTTCGTCGTTGCGGAACACTTCCACGTCGGCACCCAGCTCACCAAAGTACTGGACGATGTTGTAGGTAAAGCTGTCGTAGTTGTCGATCATCAACAGCTTGGTTTTGGTCGCGCTCATTCCAGCCCCTCCTCTACCAGCTCGGCGGCGCGCAACAGCGCGCGGGCCTTGTGTTCGGTTTCCTTCCACTCCAGCTCCGGTACGCTGTCGGCCACCACACCGGCAGCCGCCTGCACGTAAAGCACCTGGTCCTTGATGATGCCGGTGCGGATGGCAATGGCTACGTCCATGTCGCCCGCGTAGCTCAGGTAGCCACAGGCACCGCCGTAGATGCCGCGCTTGATGGGCTCCAACTGGTCGATGATCTCCATCGCATGCACCTTGGGCGCACCGGTCAGCGTACCCGCCGGGAACGTGGCCTTGAGCACGTCCATGCTGCTCATGCCGGGGTTCAGCGTGCCTTCCACGTTGCTGACGATGTGCATCACGTGGCTGTAGCGCTCCACGCAAAAGGCGTCGGTCACCTTGACCGAACCGATTTGGGCGATGCGGCCGATGTCGTTGCGCGCCAGGTCGATCAGCATCACATGTTCAGCGCGCTCCTTGGGGTCGCCCACCAGTTCCGCCTCGGCGGCCTTGTCCAGCTCCGGCGTGGCACCGCGCGGGCGGGTTCCGGCCAGCGGGCGAATGGTCACTTTGGTGGCGGGCATGTCGTCCACCGTGATCTGCTCTTGGCGCACCAGAATTTCCGGACTGGCGCCCACCACATGGAAGTCTCCAAAGTGGTAGTAATACATGTAGGGGCTGGGGTTCAGCGAACGCAGCGCGCGGTACAGCGACAGCGGTGACTCGGTATAGCGTTTCTTGATGCGCTGACCCACCTGCACCTGCATGAAGTCGCCCCCGGCGATCATCTCCTTGGCGCGCTCCACGGCGGCCAAATAGTCGGCCTTGGCAAAGTCACGCTGGGCCGGGTGGCTGGTGGTCGGCTTGACCGGCGGCACGGTCACCGCTTGCGCCAGGCTGGCTTTGAGTTCAGCCAGGCGGGCATTGCCCTTCGCCAGCGCATCAGGCTGCGCCGGGTCCACGTACACGATCAAATACAGCTTGCCCGAGAGGTTGTCGATAACAGCCAGCTCTTCACACTGCAACAGCAGGATGTCGGGGCAGCCCAGCTCGTCGGGCGGGCAGCTGGCCTGCAGCTTCTTCTCGATATAACGCACTGCGTCATAACCAAAGTAACCGGCCAGGCCCCCGCAGAAGCGGGGCAGGTCCGGACGCAGCGCCACCTTGAAACGCTTTTGGTACTCGGCGATGAATTCCAGTGGGTTAACGCTGGAAGTTTCCACCACCACGCCATCGGTCACCACTTCGGTACGGGCATTCGCACCGAAGCCACTGGCGCGTACCAGCGTGCGGGCCGGCAAGCCCATGAAGCTGTAACGGCCAAAGCGTTCACCGCCCACCACCGACTCCAGCAGAAAACTGTTGGGCGCCGGTTCGGTCGAGCCCGGCGTGCGGGCCAGTTTGAGGTACAGGGAGAGTGGCGTTTCCAGGTCGGCAAAGGCCTGGGCCATCAGGGGGATGCGGTTGTAGCCCTGCGCGTGCAGGGTCTGGAATTCAGATTCGGTCATGGTGGACACTGAAGCCTCTCAAAAGTGGGAACCGTGGGTTCTGCAAACATGCAGACAACAGGGTGCGCGCAATAGATCGGAGAGGAAGTTCCGTGCCACTTGACCGCGCGGAGCGCAGAGGCCCGCCGCATCAATTCACCTGGGTTCAGGCGCGGGGCAGCAGGGTTCGCTCAGGCAAGACAGACGTGGTACGCCAGGGCCAGGCCCCCCGGTCGCTACAACCCGTAATGCTGATGCGGTGAATAAACATGAAGGCAGTGTAGCAAACCCCGCAAGCCAGCTTCCCCGTCACTGCATGGTCATCGAAAACCCTGATGCTATTTGGCGGGGAAGCGGAGACAATGGGTCCACCAAAACGAACGGTCGTTCACTTTTCGGACTAAACACCATGCATTTGTCAAAACTTCTCCTCGCCGGTTTCGTGGCTTTTTCCTTCAGCGCCGCAGCCCCGGCCGCTACGGTAGAGCTCCATGGCGTCAAGATCGAAGACAGCGTCACCGTGGGGGGCGCCAAGTTGCAACTCAATGGCGTAGGCACCCGCTACAAGGGCCCTTTCAAGGTCTATGTGGGCGACCTGTACACCACCAAAAAGGTTGCTTCGCTGGACGAACTGATTGCTGTCCCGGGCCCCAAACGCCTGTCCATGACCATGCTGCGCGAAATTGAAGCGGGCCCGTTCGGCAAGCTGCTGACCCGTGGCGTGGAAGACAACGTGCCAAAAACCGAAATGTCCAAGCTCGTGCCCGGCCTGATCCGCATGGGTGACATCTTCACCGCCAACAAGGTGCTCAACCCCGGTGAAGTCATCACCCTGGACTGGATCCCCGGCACGGGCATGGTGGTAACCGCCAAGGGCAAGGTACAGGGCGAGCCCTTCAAGGAACCCGAATTCTTCAAAGCCATGATGTCTATCTGGTTTGGCCCGGTACCTGCGGACTTCAAACTCAAAGACGCCCTGCTCGGCATCAAATAAATCGCCCCAAAGGGGTGCATTGCGTCCCCATCGAAAACCTGCACGCTTCGGCCTGCAGGTTTTTTTACGCCGGCGAGACCCGGAGCGTCCAAACACCTCCACTTCCCTAATGACAGTGCAGAGAAGGCACGCTACAGTGATTCGGCATTGTGTTGCGTGTTGGACTTCCGGTTTGTATTCCAAGAAGGAGCGGTCATGAAACTCAGCATCAAGCTTCCCGTCGCGTTTGCCTGTGCCCTGGCCCTGCTATTTGCCTGCGGCATGTTCGGCATTTTCAAACTCAATCAGGCCGTGGGGATTTATGAGGGCGAGGTGCTTCAAATCGTCGCTGCCAACGAGACGTCCTCCAAAGCGGCCAGCAGTTTCGCCACTGCCATCCAGGAATGGAAAAACGTGCTGCTGCGCGGCAAAGAGCCCAAAGACCTGGACCGGTACTGGGCTTCACACCTCAAGGAAATGGCGGCCCTGCAGGACAACCTTAAGCAACTGGATCCCCTGCTAAAGCCGGGTCCGGCCAAAGACCTGGAGAAAAAGCTGGGGCAGTCCGTCAATGCGGCGGGCGAAGCCTACAAAAAGGCCTTTGAGGAATTCAAGGCCGCGGGCATGGACGCACAAGTCGGTGACAAGGCAGCCCGCGGTAAAGACCGCGATGCCACCGAACAAATGGCAGAGCTCGGTGCCCTTCTGGCCAAGGACAAAGCAGACGTTGCTGCCGCTGCCAGCGCCACCGCCAAGACCAGCAGCAATATCGCCTACAGCATGATGGTGATGGTCACCCTCGTCAGTTTGATCGGCGCCATCTGGCTGAGCCGCCAGATCACCACCCCCCTGGCCCAGGCCGTGCTTCTGGCGGAAAAAGTGGCCGAAGGTGACCTGAGCAATGCGATCTCCGTCAAAGGCAAAGACGAGATTGGTGCGCTGCTGGGCGCACTCAAGGCCATGCAGTCCAGCCTGTCCAAACTGGTCATCAATGTGCGTCAGGGCTCAGAGTCTGTGGCCACTGCCAGTTCACAAATCGCCCAAGGCAACCACGACCTTTCCACCCGCACGGAGCAACAAGCCAGTGCGCTGGAAGAAACCGCCGCCTCCATGGAGGAGCTCAGCTCCACCGTCAAGCAAAACGCGGACAACGCGCGCCAGGCCAACCAGTTGGCCATGAGTGCTTCGACAGTCGCCGTGCAAGGCGGAGAGGTTGTGGGGCAAGTGGTAGAGACCATGAAGGGCATCAATGACTCGTCCAAGAAGATCAGCGACATCATCAGCGTCATTGACGGCATTGCGTTCCAGACCAACATCCTGGCGTTGAACGCCGCCGTCGAAGCCGCCCGTGCCGGTGAGCAAGGCCGCGGTTTTGCCGTGGTGGCCAGCGAAGTGCGCAGCCTGGCCGGTCGATCGGCCGAAGCTGCCAAAGAAATCAAACTGCTGATTGGCGACAGTGTGACCCGCGTGGAGCGCGGTACAACGCTGGTGGACCAGGCTGGCACCACCATGACCGAGGTGGTCAGCAGCATCAAGCGCGTGACCGACATCATGGGCGAGATCAGCGCGGCCAGCACCGAGCAGTCGCAAGGCGTGTCCCAGATTGGCGAAGCGGTACAGCAGATGGACCACGCCACCCAGCAGAATGCGGCGCTGGTGGAGGAGATGGCGGCAGCGGCTTCGAGCCTGAAGACCCAGGCCAACGAATTGGTGCAGCTCGTATCCGCTTTCAAGACCGAAGCAAGCACCGCGCATAACCACAGCACACCGACCCCACGCCCGGCGCCGCTTTCCAGCACTGTGCCTAAGAAGCCTTTGGCGGCAACCACCACTAAACCGGCACCCCGTCCAACCGCGCCCAAGGCGTCCCCACCGGTTGCGGTCGCCGTCAAGACCCAACCCAAGCCGGCCCTCGCGGGCGGGGACGATGACTGGGAAACGTTCTGACGCTATGGCTGTGTAGCCCTTGCACGGAGACAAGACATTTCAACAACGGGGCAATGCCCAACAAAAGTAAAAGAGAAACGGTATGAAACTTCGCACACAGGTTCTGGGTCTGGGTTTGATCGGTTTGATCGCATCCGCATTGGTGGGTGGCACTGCATTGCTCAACGCCACGCGCTTGTCCACCGCATTCGATGACTCCATCAACACGAGCCTCGCGCTGGCCAAGAGCCAGGAGGCCGACATGATGCACGACGCGATCCGTGGCGACGTGTTGCTGGCCCTGTTGAGTGCCACCAAGAAAGACTCTGCGGGTCTGGCCGAGGCGCAGAAAGACCTGCTCGAGCACTCTGACAACTTCGCCAAGAATATTTCCGAGATGCTGTCGCTCCCCATCTCGCCCGAAGTCAAGGCGCTGGCGCAAAAGACGGCACCGCTGGTGAAGAACTACACCGACTCGGCCATTTCCGTACAAAAACTGGCGATGACAGACGTCACCGCCGCGGAAGCCGCGGTGCCGGAGTTTCAAAAAGCCTTCAAGGCACTGGAAGATGCCATGGCGGCGCAGGGCGATGCCATTGCCAAGGATGTAGAGGCCTACAGCATTGCCGCAACCCGGCTTGCAGAGCGCTCCGTGGTGGTGGTTGGCATCGGATTGGCCCTGGCTGCGGCGGTGCTGATCTTCATATCCCTCTGGCTGGCGCGGCAACTGTCACAGCCCATGGCCCATGCTGTGGCGATTGCTGACCAATTGGCCGAAGGTGACTTGTCGGGCGCGGTGCATCCGGCCGGCAATGACGAAACACTGCAATTGCTCAACGCCATGGCGCGCATGCAATCCAACTTTGGCGGCATCGTGCGCAGCGTCAAGAGCAATGCCGATGCCGTCGCCACGGCCAGCTCAGAAATCGCCCAAGGCAACCACGACCTCTCGGCCCGCACCGAACAACAGGCCAGCGCATTGGAAGAAACCGCCGCCAGCATGGAAGAGCTCAGCTCCACCGTCAGGCAAAACGCCGACAACGCGCGCCAGGCCAACCAATTGGCCATGAGTGCTTCGACAGTTGCCGTTCAGGGGGGTGAAGTCGTCGGTCAGGTCGTCGAGACGATGAAAGGCATCAACGACTCGTCCAAGAAGATCAGCGACATCATCAGCGTGATCGACGGCATTGCCTTCCAGACCAACATCCTGGCGCTGAATGCGGCGGTCGAAGCCGCGCGTGCCGGTGAGCAAGGCCGTGGTTTTGCGGTGGTGGCCAGCGAAGTGCGCAGTCTGGCCGGTCGATCGGCCGACGCGGCCAAGGAAATCAAGACCCTGATCGGTGACAGCGTCACCCGCGTCGAGCAAGGAACGGCGCTGGTAGACCGCGCGGGCACCACGATGACCGAAGTGGTCAGCAGCATCAAACGTGTCACCGACATCATGGGCGAGATCAGCGCGGCCAGCAACGAACAATCCCAGGGGGTAGCCCAGGTCGGTGAAGCTGTCACACAGATGGACCAGGCCACACAGCAAAACGCGGCACTGGTGGAAGAGATGGCAGCCGCCGCTTCGAGCCTCAAGACGCAGGCCAGTGCGCTGGTGCAAGCGGTGGCCGTGTTCAAACTGGGCGCGGGTGACCACCCTGCAGGTCCGCCCACGGCGCAGGTACGTGCACCCCAGAGCACGGCCAACCAAGGAGGTGCGCGGCACACGGACGCACCGCCTGCCCCAGCCCCTGCGGCCAAGCCGCCCTTGGTGCAAACCAAAGCCAAGGCCACCCAATCGGCACCCAAGGCTGGCGCCGCCAAACCTGCGGCATTGCCCCCACCGGGCCCCAAGACCAGTACCAAGACCACCCCCGCAGGCGGGGATGATGATTGGGAAACGTTTTAGGCGACTTCCGGGGCAGGGCCAAATGCTCCTGAATTCATAGCTGCTTGCGCAGTATGGACGGGGGCTTCAGCCCTTTTATATATGCAACTCAGGCCGCCAGGGCCTGGCGCATCGCGTCCACCACGCTTTTGTAATCCGGCTTGCCAAAGATGGCGCTGCCGGCCACAAAGGTGTCGGCGCCAGCATCGGCCACGCGGCGGATGTTGTCGGTCTTGATGCCGCCGTCCACTTCCAGGCGAATGTCCTTGCCCGACGCATCGATGCGTTTGCGCACGTCCTCGATCTTGCGCAGCGCCGAATCGATGAAGCTCTGGCCACCAAAACCGGGGTTCACACTCATGATCAGCACCAGGTCGATGTCGTCAATCACCCAGTCCAGCACGTCCAGCGGTTCGGCCGGATTGAAGGTCAGTCCGGCCTTCACGCCCTTGGACTTGATGGCCTGGATGCTGCGGTGCACATGGCCGGAGGCGTCAGGGTGGAAGCTGATCAGGTCGGCACCCGCATCGGCAAACTGGGCGGCCAGCGCGTCCACAGGCGAGATCATCAGGTGCACGTCAATCGGCACGGCCACACCGGCAGCCGTCTTGGCATGGGGCTTGAGGGCACTGCAGATCATCGGCCCGAACGTCAGGTTGGGCACGTAATGGTTGTCCATCACGTCAAAATGGATCCAGTCGGCCCCGGCCGCGATCACGTTTTTCACCTCCTCGCCCAGGCGGGCAAAGTCGGCGGAGAGGATGGAGGGGGCGATTCGGTACGTCATGGCGAGAGTTTAATCGGGGCAACGCGCACCCAAATTCCACTTGGCGAAACTGCAATTTCCCGCCGGGCCGCCCCAAGGGAAATTAACCCCCTGAGGGGGCAGCGACCCGCGAAGCGGTGGAGCGTGGGGGCTACACTAGGCTCATGCCCCGATACCAATTTCTGGTGGAGGTACAACCCCAGTACCTGCCCGAACAGTCCACCCCCGACGAGGGGTTGTACGTGTTCGCGTACACCATCACCATCACCAATACCGGCGACGTCGCCGCACAGCTGATTTCACGCACCTGGAACGTCAACGACGCCAATGGCCACACCGAAAAGGTCAAGGGCCTGGGCGTCATCGGCCAGCAGCCCCTGCTCAAACCCGGCCAGGCCTTTGAATACACCAGCGGCACCCGGTTGCGCACGCCCACCGGCACCATGCACGGCAGCTTTTTTTGCGTCGCCGAAGACGGTGAAAAGTTTGACTCGGATATCCCGATGTTTGTGCTGGACGCCCTGAGCGGCGACGTGGGCACCGGCGGTTCGCGTACCCTGCACTGATGGCACAGACGCGCCCCCCCCGTCCCGACCTCGCGGCCCTGCTCGAGGACCTGGACCCGAACGCCAACCTGGTGCAGCGCCACCTGTGGCTGATCGCCCTGCTGGACTGGGTGCGCGGAGACGATGCGTCAGCCCAGGCTGCCAGCGCACGCGTGGACATGTTTCTGGACCTGCTGGACGCGCGCCCGGACACGGCCCAGCGCCTGCGTGCATGGTGGCACGCGCTGATTGGCGCGGTGGACGGCAGCACCCTGCTCTCCGACTTCGGTTTCGCATCGCGCAATGCCTTTGTCAGTGAATGGGTCGAGCGCCTGCACCGCAAGCTGTTGCCAGCGTCGCCCGAGACGGCGGATGCGTCCGAACTGTTTGCACTCGTGATGCCCAGCCCGCTGGACGCCCAATGGCTGGCCGCACTGCCCCCTGCCACACTGGAGCGCCTGGCCCGCCTGCTCAGCATGCCGGCAGACAGCCACCACGCGGCCCTGAAACCCGCACTCACCCACTGGCAAGCCACCGTGCTGGACGCCATCACCTACTGCACCAGCCAGGTCAGTGCGGCAGGCTTCTCGCCGGAAATCCGGTTGCGCATGAGCACCCCGGAGTACAAGGCCAGCCCTTTCCACACACTGGCAGCCAGCCTGGACGCCCTGCGCCAGGCTTGGCTGACCGATGGCGATATGGAGCACGCGCTGCAACACTTCAAGACCCAGTTGGAAGCCTGCCGCCATGCCGCGGCCACGGTCTACAGCCACCTCGATGCCCACGGCATTTCGGTGGACCTGGTGTTTCGCCTGCGCCAGCTGCGCGAGCGGGTGCTGCGCATCCGCATCCTGCTGGACTGCCTGCTGGCCGATCCGCAACACGCCCACGCGGCGCGGCTGTTTGCCCAGTTGGCCACCGTAGGCCAGGAGCGCCGCAGCCTGGGCGTGCTGATGGCCGCCAGTTCCTCCCTGCTGGCCGCCAAGGTGGCCGAGCGCAGCTCCGAAACCGGTGAACACTACATCACCCGCACCCGCGCCGAGTACGGGGCGATGCTGCGCAACGCTGCGGGCGGCGGTGCGTTGACCGCCATCACCACGGCGCTGAAATTCGGCATCATGGCGCTGGCCCTGTCGGCGTTCTGGAGCGGCTTCTGGTCGGGCGTGATGTATGCCGCCAGTTTTGTGCTGATCCAGTTGATGCACTACACGCTGGCCACCAAACAGCCCGCCATGACCGCCCCGGCCATGGCCGCCAAACTCAAGGACATGGCCGAGCCCGGTGCGCTGGAAGCCTTTGTGGACGAGGTCTCCAACCTGGTGCGCTCCCAGGTGGCGGCGGTCATCGGCAATGTGGCAGTGGTGTTCCCGGTGGTCATCACGGTGTCGCTGGTCATCCAGCTGATCAGTGGCCACCCGATGATTGATACCGAGCGCGCCCAGTACGTGCTGCACTCGCTCACGCTGCTCGGGCCGTCCCTGCTGTTTGCCGCATTTACCGGCGTGTTGCTGTTTGCCAGCAGCATCATTGCCGGCTGGGTGGAAAACTGGTTTGTGCTGCACCGGCTGGATTCGGCGCTGCGTTACAACCCGCGCATCACCCGCATGCTGGGGCCGGACCGCGCCGACCGTTGGGCCCACTTCATGCGCCGCCATATCTCCGGTTTCGCGTCCAATATTTCGCTGGGCCTGATGCTCGGGCTGGTGCCGCCCATCCTGGCCTTTCTCGGGCCGGCACTGGATGTGCGCCACGTGACCCTGTCCACTGGGCAACTGGCTGCAGCCTGTGCGGCGCTGGGCTGGGAAGTGGTGCGTGACCCTGCCCTGTGGTGGGTGGTGGCCTGCATTCCGCTGATTGGCATGCTCAACCTGGGCGTGAGTTTTTACCTGGCCTTCCGGGTGGCGCTGCGGGCACACAGCGTGTCGGACATCGGGCGCGCCCATATCTACAAAACCATTCTGCGCCGTCTGCGCACCGCGCCTTTGAGCTTCTTCTGGCCCGCCAAAGAGGCGGCGCCTGAGCCCGATGGGCGAGTTTGAGCTGATCCAGCGCTTCTTCACCCGCCCCACGCGCCACGCGGTGCTGGGCGTGGGTGACGACTGTGCGCTGCTGGCCCCTGCGCCCGGCATGCAGATGGCGATATCCAGTGACATGCTGGTATCGGGTCGGCACTTCTTCCCCGACGTTGACCCGCGCACACTGGGCCACAAGGCGCTGGCGGTGAACCTCAGCGACCTGGCCGCCTGCGGTGCGCGCCCTGTGGCGTTCACCCTCGCCCTGGCCCTGCCCGAAGCCAACGCCGCATGGCTGGAGCCGTTTTCGCAAGGCCTGCTGGCGCTGGCCGATGCCCATGGCTGTGAGCTGATTGGTGGCGACACCACGCAGGGCCCACTGAACATTTGCATCACGGTGTTTGGCGAAGTGCCAGCCGGCCAAGCCCTGCTGCGCAGCGGCGCGCGCGCGGGCGACGACCTCTACGTGAGCGGTACGCTGGGCGATGCCCGCCTTGCGCTGGAAGCGCTGCAAGGAAAGATCACCCTTCCACCGGAGGTGCTGGCCCAGACCCGCATCCGTATGGACCAACCCACGCCGCGCGTGGCGCTGGGCCTGGCACTGCGTGGCGTTGCGAGCGCGGCGGCCGACGTGAGCGACGGACTGCTGGGCGACCTGGGCCACATCCTGCAACGCTCGGGCGTGGGCGCCACCATTCAGACCGAAAACGCTACGCATTTGATAGCTGCTTGCGCACATTCCACGGGGGCTACAGGCCTATTTGGCTTAGAAATTTCGGCCAACAAAGCCCTGCAGTGTGTGCTCAGCGGGGGCGACGACTACGAGCTGGTGTTCACGGCCCCGGCACACCGGCGCGCGGCGGTGCAGGCTGCGGCGCAGTCCAGCCATACCCCCGTGACCTGCATTGGGCAGGTTGACGCAGCACCCGGTCTGCGTCTGGTGGATGCAGCAGGCGCCGCCGTGGCCAACGACTTTGCATCGTTTGACCACTTCGCCTGACCACTGGCCCCGGGCTTTATTCCACCAGTAACGATCTGAGCTGCCAGGCCGAGCGGTCCTTGTAGATCGGCGCCTGTAACGTGGGCTGGCTGTCGTAGGGGTAGACGATAAACAGCGGCCCCTTGGTGCGCGGCGGGATGGGTTGGCCGTTCATCCGGGTGGCAAGCACCATATCGAACTGCTGTGTATCACTCAGCGGAATGGTGGTGCTGTAGTCATTCACAGCCACCGCCTTGAGGGTGGTGCCACTGGCCTTGGCAGCAGCCAGCACATCGCGCAACAGCGGACCGGAGAACTTGATGGGCTGCCGGTCCCAGGGTGTGAGTGTGGTGAACGTCTTTTGTGGCATCGCCTCCAGCATGGCCATGTCAAAGTCGGCGGCCTGGGCGGTGTTTTTGGCTGCCACCTTGCCACTGACCGTGAGCACCACCTTGCCGGTGGCAGGTTCCAGCGCCAGCACCGGCCCCGTGCAGAGGGCGCTGGCCGCAAGCACGGCGGCGGCAAACAAGGATCTGGTGCTGGACATGGTCATTCTCCCGGGGTTACACACATGCTGCCATCATGCGACAGCGGCTGGCAAGAGGTTTTCGATGGCGGTGATATCCACCACATCGATCTGCGCGGGCTGCATGTACTGCTGGGCAAAACTTTGCCACACGCCGCTGTGCAGGAAGTAGCGGAACAGTTGTGCATCAATGTGCTGGTCTTTGGCCATAAACGCCATGATGCGCAGCGACTCGGTGAGTGTCTTGGCCGCCTTGTACGGCCGGTCCGCGGCGGTCAGCGCTTCAAAAATATCGGCCAACGCCATGACCCGGTCGGGTAGCGTGAGCTGCGCCGCCTGCAGTTTGCGCGGGTAGCCTTTGCCATCGAGCTTTTCATGGTGGGTGGCGGCAATGTCGGGCACACGGGCCAGGTGTGCGGGCCAGGGCAGGCTCTTGAGCATGATCAAGGTTTGCACGATGTGGTCATTGATCTTGAAGCGGTCTTCCTCGGTCAAGGTGCCGCGGCGGATGGACAGGTTGTACACCTCCCCCATGTGCTGCGCCTGAACCGGGAGTTGCATGTCAAAACCATAGCGATTTTTGGGGTCGCCCTTTTCCACCGGGGGTCGGCGCGTGCCCCAGGGCACCACGTGGTCGGGCCGGTCGGCCAGCAGTTGCTCCTGCACCGGCAAGGGCCGGGCTTCGGGCGACGCGGCCTGCACACGCATCAGCTCCTGGCTGGACAGGCCCAGACGGTTGTCGAAATGCCGCACCCAGGGCGTTTGCGCGAGCGACTGCAGGCGCGCCACATCGGCGTCGGCCATGAACTCGCCGCCCACATTGCAGCGCGCGACAAACGCGAAATCCTCTTGCAACTGGGCCTGGTGCTGGGTCAACGCTGCCTGCAAAGCCACACGGTCACCGCCCTGCGCCACGCCTTGCCAGAAAGTGATTTCGGCGTCGCGCCGCAGCACCTCGAAACGCATGCGTACTTCGTGGATGCGGTTGTAGATGGTTTCGAGCTTGGTCGCCTTGTCAATGATGTGCTCCGGGCTGGTGACCTTGCCACAGTCGTGCAGCCAGGCGCCCAGGTGGAATTCGTAGCGCTCGTCCTCGTTCATCGTGAACGCGGCGTACGGCCCTGTGCTGTCCTGCACCATGCGGTCTACCAGCATGCCAGCCAGTTCGGGCACACGCTCGCAGTGGCCGCCGGTGTAGGGGCTCTTGGCGTCAATCGCATCGGCCATCAGGCGGATCACCGCGTCCAGCAGGGCCTTTTGCGCCTCGATCAGTTGGCGCGTCTCAATCGACACGGCCAGCATGCCCGAGAGTTTGTGCACGAACTCGGTGAATGAGGCATCGGCGTGACCGGTGTCACTGGCGTGTTGCAAGACCAGCAACCCTTCGAGCTTGCCACTGCGACCGCGCAGTTCCACCTGCATTTCCGACAACCCCGGCATGACTTCGCGGCGCGCACCCGAGGTCGTCGCACTGCCGGGCTGCATTTGCGCCTGGTCATGCTCCAGCAGATACCCGGCAACCGCGGCTTGCTGCATGGTCTGCGTGGTGCTGTCCACCAGGTACACCGCGCCGCCCTGGCAACGGGTGGCGGACACCATGCGCTGCAAGACGTTGTGCAACATGCGCTCGACCTGGGGCTCGGTCGCCATGTCCTGGCTGATCTGCAGAAAAGTTTCGATGGTCTCGCCCATCTCGCCCATCACCGCCGACAGGCTGTTGACCTCACGGATGAAGTTGGGCGACTCGTGCACGCGGTGAAAGTCAAACTGGCTCATGCGCTGGGCCAGCGCTGTCAGGCGGTCCAGCCTGCGGCCAATGGCGGCACCGGCAAGCCATCCCAGCGGCATCAGCAACAGGGCCAACACGATGATGACCAAAGCCAGTTGCACCGCCTTGCTCTTCAGGTCGCCCAGCAAATCATCGCTCGGGACCGCCACCAGCAGATGCAAGCCCTCCGACTGCCAGACGTCGAACGGCAGGACTACCCCCAGCCACTCGGTCCCCGCCACGTCATACGGCACCACCTTGCCAGCCCCGGCATGCAGCGCGTGCAGGCCGGTCAGGCCCGGCACACCAAGATCCTGGATCGAACGGAAATCGAACTTGCCTTCGCCCTGCACCAGCACGCGGTTCATGTCCGGGTAGGCCAACACCTGGTCTTTGGCATTGACCAGTGCCAATTGGGCATTGGGCGTGGTGCGCAAATCACTGAGGCTGGTAGCCAGGTCGTCCAGCACCACGTCGATGCCAAAAACGGTACCCCCTTCCAGACTGGCCTGGCTCAGTGTCAGCCCAACCTGCCGGGTCGTGAAAAACACATACGGCTCCGTGAACGCCGCGGTGCTTGACGCTTGTGCAGCCCGATACCAGGGGCGGGTGCGCGGGTCAAACTGGTAGTCGGTTTGCGCGCGGCGCTCCAACAGCCGGCGCTCGGTGTCAAAAAACAAAAACTCGCCCACCGGTTTGCCGCCACGCATCTGGATCGACTGCACCAGAAAATTGGCCTTGGGCGGCGGACGGAAGCGCTCCCGCAGGGCGGCCTGGTCCAGCGGCCGTACCAGGAAAAAAGAGCCATCGGCATATCCCACAAACACCGAAGACATCAGGCTGTTGGCCACCAGCACATCGGACAGGGTGCGTATCTGGTCCAGCCGTTGCTCCAGCGTGGTTGCATGGCTCAACGGCGTGGAGGTCAGCAGGCGCAGGGTGGCCTGGGCAGGCTCCAGCATGCGATGGGATTTTTCGGTGATCAGCAGACCGGCGTCACGCGCCGATTTGGAAGCCGCGTCCAGCAATGACTGTCGCGCGCCAACCCAGCCCAGGGCAATGATGGTGATCGCCAGGATCACCATGGACAGCACCACCACGGAGGCGATGGACAACTTGATGGGCCAACCCGGGGAGGTTGGTGCACCCGGGTTTTCCGGCCCAGGAGCCAGATTCTTCTGCAGTGCCATACGGCGCCTTCCCTGAGTTTCGATAGGCCCCGCTTGCACACACTTCAACGAAATACGGCGGGTGTTGACAAGTTTTACCTCGCAATGCTTTAATTTACCAATTGGTTAATTAAAGATTCGAAGCTCCCGCACAACATGTCCGATGCCCTGAGCAACACTTTCGCCGCCCTGGCAGACCCGACGCGTCGGGCGATCCTGGCACGCCTGTCGTTGGGCGAAGCTTCGGTGCGCGATCTGGCTGCCCCGTTTGCGATGAGCGCACCGGCCGTGACCAAACACCTGAAAGTTTTGCAGCGCGCCGGGCTGATTACCCAAAGCCGCCAGGCCCAATGGCGCCCCTGCAAGCTCGAAGCCCAGCCCCTGCGCGAAGCCGCCGACTGGGTCGCCCAGTACCGCCAGCACTGGGAAGAGAGCCTGGACCGGCTCGAAATCTATTTGGCAACCCTGCAACCCCCATGAACCGAGGAGAAACAATGAGTGCACACCCCCCCTTCACGATTTCGCGCCTGCTCAAAGCCCCACGCGCGCTGGTCTGGGAGGTCTATTCCCAGCCCGAACACCTGCAGCACTGGCTAGGCCCCAAAGGCAGCACGGTGACCCACAGCGAACTCGACTTCCGCGTCGGCGGCAGCTACCACTATGCAATGACCATTGAGGGCGGCATGGAGCTCTGGGGCAAGTGGCTGTTCCGCGAACTGCATGCGCCTGAAAAAATGGTGCTGGTCCAGTGTTTCTCCGACCCGCAAGGCGGCGTGACCCGCAACCCGTGGGCGCCGACCTGGCCACTCTACACCCACTCCACCACAACACTGACCGAGCAGGACGGCGGCACGCTGATGACGCTGGTGTGGGAGCCGTACGAAGCCACCGAAGAAGAAAGCGCGCTGTTTGCCGCCAGCCACGACAGCATGAACCAGGGCTGGAGCGGCAACATCGATGTGCTGGACGACTACCTGGCCCTGTTGCAAACAGTCTGAAGTCCCATGGCACTCACGCTTTACTACCACCCCCTGGCGTCCTATTGCCACAAGGTTCTGATCGCGCTGTACGAGAACGATATCGCGTTTGAAGCACGTATCGTTGACCTCGGTGCTGAGAAGGACCGGACAGAACTTGCAGCGCTCTGGCCGTTCTGCAAGTTCCCGGTGATTCGCGACCATGCACGGCAGCGCAATGTGGCGGAGTCGTCCATCATCATCGAGTACCTAGACCAGTTCTTCCCGGGCCAACATCCGTTGATACCCAAAGGGTTTGAGGAGGCCTTGGAAGTGCGCCTGTGGGATCGCACGTTTGACAACTACGTGCATGAACCCATGCAGGACATCGTCCTCGACCGTATCCTTGGTACGAAGAGAGACATGGGCAGCGCCAGGGCGACCATTCAAACCGCCTACACCCTGATCGACAAGCAGTTGGCGTCATCACCCTGGGCCGCGGGTCAGAATTTCAGCCTGGCCGACTGTGCCGCCGCCCCAGCGCTTTTCTACGCACACACGCTGGAGCCCTTTCCGGAACCGCACACGCACTTACGCGCCTATTTTGAAAAATTGATGGCACGTCCATCGGTGCAGCGTGTGCTGGCGGAGGCCAAACCCTACTTTCCCATGTACCCGTTTTACAGCGCCATTCCGGCGCAGTTTCTCTAACTGACTTGGACACAAGGAGCTTTCATGGCACGCGTCAGTACCTATCTCAATTTCAGTGGCCATACCGAAAAGGCTTTTGCGTTTTATCGCTCGGTCTTTGGTGGCGAATTCCCGGGGGGCGTACGCCGCTTCGGGGACATGCCTGCCACACCCGGCCAGCCCCCCATGCCCGCGGACACGGCGAACATGGTGATTCATGTCGAACTGGCCATCCTGGGCGGCCATGTGCTGATGGGCACCGACGCCCCCGAGTCCATGGGCTTCACGGTGGTTAAAGGCAACAACGTGCACATCAACCTGGAGCCTGACACGCGTGCCGAGGCTGACCGACTGTTCAACGCGCTGTCCGCAGGCGGCAAGGTGGAGATGCCGCTGCAGGACATGTTTTGGGGCGCCTACTTTGGTAGCTTCATTGACCAATTTGGCATCCACTGGATGGTGAACTGCGCCAACGGGCCCCAGTAAGCGGAGCGGCGCCGTGCGGGGCGCTAGACCGGCGCAGCGATGCGTGCCTGTCGGCGCGCCGCCTGGGTTTGACCGCCATAGCCCCAGTCGGTGGCGGGCAGTTCGCGCACGATGACATAACTGGCCGGCTCCAACGCCTGGCCCGCGCCCAGTTGCTGCTGCAACGCCTCAAATGCTGCGGCAATGAAGGCCGACTTCTCGGCCTCGGTGTTGGTACCGGCCGTGATGCTAATTTCCAGAAACGCCGTGGGCCTTTCCACATCGGCCCCACCGATATGCCAGCGCGCCGCGGGCAAGTCTTCAATCATCACCGCAGTGACCTCCGGCCGCTTGCCCAGGATGTCGGCGGTGATGCGGGTCAGTGTGCTGGCCAGGCTGCGGTAGCGCGAAGGGTTTTGCAGTGGCGCAATCTTGAGTTGCAGGGTGGGCATATCAGGCCTCCAGTTGGCGTGTGGCTGGCAACAGCGCCTTGAGCCGGTCCCAAGCGCGGGCCCAGAAAAGATCAATCGCCTCGCGGCGTGCGGCCTGGGCCTGCAGGCGCGCCAGATCATGGATGCGGCTCAGTTCAGCGGCGGTGTAAGTCATGGTGCGGTCTCTCCAAATGGTGTGGACTGGACTTTATTGATTCATCCAATCCCTGGAAACCGCAAAAATTCCACATTGGTTTTGCAAATACTGCAAAACCACACACAATCACGGCATGCAGCTCCAGCTCGATGACGTCGCCTTGTTCACCCGCATTGCCGAGCTCGGCACGCTCTCAGCCGCGGCGCGCGAACGCGATGTGCCGGTGAGCCAGGTCACGCGTTCGCTGGCCCGGCTGGAGGCGGCCTGTGGCGTGCGGCTGCTGCACCGCACGACCCACGGCCTGAGCCTGACCGACGAGGGCGACACCTTTCTGGCCTATGGCCGGCGCCTGCTGGACACCACGGCCGAGCTGGGCAGCGAGCTCACCGGTAAAACCAGTGGCCCGAGCGGCTGGGTGCGCATCAGCGTGAGCCCGGTGATTGCCGAGATGTTCATCGCGCCCAGCCTGGACGGGCTGTCCACCCGCCACCCACAGATCCACGTCGACATCAACGCCGACGACCGCATGGTGGACATGGCGCGCGACGGCATCGACATCGCCATCCGCACCGGGCAACCCACGCAGGACACGTTGGTAGCACGGCAGATCGGTCAGTTCGGTCGGACGCTGGTGGCCTCACCCGGCTACCTGCAACGCCACGGCACACCGCACACATTGGCGGACCTGGACAGCCACCGCCTGATCACCAACAGCGTCAACCCGCAGATCAACCGCTGGCCACTGCGCCAGGGCGGCTTCTACCTGGCGCGCGGCACCACGCGCACCGACAACTCGGCCATCCTCATGGCGCTGGCGCGCGCCGGCTCAGGGATGGGACGGGTCATGGATGCTGTGGCCGCACCGCTGATTCGCAGCGGAGAACTGGTGGCGGTGATGGACGATGTGCTGGACCCGCAGACCGTGCCCATCGTGGCGGTGATGCTGCAGGAGCGCCACCGCCTGCCCAAGATCCGCGCCTGCATCGACTACTGGGCCGAGTGGATAACCGCCCAGACCGCGCCGCCGAGCGGGATGACCCATGGATAATTCCGGCATGTTCGACCCCCATGCCTCCCCTGTTACCGTGTTCCCGGCAGACCCAGGTCTGCCGCCCCCTGTGTCTCGGCCCACGGCTCGCTTTATGTTCTCGCACCCGGCGCATCTGTTGGCGCTGGGTTTTGGCTCCGGTCTGTCGCGCGTGGCGCCCGGCACCTCGGGCACGTTGTGGGCCTGGGTGGCCTTTATCGCCCTGTCACCCTGGATGGGTGATACCGGCTGGGCTTTGTTGATTGGCCTGGGCCTGCCGCTGGGCTGGTGGGCAAGCAGTGTGACCGCGCGTAACATGGGCGTACTGGACCCGGGCAGCATTGTGTGGGACGAGATCGTGGCCTTCTGGCTGGTGCTGTGGTTGGTCACGCCCACGGGCCTGGTCGGGCAGGTGCTGGCGTTTGGCCTGTTCCGTTTTTTTGACGCCGTGAAGCCAGGCCCCGTGGGCTGGGCCGATGCGCTTTTCCACCACGTTAACCCGTCCAGCGACCCGGCGGCGTGGCGCAAGGCAGGCTTTGGCATCATGCTCGACGACCTGGTGGCTGCGGGCTGCACGGTGCTGGTGATTGCTGTGTGGCGCTTCATTTGATGCCTTCTATTTCTCCAAAATTGCTATCAAATCAAGAGCTACTTGCGCAATCCCTGTGCGGGTTAGTGGCCGATTTGATGCTTAAAAGACAGTGGATGCTGGCCACCGCCGAGAGTTGCACCGGCGGCATGATTGCAGCCGCCTGCACCGATCTGGCAGGCTCCAGCCAGTGGTTTGAACGCGGTTTCGTGACTTACTCCAATGCCGCCAAGACCGAGCTGCTGGGCGTGGACGCCGCGCTGATCGCCACGCACGGCGCCGTCAGTGAAGAGGTCGTGCGCGCCATGGCCCAAGGGGCACTCACCCATTCCCACACGCAGGTGGCTGTGGCCGTGACCGGCGTGGCCGGGCCCAGCGGTGGCAGTGCGGCCAAGCCTGTTGGTACCGTCTGGTTTGGCTGGGCCACACCCGGCGGACTGGTCAGCGAAGTGCAGCATTTCCCCGGTGACCGCGCGGCAGTGCGCTCGGCCACTGTCCAGCACGCGCTGCACCGTCTACTCACGCTCTTGCAAGCCGCGAATTCATGAATACGGACTTCGGTACCGGCTTTGCCACCGGGCTGGCGCTGATCGTGGCCATTGGCTCGCAAAACGCCTTTGTGCTGCGCCAAGGCATCCGGCGCGAACACGTACTGCCACTGGTGCTGTTTTGCGCGCTTTCGGATGCGCTGCTGATCTTGGCCGGCATTGGCGGCGCAGGCGTGCTGATCCGTGGCAACGAGACACTGATGCTGGTAACCCGTTATGGCGGCGCGCTGTTTCTGGGCGGCTACGGCCTGCTGGCCGCGCGGCGCGCCTGGGTGGGCGGCCACATGCAGCTCAACAGCAGCACCGGCACACCACTCGGTGCGGCGCTGATGACCTGCTTTGGTTTTACCTTTTTGAACCCGCATGTGTACCTGGACACCGTAGTGCTGCTGGCTTCCATTGCCAACCAGCGGCCCGATCCGGGGCGCTGGGTATTTGGCGCGGGGGCTTGCATCGCCAGCCTGGCCTGGTTTTCTACACTCGGTTTTGGCGCGCGGCTCTTGCGCCCCTGGTTTGAAACCACGCTCGCCTGGCGCGTGCTGGACTGCCTGATTGCCCTCACCATGCTGGCCATGGCGGGCGCATTGTTATTGCGCTAACGCCTATTTGGTGGCAGTGTTGAGGCTGCAGCCCGGCAACTGCAGTTTCTCCGCGTACACATTCGACTTTTGCAAAATGTGCAGTCCCTGGTTGAACGCCTTCATGCGCTGGGCGCTTTGGGGCAGTTTGGCGCTGAGCAGCAAATGGGTCGTGAACTGGGTGGTCAGCAGCTTGGGGTGGGCACGTAGCGGCGCCACTTCAGCCGGTGAGAAATGGGCACTCATCAGAAAACAAGCCATGTTGCGTTCCATGGGCACCACGTCCAGCCGCCCGGCCACCAGGCGGCGCAGGTTGCTCAGGTCATCGGCCGCAAACTCCACCTTCAACGTACCCGCCTTTTGCAAAGCCCAGAACTCGGGGGTGTAGGTGTTGAACTGCACCGCGCCGATGCGCAGTTTTTTCAAGTCGGAAAAGCGTTTCCAGTCAAACACCGGTGTACCCGCCGCACCCTGTCGGTAAATGAACACCCACTGTTCGGTCAGGATGTTGTCGCTGACCAGGAAGCCCACATCCCGCGTTGGGTTGCGGCCCCAATGGGCTGTACCGTCCCATTTGCCTTCGCGGGCCTCTTCCAGTGAGCGCATCCACGGCTTGAAGGTGTAGTTCACCTCATAACCACTGTAGGCAAAGGCACGGCGAACGATGTCCAGCGCGATGCCCTGGTCGGGGCGCTCTTCAGTGGCATAGGGCGGAAGCTCACCCGTGATCAGGCGCAGGGTTTCCGCATGCAAAGCGCCGCCCGCGGCTGCCAAAGCCATAGCGCACACCACCAGGCAAACAACCCGGCATGGCCTGGACAACGCAACATGAATACGCGACACAACGACACCCTCTAGGATGGGGAATGCGCCCATCATAGGCCCGGGAAGCCTGGAATCCAGACAGTTTTAAAGCAAGGACCACGCCACTCCTGCTTCAGTAATTATCCGCACTCACTCTGGCTGCACATTGAAAAGGCTTGCAGTCAGCGAGCAAGTCCAGCAATTGGTTTTTTGTGTCCTTGAAGATACCCCACTTGAATGGTGCAGTTTGAGGGTGCTCACTAGCGCACAGTGGCATGCCATGCTAAAGTCTTTCCGTGCAGCTACTCGGGTAGAAACTAGGGCGCAGCACGTTTGCATAGCCTCGTTGGACGGATGCAAATTTCCAATCACTCAGGAAGGGTTTTCAAATGAAAAAGTATGTCATCGCTACTGCTGTAGCCGCCGCCGCTTTCGCTCCCGCAGCGTTTGCACAGGCCAAGAATTTTGAAGGTTTTAGCGTTCTTGGCGCTGTTAACGTCAACTCCAACAAGGTTGATTCCGCCGGCTCTTCGGAATCCAAGACGACAAGCACTGTCGGCATTCAAGCCGGATATGACTTTGCTTTGGGTGAGTCCTTTGTCTTGGGTCTGGGTGCCTCTTTAAACTTGGGCGATTCCGAGATCACCAGCAGCGGTGCCAAGCTCAAGAACGCTACCGGCGTTTACATAGCCCCTGGTATTGCCGTTAGCAAAGACACGTTGGTGTACGCCAAACTGGCCTCCATCTCTGGAAAAATTGACGTAACTAGCGCATCGTATGACATATCGGGTTTGGGGTATGGCATCGGGGTTCGCTCTTTCATTAATAAAAATGTTTTCCTCCAAGGAGAATACGTATACAACAAGTACGATGAAAAGACTCTGAACACCACTTTAGTGAAGAACGAAACAGGCGTTCTGTCTTTCGGCGTTGGCTACAAGTTCTAATCTTTTGTAGTTCACTGAGCGAACAAAGAGGCCCACAGTGATGTGGGCCTTTTTTCTTAGTGCGAACGGCCTACGCACCTAAGCCCCATGGCACTTCTTGAACTTCTTCCCACTCCCACAATGGCATAGGTCATTGCGTCCCGGCAACGCTTCCTTACGCACGGTCTCCACGCGCGGGCCGATGTTGCGCCAGAGTTCGCGCAGGTCGTAGACGGCCCACACGGCATCCGCAAAATCGTTGAAGCGTTTTTCGCTGACGCTGGCCGGTCCCTCATCATCAAACACCGCCAGCGTAGGCGGCTCGGTGTCATCTTCGGTCAGAGCCACGATGGCTTCCAGCGCACCGTCCAGCCACTTCTGGGCCTCCTTGTCGCGCGGGGCAGTCCATTCTTCGGGCCAGCTCTCCACCGCATACATGAAACCCACAGCCCAGACCTGGGCGAACGACGGCAGGACTTCCTCGGCCATGGCTGCACGCTCTTCTTCGGGCAGTGCGGCCACAGCACCGCGTACATCCATGACCTCGGGATGGTAGGCACCGTCTTCATCCAGACTTTTCACGTCATTGGACAAGCCCTGGGCCACATCGGCCCAACGGCGTTCCCACAACACCATAAAGCGGGCCTGCTGCGCAGCATCGGCAAACGCCCCCAGATCGCCAGCGTTCTCGCTGTCGCCCGTGTCCAGCAATACTGGCAAGTACTCGCTCACAGGAATCATGCGTCTGCTCACAACCAGTGCGGCCATGAAACCTTCGCAAAACTCCCATTGCGGGGTTTCGTCAAAGCGGGAACGCAGGTCGTCCAGGATGGCGTCGATCTCGTCAAACTCGTCGGGTGTGAGGGGGGTAGGAATATTTGAAGACATGGGCTGGGCAAATGGGTTGGTGGCTGGTATTGTCTCTCCGAAGGAATCCCGCCATGTTCGACACCCTGAATACGATCTTTCCCATTCGCTACACCGCCTTCGGGCTGAGCTGCTTTGGCCTTTTGTTGAGCCTGTTTAGCCTGATCGCCTTTGGCGTAGGCGCCCCAAGCTTTCTGCTATTTGGCGCACTGGTGGCGACCGGTGTGTATGACCTGCGGCAGACCCGGCGCTCCATCCTGCGCAACTACCCCATCATTGGCCATCTGCGTTTTGCAATGGAGTTCATACGCCCCGAGATCCGCCAGTACTTCATTGAGAGCGACAACGAGGCCAACCCGTTCTCCCGTGCGCAGCGCTCGCTGGTGTACCAGCGTGCCAAGGGTGACCCTGACAAACGCCCTTTCGGCACCCAGTTGGATGTGCACGCCGAGGGTTACGAGTGGATCAACCATTCGGTCGCGCCAACCCACCTGAACTCACACGACTTTCGCATCACCATCGGCGCGGGCCGGCCTCAGCCTTACAGCTGCAGCGTGTTCAATATTTCAGCCATGAGTTTTGGCGCCCTGAGCGCCAACGCCATCCAGGCCCTGAACGCCGGCGCCAAACGCGGTGGCTTCGCGCACGACACGGGTGAAGGCTCCATCTCCGTCCACCACCGCAAACATGGCGGCGACCTGATATGGGAGGTGGCTTCGGGCTACTTCGGTTGCCGCAATGACGACGGCAGCTTCAATGCCGACAAGTTTGCCGCCAATGCGCGGGACCCACAGGTCAAGATGATCGAGCTCAAGCTCAGCCAAGGGGCCAAACCGGGCCATGGCGGCATGTTGCCGGGCCCCAAGGTGACAGAGGAAATCGCAGCGGCGCGTGGCATCCCGGTGGGGGTGGACTGCATTTCACCCGCATCCCACAGTGCGTTTTCTACGCCGGTGGAGATGATGCAGTTCATCGACCGGCTGCGCACCCTCTCGGGCGGCAAACCCACCGGTTTCAAGCTGTGCATAGGCCACCCGTGGGAGTGGTTTGCGATGGTCAAGGCCATGCTGGCTACCGGCATCACGCCCGACTTTATTGTGGTGGACGGGGCCGAGGGCGGCACGGGCGCCGCACCGGTGGAATTTACCGACCATGTGGGTTCACCCCTGCAAGAGGGGCTGCTGCTGGTGCATAACACGCTGCGCGGCGTGGGGCTGCGTGACAAGGTCATGGTGGGCTGTGCTGGCAAGGTGGTCAGCGCATTTGACATTGCCCGCATGATGGCGCTGGGTGCTGACTGGTGCAATAGCGCGCGCGGCTTCATGTTCGCCCTGGGCTGCCTGCAGGCCCAGACCTGCCACACTGGTAACTGCCCCACGGGGGTGACCACACAAGACCCGCTGCGTCAACAGTCGCTGGTGGTGCCGGACAAGGCCGAACGCGTCTACAACTTCCACAAACAAACACTGCATGCCCTGCAAGAACTCGTGCAAGCGGCGGGTGTGGAGCACCCCAGCGAAATCACGGCCCACCACATCGTGCGGCGTTCGGGGGACCATAAGGTGCAGTCGCTGGCGCAACTGATCCTGACGCAGCTGCCCGACCGCGCGCTGCTGGAAAGTGATTTGCAGGCCCTACCCATCATCTACCGGCAAACCTGGCCACTGGCCGCAGCGGAGAGCTTTTTGCTCCAGTCCAATATGCCACTGGCGCTGGTGGCCTGAATGCGGAGCCCGATTACACGGCTTGTCCATTGGGCGCATATCAAGCCGGATGTCCCGGCGCTTCTGGGCGAAACAGTGCGTGTAAGCTACGCCGAATTATTGCGCGGTGTGCGTGCCCGCGCATCCTGGTTGCACCACATGGGTGTGCGCCAAGGTGACACCGTCGCTTTAGGGTTGGCAAAGACAGGGGCTGATTACCCACGCCAAGTGGAACTGTTTTACGCCATCGCCTACCTGGGAGCGACAGTTCTCCCCCTGTATCCGGAAGTCACGCTGCTTCGCCGAGGGCAACTGGCCGATCAGTTCAATGCGCAATGGCTCGTATCGGAACCCCTGCCTGAGACCAGCCGTGCACGGCTGCTGAATCCGGCAGAGTGCGAAGAACAGCGGGATCAATGGGCCAACAGTATTTCGCCTTGTGGCGAAATACCTTCGCTGCCTTTCCTTTACGAATTCACTTCGGGCACAACCGGCAATCCCAAGACAATCTGTTTTACCGGGGAGGAGTACACAGCCCGGTGGCTGGTTACAGCGCAGCAATTCCAGTGGAATGCCGATGACGTGATGGTTTCTGCACTGTGCTGGCCCTTCAAGGTAGGCGTGAGGGGGCTGGTACGTGCGCTGATTTTCGGTGCGACCTATGTCAATGCGCCCTTTCCGGAAACTCGGCATGATCTGGCTGGTTTGGTTACGCACCTTGGGGTCACCTACGTAGGCTCATCGCCGTGGCAATTGCGCAGACTACTGAACAGTCCTATGCCGCTGAACTGGGAGCAACTGCCCCCCTTCAAGGTCGGAACGGCCGGCGCCTTTATTGGGCCCCATGAAATCCGTGCCGTGCGCGATACGTTGACCAAAAACTTCCATATGAGCTATGGCACCACAGAACTTGGCACCATGGGGTACTTGGGACCTGAAGACACTCCGGAGTCTTCGTTGCGCTCGGTGCCAGGCATGGAGTGCCAGGCGATAGACAGCGCTGGCGAGCCGCTGCCCATCGGCGAGACAGGCCGGCTCCGATTTCGGGCAGCGTGGATCCCCACGCGCTACGCGACGGGGAATCCCGATTCGGTGGAGGGTTTTCATGATGGCTGGTTTGTCAGCAGCGATAGGGGATCGCTAGACGCACAGGGTCGCATCTCGCTGCAAGGGCGTGCCGACGACGCCATCAACTTCGGTGGCATCAAGATCCAGCCCCAGGAAGTGGAGCAGGCGCTGGCCGCGCACCCTGATGTGGCGGACGCCGCTGTGATCGGTGTGCCCGACGCGATGGCGGGAGAGATTGCGGTGGCTTTTCTGGTACTCAGGCGTCCGATTGCGCTGGATGGCATGCAGGCTTTTCTGGCTGCGCGCCTGGAGCTCCAGCAGATCCCCGCGGCCTTCGCGGGACTGGAGGACATTCCGCGCAACCCCGAGGGCAAGATTTTGCGCAACCATTTGCGCAGTACTTATGCAGCCATGGTGGCGCAGACGCCTCCACCCTCTTGAGGGGGGATTGCGGGCCGCTTTATAGGTGTTTCCCGCTACTTGCGCCGATACGGACGCAGAGTACAGTGACCTACTGGTACACAGCCATAAGAGGAGCAACTTCATGACAGGTAGCAACTTGCGTATTGGTGCGCGTTTGGGTCTTGCGTTCGGTCTGGTGCTGCTGATCACCGCGCTGATGGCGGTCACGGGCATATGGCGTTTGGGTTCACTCAAAACCGCAGCCAACCACCTGGCTTTTACCGAAGTGCAGCGGGCCCAACTCACACAGACTTGGGTGAGCAATATCAAGCTGAATTGGGTGCGTACTTCCGCAGCCCTGCAGGCGGTGGACCCGGCCTATATCGGTGCCTTGCAAAAAGACATGGATAACACCTCCAAGCTCATCAGTGAATCCCAGAAAGAACTGGAACCCCTGATTACCGACAGCGCAGGGCAAGCCCTGTTTGCAGACATTGGCAAACAGCGGGAGTTATACCGGGTACCCCGTGGCGATCTGATGAAAAAGAAGCTCGCGGGGGAAGATGTGACGGCAGCGCTCAATACCACCATGCTGCCGCTGGCGGACAACTACCTCAAGTCACTGGACCGTCTGATAGAACACATGCAGGCCCAGCTCGAGGCCAGTGTGGAGCAGACCGAAGCCGTGGCTGACAGCGGGCAGTGGATTCTGGGCGTAGGTGCAGGCTTGTCTGCCGCCATTGGCCTGGTACTTGCCGTGTTGTCCACCCGCTCCATCACGCAGCCGATTCAGCAAGCCGTGTTGTCTGCACAGGCCATTAGTCAGGGCGATTTGTCCATTCACATCCAGGCCCAAGGCAAGGACGAAGCCGCCGACATGATGCGTGCCCTGCTGGAGATGCGCAACAACCTGGCCCGCATGGTGGGTGGGGTGCGCACCAGTGCACAGGGCGTGTCCACCGCCAGCGCCGAGATTGCCCAGGGCAACCACGACCTCTCATCCCGCACCGAACAACAGGCCAGTGCGCTGCAGGAAACCGCTGCGTCCATGGATGAGCTCAGTGGCACCGTGCGCCACAACGCCGACAACGCGGCCCAGGCGAACCAGTTGGCAATGACAGCGTCCAGCGTGGCCGTGATGGGCGGCGAGGTGGTCAGCCAGGTGGTGGAGACCATGAAGGGCATCAATGACGCGTCCCGAAAAATTGCAGACATCATCAGCGTCATTGACGGCATCGCGTTCCAGACCAACATCCTGGCGCTGAATGCCGCCGTGGAGGCCGCCCGCGCCGGTGAGCAGGGACGCGGTTTTGCGGTGGTCGCATCAGAGGTGCGTGCGCTGGCTGGCCGCAGTGCAGCGGCGGCCAAGGAAATCAAAACCTTGATCGACACCAGTGTGACCCGCGTATCCCAGGGCTCCGCGCTGGTGGACAAGGCGGGCACCACCATGACGGACATCGTGGGCGCCATACGCCGCGTGACCGACATCGTGGGCGAGATCAGCGCGGCCAGTGGAGAGCAGGCCTCTGGCGTGACACAAGTGGGCCATGCCGTCACCCAGATGGACCAGGCGACCCAACAAAACGCCGCATTGGTCGAACAAATGGCCGCTGCCGCCAGCAGCCTGCGCTCGCAGGCGCATTCGCTGGTGGAAGTCATGGCGGTATTCCGTCTCGCACCAGGTTCAGATGGTGACGGCATGAAGCCGTCCATGCTGCCGGCCTGAGCCTGACGACCAACTTCGATTTGGGGCTATAGCGTCACCGGAATTGGATTTCCGTTGGATGCCATGCTCGCGAGCAATGACGCTGCGCTTTGCCACGCCAAGGCCGTGGGGCGCAACCGGATACAAGCCGACTGACGCTGAATTTGCTATCTAATTAATAGCTGCTTGCGCACACACACCAAGGGCCACAAGCCTTTTTTGCATACAAAGAACGGCATTGTCCTTGCTCAGCAGCATGGCGTGGTGAGTGACCGCTAGGTCAATGAATTTCTGGTCATCCGCGTCTTTGCAGGTCACGCTGGCTTTGGGCGCGATGTCTTGCAACACGGCCATGCTGTCGAAATGCGCCAGCACCTGGGCGGCAGTCCGTTGGTGGTGCGCCAGGCTTTTGACAATCTGCGGATAAGCCAATACCCGCTCCAGCTCCACACGCATCGGCGGTGTCGCGATCCAGCGCAGCGTGCCCTGCTGCAAAGCGGTCAGCAGCGACTTCGTCGCCGGGTCTTCAAAGACAAACAGGTCCAGGACGATATTGGTATCGAGGACGATCACGACTTGGCTACGTCGCCCTTGGGAGCCATCTTGCCCGCCACCATGCTGAACTTGAACAGGCGGCACTCAATCGGGCCGTTCCACATCGGCACGCGGCGCGACTCCTTGAGACGCATCTTGCCAGGCAGTTTCAGGTCGGGCGTGAGCATCCAGGCGGTCCAACCGGCGTAGTTCTTCTTCCAGTGGCTGGCCAACTGGCTGAAGAACTCGCCACCGTCCTCCGTGACTGCTGCTTCGCGCGCGCCAAAACGAGCCTCGTGTGCAACGCCTGCCACGCCACCGACGTCAATACGCTCGCCGTACGGTGGGTTCAATACCATCACGCCGCCACCTTCAATGGGGGGCATACGCTGCAGTGCGTCGCCACCACGGAACTCGACAACATCCGCCACGCCCGCGCGCTCGGCGTTGCGCTGCGCAAAGTCCACCATCCGGTGCGATACATCGCTACCGTAAATCAAAGGTTTCTGACCCGGCTCCGGTTTCACCACGGCGGCGGCAGCTTCGGCTTTGATAGCAGCCCAGACATGCGGCTGAAACGGCACAAACTTCTCGAAGGCAAACCGGCGCAGCGATCCGGGCGCGATGTTGCAGGCGATCTGCGCCGCTTCAATCGCAATCGTGCCGCTGCCGCAGCAAGGGTCGTACAGCGGCAGCAGATCGTCGTCGCCATCGGCCCAACCGCTTGCGGCAATCATCGCGGCAGCCAGGGTTTCCTTCAGCGGCGCATCGCCCTTGTCCTCGCGCCAGCCGCGCTTGAACAACGGTTCGCCCGAGGTGTCGATGTACAGCGAACAACTGTCCGTGGTCAGGTGGGCGTAGATGCGCACATCGGGCCATTGGGTGTTCACATCCGGACGCACGCCGTTGGCCTTGTCACGGAAGCGGTCGCACACGGCGTCCTTGATCTTGAGCGCGGCGAAGTTCAGGCTGGTCAGCGGGCTGTGCTGCGACGTGACTTCGACCTTGATACTTTGCTTGGGTGTGAACCAGATTTCCCACGCCACCTCACTGGCAGCGCGGTACAGGTCTTGTTCGTTGCGGTACTCGGTATAGGAGAGCTGCACCAGCACACGCTGCGCCAGGCGGCTGTGCAGATTGAGCAGCATCGCGTCGCGCCAGGAGCCGCGCGCCAGCACACCACCACGGCGTGTCAGCAGGTCTTCGCCCATCAGGCCGGTGGCGGCGTGCACCTCGGCGGCCAACAGCTCCTCGACACCAGCGGCGCAAGGTAAAAAGAGTTGGAGTTGCATCAGAGTGCCTTACGTAAAGAGGCGGGGGCGATCTTCAGCCCCTCGCGGTATTTGGCCACGGTGCGGCGGGCACATTCAATGCCCTGCTCCTTGAGCATCTCGGAAATCTGGTTGTCACTCAAGGGCTTCTTGGTGCTCTCGGACGCGATGAACTGCTTGATCAGCGCACGCACTGCGGTGCTGGACGCATTGCCACCGGATTCGGTACCCAGGCCGGAACCAAAGAAATACTTGAGTTCAAACGTGCCAAACGGTGTGGCCATGTATTTGGCCGTGGTCACGCGGCTGATGGTGGACTCGTGCAGGCCCAGCTCATCCGCGATCTCGCGCAGCACCAGCGGGCGCATGGCGAGTTCGCCGTGGGTGAAAAAGCTTTTTTGCCGCTCCACAATGGCGGTGCTGACGCGCAGGATGGTGTCAAAACGCTGCTGGATGTTCTTGATAAACCAACGCGCCTCCTGCAAGCGTTGCTGCAAGGCGGCGTGGCTGGCGCTGTCCTTGCCGCCGCGGTGGTTGCGCAGCACATTGGCGTAAATGTCATGCACCTTGAGGCGCGGCATCACGTCGGGGTTCAGCTGCACGCGGAACTTGGGTGTCATGCCGCCGTTGGTTTTGCCGACCTGCATGACCAGCACGTCGGGCACCACGATGTTGCGCTCCACATCCACAAAACGGCGCCCGGGCTTGGGCTCCAGCCGCGCGATCAGCGCAATCGCTTCACGTGTCAGCGCATCGCTGCTGCCGCACAGCTGCACCAGCCGCTTGATGTCGCGCCGCGCCAGCAGGTCCATGGGTTGACCACAGATGCGCAAACTCACCTGCAGCAGCTCGCGGCGTGGAGCGTCCAGAGACGCGTTCGTCAGCAGGGCCTGGAGTTGCAAGCGCAGGCATTCGCCAAGGTTGCGTGCGCCCACGCCCACGGGCTCCAGGCTGTGCAGCAGGCCCAGGGCCACGGTGAAGTGGTGCACCAGGTCTTCGACCTGTTCTTCGTCCTCCGTGCCGGCCAGCCCGCGCGCCAGATCTTCCAGCGGGTCTTCCAGATAACCGTCGTCGTTGAGCGACTCGATCAGGAAACGCAGAGCCGCACTATCGGCCGTACCTAGGCGCAGCGCCAGCGCCTGGCGGTGCAGATGGGCCTGCAGGCTTTCCTGCGTACGTGCCAGCTCGGTGGCGTCCTTGTCTTCACCATCGCCCAGGTTGTTGGTACGGGCCTTGGCGTCCACGCCCCATTCACCATCGTCGTGCGCCGTTTCGGTCGTACCATCGCCTTCCCAGTTCGGCCCGTCGTCAGCCGACAGGGGCGTGGCTTCATCGTCGTTTTTGGTCTCAGACCCGGTGGATGTTGCGTAATCAGCTATTGAATTAGGAGCAAATTCCATCTCCCGATCGCCTTCACTGACCGGCGTGTCGGCCTGACCGAGGCCAAACTCCTCACGTTCCGCGCGCTCTTCCGAAAGTTCGAGAAACGGGTTTTCGTCGAGCATCTGCTCCACTTCCTGGCTCAATTCGAGCGTGGACAACTGCAGCAACCGGATGGATTGCTGGAGTTGAGGAGTGAGCGCCAGGTGTTGCGAGACGCGTAGGGACAGCCCCTGTTTCATCACATTTTGAAGTGTTCGCCCAGATACACGCGACGCACATCGGCGTTGTTCACGATCTCGGAAGGCGTGCCCTGCGCCAGCACGTGGCCATCGCTGATGATGTAGGCGTGGTCGCAGATACCCAGGGTTTCGCGCACGTTGTGGTCGGTGATCAACACACCAATGCCGCGGGCCTTGAGGAAGTTGATGATGCGCTGGATCTCGATCACCGCAATCGGGTCGATACCGGCAAACGGTTCGTCCAGCAGGATAAAGCGCGGCCGCGTGGCCAGCGCGCGGGCAATTTCCACACGGCGGCGCTCGCCGCCGGACAGGGCCAGCGCAGGCGACTCGCGCAGATGCTCCACACGCAGCTCCTGCAGCAATGACGTCAGTCGCGATTCGATCTCTGCGCTTTTCAGCGGCTCGCCCGCATCGTCACGCTGCAGTTCCAGCACGGCACGCACGTTGTCTTCGACATTGAGCTTGCGGAATATCGAAGCCTCTTGCGGCAGGTAACCCAGCCCCAGGCGCGCACGGCGGTGGATGGGCATGTGTTCGATGGAATGGCCATCGATGGTGATGTCACCGGCGCTGGCCCGCAGCAGGCCCACGATCATGTAAAACGAAGTGGTCTTGCCCGCACCATTCGGGCCCAGCAGGCCCACGACCTCACCGGTACGCACCGCCAGCGACACGTCCTTGACGACCTGGCGCTTGCCATATGACTTTTGCAGGTGGCGCGCCTCCAGCCGACCCGTGCCGGTATCGGCGGCTGTATCTATCGCCGCATCTGCATCGGGTGGGGCGCTCACTGGGTCGCTCCGCCCAGCGTGGTGGTGGAGCGCAATACAGGCGCCGGCCCGGCAGGCGCAGGTGATGCCGCAGCGCCACTCTCGGGCTTGGGGGTCAGCATGGCGCGCACACGGCCGCCGGGTGCACCTGCCACGCCTTTGTTGGCGTTGCCATCCACGGTAAACATGTCGGTCAGGTTGTTGTAGACGATGACGCCGCCCGTAATTTCATCTCCCAGCGCGCTGCCGCGAAAACGCCGCAGTTGGGCTTTTTTGGCGAACTTGACGGTGTCCGCCTTACCGTCGTATTCGATGGTTTCGCCTTCGCCTTCAATGAATTCGTCCAGTGCTTCGCGTTTTTGCCTAAAAAAGGCGGGCGTGGCCGTGGAACCGGTGACCAGGCCAAACTGGTAACCATCCGGGTCTTGGCGCACCTCGACCTGGGCCCCGCGGATCACGATGGTGCCTTTGGTCAGAACCACGCGACCGGTAAAGACGCTGACCTGCTTCACATCGTCGTAACGCAGCGCATCGGCCTCGATGTTCATGGGTTTATCACGGTCGGCTTTTTCGGCCAGCGCCGGGCCGGCAGAGCCCGCAAAGGCAGCCACCATCAACAGGGAAAAATAGGGGATTTTCATAAAGGCACGAAACTTGCTCGAAAAACGCTTCGGCCATTGTACCGAGCGCATCGCAGGTTCCAGCCCCAGCAGTGAAATAAGGCACGGCCGCGTTGGGCCGCCCATTTGGGAGGTGGCGCTCCGCCAGAGAGGTGGCGCGAGCCTCGATCAGCCGTCGGCGTTGATTTTGGTGATTAGCTCTTGCAACACGCCGGCCGCGCGGTCGTTGTCCACCTGGCAGGTGCCCGCGTTGTCGTGGCCACCGCCGCCGTAGGTCAGCATCAGGTCACCAATGCGGGTCTTGGAGCTGCGGTTGGTGATGGACTTGCCGGTCGCAAACACGGTGTTCTGTTTCTGCACGCCCCACAACACGTGGATGGAGATATTGGTCTCGGGAAACATCGCGTAAACCATGAAACGGTTCACCGCAAAAATGGTTTCCTCGTTACGCAGGTCCAGCACCAGCAGATTGCCGTGTACGGTGGAACAGCGTTCAATCTGGTCCCGCGCCCGCGCAGTGTGGTCGAAATACAGGTCAACCCGCTCGATCACATCGGGCAGCTGCAGGATCTCGTCAATGGTGTGGTCGTGGCAGTATTGGATGAGGTCCATCATCAACTGGTAGTTGCTGACGCGGAACTCGCGGAAGCGGCCCAAACCGGTGCGTGAATCCATCAGGAAATTGAGCAGCACCCAGTCGGTGGGCTCCAGGATTTCTTCACGGCTGAACTGGGCCGAATCACCCTTATCCACAGCATCCATCATGTCGTGGAAAGACGCAGGGAAAGCCGCAGCACCGCCGTAGTGGTCAAACACCACGCGTGCAGCAGACGCTACGTCGGGGTGGATGATGTGGTTGGGGCGCTCGCCGGTATTGCGCACCGCTTCGGACGCGTGGTGGTCAAACGCCAGATGCACGCCGGGCACATACGGCAGGTTGGTGGTGATGTCGCGGTCGGACACCTCCACCTTGCCATCCTGCATGTCCTTGGGGTGGACGAACTTGATGTCGTCGATCAGTTCCAGCTCATTGAGCAGCACGGCGCACACCAGACCGTCAAAATCACTGCGGGTAACGAGCCTGAATTTCTGGTGTGGCATGGGGCGGTCTCCTGGGCCGGGGTTGCTGGTAAAACCATTCTAGCCCCGCCCCGAGACACTTCGTTACATTTCCCGCGCGAGATGGGCGGAAGTCGTTGTGAATTCTTCTCAGCGCCCTGCACGCACATCCGCCACCAGCGACTCCACGACCAGCAGCGCACGCTCCATGCTGCGGGCAATCGAGCCATCGGTGTAGAAGCGCCCCGCCACGCCCAGGGCGGGAACGCCCTCGACCTTGTAGGCGTTTTGCAACTGGGTGGCGCGGCTGACCTTGCTGACCACGGTGAACGAGTTGAACTGCTCCATGAACTTGGCTTTGTCCACGCCTTGTTTGGCAATCCATTCAGCGATCTGTTCGCCGCGCGTCAGGTTGATTTTTTCTGCATGGATGGCAGCAAACACCTTGGCATGCAGCGTGTCGACCAGCCCCATGGCTTCGAGCGTGTAGTACAGCCGTTGTTGCGGGGCAAAGCTGTCATTGAAGGCCACGGGTACGCGGCGGAACGCCACGTCCTTGGGCAGCTTCTTGATCCATGCCGCTAGCGTGGGCTCAAACGCATTGCAATGCGGGCAGCTGTACCAGAAGAACTCCACCACTTCGACCTTGCCGGCCGGGGCTTCCACCGCAGCGCGTGGGTCCAGCACCATGTAGTCGGTGCCCGGCTGGGGTTTGGCGGCCTGTGCCTGTGCCAGAGAAGGCAACAGGGCCGATGCGGTCATGGCAGCACCTGCGGCGGCCTGGGAAAATTCACGACGTTTCATATGCAACAACTCCAATAAGGCCCGTGTGACAAACAAGCCGGGCAAAAGTTCCGGGGCTTAGCGCCTGTTCATTTCCTATTTGGGTACGCGGACCAGGGCCGTCTCCAGCCCGGCCTTGTCCAGCTTTTCCTTGGAACGGTCCGCGTCTTCCTTCTTGTCGAAAGGCCCGGAGCGCACACGGAACACGATGCGTCCCGATTGCTCGCGCTCGGAAATCTTGGTCTCAATGCCGCTGAGCGACAGCTTGGCCCGGTGCGCCTCGGCATCTTCTGCCGTACGGAAGGCACCGACCTGCACAAAATAAACAAACGGCTCGGCACCGCCGGCAGCCATCTTGGATTTGGCTAGGTCTCCCAGCGGGTCTGCCGATACGGCAGGCTTCACTTCGCCCTTGCTATCTGCTTTGTTGTCCGGCTTGGCATCGGCTTTGGGCTCTGCCTTGGCTTCGGGTTTGGCCGGTTTGGCTGCAGACGCAGCGGTCGCAGGAGTGGTCGGCACCACCGCAGGAGAGGTCTTGGCCGGGTTCTTGCCGTACAGCGGTGCGTTGGGATCCCAGTCCTTGTTTTTCTTGGCTTCGGCCTCGTCCTGGTCACTGGACCGGCTCTGGCTCTTGTTCATGAAAGGCACAGGGACCTTGGTGACGTAAACCGCCACGGCCAACGCACCGGCCAGCCCCACCACCACACCAATAATGAAACCCAGAATGGTTCCGCCACGTTCAAACTTCATATGTTTCCTTTTCACCGGTTGGGGCCAGCGCTATTGCTGCGCAATTAGCCTAGCCCCAAGGTCTCACATCTTTTGCGGGGCACTCACACCCAGCACCGCCAAGCCATTGTGCAATACCTGCGCCGTCGCGGCCACCAGGGCCAGGCGCGCCAACTTCACGGCTTCGTCATCCACTAGGATGCGTTCGGCGTCGTAGTAGCTGTGGTAACTGGCGGCCAGTTCACGCAGGTAGAAGGTCACATCGTGCGGCGCATTGTCGGCCGCCGCGGCGATCAGCATCTCGGGGTACTTGGCCAGCAGCAGCATCAGGGCCTGGGCTTGCGGGCTTTGCAGAGCCGAAAGGTCCACCGCCTTGAGGCTGGCCACATCGCCACCCCAGGTGGCCAGCACGGAGCAGATGCGTGCGTGCGCGTACTGCACGTAGTAGACCGGGTTGTCGTTGTTCTTGGCCACGGCCAGGTCGACGTCAAAGGTGTACTCGGTGTCGGGCTTGCGGGACAGCAGGAAGAAGCGCACCGCATCCTTGCTGGTCCACTCGATCAAATCACGCAGCGTCACATAGCTACCCGCGCGCTTGCTGATCTTGACCTCTTCACCACCCTTGACCACCCGCACCATGGTGTGCAGCACATAGTCGGGGTAGCCCTGGGGAATGCCCACGCCCGCCGCCTGCAGGCCGGCGCGCACGCGCGCAATGGTGCCGTGGTGGTCGGTGCCCTGGATGTTCACCACCTTGGTGAAGCCGCGTTCCCATTTGGCGATGTGGTACGCCACATCGGGCACAAAGTAGGTGTAGCTGCCGTCCTGCTTGCGCATCACGCGGTCTTTGTCGTCACCGTAATCGGTGGACTTGAGCCACAGCGCGCCGTCGAGTTCATAGGTCTTGCCAGCAGCTTGCAGGCGCTTCACGGCGTCGTCCACACGGCCGCTGGTGTAGAGGCTGCTTTCCAGGTAGTAGTTGTCAAACTGGACCGAGAACGCCTTCAAATCCAGATCCTGCTCGTGGCGCAGGTAGGCCACGGCGAACTGGCGCATGCCGTCCAGGTCGTTGATGTCGCCGCTGGCGGTGAACTCACGGTCGTCGGACTTGACGGTCTTGCCGGCCAGGAAGTCAGCAGCAATGTCGGCGATGTAGTCGCCGTTGTAGGCCGCAGCCTTCTCACCGCTGGGCCACTGCGCGTCGCCGGGCTTGAAGCCTTGGGCGCGCAGGTGGGTGCTGCTGGCCAGGGTGTTGATCTGCACACCCGCGTCGTTGTAATAGAACTCGCGGTACACATCCCAGCCCTGGGTTTCCAGCAGATTACAGATCGCATCGCCCAGCGCGGCCTGGCGGCCGTGGCCCACGTGCAGCGGGCCGGTGGGGTTGGCCGAGACAAACTCGACCAGCACGCGCTGGCCGTTGGACGGTTGATGGCCAAACTCTGCGGCCTGCCCCAATACCTCGCGCACGATCTCCTGCTTGGCAGCGGGCTTCAGACGGATGTTGATAAAGCCAGGGCCGGCGATTTCCACCGCGTCGACCCAGGTGGCATAGGCGGGGTGGGCCAACAGGGCATCGCGCAGTTGCTCGGCCAATTGGCGGGGGTTGAGCTTGAGGGGCTTGGCCAGTTGCATGGCGGCCGTGGTGGCCAGGTCGCCATGGGCGGCGACCTTGGGGGATTCAAAGGCGGCTTTGGCACCCGCGCCGGGGGAGAGGGTGTCCAGGCAAGCGGCCAGCGCCTGCAGGAGTTCGTGTTTAACGGTGAGCATGGGCCGATTTTACGGGCCCCTCGGGAAAGCCCGGGGGACAGACCGTCAACCGCGCTGTCATCTTTTCGTTATAAGCTTTCAACCGCTGGGGTTTTTCTGTAACGGCGGCTTCGCTGCCTCTTTTTGATTGGACGACTGATGAAACAACTGATCTCCCTCATGGCTCTGGGCCTGGCATTGGCAGTAGGTGGCGCCCACGCTGCCGACGAAAAAGCCCCCACCGCGCAACAAAACAAGATGAAGACCTGTAATGCAGACGCCAAGACCAAAGACCTCAAGGGCGACGAACGCAAGGCGTTCATGAAGGAATGCCTGAGCGCCAAGAAAGAAGCCGCGCCTGCGGCCGATGGTGCAACCGCCCAGCAAAGCAAGATGAAGACCTGCAACGCCGACCCCAAGGCCAAAACCCTCAAAGGCGACGAGCGCAAGAAGTTCATGAGCGAGTGCCTCAAGGGCTAAACCCTGCATTGACCACTGGGAGCGCTCTGTGCGTCTCCCGCCAAGCCCGCCAGTCCTGCTGCGCGGGCTTTTTTGTGCCCGCATAGGCCCGCACACCGGGGCCCGCAGCCATTGGTGCGCTGTCAGTCTTGAAGCCGGGCCCCGGCCTTGCGCAAAAAATCTGCCAGCGTGCGTCCGGCTGCGTGCGGGAAATGGGCATCCAGGCGTTGCAGTTCTGCAATGCGGTCCACGCGGAAGCTGCGAAAGTCCTTGCGCGATTCGCACCAGGCCCCCAGCGTCCAGACCTTGCCCCAGTAAAAGCAGCCCAGCGGGTGCACCACGCGCTGCGAGGTGGCGCCATCGGCATCGCGGTACGCCAGTGCCACCTTCTGGCGCAACTGCACAGCTTCGCGCAGCGCCTGCAGCTTGTGTTGCACCTGCGCGTCGATCTCGAAGCTGGGCGCATACACCGCCAGACTTTGCGCCGCTACGCGCACGCTGGTGGGCAACACCGACAAGACCTTGCCCAGCGCCGACTCGGCCTCCAGCGCCAGCCCGGGGTCGAGCCAGGCCTGCGCCAGACGCAGTGCGGCGACCAGCGACTTGGCTTCGTCCTGCGTAAACATCAGCGGCGGCAAGTCAAAGCCTGCGCCCAGCCGGTAGCCGACGCCCGCCTCGCCTTCAATCGGCACGCCCTGGTGCTGCAAGTCGGCAATGTCGCGGTACAGCGTGCGCTGGGAGACCTGCAGCCGCTCGGCCAGAAACGCCGCAGTCGTGAGGCGGCGCCCGCGGATCATCTGCACGATCTGAAACAGGCGATCGGCGCGGCGCATGGTTCAGGCGGGCAAACCCAGGGCCGCCACATCGGCCGCCATGGCGTGGGCAATCAGGCCCATGTCGTGGTCCGAGACCGCAAACAGGCCGAAGCGGAACTTGTAGCCCCAGCGCGTGCGGTCTTCGACAAACTCCAACGCATCAAGCAATGGGCGAATGGGCGCCTCTTTCGCCGCCACATAACGCACGTCGCGGCGAAAGGGCACAAAACCACCCATGTCAAACGCATAGGGCTCCCCGTCTTCCACCAGGCCGATGCAGACAAAGTGTTGGTACGGATCCTTGCCGCCCATCGTGACGGTGGGCGCGTAATAGGCCACGCGGTCGCCCGGGTGCACACGCGCCAGTGGGCCGCGCTTGCCGTGGCAGACCTGCATGAAGCCGGGCTTCAGTTCGTCGCGGCCTCGGCAGGCGTGCTCGGCACAGGCCACGGCAATCCAGTTGCTGGGATCGGTGGGGAACAGGGCTTGGGTCACGGTCATGACTTTAGTCCATGGCATGCAGGCCAATGCGGTTGCCATCGATGTCCTGCACATGGGCAAAGAAGCCCATACCCGGTGGCAAGGCCTGACGTGGCACAGCCACCTTGCCACCTGCGGCCACAGCGCGCGCCAGCGCTGCGTCCAGCGAAGGGCTGCAGTCCAGGTAAACCAGCGTGCCGCTGGCGCCCGGTGCAGGTGCCGTGGGGCCACACATGAGGGCGCCGCCCACACCTTCACCGGCATAGGTGAATACGGCACCCTCACTGGGGCCCATGGCTTCGCGGCGCATGGGACGGGCGGTGACGGCCTCAAAAAAAGCCTGGGACTGCGCCAGATTGCGACAGCCGATTTCGAACCAGGTGATGGCATTGCTGGGGGCGGTGGTATTGGTCATCAAAGACTCCATGTGAATGAAGCCCTGATGCTGCGCCACCCCTGCTGACAGCGTTATGTCAGTAGCCTGGCACTAACGCACCGAATAGCTCACCACCACGCCCGCAAACAGTGCAAACCCGACCCAGTGGTTGAGCCGGAAGGCCTTGAAGCAGCCGTCACGGCTGCGCGTGCGGATCAGCGCGGCGTGCCACACCACTTGCGCGGCAGCGGCAGCCACGCCCAGCCACCAGCCCAGCGGCGACACGCGGGGCGCGACCACCCAGGACCAGATGAGCAGATAGATCACATAAAACGACAAAACTGCCGACACGTCCCAGCGGCCCAGCGTGATGGCCGAGGTCTTCATGCCGATCTTCAGGTCGTCGTCGCGGTCCACCATGGCGTATTCGGTGTCATAGGCCAGCACCCAGAACAGATTGCCAATCAAGAGCACCCAGGCCAGCAAAGGCACTTCGCCTGTCACAGCGGCGAAGGCCATGGGAATGCCAAAACTGAATGCCACGCCCAGCACGGCCTGCGGCATGGAGACATACCGTTTGGCGTAGGGGTAGACCAGCGCCACGGCCAGTGCGGCAAACGACCAGGCAATCGTCACGGTGTTGGTCGTCAGTACCAGGCCAAACGCAGCCAGCGCCAGCACGGCACCTACAGCCAACGCCTCGCGCGTGGAGATGCGCCCGCTGGTGACCGGGCGCTGTGCGGTGCGCTGGACGTGTTTGTCGAAATCGCGGTCGGCCACATCGTTGACACAGCAACCCGCGCTGCGCATGAGGATGGTGCCCAGCGTGAACACTGTTATCAGGTGCCAGCCGGGGAAACCACCCGCCGCCAGCCACAACGCGCTGAGCGTGGGCCACAGCAGCAACAGCCAGCCCGCGGGGCGGTTCCAGCGGATCAGGTCAAGGTAGAGCGCGAGTTTGGTGGAGGCGAGAGAGGGCACAAAATTGCTATAAATAAAGTAGCTGCTTGCGCAATTTCCACGGGGGCTAGCAGCCTTTTTGGCTTATAAATCGACCCAATACTAGGACAGACGGGTCACTCCGGGCAACTCACAGCCGTAGATGGCGTTGCGCAGCGCGGCGATGGCTTCGTAACGCGTGAAGCTGCGCCGCCACGCCAGCACCACACGCCGCGTGGGCGGCGGCAGCGTCTTGCCGTCCTGCACCGGCAGGTACTTCACAAACGGCTCGTCGCCGCGGCGTTTCTTGGAGGCCATCGCATCTTTGGGCACGCTCAGGCGCGGCACCAGCGTGATGCCCATGCCAGCGGCCACCATGTGTTTGATGGTCTCCAGCGAAGAACCCTCAAAACTCTTGCGGATGCCTTCGGCATCGCTGGAGAAACGTGCGAACTCGGGGCATACCTCCAGCACGTGGTCGCGGAAACAGTGGCCGTTGCCCAGCAGAAGCATGGTTTCCTTCTTCAGCTCTTCGGTGGTCACGCTGTCCTGTTTGGCCAATGGGTGGCTGGTGGGCACGGCGGCAAAAAACGGCTCGTCATAGAGCGGCGCCAGCGCCAGGCCTGTGTCGGGGAAAGGCTCGGCCAGGATGGCGCAGTCGATCTCGCCGGTGCGCAGCATTTCCAGCAGTTTGACGGTGAAGTTCTCCTGCAGCACCAGCGGCATCTGCGGGCTGTGCGTGATGACCTGGCGCACCAGATCCGGCAGCAAATACGGAGCGATGGTGTAGATCACGCCCAGCTTCAAGGGACCTGCCAGCGGGTCCTTGCCACGCTTGGCGATGTCCTTGATGTTGGCGGCCTGCTCCAGCACACTTTGCGCCTGGCGCACGATCTCTTCGCCGAGAGGAGTCACGGTCACCTCGTTGGCGCTGCGCTCGAAGAGTTTGACGTCCAGTTCCTCTTCGAGCTTCTTCACCGCCACCGACAGCGTGGGCTGCGAGACGTAGCAGGCCTCGGCCGCCTTGCCAAAGTGCCGCTCGCGCGCCACGGCCACGATGTATTTGAGTTCGGTCAGGGTCATGGCGCTATTGTCCTACCAAGCAGTGTCCTACACCGGCGGGTGTCTTTGAGCACAGACCTGCTGCACCAGCGCTGCTCGGGGATTGCATGCCGTGTTCACCGGGCGTTCAGGGTGTTGCGCACCAGCTCCAGTTTTTCCTTCCAGGCGCGGCGCTTGTCGGCCGGCAGGCCCTTGAAGATGCGGAAGAACTTGAGCGTGGGGTCGTCTTCGCTCCAGTAGTCGTCCCGCACACCAATGTCCAGCTCTCCACCGAGCGTGTCAATGCTGGCGCCTTTCAGGGTGGTATGGATGGTGCGTTTGTCGGCATGCAGGGTGACGCGGCCATCGTTGGCCAGATCGATGAACCAGGCGACGCGGCCATCGGGGTCCACACTGACTTCACTGGCCGTGCCGGTGAACCCAGCGGCCTTGCGCCACCCCGCGACCTGTGTGTCGGCAATGGCAGCAACGTCGGCTTCGGTGAGTATCGCGTCCGGCGCCTGGTTGGCGCGGGCCTCAGCCAGCAGCGCCTCTTGCGCGGCCTCTTGCGCGGCATCCTCCTCTTTGCGCAGTTGCTCCTTGCGGTCACGCTCCAGGCGGTGCTCGGTCTTCTCCACCCACACCCGCAAGCGGCCGGCAAACTGCTGGAAACTCTGGCCTACCGACTCGGGCACACGCGGGATTTTCAGAACTTCCGTGTGGGTCAACTCGGGGGCATGGTCGGGCTGGGACGCATCGGGACCGCGCACGGTGATGGTGCAATGCCCCGTGGACAAAGGCTCTTCCTGCGACTCCACCTTGACCGACTTGCGCACTACCTCGATCTGCAAACCGGCGGCGGGCAATGTCAGCTCCAGCGGGCCGTTTTGCACCTGGGGCTCTCCGCCGCCGCGGGGCGTACGTGTCACTTGGCCATTGTTCGACTGGACCTTGATCAACTGCGCCGCGCGGTGCATTTCTACCGAAAAGCCCCAGGCCTCAAAACGCAGCCCGCCGGGAATCTCCACCACACGCGTGCGCAGACTCTTGGCCTGGTGGTCCAGATACAGGTAGACCGCCACGCCCAGTGCGGTAGCCCCGGCAAGCACCCACGTCACAAAGTTTTCCATTACGGTTCAGGCCTTTAGATATTCGGATTTTCCACCGAGCCAGCGCTGCACATGTTTGTGCGCCAGATGCGGGTGGCGATCCAGCAGCATAGGGGCTTCGGCCCGGGCCCAATCCAGCAAGGCCTGGTCGGTGGCCAGATCGGCAAAGCGCAGCATAGCGTCGCCACTCTGGCGCGCACCCAGAAACTCGCCGGGGCCTCGTATTTCCAGATCACGGCGCGCGATCTCGAAACCGTCATTGGTCTCGGCCATGGCGCGCAGCCGCTCACGTGCAGCCTCACCCAGGCGCGGCGCGTCGCCGGTGGAATACAACAGCACACAGGCCGATGCTGCCGCCCCGCGCCCCACGCGACCACGCAACTGGTGCAACTGGCTCAGGCCAAAGCGCTCTGCATGTTCGATCACCATCAGCGAGGCATTGGGCACATCCACGCCCACCTCAATGACCGTGGTGCTGACCAGCACCGACATCAGCCCGGCGGTGAAGGCCCCCATCACGGCTTTTTTGTCGTCCACATGCATGCGCGAGTGCAGCAGGCCAATCAGCACAGGCAGCCCATCCGCACGCGTGGCGCCCTGCAGCGCTTCGGCCAGATCAGCGTGGGTTTGCGTGGCATTGGTTAAATCCAGCGCTTCGCTTTCCTCAATCAGCGGACAGACCCAATAGACCTGCCGCCCCTGCGCAATCTGCGCACGAATCCGCTCGATGATCTCGTCGCGCCGTGACTCGTTGATCACCTTGGTGACGATAGGCGTGCGCCCGGGCGGCAGCTCGTCCAGCGTGGAGACATCGAGGTCGGCGTAGTAGCTCATAGCCAGCGTGCGCGGAATCGGCGTGGCCGTCATCATCAGCAAATGCGGCTCCATAGCGTCATGCTGGAGTTTGCCCCGCAATGCCAACCTCTGTGCCACGCCAAAGCGGTGTTGCTCGTCGATGATGGCAAGCGCCAAATTTTTGAACTTCACCTTCTCCTGGATGATGGCGTGGGTGCCCACCACCAGTTGGGCTTCGCCGCTTTCAATCAACGCCAGCATGGAGCGGCGTTCCTTGGCTTTTTGCGTGCCGGTGAGCCACGCGGTGGTGATGCCCAGCGGCTCCAGCCAGGCCAGCAGTTTGCGGAAATGCTGCTCGGCCAAAATTTCGGTGGGTGCCATCAGCGCGCACTGCCAGCCCGCGTCCATGCAAATGGCGGCAGCCAACGCGGCCACCACGGTTTTACCCGCGCCCACATCGCCTTGTAGCAGGCGGTGCATGGGGATGGGCTGCGCCATGTCGGCGGCGATTTCTGTGCCCACACGGCGCTGGGCATTCGTCAGGGCAAACGGCAAAGTGGCCAGCAGTCGGTCGTGCAACGTGCCATCCGATACTTCCGCCAAAACGGGTGCGCGCAGAGTTGCGCGTTCGCGGCGGCTTTGCAACTGGCTCAGTTGCTGGGCCAGCAACTCCTCTGCCTTGAGCCGCTGCCAGGCCGGGTGGCTGTGGTCCGAGAGCGTGTCCAGCGACACATCGGGCGCGGGATGGTGCAAAAACAATAGCGCCTCACGCAGCGTCCATAAGGGCCCGGGGCTCATTTGGCTTAAATCCCCGGGCGCAAACGAGTCCGACAGGTCGGCCCGTGCCAGGCCCGCCAGCACGGCCTTGCGCAATACGGGTTGGGGTAGGCCCGCTACCGTGGGGTAGACCGGGGTGAGCGCCGTCGGTAGGTCGCCTCCGGCGGCGCGGAAGCTCGGGTGCAGCATGGTCCAGCCCATGAAGCCGCCACGCACTTCGCCGCGTGCACGGATGCGTTTGCCCACGGCCAGTGCCTTTTGCTGCGAAGGGTAGAAGTTGAAGAAACGCAGCACACAGGTGTCAGTGCCATCGTCCACCGTCACCACCAACTGACGCCGCGGGCGGTAGGTCACCTCGCAGTGCGTCACCGTAGCTTCGATTTGCGCACTCCCCCCGTCACGTGCGTCACGCAACAAGGTGATGCTTGTCTCATCCTCATAGCGCAACGGCAGGTGCAGGGCCAGATCGATGTCCCGGTGCAGGCCCAGCTTGTCGAGGGCTTTTTGCGACTCGGTTTTGGGGGTGGCATCGGGCATGGGGACATTGTGCCGCAGCCTGTGCCACACAACGGAGCTGGTACTACACTGTGGGCCGCTGCACCCGACAGCCCCATAAAGCGAGACAAAACACCATGAAAAAACTGCTATTGCCGGTCGCCCTGTTGGCGGCCGTTGCCGGACTCACCCTCTCCACCCCCGCACTGGCCCAAAGCGCCTACCCGGCCAAGCCGATCCGCCTCATCATTCCCTTCCCGCCCGGCGGCGGCACCGACATCCTGTCGCGCCTGGTGGCCCAAAAGTTGACCGAAACCTTCCAGTGGACGGTGATCCCCGACAACAAGGCCGGTGCCGGCGGCACCATCGGCATTGCCGAAGCCATCAAGGCCGCGCCCACGGGCTACGACATGGTGATGGGCCAGAAAGACAACCTGGTGGTGGGCCCCTGGCTCTACGGCAACCTGCCCTGGGACCCGACCCGGGACCTGGTGGCCGTAGCGCATGTGGCCTACACCCCGGTGGTGATCGCCACCGCGGCCAACTCCAAATACAAGACCCTGGCCGATGTGGTGGCCGCCGCACGCGCCGCACCCGACACCATCACCTATGGCTCACCGGGCAATGGCACCACCATCCACCTGGCGGGGAATCTGTTCGAGAAGGCCGCCAACATCCAGATCCGCCACATCCCCTACAAGGGCTCCAACCCGGCGTTGATGGACGCCCTGGCTGGGAATGTGGACTTGCTGGTGTCGTCCGTGCCCTCCGCCATCGCGCAGATCAAGGCTGGCAAGCTGCGCGCCCTGGCGGTGACATCGGCCGCGCGCAGCAGTTCGCTGCCGGACGTGTCCACCGTGGCCGAGCTGGGCTACAAGGGCTTTGACGTGAGCACCTGGTATGGCCTGTTCATGCCGGTCGGCACACCGGCCAGCGTGGTCAATCTGGTCAACGCCAAGGTCGGCGAGTTGCTGGCCAATCCGGACGTCAAGGCCGCCATCCACGCCCAGGGCGCCGAACCCCAGGCCATGAAGCCCGAACAATTCAGCAACCTGCTCAAGACCGACTACGCCAAGTGGAAGGACATCGTGCAGGCCTCAGGCGCCAAGGTGGAATAGGCCTGAACTAGACGCCTTTCCCAAGGCATGGTGACAGGGTGCGGGGATAATCCGGCTCCTGTCTATCTTGGAACGGGCCTGTCCGGCCCTCAAGCACCATGCCTTTGCACCCCTCTGACGCAGACCGCGTCTACACCCTCAGCGATTTTGACTTTGAACTCCCCGAGGCGCTGATTGCCCAGCACCCGGCGCCAGAGCGCAGCGGATCCCGCCTGCTCGATGGCACCGGTGCCACGTCGGTGGACCGCATCTTTCGCGAACTGCCTTCGCTGCTGAAAACCGGCGACCTGCTGGTCTTCAACGACACCAAGGTCATCAACGCCCGCCTGTTTGGTGAAAAAGCCACCGGCGGCAAAGTCGAATTGCTGATTGAGCGTGTGCTCGGCGGCAATCAGGTTGCAGCGCACATGCGCGTGAGTAAGAAACCCGAAGTCGGTGCCACCATCAAGATGACCTGCGCACCGGGCCAAGAGGACGGCCTCAGCGCCACGCTGCTGGGCCGCTGGCCCAACGTGGATGGGCCGATCTACCGTTTTGTGCTGAGCAACGACCGCGGTGACGACCCGTACACGCTGATGGAACGCCACGGCCATGTGCCGCTGCCGCCGTACATCACACACTCGGATTCGCCCGAAGACGTGCAGCGCTACCAGACCGTGTTTGCCAAGAACCCCGGCGCGGTAGCCGCACCTACCGCCGCGCTGCACTTTGACGAAGCATTGTTCGCCCAGTTCGATGCCATGGGTGTGTCGCGCGCGCATGTCACGCTGCATGTGGGCGCGGGCACCTTCCAGCCGGTCAAGACCGAAAATCTGGCTGAGCACCAGATGCACAGCGAGTGGTACGACGTGCCCGCCGCCACGCAGCAGGCGATTGCCGAGTGCAAGGCGCGCGGCGGCCGTATCGTCGCCGTAGGGACGACCACCGTACGCACGCTGGAGAGCTGGGCTAAAACCGGCTTGGCCAGCGGCGACACCAATATCTTCATCACGCCGGGCTTTGACTTCCAGCTGATCGACCTGCTGGTCACCAACTTCCACCTGCCCAAGTCCAGCCTGATGATGCTGGTCAGCGCCTTTGCCGGCTACGAACACATCATGGGCCTGTACGGGGAAGCGATTGCCCGCGGGTACCGGTTTTTCAGTTATGGTGATGCCATGCTGCTCGAAAGGACGCGCGCCCTGCCATGATCGATATCCATGCGCTGATGGAGCGTGCACCTGCCGACCGCGCCCAATACCGGTGGCAACGCACGATTGGCGATTTTTACCAACGCGCCCTGGCGGGATCGGTCTTTTACGCCCTCGGCTGCCTGGTCACCGCATGGTTTGGCGGCTATTTTTCGCGCTACCCGGCGCTGGTGGCGGCAGTGCTGCTGCTGTTTGCCCTACTCACCTACTTGCGCCGTACCCACAGGCCTCCCCAGGATCTGAACGACAGGCTCGCCACCAAGGCATGGTGGACACGGCACTGGTGGATGGTGCATGGGGGCAGCATCGTGTGGTGCGGTTTTTTTGCCGCCGTGGGCGTCATTGAAGCGGGCCCCAGCCTCGTGTTCTCCATTGCGGCGCTGTGCACGATTGCCTACACCTCCGCGGCGTGTGAGGTGTATTCGTTTGACCGCAAGCAGGCCCTCTTGGTGGTGGTCCTGATACAACTGCCTGCCATGGCGCTGTTCCTGGTCGAGGTACCGCCTTTGCGTGCCCTGGTCATCGTGCTGGCCGTGTACTTTGTCTACCAGTTGGCCCATATCCGCCGCCGCGGGCGCGAGTACGACGCGCAGGTGGATGTCGAATACGCGCTGATCACCAGCCGCGCGGAAGTACAACGCCTGTCACAGCAAGACGCACTGACCGGACTGGCCAACCGACGTGAGTACGAAACGACATTTGGCTCCCACTGGCACGCCGCAGCCAGGCAACGCACTGCGCTGGCGCTGATCGTGATGGACCTGGACCATTTCAAACGTGTGAACGACACCCATGGGCACAGTGCCGGTGATGCCTGTCTGCGTCATGTGGCGGTGCTGATGCAGGAGCGCTTTCGCCGGGGTGGCGACCTGGTGGCCCGCATCGGCGGGGAAGAGTTTGCCGTGGTGCTGCCGGATACCTCGGCCGAAGAGGCCGTTGCGATGGCACAAGCTCTGCGCGATGACCTGGTCAATCACCCGCTCCCATGGGAGTCCCATGCCATCGATATGACGGCCAGCATCGGTGTGGATGCCATCCGCTGGGATATCGACACCAGCCCCCAGGACAGCTACCGCCGCATTGACGACGCCTGTTATGCCGCCAAAGGCAACGGCCGCAACCAGGTGGTCCAAGCCGGCCCATCGCCCTAGGGTTTCAAAGACAATACCGCCATGCTGAAATTTGAACTGTTAAAAACCGACCCTGCCGAAGGCAGCTACCTGGGCAGCCACGCCCGCCGCGGCACGCTCACGCTGAACCACGGCGTGGTGCAAACCCCGATTTTCATGCCCGTGGGCACCTACGGCACCGTCAAAGGTGTGATGCCACAAAGCCTGCACGACATGGGCGCACAAATCATCCTGGGCAACACCTTCCACCTGTGGATGCGCCCGGGCCTGGACGTGATGGAGAAATTTGGCGGCCTGCACCAGTTCGAGAAATGGGACAAACCCATCCTGACCGACTCCGGCGGTTTTCAGGTCTGGTCTTTGGGCGAGATGCGCAAGATCAGCGAGGAGGGCGTGAAGTTCGCCTCGCCCGTCAACGGCGACAAGCTGTTCCTCACGCCCGAGATCAGCATGCAGATCCAGACCACGCTGAACTCCGACATCGTGATGCAGTTTGACGAATGCACGCCCTACCTGTCGGTGGAACCCAAGACCAAGGGCCTGGTCACGACCGAGCGCGAGGCGCGCAGCTCCATGGAACTCTCGCTGCGCTGGGCCAAGCGCTGCCAAGAAGAGTTTGCACGGCTGAACAACCCCAATGCGCTGTTTGGCATCGTGCAGGGCGGCATGCACGAGCACCTGCGCGACGAATCGCTGGCCGGGCTGGAAGCGCTGGACTTCCCCGGTATCGCGGTGGGCGGCCTGTCTGTGGGCGAGCCCAAGGAAGACATGATGCGCGTCTTGAAGCACATCGGCCCCAAGTTGCCCAAACACAAGCCGCATTACCTGATGGGCGTGGGTACGCCCGAAGACTTGATTGCCGGCGTGCAGAACGGCATCGATATGTTCGACTGCGTCATGCCCACGCGCAATGCGCGCAACGGCACACTGTTCTCGCGTTACGGTGATTTGAAAATCCGCAACGCGCGCCACAAGAGCGACCCGCAGCCGCTCGATGTAACCTGCACCTGCCACGCCTGCGCGGGCAAGTCGGGCGTGTCCTGGGCCGATGGTGGGCGTGACGGTTTCAGCCGCGCCTATCTGCACCACCTGGACCGTTGCGGTGAAATGCTGGGGCCCATGCTGGCCTCCATCCACAACCTGCACTACTACCTGAACCTGATGCAGGAAGTGCGCGACGCACTGGACGCCGGTACGTTCGGCGCGTTTGTCAACCAGTTCCACACCGATCGGGCGCGCGGCGTCTGAACCCGTGACGGCGATCCCTCCAGACCTGCTGCAGCGGCTGCCCGCCAGTCTGGAGGACTGCGCCATGGGCGTAGGCCTGTTCGACCCCGAGGACCACCTGCGCTGGGCCAATGCTTTTTTTTTGGAGGCACTCGCCACCACAGTGGCGCCGGACACGACCTGGGAATCCATGATGCGGCGCTGCCACCGCGACCGCGTGGGTGTGCTGATCGACACACCCGACATCGAGGCCTGGCTGACGCGTGTGCGCGCCACCTACCGCAAGTCACCCCTGCGGTCTTTCGAGTCCGACTATGTGGATGGGCGCTGGCTGCGCGTCTGTGAGACGCTGGGTGACGACGGCTGGATGCTGATCACCACCACCGACATCACCTCGCTGAAGACCAATGAAACCGCCTTGCAACGGGCGCGTGATGAGGCCGTATTGCTGGCCAAGAACGACATCGAAAAAGCCATGCTGCAACAGGCCGAGCTGCACCAGCTCAAGTCCGACTTTGTGACCATGACCTCCCACGAGTTCCGCACACCGCTGGCCAACATCCTGTCGTCCACCGAATTGCTCAAGCACTATGGGGATCGCCTGCCGGACGCCAAAAAGGCGGAACTCACCAACACCATTGAGGTGGGTGTGGCCCGCATGACCGAGCTGTTAAGCCAATTGCTGCGCATGGAAGACCCCGATGCGCCGCTGTAGATTGCCTTAAAAGGTTTCCCAGTCCTCGTCACCCCCTGCGGGAGTGACTTTGGCGCTGGCCTTCGATGTCGGCTTGGGCAAAGCCGCCAGTTGCGTGGCAGGTGCCTTGGGTTTCGCGGTGCTTGTCTGCAGCTTCGCGACAGGCGCTTTGGGCTGGGTCTCTGCGCGCTGCGTTGCGCCTGGGCTCACGGTGGGCGCACGGGCATACGCGCGGGGAGCATTGGATGGTCCCCCCGCACCCAGCTTGAACACCGCGACCACCTGCACCAGCTCCTGGGCTTGGGATTTGAGGCTCGAAGCTGCTGCTGCCATTTCTTCCACCAGTGCCGCGTTTTGCTGTGTGGCCTGGTCCATCTGGGTCACAGCTTCACCGACCTGTGCCACCCCCTGGGATTGTTCGTTGCTGGCCGCGCTGATCTCCCCCATGATGTCGGTGACACGTTTGATGCTGCTGACCACTTCGGTCATCGTGGTACCGGCTCGGTCCACCAGTGCGGTGCCTTGCGCAACCCGTTCGACGCTGGCTCCGATCAGACCCTTGATTTCCTTGGCCGCTTCGGCCGAACGGCCGGCCAGACTGCGCACTTCACTGGCCACCACGGCAAAACCGCGGCCTTGTTCTCCGGCGCGGGCGGCTTCGACCGCCGCGTTCAGCGCCAGGATGTTGGTCTGGAAGGCAATACCGTCGATCACACTGATGATGTCGCTGATCTTTTTGGAAGAGTCGTTGATGCCCTTCATGGTCTCAACGACCTGACCCACGACTTCACCCCCCTGAACGGCGACTGTCGAAGCACTCATGGCCAATTGGTTGGCCTGGCGCGCGTTGTCGGCGTTTTGCCTGACGGTGGAGCTGAGCTCTTCCATGCTGGCCGCGGTTTCTTCCAATGCGCTGGCTTGCTGTTCGGTGCGGGCAGAGAGATCGTGGTTGCCCTGGGCGATCTCCGAGCTGGCCGTGGCAACGGCTTCCGAACCCTGGCGCACGGCAGAGACCGTGTGTGCCAATTGGCCTTGCATGGTGGACAGGCTGTCCAGCAGTTGGCCCAGTTCATCCTTGCGGTTCACCACGATGCTGCGGCTGAGGTCGCCTTCTGCAATGCTTTGCGCCACCGACACCGCTTGCCGCACGGGGATGATCACGCTGCGCGGGATAGCCCATATCAACCAGCCCCCCATCACCAGGATCACCGCCAGCGCAATGAGCATGGTCTTTTCAGAGGATGACACTGTCTTGACCACCGATTGCGCCGCATTCGCCGTGCCGTCCAGGTTGAATTTCAGGATACTTTCCATCGCCGCATAGGCTTGGCGGAATGCGGCAGGTGCGTTGGCAGAAAACTCCTGCTGAACCTGGGCCAGTTTTTCTGGCGCGGTGGTGGCCTCCGCAAGACCGGCCAGACCACTGTGGGCCAGCTTGAAATAGGCGTCGCGCTTGGTCCGGTAATCGGCATACAGCGCCTTCTCCGCATCGCCCACGGCTGCGTTGGCCTCGGTATAGGTGAGCAGGGTTGCCGCATACACCTCAGTCGCCGCGATCAGCTGGGTTTCGGTTTGCTGCAGCTTCTGGCCAAAGGTCGCGGCGTCGGACTGGTCCCGCCCCGCCATGCGGTCACTGACCATCAAGTAGTGGTCCGCCACAAACCCCTTCATATGGCCCAGATTTTCAATCGCCGGTATCCATGAGTTGCCAACCTCCCCGGACTCGTATTTCACCGCTAGGTTCTGGTACAGCGAATTGGCAGCGCTGAGCACCGCCAGGGAAAGAATCAATGCGAGGCCCGCAGTGATACGGGCCCGGATACCGAAATTATTGAGGTTCATGGTGAAGCCAACGTTGATTCGATTGATGCAAAAAACATTCCAACGCAACCATGATGACCCGCAAGGCCATCCATCCCGAGTGTGAGACCCTGCATGGCCATGCACACCCGGAATTTATATAAAAAGTGGCCGTAGCCCCCGTCAATAGTGCGCAAACAGCTATGAATAAAGGAGCAACTTGAGCCTACCCCGCATATCCATTTAAAACGTTTCCCAGTCATCATCCCCACCCGCCGGGGTGACCTTGGTGCTGGTCTTGGGTGCTGGTGTGGACGCAGGGGCTGGGGCCACCTTGGGGGCTACCAGCCCCTTGGCTTTGACCAGGGCCGGTTTGGCCGCCGATGCGGGTTTGACGTCGGTGCGGCGCTCATCACCTTTGAATGGTGCGCTCTGGGCAACACGCACCTGCGCTTTGGGCGGGCCACCCCGGCTGTCGCCGGCACCCAATTTGAACACTGCCACGGTCTGCACCAGCTCGTTGGCCTGTGTCTTCAGGCTCGATGCCGCTGCCGCCATCTCTTCCACCAGCGCCGCATTCTGCTGCGTGGCCTGGTCCATCTGGGTCACCGCCTCGCCTACCTGAGCGACGCCAGAAGCCTGTTCGTTGCTGGCCGCGCTGATCTCTCCCATGATGTCAGTCACCCGCTTGATGGAACTGACCACCTCGGTCATGGTGGTGCCCGCCTGGTCGACCAGCGCAGTTCCCTGTTCCACCCGCTCCACACTGGCGCCGATCAGGCTCTTGATCTCTTTGGCGGCTTCGGCAGAACGGCCGGCCAAGCTTCGGACTTCACTGGCCACCACCGCAAAGCCGCGCCCTTGTTCGCCCGCTCTGGCGGCTTCCACCGCGGCATTCAGGGCCAGGATGTTGGTCTGGAAGGCAATACCGTCGATCACGCTGATGATGTCGCTGATCTTGCGGCTGGATTCGTTGATGCCTTTCATGGTCTCGACCACCTGACCGACCACTTCGCCGCCCTTGATGGCGACGGTAGAGGCGTTCATGGCGAGTTGATTGGCCTGGCGGGCACTGTCCGCGTTTTGTTTGACGGTGGAGCCTAGTTCTTCCATGCTGGCCGCGGTTTCTTCCAGCGCAGAGGCTTGTTGTTCGGTGCGGGCACTCAGGTCGTTGTTGCCTTGGGCTATTTCGGCGCTGGCGGTGGCTACCGATTCAGAGCCAGTGCGCACGTTGGCGACGACACGGGAGAGGCTAGCGCGCATGCCTTCCATGGCCTGCAGCAACTGCGCGGGTTCGTCTTTACCTTGGGATTGCAAAGCGGTGGTCAGGTTGCCTTCGGCGAAATCCTGGGCCGCCACGACGGCGGCGGCAAGGGGGCGGGTGATCTGAATGGTGACCCAATAGCCCAACGCCACGGCCAGCAAAATAGAAATTGCTATGGACAGAATGACACCGCCGCGCGAGCCCGCGTACGTGGCTTGCGCCGCACTGAGGGCTTGGTCGCTGCCATGAACATTCAATACATACATGTCATCGATGCTCTTGAACATGGCCCGAAACGCGGTGCGAGAGTCTTCTCGCAAATAGCGACTGGTGGCGTCAATCTCTGCGGGGCCTATATCCGACAAGGCAAGGAGTTTGGTGTTGGTCTCGTAGTAGGTCTTGAGGCCCTTGGTGTAAGCATCCCAGGCCGCTTTCTCCTCCGGTGAATCCACCAATGCCAGGAACTTGTTTCCCACTTCTTCGAGCTTGGGTTTGCTCGCTGCCATACGATCGGCTTCGGGCTTTTTACCCTCTGGACTGATGGCCAGGACGTGCTGCAGTTCGGCACGCCGCATGTCATTGAGCAGCCCCTGCATCTGGCCCAGGTACTTGATGCTGGCCATCCAGTTGGTGGCCATGTCTTCCGTGTTGTCGTTGATCTTGGAGAGCTGCGACAGCGCAAAACCTCCGGCCATGGCGGTCACAACGACCAAGGCAAAAAACACCATGCCCAGCTTGGCACCGATTTTGAAATTGGAAAGACTCACCGCGCGACTCCTCGTATATTTTTTAGCGAAACGGTTGCAAACAATAGCGGCCCCTCAAGGGCCCGCCGTGAAAACGGTGAGTACGCCGGTATAGCCGTACAAGTGCGCATGGGCAATCTCGCCCGCTGCAAAAAAACCGACCAACGGAACATCGCCCAGCGCACGCCGCACGGTTTGCAGTTCGGCACTGGGGCCGCCAAAATGCGGACCACCACGACCCGTACAGCTCACGTACACCGCACCGGCAATGCGGCGCGCGGGATGGGGCGCAGCATCGATCTCCGAAGCCTGCACTGCATGGGCTGTCTCCAGCGCCTGCTCCTGCGGCTCCAGCTCCTCGCGTATCTCTGCACAAATGCGCACCAGATCGGCCCGCGCAGCATGCACATTGCGCTGGCAAAACGCCAACTGGGCACCCTCCTCCACGTGGTCAGCCACGGCGATGCCGCGCCGACCCGGATCCAGACCAATGATGTGGCGCACGGTCACTTCGCTGCCGAAATCGCCCGTCTGGCGCACTGCCGCAACAGCACCCACACCCGGCGCTTGCTCGGCCTGTGGTTGCACCAGCCCCACCAGCGTGGCGCGCACCACTTCCAGCGCCTGCTGCGGCTGCTCCAGGGAAATCGCCAGATCGGCCAGCATGACATCCAGCGCCGGCTCACCATCCAGGGTGACCACGACGTTGTGATCTGCCTCGGTCACGGTGCGTACTTTGGACACCGGCTTGCACCCCTGGGTCACGCGTGACACCAGCCCCACGTCGGCGCGAAAGGCAACCCCGCTGAGGCCACCGCTGAACACGCCGCTGGCACTGCCATGGCCCTGGATATTGCCGTCACCGGCCACGGCGAATTGCAGGCTGCGGGTACGGCTGCTGGAGAGCCCTCCGAACAGGTAACCCGAGCCGGTGCGTTCGGCCATCTCGGCGATCAGTTCGCCCAGGTCGGCGGTGGCCGGGTCGGCATGCACCAGCGCGGTGTGCGCCTCAAAGCCCAAGCCGAGCGGCGCAACACCGGAGAACACGCGGTACTGGTCGCTGGGCAGCTCCAACAACATCACGGCCAGGGCGGGTTCGTCAAAGTACTCCACGTTGTTGCTGGCAATGCCCACGCCTACAGTGCCCGACCAATCGGTGACTAGTGGCAGCTCGGCCCCCAGATGCTCCAGGATGTCCTGGGCATCACCGGCGTAATGGTCGGTGACGTACAGCAGTGCCAGTGTGGGCGACGACGCATACCCGTGCAGCGCCATCTGGGCACGCAGCTGCGCCAGCACCAGTGCGCAGGCCATCTGCCACTGCGGATGGGTGGCATGGGCATAGGGAAAGAGTTTCATGCAGCGCCCCTCTGAACGAACGGAGGCTTGTACGGGCTAACGCCCGCTGGTCTTGCGAGCGGGTGACTTGCGCGCCGCTGTGCGTTTGGCTGCAGACTTCTTGCTGGCGGCAGTGGCAGACTTGAGCGCTTCCTTGGCCAGGCCTGTGGCCATGTTTTTGGTCATGTCCACCGCCGTCTTGGTGCTGGCTTCCTTCACGGCATTGGCCGCAATCTGCTGGAACTGCTGCGTCAGAGAACCCCACAGGTTCAGCGGATCCACCATGCCCGCCACAGCGGACTTGGAGGCTTTGGTGGGTTTGCCCGCACCGGTGACATCAGAGATGGTCTTGGCGGTGGACGCCGCGCGTTCGGTCACGCGCTGCACGCTGGAGGCCACCGAATCCGCCGCCTTGAGCTTGAGCGCATTGGCCACGTCACCGATGTTGAAGTTCATGCCCTTGAGCGTGGCCAGTGTCATTTTCTGCACTTCCAGCGCCTGGATGGTGGCGCCCAGCGCACGCGAGTTTTGCTCCAGCCAGAAATGCACATTCTTGAGCTCTTCAATGCGTTTTTCCAACTCTTCCACGTTCAGCGTGGGGGCGACCCAGTTACCCAGGTTGGGCATTTGGGGAATGTTGTTACTCGCCCCTTTGGCCAGGTTTTGCAGAAAGTCGAATCCGGGGACGAATTTGCCAAAACCTGCGGTGTCTGAATCGCTCATGGTGTCTCCAAATGTGGCGGGGTAAGCCGTCATGACAGCTTACCCCAATGCGCGACGTCTGGCGACCCGGTTCAAACCCGAACGGCAGGTGTGGAATCCCCTTTTTTTGCGCAATCTCAGCTCAGCACGACCCTGAAGCCAGGCAACCGGCCAATCACCAGCCAGTCCAGCAACACCACCGCCAGCAATACGGCGCCAGACAAAGGAAAGGCAACTGCAACCAGCAGCATCACCACAGCGCCGGATTTCCACAGTGGCGCCCCGGCAGATAACGGCGGCGCCACGAGGCGACCGGCACCCGCAGGGCGGCGCTTCCACCACATGACGATGCCGCTGACACACAAAAACGCCACACCCGCGCAAAACGCGACGTTAAGCAAGGCATTCCACAGGCCCAGGTCGCCCTGGTGCAGGGCAATGCCCACCGCCATCGCTTTGGCGACCGGCGAATAGTCGGCAAAAGCGGCTTCGGCAAGCACACGGCCGGTGTAGCGGTCCACATGCACCGTGCGGTCGTGTGTGGGGTTCTTCAAATCGCCACTCATGGTGTCGGCCGACAGGGTGTAGACCCCGTTGGCGTCTTGCGGCAGGTTGATATGGAACTGGCCCGAGAAGCCCAGACGGGTGGCCAGATTCACCATGCCGTCCAGATTGACCGGCTCACCCGCAGCCACGCCCAGTACACCCGCGGACGAACCCGACTGGGGCAAAGGTGTTTGCTCCAGACCCCAGGGCACATCGTGCACACCCGCCGTATTCAGCGTCGCATGTGTCGCGTCCGACTGGGGCACGGCATCCCACTTCACGGCCGGAAAGGTCGCCCAGGGCTGCACATATTTGGCGCCCCATATGCCGGTCCAGGACATCCCCGTCAACAAAAAGCCCAGCAGCACGATGCTGAGCCAGAAACCGATGCTGGCGTGCAGCGACTTCCACCAGATACGGCCCTTGGCCCGCAGATTGGGCACCAGCACCTCCGCCCAGCGGCTACCGCCACGCGGCCAGTGCAGGTACAGCCCGGTCACGACCATCACCACCGCCAGTCCGGCTGCGATCTCGATCAGGCGGTCGCCCACATCGCCGAGCAGCAGGGTGCCGTGGATCTTTTCGGCCCAGGCAAACACCGTGTTGCCCTTGTCCACGGTCTTGAGGACTTCTGCGGTGTAGGGATTGACCGCCACCGCATGCGCCTGCTCGCCCTGCATGACGACAAACCACGCCGCCAGATCTTTGGCAGGCGGTGCGATGTATTCCTTCAGCGTGCCATCCGGCACTGACGCCAGGGCAGCCTGGGCTTGGGCCGTCACGGCCAGCACCCGGTTCTGAGCCGACACATAAACAGGAGCACCCAGCCGGGTCTGAAAGCCCGTGAAAAACACCATGACCAGGCCGGTCACGGCCAGCATGAACAGGAACGGCACCACATACAGGCCGGAATAAAAATGCCATCGCCAGGCGGTGGCATGGAAGCCCGCGGCACGCGCGGGCGATTGCGCAACAGAAGTTTGCATCGTCAGAATCCAGAAGGTGTGAAAAGGATGGCGTCCAGGCTGTCACAGCGCGGCGCACACGACATCGGGCGCATGCAGATATGCGCAGGCTCAGATGCCTGCAGCATGGGCGACCCGAAAATCAGCTCAGGGGGTCACACCGACGCAGGGGGGCCGCGCGGTGGCGGCGTGAGTGAGGCCCGTTTTTCGTAGAAGAAAACCTGTAGGGCCAGGGCTTGCGACAGTTCGCCCGGAAGCAGGAAAAGGTAGGCAACCGCCGAAGCCGGAAGAACGGCCTGGTCTGTGGATTGCAGGCAGAACGGGCAATGCACCAGATGTTTGACAGCCTCCGGCCCGGCCGGGGAATCGGCAGGAAGGGTTTGGGGCCCGCTGCTGGTGCATATCTCCATGCCCGGCATGGCGTTGCCCAGTGCCAGCGCGTGCGACACCGTGGGTGCCAGTGTGGCAAACAGCACCAACAGCGCAGCCAGCCACCCCGCCCAAAGGCGGTGCAGCGGTGGCCGGTGCTGGCGCGGTGTCACGGTCGGCTTCGTTTAGTGCTTGTGGGCGCCTGCGGCAGCAGGTGATGCAGAGGCTGCGGGTGCGACCGTGGTCACGGGGACTTTGAGCTCGGATTTGGACTCAACACCCTTGGCGTCCTTGAACACCAGCGTCAGAGGAATCGTGGTGTCCTTTTGCAGGGCAACCTTGAGGTCCATCAGCATCACGTGGTACCCCCCGGGCTTGAGCTCCACCGCTTTGCCTGCGGGCAGGGCCAGCCCCTTGTCCAGCGCACGCATCTTCATCACATCGCCTTCCATCTTCATTTCATGCACTTCGGCCACACCGGCCACAGGCGACGAGACAGACACCAGCGTGGCGTTCTCTTTGGCGGTGATTTGCATGAAGGCGCCCGAGGCCTTTTGCCCCTGCACCGTCGCGCGGGCCCAGGCGTTTTTGACTTCGGCAACTTGCGCCAGTGCAGCGCCTGAGAAGGCAGCGGTGAGCAATGCAGCACCTGCGATAACAGTCAGTTTCATGGTTTTTCCTTGGTTCACGGGTGGGGTTAATGGTTATGGCCGCCAGCGGCCTGGATGTCCAGCACTTCGAGCAGGGCGGCAGGCGACTTCAGGTCCTTGGTAGAGGTACCTGTGGCGGGAACGTCGGTCCAGGCCGTACTGCCTTTTTCGCAGACTTGGGTGACCTTGAACCACAGGGGACCGGGTTTGGTGGGGGTGGTGCCCCGCAGGACAAACTCGTCGTAATAGGCATCGGGCAGCGCGTTGGCCGGGCCGTTGGCAGTCCAGGTGATCTCCAGCACACCTTCCGCAAACCGCGTGCCATGGGATTCGTAGGGCTGCTCCAGCGCGCCCACCCGTGTGCTCAGCGTCCAGCCGGCTTTGGGCATGGGCTGCGCGCCGTTGAAGCCGGCGGGAATACGCACCTGGATCGCCGTGGTGGGCGAGCCATTGCAGCCGTGCCCGACGCGCAGGGTGGCGCGGTAACCCGCTCCGGCAGCGGCGGCGCCGTCCTGCAAAGTTATGTGGGCAAAAGAGGCCGCAGCCCACATGGATATTGCGCAAGCAGCTACTAATTTGAGAGCAAAATGAGAGTTCACAACGGGATTCTTTCAAGAATGCGGCACAGTGCGCCACACGACACAACCAGGACCGCTGGCGCCCGCCGCGCGTTCCATCACGGGAACCGGCGCACGCAATCAACGGCGATGCAGAGAGAGAGAGAGAGAGAGAGAAAGGGGGAGGGACCTGCAGGTACAGACCTGCAGCACCCGCGTCAGGCTGCGGGCGGACCGCGGGCGGGAAGCGGCGCAGCCGTGCGCCAGACAACCGCAGCAGACTGCACGGGTGTCGGAACCACCACACCATGGACCGGTGTGGAAACGAGAAGCTGGACCGCAGGCGGCGCCCCCAAAGCCAGGCACAACACACAATCCAGCGTCTGGTGAGCGGCCGGGGTGGCGCCATCGTCACTGCCCGCCACCAACTTGACGGCACCGGCCGTCGAACACACCAGGGTCAGTGTCTGCGGCTTGACCACGGGCGAGGCAATGGCCACGCCCATGGACAACACAAACCAGGCCAGCACCCCCAGGGCAAGGGTGCGGGCGTTTCGTAAGGTTTGCAGCGCGGGCATGGGCGAATTATGGCGCAGTCCCGTGCCCGAAGATTGACCCGCGTCAAGGACAAATTTCGGCCAAGGCGCACCATGGTGGCTTGTCCATACCCTAAAGCCCACACCATGCCCATCCACGACACCACACCCTTTCAGTCCTTGCTGCAACAGCAACGCACCACCTTATTGGGGCAGTTGGCGACCCTGCGCGGCGGCACCGTGAGCCGCGCGGAGGCATCGGCCGCCCACTTCGCCGGACGCGAAGACTCCAGTGCAACCGTTGCCAGTGAGCGGGAACTGGAATTCGCCCTGGATTCACGCGAAACCGGAGAACTTGCCGCGATTGACGCCGCCCTGCTGCGCATTGCTGCGGGCACCTATGGCGAATGCACCGACTGTGGCGTGAAAATTCCCGCCACCCGCCTGCATGCAGCCCCTGAAGCCGCCCGCTGTATCCACTGCCAGGAAAAGGCCGAACAGGCCTGATTTGAACCCGTGCGGGGCTGCTATCCTGCGGGGATGCGCAGCCTGTTTCACTTTGCTTTTAATGTCACCGACCTGGACACGGCCAGGGCTTTCTATGGCGGTGTACTGGGTTGCCAGGAAGGCCGCAGTACCGCCACCTGGGTGGACTTTGACTTCTTTGGCCACCAGCTCTCGCTGCATCTGGGCGAACCGTTCAAGACCGCACGCACGGGCCATGTGGGCGAGCACCTGGTACCCATGCCACACTTTGGTCTGGTGCTGGCCCTGCCCGACTGGCAGACACTGGCGGAGCAGTTGAAGGCCGCCCAAACCGCCTTTGTCCTGGAGCCGCAAGTGCGCTTTGCAGGGGAAGCCGGAGAACAATGGACCATGTTTTTTCTGGACCCGTTTGGCAACCCGATGGAGGTCAAGGGCTTTCGTTCACTCGAATCGCTGTACGCACCATGATGAATTACACCTTTCTGTCGGCCACCATTCTGCTGATCCTGATCACGGATCCGATTGGCAATATCCCGATCTTTGCCAACGCGCTCAAACACGTCGCACCACAGCGCCGCCCGCTGGTGATCCTGCGCGAAATCCTGATTGCCTTTGCGCTGCTGCTGACCTTCATGTTTGTCGGCGAGGGCTTCTTGCGCGTCATGAACCTCTCCGAACTGGCGTTGCAGATCGGTGGCGGCGTGATCTTGTTTCTGATCGCCCTGCGCATGGTATTTCCGCCCCCCAGTCTGGGCGAGGCCGAACTACTGGTGGAGCCCCTGATCGTGCCGCTGGCCGTACCCGCGATCGCCGGCCCTTCGGCGCTGGCCACCGTGTTGCTGCTGGTCTCGCAGCAGCCGGAGCGCCGTCTGGAGTGGATTGGTGCGCTGTGTGTGACCATGTTGGTCAGCGCCGTGGTGCTGGTGTCCGCCGAGCGCATTCAGCGCGTCATTGGCTCCCGCCTTGTGACTGCGGTGGAACGCTTGATGGGCCTGGTGCTGGTGTCGGTGGCCATTGAAATGATCCTGCGCGGCATCAAGACGTTCGCGGTGCAACTGCGGGGCTGATCTGCGGAGCCGCGGCGCCTCAGACTTTCTTCAGCGGCACCACTTCCTGCTCAATCGCGCCGAAGATGCTCAGACCATCGCGACCCTTCATCTCGATACGAATGGTGTCACCAAACTGCATGAATTCGGTCACCGGCTGGCCGTCCTGGATGGTTTCCATGGCGCGTTTCTCGGCGATGCAGCTGTAACCATTGGGCCAATCCACACGGCCCTTTTTCTCCACGCCCTTGTTGCTCACCGTGCCGGAGCCGATGATGGAGCCGGCGCGCACATTGCGCGTCTTGGCCAGATGGGCGATCAACTGGCCAAAGTGGAAGCTCATGTCCGGCCCGGCCTCGCACAGGCCGACCTTGCGGCCATTCCAGGTGCTTTGCAGGGTCAGGTGCACACGGCCCCGGGCCCAGGCGTCGCCCAGTTCGTCCGGCGTCACGGCCACCGGGCTGAACGCGGTAGCCGGTTTGCTCTGCACAAAACCAAAACCCTTGGCCAACTCGTCGGGAATCAGCTTGCGCAGGCTCACGTCATTGACCAGCATCAACAGGCGAATACCGTCCAGCGCGCGGTCCGCCGGGCAGCCCATGGGAATGTCGCTGGTAATCACGGCCACCTCGGCCTCGAAGTCGACGCCGTGGTCCACGCTCACCGCCACGATGGGGTCACAGGGGCCGGCAAAGTCGTCGCTACCACCCTGGTACATCAGCGGGTCGGTGTAAAAGCTCTCGGGCACCTCGGCACCCCGCGCCTTGCGCACCAGCTCCACATGGTTCAGGTAGGCCGAACCGTCGGCCCACTGGTAGGCACGCGGCAGCGGCGCCATGCATTGGGCAGGATCGAACGGAAAGGCATTGCGCGCGCGGCCACTGTTGAGCGCGTCGTACACGTCCTGCAATTGGGGCGAAAGGTAGTTCCAGTCATCCAGCACCTGCTGCAGGCGGCTGGCGATGTGGGAGGCGTACTGGGCGTGGCCGAGGTCCCGCGACACCACCACCAACTGGCCGTCGCGTGATCCGTCTTTGTAAGTAGCGAGTTTCATGGGGGAATTGTCGCTCTGAATTACACTGGCTTGAAGACCATGGACCGCCCTGCCCCAACGCCCCCCACTTCCCGTCGCACCATCAGGCCTCTGGCGCTGGTGATAGCCACGGTGTTGATGGCGCATTGGGCACTGTTGCACGGTATGCCCGTGTCATTGGTGTCCTTTGCCGGTCAAACCACTTTGGCAGAAAGGGCTCCGTCCCCTCGTCCTTTCATCACCCGGACCATCACACCGCAGCCCCCCGTGCCGGAAGTGGAATACGCGCCCCCCCCGGCATCGCATGTACTACAAACAAGAACTGCACCTACAGATTTCACGCCAAGGCCTGCAGCGACCGAGCAACCTGCAATTGCACAACCGGCGAAGGATCCAGCAGCTCCACTTGCTTCGACAGAAGCCTTAGACCTTGCTGCCGCACCGTCGAATCCCACTCCCAATGTCAGTACCGGGTCTACACAAAAATCGAGCCAAGCACAAACCGTTCGCAATGTAGCCATCCCAAAGTCAATGCGCCTGAAATACGACGTCAAGACCCAAGTCAAAGGCATCTCTTTGGCTGTGAATGGCGAGCTACTCTGGCTTCAGGATGGCAAGACTTACGATGCACGGCTAGAAATCAGCCATTTTTTACTTGGCTCCCGTGTACAGACCAGCAGGGGACGAATTACCCCCGACGGATTGGAACCAGAACGTTTTGGCGACAAAGTACGCAGTGAAGTGGCGGCCCATTTCGAACGTGATAAAGGCAAAGTCAGTTTTAGCGCCAATACACCGGACGCTCCTCTCTTACCCGGCGCGCAAGATCAGTTAAGCGTATTCATGCAGTTGGCTGCCATGCTGGGCAACGCCCCGGATCGTTTTCCCGCTGGAACCACGATCTCCTTCCAAGCTGTAGGCCCCAGGTCATCGGATGTTTGGGTGTTCAAGGTGGGGGAAATGGAAACCTTGCAATTACCTGGCGGGGAAATTAAAGCCGTCAAACTGTCCCGGGACGCCGTTGGGGAGTACGACCCCAAAGGGGACATTTGGCTAGCACCTGATTTTGCGTATCTCCCTGTTCGCATACGGTTGTTGCAAAGCAACGGAGATTTGGTGGATCAACAATGGAGTGGCACCCAGACTCCCTGATTTTTCGCACAGATCAAAAAGCCTGTTACTCTTGAAACCAGTAGACCCGCACCCAACTGAGATCCAACCAGGAATTTCGCTGACATGCATACCCTCTACGATTCTGAGACCTTCTCCGTGACCCACATGCTGGCCAACGCGGAGGCGATCCCCCAGCGCCCCTCAGGCGCCAGCAAATCCGAACACCATGCCCGTGGCATCCCGCTGCTGGCACGCCATGGGTTTGAGATCGTGGACAAGCGCTCCGGCAAAGAGGTCTACCTCGACGGTTCCTGGGCTGAACTTTTCCAGCAGCACATCCAGGCCTGGCAGGTGAACACACCCACCCAGGAAGAAGTCGAAGACACGCTGGAGCAGTACGCCGGGTTGGCGCAGAACCCGGTCAGCGTGCATTAACCTGCAATTTGTGGGGTAGCCGGCAACCACTGCTGGCGCTGGACCGAGCGGACTGGGCGTTCTGCTCCGTGTCCCCCGCCCGCTTTGCGGGCTCCTCCTTTACCTGCGCAGAACACCCATCCCTCCCGATCCGGTTGGTGGGTACGCTTACTGCGACAATGCAGCCCCATGAGCGCCTTGAACCACCCAACCTACGTCCTCACCCTCTCATGCCCTGACCGCCTGGGTCTTGTGCATGCCGTTTCCGGTTTTCTACTGGAACATGGCGGCAACATCGAAGAAGCCGCCCAGTACAACGACCCCGACACTGGCCTGTTTTTCATGCGTGTGCAATTCAGTTGTGCGAAGCACAGCCACGAGGCCCTGCGCACCCAGTTGGGCACGTTTGCCACCCCATTTGCCATGCAGTGGAGCCTGCACGCCACGGCCCAACCCATGCGCACCGTGCTGCTGGTCAGCAAGGAAGGGCATTGCCTCAACGACCTGCTGTTCCGCTGGAAAAGTGGCCTGCTGCCGCTGGACATCCGCGCCATCGTCTCCAACCACCGCGAGTTCTACCAACTGGCGGCCAGCTACAACGTGCCTTTCCACCATATTCCGGTGACGGCGGCGACCAAGGCGCAGGCCGAAGCAAAACAGTTGGAAATCATCCAGGCCGAAGGCGCCGAACTGGTAGTTCTGGCGCGCTACATGCAGATCCTGTCAGACGATCTGTGCCGCAAGCTCGCAGGCCGGGCCATCAACATCCACCACAGCTTTTTGCCCAGCTTCAAGGGCGCCAAGCCCTACTACCAGGCACACGACCGCGGCGTCAAACTGATCGGCGCCACCGCCCACTATGTGACGGCAGATCTGGACGAAGGCCCCATCATCGAGCAGGACGTGGCGCGCGCCGACCACAGCAAGACCGTGGAAGACCTGACCGCCATGGGGCGCGACACCGAAAGCCAAGTACTGGCCCGTGCCGTCAAGTGGCACAGCGAACACCGCGTGCTGCTCAACGGTCACAAGACGGTGATTTTCAAATAGAGTACTGCGACCTAAGGCCCCACCCACAAGGGGATGGTGGGGTGAGCGGCGCAGTGAAGTAAAGGCGGAGCCCGCGAAGCGGGCGGGGGACATGAACGGAGCCGCTCGCCCCGCCAGCCCCGCTCTCTCCAGAACGAACGTCAGGCTGCTTTAGCGGGAGCGACAACCCCCATCTGGTCCAGCGCAGTCGCCAAATGCTGCACGCTGCGCTCCACGTTGTGCAACTTCTCCAGCCCAAACAGTCCGACACGGAAGGTGCTGAAGTCGGCAGGCTCGTCACACTGCAGCGGCACACCCGCAGCAGTCTGCAGGCCCAACGCCAGAAACTTTTTGCTGTTCTGCATGCCCGGGTCGGTGGTGTAACTCACCACCACGCCTGGTGCCTTGAAGCCCTCTGCCGCTACGCTGACAATGCCACGGCTCTCGAACAGCGCACGCACCTTGGTACCCAGTTCGATCTGCTCCGCACGCACCTTCTCAAAACCGTAAGCGCGGGTTTCTTCCATCACGTCACGCAGGCGTGCCAATGCATCGGTGGGCATGGTCGCGTGGTACATGTGGCCGCCCGCTTCGTAGGCTTCCATGATCTGCAACCACTTTTTGAGGTCACAGGCAAAGCTGGTACTGGTCGTGCCGTCAATCGCCTTGCGGGCACGCTCCGACAACGCCACCATGGCGCAGGCGGGCGAGCCGCTCCAGCCCTTTTGCGGCGCACTGACCAACACGTCTACACCGGTGGCTTCCATATCCACCCACAACGCGCCGGACGCGATGCAGTCCAGCACAAACAGGCCGCCCACGGCATGCACCGCGTCGGCCACCTTGCGCAGGTAATCGTCGGGCAGGATCATGCCGGCGGCGGTTTCCACGTGTGGGGCGAACACCACGTCCGGCTTCTTGGCGGCGATGGTGGCCACCACTTCGTCAATCGGGCACGGAATCCAGGGCGCTTGCGGACCGCTGCCGACGCGGCGGGCTTTGAGCACCGTGGATTCGGCAGGTATGGAGCCCATCTCAAAAATCTGCGTCCAGCGGTAGCTGAACCAGCCATTGCGAATCACCAGGGTTTTCTTGCCCGTCGCGAACTGGCGCGCCACGGCTTCCATGCCAAAGGTGCCGCTGCCGGGCACCAGCACGGCGGACTGCGCGTGATAAACCTCTTTGAGAATGCGCGAGATGTCTTTCATCACGCCCTGGAAGCGCTGCGACATGTGGTTGAGCGCGCGGTCGGTGTAGACCACCGAAAACTCCAGCAGCCCGTCCGGGTCTACGTGGTTGAGCAAGCCTGGCATATGCAACTCCTCTGTATGCGGCATCCGCCAAAACGACGGACCCGCAGACTAGCACGCTCAGGCGCGTTCTGCCTAGCGTGCGCTCATGGCCTCACCCAGCACTACGGGCTTGGCCGCAGTCCACTGCGCGTTGAACTGCAGTGTGTCTTTGGGGAACAGCAGCACGACGGTGGAACCGAGCAGGAAACGGCCCATCTCTTCGCCCTGGCGCAGGCTCACTGCGCCGGGGTCGTAATGCCACTCGGTCACCTGGGGCAAGCGCGGCGGGTTCACCACGCCGTGCCAGACCGTAGCCATGCTACCCACAATGGTGGCGCCCACCAGCGTCAGCACCATGGGGCCGTGTGCGGTGTCGAACACACACACCACACGTTCGTTGCGGGCAAACAGGCCGGGCACGCCACGTGCCGTGGTCGGGTTCACCGAGAACAGGTCGCCGGGCACATAAATCATGCGGCGTAACTGGCCATCGCAGGGCATGTGGATGCGGTGGTAATCGCGCGGACTCAGGTAGATCGTGGCGAAGTGGCCATTGTCAAACTGCGCAGCCAGTGCAGCGTCGCCGCCGACCAGCGCGGTGCTGCTGTAGTGGTGGCCCTTGGCCTGGAATATCTGGTCTTTTTCAATCGCACCAATCTGGCTAATGGCACCGTCTACCGGGCAGACGAAGTCGGCTTTTGCCAGTGGCCGGGCGCCATCCTTGAGCGCACGCGTGAAAAATTCGTTGAAGCTGGCGTAGCTGGCCGGGTCAGAATTGGCGGCCTCGGCCATGTTGACGTTGTATTTGCCGATAAACCATTCGATGATGGCCGTGGTCCTGCGGCCCCAGCGGGCATTGGCCACCCAGCCGGCAAAGGCAGTCAGGGCTTTTTTGGGGAGTAAGTACTGCGGCAGTACGGCAAGGGTGTCAGACACAGAGGAACTTCCGAGGGGAAAAAGAGGGCCATTCTACTGAGGCACGCAGGGCGAAAGTAGGCTTCGCTCCCGGGGAACGCCCTCCGAAATCCATCCCAATAGTTATTAAAAACTGGCCCCAAACGGTCCAATGGGTGGGAATCTGCTGGCGCCTACCAGCCGGTCATCGACAGTGATGTGGACTCGTAGCCACCGATAGCTTTTCCGGAAGCTTGCCTGCCGCTTGTATTGACTGGCGCATCGGTGACACAGATTCCATGTCGGTACGGGACGTTATCGATTCCACTCTAGATACCGGACACACGACTGCAGGCGCTTCCCCAACAGCCAAAACATCGGTCAGTTTCTCGTACTTGTGGGGGAGTCCATATAGGAGGAGTTAGGGCTCTGGTGCATAGACAGAGCCTTCACTGCGCTCCGATGGCTTTGAGAACAAATTCTCTGACGCTAAAAGCTCCGCCGTTGGTTGGGGCGCAAGCCTTTCTGTTCGAAAAATCCGTGAAGTACCTGAGTGTTGCAAGGGTACGGTTGTCTCGTTGATCCAGTACAGCTATTTCGTACCCAATCAAACCTTGGTGAGAAAGGGCGTTGAGTAGCTCATCTTTGCCAACTGGGTAGGTGAATCTGACGAGTACATCAGCCGCAGACGGGCTGTTCTCTATGAGAGTGATGCCAGATGGGTAACGTGGGTTGCGTGTTTCGATTGAGGAAACGTGGTTGTTTGCGGCGATCTGAAAATAATTGATCTCAATTGGATACTTGCGGCCCCACTCATACGCCAGCGAGTGGACAGGCTTAGTTGGTGATGCCAAAAACTGTGCGCCGGAACTCTTACATGCTGCTGTGAACTCTGCGGAATCTGGCTTCAGAAATGTGATGCCGGCTCCGAGCGCTATGGCGGCAATGCTTGCGAAGTAGCCTGTTGGAAGAGTACTGACGGCAATTACTGCTCCGGCGGTGCGTCCTTTTCGGGCGCAAAAAGCCAGCGCTACGACAGTGAATAGGGTGATCCAGATATAGCCGAAGAGCCAGATGGTTTTGACCCCGTCCGAACTGCCGTCTCCGCCTGTCGCAAGGAATGCGAGAAAGAAGAGGACAGCGCAGTTGATTGCGGCAATGACTAGAACGCCCGCGTAAGCCATAGGAGCTCTAACGTGTTATGGAAGTGAACCACGTCTTATGAAGAAAGTCGTATCGACCCATGTTTTCCTCCCGTGTATTTTTTAAGCAATTGATTTATATCTGATTTCCCATATTCGAAGCAGCTTGGCGAGCCATGGGAATAGAACCAGACCCAGCAGGAACCAAGATGGGATGGCCCATCTGACAGCCCGCTTCCACCACATTGCAGTCGTCGAACCCCAACTCAAAGCTCCCCACGCAAACCAACCCACTCACCGGCAGAGCAGGGGGTATGGGCCCCCGCCGATTTCTGGGCATTTGACAGTATGAGGCGGGGGCCCATACCCCCTGCTCTGCTGCACAAACGCCACGCCATCAAGAGCGCCAACACAAATCGCTATCAAATTAGTAGCGACTTGCGCAGACCCCATAAGGGCCAAGGCCCGATTTCACACTCAAACAGAAGGCGCCCACCCAGTGGTGGCATCATCCCCTTCCATGAGCGCCGCCCGCATCCCTCCCATCCAGTGCCTGTTGACCTTTGAGACGCTGGCGCGCCTGCGCAGCGTGACCCAGGCGTCCGAAGAGCTGTGCGTGACGCCCAGCGCGGTCAGTCACCGGGTGCGCCAGCTCGAACAGATCATTGGCACCAAGCTGTTTGGCCGGGCCGATTTTTCGCTGACCGTTGAGGGAAGCGAGTATCTGGCCCATGTGCGCGAAGGTCTGGCCACGCTGCAGAAGTTTCCCTCTTCGGCCGCGGCACCGGGTAAACGCAAGCTGCGCCTGGCCGTCACGCCCACCTTTGCACGCTCCCTGCTGATTCCGCGCCTGCGCCAGTTCACCGAGGCTTACCCCGAGATCGACCTCACACTGCAGGTGTCGATTCCGCTGCTCGATGTGGTGGCGGAAGACGCGGATCTGACCGTGCGTTTTGGCCCGGGCCGTTATGCGGACATGGAGTACGTGTGCCTGTCCAAGGACGATGTAACGCCGCTGGCGTCCCCCGCCTTTGTGCGCGAGCACGGTCCGTTTGAGACGCCCCAGGATCTGGAGAGCCTGCCGCTGCTGCGCAGCCCGCTGGAACCCTGGCGCACCTGGTTTGCCGCCAGCGGGCTGGACTGGCCCGAACCGGTGGACGGCTCGCAGTTCAACGACATTGGCCTGATGTGCGACGCCGCCGCGGCCGGCATGGGCATCGCGCTGGTGCGCCTGAAGCTGGGTGCGCCGTGGCTGGAGCATGGCTCGCTGGTGCGCCTGGGCACCAATGAGGTGTTCACACACAGTGTGCCCAGCCCCCACGCCCACTACCTGTGCTGGCGCACCGGCGCCATGGACCGCTGGGAAGTGGCGGCTTTTGCCGACTGGCTCAAGCAGGCAGTGGCGTAGCCATTTCACACCCGCGTGCAAGTTTCTTCACACCACGCCGGTCTGGCCTGCCCTACAGTACACATTCCCCCACCCGGAGCCCGCCCATGAATGCCCCCACCCCATCCGCCACCACAGAATTGCTACAAAAAGCAGAGCTGCAGGCGCAGGTGGTACGGGCGCTACAGGCCCATTTGCCTCTGCATGCACTGCTGTACCAGACCGAAGACACCACGCCCTACGAATGCGACGGCCTGACCGCCTACCGCCAGCGCCCGCTCTTGGTGGCGCTGCCAGAGACAGAGGAACAGGTCGCCGCCGTGCTCAAGGTCTGCCATGCCTTGAACGTGCCCGTGGTGGCACGCGGCGCAGGTACCGGTCTGTCCGGCGGGGCCATGCCACATGCGTTGGGCGTGACGCTGTCACTGGCCAAGTTCAACAAGATCATCCAACTGGACAAACGCAGCCGCACGGCCGTAGTCCAGTGTGGCGTGCGCAACCTGGCCATCAGCGAAGCGGCCGCGCCGCTGGGCCTGTACTACGCACCCGACCCAAGCAGCCAGATTGCCTGCACCATAGGCGGCAACGTGGCCGAGAACTCGGGCGGCGTGCACTGCCTGAAATATGGATTGACACTGCACAACGTGTTGAAGGTGCGCGGTTTCACCATGGAGGGTGAGCCCATCGAGTTTGGTGGCGACGCGCTGGACACACCGGGCTACGACCTGATGAGTGTCATCGTGGGCAGCGAAGGCATGTTGACCGTCATCACCGAGGTGACCGTGAAACTGGTACCCAAGCCCTTACTTGCGCGCTGCATCATGGCCAGTTTTGACGACCTGCGCAAAGCGGGCGATGCCGTGGCCGCCGTAATCGCGCAGGGCATCATCCCGGCCGGACTGGAGATGATGGACAAACCCATGACCGCCGCCGTGGAAGACTTTGTGCACGCGGGCTACGACCTAACTGCTGCCGCCATCCTGCTGTGCGAGAGCGATGGCACGCCCGAAGAGGTGGAAGAAGAAATTGGCCGCATGACCGCCGTACTGCGCAGTGCGGGCGCCACCGCGATTGCAGTGAGCAACAGTGAGGCCGAACGCCTGCGCTTCTGGAGCGGACGCAAGAACGCCTTTCCGGCATCGGGTCGCATCAGCCCCGACTACATGTGCATGGACTCGACCATTCCACGCAACCGCCTGGCTGACATCCTGCTCGCGATTGCCGAGATGGAAAAGAAATACCAGTTGCGCTGCGCCAATGTGTTCCACGCGGGGGACGGCAACCTGCACCCGCTGATCCTGTTTGATGCCAACGACGCCGACCAGTTGCGCCGCTGCGAACTGTTTGGTGCGGAGATTCTGGAAACCAGCGTGGCCATGGGCGGCACAGTCACTGGCGAGCACGGTGTCGGTGTGGAAAAACTCAACAGCATGTGTGTGCAATTCAGCGCGGAGGAAAACGCACAGATGTTTGCACTCAAAGCCGCGTTTGACCCGCAGGGCCTGCTGAACCCCGGCAAGGTGATTCCCACGCTGCAACGCTGCGCCGAATACGGCCGCGAGCTGGTGCGTGGCGGCAAGGTCAAACACCCGGACCTGCCCCGGTTCTAAACCATGCAAGGTCTGCGCGGTTTGGCCTGGTTGCTCGCGCTGCAAAGCGCTGGTGAACTGCTGGCGCGTGGTCTGGCCCTGCCCTTCCCCGGTCCTGTGGTGGGCATGGTGTTGCTGCTGGCGGCACTGCACTGGCCGCTGGTGCGCGAACCGGTGGCCGAGTGCGCCGAGTTTTTGCTCAGCCACTTGTCCTTGCTGTTCATCCCCGTGGGGGTTGGCGTCATGACGCACCTGGCCTTGCTGAGCCAGTACGGTGGACGCATGCTCGTGGTGATCGTGCTATCCACCTGGACCGGCCTGGCCGTCACCGCGCTGGTGCTGTACCACCTGGGCCCTGTGACAGAGGCGGACGATGTCTGACTTTGTCGCGCTGTGGGTTTACCTGTCGGCCACACCGCTGTTTGGGCTGACCGCCACGCTGGTGACCTATGTGCTGGCCCATGCCTTCTACCTGCGGGTGCACCAGGCCGCCTGGGCCAACCCCGTGCTCTGGAGCGTGGTGGTGATTGCAGCGGTGCTGCTGGCCACCGGCGTGTCGTATCCCACGTATTTCTCGGGCGCGCAGTTCATCCACTTTCTGCTCGGGCCCGCCGTGGTGGCCTTGGGCTGGCCGCTGTGGCAACGCCGCGCCCAGGTGCGCCAGCGCTGGGGCCGCTTGCTGCTGGCCTCGCTGCTGGGGGGTGCTGCAGCCAGTGGATCCGCCCTGGCACTGGGCTGGGCCATGGGCTTGCCGGTGGATGTGGTGCTGTCGTTGGCACCCAAGTCCGTCACCGCGCCGGTGGCCATGGGCATTGCGGAAAAGATCGGTGGTATTCCCGCGCTGGCGGCGGTGTTTGCCGTGTTGACCGGGCTCACCGGTGCCTTGAGTGGCAAGCTGCTGTTCACACTGCTCCGGCTGCCGCACAACCACAGCGGCTGGGCCGCACGCGGGTTTGCGCTGGGCACGGCCGCACATGGCATTGGCGCGGCCCGTGCCTTGCAGGTCAATGCCGATGCGGGCGCTTACGCCGGCCTGGCACTGGGCCTGCAAGTGGTACTGGCCTCGCTGCTGATGCCGCTGTTTTTTCGATGAACCATCCCGCACGCCAGCACGGGCGCGCCAACGACAGGAGTGATGCATGCGCAGAACGATAGAGAACCTCGAAGAGTCCAAAATCCGCGAGGTGGCCAATGCCGGTCTGGGCCGCCCGGACGTACTGGCGTTCTGGTTTGGCGAGAGTGACGAAGTCACACCCGACTTCATCCGCCAGGCGGCGGTGGACTCTATCCAGCGCGGCGAAACTTTTTATTCCCACAACCTGGGCCTGCCCGAGCTGCGCACCGAGATTGCGCAGACCATGTCGCGCAAACACCCCCTGCACGGCAACGCCCAGCCGATTGCGATGGAACGCATTGCCGTGACTGCTGGCGGCGTGAACGCGCTGATGCTGGCAGTGCAGGCGCTGGTGGACCCGGGTGACGACGTGGTGGCCGTGACACCCGTGTGGCCCAACCTGACGGCACAGCCGCTGATCATGGGTGCCCACCTGCGCACGGTACCACTCCAGCCCGTGAACGGTGCCTGGACGCTGGACCTGGACCGGTTGCTGGCACAGATCACGGCAGATACCAAGCTGCTGATCGTGAACGCGCCCAACAACCCGACGGGATGGACGCTCAGTACGGAGGAACAACGCGCCATCCTGGACCACTGCCGCCGCACCGGCACCTGGATACTGGCCGACGAGGTCTATGAGAACCTGTACTACGCCCCCAGCGCCCAGGGCTGTGCACCGAGTTTTTTGGACCTGTCCGTGCCCGAAGACCGGCTGGTCGTGGTGCACAGCTTCTCCAAGAGTTTTCTGATGACAGGTTGGCGCCTGGGCTGGATGGTGATGCCGCCCGCATTGACGGTGCCCATGGGCAAGCTGATCGAGTTCAACACCTCCTGCGCCAGCGTGTTTGTGCAGCGCGCCGGCATTGCGGCCTTGCAGCATGCCGATGACGTCACACCACGCGTGGTGGCCCACCTGCAGGCCTGCCGCGATGCACTGGTACCGGCACTGCAGGCATTGCCGGGCTTGTCGCTGGCCACGCCGCAGGGCGGCATGTATGCATTCTTCCAGTTACCCGGTGCCAAGGATTCACTGGAGGTGGCCAAGCGCCTGGTGCGCGAAGCCGGCCTGGGCCTGGCGCCGGGCAATGCCTTTGCGCCCGAGGCCAATGGCTGGCTGCGCTGGTGCTTTGCCTCCAAGGACATCGCCCGCTTGCACGACGGTGTGGCCCGGCTTGCCGACTGGATGCAGCGCGCGCCCAAGTAAGCGGCTCTCCCGGCCGGGTCTTCCTGCCGCAGTGGCGGGTCCAGCGCCGGCGCAACGGCCATTTTCAGCAAGGGCAGGTGCCGCACGGCAGGTTGTGCACCTGCAAGTTAACCGGATGCGCTTTGTACTTCATGCCACGCCGTCATGTTTCGACGCCATAATGAATTCGGCCTTGCCTGAGGCCGTCTTCTTTTTCCTACCTATCTCAGGGAGTATTTCGCATGATCAAATCCGTAGCATCCATTCTGGCGGCAAGCCTGGTAATGGCCGGTTGCGCTAGCCAGCGGTTCAATGTGTCGGGTGATGCGGCCGGTGCCAGCCCCAAAGTGGAAGACAGCCAGACTTTCTTTTTGGACGGCATTGGCCAGTCAAAAACCGTCGATGCTGCGCAGGTCTGTGGCGGCGCCAGCAAGGTTCTGGGCGTGGGCGTGGAACAAACCGGCCCCGAGGTGTTGCTGGGCCTGGTGACACTGGGTATCTACACACCCCGTACGGCACGGGTGTACTGCAAGTAAGCCATTGCTCCTATGCATAACCTGGCTCTTCTGCGGAAGGGCCATTTTTTTGGCATGTGTTTTGCGTTTCCGGTGCTACGCCGAATCTAGAAGCCATTGACGCACGCGGACACATCCACCTCTCACGCAGGAGCCCCCACATGCAGCTCTCCCATTTCAAAACAGCCACCAAGCTGATTGCCGCTTTTGTGTTGGTCGCGTTGATCGGTGCCGCCCTGGGGGCCTATGCGATTTTCAACATGGAAAAAATCGATGCGGCCGACACGCTGATGTACGAGCGTGAGCTGATCGGCCTGTCTCTGTTCAAGGAAGCCAATGTAGAACGCCTCAAAGCGGTGGTCGGATTGCGCGACGCCCTGCTGGCGATGGGCCCGGTAGACCGCCGTAACGCCTTCAAACGCGTGCAGGACGGTCGCGACAAGAGTAACGCTTTGATTGAGCAGGCTGCCCCGTTGTTTACCACCGAAGAGGGCAAAAAACAGCTGGTATTGCTGCGCGAAGCCGCCACCAAGGACCGGCTGGCTGTGGATGAACTCATCAAACGGATTTCCGCTGCTGAATTGCAGCAGCCCAACGAACTGCTGAACTACCTCAAGGACGATGTCGCACCACCCAGTATCCGGTTGGGCAACACCATGACCGGTCTTTCCGAGCTCAAGGAGAAGGAAGCCAAAGCAGCCGCCGACGCCAACACCCAGCTCTACCTGCAGAGCCGCAACATCACGGTGGTGCTGGTGTTGGTCAGCGTAGCCACCGGTATCGGGTTGGGCATTGGGGTGAGCCGCCATGTGACGCGCCCGCTGGCCGTGGCCGTGAACAGCGCCCAGCGCATGAGTGAGGGCGACATGACCGTGCCCCTGAAAGCCAACGGCACCGACGAAACCTCGCAACTGCTGGGTGCGCTGGAGAACATGCGCCAGCGCCTGCAAGGCATTGTGGCGGCGGTACGCGGCAACGCAGAAAGCGTGGCCACCGGCAGCTCCGAAATTGCCCATGGCAACCAAGACCTCTCGTCCCGCACCGAAAGCCAGGCCAGTGCGCTGGAAGAAACCGCCGCATCCATGGAGGAGCTCAGCTCCACCGTCCAACAAAACGCCGACAACGCCCGCCAGGCCAACCAATTGGCCATGAGTGCCTCGACGGTTGCGGTGCAGGGTGGTGAAGTCGTGGGCCAGGTGGTCGAGACCATGAAAGGCATCAACGAATCCAGCCGCAAGATCAGCGACATCATCAGTGTGATCGACGGCATTGCCTTCCAGACGAATATCCTGGCCTTGAATGCAGCGGTAGAAGCTGCGCGTGCCGGTGAGCAGGGCCGTGGCTTTGCCGTGGTGGCCTCCGAAGTCCGCTCCCTGGCGGGCCGCAGTGCCGAAGCCGCCAAAGAAATCAAGACCCTGATCAATGCCAGTGTGGAGCGTGTGACACAAGGCACCACGCTGGTGGACAAAGCCGGTAGCACCATGACCGAAGTGGTCAGCAGCATCAAGCGCGTGACCGACATCATGGGTGCGATCAGCGCGGCCAGCAACGAACAATCGCTGGGCGTGGCCCAGGTCGGTGAAGCCGTCACACAAATGGACCAGGCCACGCAGCAAAACGCGGCGCTCGTGGAAGAGATGGCCGCTGCGGCGAGCAGCCTGCGCACCCAGGCCCAGGACCTGGTGCAGGCCGTGGCCGTGTTCCGCCTCAGCACGGACAGCAGCGACAACGCCGCACCGCTGCAACTGACTAACTAACTGACTAATCCGTTCGCGTTGAGCTTGTCGAAACGCAGGATTTACCAATCGACGAGGGCTTCGACAGGCTCAGCCCGAACGGATACGCCTGCATAACGTCAGGCTACCAGGTGTCGATGGCGGCGCCTGGCAACGGCCCCACCTGGCCCGACTGCAGGCCCGCCACCAGCCAGGTGCGCGTCTGCGCTGGGTCGATCACCGCGTCAATCTCCAGCGTCGCCGCCATGGCAATGGCGCTGCCGTTTTCGTACTGGCGCGCCACCAGTTGCTGGTACAGCGCCTCGCGCTCGGGCCCTTCGGGAACGGCTTCCAGCTCTTTGCGGAAGCCAAGACGCACCGCGCCCTCCAGCCCCATCGCACCAAACTCGCCCGTGGGCCAGGCGACGGTGAACAGCGGTGAATGAAAACCACCCGCCGTCATGGCCATGGCACCCAGGCCGTAGCCCTTGCGCAGCACCACACTCAAATACGGCACACGCAGATGCGCGGCAGCGATAAACATACGACTCACATGGCGCACCTGGGCCGTGGCTTCGGTGTCGGGGCCAACCATAAAACCGGGCGTGTCGACCAGACTCACCAACGGCAGGCCATGCGCGTTGCACAACTGCATAAAACGTGCGGCCTTGTCCGCAGCATCGGCGTCAATCGCCCCGCCCAGGTGCTGAGGGTTATTGGCCAGCAGGCCTACAGGACGCCCTTCAATACGCGCCAGCGCGGTGTGGATGCCCAGGCCAAAGCCGGTGCGCAGCATGAGTAACGAGCCGGTGTCGGCAATACCTTCCATCGCTGTGCGGGCGTCGTAGACGCGCAGGCGGTTCTCCGGTACCACCTCGCGCAGCGCCTCGGCGGGCGGGGCGGTGAAGCTTGCAGTCGCGCCTTGGAACATGGAGAGGTAATGCCGCACAGCGGCCACGGCAGCCGCTTCGTCGTCCACCAGGATGTCAATCACACCATTGGCGTGCTGCACGCTGCTGGGGCCAATCTGCTCGGGCTTGAACACGCCCAGGCCGCCGCCCTCCACCATGGCCGGGCCACCCATGCCGATGTTGCTGGCGCGCGTGGCAATGACCACGTCGCTGCAACCCAAGAGCGCCGCATTACCGGCAAAGCAGCGCCCGGCCGCAATGCCCACCACAGGCACCTGGCCGTTGAGACGCGCAAAACTCGCAAACGTGGCCACATGCAAACCCGCCACGATGGGCATGTCCACATCACCGGGACGGCCACCGCCGCCCTCGGCAAACAGCACCACGGGCAACTTGTTCTGCAGCGCCAACCCCAACATGTGGTCGGTCTTCTGGTGGTTGCGCATGCCCTGGGTGCCGGCCAGTACGGTGGCGTCATAGGCCATCACGACCACACGTTTGCCGTTCACGGCGCCTATGCCCGTCACCATGCCATCGGCTGGCGTGTTCTGCTCCAGATCTTCTTGCGTGCGGCGGCTGCGCTGCGCGGCCACGGCCAGTGCGCCGTATTCGATGAAAGAGCCCGCATCGCACAGGTCTGCAATGTTTTCACGTGCACTGCGCATGCCCTGGGCGTGGCGCTTGGCCATCGCCTCGGGGCGGCTGGCGTCCAAGGTATAGGCTTGGCGCTGCTGCAGCTTCTGCAGATCGGCGCGCAGGCCTTGCACCGATGCAGGCTGCACCTCAGGATTTAGGGTGTTTTTGGCCTCTAGCCCTTGCGCAGCATGCGCAAGACGCTCCCAATTTAATAGCAAATCACCCTCTACCACGGATTCACCTGCAGCATAAAACAGCTCCCCGATGCGCCCGGCCTGGGGGGCGCGGATTTCATGCTCCATCTTCATGGCTTCCAGAATCAGCAACACGTCACCGGCGGCCACCGTGTCACCGGGCTGGACCAGCCATTGCACCAGTTGGGCTTGGAGGGGGGAATGGAGTTCTTGCATGGTCAGGAAAGGTTGTGGCGGCCCAGTATAGGCAGGGCGATTTACCCCGGCTGTCACACACGCGCATCGGGTTATGCTCTGCAAAAAATTTGTCCTATCCCAACACTGGGCCCCACCGTGAACCTTGCTCCCCTGATCCAACTCACCCGCGGCGGCCAGCAGGAAAACCTGCATTTCGGCGCCGTGGCCGTCGTCAACACGCGCGGCCAGCTGCTGGCCCAGGCCGGTGATCCGCACTGGCTGACCTTCACCCGTTCCACGCTCAAGGCGCTGCAGGCTCTGCCCTTTGTCGAAGCCGGTGGCCCCCGACAGTTCGGCTTTTCACAGCCGCAGATTGCCATGCTGTGCGCCAGCCACAGCGGAGAAGACAGCCATGTGCAGGCAACCACCGGCATGCTCGAAAAAGCCGGCCAGACCTACCAAGTGCTGCGCTGCGGCTGCCATGTGCCCTACCACTTCGAACAGACCGGCAAACCGGTGCCGGAAGGCGCCCGTTTTGACGAACGCTACAACAACTGCAGCGGCAAACACGCGGGCTTTGTCGCCTACTGCGTGCAGCACGGCCTGCCGCTGGATGACTACACCGCACCCGACCATCCACTGCAGCAGGCCATCCGCCGCGATGTGGCACGCACCGTGGGTATGGACGCGAATGATTTGAAGCTGGGCGTCGACGGCTGCTCGGCTCCCAACTACGCGATGCCCTTGTCCAAACTGGCCTACGGCTATGCGCGCCTGGCCAGTGGCGCGGCCGATGCGGAGATGGGAGAAAGTTTTGCGCTGTTGGGCGAAGCAATGACGGCGCACCCGGACCTGGTCAGCGGCACCGGTCGCAACGACCTGGCCTTTATGCAAGCCGGGCGCGGCGACTGGGTCACCAAGGTCGGCGCCGACGGCGTGCAGGTGGTCGGCAGCAAGAGCCGCGGCGAGGCCTTTGCGCTGAAGATCATCGACGGCAACAAACCCGCACTGTTTGCCGCTACGGTGGAGGTGCTGGAACAACTGGGCTGGCTCGACGATGCGCAACGCGCGGCCCTGCAGCCCTGGCGCGCGGCCAGCATCATCAACGCACGCGGCCTGCTGGTCGGCGAGCGTCTTCCTGTTTTCACACTCAGCACACCATGAACACACGCATCAGCCTGATAGGCGCACCCACCGACATTGGCGCGGGCAGCCGCGGCGCCAGCATGGGGCCCGAAGCCCTGCGTGTGGCCCAGATCGCCAGTGCGCTGGAAGGGCGCGGCCTGGAAGTGCTGGACCGCGGCAACCTCACCGGCCCCAACAACCCCTGGCTGCCGCCGGTCGACGGCTACCGCCATCTGGCCGAGGTGACGGCGTGGAACCAGTCGCTGCACGATGCGGTGTATGCCGAGTTGCAACTGGGACGCCTGCCCATCGTGCTGGGTGGTGACCACTGCCTGGGCATTGGCTCCATCAGTGCCGTGGCGCGCCACTGCCGTGACACGGGCAAGAAGCTGCGGGTGTTGTGGCTCGATGCGCATGCTGACTTCAACACCAACACCCTCACGCCCAGCGGCAACATTCACGGCATGCCGGTGGCCTGCCTGTGTGGGCACGGGCCACAACAGCTCATCGAAATCGGCGGCCACGTGCCAGCGATTTCACCCAAGTGGGTGCGCCAGATCGGCATCCGCAGCGTGGACGAGGGCGAGAAACGGTTTGTGCACGAGCAAGACCTGGAAGTCTTTGACATGCGTTACATCGACGAGATGGGCATGCGTGCGGCCATGGAGCTGGCCCTGGCACTGACCGATGCCAACACGCATTTGCATGTGAGCTTTGACGTGGACTTTCTGGACCCCGACATCGCCCCGGGTGTGGGCACCACCGTGCGCGGCGGCCCCAATTACCGCGAAGCGCAGCTCTGCATGGAGATGATTGCCGACACCGGCCGCCTGGCCTCACTCGACGTGATGGAACTCAACCCTGCACTGGACGAACGCAACCGCACGGCGCTGGTCGCCGTGGATTTGATCGAATCATTGTTCGGCAAGAGCACCCTGATGCGTAAGTGAGTGCACCCAACCTCAGCTGAGCCGCCGTGTCGCGGTGTTGCCCACATTGAACACCGACACCACCTCAGCCAGTCGCTGGGCCTGCTCATGCAGTGCCGAGGCTGCAGCGGCGGACTGTTCCACCAGCGCGGCGTTCTGCTGCGTCATCTGGTCCAGATTGCCCACGGCCTGATTCACCTGGGCGATACCGTCCCGTTGCTCGGTGGATGCCGCCGTGATTTCACCGATCAAGGCACTCACACGCTGCACGCTGCTGACAATCTCGCCCATGGTCTGACCGGCCTGCTCGACCTGGCGCGAGCCGGTCTCCACGGTTTCAACCGACACGCTGATCAGCGCCTTGATTTCCTTGGCAGCCTCTGCCGAGCGTCCGGCCAGGCTTCGCACTTCACTGGCCACCACGGCAAACCCACGACCCTGCTCACCCGCGCGCGCCGCTTCCACGGCAGCGTTCAGCGCGAGGATGTTGGTCTGAAAGGCAATCCCGTCAATCACGCTGATGATGTCGCCGATCTTGTGGGAAGACGTGGTGATGTGTTGCATGCTCTGCACCACCTGCCCCACCATCTCGCCACCACGTGCCGCTACCTGTGCGGCCTTGGCGGCCAGGTCGTTGGCCTGGCGTGCGGTGTCGGCCGACTGGTTCACGGTGCTGGTCAGTTCTTCCATGCTGGCCGCGGTTTCCTCCAGGTTCGATGCGGTCTGCTCCGTGCGGGCCGACAGGTCGTGGTTGCCGTTGGCAATTTCGCTGGATGCGGTGGACACTGACTCCACGCCGCTGCGCACTTCGGACACCAGCCCACGCAGTTTGACGACCATGTCGGACTGGGCCTGCATCAGAGTGCCAAATTCGTCCTTGCGGTCGTCCCGTGCTTCCTGGGTCAGGTCGCCTGCGGTGATGGCCTGGGCCACCGAGACGGCCCGCGCCAGTGGCTGGGTGATCGAACGCACCAGCAGGAGCGACATGAAGATACCCAACCCAAACACAACCACAACGCTGATGATGGCCACCATGGTCAGGTTCTTGCGAACCTCTTCCAGCGCAGCCCGGGCCGCATCACGCTGCTGTTCCTGCGCAGCAACAAATTTGTCGATGGCGACCAGATAGGCCTCTGCCCTTGGCCGGTACTCTTTGTCCAGAAACGCCTGCTTGGCGGCGGCATCGCCCGATTCCTTCAGCACTTTGGCCTTGTCGCCTTGCCCGCGAATGTCTGCGCGTGTCTTGGCTACGAACTCCAGAGCCTCTTTGTCCAGCGCGGATGTGGCGTCCTTGTTGACCTGCTCCTGCACCGGCGTGATGCGCGCGGTCAACGCAGCCACTCGGGCATCGTAATCTTTTTTCAGGCCTTCGTCGGTCGTCACCAGACTGCCCATGGACAGGGTTACCGCCAATTCGGCCAGCCCCCTCCAGCGCACGGCGGTGGTGATGGTGCCTTCGTACTTGGCGACCATTTGCTGCGTGGCATCGGTCGCCTGGCGGGAGCGCAGCTGAGTCCAGATGGCTGCAGCCAGCATGAGCAACAACAGACCCAGGATCACGACCCACAGTTTGTAGGCCACGCGCAGATTATTGAATTTCATGTCCAACTCCTATTGTCCGGAAACAGGACAGCAGCGGTGCCACCCCAAGTGAGGGGCATCGTACGCGAGTTCGGGCGCGCGGTGTAGTCCCCTACGTGTCCGCAATTACCCTGCTGCCCCTGTTTGGAACACCGCCACCGTCTGCACCAACTCCTGCGCCTGGGACTTGAGACTCCCGGCGGCCGCAGCCATCTGCTCCACCAGGGCAGCATTTTGCTGGGTGGCCTGGTCCATCTGGCTCACGGCCTCGCCGACCTCGGCCACACCGGAGGCTTGCTCGGCACTGGCGGCGCTGATCTCGCCCATGATCTGGGTCACCTCCCGGATGCTGCCCACCACTTCGGTCATGGTGGTGCCAGCCTCGCTCACCAACGCGCTGCCACGCTCCACGCGTGCCACGCTGGTGTCTATCAGGTGCTTGATTTCCTTAGCGGCCTCGGCGCTACGCCCGGCCAGGGATCGCACCTCGCTGGCCACCACGGCAAAGCCGCGTCCCTGTTCGCCGGCACGGGCAGCCTCCACCGCGGCATTCAAGGCCAGGATGTTGGTTTGAAAGGCGATGCCGTCAATGACGCTGATGATGTCAGCTATCTTGCGACTGGCCTCGTTGATGCCCTGCATGGTGTCCACCACCTGCGCCACCACCGTGCCGCCGCGCTCGGCCACCGTGCTGGCATTGCCAGCCAATTGGTTGGCGCGGCGCACGTTCTCCGCCGACTGTTGCACGGTGCTGGTCAGTTGGGCCATGCTGCTGGCCGTGCGCTGCAGGTTGCCCGCGGTCTGCTCGGTGCGGTCGCTCAGGTCCTGGTTGCCGCTGGCAATTTCGGACGAGGCCACCTCAATGCTTGACGCCCCCGAACGCACGGCCGACACGGCGGCGTCCATGCGTGACAGGGTGGCCTTCAGTGCGTTGCCGCCTATGGTTTCCACGACCGCATCACCAATGTTCAGGGCGATGCCATCGGCCCGGTTGACCTGGGCCACCATCATGCCCAGTTCCTCGCCTTCGCGGGCCGTGGTACGCATGCGCACCGCCAGCACCACTTCCATTGCCGACTGCACCACCACATATATGGCATGCAGCACGATGCGCAGGAAATCCGGTTCGGTGGTGCAATACACACCCAATCCCGCAGCCTGCAGGCGGTCAAACAGCACGTGGTGCACGGCAAACAGCGCGGCGCCGAACACGATGACCTTCCAGTCCAGATACACCAGCAGAAAGGCCAGCACCACAAAGACACCAAAGTGCAGCTCGATCATTCCGCGTGCCAGCTGGATATGCAGCGCCACTTGCGCCACCAACACAAAAGTCAGCACATAACGACTCCATGCCGTGCCGGGCGCCATGAAATACACCGCCAACGCGCCCCCCAGCAGCACCGCACTGCCGCCCAGCGCCAGGCCCGACTCCACAAATTGAAGTCCCAACGCCACACTGGCCAGGGTGGCCACGATGGCAGCCATCAGCAAAACGCGATCGCCTAAAAGCATGCGTGCAGAGGCAGGAAGGGCGCTGCTGGTACGAAGATGTTGCATGGGGATTCCGAACGAGGTGTATTTATGGACTGCTTGTTCTTATATCGAAATCCCAGTCTTTTGCCATGTGCATAAACCCCAAGATGCAGCGCGACATGACCATCGTTTGCGTTGGGTCAAACGCCAGCAAAGCCCTCAGCGCGCCTGCAAGGCCTTTTCCACGGCCGCCGTCAGTTGCGTACTCTGCGGCTCGACTTGGCTGGGGAAACTGGCGACGACGCGACCACGGCGGTCCAGCAGGATCTTGTGGAAGTTCCAGCGCGGCATGGCGGCGCCCCCCTTCTCCAGCGCCACGTATAGCGGGTTCTTGCCAGCGCCGCTGACCACCGAGCTGGTGAACATGGGGAACTTCACGCCGTAGGTGTTGAAGCACACATCTGCCGTTTCCTGGGCCGACTTGGCCTCTTGTTTGAAATCGTTGGAGGGAAATCCCAGCACCACCAAACCACGCGCGTAGTACTTGGCATACAGCGCCTCCAGCCCTTCAAACTGAGGCGTGAACCCACAGTAGCTGGCGGTATTCACCACCAACACGACCTTGCCTGCGTACTGGCACAGGTTCTGTGTGCTCTCGTCTTGCAGACGGAGAAACTGGTGCTGCAACACGACCGGGCAGGCAGACGCAGCAGGTGTCGGCGCCTTGTCCACCGTTTGCGCCACTACGGCGCCGCCACCCGCCAGCAAGGCCCCGAACAGCAAGACAACCAAAGTTTTACGAAAGAACATGCAGTCGCTCCAGAGTTCTGGCCCGCATTTTCCACCGAACTCAGCGTTGCTGCACAGCAGCGAGCTGTCGATGCTTACTTGCAAACAGTGCTTTTCTAGGCACTCTCTCGCACACTTTGCACAGCCAATGCCATCGCGCACGCCACGCCATCGAGTACCGGGACACCAAAACGTGCGCCAATCGCATCGCCATACCCGGTCAACCCCCCGGAAGCCAGAAGAATGGCTTGTGCGCCGTCTTCTTTGAGTGATTTTTCAACCGTCGCCGCGATTCGCTCCAAAGTATCGCCTTGCGCACTTGCAGCTGCGGCAACTCCGATACCCGCCGCACGCACCACGCATTCATCCCCACCACCATACCGTTGCAAAAGCGAACGGATGCCGGGCACAGCGGAATGTACCGTCGTAATCACCGCAAATCGTGGCGATGTCGCCCGCGCAGCGGCAATCCCTGCCTCGCAGGTTCCAATCACTGGCACCGCCACGAACTGGCGCAGGGCATCCAGCGCGATGTCATCAAAACACGCCAGCACATAGGCGGCATAAGGCTTCTCCTGATGCCCCTGGATCAGCCGGATGACCTGCACTTCCGCTTCGGCGCGCTCCGCCGCACTTTCAATGGAGAGTGGCCCTTCGCTGGGATTGACAACCTCCAGCCACAGGTCAGGCGACTGGAATGCCTCAGCCGCCAGCCTGACCCGCTGGCTTACGAGCGGATTGGTGTTGGGGTTGATGACGAGGATGCGTTGCGCAGTACCGGCGTGCACGGCGGAGGCAGACTCGGTCATGAGCCGCTCATGGATTTGGGCAACCACAGGGCCAAATCGGGCCACAGGATGAGCAATACAGTGAAGCCGATCATGATGAAGACATACGGCAAGGCACCCACCACAACGTCGCTGAAGCTTCCACCATCACGCCGCAGCCCTTGCACGACGAACAGATTCATCCCCACCGGGGGCGTAATCAGGGCGATCTCGCACATCACCACAATGAAGATGCCGAACCACACCGGGTCCACTCCCACCGCGATCACCATAGGGACGGCAATCGGCACAGTGAGCACCAGCATGGACATGGCGTCCATAAACATGCCAAGAATAATGTAGAAGACCACGAGCAGTAGCAGCAAAGTGATCTGGTTCAAGCCCAAAGTGGCTACCCATTGCGTTACCGCTTGTGCAGCCCCCAGCATGGACAAGGTCACGTTGAGCAACAAGGCGCAAACAATGATCAAAACCACCATGCCGGTAGTCCGCGCAGACTGGGTAAAGCAATGCTCCAGCAAAGACCACTGCAGCCGACCCGCTCGCCAGACAAAGAAAAGCGACACCATCACGCCCAAGGCTGCGGACTCGGTAGGCGTTGCCAAACCACCGTAGATACTGCCCATGACTACAAGAAAGATCACGCCGGGTGGTACCAGGTGGCGCAGCAGGGCGATCTTGTCCGACATGGGAAGATCCACCCCCCTGTCGTTGCGCCCCGCCTTACTGTGAAATACAAAAATGTAGAGAGAGAAAAGTGCCGTCATCACCAGCCCAGGCACCACACCCGCAATGAATAGCTGGCCCACAGACACATTGGCCAGCGACCCATACACCAGCAAATTGACGCTTGGGGGAATCAAAATGCCCAGCGTACCTCCGGCGGCCAAGGAGCCCAGCGACGCGGCCAGGGGATAACCACGCGCTTGCAGGGCAGGCAAGGCAACTGTGCCCACCGTGGCGGCCGTTGCCACAGAGGATCCGGACGTGGCGGAGAACAACGCACAGGTTCCAATGTTGGTATGCAGCAACCCGCCGGGCAGGCGGCCCAACCAGACGGCCAACGCGTCGAACATCTTGTCAGCGATACCGCCGCGCAGAAGGATTTCACCCAGCAGCATGAAAAGGGGAATCGCCGTCATGACGGAGTTGTTTAACGTGCCCCAGACGACGCCGCCCATCATGTCCACCAACGGCATGCCGTAGGCCAGATAGCCCCCCAATGTGCCCACTGCGATGATGCAGAACGCCACCGGCAGGCTCAGAAACATGAGGGCCAGCATGACGGCAAAGCCCAACGCAATCAATGTAATGCTCATGGCAGGACTCCTTTAGCGCCGTTGCAGGTCATCGAGCTCTGCCTTGAGCTCATCTTCTGTGGACTCAGGACCAAAGCGCTTTCGAAGGCCCTCCCAGTCACGCCGTGCCAAAAGATTCAGCACCTGCAGCATCAACCACACCGCAGGCAGTGCAAATGCCAGCATGGCAATCAACCACAGAGCTTGCGGATAGATCAGCGGCGTAGCCCAAGGGGTCTGCGCAATGGACTGGTATTGCCGCGTGTCGAGCACGTTTTGCACCGTGAAAAACAGCAAGAACACCGCCAGCGCCCCCAAGGACAACACCGCCGCCGCATCGAGCATGGCCTGGCGCTTGGGCGCGAGTTTGAGGTACAGCAAGTTGATCCGAATATGGGATCGCTCCAATAGCGCTACCGCAAAGGCGAGTGGCGCCCCCAATGCAATGGCGTAGCCGGACAGCTCATCCACCCCTCCCAGAGAGAAAGAGAACAGCTTGCGAAGGAGGGTCTCCAGCGTCACGGCGGCAGAGAGGACAAGCATCATGACGCCAAAAATCAGGCTTGCGACACGGGTGTAACGTTGCATGGTGGACTCCCGATATCCGTGTGGTTCAGAGACCTGCGCCGATGGTGGCTTTCCAGTCGGCCTCGCAGCGCGGGTTCACCGCGTTGCACTGTTTGGCCCAGACCGGCAATGACCGTTCAGTCAGGGCTGCTTTCACCGTGGCCAGGTCGGTTGCGGTCACCGGCACGGCTGTCAGCTTGTAGGGTTTGCCCAAATTGCAGGGGTTGGCGCCCGTGTTGCAGCGCATCGCGTCGTCGTAGAGTTCCTGTGAATAGGACCAAATATCTGCGACCAGCCCTTCAACCGCTTTCTGGAGTTTGCCTTGGTCCGCGGGCGAGAGTTTGTTCCACGTTGTCAGATTGATGGCGTAACCGTTGACTGCGAGTTGCAGCGCCAAAGGCAGCACGGTCGTGGTGGCCTCGGGCCAGCCGCCGGAGTTGGCTGACGCAGGTCCGGTAATGGCGCAGTCCACCACACCGCGCGCCAAAGATTGCTGGACCTCGCCAAACGGCATCGGCACCCCCGTTGCTCCCAGCCCCGCCACAAAATTGGCGCTGCTTTGGTCGCCCACCCGAATCTTCATGCCCTTCAGATCCGCCAAGCCCTTGATCTGGGGTTTGCAGAAGATAACTTGAGGGCCTGCTGGCCAGACGCCCAGTAGTTTGGCGTTGAAGCTCGATTGCAGGCGCTTGTCCAAGGTAGAAAAGTAGGCTGCAGTGTTCTTTTTGCCAGCTTCGAAACTGGGGTTCAAGCCCACCAGGTCCAGGCCCATGACGGTTGGTTCATCACGGCTGACCTGAGGACCGCGGATGGAAACAATATTGAACAGGCCCGACTTGAGCACGCGCAACCCGTCCGTATCGGGAATGCCCGCTACATCCACAGGAACATATTGGAGCGAGATATTCATCCCCGACTTGGCTGCCAAGCCCTCAAAGAAGGGTTGCTCTTTGTTCTTTTGAATCAACCCAGAACCTGCCGGCTGGCCCAGAACCTTGATGCTCAATGGCTCCGACTGCGCGGTCGTGGCGCCGCTGGCCGCCCAGGCTGCAATGGACAAAGTGATGCAACGCACCGTACTGACAGCGAAAAAGCGTGAAGACATGGTGACTCCTTAAGTTGGACAAGATCGGCAAACGAAACCCCCTCGGCTCCGACACGGACGAGGAACGCAAGTTTCTTGCCAACCTATATGAAACTATAATTTCATATAGGAAACACCACAAGCAGGGAAAACACCCAGCACGTGATGCACCAAATCGGCAGCAAATATGGCACCCAAAGAGTGCCTGCGCCCTGAATGGGGTACAGATTTGGGTAGGGAGCGATGAAAGCGAGGGGCGGAACGCCCGGGCGGCGAACGAGGGCCTAAAGCTCCTCCAGGCCGTCGTTCAGTGCCTCGATACCTCGCAGGCGCTTGCGTCCTGCGGGGCCGGCCTGCTCAATCGCACGTGTCGCCAGAAGATGGCACACGGCGGTCACCGCCACATGGTTGAACAACGGTCCCGGGGCGAGGGACTGGCACCGGAAATGCCACGCTGCGCCGTTCTGAAAAGGTACACCTTCATCGGTGATGTACAGCAGCTTGGCTTTACTGTCTGCGATGGCATTGAGCAACAGGTCCATGCGGGCTACCCGCCGACGCAATCCAAAGACGATCACCAGATCGTCCGGAGTACAGCTCACCAAATGCTCCCCCATGGTCTGTCCCCCACCGGGGATGGCGACGATCTGCTCCACCACCTGCGTCAGTTGCCACTGCAGGTAGGCGGCAAACGCATGGCTGCTGCGAAAGCCAATGACCCATACCTTGCGTGCCGCCAAAATGGCCCGCGCTGCAGCGTCGATCTGCGCGTCTGTGATCGACAAAAAGGAGGCCTCCAGATTGGCAATGCCTTGGGCGACGTGGGCCACCACGGACTGCACCGACGAGACATCGGCCGATGTACTTAGAAACAGGCGTGATCCGGTCTGTTTTTCTTCGCGTGCATGGCGCCTGGCTTCTTCGTAACTCTCGTACCCCAAACGCTTGATGAACCGGGATACCGTCGCTTTCGACACGTGGGCCAATCCCGCCAGTTCGGAGCCTGAATAACTGGCCAGTTCACCAGGAAAATCACAAACAAACTCCCCCAGGCGACGCTCGGCAGGGTGCAACCCAGGCATGGCGCTGCGAACACGGGTGAGAAACGAGCGATCCTTGGATGACATGGCGAACGGTTGCAGCAGGTAGTGGATGAAACCAGAGTTTCACCGCATTCTGCACCAGCCGCCAGCCGGACCCGCCCACATTCGCAGCGGCAGCACAGATAGGTTTCAGTGCATGCTGGCCAGCAGCGCAGCGTTGCCGCCTGCGGCCGTGGTGTTGACGGTGATGGTCTGCTCGGCACAGAAGCGGGCCAGGTAGTGCGGGCCACCGGCTTTGGGGCCGGTACCGCTCAGGCCCTCGCCGCCAAACGGCTGCACACCCACCACCGCGCCGATCTGGTTGCGGTTGATGTAGACATTACCCACATGCGACGCACGTGCCAGCGCCTGGGCGCGGCTGTCGATGCGGGTCTGGATGCCGATGGTCAGGCCGTAACCCAGTGCGTTGATCTGTTCGATAACCGCAAGCGGATCACCGCTCCAGCGCACGATGTGCAACACCGGGCCAAAAATCTCCTGCTGCATCGCCGCAATGCTGGGCACTTCAAAAGCCTGCGGAGGGATCAGATTCGCTATTGAATTAGTAGCTGCTTGCGCAATACCTGCGGGGGCTAGAAGCCGTTTTGACTCTGAATTCAGGCGCAGCAGGTGTTTCTGGATGCCGTCAAAGGCCTCGCGGTCAATCACCGGGCCCACATCGGTGGCCAGATCGGCCGGGTCACCCGCCACCAGTTCCTGTGCGGCGCCGCGGATCATCGCGATCACCGGATCGGCAATTTGTTCGTGCAGGCACAGAAGGCGCAGCGCCGAGCAGCGCTGGCCCGCGCTGCGGAAAGCGCTTTGCACGACAGCGTCGCTGACCTGTTCAGGCAGCGCGGTGCTGTCCACCACCATCGCGTTGATGCCGCCCGTCTCGGCGATCAGCGGGACGATGGGGCCGTCTTTGGCGGCCAGCGCGCGGTGGATGATCTTGGCCACCTGCGTGGAGCCGGTGAACACCACACCGGCCACGCCGGGCTGCGCCACCAATGCGGCGCCCACGGTGTCACCGGCACCGTGCAACAGTTGCAGTGCGTCGGCTGGCACACCGGCAGCGTGCAGCAGGCGCACGGCTTCCAGCGCCACGCCGGGTGTTTGTTCAGCGGGCTTGGCCAGCACGGTGTTACCGGTGGCCAGCGCGGCGGCGACTTGGCCCGCAAAGATGGCCAGCGGGAAATTCCAGGGGCTGATGCAGACCCACACACCGCGCGCGATCAGGCGCAGCTCGTTCGATTCGCCCGTCGGCCCCGGCATGGCGATGGGCGCCATGATGCGTTCGGCCTCGTCTGCGTAGTAGCGCAAGAAGTCCACCGCCTCGCGCACCTCGGCCACGGCGTCGCCCCAGGTCTTGAAGGCTTCCTTGACCAGCAGTGCGCAGAAGTGCGGCGTCTGCGCCTGCAGCGCATCGGCGGCACGGCGCAGTATGGCGGCGCGCTCGGTCACGCCTGTTTTGCTCCACTTTTGATAGCTGCTTGCGCAGTCTGCATAAGCGTCAGGGATGTTTTTGACATCAAATTCTGGCACCTGCGGTACCTGTACCGCGGCGTAAGCGGCCAGCAGCGGATCGCGCATGGCGGGCACCGTCAGGTCCAGCCCGGTGCTGTTGGCGCGCGCGCCGGCATGGCTGCCAAACAGCACAGGGGGCAGCGGCAGGCTGGTATGGGGCTCCAGGCGCAGCGGCGAGATCAGCAGCTCTTCCATGCCCACCGATTCGTCGGCCAGCTGGTGCACAAACGATGAGTTGGCACCGTTCTCCAGCAGGCGGCGCACCAGGTAGGCCAGCAGGTCGCGGTGTGCACCCACGGGGGCGTAGACGCGGCAGGACACCAACGGGTTCTTCAGCACCTCGCGGTACACGCCCTCGCCCATGCCATGCAGGCGCTGCAGCTCAAACGGCACACCGGTCTTGGCGGCCATCTGCAATATGGCGGCGATGGTGGCGGCATTGTGTGTGGCGAACTGCGGGTAGATCGCGTCGGGCGCGTCCAGCAGTGCACGCGCACACGCCAGGTAGGACACGTCGGTGTGGTGCTTGTGCGTGAACACCGGGTAATGCGGCAGGCCCTGCTCCTGCGCGCGCTTGATCTCGGCGTCCCAATACGCGCCCTTGACCAGGCGGCACATCAGGCGCAGCTTGTACTTGCGGCCCAGCACGGCCACGTGTTCTATGAGTTCCAGCGCACGCGTCTGGTAGGCCTGCATGGCTAGGCCAAAACCGGTCCACGCTGGGTGGTGCTGTGCCACTCTGGCCGTGAGCGCCTCCAGCACTTCGAGGGACAGCTCCAGGCGGTCGACCTCTTCGGCGTCGATGGTGAGGTTGATGTTGGCGCGGGCCGCCGCGTCACACAGATCCCAGACACGCGGCACCAGCTCGGCCATGACGCGCGGGCTTTGTGCATCTTCGTAACGCGGGTGCAAAGCGGAGAGCTTGATGGATATACCGTCGTTTTGTTCCAAAGCCCCCGTCTGATTTGTGCGAGCAGCTATGAATTCAATAGCATCCTTGTAACTCTTGAGGTAACGCAACGCGTCTTCATCGGTGCGTGCCCCCTCGCCCAGCATGTCGTACGAGAAACGCACGCCGATGCGTTTGCGCGCCACGTCGGCTTCTTTCACCGCTTCAGCCATGGTCTGGCCCAGCACAAACTGGCGGCCCAGCAACTGCACCGCACGCAGCGTGGCCGCAACAACCGTCTTGGCACCCAGTTTCCCCATGAGTCCCGACTCCTGCGCATCGGGCAAAAAGTGCTTGGACATCGCAATGGCCGTGCTGGACAATCGCGCCAGCACCTTGTCGCCAGACGCGTCAAAGTCGGCGCGGCCCAGTTGGTCGGCAGTGAGGGCGATGGCGGTCTCGGCATCCGGTACGCGCAACAAGGCTTCGGCCAGTCGCATCAGGGCCAGGCCCTCAGCGCTGGAAATGGGGTACTCCTTGAGCAGGCTTTCCATGGCCCAGAACGGCGGCGGGTTGTCGCGCACGGCCTGCACCCAGGGGGCGGCGGTTTTGGCGGCGGCGTGCCAGTCCAGCCCCGCGCTGACCACCTGCAGGCGGTGGGCCACCACCTCGGATTCGGGGCGGTAGGGGAAAGGCAGGCGTTGGGAAACGGTCATGGTGGGCTCGACTTCGTATTGGTGAATACGCTATGTTTACGCTTTTAGTGGTTAATTAATGGTTGTATTTTTGGTCTTTTATAGATAATTACTCGGCACCCACCCCCCCCCCAACCCATGCCCATCTTCTCCCGCTCCCGTCTGCCCACCTGCTGGGCCTGGTTACGCCGGGCACTGCCTGTGCTGGCCGGGGTGATGCTCGCGGGTGCCGCCCTGGCACAAAACACCGAACGTGAAGTCCGCGTGGGTGTCTACCAGAACGAGCCGAAAATTTTGCTCGGCCCGAATGGGCAGGCCAGCGGCATTCTGGGTGACCTGCTGCAACAAATGGCCATTCAGGAAGACTGGGTGATCAAACCCGTGGTCTGTGAATGGCAGGCCTGCCTGGATGCGCTGGCAGCCGGAGACATCGACCTGATGCCCGATGTGGCCTACACCGAGCAACGCGCGCAAACCTACAACTTCCACAAGGTTGCGGCGCTGCTGAGCTGGTCGCAGATCTACAAACGCAGTGGCGTGCAAATCAATACGGCGCTGGACCTGCAGAGCAAACGCGTTGCCGTGTTGAGCGGCTCGATACAGCAGACGTATCTGGAAAACCAGTTCTTGGCTTTTGGCATCCATGGCACGCTGGTACCCGTCAGCAATTTGCAGGAGGCGTTTGCGCAGGTCGCCGCCGGTACCGCAGATGCCGCCGTGGCCAACCGCTTTTACGGCGACCGGCAGGCCGCCAAATACCAGCTTGACCCCACGCCCATCCTGTTCCAGCCCTCGCAGCTGTTTTACGCCACGGCCAAGGGACGCAATGCAGACCTGCTGGAAGCCATAGACCGGCACCTGGGTGTGTGGCAGTCCCAAACCGACTCGCCGTATTTCAAGGTGCTCAAACAATGGATGGATGTACCGCCGCGCTTCTCGGTGCCGGCCTATGTATGGTGGAGCCTGGGCGGCTTGGGAGTTCTGCTGCTGGTGGCGGTGGGCGTAGGCCTGCATTTGCGCCGCGAGGTGGCCGACCAGGCTTGGCACCTGCAGTCCACCGAGGCCCGGCTGGCCACCATCCTCAACAGTGTGGAAGCCTATATCTACATCAAGGACACGGAGTTGCGCTACCAGTACGCCAACCGCAGGGTGTGTGACTTGTTTGGCATGGAGCCCGAACAGATCGTGGGCAAGACCGATGCAGACTTCTTTGACGCGGCTACCCATGCCCATTTGCGCATCAATGACCTGCGCGTGATCGAGCATGGCGAGCGCGTCGAGGAGGAAGAGACCAACCTCAGTGCCGATGGCAGCCAGGAGAACACTTATCTGTCGGTCAAGCTGCCGCTGTACGACCGCAACGGCGTCATCTACGCCCTGTGCGGCATTTCCACCGACATCACCAAACACAAGCAGGCTGAGGAAGCCATCCACCGGCTGGCCTACTACGACCCGCTCACCCAGTTGCCCAACCGCCGCCTGCTGATGGAGCGGGTGCAGCAGGCGCTCACGGCGCAGCGGCGTGGCAGCGAACAGGGCGAACATGGCGCGCTGCTGTTCATCGACGTGGACAACTTCAAGGACCTCAACGACACCCTGGGCCACCCCATGGGCGACGCGCTCTTACGCCAGATGGCCGCGCGCCTGGGCGCCTGCACCCGCGCCGAGGACACGCTGGCACGCCAGGGGGGCGACGAGTTTGTGGTGATGCTGCAGGGACTGAGCGCTGACGTCGACACGGCGGCGCAGCAAACGGGCCTGGTGGCGCAGAAAATCCTGGCCCAGTTGGGCGAGCCATATGCTTTGGGAGACCACAGCTACCGCACCTCGGTCAGCATTGGGGTGACCCTGTTTTCCGGCACGGGCATGGACCAGGACGAACTGCTCAAACAGGCCGACCTGGCGATGTACCAGGCCAAAAAGGATGGGCGCAACCTGGTGCGTTTTTTCAACCCCGCCATGCAGGCCCAGATCAGCGCGCGCACCGCGCTGGAGGCCGATCTGCACCAGGCGCTGGTGCGCAACGAGTTTGTGCTGCATTACCAGCCCCAGGTGGACAGCGCGGGGCAGACCCTGGGCATGGAAGCGCTGGTGCGTTGGCAGCACCCGCTGCGCGGTTTGGTGGCCCCCATGCAGTTCATCCCCGTGGCCGAAACGTCGGGCCTGATCCTGCCGCTGGGGCGCTGGATTCTGGATGCCGCGTGCCGGCAACTGGTGGCGTGGTCGCAAACGCCTGCCACAGCCCACTGGCACTTGTCGGTGAACGTCAGTGCACGCCAGTTCCACCAGCCGGACTTTGTAGCCCAGGTCGAACAAGCGTTGCAGCAATCGGGCGCACGCACGGGTCTGCTGAAACTGGAGCTGACCGAAAGCCAACTGGTGGACGATGTGGAGAACGTCATCCTCAAAATGCAGGCACTCAAGGCCATGGGCGTGTGTATGTCGCTGGACGACTTTGGCACTGGCTATTCGTCACTGAGCATCCTCAAGCGCCTGCCGCTGGACCAGCTCAAGATCGACCAATCCTTTGTGCGCGAGATGCTGACCTCGCCCAAGGACACCGGCATCGTGCGCGCCATCATCAACGTGGGCCAGAGCGTGGGCCTGCAGGTGATCGCCGAGGGCGTAGAGACCGAAGACCAACGTGCCGCCCTCATCGCGCTGGGCTGCACCCATTTCCAGGGCTACCTGTTTGGCAAGCCACAAGCCTTATGAACTCTGCACCCGAACTCGACCGCATCGACCTGAAAATCCTGCACTGCCTGCAGCAGGACGGCCGCATTGCCAACCTCAAACTGGCCGAAGCCGTCACCCTGTCGCCCACTGCCGTACTGGCCCGCGTGCAGCGCCTCACCAAGGACGGCTACATCCTGGGCTACGAGGCACGCCTGAACCCGCTCAAGCTGGGGCGCGGCATGACAGTGTTTGTAGAGGTGCTGCTGGACCGCACCACGCCCAATGTGTTCGAAGCCTTCAAGGCGGCGGTGCAGGTACGGCCCGAAATCATGGAGTGCCACATGGTGGCAGGTGGTTTTGACTATCTGCTCAAGACGCGCATGGCCGACATGGCGGCTTACCGGGACTTTGCGGGTACGGTGCTTTGGCAATTGCCGGGGGTGCGGGAGACGCGGACTTATCCGGTGATGGAAGAGGTGAAGAGCACTACGCATTTGCCGTTGGCTTGAGCCCTCTCTTCCTGGACAACAGATGGTCTCGCTCCGGCAGGATGGTTTGGTTTTTTAGCAAGCCGGGTTTCGGCCCGGCGGCCGCCTCACTTTCTTTGCTTCGCCAAAGAAAGTAAGCAAAGAAAGGCGAGCCGGATTCGTCGACCCGCTACGCGGGCACGCTGCGTTGCTCGGTTTGAGCGGGGTCTGGCTCGAACTCGCTGCGCTCAGACAATCGCCAGCCCTGATCCGCCCAAACCTGCGCTACTCGCCTCCTCATTACGGCACCAGCCAAACAACCGAAGACCAACAACCAACTTCGTCCGCGCTCCGCGCGGACGGGTATTCACCTCTCTTGGCCGAGCGCAGCGATGGCCTGTATTCCCCAACTCCCTTCTGGCTGCGCCGAGGAGCGCAGGGTTCAGTGGATCAGGACTGGCGATTGTTTGAGCCCGCAGGGCGAGTTCGAGCCAGACCCCACTGAACCCGAGCACCGCAGGTTGCCCGTAGCGCAGCTAAGGGACGCAGACAGTAGGGTCGCCTTTTCTTTGCTTACTTTCTTTTGGCGAAGCAAAAGAAAGTAAGTGCGCTGTCGGGCGCACATCCCGACACGCCAAAAAACCAAGACACCTCGACAACGCAAACACCAAAACGCAAGACCAGGAGCCCTTCCCAAACACCCCACTTCCACCCACAATGGCCTCCTTGCCTACCCCATCCCAAGGAGAGTCTCCATGCGATTCCAAAAGCTACTCTGGGTCACCGCCCTCTTGGCCACCGGCGCCACCGCCCAGACCATGAAACCCGGCCTGTGGGAAATCACCAACCAGATGCAAGGCGCCGCTGGCGGCCAGATGGCCGAGATGCAAAAGCAACTCGCCAGCCTGCCGCCCGAGCAACGCAAGATGATGGAAGAGATGATGGCCAAACAGGGCGTGCAGATGGGCAAATCCACGAATGGGGGTATGGCCATCAAGGTCTGCATGACCAAGGAAATGATCGAACGCAACGATGTGGCCCAACAACAGGATGGTTGCACCCACACCACCAGCCCGCGCAGCGGAAACACCATGAAATTTGCCTTTGTCTGCACCAAGCCGCCCAGCCGTGGCGACGGCCAGGTCACCTTTGTGAGCTCCGAGGCTTACACCATGCAGATGAAGGCCACCAGCAGCGCGCGCGGCAAGGAAGAAACCATGGACATGCAGACCCAGGGCAAATGGTTAGGTACCGACTGCGGCAGCGTGAAGCCGCTGGGCGGACCCAAGGGTTAAACCGACCTCAATACGCCCACACAAGCAGGCCAGACTTGGGGGCTGGCAGGTCTTACAGGCAAGATGCCATGTTCGCCCCAGTGCGCGAGCGGCCCGTACTTGAACAGTCATGGCGGAATTAGAGTGCAAAACTTATCTCAAGTAACAACAGGTAACAACAAGTAATAAGGGTTTACCCCAATCAAGGGGACAATGGCACGATGATCAATCGTCGCCAATTCTCTTTCGCTGCCGGCGCAGCGGGTCTGGCCGGGTTTCCGGCCGTACACGCACAGTCCGACAAAATCATCCTTGGCCAGTCGGCCGCCTTTACAGGTCCTGCGGCCCAGCTCGGCATTCAGTTCCATGCGGGCGCCAAGCTCTACTTCGACCAGCTCAACGCCCAAGGCGGCGTGGGCGGGCGCAGTGTGGAAGTCCGCAAGCTCGACGATGGCTACGAGCCCGAACGTTGCGCTGACAACACCAAAAAACTGCTGGAAGACGATGTCTTTGCGCTTTTTGGCTACATCGGCACGCCCACCAGCCTGACCGCCCTGCCCCTGGCCACCAAGGCCAAAGTCCCCTTTGTGGCACCGTTCACTGGCGCCATGGGCCTGCGCACGCCGATGAACCGCTATGCCTTCCATGTCCGCGCGTCTTACAACGACGAGACCGCGCTGATCGTCAAGCAACTGAACCACGTGGGCCTGACCAAGGTGGCCGTTTTTTACCAAAACGATGCCTATGGCAAGGCCGGCCTGGAAGGTGTAACGCAGGCGCTGGCGGCCTTGAACCTCAAGCCCGTGGCGGTGGCCACGGTAGAGCGCAATTCGGTGGATGTGGCCAAGGCCGTAGAAACCATCAACGCCGCTGCGCCCGAAGCGGTGGTGCAAATCAGCGCCTACAAGGCCAGCGCAGCGTACATCCGTGCGGCGCGCAAGGCAGGATTCGGCGGTGGGCTCTACAACGTGTCCTTTGTGGGCACCCAGGCGCTGGCCGATGAACTGGGCAAAGAAGGCGCTGGTGTGGTTGTCTCGCAAGTCGTGCCCTCGCCGTACACCGGCAGCAAACCCATCTCGCGCGAATTTGCCGATGCGGTGCGCAAGACCAACGGCGCCGTGCAGGCCAACTTCTCCAGCATGGAAGGCTATATCGCAGCCCGCGTGCTGGCCGAAGGCATGCGTCGCTCCGGCGCCAAGGGTGGGTCCGAGTCCCTGATTAGCGCTTTGGAGAGCATCAACGGCCAGCCCTTCGGCGGTTTCAATGTGAACTTCTCGCGCAACGAGCATGTGGCCTCCAGCTTTGTCGAGCTGTCCATGCTCACTGGCGACGGGCGCGTGCGCACCTAAGTCCCGGCCAGATAGCTGCGGCCACCAAAGATTGCGGTGCCTACGCGCACCTGCGTGCTGCCAGACTGCACCGCAGCTTCCAAGTCGGCGCTCATGCCCATGGACAGGGTATCCAATGCCAACCCCTGCGCATTCAATGCATCAAACAGGTTTCTAGCCCTTATGAATACTGCGCAAGCAGCTACAAAATCAGGAGCGGGCTCGGGAATGCACATGAGCCCACGCAAGCGCAGCCGGGGCAAACCCGCAATCTGCTGCGCCAGGGCCAGCGCCTCCTCAGGCGCCACACCAGCTTTGGTGGCACCGCCGTCGATGTTGACCTGGATGCACACGTTCAGTGCGGGTATCTCCGCCGGCCGCTGCTCGCTCAGGCGCTGGGCAATCTTCAGGCGGTCCACCGTGTGCGCCCAGTCAAAGTGGGTGGCTACCAGCCGGGTCTTGTTGCTCTGGATCGGGCCTATGCAGTGCCACTCCAGCGGCAAATGCGCCAGAAGTGTGATTTTTTCCACAGCCTCCTGGATGTAGTTTTCGCCAAAAGCCACCTGTCCGGCGGCATGTGCCTGGGCCACGTCTTCCGGCCCGAAGGTCTTGGATACGGCCAGCAGGGCCACGGCATCGGGCGAGCGCCCGGCCTGGGCGCAGGCCGCAGAAATCCGGGCCTGAACACGGTGGAGATTGTCGGCAATCATGGTCATAATCGCTCTAGCGTAACAAACTGCCAACGAACCTTCGAACGGGGATTTTTGTGGACATTACCCAACTGCTGGCGTTCAGCGTCAAGAACAAAGCGTCTGACTTGCACCTCTCCGCCGGCCTGCCCCCGATGATCCGGGTGCACGGCGATGTGCGACGCATCAACGTGGAGCCACTGGACCACAAGCAGGTGCACGGCATGGTGTACGACATCATGAACGACACGCAGCGCAAGCACTACGAAGAGTTCCTGGAAATCGATTACTCGTTCGAGATTGACGGCCTGGCGCGCTTCCGCGTCAACGCGTTCAACCACAACCGCGGCGCCGGTGCGGTGTTCCGGACCATTCCTTCCAAGATCCTCTCGCTGGAACAGCTCAACGCTCCGAAGATTTTTGGCGAGCTAGCCCTGAAGCCCCGCGGCATGGTGCTGGTGACCGGACCCACCGGATCGGGCAAATCGACCACGCTGGCCGCGATGGTCAACTACCTGAACGAAACCGAGTTCGGCCACATCCTGACGGTGGAAGACCCAATCGAGTTTGTCCACGAATCCAAGAAGTGCCTGATCAACCAACGTGAAGTCGGCCCGCACACCCTGTCGTTTGCCGCCGCCTTGAAGTCGGCGCTGCGGGAAGATCCTGACGCCATTCTGGTGGGTGAAATGCGCGATCTGGAAACCATTCGCCTGGCGATGACCGCCGCTGAAACCGGCCACTTGGTGTTTGGCACGCTGCACACCTCCAGCGCCGCTAAAACAATCGACCGGATCATTGACGTGTTCCCGGCGGACGAAAAGGAAATGGTCCGTGCGATGTTGTCCGAATCGCTGCAGGCTGTGATCTCGCAAACGCTGTGCAAGACCAAGGACGGCCAAGGCCGTGTCGCAGCACACGAAATCATGCTGGGCACCAGCGCCATCCGCAACCTGATCCGCGAAGCCAAAGTCGCACAGATGTATTCCAGTATTCAGACCGGTAACAGCGTGGGCATGCAGACGCTAGACCAGAACCTGACCGACTTAGTCAAGCGCAACGTCATCAGCCCCGCAGAAGCGCGCAGCAAAGCCAAAATTCCCGAAAATTTCCCGGGCTAAGCATGACCCCCACGCTCCACCGCTACACGGGTCGCTGCCCCCCAAGGGGGCTAATTCGCCTTGGGGCGGCCCGGCGGCGAATTGCGGCTCGCAGCGCGGCACTTTTTCTTTCGAATAATTTCTGAGGGAGCACTCATGGAACGCGACCAGGCCACCAAGTTCATCAACGACCTGCTTAAGCTGATGGTCAGCCGCAATGGCAGCGATTTGTTCATCACCGGCGACTTCCCGCCGGCCATCAAGGTCGATGGCAAGGTCACCAAGGTGTCGCCCCAGCCCCTGAACGCGGCCCATACGCTGGCCCTGGCCCGTTCCATCATGAACGACAAGCAGGTCGCCGAGTTCGAGCGCACCAAGGAAGGCAACTTTGCCATCTCGCCCCCCGGCATCGGACGTTTCCGTGTCAACGCCTTTATTCAGCAAGGCAAGGTCGGCATGGTGCTGCGGGTGATTCCGGCGGTGCTGCCCACGATTGATGGCCTGGGTGTGCCGCAAATCCTCAAGGAAATTGTGCAGAGCAAACGTGGTCTGACCATCATGGTGGGCGCCACAGGCTCTGGCAAATCGACCACGCTGGCCGCCATGGTGGACTACCGCAACGAAAACTCCTGGGGCCACATCATCACGATTGAAGACCCGGTGGAGTTTGTGCACATGCACAAGAACTGCGTGGTCACGCAACGTGAAGTGGGCCTGGACACGGACAGCTGGGAAGCCGCACTCAAGAACACCTTGCGCCAAGCGCCCGATGTGATTTTGATGGGCGAAATCCGCGACCGCGAGACCATGGAACACGCCGTGGCCTTTGCCGAAACCGGCCACCTGTGTCTGGCCACCCTGCACGCCAACAGCGCCAACCAGGCGCTGGACCGCATCATCAACTTCTTCCCCGAAGAGCGCCGTAGCCAATTGCTGATGGACTTGTCGCTGAACCTGAAAGCCCTGGTGTCCCAACGCCTGATCCCCAAGCAGGACGGCAAGGGCCGTGTCGCCGCCGTCGAGATCATGATCAACTCGCCACTCATCTCCGACCTGATCTTCAAGGGCGAAGTATCGGAGGTGAAGGAAATCATGAAAAAGAGCCGCCAGGCCGGCATGCAGACCTTCGACCAGGCACTGTTCGACCTGTACGAAAGCAACGCCATCACCTACGAAGACGCGTTACGCAACGCCGATTCGCTCAACGACCTGCGCCTGCAGATCAAGCTCAACAGCCAACGCGGCAAGTCCACCGATCTGTCTGCCGGTACCGAAAATTTCGCGATTATGTGAATGTGGCCCCCACGCCCGCTGCGCGGGTCGCGGCCCCCCCCCAAGGGGACTAATTGCCCTAGCGGGGCTGACCGCCAGGCGGTTCAGACGGCTTGGGGCGGCCCGGCGGCAAATTGCCCTGTCAACTGATTGAATCCCCTTACACCATGCCCAACATCAACGACAAAACCTACGAACCCTCTCCCGCCTATTCCGTTGCCTTTCTGGGCCTCGGCGTTATGGGCTACCCCATGGCAGGCCACCTGGCCCGCGCTGGCCACCAGGTCACGGTGTACAACCGAACCGCTACGAAATCGATAGCTTGGTGCGCAGAGTTCGCGGGGGCTACCAGCCAAAATGGTGCCCATAACCATGGTTCCACACCGCGACTGGCGGTACAAAACGCCGACATCGTGTTTTGCTGCGTGGGCAACGATGCCGATTTGCGCAGCGTGGTGTTGGGTGCCGACGGCGCCTTTGCGGGCATGAAACCCGGCGCCATTTTTGTAGACCACACCACGGCATCTGCCAACGTTGCACGCGAACTGAGCGCAACGGCACGTACCAAAGGCCTGCAATTCGTTGATGCGCCCGTCTCCGGCGGCCAGGCCGGCGCCCAGAACGGTTTGCTAACCGTGATGTGTGGCGGCGATGCGGCGGCGTTTGAAACCGTCAAGCCTGTCGCCATGGCTTTCTCGCGCGCCTTCACGCTGCTGGGCGACAGCGGCGCGGGCCAGCTTGCCAAGATGGTGAACCAGATTTGCATTGCTGGACTGGTGCAAGGCCTGTCTGAGGCAGTCGCTTTTGGTCAAAAGGCGGGCCTGGACATGAACCAGGTGCTGGACGTGATTGGCAAGGGCGCCGCGCAAAGCTGGCAGATGGACAACCGCGGCAAGACCATGGTGGCCGACAAGTTCGACTTTGGTTTTGCCGTGGACTGGATGCGCAAGGACCTGGGCCTGGTGTTGGACGAAGCCAAGCGCAACGGCGCACGCCTGCCGGTGACCGCGCTGGTGGACCAGTTCTATGCCGATGTGCAGCAGATGGGCGGCCAGCGCTGGGATACCTCCAGCCTGATCAAACGCCTCAAGTAAATTTAGCCCCCACGCTCCGCCGCTGCGCGGGTCGCTGCCCCAAATAAAAACGGCCCTGATCGGGCCGTTTTTATTATTTCTTGGGATCTGCCGGTGGCTGTTGCGGCAGGGTGCGCGCCAGTTCATCTTCACTGATGATCTCGAACATGCGCACCAGACGCTGCACGCCAGAAACGCGGGTAATCACCTCGGTGGCGCGGTCCGCTTCGCGCTGGGTCACGCGACCCATCACATAGGTGGTGCCGCGCTCGGTGCTGATCTTGAAGGCGCTGGAAAACAGGTCTTTCGCATCCACCAACGCCGCCTTCACGCGGCCGGTCACCAGCGTGTCGCTGGAGCGCTGTGTCAGCGTCGAGTTGCCCATGATGGCCAGCTCATTGACGATGTTGCGCACGTTGTCTACACCGGACACGATTTTCTCGACCAGTTGTTTGTCCTGTGCGTTCGGCACTTCGCCGGTGATCAGCACCTGGCGGTTGTAGCTCGTGATGTTGATGTGCACACGCTCACCCAGGCCCTCGCGTACACGGCTGGAAGCACGCAGCTCAATGCCTTCGTCCTCCAGCACCGAGCCCGACGTGCGCCGGTCGGTCGCAACCATGCCACCGCCCATCACGGCGCCGCCCACGAGCAGAGGGACACAGGCCGTCAGGCCGCCCAGGCTGGCAACCATTGCCAGGCCCAAAGTAATACGTCGCAAAGTTACATTCATGTTGTGGTTTCCTGATCACCTAAAAGTTGGGCATCGACCGCATCACAGATGCAATGCAGGGTCAAAAGATGGACTTCCTGGATACGCGCGGTGCGGTCATGTGGCACACAGATATGGACATCGGTGTCACGCAGCATTTGCGCCATTTTTCCGCCATTGCGGCCGGTCAAGCCGACCACCACCATCTCGCGGGCATGGGCCGCTTCAATGGCGGCCAGCACGTTGGCCGAGTTGCCGCTGGTAGAGATCGCCAACAGCACATCACCGGGAGAGCCCAGGGCGCGCACCTGGCGCGAAAAAATGACATTGAAGTCGTAATCGTTGGCGATGGCAGTGATGATGGACGTATCGGTGGTGAGTGCAATCGCACCGAGCTCCGGGCGTTCACGCTCGAACCGGCCCACAAATTCAGCCGCAAAGTGCTGTGCATCCGCGGCGGAGCCACCATTGCCACACGCTAAAACCTTGCCACCGCTGGTGACACAGGCCAGCATGGCCTGCACTGCCGCCGCAATCGGCTTGCTCAATGACTGCGCGGACTGGTATTTGAGGTCGGCGCTGTCAATAAAGTGTTGTTGAATACGTTGTTCCAGCATGGGCCGCATGATACCCGGCCCACCAAGTCCCTAGGGGGCGCGCGTTCTTGACAGTTGTAAGCGGTGGTGCCGGCTGGCGGGCAGCGCGCACCTAGCCGGCGTCAAACGCCGCCTGCAGCCACTGCAGGCCCTCGGGCTCCACCAGCACCACATCAAAACGGCAAGGCGGTGGGGTCCGCAAACTGCTCAGGTAGTGGCGGGCGGCAAACACGATGCGCCGCTGCTTGACACCGCCCACGCTGGCCGCTGCACCACCGTGGCTGCCGGAAGCCCGTTTGCGCACCTCCACAAACACCGTGGTTCCGTCTTGCATACGCATGATGAGGTCGATTTCGCCACCACCGCGCCCGGGCGTCCGATAATTGCGCTGCACCAGACGCAAGCCCTGCTTCTGCAAATACTGCAAAGCCTGGTCTTCGGCCGCGTCACCCACTTGTTTGGTGGTTGCGGATGCCGGTGTTCTGGAAGGAAGGAAACCCATAGTGAGCGCGTCTTTTACCTCTGCCCTTGCGGCAGCCACCGAGGCTGCTGCTGGACAACATTATCCGCAGGGTGCGCTCTACGTGGTGGCCACACCTATCGGCAACCTGGCCGACATCAGCCTGCGCGCCTTGCATGTGCTGGGCCTGGCCGACACCATTGCCTGCGAAGACACGCGCCACACCCAGTCGCTGTTGCGCGCCTATGGCATCGACAAAAGCAGCCACCAGTTGCTGGCGCTGCACCAGCACAACGAGTCCGAGGCCGCGCAGGCCGTGGTGGGTCGCATGCACCAGGGCCAGCGTGTGGCCTATGTCAGCGACGCGGGTACACCGGGCGTGAGTGACCCCGGCGCGCGCTTGGTGGCCGCCGTGCGGGCATTGGGCCTGCGCGCCATTCCCCTGCCCGGTGCCAGCAGCGTGACCAGTGTGCTGTCCGTCGCCGGCATTGGCGAAGACGGTGGTGCTGGTGGATTTGTCTTCGCCGGGTTTCTGCCAAACAAGAGCAGTGAGCGTGCACTGGCCGTGGAGGCGCTGGCCCAGCAGGAGCGCGCGGTCGTGCTGCTGGAAGCGCCGCACCGCATCGAGGCATTGGCCCTCGCGCTGGCGCCCTTGGGCACACGCCCTGTGACGGTGGGGCGCGAGCTGACCAAACAGTTTGAAGAAGTGGCCACGGTCAGCGCCGAGGGCCTGGTTGCCTGGCTGGCAGAAGATGCCAACCGTCTGCGCGGTGAATTTGCGCTGGTGCTGCACCCGGCTCCCGTGGTGGCAGACACAGGCGCGGACCAGCGCATCCTGCAGTTGCTGCTGGCCGAATTGCCGCTAAAAACGGCCGTCAAACTGGCCGCCGAAATCACGGGCGCGCCGCGCAATGACTTGTACCAGCGCGCACTGGCGCTCAAGGTCGAGGCCTGAGCCGCACTATTCGGGCAGATTGGCAGCAAAGCTGGGCAACGGCCAGCCCGCCAGTTCGGCCAGGCGGCACACCACCCAGCGCGCCTCTGCTGCACTCACCACCGCAGACTCGCCCTCCAGCCCCTGCAGACAGCGCTCCAAGGCAGCTGATTCCGTGATGCCCAGGCTGAACTGCATGTCCTGCGCCGTAGGTGCAAGCAGATTGGCCATGTCTTCACACAGCTCGTAACGCGCGGCCACCACCTCACGCGATGCCGTGGGCTTGCGACGCGCCGCATCGGTATAGAGGTCCATGAAGGACGTGGGGATCTCGATCTGGTAGTCGTCCGCCATAAAAGTGCTTGTCAAAATAGCGGTCAATACGGAGCCTGGTGCTGCTGGCGGGGATGACGATTTCATCGCACAACCCGCATGGAATATGCCTTCGCAAGCATTGCTGTTTCCATTGTGGCACAGGGGCTGTGCGGTCTTGGCCTGAGACCAAATGCAAAGGCCCGCGTTATGCGGGCCTTTGCATGCCAGTTAAAAACAACCGTGCATCACTTCTATTTGCAAGAAGGGGGGCATTTTTTCGTTTTGTCTTTGGCGTCTTTCATCGTCGCGGCATCTTGCTCAGGGGTCTTGTTGGCCTTCACATTCATGGCGACAGGTGATTTGGCAGGCGCTGCAGCTGCAGCTGGCGCACCAGGGGCAGCAGGAACCTTGGACTTGTCTTTCGCGGCTTTCATCGTCGCGGCATCTTCTGCAGCGGTCTTGTTGGCGGCAAGGGCGCCAGTCGCCAAGCCAACTGTCAAGACGGCGCCAATCAATACGAGGGCCAGTTTTTTCATTCGAATGTCTCCTGAGTATGGAGGGCACCTTCACATTGAAGGTGTTTGAATGTAGGGCACCCTTCGCTTGCAGGCAAGCGCTAATCTGCGCCAGCGAACCCAGGGCGTTCCTGCGTCGCACCGTCGGACCAGCGAGGCAGATTTGGAAGCCATGCCGCGTCGCAATGTGTCCGGGTTTGTATCCGGGCCGGAGCGCAGACGAGATTGCGTCACGTGAAAGCTCGCACATATCCACAAGATATGTGCGAGCCTCACCGAGATTTGGTGCGGCTGGCGGGGATCGAACCCACGACCCTTGGCTTCGGAGGCCAATACTCTATCCACTGAGCTACAGCCGCAAACCGAAGGCCGCATTGTAGGCGGTTTCCCAGAGGGGGCCGCTATAATCCCGGGCTGAATACACGCCCCACGTTTTGAGGACACCATGAGCGACACCAACACCGCAACTGTTCACGAAGAGGCCCACACCGGCCCGATCAAAAATCCAAAGCAATTGTTGCTGGCAGTATTTTTCTCGTTTGTGTTCCCCATCTTTGTGATCATTGGCCTGGTGTACTTCGTTACGACCCAGGACAAGCCCGCTGCAGGCTCGGTCAACATGGAGAAATCCATTGCCGAACGACTGCAAAAAGTGGGCATGGTGGAAATTCGCGATGCCAACCGCGAAATGCGCACTGGTGAAGACGTTTTCAAGGCCCAATGCACCGCCTGCCACACCGCCGGTGCCGCGGGTGCACCCAAGTTTGGTGACGCTGGCGCCTGGGGCGCCCGCATCAAGACCGGTTTTGATGCGCTGCTGCATTCCGCCCTCAAGGGTAAAGGCGCCATGGGTGCCCAGGGTGGTGGTGATTTTGACGACTTTGAAATCGCCCGCGCTGTGGTCTACATGGCCAATGCCGGTGGCGCCAAGTTTGCAGAGCCCCAAAAGCCTGCCGCGCCGGAAGCCGCCAAGTAATTCAGGCCACGCACCCTGCCAAAAAGCCGACGCATGCGTCGGCTTTTTTTATGGCTTGGTCTGCAGGGCTTGCGGACTGCGCACAAAGCCGTAATGCGCGGGCAGGTCGGCACACAACACTTCGTCCACTGTCCACAGTCCGGCCTCAATGGCACGCGCCGCTTCGCCCACGTCCTGGGTGTGGACCAGCCCCAGACCCTTCACCGTTTCCAGGTACAGCCAGCCCCGCTCATCCAGCAGGCCGCGTTGCACGGTGACGCTTTGCCCGTCATGGGCATGCACACCCAGGTCGGCACCCACGCGCCAGACCCAGGGTGTGGCTTCCAGCTCTACATACACACGCTGCGGCCCGTTCTGGAAGAACCATTGCCCGGCCGCGTCGGCCGCGTAGTTGCGCTGGATGAAGTCGATCAGCTTTTCATGTTTGAGCAGGCTGCCCTTGGCGCCCGGCGCACCGCTGCCAAAAGCGCCCTGGGCCTGTGCGCCGTCGTCGCGCATGTACCAGTTGCCGCGCGCATCCAGGCCCAGCCAGCCGTAACAGTGCGGCACATTGGGCCACTTGACCATGGCTTGTTTGACGATGTCGTCCATGGCTTACTCCTTTGCCGGCAGATGTTCCGCCGCCGGGCCGCCCCAAGGCGGAACAGCCCCCTCGGGGGGCAGAGACCCACGCAGCGGTGGAGCGTGGGGGCAATGTTTGTCCAGCCAGCCGCCCACGGCGTCGGGCATGGTGCGTACATGGCCGGGCACCGGGCCGTGCGGAAAACCCACATGGCCCCCGTGCGCAGGCTGCCACAGCGTGACGTGGTCACCCACCTCGCTCTGCGAGGGCAGGCACCAGGCGGGGACAAAGGGGTCGTTGCGCGCGTTGACCACCAGCGCAGGGATACGGATCTGCGCCAGATGCGGTTTGGCCGAAGCGCGGCCCCAGTAGTCTTCCGTGCTCTTGAACCCGTGCAGCGGCGCAGTGAAGACGTTGTCAAACTCGTAGAGGTCGCGCGCGGACTCCAGCGCCTGCCGGTCAAACAGGCCCGGGTGCTGGGCCAGCTTTTGCAACGCTTTGGGCTTCATTGTGTTCAGAAACATGCGCGTGTAGACCAGCCGGTTGAAGCCGCGGCCAATGGCCCAGCCACCGGCCGCAAGGTCAATTGGGGAACACACGGCCGCCACACCGGAGGCCACCTGCGCCGCGCTCTCGCCCATTTCCTCAGCCCAGCGCAACAGGGCGTTGCCACCCAGAGAAACCCCGACGGCAATGATCGGACCGCTGTGCTGCTGCCGCAGGCGCGCGAGCACCCAGCCAATTTCTTCAAAATCCCCCGAATGGTAGGCCCGCGGCCCGAGGTTGAGTTCACCGCCACAGCCCCGGAAATGCGGCACCACATAGGCCATGCCCTGTGCATGCGCAAAGTCGGCAAACGCCTCAGAGTAATGGCTGCGTGACGAACCTTCAAGGCCGTGGAACAACACCAGCAAGGGACGCGATGCGGCAGGCGCTGGTACAGCATCCACCATCCAATCCACATCGATGAAATCGGAATCAGGGGTTGTCCAGCGCTCACGCCGGTACTGCGGGTGCGGGCCAAACACGCGGCGCGAGTACAAGGCGGGCCAGATGGTTTGCAGGTTGCCGCCAGGCAACCACCGGGGCGCTACATAATTCATAGCTGTTTGCACAGATTGCACGGGGGCTAGAGGCATGCTTTACTATTAATGCAGCACCTGTGGCGCCTGGTTGATCTCCTGGGCGGCGCCTTGCGTGCCGGGGCTCGCATGGTGCACCACCATGCGCCAGCCCTGCGGGGTCTTGTGGTAGACGTTGGTGGCCAGTACGTAGGCCTGTGCAGCGCCTTCGGGCGTGAGCACCTCTACCTTTTCCAGTACATGGTGCACGGCACTGGCCAGGGCGTCGATGCGGCGGATGTGTTCGGCGCGGGCCTGGATGGAGCCGCCGTGCGCAAACATGGCTTCGAACGCGGCGCGGATGGCGCCCGCCCCCACCACACGCGGGCCACCAGGGTGAATGCACACGATCTCGTCTTCATCAGCCCAGCAGGCCATGAGTTTTTCGATGTCGGCCGACTGCAGGGCCTCGTAGAAGGCCACCTCCACGTCGTCGGGGGTTCCGCCCATGGCGGCTTGGAGTTTGGCGGGGAGTCTGGGCATGGGGCCATTTTCCCCCAACTCAGCGGGCCAGCCAGGCGCGCACGGTCTCTTGCACCGTGGCCTCACTGGTGCGGCGCGCCAGTTCGGGCGGTGCGACGTGCACGCCGGCTGGCATTTCGCGCAGTGCCACGTCCACCAACGCAGCCAGGTCCACCGCGCGCGGAGGCATCTCGTTGCTGGGCACCATGTAGGCAAAGATGGACAGCATGCGGTGGGCCAACCACTCCAGCAGGTTGGCATGGGGCGGCGCCTGCGGCGAGGCGGCGGGCCGCACCAGCAACAGGCGCTCAAAGCCCATGCTGGCTACCGCGTGTTCATCCAGATTGGCCAAGCCTGCCTTCAGGGCCTGGGGCAGACGGCCCTGTTCATGTGGCACAACCACGGCCAGCGTGTCCACCCCACAACGCAGCATCCAGGCGGCCAGCGTCGGCAGTTGCGCAGGTTGCGGCGTCCACAACGCACGTTCGCGGTCGTTGTACAGGTTAGGCGCATCAAACACGATCACGCCCACCTTGGCAGGCTGCAGCGGCCAGGTGCTTGGGTCGTCTGAGGGCACGCGAACCAATGCCACACGGTCCAGCGCAGGGGTCATGTCCTCTTGCGCCAGCACCCGCAGCTGGCGGTAGTGGTGGCCACCTGCCAGGCGCCGCAGCACCTCGGCCCCCAGCGTGCCTGCGGCGCCCGCGATCAGCGCCACGGGCAAGGGTGCGGCAGACGCAGGGCCGCGCTGGGCGGCTTGTAGGGCATGGAATACGGTCATGGCAGGGATGGGTTGGCGCTCCTCCCATCTATAGTACGGGCTGTTGCATTAACAGGAGCTCCCCATGCGTTTGTCTTATTTTCGGGCCCCGGCTTGGCTGGCGGCGGTGGTAATGACCACGTTGCTGAGCGGTTGCGGCTACAACGACTTCCAGCGCCTGGACGAGCAAACCAAATCGGCCTGGAGCGAGGTGCTCAACCAGTACCAGCGCCGTGCCGACCTGGTACCCAATATCGTCGCCACCGTCAAGGGCGAAGCCAAATTTGAGCAAGACACGCTGACCAAGGTGGTGGAAGCACGCGCCAAGGCCACCTCCATGCAGGTCACGCCCGAAACCCTGAATGACCCGCAAGCGTTTGCCAAATTCCAGGCCGCCCAGGGCGAGCTGGGCAGTGCACTGAGCCGCCTGATGGTGGTGAGCGAACGTTACCCGGACCTGAAAGCCAACAAGGGCTTCAGCGACCTGCGCGTGCAGCTCGAAGGCACGGAGAACCGCATCACCGTGGCGCGCAACCGCTACATCCAGGCGGTACAGGAGTACAACGTGCTGGCGCGCAGCTTCCCGAGCAACCTGACGGCCATGGTTTTCAGCTATGCCACCAAGCCCAACTTCAGCGTGCAGAACGAGGCCGCCATCAGTGCGCCGCCAGTCGTGGACTTTGAAAAGAAGTAAGTGATGCTGCGACTGCGGCACACCGGGTTGGCGTGGCTGCTAGGCCTGGCCTGCCTGCTCACGGGCCTGAACGTTGGCGCACAGGCGGTACTGCCGGTCCCCGCGCTGACCGCGCACGTGATGGACAGCACCGGCACGCTGGACGCTGCACAGCAGCAGGCGCTGGAGGCCAAACTCAGTGCGTTTGAAACCAGCAGCGGCACGCAGCTCGTTGTGCTGCTGGTACCCACCACGCAACCCGAAGACATCTTCAGCTACAGCAACCGCGTCGCCAATGCCTGGAAAATTGGCCGTAAGGACGTGGGCGACGGCCTGTTGCTGGTGGTGGCCAAGAACGACCGCAAGCTGCGCATCGAAGTGGCCAAGACACTGGAGGGAGCGATCCCAGACCTGATGGCCAGCCGCGTGATTGACGAAGCCATCACGCCGCGTTTCAAGGCCGGTGACTTTGCCGGCGGTGTGGATGCCGGCGTGGAGCAACTCATGGGCCTGGTACGTGGCGAAGCCCTGCCAGCGCCGGAGGCTACAAATAACGATGCCTCCCCACAAGGTGAGGAGCTGTGGATAGTCCTCATCTTTGCGGTGCTGGTGGGCGGTGGCATTTTGCGCGGCATTCTGGGCAGCAAGCTGGGCGCGTTGGTCACGGGTGGTTTGATTGGTTTTATCGTGATCGCCATCACCTCCAGCCTGCTGTTGGGCGGCCTGGTCGGGCTGGTGGCGGCGATCTTCACGCTGATCGCCAAGCCGGGCTCCGGCGGGGGCGGCTCAGGCGGCTCGGGTGGCGGCTGGAGTTCGGGTTCGTCCCGCGGTGGTGGCGGTGGTTTCAGCTCGGGCGGTGGTGGCAATTTTGGAGGCGGTGGCGCCTCGGGGAGTTGGTGATGTTGAGCCGTCTGTTACGCCTGTTCAAACACCGCTGGATGGATGACGCCAGCCGCCGCTTGGCACCCGCCGTGGTGCGGGCGCTGGGCCAACAAGTCACCGCCAGTGAGCAACAACACAGCGGCGAGATCCGCATCTTTATCGAAGCCGGCCTGCCCAACAGTTACCTGCTGCGCCCCGACACCACCCCGGCGCTGACACGCCAGCGCGCACTGGCCCAGTTTGGCAAGCTGCGCGTGTGGGACACCGCGCACAACAACGGCGTGTTGATCTACTTGCTGCTGGCCGAACACGCGATTGAAGTGGTGGCCGACCGCGGGCTCAACAACCATGTGGCGCCAGAGGTCTGGCAAGCGCTGGTACAGCGGCTGGGCACGGCTTTGCGAGAGCAGCAGTTTGAAGCCGGTTTGACACAGGCGGTGAACGAAGTGTCGGCGTTGCTGAAACAGCACTTCCCGCTGGCACCCGGCGCCGTCAACCCCAACGAACTGCCGGACACCCCGACACTGGGTTAAGGAATCGCTGGATACCCCGAAACCGTTCGGACTGAGCTTGTCGAAGTCACCGCCTTTGTGCACGGTGCGCTTCGACAAGCTCAGCGCGAACGGAGTTGTGCGGACACGCTTAAGGCCTGCCCTTACAACGGTGTCCACTTGTGGGACGCGTGGGCCGACTCCACCACTTTCTCGATCATGCGCACGCCGCGCGCACCGTCTTCCACGCGTGGGTAGTCGGCCTGCAGCGGCGTGGCCTGGCGGCCTTCAAGGCGGGCGCGGATATCGGAGGCCACACCGAGGTAGACATTCGCAAAGGCCTCGATAAAACCTTCGGGGTGGCCACTGGGCAGCCGTGTGGCCTGCTGGGCGGCCGGGCTCAGGCCCGGCGTACCGCGTGTGAGGATGCGGGGCAGTACACCCAAGGGCGCGTGCAGCAGTTGGTTGGGGTTCTCCTGCTGCCAATCCAGCGAGCCTTCGGTGCCAAAGACACGCAGGCGCAAACCGTTCTCACAGCCTATGCAGATCTGCGAGGCCATCAACACGCCCTTGGCGCCACCGCGCAGGCGCAGCAGCACGTTGCAATCATCGTCCAGCGTGCGGCCCGCGCCCATGGCGCTGAGGTCGGCGCAAATGGCTTCCACCTCCAGCCCGGTCACGCTGGTGAGCAGGTTTTCGGCGTGGGAACCGATGTCGCCCATGGCGCCGGCCATGCCGCTTTGGGCCGGGTCCATGCGCCACTGGGCCTGTTTGTTGCCGCTGGCTTCCAGATGTGTGGCGAGCCAGCCCTGGTGGTACTCCACCACCACCTTGCGCACGACGCCCAATACACCGCTGCGCACCATCTCGCGCATCTGGCGCACCATGGGGTAACCGGTGTAGTTGTAGGTCACGCCAAACACCGTGCCCTGCTGGTGCACGGCGGCCACGAGTTCCTGTGCCTGCGCGCTGGTGTGGACCAGCGGCTTGTCGCAGACCACATGGAAGCCCGCATCCACAAACGCCTTGGCGACCGGGAAATGCAGGTGGTTGGGTGTGACGATGGAGACAAAGTCGATGCGCTCCTCGGGCGGGCGCTTGAGTTCGTCGGCCAGCAGTTCCTGCCAACTGCCGTGGTTGCGCGCGTCACTCAGAAACAGGTCACGTCCGGAGGCACGCGCCTTGTCGGGCGTGGAGGACAATGCGCCCGCCACCAGCTCGATCTGCCCGTCCAGCGCGGCGGCCTTGCGGTGCACGCCACCAATGAAGGCATCGCGGCCACCGCCCACCATGGCGTAGCGCAGCTTGCGGTGGGCTGCGGTGGGAGAGTGCTCGGGCATGGTCGGAGTCCTTGGGTTCAGTGGGCAGATTGGCTGCGCGTCGTTACGTTGTTATTGCGCGTCTTTGGCAAACACGGCGTCAAAGGCGCCGCTGGCGGGCTTGAAGTCCAGGCGTTTGCAGAAGGCCGCGCTTTCGGAGGCGCCGTGCACACGGTCCATGCGGCTGTCTTCCCACTCCACGCTCAGGGGGCCTGCGTAACCCACGTCGTTGAGCGCAACGATCAGCGATTCAAAATCAATCATTCCGCGCCCCACACTGCGGAAATCCCAGGTGCGGCGCGCGTCGCCAAAGCTGGTGTGGCCGCCAAAGGTGCCCACCGTGCCATCACCCTTGCCCCACCACACGTCTTTCATGTGCGCGTTGAAGATGCGCGGACCAAAGGTGCGGATGAAGCGGATGTAGTCCACGCCCTGGTAACCCAAATGGCTGGGGTCAAAATTGAAGCCGAAGCGCGGGTGCTGATTCACGGCCACCAATGCGCGTTCGCTGGTGGCGATGTCAAAGGCAATTTCAGTGGGGTGCACTTCGAGTGCGAAGTTCACGCCGACCGACGCGAACACATCGAGGATGGGTGTGAAGCGACGGCCAAAGTCGGCAAAGCCCTTGTCCCAATACGCCTGGCTGGTCGGCGGGAACGCATAGGTGGCATGCCAGATGGAAGAGCCGGTGAAGCCGGTGACGGTCTTCACACCAAATTGGGCCGCGGCACGCGCCGTGTCCTGCAGCTCGGCGGCGGCGCGCTGGCGCACGCCTTCGGGGTCGCCATCCCCCCACACGTGGTCGGGCAGGATGGACTGGTGGCGCTCGTCGATCCGATCACACACGGCCTGGCCGACCAGGTGGTTGCCGATGGCGAAACATTGCAGGCCGTGTTGCTCCAGCATGGCGCGTTTGTCTTTGACGTAAGTGGCCGAGGCCAAGGCCTCCTGCACATTGAAATGGTCACCCCAGCAGGCGAGTTCCAGCCCGTCGTAGCCCATGCTTTTGGCCAGGGGCGCGAGCTCCGTGAGCGGCAGGTCGGCCCATTGGCCGGTAAAGAGGGTGACGGGTCTTGCCATGGCGGTCTCCAGCGGGGTGCGGTCTGTCTGTATCGAATCTGGTGCCTGCGGCCCACGTGAAATTGCTATGGTTTACATAGCTGCTTGCGCACATTCCACGAGGGCTACAGGCCTTTTTTACTCAAATTTTCGAGCAATAGCTTAGAACGGAGAGTTCGGGAAGTAGAAGTCCTTGGCGTTCTGCTTCGTGATCAGCACCGACGGAACGATGTTGTTCGCTGGCAGCTTCTGGCCCTTCAGGCGTGCTTCGCCAGTCATCTTGATGGCGTCGTACATGAACTTGGGCGAGTAGGACACGTTGGCCTGGATCAGCGGGTCGCTGCCGTCCATCAGTGTCTTGATCGCGCCCTTGGCGCCAGCGCCGCCGAATACGATCTTGATGTCCTTGCGCTTGGCCTGCTCGATGGCCTTGAGCACGCCCACAGCCATGTCGTCGTCAGCGGCCCAGACCGCGTCGATTTCCTTGAAGCGGGTCAAGAAGTCCTGCATCACCTTGAAGGCGTCGTCACGGTTCCAGTTGCCGGGCTTGGCGTCCAGCAGCTTGATACCGGGGTGGCCCTTCATCACGGCATTAAAGGCATCCATGCGCTCGTTGTCGATGGTGGTCGGAATGCCGCGCAGCGCGACGATGTTGCCCTTGCCGTTCAGGGTCTTCGCGATGTATTCCGCCGGAATCTTGCCGAACGCGGTGTTGTCGCCCGAGACGTAGGCATCCTGTGCGCTGGTGTCGGTCAGACCGCGGTCAACCACCGTCACGTAGATGCCCTTGGCCTTGACCTGCGCCACGGGCTTGGTCAGCGCCGCCGACTCGAACGGGAACACGACCAGCGAGGTGATCTTGTTGACCGTCACGAGGTCCTGCACTTGGTTGGCCTGCTCGGAAGCGTCCTTGGCGGTCTTGACGATGACCTGCATGCCGGGGTTGGCTTTCTCCAGGTCTGCCTTCGCCTGGTTGGCCCAGTACACGGCACCAGCCATGAAGCTGTGCGTGGCGGCGGGCATGGACACGCCCAGCACTTCTTTCTTGGCTTGCGCCCATGCGGGCGCGCCGATGGCAGCGATGGCCAGGGCAGTGGCGCCCAGGGCCAGGCGGCGGGTGATTGTCTTCTTCATGCTTGTCTCCTTGTGGTTGCTTTTGAAAATGCGGCCCTGCGGCCGCGGTGGGGGAACATGTTCAGGAATGCTTACCGCCGCCCTCTTTGCAGGAAGGCCACAGCGATGATCACGAAACCCTGCACCGCAGCGTTGAGGTAGACGCTGATGATGCTGGTGAGGTTGAGAATGTTGCCAATGACGGACAGCAGAACAGCGCCGACCACGGTGCCGGTGATGGTGCCCGCGCCGCCCTTGAGCGCCGTGCCACCGACGATGACGGCGGCGATGGCTTCCAGCTCCCACAGCAGGCCGGTGCTTGGCGAAGCCGAGCCCAGGCGCGGCACATACAGCATGGTGGCCAGACCGACACAAACGCCCAGCAGCATGTAGGTGAGGATCTTCACCCGGTCCACGTCCACCGCGGCGTAACGCGCGACCTGTTCGTTGGAGCCGATGGCCTGCACATAACGACCGAACGGCGTGCGATTGAGAATGAAACCGCCAGCCAGCGCCACCGCCAGAAACGCCCAGACCGGCATCGGCACGCCCAGCAGGCTGCCGTAGTAGACCGGTGCGTAGACGTCCGCCAGCGCGTTGTCCAGCGTGATTGCGCCACCATCGGCAAAGTAGGTCAGGTAGGCGCGAAAGATGCCCAGCGTGCCCAGGGTGACGATGAAGGGCTCGATGCGCCCCTTGGTGATCAACAGGCCGTGCGCCAGTCCGAAAGCGGCGCCCAGTACCAGCGCCAGCGCCATGCCCAGTACGACCACCAGCACTGGCGATGCAATGGATGGCGCCAGCTTGTTCATCAGAAGAATCATGCAGCCGGCGATCAGCGCCGCCATCGAGCCCACGGACAGGTCGATGCCGCCGGAGATGATGACGAAACACATGCCCACCGCGAGGATGCCGATAAAGGCGGTACGGGTCAGCACATTGAGCGCGTTGTCCAGGGTGGCGAATTCGCCATTAAGCAGCGTGCCGGCGATGCACAGCAGCAGCAGGCCGATGACAGGCCCGGCGCCATGCAACCGGCCCCACACGGCGCCCGCTCTGGCGCCCACACTTTGCGGTGCGGCGGTTTTAGTGGGTTCCTGTGGCATGGGCGATCAGCTCCTCTTCTGTCAGTTGGTGGGCCTGCAGTACGGTCTGCAGGCGGCCTGCGCGCATGACGGCTACGCGATGGCACAGGCCAATCAGCTCCATCAGCTCGCTCGAAATCACGACCACGGCCAGCCCCTGGCGCGCCAGGCTCTGGACCAGGAAATAGATGTCCCGCTTGGCGCCCACATCGACACCGCGCGTGGGCTCGTCCAGCACCACGACCTTGGGGTTGGGGTGCAGCACCTTGGCCAGCGCCAGCTTCTGCTGATTGCCGCCGGACAGGGACGAGGCGAGGCTGTTGAGGTTGCCGGTGCGGATGCCAAAGGCCTCCACCGCTGTCTTGAGCGCCTGCTCCTCCGCGCCGGTTTGCAGCCACGGTGTGGCGTAACGCTGCAGTGCCATGAGCGTCAGGTTTTGGCGCAGGCCAAAGTGCACATGCAAGCCCTTGCCCTTGCGGTCTTCGCTCAGATACGTCAGCCCATGCTGCACGGCGTCGCGCGGATTGCGCAGCGCGCAGACACGGCCCTGCAGTTCTACGGTGCCTGCGCTGCGCTGGCGCAGGCCCAGCAGGCCTTCAAACAGTTCGGTACGGCCCGCGCCGACCAAACCGGCAAAGCCCAGGATTTCGCCAGGCCGCACCTCAAAACTCACATCCTCAGCCCAGCCGGGCACGGTCAGCCCGGTGACTTTCAGCACCGGCGCCTGGTCTTGCGCCACAGCTTCCTTTTCCGGGTACAGGTGCGCGAGTTCGCGGCCGACCATGAGGTTGGCCATCTGCTGGCGCGTCAGGCTGCTGGTCGGCTCCTGCGCCACAAAACGGCCGTCGCGCATGACGACCACCTCGTCGGTCATGCGCTGCACTTCGTCGAGCTTGTGCGAGATATAGACCAGGGTGACGCCTTCGGACTTGAGCTGGGTCATCAGCGCAAACAGGCGTTCGGTCTCACCGGGTGTCAGCGTGGCGGTGGGCTCGTCCATGATCAGCAAGCGTGCCTTGCGCAAGAGTGCACGGGCCACTTCGACCAACTGCTTCTCGGCCACGATGAGCTGGCGCACACGCAGGTTCACATCACGTTGCAGGCCGACCTGCGCCAGGGCCTGGGCCGCCTCGCGCTGCATGGTCTTGTCGTCCAGCAAAAAACCTTTTTTCTTTTCGTGGCCCAGAAACAGGTTTTGCGCAATGGTCAGGTCTTCGGCCAGGCTGAATTCCTGGTGGATCAGCACAATGCCTTGTTCTTCGGCCTGGCGCGAACTGGTGAACCGCATGGACTCACCGTTGATGTACATGCTGCCGCCGGTGAGCGATTCATAGCCGGACAGTATCTTCATCAGCGTGGACTTGCCCGCGCCGTTTTCACCCAGCAAGCCATAGGCCCGCCCTTTCTGCAGTGCGAAGTTCACGCCGTGCAACACGCGCACGGGCCCGAACTCCTTGACCACGCCGTCAAACGTGACATCCACGCTCATGGCCGTCCCTTCCAGGTTTTGAGGGTTTCCTGCATGGCCAGCACACCGGCACCCACCAAACCGGCCTGCTCTGCCAGTGGCGTGTACTGGATTTCGAGGTGTCGGGTGGAGAGCGCCAGCGAGCGCTGGTACACGCTTTGGCGCACCGAGGCCAAAAACAGCGGGCCCATGCGGGTAATACCACCGCCGATGAAGACGTGCGATGGATTGAAGAAATTAACCACCGAAGCCAGCATTTGGCCAATTTTTGCACCGACTTGTTGAATGATGGCATTAGCCGCCGCATCACCATTACGGCTCGCCTGGCCTACGTCTTCGGGTGTCAGCGTGCCGCGCTCCTGCAATGAGGCCGCCAGCGCCGGGCTTTGACCATCCTGCGCCGCCTGGGTCGCCATACGGGCAATCGCCGGGCCCGCGGCCATGGCTTCCACGCAACCCAGATTGCCGCAGTGACAGCGTGGCCCTTCAGTGTCCACACAGATGTGGCCCACGTCGCCCGCCGAGCCATTGGCGCCGCGATACACCTCGCCATGGCAGACTATGCCGCAGCCAATACCGGTGCCGACCTTGATGACCAGGAAATTTTGCAGGCTGTGCTGCAGGCGCCAGAGCTCGCCCAACGCCATGAGGTTTACGTCGTTGTCCACAAACACAGGGGCGGCGTACTCTTCCTTGAAGTAGTCGCGCACCGAAAAACTGTCCCACGCCGGCATCAGCGGTGGGTTGACGAGTTGCCCGCTTTCAAAATCCACCGGTCCGGGTACACCAATGCCGATACCGATCACCTGCTTGGATGCGAGCTTGCACTGCTGCAGCAACTGCCCCATCAGCGCACGCACCCGGGCCAGCACCACACCGGGGCCGGCACGCACATCGGCGGGTTCGGTGTGGCGGGCCAGCACCTGCATGTTGGGTTGGAGAATGGCGACTTCGAGGCTGGTGGCACCGAGATCCACACCAATCAGGACACCCAGGCGGGTGCTGATCTGCACCGTTTCGGCACGGCGCCCACCGGTGGAATCCTGCAGGCCGGTTTCTTCGAGCAGGCCGACATCGAGCAAGGAGGCGACTAGGGCGTTGGTCTTGCTTTTGGAGAAGGCCAGCCGATCAGACAGCGCAAAGCGTGACACGCCCACAGACCAGAAAATGGTCTGCAGCACGGTGGTCTCATCCCCGGATAGGTTGTCCCGTAGGCCCAAGTCTCGCTCCTCGTATTCCGCCCCTCGTGGATGGGGGCGGTGGCGAATAATAGGGCGACCACTTCAGCCCAACAAGCTTTAACTTAAAACTAATTTGGGTCGAAGTGTTTTTCTGGGCCACAAATGACAAAACCGCCCGAAGGCGGTTTTGTATAGGCATCTATTCAGTTGGGGACAGAGCTAAAGATCTGTCCCGCAAAGAATTATTTCTTGTGCAGGAACTTGCGTGCTGCTGCAATCTCGGCCGCCATGATGGCGATTTCGGACTGGATTTTGGCAATGTCGATTTCGCTTTTGGCGTTCTTCAGAGCTTCTTCTGCAGCGGCCTTGGCGGCATTGGCTTTCTCTTCGTCCAGGTCCTTACCGCGAATGGCGGTGTCGGACAACACCGTCACGCAGTTGGGTTGCACTTCCAGAATGCCTCCGGCCACGAACACAAACTCTTCGCTGCCATCGGCTTTCTGAATACGCACCGAGCCAGGCTTGATGCGCGTGATCAGTGGCGTGTGGCGGGGCTTGATGCCCAGCTCGCCAGCCTCACCGGGAAGCGCCACGAAGACGGCTTCACCGGAGAAGATGGACTCTTCTGCACTGACCACATCAACGTGGATGGTGTTCATGTCTTAGACCTTCTTGGCTTTTTCGAACGCTTCGTCGATGGTGCCGACCATGTAGAACGCTTGTTCTGGCAGGTGATCACACTCGCCAGCCACAATCATCTTGAAACCACGGATGGTTTCAGCCAGGGACACGTACTTACCGGGGGAACCGGTAAACACTTCAGCCACGTGGAAAGGTTGCGAGAAGAAACGTTGGATCTTGCGCGCACGGGCCACAACCAGCTTGTCGTCGGGAGCCAGCTCGTCCATACCCAGAATAGCGATGATGTCGCGCAATTCCTTGTAACGCTGCAGCATACCTTGCACGGCGCGGGCCGTGTTGTAGTGCTCTTCGCCGACCACTTTAGGGTCCAACTGGCGGCTGGTGGAGTCCAGAGGATCCACAGCGGGGTAGATACCCAGAGAAGCGATGTCACGCGACAGCGCCACGGTGGAATCCAAGTGGGCAAAGGTGGTTGCAGGCGACGGATCGGTGTAATCATCCGCAGGCACGTAAACGGCTTGGATGGAAGTGATGGAGCCGACCTTGGTGGAGGTAATACGCTCTTGCAGGCGACCCATTTCTTCGGCCAGTGTAGGCTGGTAACCCACGGCGGAAGGCATACGGCCCAACAACGCGGACACTTCAGTACCGGCCAGTGTGTAACGGTAGATGTTGTCCACGAAGAACAGAACGTCCTTGCCTTCGTCACGGAAAGATTCCGCAATGGTCAGACCGGTCAGGGCCACGCGCAGACGGTTTCCTGGGGGTTCGTTCATCTGGCCGTACACCATCGCCACTTTGGACTTGGGCAGGTCTTCCAGATTCACAACGCCGGAGTCAGCCATCTCGTGGTAGAAGTCGTTCCCTTCACGGGTACGCTCACCCACACCAGCGAACACGGACACGCCGCTGTGCGCCTTGGCGATGTTGTTGATCAGTTCCATCATGTTCACGGTCTTGCCCACACCGGCACCACCGAACAGACCGACCTTGCCGCCCTTGGCGAACGGGCACACCAGGTCAATCACCTTGATGCCGGTTTCGAGCAGTTCTTGCGAAGGGCTCAGTTCGTCGTAGGTAGGAGGCTTGCGGTGAATGGACATGTGCATTGCTGCGTCCACAGGACCACGCTCGTCGATGGGCGCGCCGAGCACGTCCATGATGCGGCCCAGAGTCGCTTGACCCACGGGCACCATGATTGGCTTCTCGGTGTTGAACACCATCATGCCGCGGCGCAGGCCGTCGGAAGAACCCAAAGCGATGGTACGGACGATGCCGTCACCCAGCTGCTGCTGAACTTCCAGCGTCAGGGTGGAGCCGTCCATCTTCAGCGCGTCATAGATGCCGGGCATCTTGTCACGGGGGAACTCAACGTCCACCACCGCGCCAATACACTGAACAATTTTTCCCTGAACTTGGGAGTTAGCTTGAGCCATTTTTCGCTCCAAAAATAAAATCTAAAACTTCAAAACTTTGTCAGACGATGGCAAACGGTTTAAACCGCTGCGGCACCGGCCACGATTTCGGACAACTCTTTGGTGATCGCTGCCTGGCGGGTCTTGTTGTAGACCAGCTTCAACTCGCCAATCACGCTGCCCGCGTTGTCGGTTGCGGCCTTCATGGCCACCATGCGCGCCGATTGCTCGGACGCCATGTTTTCTGCAACCGCCTGGTACACCAGGGCTTCTGCGTAACGGGTCAGCAGGTCGTCGATCACAGCCGGTGCATCGGGCTCGTAGATGTAGTCCCATGCGTGGCTGGTACCGCTGGCTTGCGATTCGGCTTCCATCTGCGACGCAGACAAAGGCAGAAGCTGCTGCACCACGGGCTCCTGCTTCATGGTGTTAATGAACTTGGTGTAACACAGGTACACGGCGTTCACTTCACCCTTGACGTAGGCGTCCAGCAATACCTTGACCGGGCCGATCAGCTTGTCCAAGTGGGGCGTGTCGCCCAACTGGGTGGCATGCGAGACCACTTTGGCACCCACACGGTTCAAGAAGCCCAAGCCCTTGTTGCCAATGGCCACGGCCTGCGACGAGATACCTGCGCTTTGCAGATCGCGCAGCTTGCCGGTCACTGCACGCAGCACGTTGGTGTTCATGCCGCCGCACAAACCCTTGTCCGTGGTGACAACGATGAAACCCGACGTTTTCGCGTCGTTGGTCTGCATGAACGCGTGTGTGTACTCGGGATTGGCCTTGCCAAGGTTGGCGGCGATATTGCGAATTTTTTCGCTATAGGGCCGGGCAGCGCGCATCCGTTCCTGCGCCTTGCGCATTTTGGAGGCGGCCACCATTTCCATGGCCTTGGTGATCTTCTTGGTGTTTTCCACCGATTTGATCTTGCCGCGTATTTCCTTACCTGCTGCCATTACAAGGCTCCTTGGGTCAACAGACGGGGCTTAAGCGAAAGACTTCTTGAATGCTGCGATGGCAGCGTTCAATTCGGCTTCGGCATCCTTGTCCATGGCCTTGTCGGCTTCCAGCTTGGCCAGCAGGGCTGCGTGCTTGTCTTTGAGGTAAGCGTGCAGGCCGTGTTCGAAGGACAGAACCTTCTTCACTTCGATGTCGTCCATGAAACCCTTGTTCACGGCAAACAGCGTTGCGCCCATCAGGCTGATGGTCAGGGGGCTGTACTGGGCTTGCTTCAGCAATTCGGTCACGCGGGCACCGCGGTCCAGCTGCTTGCGAGTGGCTTCGTCCAAATCGGAAGCGAACTGCGCGAACGCAGCCAGTTCGCGGTACTGGGCCAAGTCGGTACGGATACCGCCAGACAGGTTCTTCACCAGCTTGGTCTGCGCTGCACCACCGACGCGGGACACCGAGATACCGGCGTTGATCGCGGGGCGGATACCGGCGTTGAACAACGAGGTTTCCAGGAAGATCTGGCCGTCGGTGATCGAGATCACGTTGGTAGGCACAAAAGCGGACACGTCACCGGCTTGGGTTTCGATGATAGGCAGCGCGGTCAAAGAACCGGTCTTGCCCTTCACGGCGCCCTTGGTGAAGTCTTCCACGTACTTGGCGTTCACGCGTGCGGCGCGTTCCAGCAAGCGGCTGTGGAGATAGAACACGTCGCCGGGGTAGGCTTCACGGCCTGGAGGACGGCGCAGCAACAGGGACACCTGACGGTACGCCACGGCTTGCTTGGACAAATCGTCATACACGATGAGCGCGTCTTCGCCGCGGTCGCGGAAGTATTCGCCCATGGTGCAACCGGAGTACGCAGACACGTACTGCATCGCGGCCGATTCAGAAGCGGTAGCAGCCACCACGATGGTGTATTCCATGGCGCCAGCTTGTTCCAGCGCGCGCACCACGTTCTTGACAGAAGAAGCCTTCTGACCGATCGCAACGTACACGCAGGTCATGTTCTGACCCTTCTGGTTGATGATCGCGTCAATAGCCACGGCAGTCTTGCCGGTCTGACGGTCACCAATGATCAGTTCGCGCTGGCCGCGGCCGACGGGAACCATGGAGTCGATAGACTTCAGGCCGGTCTGCATAGGCTGGCTGACGGACTCACGGGCGATCACGCCTGGAGCGACCTTTTCGATCACGTCGGTCATCTTGGCGTTGATAGGACCCTTGCCGTCGATAGGCTGACCCAAGGCATTGACCACACGGCCTTTGAGCTCGGGGCCCACGGGTACTTCCAGAATGCGGCCGGTGCACTTGACCGTGTCGCCTTCGGAGATGTGCTCGTACTCACCCAGGATCACGGAACCGACCGAGTCACGCTCGAGGTTCAGTGCCAGACCGTAGGTGGGCAGGCCGTCGGAGCCTGCGGGGAACTCCAGCATTTCACCGGCCATCACGTCAGACAGACCGTGGATGCGGCAAATACCGTCGGTCACCGAAACCACGGTACCCTGGTTGCGGATGTCGCTGCTTGCGGTCAGGCCATCAATACGGCTCTTGATCAGTTCAGAAATTTCTGCGGGATTGAGTTGCATGACTCTTTCCTTCTTTCTTTAGTTGGGCTTCACGGCGAAAGGCTTGCGCCTCAGGCTGTGAGAGCCACTTTCATTTGTTCCAGACGGGCCTTGACGGAGGTGTCAAGCACTTCGTCACCGACCACCACACGAATACCGCCAATCAGCTCGGCGTCGAGCGCAACGCTAACGTTGAGCTTGCGGCCAAAACGCTTTTCGAGCGTTGCAGCCACTTCCGTCAACGCCGCTGCGTCGATCGGAAAAGCGCTGTACACGACGGCATCAGACAGGCCATTTTTGGCGTTCTTCAGCGCACGGAACGCGACTGCAATTTCGGGCAGCGCTTCCAGGCGTCCGTTGTCGATGACAGTGCGCAGGAAGTTTTTGCCTTGCTCAGACAGGGCGACCTTCATCAGACCCGCAATCAGGTCATAGACCTGGGCGCTGCTGACTTTGGGGTTGCTGGCGAACTGTTGCAACTGGCCATTCTGGGCAATGACAGCAAGTTCATCCAGCCACACTGCGGCAGCGTTCAGGTCTGCATTTGCAGACTTGAACAAGGCTTCGGCGTAAGGCCTGGCGATGGTGGCAAGTTCAGCCATGGTCTTCCCTTACAGCTCAGTCTTCAGACGAGACAGCAAGTCGGCATGCACACCGGCATTGACTTCCTTGCGCAGGATCTGCTCAGCGCCTTTAACGGCGAGGGCGGCGACCTGTTCGCGCAATGCTTCACGGGCTTTCACGGACTGCTGCTCGGCTTCTGCTTTGGCAGCCGCAATGATGCGGTTGCCTTCTTCAGTGGCACGGAGCTTCGCTTCTTCCACGATGACCTGTCCACGACGCTCGGCATCAGCCAGGCGACCTGCGGTTTCATTCTTGGAAGTAGCCAGTTCGGCTTCCACACGCTTGTTGGCAGAAGCCAGTTCGGCCTTGGCCTTGTCGGCGGCTGCGAGGCCGTCGGCGATCTTCTGTGCCCGCTCGTCCAGCGCTTTCGTGATCGGGGGCCACACGAATTTCATCGTGAACCACACCAGGATCGCAAAAACGATAGCCTGCAGGAACAGGGTTGCGTTGATGTTCACGGTTTGATTCCTTCTCTAACGTGAAGGGCCGTTTTTTAGCGCAGGACGAAGGGGTTGGCGAATGCGAACAGCAGAGCGATAGCAACACCGATCAGGAACGCAGCGTCAATCAAACCAGCCAAGATGAACATCTTGGTTTGCAGTTCGTTCATCAGCTCGGGCTGACGGGCAGAAGATTCCAGGAACTTGCCGCCCATGATGGCGATACCGATAGACGCACCAATAGCGCCCAGACCAACGATGATGCCGCAAGCCAGTGCCACGAGGCCGAGAATGTTTTCCATGAGAAGCTCCTAAAAGTTAGTGGAAAAAGAAAAACGAAAACAAAAAAACGAAAACAGTTACATCAATGTGCGTCGTGCGCTTGACCGGTGTAGATCAGCGTCAACATCATAAAGATGAAGGCTTGCAAAGTGATCACCAGGATGTGGAACAGGGTCCACACGGTTCCGGCGATGATGTGACCAATGGCCAAACCAACACCCGTTACGGAGAGCGCCCAGCCGCCACCCATCAGGGCGATCAACATAAACACCAACTCACCTGCAAACATATTGCCAAACAACCGCATGCCGTGGGACACGGTCTTGGCAAGGTACTCAATCATCTGCATCAGGAAATTGATCGGATACAGCGCCCAGTGGTCGCCAAACGGCGCAGCAATCAGTTCGTGCGCCCAGCCGCCCAGACCCTTGATCTTGATGTTGTAGACCAAGCAGATAAACAGGACGGAGCAGGACAGGCCCAACGTGGTGGACAAGTCAGCCGTAGGCACGACACGCAGATAGTCCTTGAAACCCAGAGCAGGTCCGGCGCTGTGCCAGATCTGGGGAATCAGGTCGACGGGAATCATGTCCATGGCGTTCATCAGGAAAATCCAGACAAACACGGTCAGGGCCAGCGGAGAAATCAGTTTGCGGCTCTTGGCGTTGTGGATCACGCCCTTGGCCTGGTTTTCCACCATCTCGGACAAAATTTCCACTGCCGCCTGGAAGCGGCCGGGCACGCCGGAGGTGGCTTTGCGCGCAGCGCTCCACAGCACGAGACAGCCAATCACACCCAAAACCAGCGAGAAAACAACCGAGTCCAGATTGAACAGGCTGAAGTCGACAATACTGGTTTGCTTCACGCTTTGGAAGGAAAAATCCTTCTGCAGGTGCTGCAAATGGTGCTGGATGTATTCACCAGCGGAGGGAGCATGTGTTCCAGTGTTTTCTACAGACATAGGTCACCAAATATCAATTCGAACCGTTGAGACTTCGGCGTCGCGAGTGCAACCACGCGGCCACCCAATACACCTTCATCGTCACCACAAAACCAGCCACCAGGGCCAGCCAGTTGAGCGGAGAAACCACCTTGGGCGCCACCAACAACAGGGCAACCGTCAAGGCAACTTTCACCGACTCCCAAATCATAAAACCCAGCATCGCGGCGCCCGGCTGGGTCACCGGACGTTGCCGCTGCAGTCCCCGCGCCATCAGCGCCGCGGGGAAAACCACCGCCAAAGCACCGTAAGCCGCAGAAACTCCTACCACCTTGCCACCCCACAGACCGGCCACAAGAGCCAGTACCGCACCTGCCACCAATTGCCACACGATGACCCACCAGGGGGAAATTGCGGGATGGGCACTGCGCCACTGCCGGGCTTCTTCTGCCGTCAAGGGCTTGAACTCTGCGTCAAAGACTCCATCTGGATTCTCTGCGTCAGTGGACTGGTAAGGAATGGGCGCGATCGTCATGAATGAAATTACGCACAAGTTACAGCCGCTGCTCAATGCACAGCCCACGATTATACGTAGAAACCCGGCCGTGCCTAGCACTTCCCGCTTTGGGTGCACTCCCTATTCGCCCCACGGCGATAATTGACCATGCATTCTCTGCGAGTACGCTCGCCGACGCACCATCTAATCCCCCGTAAACGAGAGGGCCAACGCATGAATACCCCCACCACACCCCCTGCTGAATCCCTGATCGAATACCCGTCGCAGTTCCCCATCAAGGTTATGGGGCACAAGGTGGAAGGTCTGGTGCATGCCATTACGGTCATCGCCAAACAGTTCGACCCAGCGTTTGACGCCTCCACCATTGAGCTGCGCGAAAGCAAGGGCGGCAAGTACCTGGGTGTGACCATCACCATCACAGCCACCAGCCGTGAACAGCTCGACGAGCTGTACCGTACGCTCAGCACCCACCCCATGGTCAAAGTGGTGCTGTAACCCGGTGGATATTGCCCTCGCGCACCTCGGCCGCGTGGACTATGCGCCCACGTATGCGGCGATGCAGGAATTTACAAGCCAAAGAGGCCTGCAGCCCTTGCAGGATATGCGCGACCAGCTATGGATTTGTGAGCATCCTCCGGTTTTTACGCAGGGCCTGGCGGGCAAGCCGGAACACATCTTCCTGCCCGGCGACATCCCGGTGGTGCAAACCAACCGCGGCGGCCAGGTGACGTTCCACGGTCCCGGCCAGGTGGTGGCCTACCCGCTGATCGATCTCAAGCGCGCCGGTTATTTCGTCAAGGAATACGTTTACCGCATTGAAGAAGCCGTTATCAAGACACTGCTCCACTTCGGCGTGACCGGCCACCGCGTCGCCGGCGCACCCGGTATCTACGTGCGGCTGGACGACCCGGCGGGACACACGCCGCTGGCCCAGCGCCCGCAAAAGAGCGCCGCTGGCGCCGCGCAACCAGACTTCACCGGTCTGGGCAAGATTGCTGCACTGGGCATCAAGGTCAGCCGCAACTGCACTTACCACGGCGTCGCATTGAATGTGGCGATGGACCTGGAACCCTTCTCGCGTATCAACCCTTGTGGCTACACCGGGCTGCAAACCGTGGATCTTTCTACAATCGGTGTAAATGTTGGCTGGCAAGAAGCGGCCGACGTGTTGGGCCACAAGCTCGCAACCTACCTCGCGCCCTAACCCGCGCCCTGCCCCATGAGCCACAGCGAAGACACCACACTGCAACCCACTGCCAACGCCACGGTGCGCGAAGTGCAGTCGCTGGACGCCTACAAGGCCACCGACAAGCAAAAAGCCGCGGCCAAGCTGTCACGCATTCCGGTCAAGGTGGTGCAGGGCGAGATTCTGAAAAAGCCCGAGTGGATTCGCGTCAAGGCCGGCAGCCCCACGACCCGCTTCTATGAAATCAAGGACGTGCTGCGCGCCAACAAGCTGGTGACGGTATGCGAGGAAGCCAGTTGTCCCAACATCGGCGAATGCTTTGGCAAGGGCACGGCCACCTTCATGATCATGGGCGACAAGTGCACGCGCCGCTGCCCTTTCTGCGACGTGGGCCACGGCCGCCCCGACCCGCTGGATGTCAACGAACCCGACAACCTGGCCAAGACCATCGCCCAGCTCAAACTCAACTACGTGGTCATCACCAGCGTGGACCGCGACGACCTGCGCGACGGCGGCGCTGGTCACTTTGTGGAATGCATCCGCAAGACGCGCGAACTGTCGCCCAAGACGCAAATCGAGGTGCTGGTGCCTGACTTCCGCGGTCGCGACGACCGTGCGCTGGAGATTTTGAAAGCCGCACCACCCGATGTGATGAACCACAACCTGGAAACCATCCCGCGCCTGTACAAGGAAGCGCGCCCGGGTTCGGACTACCAGTTCTCGCTGAACCTGTTGAAGAAATTCAAGGCGCTGTTCCCCGACGTGCCGACCAAGAGCGGCCTGATGGTGGGCCTGGGCGAGACCGACGAAGAAATTCTGGAAGTGATGCGCGATATGCGCGCCCACAACATCGAAATGCTGACCATCGGCCAGTACCTCGCACCGAGCACCTCACACCTGCCTGTGCGCCGTTATGTGCACCCCGACACCTTCAAGATGTTCGAGCAAGAGGCCTACAAGATGGGCTTCAAGCACGCAGCCGTGGGCGCGATGGTGCGCAGCTCGTACCACGCAGACCAGCAGGCCGGGCACGCGATGGGAACTGTGAATGATTAGAAGTTATTGCAACAATCCAGTAGTTGTTGCGACAAATATTAGAAGTTAACGCGACATTTGGGCGTAATGGATCCCGAAAAAGGCCTCAAATTTTCAGGGTTCTCCAATGGAGCGCCGCGAATTTCGGCCTTACCAACGGGGCCAAATTTTTGGCGAATTGATTGGTTCGGTGACATTGCCTATCCAGACCGATCCAACCGCCGGAAACAACCCTCGGTGTTTGTTCACCTGTCCAGGGTTAACGACGAGCGCTTCCGCAACGATCCATCTGTTCTTCTGTCGCCAGATTGCACCGCTCCCGCTCAATTTCAAAAACGCACCTGGATTTCCATCGGTACCTTGCCACTACTGCGGGTAGGCGACATCTGGCGTGATGGCCAGCTTGATGGTCGACCTGACTACGAGCTGGAAGAGTTCAAGAACATCCAGATCGACGCGAGAACCACCACGCTGATCAAAGCGGGACTGAATATTGACGAAGCAGGATTCCTGCTGCCTTTGGCCGAACACCCTTGGCATCTGCAATGCACGCAGTCCTATTGCGCCATGGTGAACTTGCCCGATGGAAAGCGATTGATCATTCCATGCATGGAGTTGATCCGCTTCTACTTTGGATCTTCAAGCAACCTGCTCTCCAAGCTATTCATTCCGGCGCTGGATCGCAAGTCCCTGTACAGCAGCGCGTCATTTGATGCCCGCTCGAAGCATCTGTTCCTTCAACTCGCCGAAAAAATATCTGGCGCATCAGCTGCAGACATTGGACGCTTGCATTTAAGCCGACTCGCCTGGCGCGCGGCGGCAGTGGTGGGCTCATCGCTCCTCAAGGCATCGGTGGCCCAGCAACCAATTCACCCGCAAGCGCTTTTTCCTTTCGAAGGCGAGACAACCTTGATTGCCGCCGGCAAGTGGTTGTCTTTCGCAGGACAGCCTCGCGCCACGTTCTTGGTTTACAACCTGCGCTCTTGCGAGCATCCATTTCCATTCAGGTCTTTGAGCTACAAGATCACTGGCGGTCATACCAAACCTGAACGTCCAATTGAGGACTCAGATCAATCGCAAGCACAGCCCATGCGCGCCAGCGCTCGAGACGCACAAGACCAACCATTGGTTGAGCGTGATGCATCCAACAACCTTGCACCAAGAACACGAACCTACCGAATTGAGCCGCGATTTCCAGATCTTGCACCCAAACCAATTTGGAAGAGCCGAGCGCTATCTTATACAGAGTGGCTCAAAAAACAAGATCGTCGACGTAACACTTCATCGGTGCGAGAGGGCGCCGTAGGGGAACCTGGCTCAGAACGCCGGATTCGCCCCGTAGACCTTGCCTTGCTGGCACAGAAAGACCCAATCAGTTTTTCATCCGCTCCTGAGTTTTTACGGCCCATTGTGCAAGTACTCAACGCGAGTCAACACATCAACGTTGAGTTGCTGACAGAGAGCGAAGATGACGGTTGGACCATCCCCATTTCCATAGTCGCAAATGTGGATGGCGAGATTGACTCCAAACTATTTATCCAGACTGGCGAAGATTTCCGACTCCGGCGCATCAGCGTGTTCGCACTCAAGCATGCTGAAAAACAAATCTACCTAGTGGCTATAGAGTCAACGCCTGTACACATCAAATCAGGTTCAATGATTGCGTTCAATTCAGACGATGTTTTGAAAACCCTACGGCACGCTACTGCTGATTTTTTGAATGCACCGAGTAGCACTGTAAGCATACCTAGTCTGTTAAAAGCAGCGTTTGGAATCTGACTTGGAGTAGACGCCACCAGCCGCACCTGAAGACAAGAATAGCGAGCCCAACCGTCCCCGCCCAAAAGTTTGACTGGGGAGTAGGTCAAAAGCCTGGAGAGGCGAATGGAAGTCTGCTTGGGCCGCGGAGCTGACCCCGAGTTGCCCTCCGGCAGTTCGGGCAAACTGCAATTGGACTTTTAAGAGCGTCCAGTCCGCTTTATGCAGGTTGGACAACGTGGTGATTGCCGATCGCACGTTCAATTACCATGTCGATCACTTTACGCTTAAAACGGAGATTGAGGGATGCCTATTACCGACGAAGATCGACTTGCGCTGACGAAGGTGCTGGACTTTCGGACTTCGCTTACCAGGAAGAACACTCCCAAGCTATTGCCGTTGTCGCTGTATAGCAGCGAGCTGAAAGGGAGAGAGCAGATTGCAGGCTGTTTGCGGGACATTCGAGAAAATCGACCTTTAGCAGACACCAAATCAAGCCGCGATCGATACTTCAACTCACTGTCAAACCAGGGCCTGGCCCAAGGCACATCATCGACCCCCGTGCTAACTGACCTTTCGAACTACTACCTCAAGCCGCTGGATCAGGGGGCCAATAGTGAATTTTGGAAAGGCGATGGCGGTGAGGCCGTGGAACTTGATGTGATTCGAGTTCTCGCTGACCGGATGCGTCGAGGGGAGGAAGTTGGCGATTTCTTCAAGGCCGCTTGGTATGGCGCTCAAACCTTCTTCGACTATGTACCTGAAGAAGTACTGTCTAGCGTCTTGGCGAACAAGGAGCGCCTATTGGACTTGTTCCGCATCAACTCAAACGGCTGGGAGATCGCTCGATACTTCCTGCTCACTGAACAGGAAAGAGAGCAGTTCGAAGCAGCATTCGCCAAAGTGCAGCCTACTTCTGATTGGAGTCCAACGCATCCCATTGAAGTGGGAGCAGCAAAATACAAAGATGCTGCAAACACCATTCAGTCCGATGCCAGGTTCCGAATCAGTGGTTTTTTGAACGCCTATAACCACCTCAGAAAAGATCTTGAATCCAATTTGCCAAGACTCGACCGAAAACTCATGGTGCGAGTTGGCGCCAGCGGAAGTGGGGGCGGTGGCACGCCCTCCAGGCCACTAATCGACACAGATATAAACCCCGCTACCCCGCTGGATTACCCACACCAGCTAATCGTCACTGGATGCCCCGGGTCGGGGAAGAGCTACCACGTCAATAGGATCACCGCAAATGCCGATTGCGTGATCCGTACGCAATTCCACCCGGAGTCTTCGTTCTTCGATTTCGTGGGTGCATACAAGCCCCAGCCGGTCTACGAGCCATTCAACACTGCGCAGCCGCTCGAAGAAGGAGATGGAACTGTCGGCAAACGAGGAAGGCCCTTGATCGACTACCGTTTCGTACCAGGCCCCTTCATGCGAGGATTAACCCGTGCGCTGGCGCACCCAGAGGAAAACGTCGTTGTCTTAATCGAAGAACTCAATCGTGGCAACGCGGCGGCGATTCTGGGCGATGTACTGCAACTATTAGACCGGAGCGATGATGGTTGGAGCCGATATCCAATCGAAGCCAGTCCGGAACAACGTGCTTACTTTGCCTCTATCGGCCTGGTACTAGATTCAATCCGCCTGCCGGCGAATTTCTACCTCTGGGCGACCATGAATAGCGCAGATCAGGGTGTCTTCCCATTGGATACGGCATTTCGTCGACGGTGGAGCTATGTTTACAAGGGCTACACTGAACCTTGCGCCTACGCCCCCGAAGTGGCCGTGATCGGCTATGGCGGAAAACGCTACGACTGGGACAGCTTCCGTGGGACTGTCAACGATCACTTGATCGAACAAGGTATCCATGAAGACAAATTGATTGGCCCTTACTTCTTGAGCGAGCTTCAATTGGCTGATCCTGAAGCTATCTTGCAGAAGCTTTTCCTATATCTGTGGGATGACGTCCTGAGGTTCCGACAGGATTCGCTGTTTTTGGCCAAGAGTTTTTCCGCGATTGCCGCATCGTGGAATTCGGGTGCCGGCACTCCGCTCAACCTGACGCTTTCGGCACCCTTAGCCGAACCGGCGATTCAGTCAAATACAACGGAAGCGGAGGCATCAATGAATCCTGGTGAAAGCGCGTCTGCTCCAAACGGACTTTGACATGGGAGCCGTCACAGTTCTTGAGGGCACGTCGCTGACGGAAACTGGATGGACTGACCGCCTGCACATCAACCATCGGGAATTCACGAATCTCGTCAATGCCAGGATTCTGCGAGATGAGGGCGACAAGAGTTTCCAACTCACGTTCGTAGGCATCGTCGTTTTTACAAACTCCTTGCTGTTTGCGCAGCCCAAGTTCGGCGATGCAAGACCAATGGGGTTGCAGGAAGTTCTACGAATTCTCCAAGTCTACTTTGCGAGAAGTTTGCGACGAAGACCATCCGTGGACAGAATGCGCGATCCGGAGTATGGAAATAGCGAGGTCCTTAGGGAATTCGACGCATTGCTGGGTCTGCGAGACTGGTATTTTGCGCATGGCGTGTACTGCCGTGAGCAGGCGCAAGTTAGTGACAATGGTCGTCCACACTGGGTCAAGACAATTGCCAAACGGACCCCTTTGTTTGTCCAAGGTTCTGTCGTTTACCCATCCATCATCGCAGAGCGACGCGAAGGCGTGTTCAACGACATCAGCGCCCTCCAAATTAGCGTGCTTTGGCACCTACTCGATCGCTACGGATTCGAAGTACCGGCCTCGCTCAAGCATGCACAGCAGGCTACAGGCATCGCCATTTCTCATTGGCCACTTCCAGAAGATCAGCGCAGTTACCACCTGCGGCGACTGTCCATAGAACAGCGCACCGCGTTTCGCACGGACACATTGCATCTATTCAAGCTGCTTCGCGAAACGATGGATTCGAGACTAGCAGGCGCGGCGCCGCAGCTCCAAATCTACGGAACGACGGCGTTCTATTCGGTGTGGGAGGATGCTTGCCGGGTAGTCATGCAAGACCATGCATCCCCGGATCCGGCTTCGCTGGTCGGTACGCCTGTTTGGTGGGCCCGCGACTCGGTCGGATCTGTCGTCAAGTACGAAACACGCCAGATACCGGACATCATCCTAGTCCGGGATTCGTGGCATTTGATCATCGATGCTAAATACTACTACCGATTTCCGCAGTCCCACCCAGGTGGACAGGACATAGTGAAGCAACTCTACTATATGGAGTCGCTCCGCGTCGCGCCCGCGGATGTCCTGTCGGTGTTCCTTCTTCCAATGCCTGGTGCAAACGAACCCATGTTCCTGGGCTATGCGACCATCGAGGCCGCCCACCGCACCTTTGACAAAATTGAAGCATGGGGCGTTGATCCAAAGCTGTTGCTGTCACAGTATGCGTCCAACTCAGCCCGCAGCAAGGATGATTTGATCAATCCGATCCTCGCCCAACGGGGGGGTGTGGCAAAAATCATCAACCAGACCCCAGCGGACATTAGCGGGTAGCGGCGGCGGTGATGCTGGTCGTATGTCTGCAGGCAGGTCGCGCTTGACACCATGGAACAGGTATTCGTTGACAAGTTTTTTTTGCTCACCAAGCCTGCTCTGGTAGTTTTTTCGGATTCCGAGTGCAGGGATTACTTCGCAGTCCGTAAACAGATTTGTATCCTCAAACAACGCTCTCAGCTCACGAAGCCCCTCATCAGTCGGCTCAGAGACAGAAGCCCAGTGGTTCCAGTGATTACGGCCACCGTAGTAGCTCAAGACGACGTGTTTGGCGTCAACCACTTCGATTAGCTTGCGGAGACCATCTACGAACCGTGCACGAGAGCAAAAATCGCTGGTGAAATCGTCTTCTGGGTGCTGCCCACGGACGTATTCGAGCCCTTTGACATAAGTTTCTATGTCGTTCAGGAACGGGTACGCTGCAATGAAATTCAAGAAATGGTAATAGGCGCTGTATTGACGGAAATTGTAAGGAGGATCGAGGTAGCAGATGTCGTGCTGCGCAAAGCTGGCAGCAGCATTGATTGAGTCTGCATTCGCGGTCTCCGCCAACTGACCGGCGCACGAGATCAGGGGAATCCTCAGACGAAACGCTTGTTCCGCATTGGGCCATATACGATCTCGATTGAAATCGTGAAACGTCCCATTGACGTTCGCCGTGATAACCACCTCTTCTAAAACACTAGTCATCAAAAGGAAAAGCTCGTTCCTGGATAAGCAGCCTTCCTGCCACCAGTTGCGAATCGTATCGAGGATTCCATCAAGGAACAGGGCATTCTTACGTGAAAAGTAATTACGAACCCCTTCAGTGCCACGGCGACTGGAGTAAGACGAGCGAGTCCCCCATTGGGTAAAAAACTCGGTGATGACACCTGGCTGCTGGTTGTCCTCTCCAATGCCCTGAAGGCGAGCAAGTACATTCGCCAAGTGCCTCAGGTCTTGAAACACTTTTTCACCCGTGCACCCTGGAAGATAAAGGGCACCGTATCGGGCCATACCGCGACGCAGGTCCGTTTGCATTTGAAGCAGGCGGAAGGTGTCATTCCGTCTGGTTCGTACGGCCTGGAACTGCGGGGAATCACCTGTGCCTAGATATGCTTGGGCTAGCACATAGCTGAACCGGTTCGCATCGCACGATGCCGTAGCCCAGCCACGTGCGCGGAAATACCGGGAGATATTGTTGGTGCCGGCGAATACATCCGACAGGCTGCTCGCTCCCGGAATACGCTCCACGAAGAACTGTTCAATCAATGGAAGCAGGGACGCTTTGTTACCCAGATATTTTTCCATAAACTCTATGCCTCGCAGAGGATTAAACGTTCCGCATCGCCGCGGACGCTTGTATTCAGGCTTTTCGCGTTCAATTTTCGATGACTATGGGCGGAAATTTCCATCACCGTCACGCGTCGATAGTGCCGCTTCGCTGTCTGGACCATTTCCTTCAAGGTAAGAAGGCGCGGACGGTGTCCCTTCTCCTCATCGAAGGGCGAATAAGAAAGCACTAGTGGGGTTCCTCGCTTCGCAGTCGCAGAAAAAAGTCGATTGAAGGCGACAGGAGCCTGTGAGGGAATGCAGAATGACGACTGATAGCGCCCCGTCCGATAGACGCCACGCATGACCGCGGCTTCTCCCCGTTTGTTCATTTCGTCCAGTCGCGGCGAATCCCTCAATGACAGTGTTTCCAGCACGTGATAGAACCGCGAATAGTGATCTATTGTGTAAGGCGGGTCGGCGTACCATGCTTGGCAGCTGCTGTCACCGTCGACAAAATCCAGTACATCTCCACGCACTATCCTGTGCTCAAAGCATTCGGCGGGCACGCTCGTCATCCAGCGCGATGCCCAGTCCTTATACGTCTCAAAAACATCCAGCGAACGATCACGCAAGGCTCGCTGAAGCAACAGAGAGGGAACCGTTCCATCGGCCTTCTTCAGCTTCATCGGCTGAGCAAATTGCTTCCCAACCGTGTTGACAATCTCGCTTGCAACGCTGAGCAATACTGCTAGTGCTATAGGGGCAGCCGGCAGTGCATTGGTCGCCACAAATATCGCATCCAAAGCGATCGCTTGCTTGTAAGAAAAATAGGGGCCACCAAAGTACCGGGTGGCTGTCAGGTCGGCAGCTGTGAACGCACTCCGGTCCAAGTTCCTGGCTGCGTCACCGAGCGACTTAACCAGACGTGGCGACGCATTTTCGGGAACCCGCTGCGCATGAACGGCGATGGAACCGAACTCGATTAACTCGATCAGCAACTCAGGCCTACCTCCGGCCGCTGCAACCATTGCCTCCTCTTCGAGAGCAAGGAGAGGTGCCAGTGACCTTGCGATTTCACTTGCGATTTCTTCGGCCCGCGCTTTGAACTCCTGGCCAATCAGCGCCGAGAAATGCTCTGCGCGCCCTTGTAACAAGGCCGAAGAAAGCACGCTCGAATACACCTGCTTGTCAACAGCAGTGACCGGTCGCTGAGCGGCAAGCAAAGCGCTTACAACTCCACTACCAGAAAATAGATCTCCAACACGCGACATCCCCGGAGCAATCTCATTGATGAGGACTCCGATGCTCTCAGCGAGGCGTTGTTTGCTTCCGAGATACTGTATTGGACGGAAGGGCTGTGCAACGGAGGTGGGCGGAATAACCGAAGGGGCGCTCGAATCCAAGGAGATGAGCTCGGCCAATCTCTGGCGTGCAGGCTGAGACCGACCACTTTCCCAATACCCCACCGTGATCTGACTCACCTCAAACCTCTTACCAAACTGCGCTTGGGATTCACCCAAGCTTTGTCGAAGTTCACGAATTGCGGCTGGTTCCATAAGATGTGTTATTATAACACATCTACTATTGTTGGATGATTTTTTGTTGATTGGTTAGGGCCACGCATCCGTGGTGGATGACAGTACCATTCGTAGACTAGCCCTCTGTTACGTCGAGGCAAGCAGCCGCGCCATCAATCCCAACACAATACGAATCGGCCTAAATGGCCTGATCGATCAATGTGCCAAATTCAGCCTTTATCGATATGCCCTGCCCCTCCGACGCTCTAGTACCAACAATGGCCACTCTGCGCGCTGTTTTCGTGCACTTACCGTCACCCCTATCCCTATTTTTGGAATTGGTCGCGATTTCAAAAAGAGCGATTCCCATAGAAGCTGCAGTCCCAGTTCTTAAGTGGAATCCTACCGGAGAGATTCACCAAGTAGACACGCCTCGTGCAAGGGAAACGGCAAGATAGTTGTGTCATCTGTAGAAGCATGCAGTTCCATTGCTTTTCGAGTAAGACCTGCGACATTGCGAGCGTCTTCATCTCGGCCAAGGACGACAATGCAAATTTCGCTGAGTGAAGGGAAGCGCCGAGCCTTCAAGTTTGCAGGTACATCCTCTTCTGCAAAACGAGATTGTTGATTGGCGACTCGAATAGCGCCGCTTTTTTGCAACGGCATTGGCAGTCCTCGACTCAGCCAGAATGTGCGATTGGAGTTGGGCTCCGCAAAAATTCCAGTAGCAATGCCGGTTTTGTTGTCCGCGACAAGGTAAGTCGGCGATTTGTCGGTGTCCGTGAGCAACCTAACAACAGTACCCGCCCCACCATCGCGCAGAACCGCAGTGGCGGCTGCGGCACCTACACCACCCATTTTTAGTTCGCCAAGCTGCATGGCGCCATTCCCAAGCTGAGGTACATACTTGCGAATATTGGAAGCGTCGCAGAAGCTTAGAGTTTTGGCTGTCTGAGCAGATAACGAACCAAAGAACTGACCGATATACGTCTTTAACTGGTCATCGCGCATGTCACTCGTGTTCTCATAGTCCTCCGAATACAACGCCAGCATCGCGCGGGCATAGGGCTTCCAATTCTGAGCGCCCATACGATCAGGAAACAGCGCCATCAGACGGCCATTGACGTATTCAACCACTACCGGAAGCACCGCACCATCTTTCCGCGCTCCCGGTTGACGTTCGAATCTTTTGGAATTGAGATTGACTATCCACCATGCCTGCAGGGATGTATTTTCCGGCACCGACTCACTGTCCACATATACAACACCCAATGCGCGAAGCAAATCGCGTAAAGCACTGCGCAACTTGTGTGGATGCGGGTCATCTTCTTCTGAAGGCGCCAGCCTAAACCTTTCACGCTCTTCTGGGTCGAACAGAACAACTTGGGCCAGCACGTCACGCCGCGCCAACGCCTGGTACACCAAAACATATGGATCCCGTTCTGGCTCATCACGAAGCTTTTCATCCATCTCCACAAGCGCCAGCCAAACGCCTTGTTTGTTGGCGATATGTGCACTCAAGTGCGCATCCAATTCCGACTGACGTTTTAGCGTTGCCTTGCGAATGGCATCTCGCTCGATCTGCACGCGCTTGGCCTTGGGCAGCCCAACCGCAAATTTCGCAGATGCCTCTTTAGGATCATCTAGCCACGATATAAGCGGACCGGCGGGCAGAGGGTGAATCACCACTTTCAATCCACATGCGTAAGTGCGCTCATTCTCCACAATTGAAGAAGCTTCCCCAAGAAGTAAGTTCAGAGCAGCGTTCGTTTCTGACAAGGCCGAGGTCCTAGTAGAAAAGAGTGCTACATGAAGCGTCTCTCCGCTATTCAAGGCCACGATTTCCTTAAGAATTTGCCGGGTCAGCGAGTCCGTCTGATTCTCGGTTTTGCTGATATTTGCGTAGTGTGACGCGCGTGGAGGAGTCTTTCGCTCTAATGAAACGGGGGCAAATCCAATGCCACCGAGATGCTCCTCAAGAAATTTGAAGTACGCTTTTCGCTCAGGTATTCCTACTCCTGTTTCTCCGGGCAGATTCTTATCTCCATGGTACGCACCTGCTCGTGGATATATGGAGACCTTCCGGTCAATCACTGCGCCCAAGAGACCTTTGTCAGTGGCGAGAGATGCCTCATTTACACCGGTTAGCGACAGGATTTTGCGCAGTACAGGTAGCGAGCGCCCCCCTTGTGCATCGCTTTTCCCCAAGAGCACATTTACTTCGTCCTGCTTAAGCGACACTTGGAGTGCGCGCACTCGTTCTGAGCCTTTCGTAAAAAAAGCGTCCGGGGTTAGGAACACATCAAGATACCTTGACCCATCTGGCTTAAACGATGCGGGATGAATTGGCATGTAATTGCGAATGGATACGCTGACCGCCACGCGGAGCCGTTGCTGCTCCGGTGTGGAAAGCGCCGAGACTTTGAGCGCTTCCGTCCAGTACCCACGGACATCACCTGTCTTACGTGATTCGACAGGGTGCGGCCTGTAGCCTAAAAGTGTTTTCCCTCCGTACAGAGACTCTCCCGGACCAGCTGGTAATAGGATCCGTGACGAGTCCCGACTATCGTCAAGCACCTTTCCCTCCAGTCCACGACTTGCCAATACCGCAATCAAGTCGTAGAGACGGCGGTCTTTGGGCACTGGGCACGCCGCCCCTTGCACCAAGCTTAGATCGATTGACAGATCGTGCCAGGCAGATTTGGTCGATCGCTCATCCTTCAGAATTTCAAGAACCTCTTCCGAGCGCTCCACGCTAAGCGTAAGTCCTAACCAAATGCTCAAGGCATTCAAAACTTCCACTTTGACCTTATCCAGAGGAGACTCAGGAGCGTAAATCCACAGGTGCAATGAACGACCAGGATTGCTGATGTCAATCCTGCGAATTTCAAACAGATCGACACATGGAGCGACCCACGCCAGCACGGCTTCTAAACCACGGAGGTCAATATTCTGATGTGCCAGTTTGCTTTGAGCAGATTTAATTGCCTCGTACGCCCTTACTGGCATGACGTATGAGACTAGCTGCTTTTCGCGCAGCTGTTCCATGTTCAGTTCGAATAAGTATGGGGTGATGATGTCTGCCATGAAGTTACCCTCGTTTTGCCAACGGAAAGAGTTGCTGAAGTCCTTGTAAAAACGGCTGATAGAGCCGAGATGCCAGATCGCGTACTTCTTGCGAGTGCATTGCCGTATCAAGGGTTCTCATGCATGCCATCAGACAACTGGAAGCTTGAGTTTCTGCGTTCGGATTGCCGGCAAAGGTTTGTGGAGCAAACCGCTCATCGACAAAACCGACATACACGGGCACTCCTCCGCGAATACCCCGCCCAATGGTTTGCCAGAGTTGCGTAATAAGGTCCCAACTGTATTGGGTGCGGGCACGAGCCGGCATAATGCTGAATGAACGCCGCAGCGCAAACCCATCATCCAGGGCGAACCTGGCCTTTCGTTCAAAGGTCTTCCCCGCCGTTGAAATCGAGTCCTGTCCTGGACGCGATTTATTGATCCATTCCATGGTGAAGCGGTTCACACAACCAACAATGCTTTGGATATCGTCGGGACGAGGATGTGGCCTATGCAAAAAATAGATGGTGCTGATAGCGGCACACCCGTCACTTCGCACAATGTTGTGACCTCGTGAAATTGGCCCGATGGGCGCGATCAAGATAGCCCCATCTGGAGCATCCCCGAAAGTCTCAACCCGTGAACGCGGGAGCAAAACGAGATTCTGGCCGTACGCCTCAGCTTCTTTCGCCTGTTCATGGGCAAAGCCGTCTGCCTTGGCGACTGAATCGGCAACGAGGCAGTAGACCGTGTGCTTTACACCCGCCGCCGTCATCAATGCATTGGCCACAACCCGCGCATCTCGGTAGTTGCTGACAACCAACAACGCTTTGCGCCTATTGATGAGAGAGCCGGCGCCCCACGATTGCTCTAAGACCTTCCACTTTTGCTCCAGCCTCGTTCCCGCTGGATTGCTTTGCCCCAGCAAGCGGGCTATTCGCCGAAGGTTGTCACGCCGCACATCGGAAGGGCAGCCGGAAACAGGGATTGGTGTATCACTTAGGGAGACGAATTCGTAAATACTATTTTCTAGAGCTTGAAGTTCAGCGGTAGGCTGGCGCAAGATACCTACAACAGGGGATTGGACGTCGTATCTAGGCGAGGCATCAGCAGCCTCTCCGCCCGCCCAACTTGTACCAGACATGAGCAATACATGCGGCCCAGCTTGTCCTTCCTTTTGGATAAGTCTGTGAAAGTTCGTGAGTAGGTATCGACCAACGCCTAGGTGGTTTACTAGTTTCAGCGCCCCACCCGCATTTTCGTCTGCCCCTTGTTCAAACAGCAGCCCGAATACCGTGCCATAAAGAGGCCGAGGAATGATCGCACCGTAGTGCATCATGAAGCGTCGTGCTGTGTTGAAGATACTATCTGGCGCTAGCTTGAAGTCATCTTCAACAGCTGGCTGATTTCTCACCAGGTAGCCGAAAGTAGACAACACAACATTGGTTAGCAACGCCAGTCCGAGCGCTCTTGACCGCGCTGTGTCGTCATTAGGAATAGACTTGCGACGCAGCTTACTTTGCCCCGTCTGCGCGCTCGTTGAGAACATTGAAAGTGGCCCTTCATTCATTGCTTTCGCAATTTTTTCCAGAGGGCTTCCTTCCCCAGAATCAGTTCCTCGCTCCAACAACTCTCGCTGTATAGGTTTGAGAAATGCATGCGCCGCTAGCAACCTATCGTCGGTAAGTCCCTGAGGAGTATCTTGAGTGTCTTGCTCATCAGCTACCTCGCTGTACAAAGAACTCGCAAGAATGGCAACCTGTTCGAAATAGGCTCTGCGTTCCTCGTTTTCCCCGGGGTTTGCCGTGGACCACAGGTCGCACAGAATGCTTGCCGCCGTAAAAGGCTGCCCGCGTGTAGTCCATAGAAGGTCCTTCTCAAAACGAAGAATGAAGTGGTAAGCCAAGGCCACCGCCCCCTGCAGCCGTGAGAAGGCAGCTTGCCAGCGCACAGTAACCGCCTTGGCGTACTGCCCCCCCAATCGATCTTGCAACGAATTTGCCATTAGCCTCTGATGCTCGGGCAAGAAAGCACCACTATCAGCGGCTAGCAAACTTGCGTCCTGCAAGCAGTGATCATCAAATGTTTGTTGAACGCTATCCGCTTCGTCAATCAATACAACGTCGGCCGTGTACTGAAATAGCTCCGGAAAGGACATGTGTTCTTCCACCACGCTCTTGTCTGGTGACATGGATAGCAAAGCTTGTGAAGTCATCACTATGACGCTCGCATCAGAAAGAGACATTTGTTGAGCGTGCACAGGGCACATGGAAATCAATGGACACGACCGGAGATCTCTCGTGTCCAACGTTTCTGTTTTCGAACGCTTTGATTTCTGTGGTGCAACCAATCTGTGACAAGGCTTCTCACGCAGGGTTGGCACGAATGTTGTCTCTCCATCCATTTCACCCCGACTGATCAGTTCACGTTCTGCCGATTGGTATCCTTCCAGCGGGCATGCAATTCCAAGGGACTCGGTCATCGCGGCAGCTGCAAGCAACTTGCTATCTGACTCCATTCCTCCGGCCGCCCAATGGGCGGCACTTAGGTGTTCAGCACGATTGGGGATTGAGCTGATCACGGTAGCCTTAAGCACACCGTGCGCTCGGAGACGCGCCACCAATAGTGATGCGGCGGCTGTGTCACTTGCAATGACGACGACCCTTTTGTCATATCCCGGACGAATCAGCAGAAACAGCAGCGCAAGCAGCAGCGTACTTTTCCCGCTGGACAACATGCCAACCAAATGCTGTGTCTCCGATAAGGTCAGCACGCCATCTCGCCACATTTCGGAGCCCACTGCCTCAATAGATACTCGTTCAAGACGCTTGCGCAAATGAAGCGTGGGCAGCCATTTGGGGAATGTCGCCAATGCCTCGCGTTCATCTACTTCGGCCGCGGTAGACAGCAAGTCAGACCACTTGATTGCGATTGCGGGATTGATTGCCCGTCGTTTGAGCGCAATCATCGGCGCATCAGGTGGGCTAATTGCTGGAACCTCATAACCGATGGTTGCTTTGTCCCATCGCACGGTGGACATCCAGTGCCCTGCCGTCGCATAGTGAATCGTCCTTAGTTCGTAGGGAGCAACGTTATTTAGTGCATCTGATAAGAGCGTATATCCAGCATCGTCCGCCGATCTTTGTCTTTCAGGAACCTGCGCGGAAACCGCGTACAGAGTGCGGCCTGCATTGGTTTTGTGGTTGCTTAGTGCATTGCGCCATGCCAATCGGCTGCAATAGGAACTCGCCATATGCCGCAGCGTGGCGAGCGGCGCACTTGCATCATCTGGTGTGAGTCCCGAAAGATGCCCTTGCAGTAGAGATGGGATGATGTCGGTGGTCTCACCAGGCAAATACCTTCCCAAGAAATGGAGGCACAAGTCTGCCAGCGCAGTATCTCTAGATTCCTGAGTGGGTCCACGCTTGCTTTCGAGCAAAAGTACTGAGTCGGCGTAGAGCGCAACGAATGATTTGGACTGCCTCATTTTTCTGCCTTTTTCAATAGCTTCAGCAACTCACTCACCGTGAGCAAATCCACTTTTTCCTTGCCTAGCGATGCGCGCGCCCTCGTAAATACCTTTATGTAGTCTGGATTTAGAACCTTCAAGTAGTCGGGAATGACAACGAATCGGACGTGTGTCTTGTAGTCCCTAAAGCGCTTGAATGATCTCGCCAGGCCTTGTGCGGAGATGTGGTCTTTGACATCAACAGCAAACCGCTTGGCATTGCCTTTTTTCCGAATAACGAGATCGACCGTATCAAGCTTTGGCCAGAGATCAACTTCCCAACCGAGTTGCTGTGCACTTTCCATGAGTTTGATTTCGTGCCAGCCCGGCAAGGACCAGAAGAGTCTTGCCGGTCTCCGCAGTTCTAATACGTCCGGCGTGTAGTCGATAGCTTTTGGCCCTTGCATATCAAGCGCGCGCTGTGCGGAATCGTCACGGAGCTCTGTAATCAGCTTCCCACCCACTCTGCGCAACCGCGTCCCCGTGGATGGGCAAAGCAAGACTTTCCCTGCTTCGGCATGCACTGGTGGCATACGTACGTAAAAAGTGTCAATCAACCTTTGAGCGACTCCTATTTGACGCATGAATATCGGGTGGCGACCCAATAGTTGCGTATAGCCAGACGCAACCGGGACCTCCACCACGGTACGCCGCCAAGCCTCATAGAGTTCTTGACCCGCCGAGCCAAGCTCTTCGCAGCAATCCATTACGGCTTGGTAGAAGACGTGCTCACTGTCCTGCTGCCCACGCTCTGCAAGAGCCAGACAGTCACGAGTGATTTCGAAGTTCTCCAACAACCTTGCCGCATAGAACTCGTCCGACACCGGTCCATCTAATTTTTGGCACCACTCGTACAGCGGTTTCCCTGCAACCCCCAAAAGATCAGCTAACGTGACCGGATATTCGCTCCCATCCAAACATTTCAGAATTGAGGCGACATCCAAGCCTCGCTGCAAGTGAGTTGGATAGGGTGCTCGCGGATACCCGTGGGTATCAATTTCATCCTGCAACGCCACCAATCCCACGGCAAAACTCAAAACCATCTCTTCAACTGAGGGTGGCTTGGGCTGTGATGCTGTTTGCTCAGGAAGGAGGCCCAGCATTTCCAGGACGGCTTTCGGGATTTGCTCCAAGTTTCCAACTGATGCATGTGCCAAGTACGCATCTAGTGTCGGGCGCGATACCCCCATCCACGCTGCGGCGTGTGATTTCCAGCGTACAGCGGGGGCTCCTGACTTTTCGACAAGCTGAGCTTCAAACTCCGTCATAGGCGCCTTTACAGTCTTTACAAATTCGCAATAAATGCATTATTTGTAAAGTGTAAAGCGTTTTCGATAAATATTCAATAGCCTGCTATTTTGCGCAAACCATCCAGCAGAACTCGCGTTGCTCGGCAATCGTCTTCGTTGTAATCAAGGATGCGCTGGCGCACCTCTGCGCTTCCAGTCTGCACCCACTGGTCATACCACTCGATAGAGGCCGCACCAGACGGATTGGAATCGCGCCACCGGAATCCCAAGTATTTGGCCAGTGTTTTTATGGAGCGGTTATTGACCGGCCACTCTGTCTTTGAAACCACGTCGTAGAGCAGATCGACCATCCACTCTTTTAGAAATAGCGCATCCACGTCGTCTATGCTGCAGACTTCTGGGTACCGCTCAGCCAATTTTTTCCAAGCCGTACGTTCGTACTTAGAGTAGTAATAGACTCGCGCCGCGCCATCAAACCCCATTAGATATTCCCAAGCGCTCCGAAAGGCGACCGCCTCCGCAGCAGGAGTGGGTTCTGAGGCAATGCATGCTATGTAGCGCTCCGTTCCATTCGCGCCGCCCCTGCGCTCTACAAATCCGTGTAGGTAGCAAATCCCTCGCATGGGATCATCCTCAATATCAAAGAAGACCTCTATCTCGGACAAAGGGAGCTCAACCGGTTCACGAAAATAGGGCTTGGCGTCGGGTTGCGTCAACAAAATCGCCCTAGCCCGGTACTTTTGCAGCGTGTCCGGGCCAATTCCAGCAAATGACGTTTTGGCGCCGCTGATGTAACTCGCAGGGTCGCAAGCGGCAAGAGAAGCAACGTTCGGGAAAGTGGCGAACATCGCATCACGTTTTGCACGTCCCAATTCAGCAATTAAGGTGAGATCGTCGACCTCGCGCAAAACCTCGTCACATCGTCGACGCCAATGGCAGTGGCCGCATTGCGCAGACAAGGCAGCACGGGACGTTTCGCTTCGGTCCAGCAGTTGTCGTATGTATTGAAGCGTCTCAAGATACAGCTCCCACCAGGTTGTCTTATTACGCATCCCCTGGGGGGCGGCAAGAGCATAGGGAACTTGCTTGTACCCACCATCCAAGATTACAGCGCTCTTGGTACCGTCAGAAAAACTGAGCAGCTCCAGAATGTTCGTGTAATGCGCGACCTGAACTGCGTAGTGCTTTTTTAGTTTTCCGGAAGATTCCTCTCCGTCAAAGCCCGAACCCGATTTGATGTCACCAGCGACATATGCATCGCCACGCAGGAACAAGAGGTCTGGCTCGCCGACCAAGTCACCATGTTGAATACGTCCCGCGTATATCAGTGGTACTCGGTTTTTAATCGCCTCCAGAGTGCGTACCTCTTTTTCGGCCGTCTCCAGCGCAAAGAGATTCAATACACCGTCGCCCATTCGCTCAATAACCTTGAACTCGTGATTCCAACCCTGCTCCCATAGCATTTCAAGAAACGGTGAAGGGTCATCGCGAAGACCAGGGTCTTCAAAAACGTCCATAGAAACACGATGCGGACAATGCACCGCGTCATACAACATACTTCCGGAAATCAACTTCATAAGCATCTCCCTGACGGGAACATAGTAAGCTTTTGAAGGGAAAAACCCTATCCCCCGTTTGGGGGATATGAGCACATACGCAATTCATAACTGCAACGTGACGGCAGCGCGAAGCTTGTCGAAACCAAACTATTCCTGATGCTTCTCATCCCAACATGAGATGTCAACAGCTTCATTGGCGTCTCCAGTCAGAAAACCCCTCAACGATCTCCGCATAAAACTGCGGCACATCGTCAAAATCTTTGATCATTCGGTTGTAGCGGACCGCCTTCGCTCGCCAGGCACCCCTCAGCCTTGGCTCCAGATCGGCCATGAGCCACGCCACCAACTGCATCATGTGGTGACGCTCCAAAAGCGGCCGAGTCTCAATCGGCATACGACCAGGGAGTAGCTCGATACCCTCCACCCTCAACTGACGACAGATGTACTGATCCAGCCCTCGGTTCTGAAATCTCGTGGTCAGCAGCGTTGTCAGTTGGTGCATGACACGCATCAGCCCCACGTTGATGTCTGCGTCACGCAGATCGACTCCATCCACTATGGAGCGACACAAACGCAGGTGCCACATCGTGGCACCTTCGTCATAGGACATGATCGATATGGCCGGCGACTCCCTGAGGTCACAGCCGCATGCATGACACGCCGCCATGGACCCCGCCTCAAAGGCACTGCCACGCCCCATTTCCATTCGGTGAAACATCACCGCCGAACCGCATTGAGGGCAGCGGTCGAGGAGCATCCTGTTGTGCTTGATACAAATGGTGTTGAACGACACGCGCCATGCTTTCCTGAAATACGGCAGAGGGTCATCCGCCAAACACGCGCCACAAAACTGCACGCCATAGCCCTCACGCTTGCGGTGGTACATCTTCAAGGTCTGCAACCAGAGCAAGGCCCCAGATGATCTGAACTTGGGGAAGAGCCTCCCCTCGTAGGACCGCAATGTCGTGCCATAAGCGACTTCCAAGGGAGTGCCTGTGCGTCTGCTCAATTCGTCCACCAGCCATTCCGGCGCAAGGCGATCCACATCACGGTTCCACACCTGGCGCCGATTGCCAAAGATTAAATTACAAAAGGTCTGGACTTTGAGACCATGACCGTAAGCCAGACGCACTAACCAGGATGTCAGTAATTCATCGGGGAGGGGCTTGTACCGGATGGGCCACAGTGGTGACGTGAGGCCCCGCATGATCGTCAAAGCCGCCGATACTGTTTCCGCTTGGACGGCGGTACCCAGCGCAACGCCCGGATACTGTCCAGAGTGATCTCTTCCGCCTTGCTTCGGATGGCGTCCACCGCCAACTCCTTGAACAGATCACACATATCCCCCAGTGTGCCCTCGCTGCGGGAATGCATCTCAAGCATCTTGGCGGGATCCTTGAGATTCGATGGTTTCTTGAGCGGTGAGCGCAACTCCAGAGTCGCCAGCAAGGAACCGAAATCCTTGTTGGCACGCCAAAGTGGCAACTCCTCGGGAGTGAAGCGGCTGGACATTTGCGGATCAGTATTGAAGGCGTTGTACGCATCCTCAGTGCCTGCGGCAACGATGACCACCTTGGTTTCATTACCCAAGCTCTTGAGCGCGTTCCGAAAATCCCGCTGCTTGTTCAGACTTCCCGCAATTAGGTGGTGGATTTCATCCACGATCAGCATCTTGACTCCCATCTGCTTGAACAGAAGCTTGATCTGGGAATTCTTCTCCTGCACAGATGCGGTTGGTTTGTACGGAGTCATCAAAGCATCCAAGGTGCGCGAATAGAAGGACGACACGTCCGGACTTGGGGGTGCTTCCACCATCAGTACCGGGCAAATCGTCGTTTCGCCTTCCGGATCCAGATCTGGCGGGTGCAGCGCCAAAAAACGCTCCAGGATGGAGGTCTTGCCGTTGAAGGACGGCGCCACCAGCAGCATGTTGGGCATGCGCGTGATACGCGGATACTCCAGCAAGTCTTCCATCCGAATCAGGATTTCCTTCGCACGCGCATAGCCGAGCCAAGTACCGGAACGGATCGCATGAATGCGCTGCGCATCGGACGCGTGGATCAAAGCCTTGGCAGCGTCGTTGAGATGCGGGAAATCTGTTTGATCAGACATCAGTCGTCATCCAGCGCCTGTACGTCATCGGGGTCATAGCCACGCACTGCGGGAGGCGGAGCACTCTGTTCAGGTGCACGTGAAACGGTCGGCATTGTTTTCGCCTTGTCGCCACGCTGCTTATCGTGTTCGGTGCGCCGTTGCTGTTCGCGCCGCGCCGATTTCGTTTTGGCAGCCGCACCGGCCTCCAGTTCCCGCTGCTCGGTGATGATGGCAAAAATGGCCTTTTCGTTTTCCGGCGCAATGCCGCGTTCGGCACCCTTGCGATGCGCCTCCCGCAACTCCCAGATACTGACTGGTGGCAGACTGGTATCTCGGTAAGGGATCTGAACGTAGCGTCCCGAGAGTTCATCGAAAAAGTACAGCTGGCTGATGTCGCGTGGGTCCCGGTGAAAACGGAACTTTCGTTTGTGCTTCGGAAACTCCGGATGCGGGGCGTTGATCCATGGCCGCAATACATCATGGTAGTAGTGGACGTCATCGATGACCACGCCATATCCCTGTACGGTGCGTTCAATATAGGGCGTGAAATTGATGCGTAGAATTTCTTCGTCTAGTCGCCGCGCCGGAAGGCCGCGACCAGGTTTGCCCTTAGTACCAAGCAGGCCTTCACGCCACTTCTTGAGCGGCGACATACCGATGCCGTTGTGTTTGTCGATGTGGTACCGGGCAAAGAAGAGAACCAGCCATTTTTCAATTTCGGCAAAGGTCATGCACGCATTGCCCTCTGCGTCGTATTCCCCTTTTTCAGCAGGCCCGGAAAACGTGGCACCCTTGACGGCCTTAAGTCCCTGGGTGACCGTGCCCATCAGCCGTTCGATATGGGCGCCATAGCGAGGTGTCTTGACTGGACGTAAATGGATGTCAATGTCGTATTCGCTGCAAGCGGCTTTAAGCATGTCACCCCGGAATTCGCGCGCGTTATCCATATGCAACGTACCCATGACACCCCAGACTGGCCATTCAACTGATGTAACACCAAGCCGCCGCAGCCACGCCTCCTTGGGCAAAATGGCGTTCGCAATGCACATGCCGGCCGACATGGCCGAGGGTGCATCCAGCGCCAAAAACATGCCCAGGCATACACGCGTGTTTACGTCGATGGCCAGCGTGACCCAGGCCCGGTTGATGGGCTTGCGGTGCACGTCGTCCACAATGATGACGGGCAACAAGGTGTGGTCGATCTGGACTATCGCCAGTGGCCAGTCCGCGTCCGGAATCACCCCCTTGATCGGATCGTGCTGATCGTGTGCGGCCGCTGGACCCGCGCGGAGACGGGTACGTTCGCGTCCATCTGTGCGTTCTAAGCGCGCGCGGATGGTGTTCATTGCCGGCAATGGCAGACCAGCGTTGGAGCAACGCCTGCGGATTTCTGTCACCGTCTCCGCAATGCTCTGCTGCTGCTGCGTGTCATGGAAATTCTGCAAGGTTTCAAGAATGAGCGCTTCCACCTCGGGCAGAATCCGGCTCCCATTCTTTCCGCCACGCCGCCGCGTATTGGGGAGCAAGGAAGACAACAATCCGGTTTGCCGGAAGGCTGCCACCCAGCGGTACACCGTGGCTCGACTCACTTCTGCATCAGCGGCAATTTGATCAGCCCGAGCTTGGGCGTTGTGCTGATAGCTGACAAGTAGCGGCTCTATCCATTCGCGACGCGCCTGGGCAATAGCCCATAGCTCGTCGGGCACGTCCAACAACTCTTGCTCTTCCTGGGGAACAGGTTTCGCATCCTCAATGCGCCGAGGTGGCCCCATATCTCCAATTTTCAGAAGAACACGCTCGCCAGACTCAATATCCTTGGCCAAGACCAAGTTGATATCTGCCAGGCGGAGCACGACATACTCGCGCCCCTCATTGGTGAAGGTGCTTCCTTTGGTGACCCATAGTTGTGTGGGGACTTGCCGCTTCATGCTGACGCTCCGGTTTTCCAGAGCGGGACATCGTTTTGAAATGGCGTATCTAGATCAGCGCCCAAATGACAGGTCAGCACCATGGACCAGACGATGGGGAGCCAATGCAATCGCTCCTCCTCTGTGACGGCCAAGATATCGAGCAGAGCTTCTGAAGTGGCTTCACCGCCTTCCTCTCCTATGGCGTCCAACACGGCCTGCACGTCATCGCCCGAAGGAGTGACGTTGCGGTATTCGCGCAGGAATTTGAGGTTGGCAAGTCGGGGCGTGCGAATGTCGTTTTGGTCCTTGGTCACGAACTCCCATCCCTGTTGCTCCGCGTACTGCCTCGCTGCTGCGAATTTGGGGACATATTTTTCGGCATTGCGAGCAAAGTCGTCACTGTGCTTGACCTCGACCAAAGAAGGCTTGGGCGTCACGCCGGTTTGGGTATCCACGCGGTATTTGACGAGGACGTCGGGCACATAGCCCCTGGGGATACCTGCAACCGGTATGCGTACAGGTTGGACTTCAAACGTTTCCACGCTGTCATCAAAGTCCAGGAGGAGCAGATAGTCTTTTTCCAGCAGTGACTCGAATGCACCCATGTCAGCATTCTTGCGGCTGGAATAGCCGCCAGTGACAAGCAGGTAGTTCTTTGGAATCTTCCGTACGGGCATGCAGATTCTTTAGCGTGGTCACGCATACAAGGCGTTCATCCTAATTCAAAAGATCCTTGCATACGATAGTTGTCAGATTCCATTGGCATACCCACGAAGAGGGCGGCCACGAAACTGTACTGATTCGCAAAGCCTCAACCATTACCTCACCAGCCTTCACCTTTGCGACTGAACTCAGACTCCGGATTCAGCGTGAAGGTAGCGCCTTTCAGATCGCCTTTTCCCACGACCCAGAGACTGCGCGCTGATCGTAGACCGGCAACCACTTCTTCTGCGTCCTTGCGCTGGCGCGCTTTGAGCATAGGCAGACCGCCAACATCACGAATGTCGCCGCCTGATGTGTACCATGCCTGCCGGTTGGCCAGGGCATCGTCCAGAGCATGGTGGCGGCGTAGGCCGCTGGCGAACGCCGCTTCACGCGCTGCCTCAAATGCATCGAATGCGTACAGGTAATCCGTCGTCAGCAGTAATGGATCACGGGCAAGGTTTTGCGGCCAACGCTGCTTCAAAAGGTCTTCAATACAGGGCCAGTCCCATTGCACGGAGTCCGTCGCTAGCATCACGGGCACACGCAATTCTTTGATCCAGTCTGCGAGGTACTGCTTTAGTGTGTCTATGGGGAGGCGCGATGCGCCGCCTTCAAGTTTCGGAATAACCTCTCTCTGGGCGAATTCACCCACGTCTGATAGTTGCCATGTATCGGACAGCTCGGCGTAGAACTTGTGCTCGCCCGATTCGTCCACCAAGCCGATGGACATGAGCTTGGCGTCCGGGGTTTTTCCGGTGAATTTGATGTCAACAAAGAGGCGGTCCATTTATCGAATCCTCCTGATGGGTTCCATGAAGATCTTCCACGCCCTGTAAGACCAGCATTTTTAGCCCCTGGCTTACAGCGCCTGCCTTTTAAGGGCAGCCGCCCAGTTGGCTTGCTGCTCGGGTGTAGCCGCCAGCAACAAGCAAGTAGTTCTTTGGGATCTTTCGGACAGGCACGGAGATTCTCTGAAGTAGTCACGGCATACAAGGTGTTCATCCTAATTCAAAAGATCGTTGCGCACGATAGTTGTCAGCCCGCATTGGCGTACCCAAGAGTTCTTCAAACGATCATTCAGCTTGGACTGAAATCATTTGCGGTGTAGTCCATAGATTTCTCAAAAGAATTGAGCCACCGTTTCCATTTGAGTAGGGCCGGGTGCGCGGCCGAATCTCATTGGCGGTTTGCTTGAATGCCCCGGGTCAATCAGATTGGAAATATCTGTGCGGAGTGGATCACTTTTGAGTGGAAAACCTTGCCCGTGTTGAATTCCGTCGAAATCTGACCCACTTAGGACAGTAATTTCCATTCAAAACTGACCCACGTAGGACCTACCCTGCTAGTTTTTAAAGCGGGGGGAATTTAGGAGTGATAAACGTGGCGACATTGAATGTCATCAGGCGTTGGGCATTGCGAGAAAACATGTCCATCCGCGAGATTTCCAGGCGTACAGGCATGGCTCGCAACACCGTAAAGAAGTACCTGCGATCAGATGAGACTGAGCCCACCTACGCAAAGCGGGTGAGCTCAAGCAAGCTCGATCCATTTGCCGAGAAGCTGGCCATCTGGCTCGGAATGGAGGCAACTAAATCGCGGAAACAGCGGCGCAATTTGAAGCAGATCTACACAGATCTAGTAGCCCTGGGCTTCGACGGATCGTATGGACGAGTGGCCGCGTTCAGTCGCAAATGGCGTGAAGAACGCCAGGAAGCGCTTAAAACTGCCGGCCGCGGTACCTTCATTCCACTGGTATTTGGACCGGGAGAGGCTTTCCAGTTCGACTGGAGTGAAGACTGGGCAGTGATTGCCGGGGAACGTACCAAGCTGCAGGTGGCGCATTTCAAGCTCAGCCATAGCCGGGCCTTCAGCGTCCGGGCCTACCTGCTGCAGACGCACGAGATGCTCTTCGACGCCCACAACCATGCCTTTGGCATGCTGGGGGGAATACCAAAGCGCGGTATCTACGACAACATGAAGACGGCGGTCGACAAAGTTCGCAGTGGCAAAGACCGGGACATCAACGCCCGCTTCAATGCCATGGTGAACCACTACCTCTTCGAGGCCGAGTTCTGCAATCCGGCTTCCGGCTGGGAAAAAGGCCAGATCGAGAAGAACGTACGTGACGCCCGCCATCGCCTTTGGCAGCCCGTGCCGGCCTTCGGCACCTTGGGCGAACTCAACGAATGGCTGGAGCTGCGCTGCAAGGCTCTCTGGAAGGAGATCGTTCATGGGAAGCTGCCAGGCACGGTTGCCGACGTTTGGGCTCAGGAAAAGCCATTCCTGATGCCGCCGCCACCCGCCTTTGACGGATTCGTCGAGCACACCAAACGCGTCTCACCCACCTGTCTCGTGACGCACGAACGCAACCGATACAGCGTGCCAGCCTCATTTGCCAACCGGCCTGTCAGCCTGCGGGTGTACGCGGATCGCCTGGTCATTGCGGCAGAAGGGATGCTGATCTGCGAGCACGAACGGATCATTGACCGACGCCACGAGGGGACAGGACGCACCGTCTATGACTGGCGCCACTACCTAGCGGTCCTGCAGCGCAAACCCGGCGCCTTGAGAAACGGAGCCCCCTTCGCTGAATTCCCGGCTTCCTTCAAGCGGCTGCAGGCTTTGCTGCTGAAGAAGCCCGGCGGAGATCGTGAGATGGTGGAAATCCTGGCACTGGTACTGCACCATGACGAGCAAGCGGTCCTGGCAGCCGTAGAGACCGCCATAGACGCTGGGGTTGCCACCAAGACCCACATTCTGAACATTCTTCACCGCCTGGTAGACGGCAAGACGGCCATCCCCGAAGTCATCGCTCCCCAAGCACTGAGGCTTGCGACTGAACCACAGGCAAATGTCGGACGGTACGACTCGCTTCGAGGGGACGACCAGAACCTGGAGGTGCGCCATGGCACGTGATTCCGCATCCAACTCCATCGTGACCCTCCTGAAGAGCCTCAAGATGCATGGCATGGCTCACGCCGTAGCCGAACTGGGTGATCAGGGTTCCCCTGCCTTCGAGGCGGCCCAGCCCATCCTCGCTCAGCTACTGAAAGCCGAAACAGCAGAACGTGAAGTACGGTCTATGGCCTACCAGATGAAGCAGGCGAAGTTCCCAGCGTACCGAGATCTGGCAGGCTTCGACTTCAGCCACAGTGAAGTGAACGAAGCCATGGTGCGCCAATTGCACCGATGCGAATTCTTGGAGAAGGCCCAAAACATCGTTTTGGTGGGTGGTCCAGGCACAGGGAAGACGCATTTGGCCACTGCCCTGGGCATCCAGGCTATTGAACATCACCATTTGCGCGTGCGATTCCTGTCCACGATCGAGTTGGTCAATGCTCTGGAAGTCGAAAAATCGACTGGAAACACAGGTCACACCGCCAACCGGTTGATGCACGTTGACCTGGTGATCCTGGATGAGCTGGGTTACTTGCCATTCAGCGAGTCGGGTGGAGCACTGCTGTTTCACCTGCTGTCCAAGCTCTACGAGAGGACCAGTGTCGTTATTACGACCAATTTGAGCTTCGGCGAGTGGGCCAGTGTCTTTGGCGATGCCAAAATGACGACGGCGCTGCTGGATCGACTCACCCACCGATGCCATATCCTTGAAACCGGAAACGACAGTTATCGGTTCAAAAACAGTACTGCAAAAACTCAACCCAAGAAGAAGGAGATCAAGAACTTATCCACAACGTGAGCACCTTGTGCACACAAATCGTGTGGGTCAAGATTTGATGGAAAGGTTGGGTCAGGGTTCAGCGCAATTCAACACCGGAGACTATGTCCATGGCTACACGAACGTTGCTGCGCAAGCACATAGCCACCGCCTGGGCAGACACATTACGAGAGGCGTATTCTGAACAACTCATTAACAGTGAGCGTGGACTGCAGGTTCATTTTTGTCACCAGTTGCTTAAGCAGTTTTCAGACGTAAATCGTCGCATCTTTGTCGAACCTTGCTTTGGAGATCACGATGGAACTCGATCTCCCGACATCATCGTTTGTCATACCCAAAGCATCATTGGCGTAATTGAATTGAAGTACTACCCTCGTGGAAGGCCAGATTACAAAAAGGATTTGCAGACTCTGACGTGGTTCTCGACGCGCGATGATGTCGAGCTTCGCAATGAAAGATATTTGGGCCCAAAGAGAGACTCCCTCAAGCGCTACAACCTTACAGCGGATGCTGTACTTTGCTGGGCGGGGGTATACAAGGGGCCCGGTCGACTTGATGTCGAGTCACACGCTGAGCATCTTGCTCGGAGTTTTATGTGTTTGCATGCAGTCACTTCGTTAAACGAGCCACCGACACTCTGGTCCTCAGAGAGAAATCATGATTTTTAGCGCGAGTGAAATGGGGCATCAATCCGCAGTCAACGACTCATAGGAAACAAGGTTGTCTGGCATGCTTTGACTTCATGTTGCGCAAACGTCAAACGCATCGCCATTTCAGAGGTTCTGAATTACCAGGCCACAGGAAATTTTGAATGCACTAAAAATTTCCTGTGATAACATTTCCGCAGGCTGCCCAAGCCTGCCGTGCACCCGTAACGCTGCGGATGGTAAACCCGGGCCTTCGTTTCTCCCGCTTGGTACCTCTTGAACTGGGCGCGGCAAGGTGCACACCGCAATGCCCACTTCTTCAGAGGTATTGCATGAACATCCCGCTTTCCGAAAACTTCACTGGTGGACGTTGGTCCGATATGTGTCGACGACTTGAGCTGCACCTTGGCAACATTCCCAAGAAATTGGGGGCCCAGTGGCATGAGAAGGTCGAAGCGCTTTTCACCGAGGCCGACTTTATGGTTGCCGGCGCCATCCTTCAGAAACCAAGAACCACTCCCGATTGGTTCGTGATTCACTATGCTCCAGCAGGGCGTCGTTTGGATGAAGAAGGAGATGGCCTAGTCTGTGCATCTTCTTGGACAGAGGCCGTAGCGGTGCTGCTTGGCGCTTGCGAAAGCAATCGAATTCTGCCCAGTCGAGTGGTTTACACCGAAGCGCCACGTAGCTTGCAGCTACTTATGGGCGACGTCCTCCTCGCGACGATCGAACCGCTTTCGGTCAAGCGCATGAGTGACAAACTTCGTCAAAGGGCCTTGAGTACGGTCTCTGGCTTGCGCGATTTCACCGATCCGAGAGCAGAATTGCTCAAGCGTGTACGCAAGTGGCCAAGCCTCGGAAACCTCGTGTCCAGTGATTCTTTGGATGTCGGCGAGATACCGCAATTTCGCCAACAAATGGCCCACCACCCTATACCGCGCGAATGGCTACAGTCAGCACGTTTGTTGTGCACCGCATGCGGAAAGACTAATCCGAGCGCATCAATGGTGCAAACCGTAGCTGCCACCGCCCTAGGTGCGCTGAGTTGGAACCACCTCGCAGAACCGTACGGGGACTACAGTGCGGGTTTGCTGCAGCCTTGGTATCTTTACAAGGACGACGGGGCCTCCGCGTTCTATGCAGACGCAATCGACGCCTTCGCCGAGTTGATAGCGCGGGCGCCGCACGAATGGATCTCAGATTGGTCAGGCGTGGAGTTCGATAGTCGGTATGGCATCGCAACAGTCGATTACGTACCGATCTATACGCTTAGTGAATATGACAAGGCCAACCCAAAACCCACAAGCGATGTGCGACAGATTTCCGTTTATTCAGTGATTCGCGCCACACCGCCTGATCACGAGCTACTCGAACGGGTAGAGAGTGCGGTGACATGCATGCCAGACAGCCTCGCAACACTCTTCTGTCTAGGCCTACCTGCAGATACGAAGGCCAAGTTGCTCGATGATCGAGCAAAACAAATCTTGATCGTGCAGGATGGGGAGTGGCGTTTTACCCGAACGGGAGTCCCCAAGGAGCACGGTACGTTTCTATGGGTGCATCGTATGGACCAGGCTGGCAACAGCATCTGGTCTGCCGCAGTGCCTACATACAAAGGGCTGTTGCAGAACCATCGCAGAACGGGAACATACGTTCTCTGTGCGGACTACGACGGAAAACATCCTGTTGCTGTTATCAGCGGGTTGAGCCCAGTAGCTGCGGACAAAATCCGAGCAAACCTGCCCGACACGACCGAAAACGGCATGGAGTTCTTTGAAGAGAAAAAGCAGCAAAGAGACCGGGAGAAATTTCAGCGACTGCTCGAACAAACTCTGTCCAGGCATTCAACCGCTTGAACTGCTTGAATCCGCTAGTAGTACTGGCGGTGAGTAGACGCACTTTTGTTGTTGTGGCGCAGAAAATATTCGACACGCTGCGGCAAGCCTTTTTGCAGCACATCCTTGCTGCAAAAAGGCTTCAAGATCGGCCAATTGCGGACACCTATCGCTAGACTAGTTCAATTCCTTGATCCGCCCCGGTCTCTCCTTCGTCTGCAGCCCCTTGGACTCCTTCTCGCGAAACAATCCGCGCGTCGATGCCCACCCGCCGGCGGCTTTCAGTGCGGCCGGTTCATGAGCTCCGCGATACCGATCATTTCGCCTCCCGCATCGTTAACGGCCTTATGCACGATATTCTGTACGGCCTCGAGGAAGCGGGGTGCCGACTTAGCTTGCATTGTTCCCGGAACGGGGGCCGCGAGTTCGTAGATTCCGCGAATCGCGCTAGCACGCCGTCCGGCCGACCCCTGCCCCTTCAGATCGAGTGCGCGCCGCCACTCCGAGAGCTGCTCTCCGACCAAGCGAGCGATCGCAAAGGAATGAAGTTCCTGAAAGACCGTTTGGCGGATCGGTGCGACAGCTTCGAGTGACTCAGCGTCGTCTTCTGGTGATCTCGTCCAGTCGAGTGGGTGGTCGAGGTAATTGGAGACCTCTTCAGCCAATCTGCCGACGAAATCGGCCACAGGCCGCAGGGAGTCATACTCCACATCCAACTCCTTGGCAATTCGTGTGTTGAGGGCCTTGACGCGGGTCCAATGCTCGCTGGAAACCGCGAGACTGCTGGCGAAGCCAAGCCTGTTGGCCCATGTACTCTGGAAACTGATAACTGCACGCTGCACAGCGAAGCCCAGCGTCGTCGCATCGTACTTTGGTGTTATTTTTGGCGCGCAAGGCAACTGAATCGAGTCTTCGAACTGCTGGAACAGCGCCTCCATCTGCGTGACAACGCCGCGAGGCAGTTGGGCAATGGACAGCCCACCAAGCATGAAACATCGATCGTCGATGGTGCGTTCGATAGCGGTCACGATCGGTCCGTTGAGAACGTCCCTGAGTCTCGTGAGATAGTTGTGCAGTGATGCTAGGACATGGGCTTTCTTGTCCGCGAACTTTGGCAAGTTCGCACCCTTGACCTGATCAAAATGGGTGAACGCGATAGACAGCTTACCGTAGTGACCGCTGGCGGCCACCGCACGTACGACAGCTTGTGCAGCCGCCTGGATAGGCTGCTCGGCATTGTCGACGAGCAGGATGACATCGACATCGCTGAAGCGCGCCGTGATATGGGTTGTAACGCTACTGGAGGACTCCGGCGTGTGACCAAGACCTTGGCCATCTAAATAAACGATCCGCGGCTTGTGCTGAGTGAACGTCGACCAGAACGGCCCCTCTACTCGGATTCCATCGACCAGCGGCGTCAAGAGGCGGCCAAACTCCGGTGCATAGTTGCTGGAGAACCACCGAACTTGGCGAAGGAAATCTTCGCGATTGGAAGATTGGTAGGTCCAGAGCTCCGGCCAGCGCGCTGAGCGGCCATGCCAGGTGAGGGAGCCCGTAGTAAGTTGGTTGAAGCGCTGCCGAATCGCATCCATGATATCTAAGACGAGGTCGCGAAACTCGTCCTCGTCCTGCAACTCGCTCTGAAACCACTCCAAGGCGAACTGATCGTCATCAAGCTGAGACATTTCAGATCCAAGCAGTTCCGCACGGATGATCTGAGCTTGATGGTCGGTCATCCGCCTAATCCGACCGACATATCCTTGGAGCTCCCCCTGCAGTGCTCGCATCTCTTCCGCATCAACGCCTCCGACATCGCTCATCGCCACCATTGCAGTCCCCGCCTGGGTGCCAAAGTCCCAGTTGCTCTCGTCCTCCTCCACGTCGCCGGACACGGTGCCCCAGGACCCCAACACGTAGCTGAGACGAAACCGTTGATCGGCGTGGTGCAGAAGCCGGTCTGCGATCTTGTCGTCGGGCATCTTCTCCCAGACCGCTGTTGCGGCCGCAATCACGCAATCCTCCACATTGGCCTGGATCGCGTGCTCGGAGAAAAAGGTGACCGCCGCTTTGTAGGGTCCCTCACTGGGGATGACCTCAATATCCGACACGGTAGTTTTGGCGGTAGAGGTGGAGGGGAAACGATCCCTCTCCGGATCGGAACCGATGAAGTGACGCAGCAGTGAGGTCTTGCCAGCACCGGTGGTGCCAACGAACAGTACCCGGGCATAGCCATCAGTGCGATCCGGCAATCGGATGAAGCTATCGCGCAATACTGACGAGGCTGTTGCGCCGGCCTGCAGACCGTCGTAAAAGGCGTCCACAACCACGGTCGCAAATGTCCCGAGCGCTTGGGTGTAGCGGTTCGCGTTCCACCAGCCCTCATCTGCCAGCAACTGGTTCATCTGCTCGACCAGGCCCCTAGCCTCGGTCTCGTCGGTCGTTCCAAGTCCACGCCGCACTTTAAGTCCGAGTTTGCCTTTGGCATCCTGGCGACACGGATGCCGAAAGGTAATGTTGAACCCAGGGCGATCTTTGCTGGGTGAGAGGGAGGCGGTATAAGCCATGGGAGCAGTCCTGGCGAGTTCACTTACGCTGCAGGTGAGCGTCGAGCGTGGTTTGATCAACTCGGGTGAAGACTTGGAGTCCGCCGGCATTGATGGGGTCTAGCATGAAAGCCATCACGGCGTCCGTGGTACACAAGTGGTCGAACAGTCGACCCATCAGCGACTGGCTGTGGATGTCAGCCGACGCAGCGCAAATCCATGACAACAATTCCAGCAACTGGGCGCGACGCGCCCTCAGGCGATCAAGCATCTCCGTCCAGTGCGGACGTCCATGCGACCAATTTTCGGGCCAAATAGGGCCACGGTGCGCGATGCGGTTACGCAGCCGTTGCAAGTCTTTGCAGCGAGCGATCGCGTCCTCGCGCGCGTTCGAGTGCTTCCAGTGTTTGCGGTGGCGATTGGGGTGATCGGGAAAAACGTCGTTGAATGTGTCCTGTTGCTGCTTGTTGGTCAACTGCGACTCGAGAATGTTCGGCCAGACTCCCAGCGAAAGCTCCGCTACGACTCGGTCGGGCGATGGCGGATTTGTCAAAAGCATGCCGTTCTTAATCAGCAGGTCTTCGACCTTGGCAAGCGTCTCGCCTTCAAGCGTCTTCCAACCCAGACGTTGGTCGTACCAGGGGTACGATTTTGAAGGCTGCAGACTCGCATGTACGCTGGCCTGTCGCGACAGACTAGCGTGGATTCGGTTGCGCAGCGCCACTTCGCTCGTACAGATCAACGGCTGTAAGGCTGCAGCCATCGCCTGTCCCCAGAGAACCGCACCGACGGTTTCATCGTCGCTCTGTGTGCGAAACAGATTACGGTAGATCCCAACACGCGGGACAGACAACGCGTCCAAAAACAGCGCGGCGCTCATTTGACGTCCCTCAGGGCATGCGTTATACTTATTCTCATAAGCGGCAGAGATCCCACTCCCACACCTAGCCACGCTGGGTTCCATAGGTTCGCGAGAACTGAAAGTTGGTGATGCCCCTGTTCGTACCAGAGCCAACGCCACCTTCGGGTGGCGTTGTGCTTTATGACATTCCACTTTTGATTCGTCCCAGCCACACCATCATGCAGCGGAAGCCAAGAAGTGGAAACGCCGGCGTGGCTCTGTTGTGACATGTTGTTCCAATTATAACTCAAAACCGGATGCTCTGGAACATCGCGGAACAACGCCACATAAATTTCGCTCTGGCAACCACTCACTGCCGATGGCGACGACCTTAACAAGAGACAGTACTGTGTTCAGCAGTAGGTCACACTTCTGGGTGTACGGACTGCGCCTTCTCTGTACGACTTTCCAGAAGCCGTTGAGCGTACTGCTTGGCGCAGGTTAGGATCGATGCGCTATTTCTGATCGGATGCGGTTACTAACCTTTGCTGCACTTATCGCCTTGGCATGAAGTCACGGCATTGACAGACAATTTTTGCTCAATTCGTCTTTGAGTTCCGCTCAGGAACTGTGCCGTAGGTAGACCCTCTGAAATTTGCAGGACTAGAATGCAAGAGCCATCCGCGGACTTGGCCGTAGTGCAACCGCCTAAACAGTCTCACTAACTTGTAGATACGTTCGCATTAACTCATGATGAAAGTGCGCAAATACGGCCGAGTTGTCGCAAATTGATAGCTTTCTTCACAGGAACGTCCGTCGCCTGAACCTTGGCACCTGCGGGAACTCTCGAGAGACACGCATGGCAAAGACAGAAAACAGCCCGGGCCTGCCAGCATCGGAACTGATCTCCAAACGCATCGCCGACCTCGGCGACTGGCGCGGCGAAACGCTGGCCCGCATGCGCAAGCTGATCCAGCAGGCTGCCCCTGATGTCGTCGAGACGTGGAAGTGGATGGGCACACCGGTGTGGGAATACAACGGCATCCTTTGCACCGGTGAAACCTACAAAGACAAGGTGAAGCTGACCTTCATGAAAGGCGCCTCATTGAAGGACCCCACCGGCCTCTTCAATTCCAGCCTTGACGGCAATGCACGCCGCGCGCTGGATATCTTTGAAGGGGATGAAGTGGATGCGGACGCCTTCAAGGCGCTGATCCGCGAAGCGGTTGCGCTCAACAGTGCGGCCAAGCCTGCGAAGAAGGCAAAAGCCTAACGCGTTCAGTCGAACAGGCTTTTACCCGCCCTTAGGCTTCCCAAACCCACCCTCCACCCAGGCCACCGCACTGCTGCGGTTCAGCTTGAACGAAGGCCCCACACGCACCTCAGCCAGCAGATCGTCGCCCTCATCCCGCGCGCTCAACGTCGCCGAAGGGTTGTCTTCATCGGGCTCAATGTCCAGATGCACCGTCACGCGGGCCCCACCGGCAGTCACCGCAATACTCTGGTGCAACGACGCATGCAACTGCTGTTCACTGCGGCGCACAAACTCACTCGCGGTTTTCACCAGTGTGCTGAACGCATTGCTGTCCAGCGGCTTGGGGTTCTTTTTGTCGCGGCCCATGGTCCAGGGGCCTACGAGGGCGGGCTCGGACTGGCCGTCTTTGGTCATGGCGACGGCCCAGCCGTCATCGTCTTCGTTTTTGATGACCTGGGCGGTCCAGCCGTCGCTGCGCCAGGTGCGGGGTTCTTGGATTTTTTCGGGGGTGTCGGACACGGATAGAGCGCTGTCGCGCGGTTGTAACTGAGGGAGCTGTGGGGCTATGGCTGGGCAGATAGTATCTACCCCCATGAACTACCACGCCAAACCCGAACGTTACAACGGCACCGTGCCCTACCGCTATTGCGGCAAAAGCGGACTCAAGCTCCCTGCAGTGTCGCTGGGCCTGTGGCACAACTTTGGCGATGCCACGCCCATGGAAGCGCAGCGCCAGATGCTGCGCACGGCTTTCGATCTGGGCATCACCCACTTCGACCTGGCCAACAACTACGGCCCGCCCTTTGGCAGCGCCGAGACCAATTTTGGCGAACACCTGCGCCGCGATTTCAAGCCCTACCGCGACGAGCTGATCATCTCCAGCAAAGCTGGCTACGACATGTGGCCCGGCCCCTACGGTCAGGGCGGCGGAAGCCGCAAGTACGTGCTGGCCAGCCTGGACCAGAGCCTGAAGCGCATGGGCCTGGACTATGTGGACATCTTCTACAGCCACCGCTTTGACCCCGACACTCCGCTCGAAGAAACCATGGGTGCACTGGCCACAGCCGTACAACAGGGCAAGGCGCTGTACGTAGGCATCAGCAGCTACTCGGCCGCCAAGACGCGCGAGGCTGCGGCCATTCTGAAAAGCATGGGCGTGCGGGCGCTGATCCACCAGCCGTCGTACAGCCTGCTGAACCGCTGGATTGAGGAAGACCTGCTCAATGCACTGGACGACACCGGCATGGGCTGCATTGCCTTCAGCGCGCTGGCGCAGGGCCTGCTGACCAACAAGTACTTGAACGGTGTGCCCGCAGACGCGCGCATCAACCGGCCCGGCGGTGGCTCCTTCAACAAGGACCATTTGAGCGATGCCAACCTGAAACATGTGCGCGCCCTCAACGACATTGCGCAAGCCCGCGGCCAAAGCCTGGCGCAGATGGCTACGGCCTGGGTGCTACGCGATGCACGCGTCACCTCTGCGTTGATTGGCGCCAGCAAGCCCGAGCAGATCGTCGACCTGGTGGGCGCCATGCAAAAGCTGGACTTCACCGCCGACGAGCTGGCCGCGATTGACCAGCACGCGGTGGACGGCGGCATCAATCTGTGGAAGCGCCCTTCCACCGACCAGCGCCTGTCCTGAGCCTGTCGAAGCGGCCTGGCCTGATCCATGCACCCTGCCCACGGCTCCCTGTCGCTGCGCCAGTACGGCCCCTCACCGGGCAGCCATGCGCACGACCACTTTCAGGTGCTTCTGGGCCTGGACGGCACGCTGGAGCTGGAGGTGGACGGCCGAGGGCAGCGCATTACTGCGGGCGGTGGATGCGTGATAGCGCCTGGCGCGCGGCACGACTTTGAGGCCCGGCACAACGCCCGCTGCCTGGTGCTGGACACGGCCCAACCTGACTGGGCGAGCGCCGTGGATGCACCGGTGCAACCCGCCACCGCGCTGGCACTGGCGCAGTACCTGCAACTGGCGCTGACCCAGAAAGACAGCCTAGCCCAGCACTACGGCCCGCTGTTGCTGCTGGACTGCTGGCGTGCGCCCCTGGCCCGCCCCACGCGCAGCCAGCGCCGCATTGACTGGCGCAACCTGACGGCATGGTGCGAGCGCCAGCTGCACACGCCACTGACGGTAGCCGATCTGGCGCAGCAGGTGTTTCTAAGCCCCACCCAGTTCGCGGTGCGCTGCCAGCAGGACACCGGCATGCGCCCCATGCAGTGGCTGCGCGACCTGCGGCTGCAACGCGCCCGCACGCTGCGCGCGCAAGGGCTGGCCATGGCCGAGATTGCGCGGCGTTGCGGCTACCAGTCGGCATCGGCCCTCACCGCGGCCCTGCGCCACAACGCACTGCACTAAAGACCGGCGTTTGGCGACGCATAACCGTCGTCCAAAGCAGGCTCCAGCGGCTAAGCTTGCGGCCATGCAAGCTTCCCTCTTCGCCCTCGCCGCCATTGCCCTGTGGGGCTCCCTCGCCCCGCTCGGTGTCTCGCTGACCCATGTGCCGCCGTTTTTGCTGACCGGCTGTGCGCTGCTCATTGGCAGCCTGATCGGGTTGGTGCTCTCCAAGGGCCGATTGCAACAGTGGAAGGTGCCCGCTGCCACGCTGGCGCTGGGCGTGTATGGGCTGTTTGGCTTTCACTTTCTGCTGTTCATCGCACTGCGCCACGCGCCGCCGGTACAGGCCAATCTGGTGAACTACCTGTGGCCACTGGGCATTGTGCTGATGGCACCGCTGTTTTTGCCTGGCACCCGATTGCACGGCCTGCACATTGCGGCGGCTTTTCTGGGGTTTGCCGGTGCGGCGCTGGCAATTGTGGGCGGGCGCGACCTGCAAGGTGGCTTTGCCTGGGGTTATGTGCCCGCGCTGGCTTCGGCGTTCGTGTGGGCCAGTTACTCGCTGCTCACCAAACGGGTGCCGGCGTTTCCCAGTGCGGCCATTGGCCTGTTCGGGCTGGTGTCGGGCCTGTTCTCGCTCGTGTGCCATGCGCTGCTGGAAACGCCGGTGACGCTGAGCCAACACGACTGGCTGCTGCTGGCCGCCATGGGCCTGGGGCCGCTGGGCGGCGCGTTTTACCTGTGGGATGCGGCGCTCAAGCGCGGGGACGCGCGGCAGATTGGGGTGTTGTCTTTCCTCACACCGCTGCTCTCCACGCTGGCGCTGCTGTGGGTGCGCTCCGAGGTGCCCAGCCTGTCGGTGGTGCTGGCTGCCGCCATGATTATTGGAGCCGCAGTACTGGGCTCACGCGCTGGAAAATAAGTGCCAAATAGGGCTCCAGCCCTTATGGAATATGCGCGAGCAGCTACCGAATTAATAGCATTCAGGGCAGCGCCATCGCCAGCGCCGGGTCCTCAGCGGTACACACGCGCCGTGCCCACGCTTCGAGGGTGCTGGTGTCGGCACGCAAAATTTCCTGCTTGACGGCCAGTATCTGCGCCGGGTGCATGGAGAAGCTGCGCAGGCCCAGGCCCAGCAGCAGGCGTGTCAGCGTCACGTCACCCGCCATCTCGCCGCACACCGCCACTTCCTTGCCCTGCGCGCGGCATTCGGCAATGGTGTCGGCCACCAGCTTGAGCACGGCCGGGTGCAGTGGGTCGTACAGATGCGCCACCGATTCGTCAGCCCGGTCGATCGCCAGCGTGTACTGGATCAAATCGTTGGTGCCGATGGACAGGAAATCAAAGTACTTGAGAAAGAGCTGCAGGCTCAACGCCGCGGCGGGGATCTCGATCATCGCGCCCAGCTTCACGTTGCCATAGGCCACGCCGCGGTTGTCCAGGTGGGCACGCGCATGGTCGATGTGGGCCAGCGTCTGGCGGATCTCGCGCGCATGGGCCAGCATGGGCACCAGCAGATGCACGGGCCCATGGGCGGCAGCGCGCAGGATGGCGCGCAACTGCGTCAAAAACATGGCCGGGTCGGCCAGGCTCCAGCGGATGGCGCGCAGGCCCAGCGCCGGGTTCAGGTGGGCGTTGTCACGCACCGAATCGTCCAGCGGTTTATCGGCGCCCACATCCACGGTGCGGATGGTCACGGGCAGGCCGTTCATGCCTTCCACGGCGCGTTTGTAGGCCTGGTACTGCTCTTCTTCGTCGGGCAGGCGGCCTTGGCGGCCCATGAACAAAAACTCGCTGCGGAACAGCCCCACGCCCTGGGCACCCGCCTTGAGTGCGCCCAGCGCGTCTTCGGGCATTTCGATGTTGGCCAGCAGCTGGATCTTCTGGCCGTCCATGGTGACGGCCGGTGTGTGCAGCAGGCGCTGCAGGCGGCCGCGCTCCAGCTCGCCCTGGCGTTGCTTGAAACCGTATTCCGCCAAGATGATGGGAGACGGGTCGACGATGACCACACCGGCGTCGCCGTCGATGATGACCCAGTCGTCCTGGCGCACCAACTGGCTGCTGGTGCGGGCCCCCACCACGGCAGGAATGTCCATGCTGCGCGCAACGATGGCGGTGTGCGAGGTCTTGCCGCCGACATCGGTGATGAAGCCAGCAAACACGCTTTGCTTGAACTGCAGCATGTCGGCGGGCGACAAATCATGGGCAATCAACACCAGCGGCACGTCCACCGTGTCGTCCAGCAGCAGGTCCTGCTGCGAGGGCTTGCGTGGCCCGCGCGGGTTGGTGGCCATGATGGGCGAGGCCGCCCCTTTCATGGCGCGCAGGATGCGCTCGACGATTTGCTCTAGGTCCGCCTTGCGCTCGCGCAGGTAGGCGTCTTCCATCTCGTCAAACTGGCGCGCAATGATTTCCAGCTGAGTGGTCAGCGCCCACTCGGCGTTGTACAGCCGCTCGGTAATCCAGTGTTTCACGCCGCCGATCAACTCAACATCCTGCAGCAACATCAGGTGCACATCGAGCAGCGCAGTGAGTTCGTGCGGTGCCTCTTTGGGCCCCATCAGCGTGATGCTTTTTTGCAGGCGATGGATTTCGTTGACCACCGCATCACGCCCGGCGCGCACGCGGTCAATCTCGGTTTCGGTCTGGTCCGCAGCGATGAAGTAATGCGCCACATCCACGCGGCTGGACGCCACCAGCACGGCACGCCCGATGGCAACGCCGCGGGAAACCGCCAGGCCGTGGATAGAGAAAGTCATGCCCCCACGCTCCCCGCTGCGCGTGGTTCGCTGCCCCCCGAGGGGGCGCTCGCGGCTTGGGACGGCCCGGCGCCGCTCAGGTCACTCATTCGCCTTCTCCAAATTTATCTGCGATGAGAGCTAACAAGGCGTCCATGGCCTCTTGTTCGCGGTCGCCTGTGGTTTCCAGCAGTACTTCGGAGCCCAGACCCGCGGCCAGCATCATCACGCCCATGATGCTCTTGGCGTTCACACGGCGTTCGCCGCGAACCATCCAGACTTCGCAGGGGAAACTGCCGGCCAGCTTGGTGAGCTTGGCGGATGCGCGGGCGTGCAGGCCCAGTTTATTGACTATGGTCGTAGTGGCTTGGGTCATTGGGTTTGCGGTTCTGGTTTTGCGGCGCAGTGACGGCGACCTGCATGATGCTTTGGGTGCCGCCGGCCAGCGCGCGTGCCACCAGCACATCCAGCGCTTCATGGCGGTAGTTGATGGTGCGCAACAGCATGGGCAGGTTGACCCCGGCCACCAGCTTGGCGTTCACACCGTCCACCACCTTCTGGGCAATGTTGCAGGGCGTGGCACCAAACACATCGGTCAGCACCAGAGTGTAGGGCGCACCCATCTGCGCCAGCAGCGCCTGGGCTGCAGCACGCGTGGTGTCGGTGGCTTCGTTGGGGGGCACATCCAGTGCGGTGATACCGCTGGCCGACTCGGGGAACACATGCAACACGCACGCGCGCAGTGCGCTGGCCAGCGGCGCATGGGCGATGATGAGAATGCCTGTATTCATGGAGCAGCCCGGGTGGATTCGGTGTTGATTATGGCCGCTTTGCGCGCAGACAAATCGCGAGGCATTTCAGACGTAGCCGTGTACTCATAACCGCCGGGGTTCGGACACCAGCGTCTCGCTCATGTCAGGGGTCAGCCGGTCCGCGTATACCGCCATGTGGAAGACCGCATCCCCCACCAGCCACCAGGCCAGGCGAGCCTGTACTGCCGTGCCATCGGGCCGCTGACCCTGGGCCGCGAGCGACAGAGCTGGTGCACGGCCCGCACCTACGAGAGCTGGCAGCTCGGTTGCGGTGCTGCTGCGCATGGCTTGCAGGCTGGCGGCGCGCCACTCGGTCAGCAGCGTTGCGGCATGTGCCGCATTCGCGGCCTGCACGTGGCTGACCGCAAACAGCGCACCGGCCGCTTCACAACCCGCCATGCTGAGCACCACATCGCGCCCACCCATGGCAACGGTGCGTTGCGCCTGATCGGGTTTGCAGGGCAACATAACGGCTGCACCGCCCAGCGGCACCTCGCGCCAGTTCAATGCCGGGCTGCACGCCAGCAGCAGGGCGCTAGCAGCCACAACCAAGCCATGGCGCAACATGCCTCCTGTCACTTCAGCGCGCCGAAGACCTTGGTGAGGATGGCGCTGCCGTAGCCCACGGGGTTTTGGCGGATCTTCTTTTCTTCTTCGGAAATCATGAAGTACAGGCCATCGAGCGTCTTGCCGGTGACGTACTGCTGGATGTTGGCGTCTTCCTTTTTCACCAGGCCCAGCTCGGAAGCCTTGCCTGCGACCTGGTTGTATTTGTCGGCCAGGCCGACTTTGGCGGTGGCCTGGGTCACGATGGGGAGGAACTGCACACCGAGCGGCGTGCGGGTCTTGTCTGCAAAAAACTGGGTGACGGCCGTGTCACCTCCGGTGAGGATGCCTTTGGCGTCGTTCACCGTCATGCCATTCACGGCCTTGGCGAGCAGGTTTTTGGCCAACGGCACGGCGGCTTCAGCGCCACGGTTCATGGCGGTCAGCAGTTCGTCGATGCGGGCGCCCTGGCCGAACGTACGCATCAATTTCGCGGCATCTTCCAGATATCCGGGCAAAGGAATGCGAACTTTTTCGTTGCCGAGGAATCCATCCTTGGCGCCCAGGATGCCGATGGCAGACTGGGCGCCCTTTTCCAGTGCAGTTTTGAGCCCTTTGGACGCGTCCGCGTTGGTCAGGTCTGCCAGTGTGAGCGCATGGGCCTGCTGCAGGGTCATGGTGAACAGGGCCAGCGTGGAGAGGGAAAGAGAATTAAACTGACGACGATCCATGGATACCACCTTGTTATGAAACGAAATATTGCAGTTGCCGCCATCCTAGCGTTTTGCGCCCTGCTGGCAGGCACTTATTTCTGGAGCAGCAGCTCTGCTGCGCCGGCAGCCACCTATGTGCTGCTGGATGGGTCCAAGAAGCAGACATCCGACCTCAAGGGCCAGGTCACGCTGGTCAACTTCTGGGCCACCAGCTGTGTCACCTGTGTGGCCGAAATGCCCAAGCTGATCGCCACGCATGAGAAGTTCAAAAGCCGCGGCTATGGCACGCTGGCCGTGGCCATGCAGTACGACCCGCCCAGTTATGTGGTGAATTTTGTGCAGACCCGCAAACTGCCATTTGACGTAGCCATCGACAACACCGGCGACGTGGCCAAATCCTGGGGAGAGGTGCAGTTAACCCCCACCAGCTACCTGGTCAACAAGCGGGGCGAGATCGTCAAGCGCTACGTGGGCGAGCCCAACATGGCAGAGCTGCACCAGTTGATAGACAAGCTGCTGCTGGAGTCCTGACTTATACGTAAAAAGTGCCTGCAGCCCTTATGTAACGTGCGCAGGCAGCTATTAAATCAGTAGCATTTTAGCACTGCCACGCGCCGCATCAGGAGCGGAAAGCGTCGTGGCAAGCCTTGCACGAACCACCCACCGCACCCACAGCCGCCTTGATACTGTCCAGGTTGCCGGTTTTGGCAGCGGCATTGAGCTTGCTCATTTCGCCCTGCATCTTCTCGGAATACTCCATGAACTTGGCTTTGTCGGACCAGATTTCCGCCTTGGCCTTGGTGTTTCCTCACTTGTCGGTACCCTCGCCAAAGGCCGCCCAGGGCAGTTTGGACATGAACTCCGCCGTCGCGGCGCTTTCTGCCGCCACCTTGGCATCAAAAGGCGCCCGGCCTGCGGCCATGGTGGCCACGCGAGCAAAGTTCTGCTGCATCACAAACAAGGCACTTTGGCGGTACTTGATCGCATCTTCAGGTTTGGCAAATTGGGCCATGGCGGGAACAGACAACGCGCAGGCGGCAGCCGCCAGAATGAAAGAAGCAATTTTCTTCATGGTGTTTCCTGAAAATGGAGGTTGAAAAAGGGGAGAACCGGATAGAGTGTAGGCGGCGCGCGAAAGTTCTGCCTTGCGCCGCGAGTCAGGGAAACTACTGATTTGGCGCGGTTTTCGAGCGCCAGGGCGTGGACTACGGGCTTTGAAGGAGACGGATGGTGAAGAAAGTCAGGGTTTGGGATTTGCCGACACGCCTGTTCCACTGGGCACTGGCGGTGTGTTTCGTGGGGCTCATCATTACCAGCCAGGTGGGGGGCGAGGCCATGGTCTGGCACTTCCGTCTAGGCTATTCGGTACTCAGCCTGTTGCTGTTTCGCCTGGTCTGGGGTGTCGTCGGAGGGCGCTGGTCGCGCTTCGCCTCTTTTATGTACACACCCAGCACCCTCATTCGTTATCTCAAAGGTGAACACCGCGCAGAACATGCGGTGGGCCACAACCCGCTGGGCGCCTTGTCGGTATGGGCGCTGTTGGGTTTTGTCCTGTTGCAGGTAGCAGCCGGCCTGTTCAGCGATGACGAAATTGCAACCTCCGGGCCTTTGTCCAAAATGGCTTCTGGTGAGTGGGTAGGGCGTGCCACCGACTACCACACCGAAGTAGGCATTGTGATCCTGATCGCTTTGGTCGTCCTGCACATTGTCGCAATCCTCTTCTACCGCATCAAGAAGAAAGAAGACCTGATTTCTCCCATGCTTAACGGCGACAAAGAGCTGCCGGACACCGTCGAACCATCGCGCGACGATGCGGTGAGCCGCACCCTGGCGGCCGCGGTCTTTTTGTTGTGTGCCGGCGCAGTCACTTGGCTGGTTCGCTGGGCCAACTAGCGCGCATATTCATAACCATGCAACCCGGAAATCTGGAAGTGACGTTGGTATCGCCGGCCACCAAAGCCGAACTGGACGCCGTGCGAACCTTGTTTATGGAATACGCACAGTCCCTCAAAGTGGATCTGTGTTTCCAGAACTTTGAAGATGAGTTGCGCGACCTGCCCGGCGAATACGCAGCGCCCCGTGGCGCATTGCTGCTGGCCACTGTAGGCGGTCAGTTCGCTGGCTGTTGCGCCTTGCGGCCTCTGGACACAGTGGACTATGCCAATGCCTGTGAAATGAAACGCCTGTATGTGCGTCCCGACCACCGGGGCAGCGGCCTGGGGCGGATACTGGCGGAGGCAACGCTGGATGCAGCCCGCCAGCAAGACTACGACTGCATCCTGCTGGACACCCTGGACGACATGGAGTCGGCCCGCGCGTTGTACCAGGAGCTGGGATTTGTCGAAGTGCCCCCCTACTACTACAACCCAATCCCCGGAGCGCACTACCTGAAGGCCGATCTCTAGGCATAAAAAAACCCAGCCAGACTTCCGTGCGGCCGGGCTTTTGCCAAAGGCAGGTCTTAGGCCTTGGTCTGGGCCAGCAGAGTAGCAGCGTCGCTGACCTCGAACTTGCCGGGGCCTTCAATGTTCAGCGCCGTCACCTTGCCGTCCTTGACCAGCATGGAATAACGGTTGCTGCGCAGACCCATGCCGCGGCTGGTCAGGTCCAGCGTGAGGCCGGTGGCCTGGGCAAAGGCGGCACTTCCGTCAGCCAGCATGCGCACCTTGCCATCCGTCTTCTGGTCACGTGCCCAGGCGCCCATCACAAACGCATCATTCACGCTGACGCACCAGATCTCATCCACACCAGCAGCCTTGAACGCATTGAAGTTCTCTACGAAACCAGGCACGTGTTTGGCAGAGCAAGTGGGCGTAAACGCGCCTGGCAAGGCAAACAGGGCAATGGTCTTGCCCGCCGTGGCTTTGGTCACGTCGACCGGATTGGGACCAATGCTGCAGCCCTCCCCTTCGACTTCGGAATATTCCATCAGTGTGGCTGCGGGAAGAGAATCACCTACCTTGATCATGCTGGCTCCTTAAAAATGCAATCTGTACTTACCAATAAAAACGGCTCACATTGTGAGCCGTTTTAAAGTGCCTTGCAGCGAACTTAAGCAATATGCTTAAACCGCAGCAGCCTTTTCAACCAAACGGGTCGCAACCCAGTTTTTGGTCTTCGAGATAGGCTTGCTTTCGGTGATTTCGATCACGTCGCCCATGTGGTACTCGCCCTTTTCGTCATGGGCGTGGTACTTGCTCGACTTGGCAACGATCTTGCCATAGAGCTCGTGTTTAACACGGCGCTCGATCAGTACTGTCACTGTCTTCGAACGCTTATCGCTGACCACCTTGCCAACCAAGGTGCGCTTGAGGGATTTTTTAGCTTCCGTCATTTATCGCTCCTTATTTGGCGGATTTTTCAGCGCTTTGCTTCTCGACAAGAATAGTCTTGGCGCGAGCAATATCGCGGCGCGCAGTGCGCAGCGTAGCGGTGTTGTTGAGTTGTTGTGTAGCCTTTTGCATACGCAGGCCAAAGTGGGCTTTTTGCAGCGCTTTGACTTCCGATTGCAGTCCGGCAACGTCTTTGGTCCGCAGTTCAGCAGCTTTCGTCATTTCGATATCTCCTGAATTACTGGCCAATCATGCGTGCCACGAAAGTGGTACGCAGAGGCAGTTTGGCCGCAGCCAAACGGAATGCCTCGCGTGCCAGCTCTTCAGGCACACCGACGATTTCAAACACGATCTTGCCGGGCTGAATTTCAGCCACGTAGTACTCGGGGTTACCTTTACCGTTACCCATACGCACTTCAGCAGGCTTTTGGGAGATCGGCTTGTCAGGGAACACGCGAATCCAGATACGGCCGCCACGCTTCACGTGACGGGAAATTGCACGGCGTGCAGCTTCGATCTGGCGAGCCGTCAGACGGCCGCGATCAGTACATTTCAGACCAAAGTCACCGAATGCGACCGAGCTGCCTCGTGTCGCGATGCCGGTGTTACGGCCCTTTTGCTCTTTGCGGTATTTCCGGCGAGCGGGTTGCAACATGGTTATTCTCCTTTACCGTCAGCTGCTGCGGCTGGCGCGGCGACTTTGCGAACGCGCTTAACGGCGGGTTTGGTAGCGTCGACGCCAGAGGCCTCGACGGGCTTGTCGCTGCCATCAGCCGGTGCAGTGTTGCCACCGACTGGACGACGAGGTGCAGCACCGCGGGGCGCCGGACGGTCAGAACCGGGGCGTGCACCGCCACGGTCGTCACGACGCGGGCCACGTGGGCGACGTTCTTCTTCGGCACGGGGCTCAGTGGCAGCCGGCAGGTCGTTACGACCCAGTGTGTCACCCTTGTAGACCCAAACCTTGACGCCGATCACACCGTAGGTGGTCTTGGCTTCAGAGGTGCCGTAGTCGATGTCAGCGCGCAGAGTGTGCAAAGGCACGCGGCCTTCACGGTACCACTCGGTACGTGCGATTTCGATACCGTTCAGACGACCGGCAGACATGATCTTGATGCCCAGGGCGCCCAAACGCATGGCGTTTTGCATGGCGCGCTTCATGGCACGGCGGAACATGATGCGTTTTTCGAGCTGTTGGGTGATGCTGTCAGCGATCAGCTTGGCATCGATTTCGGGCTTGCGCACTTCTTCGATGTTCACTGCCACAGGCACGCCGAGCTGCTTGCCCAGTTCGCGCTTGAGGTTTTCGATGTCTTCACCCTTCTTGCCGATCACCACGCCCGGACGGGACGAGAAGATCGTGATACGGGCGTTCTTGGCAGGACGCTCGATCAGGATGCGAGACACCGAAGCGTTTTTCAGCTTCAGCTTCAGGTACTCACGTACCTTGATGTCTTCGGCCAGCATGCCGGCGAAGTCACGGTTGTTGGCGTACCAGCGAGAAGACCAATTACGGCTCACCGCAAGGCGAAAGCCGGTGGGGTGTATTTTTTGTCCCATAAATTCCTGGCCTCTTTCAGTTACCAACCGTCACGTACACATGGCACGTGGGTTTGCGAATTTGGTTACCGCGGCCTTTGGCGCGGGCCGTAAAGCGACGCAGAGAAGCACCTTGTTCGACGTAGATGGTCGTAACCTTCAGTTCATCGATATCGGCACCATCATTGTGCTCAGCATTGGCGATCGCGGACTCCAGAACCTTCTTGATAATCACAGCAGCTTTTTTCTGTGTGAATTGCAGGATGTTCAGGGCTTGGTCCACTTTCTTGCCGCGAATCAGATCCGCGACCAGACGACCTTTGTCCACAGACAAACGGACGCCACGAAGGGTTGCACGTGTTTCCATGGTCAATCCTTATTTCTTCTGGACTTTTTTGTCCGCAGGGTGACCCTTGAAAGTACGGGTCAGAGCGAACTCACCCAACTTGTGGCCAACCATTTGATCGGTGATATAGACCGGAACGTGCTGCTTGCCGTTATGCACGGCGATCGTCAGACCGATGAAATCGGGCAGGATCATGGAGCGGCGCGACCAGGTCTTAATCGGCTTTTTGTCCTTGGTCGCCACAGCCTTTTCAGTCTTGGCGATCAGGTGGTGGTCCACGAAGGGACCTTTTTTGAGAGAACGAGTCATTTACCTACCCCTTACTTCTTGCGACGCGACACGATCATGACCTGCGTGCGCTTGTTGTTACGGGTACGGTAACCCTTGGTCAGATTACCCCAAGGATCGACTGCATGACGGCCTTCGCCAGTCTTGCCTTCGCCACCACCGTGTGGGTGGTCGACCGGGTTCATCACCACACCGCGAACGGTCGGGCGAATACCCATCCAGCGCTTGACACCGGCTTTACCCAGGCGGCGCAGGCTGTGCTCTTCGTTGGCCACTTGGCCAATCGTTGCGCGGCAGTCGATGTGGACCTTGCGGACTTCACCGGAACGCATGCGAACCTGAGCGTAAGTACCTTCGCGGGCCAGCAAGGTGGCAGATGTACCCGCAGAGCGGATGATCTGGGCGCCCTTGCCAACTTGCAATTCCACGCAGTGGATGATGGAACCCACGGGGATGTTGCGAATCGGCAGCGTGTTACCAACGCGGATGGGAGCTTCGGAACCATTCATGATGGTTGCGCCGACTTCCAGACCACGCGGAGCAATGATGTACTTGCGTTCACCGTCTGCGTAGCACACCAGAGCGATGTGCGCGGAACGGTTAGGGTCGTACTCAATACGCTCAACCTTGGCAGGAATTGCGTCCTTGTTGCGGACAAAGTCGACCACACGGTAGTGGTGCTTGTGTCCACCGCCCTTGTGGCGAGTCGTAATGTGGCCGTTGTTGTTACGACCGGCTTGCTGGAACTGGGGTTCCAGCAAGGCAGCGTGAGGCGCACCCTTGTACAGGTGGTCACGCGAAATCTTCACCACGCCACGACGGCCTGGGGAAGTTGGTTTCATTTTGATAACAGCCATGATTACGCAGCCTCCCCGCCGAGGTTCAGCTCTTGACCAGCCTTGAGCATCACGTAGGCTTTGCGAACATTGTCGCGACGGCCATTGGATTTGCCAAAGCGCTTGGCCTTGCCTTTTGTGTTCACCACAGAAACGCCTTGTACTTCCACCTTGAACATCAATTCCACAGCGGCCTTGATTTCGGGCTTGGTAGCGTCTTGCAGCACCTTGAATGTCACGGCATTGGATTTTTCAGCAACCATGGTGGCCTTTTCGGACACGATGGGAGCAACCAAAACCTGCATCAAGCGACCTTCGTCGTACTTGACTTTCGACGTGTTGTTCATACGGGCGCTCATGCGAACATCTCCTTGAGTTTGTCCATGGCAGCCTTGGTCACCAACACCTTGCGGTAGTGCACCAACGACAGCGGATCAGCGTAACGTGGCTCAACAACCAGGATGTTCACCAGATTGCGCGATGCCAGGTACAGGTTCTCATCCACTTCGTCTGCAATCACCAGCACCGACGATTCAAGGTTCATGGCCTTGAATTTGGCAGCCAGTGGCTTGGTCTTGGGAGAGTCAACTTTCAGGGAATCAACCACCGCCAGACGACCTTCACGGGCCAACTGGGACAGGATGGAAGCCATACCAGCGCGGTACATCTTCTTGTTGATTTTCTGAGCAAAGTTTTCGTCAGGCATGTTCGGAAAAATACGACCGCCTCCGCGCCACAGTGGCGAGGACGTCATACCAGCGCGAGCGCGACCGGTTCCCTTTTGCTTGAAAGGCTTCTTGGTGCTGTGATGGACTTGTTCGCGATCCTTCTGGGCACGGGTGCCCTGACGCGCGTTGGCTTGGAAGGCCACCACCACTTGGTGAACCAAGTCTTCGTTGTATGCACGACCAAACACGGTCTCGGGCGCGTCGTATTTCGACGTAGCCTGACCTTGGTCATTCAGGAGTTCGAGCTGCATCAGTTCGCTCCTTTCGCTGTTTTAGCCTTGACTGCGGGACGGACGGTTACAAAACCACCGGCCGCACCGGGGATTGCACCCTTGATCAGCAGCAGTTGACGGGCTTCGTCGATACGAATCACGTCGAGGTTTTGGGTCGTCTTGGTGACATCACCGAGGTGACCGGTCATGCGCTTGCCAGGGAATACTCGACCTGGATCTTGCGCCATACCGATAGAGCCGGGGACATTGTGCGAACGGCTGTTACCGTGAGAAGCACGCTGCGAGCTCATGTTGTGACGCTTGATGGTACCGGCGAAGCCTTTACCAATGGAAGTGCCTTGCACGTCCACTTTTTGACCCACAACAAATACATCAGCCACAGGCACAGTAGCGCCGGTTGCGTACTTGGCGGCAGCGTCAGCTGTTATGCGGAATTCCTGGATGATTTCACCGGCTTCAACACCCGCTTTGGCGAGGTGACCGGCAATAGGCTTGGTCACACGCGAAGCTTTGCGCGAACCGAACGTTACCTGCAAGGCAACGTAGCCATCGTTCTCCTGGGTTTTGACCTGCGTCACGCGGTTGTTGGAAACGTCTACCACCGTCACAGGAACTGCATCCCCGTCTTCGGTGAATAGGCGCATCATGCCAACCTTGCGACCCAGCAACCCTAAGTGATTGCTAAGACTCATTGTTTTCTCCGTAACTTCCACCGGTACGACTGCAATTGGCAGTACCGTTTTTGCGTGAAAGACTGTTAATAAAACCCGAAGGACAGGTCATAGCCTGTCCAAGCGAGCCCGCGAGTATAACCCGCTCCTTAAATCCGTGCAAGCCTGAATTTACATCCAGACCTGCACAAACCCATTACTGCAGCTTGATTTCCACGTCGACGCCGGCTGGCAGGTCGAGTTTCATCAAAGCGTCCACGGTCTTGTCCGTAGGATCCACGATGTCCATCAGGCGCTGATGGGTGCGGATTTCGAACTGGTCGCGGCTGGCCTTGTTCACGTGGGGTGAACGCAGGATGTCGAAACGCTTCATGCGGGTTGGCAGAGGCACAGGGCCCTTGACAATCGCGCCGGTGCGCTTGGCGGTGTCCACAATTTCAGCGGCCGATTGGTCGATGAGCTTGTAGTCAAACGCTTTCAGACGGATACGGATCTTTTGCTTGGTAGCCATGGTAATTCCTTTAGGTACTGCGAATTACGCGATGATTTTGGCAACCACACCGGCGCCCACGGTACGACCACCTTCGCGGATAGCGAAGCGCAGGCCTTCTTCCATGGCGATGGGGTTGATCAGCTTCACAGTGATCGACACGTTGTCACCAGGCATGACCATTTCCTTGCCTTCTGGCAACTCGATCGCACCGGTCACGTCCGTTGTACGGAAGTAGAACTGAGGGCGGTAGTTGTTGAAGAAAGGCGTGTGGCGGCCGCCTTCGTCCTTGGACAAGACATAGATCTCGCCAGTGAAGTGGGTGTGGGGCTTGATGGAGCCGGGCTTGCACAGCACTTGGCCGCGCTGCACGTCTTCACGCTTGGTGCCGCGCAACAGGATACCGACGTTGTCGCCCGCTTGACCTTGGTCCAGCAGCTTGCGGAACATTTCCACGCCAGTGCAGGTGGTCTTTTGGGTGTCAGCAATACCGACGATTTCGATTTCTTCGCCGACTTTGACCACACCACGTTCGATACGGCCAGTCACCACGGTGCCGCGGCCAGAGATGGAGAACACGTCTTCCACGGGCATCAGGAACGCGCCGTCAACAGCACGCTCTGGCAGGGGGATGTAGCTGTCCAGTGCGTCGGCCAGTTTCATGATGGCGCCTTCACCCAGGTCACCCTTGTCGCCTTCCATGGCGAGCTTGGCAGAGCCGTGGATGATGGGGGTCTTGTCGCCTGGGAAGTCGTACTTGTCGAGGAGTTCGCGAACTTCCATTTCGACCAGTTCCAGCAGTTCAGCGTCATCGACCATGTCGCACTTGTTCAGGAACACGATGATGTAAGGAACACCCACCTGGCGAGCCAACAGGATGTGCTCACGGGTCTGAGGCATGGGGCCGTCAGCTGCGGAGCAAACCAGGATGGCGCCGTCCATTTGGGCAGCGCCAGTGATCATGTTCTTCACATAGTCAGCGTGTCCGGGGCAGTCAACGTGGGCGTAGTGGCGGTTAGCCGTTTCGTATTCCACGTGGGCGGTGTTGATCGTGATACCGCGTGCTTTTTCTTCAGGCGCTGCGTCGATCTGGTCGTAAGCCTTGGCAGAACCGCCAAACTTGGCTGCCAGCACGGTCGTGATGGCCGCTGTCAGCGTAGTCTTGCCATGGTCAACGTGGCCAATCGTGCCCACATTGACGTGAGGCTTCGTACGTGTGAATTTTTCTTTACCCATTTTTCAAATCTCCAAAGAGCTAATCCCGTGTATTGGTTTTATGTCTGCACGGTGTTGCTGGTTCGCCCCGCACGGAAAACAGGGCGGCACACCGTCGCAGACAGGGAACTAATTAGAGGGGTCAGACCACACGCTGAAGCAAGTGGTCTGACCCCTGGTCATTATTTTGCGCGAGCAGCCATGATGGCTTCAGACACATTGCGCGGAGCTTCCGCGTAGTGCTTGAATTCCATCGTGTAGGTAGCGCGGCCTTGCGACATCGAACGCAGCGTGGTGGAGTAGCCGAACATTTCGGACAGCGGAACTTCGGCTTTGATCGCCTTGCCACCGCCAACCATGTCGTCCATGCCTTGCACCATACCGCGGCGGCTGGACAGATCGCCCATCACGTTACCGGCATAGTCTTCAGGCGTTTCCACTTCCACAGCCATCATGGGCTCCAGAATCACGGGGTTGGCCTTGCGGCAACCTTCCTTGAAACCGAAGATAGCGGCCATCTTGAACGCGTTTTCGTTCGAGTCCACATCGTGGTAGGAACCGAAAGTCAGCGTGACCTTGACGTCCACCACGGGGTAACCGGCCAGCACGCCTTGGTTCAGCGCTTCGATGACACCCTTTTCAACCGCAGGGATGAATTCGCGAGGAACCACACCGCCCTTGATCGCGTCGACGAACTGGAAGCCCTTGCCGGCTTCGTTCGGCTCGACCGTGAACACCACGTGACCGTATTGACCCTTACCACCGGATTGGCGAACGAACTTGCCTTCGACTTCGGTGACTTGCTTGCGAATGGTTTCGCGGTAGGCAACCTGGGGCTTGCCCACGTTGGCTTCCACGCCAAATTCGCGCTTCATGCGGTCAACAATAATTTCCAGATGCAACTCGCCCTGACCGCCAATGATGGTCTGGCCGGATTCTTCGTCGGTTTGCACGCGGAAAGATGGATCTTCTGCAGCCAGACGGCTCAGAGCAATACCCATTTTTTCCTGGTCGGCCTTGGTCTTGGGCTCGACGGCTTGGCGGATCACCGAGTCCGGGAACACCATGCGCTCCAGTGTGATCACAGCTTGCGGATCGCACAGGGTTTCACCGGTCGTCACGTCCTTCAGACCCACGCAAGCGGCGATGTCACCGGCGCGGATTTCATCCACTTCTTCGCGGTTGTTGGCGTGCATCTGCACGATACGTCCGATACGCTCCTTCTTGCCGCGCACCGCGTTGTAAACGGTGTCGCCCTTTTTCAGAACGCCGGAGTACACACGCACGAATGTCAACTGACCCACAAACGGATCCGTCATCAATTTGAACGCCAGCGCAGCGAACTTTTCGTTGTCGTCGGCCCTGCGGGTGACTTCCTTTTCGTCTTCGTCAAAGCCCTTGATGGCTTTCACGTCGAGCGGGGAAGGCATCAGTTCGATCACGGCGTCCAGCATGCGCTGCACACCCTTGTTCTTGAACGCAGTACCGCACAACATAGGCTGGATTTCGCCAGCAATGGTGCGCGCGCGCAGACCGGCGGTGATCTCTTCTTCGGTCAAGTCACCTTCTTCGAGGTACTTGTTCATCAGTTCTTCGGTGGCTTCAGCCGCAGCTTCAACCATCTTCTCGCGCCACTCTTTGGCAGTTGCCACGAGTTCAGCGGGGATTTCTTCGAAGGTGAACTTCATGCCCTGAGACGCTTCGTCCCAGATGATGGCTTTCATCTTGCGCAGATCGACCACGCCGGTGAAGTTTTCTTCAGCGCCAATTGGGATGACGACGGGCACAGGGTTGGCCTTCAGGCGCAACTTCATCTGTTCCACAACCTTGAAGAAGTTGGCACCCGTACGGTCCATCTTGTTCACGAAGGCCAGACGTGGCACCTTGTACTTGTTCGCCTGACGCCACACGGTTTCAGACTGGGGCTGCACGCCACCCACAGCGCAATACACCATGCATGCACCGTCCAGCACGCGCATGGAACGCTCCACTTCAATCGTGAAGTCCACGTGTCCAGGTGTATCAATGATGTTGATGCGGTGCTCGGGGAAGGACGCATCCATACCCTTCCAGAAGCAGGTTGTTGCTGCGGAAGTAATGGTGATACCACGCTCTTGCTCTTGCTCCATCCAGTCCATGGTGGCTGCGCCGTCGTGCACTTCACCAATCTTGTGGTTCACACCGGTGTAAAACAAAATACGCTCGGTCGTGGTGGTCTTGCCAGCGTCAATGTGCGCTGAAATACCAATATTGCGATAGCGCTCAATGGGAGTATTGCGAGCCATGATGGATCCTTGGTTGGTCTGTATCTTTAAACTGCCAGCAGCAAGGGCTCTTGATCCTTGCTGCGTGGCGAGCGACTTTCGAAGTGTGGCCGGTCAAAATGACGGCGCCATGGCACCGCCAGGGCCCGCCCCACCTGAAAGTCGCGAATACCGCTTTAGAAGCGGAAGTGGGAGAAAGCCTTGTTGGCTTCTGCCATGCGGTGAACTTCGTCACGCTTTTTCATGGCACCGCCACGGCCTTCAGTGGCTTCCAACATTTCGTTGGCCAGACGCTGCGCCATGGACTTCTCACCGCGCTTGCGGGCGGCATCCTTGATCCAGCGCATGGACAAAGCCAGGCGACGGACAGGGCGCACTTCAACGGGCACCTGGTAATTGGCACCACCCACACGGCGGGATTTCACTTCCACCATGGGCTTGACGTTGTTGATAGCGACGGTGAAAGCTTCCACCGGGTCTTTATCAGGGTGCTTCTTGGCGATCAGCTCGAGAGCACCGTAAATGATGCGCTCGGCTACAGCCTTCTTGCCGCCTTCCATGATCACGTTCATGAATTTGGACAGCTCTACATTGCCGAACTTGGGATCCGGCAGAATTTCACGTTTAGGGACTTCGCGACGACGTGGCATTTTTTCACCTCTTTGCTTCAGTTGGCACCTTTGCAGGCACCGCGAGAGTTAATCAATAAGACTCTCACTTACTCGACCCAAACAGCGGGTCACTTCGTTCATTTCCTGCGCCACGCAGCAAACAAACACCTTTTACTTTTCCAAATCCAGGGCTGATCGCCTTGAATCCAGGTCAATTTACTTGGCCTTTGGCTTCTTTGCACCGTACTTGGAGCGCGATTGCTTGCGGTCTTTCACGCCTTGCAAATCGAGCGAGCCACGAACGATGTGGTAACGCACACCGGGCAAATCCTTGACACGACCGCCGCGAACCAGCACTACGCTGTGTTCTTGCAGGTTGTGGCCTTCACCGCCGATGTAGGAAATGACTTCAAAACCGTTGGTCAGGCGCACTTTGGCGACTTTACGCAGAGCGGAATTGGGCTTTTTAGGCGTTGTGGTGTACACACGGGTGCACACACCGCGACGCTGCGGAGAGTTCTGCATAGCAGGGCTCTTCGACTTGATGGTCTCGACCTCACGGCCTTGACGCACGAGCTGGTTAATGGTTGGCATTGAAAAACGTCCCTAAACGTTTGAATATTACGAAAACGTGAATCTCTTCGGAATTTCCGAAAAGCCTTCTAATGTATCAGATTGAGGGTTTCCCTGCAAGAACTGCGGGGTGGTGCGGCGCATTGCGTCGACTTGGTTGCCCAATGAAAGTCGCGAAACCTCGATTTCGGCGACTTTCAGTGCAATCCTATCAAAGCCGTCTTAGCGAACCCACAAACGCATGGCATCCCATGCGCGGCCAAAGATACCGGCCTGGTCAACGCCTTCCAGCGCCAGCAAAGGCACATCCACCACCGGCTGGTCACCCGCCAGAACCCGCAAGGTCGCCACTTGTTGCCCACGGGCAAACGGTGCAACCAGGGGCTCGGCACGGATGATCTGGGTTTTGAGCTTGGCCGCGCTGCCATGCGGGACAGCGACGACGATCGAATGGGGGCGCCCCAACTTGACCGTAGAAGCCGAGCCCTTCCAGACGTTGGGCGTGGCCACCGCTTGGTTGGCGTCAAACAACTTGACCGGCTCATAGGCGGTGTAGCCCCAGTTCAGCAGTTTCTGGGACTCGTTGGCACGGGCGTTTTCGCTGTCGGCGCCCAGAATGATGGACAACAGGCGGCGGCTTCCGGTGGCCTCGGGCGAACCGGCGGGAGCACCCGGCGTCACCAGATTGGCAAAGTCGCGCTTGGCCGTGGCCACCATGCAGTAGCCGGCCGCGTCGGTGTGACCGGTCTTCAGGCCATCGACCGTCGGGTCACGGAACAGCAGCAGATTTCGGTTGCTGTCATTGGCGGCCGGGGTGCCGGGGTAGCGGTATTTCTTGATGGCGTAAATCCCCACGTACTCCGGGAAATCCGCCATCAACCGGGTGGCCAGGATGCTCAGGTCGCGTGCGGTGGTGGTGTGGCCAGCTTCAGTCAGGCCTTCGGGGTTCTTGTACCCGGTGGCCTTCATGCCCAGCAGCTTGGCCTGCGCATTCATCATTTCGACAAACCGTTCAGCCGTGCCCCCCACACCTTCGGCCAGCGCCATGGTGGCGTCGTTGCCGGACTGCACGATCATGCCCTTGATCAAATCGTCCACCGGCACCTGCATCTTGGGGTCGATGAACATGCGCGATCCAGGCATCTTCCAGGCGCGTTCACTGACCGGCATGGTTTGCTTGATATCGATTTTTTTGGACTTCAGCGCGTCAAAGACCAGATACGCCGTCATCAGCTTGGTCAGCGAGGCTGGTTCTACCGGCGTGTCGATTTCCTTGGAGGCCAGGATCTGGTTGGCCGTGACATCGAGCAACAGGTAAGAACGGGCCGCAATTTCCGGAGCCTGGGGCGTTTGTGCGGCAGCACCAAGGCAGACCGTGACCAAAAGAGCGGTAAAAAATGATTTCATGGGGAGTTCGTCAGTAGATGTCTATGCGGCGGCGCCAGGCTCGGCCTGGAGGTGGCGTACCACCAGGCTGCGCAAAAGCGGCAATTGTCCATGAAAGAAGTGCGCCACCCCGGGAATCACCGTGACAGGCAAGGTTTGCGGCCGTGCCCAAGTCATCACGTCGGCCAGTGGCACGGTGTCGTCTTGTTCGCCGTGCAGCACCAGCGTGCGTTCGTGCAATTCGGGCGGTACCGGAGCAACCGTGAATCGGGATGCAGCCGTGCCTACCAGCACCAGCTTCTCCGGGGCGCGGTCCGGACCCAACGCAGCGACCGCATGGCTGGTGACAAAAGCGCCAAACGAGAACCCGGCCAAGGCCAAAGCACCCTGCGGTGCGCTGTGGGCAATCACCGCCAGCAGATCCTGCAGTTCGCCGCGGCCTTCGTCGTACACGCCTTCACTGTCGCCCACACCGCGGAAGTTGAAACGCACGGCGCGCCAGCCGCACTGGACAAATGCACGTGCCAAGGTCTGCACGACCTTGTTGTCCATGGTGCCGCCGAACAGCGGATGCGGGTGGGCGATCACCACCACACCCCGTGCGGACGCGCCCGGCGCCAAGGTTGGCTCGTCGATCTGGGCGGCCAATGCGCCAGCCGGGCCGGACAGGCTGATTTTTTGGGTCTGGGTGTTCACAAAATGCTACTTAATTGATAGCTGCTTGCGCAATATCCGCAAGGGCTAGAGGCCAATTTGACACTAAACCGGATTACCGGCCGACGTTGGGCGGTGTCAGCAGGCGCTCCACCACCTTGCCATTTTTCAGGTGCGATTCGACGATCTCGTCGATGTCCTGGTTGTCCACATAGGTGTACCAGACAGCTTCGGGGTAGACCACGGCAATAGGCCCGCCCGCACAGCGGTCCAGGCAACCCGCCTTGTTGACACGCACCTGGCCGGGGCCGGACAGCCCCGCGTTTTTGACCGCCATCTTGCAGCGGTCAAAAGCAGCTTGCGCCTGGTACTGGGCGCAGCACTCTTCGCCGTTTTTGCGTTCGTTCAGGCAAAAGAAGATGTGGCGCTCGTAATACGAGTCCGGTTTCGGAGGGTTTGCGTTCATACGCCGATTTTAGTTTTTTGTGTCGCGCCGCCAAACCAGCGACAACACATAGACCAGCGTGCCATAGGGCCACAGCCAGCCCACCCACTGCGCCAGGCCGTTAAAACGGATGAATCTCCCCTGCTCCCATGCCTGCAGGGTTTGTGCAAAGTAGGGGCTTTCGGGCGCCTGGTTCAGCAGGCTCAGGTAGATCCCCAAGGCCAGCAACACCAGCGCAGCGCTGGCCCGCACGGGAATAGCCAGCAGCAAAAGCGCCAGCACCGCCGCGGCGGCCAGCCCCAATTGCGTGGGCAAGTCCAGCCAGGCCCAGGCATGGGCAGGGCCCCAGCTCAACGCCGCCGACAGCCCAGTCGCGGCCACGCCCAACGCCAGCACCAACAGCGCAAGCACCAAGCGGCGCCCAATGGCACGGACCACACAAAACCCCAGCAGACACGGAATCAACAAGCCCAGCGTCACACACACCAGCTCGGCCCCAGGCACCAGCGCGCGCAGCTCCAGACCCGGCGTGGGCAGCCACTCCAGAAAGGGCGAGTCAATCATCCACTCGCTCCACGCACCTTCCAGCCGGTCCAGCACCTGTCCCAGTCCGAACGGCACGGCCGCGGGAAACAGCAAGGCCATGGGCCACAGCGCCAGCAGGACCAGGCCACCACGCGAATGGTCCACAAACCAGCGCGCCCGCAAACGGCTCCAGCGGTCAATCGCCCCCATTTTTTCCAGCACCAGCGTGCCCACGGCACCGGCCCAGGCGCCGCCCAGATTCAGCAAAAGATCTTCCCGGGAAGCCACCCGCACGGGCAAGTAGCCCTGCAGACACTCCATGGTCAGCGCCAGCACCCCGCCCACCAGCGCCGGCATCAGCACCGGATGGCGGGACCGCCCGGTGCGCAGGGCACTGAGGGCCAGCAACCCGCCCAAAGGGATATAGCCCAGCACATTGATGGTCACATCAAAACCGGTCCAGTAGCGGGGCCAGGGGGCACTCAGAAAGGCCCAGGGCGCAATGCCCTGGTCGCGCCACTCGCCAAACGGGTACAGGCTGGCGTAGACGATCAGCCCGATATAAATCAGCGCCAGGGGCCAGGCAGCGGTTTTGTGCATGGTGCTGCGCCGTTCCTGGGTTTAGAAAGGCTTGACCACCACCAAGATCACAATGGCAAGCAGCAAGAGCACCGGCACCTCGTTGAACCAGCGAAACCACACGTGGCTGCGCTGCAGCGTACCCGCTTCGAGTTTGCGCAGGATCACACCACAGCCATGGTGGTAGCCGGCAACGAGCACCACCAGCGCCAGCTTGGCATGCATCCAGCCATTGCCCGGGCCGCGGCCAATGCCATAACCCAGCCACAGCCAGACTCCCAGCGCCAACGCGGGCCCAGCCAGCAGCGTGGTAAAACGCATCAGCTTGCGCGCCATGAGCAACAGGCGATCCCGCTCGGCAATGGAACCCGGCGGCACCAGCGCCAGGTTCACAAAAATGCGTGGCAGGTAAAACAAGCCGGCAAACCAGCTGGCGATGAAAACGATGTGGAAGGCTTTGACCCAGAGCATGGGGAAAGTGTAGTCGCTGGTGTCTGCGTTGGCAGGCGCCCACAGCGCTGCTTTCATGGAAAGGCACAACCCGCTTGCCGGGTTGCGGCGCAGGCTCACTTCGCGTAGCGAAGTTATGCCGCAGCCAAAAAAAACCCCAGCACGTGGGCTGGGGTGGTAAGCCTATTTGCTGTCACACATCAAGGCCCCGCTCAGGGAGGAAAAGCGGGAGGTAGCAAGCTACCCGGTGTGAAATCTAACAAGCTTCCGCGGCAATGGCAAGCAGCTTTACCAAATAACCGCTCAATGGCCTCTGGTATTGAAGGCTGTGCAGACCCCCCGCGCCAAAGGGCGCGTCCGGGATTCAGGCACAATTTTCCCCATGACCTCTTACGCCCCCTTTCCCGCCGGCCGGCCCCGCCGCCTGCGCCGCGACAGCTTTACCCGCAATCTGGTGCGCGAAAACACGCTGACGGCGCACGACCTGATCTACCCGGTATTCGTGGTGGACGGCCAGCAACAGCGCGTACCGATTGGCTCCATGCCCGGCGTGGAACGCCTGAGCCTGGATTTGTTGCTGCCCGTGGCCGAAGATTGCGTGAAGCTGGGCATCCCGGTGATGGCGCTGTTCCCCGTGGTCGACCAGTCGCTCAAAACGTACGATGGCAAAGAAGCGCTCAACCCCGACGGCCTGGTGCCCCGCGTGGTGCGGGCGCTGAAAAAGGAATTTCCCGATCTGGGTGTCATGACCGATGTGGCGCTGGACCCCTTCACCACCCACGGTCAGGACGGTCTGCCGGATACCCGGCCCGAAGAGAACGGCTACATCCTCAACGAGGAAACCGTGGCCCAACTGGTGCAGCAGGCGCTCACGCAAGCGCGCGCCGGCGTGGACATCGTGGCGCCCAGCGACATGATGGACGGCCGCATTGGCGCCATCCGTGCCGCGCTGGAAGCCGAGAAGCTCGTCCACACCCGCATCATGGCCTACAGCGCCAAATACGCCAGCGCCTTTTACGGCCCGTTCCGCGACGCGGTGGGCTCGGCCGGCAACCTGGGCAAGGGCAACAAAAAGGTCTACCAGATGGACCCCGGCAACAGCGATGAGGCGCTGCGCGAAGTGGCTATGGACATTGCCGAAGGCGCCGACATGGTGATGGTCAAACCCGGCATGCCCTACCTGGACGTGGTGCGCCGCGTGAAGGATGAATTCAAGGTCCCCACCTTCGCCTACCAGGTGAGTGGCGAATACGCCATGCTCAAGGCCGCTGCGCACAACGGCTGGCTCGACCACGATGCGGTCATGATGGAGAGCCTGCTGGCCTTCAAACGCGCCGGAGCCGATGGCGTGCTGACCTACTTTGCCCGGGATGCCGCCAGATTGCTACAAAAAACGTAGCTGCTTTCGCACAATGTATAAGGGCTAGAGGCCTATTTCTTATATAAACACAGCCCACACCCAGACAACACCATGCGCATCTTCCATATCCAGACCAGTGGCGTGACCGAGGGCCTGAGCCTGCCCGAACTCACGGCGCAAGGCCTGCCGACCCAAGGTTATGTGTGGATTGCCTGCGCGCGGCGCGAGTTTGAGGTGACGCAGGCCGAAGTGCAAGCGGCCCTGCAAACGCTGTGCGGCGTGCAACTGCTGGACCTGCACATCTCCGACCTGATCAACAACCAGCTCCCCTCGCACTACGACTACACCTCGCAGTACGACCTGCTGGTGTTCCGCCGCCTGGCTGCGGGCAACCGCCCCACCGACCTGGAGCAACCCGGCCAGCCCCTGAATGTGGCGCCCAAGCGTGGTGGTCCGCCGATCCTGCGGCGCATCGACACCAGCCCGGTCGGCTTTGCCGTGTTTGACCGCGTGTTGCTTACCGTGCACCCTACCGACTGCGCCGTGCGCGACGCCTACGCCGCCAAGCTGCTGCAAGCCGCGAGCAACGAGTCCCATGGCGCTGGAGCCCGCCTGCCCACCAGCCCGGCCGACCTGATGCTGCGCATTGTCAACCACATGGTGGACGGCTACCTGGCGCTGCGCAAGGAACTCACCCAACAGCTGGACCACTGGCAAAACGAGCTGCTGAGTCCGCGCGGACGTTTCACCAACTGGGGCTCGCTATTGGACGCACGCATGGCGCTGCACCAGCTCGACGACGTGTGTGAGGAGCAACGCTCCAGCGTGCAGGACTGGATCGAGGCCATCAAAACCTGGCCGGAACCCAACAGCCCGACAGAGGCGCGCGAGCGGGAACTGCTGCAGGTGCGCAGCCGTGACGTGCTGGAACATATCGAGCGGGTGGTGCACCATGTGCGCCGGCTGGAGCAAAGCGTGGAGACCGCGGTACAAATGCACTTCAGCGTGCAGGGCAGCCGCACCAACGACATCATGCGCACGCTCACGGTGCTCACCGCCATCTTCCTCCCGCTGAACCTGATTGCCGGCATCTTCGGCATGAACTTCGACTTCATCCCCCTGCTGCACCAACAGGGCGGCTTCTGGTGGGCGCTCACCAGCATGCTGTTCATCGCCGTGGTGTTGGCGGTGTTCTTCTGGCGCAAGCGTTATCTGGCGCGTTCGGTGCGCTGAGACCGCCGGGCTCTTGCCTGTTGACACCCATCCCAGGGGCTGCCTACCATGGGCCACCCTATCCGTTGGAAATGCCATGCACACCACAGTCCCAAACCGAAGGGGGCTCCTTTTGCTGCTCAGCAGCCTGCTGGCCGGCGGGGCCTGGGCGGCCGAGCCGGTCAAACTGGCCATTGGCGAATGGCCGCCCTACTTCTCGCAGAACCTGCGTGAGAACGGCGTGTTCGCACACATCGTCAAGGAAGCGTTCGCACGTGAAGGCCTGAGCGTCAGCTACGAGTTTTACCCCTGGAAACGTGCGCTGCTGTTGGCGGAAAACGGCAGCGTCAGCGGCTCGCCGGGCTGGGTCATGTCAGACGAGCGCGCCAAGACTTTTCTGTTCAGCGACCCCGTGATCCTGTCCAAAGAAGTGCTTTTCTTCCGCAAGGACAAACCGGTCAACTTCCGAACCTTGGCAGACCTCAAGGGCAAGACCCTTGGCGCCACGATAGGTTATTCCTACGGCACCGCATTCGACGCGGCAGAGAAAGCCGGCGACTTCACGCTGGACCGTGCGATCGATGACACCAGCAACCTGCGCAAGCTGCTGGCCGGGCGCTTTGACATGATCGTGCTCAACCGTGCCGTGGGTTTCGAACTCCTCCACAGCTTTCCGACCGCCGACCGGGAACGCATTGCCGCATCATCCGTCAGCGTCTCGGAGAAGCAGTCGCGCATGGTGATTGCCAAGACGCTGCCCAACGCGGAAAAACTGATGCAAACCTTTAACCAGGGCCTGGCCAAGGTCATCCGGGACGGCACCGCCAAACGCTTTCTGGACGATGCCGAAGCCGGGCGTTACGCCCCGGGCAATTGACAGGCCCAGGGTGCCGGTAGCACGTTACCGATCCGTCTTCGCGGCGTTTACTGCGCGACGAACCCGCTGGCCTTGATCAGTTTGGCCCAGACCTGGGTGTAGGCCTGTTCACGTTTGGCCAGTGTCGCCTGGTCCATGAAACCCACCGTCAGGCCCATGGCAGTCAGGCGCTCTTTCACATCCGACTGGGCCAGCACCTTGGCCAGCGCATCAGAGAACTTGTCGATGGCCGCCTTGGGCGTACCGGCGGGTGCGAAGATGCCGTAATAAGGCAGGTCTTCAAACCCTGCCAGCCCCAGTTCGGCAAACGTGGGCACATCGGGCAGGATGGCTTGGCGGGCACCGCCCAGCACCGCCACCACCCGAATCTTGCCGGCCTTGTGGTTTTCGATGAAATCAGGCACCGAACCCATGCCCGCAGCAATCTGGTTGCCCAGCATGTCGGCCATCATGGGCGCACTGCCGCGGTAGGGGGCGGACTGCAGGTCCAGGCCGTATTTTTTGCCAATCACGCTCACCAGAAACTCGGGCGTGGAGGCGGGTGCAGGCACACCCACGGTGCCCTTGCCACCCTGGGTCTTGACCCAGGCCACGTATTCGTTGACCGACTTGGCGGGTGTGCCACCCGACACCGCCAGCGCATTCACAAAGGTGGCGAAACCAGCCACGGGTACAAAGTCTTTGGCCGGGTCAAAGCCCGGGTTCTTCACCACCTGGGGCAGGATGGAAATGGTGTGGTCGTGGGTGAGGAAAACCGTCAAGCCGTCTGGCGCTGCGGCCTTCAGACTCTGGGCCGCGATCTGGCCACCGGCACCGGCCTTGTTGTCCACCACCACGGGCATGCCCAGTTGGTCCTTGAGTTTGTCCGCCAGGGTGCGGGCAATGGCATCGGTGCCGCCGCCAGCGGGGAAACCCACCAGCAAATGCACGGTTGCGTTTTGCGCCTGGCTGGCACCTGCAGCCAGCAAAGCCCCCAGAACCAGGGAGTGGCGAAGCGTGCCCAACACACGCTGCAAAGAAAAGACCGACATGAAGAACTCCTGAAAAAGTGACGACGAAAACTAGTTGCGAGCGTACGCCAGATTGAAACTCTGCACGCCCTGAAATTGTGCAATCTGTGCACTCAACTCCGACACCGGCGCAGCAGTCTTGCGGCTGCGCGCCACGGCCACAAAACTCCAGCTTTGGGTGTTTCCCTCCGCGGAAATCACGATGGTGCCACCCGCAATGTCATACCCCTGCGCGTGGGCCAGCTTGCGCAACGCCCGCTCCACTGGCACAAACCCCGGGTCAAACTTGAGACTGATGGCCACCGCCTGGCGTGACGGCAGCCACTGCTCCAGTTTGGAAATCCACACCATACACACCGCACTAAGCAAGGCCAGTGCCATCGCCGCGGGGTACAGGCCCACACCCACCAGAATGCCGATCACCGACGAGGCCCACAGCGACGCCGCCGTGGTCAGGCCGCTGATGTTGAAACCCTCTTTCATGATCACACCGGCACACAGGAAACCGATGCCGGTCAAGATGCCCTGCAGCACACGCGACAGGTCACCCACCGAGAAGACCGTGGTGGCCGTGCCGCCATACCAGTAATGGGAGTAACCGCCGATGACAGTGAGGGCCGCCGAGGCCATACACACCAGACCATAGGTGCGCATGCCGGCCGCGCGGCCGTGGTAGCTGCGCTCATACCCCACCAGCAGACCCAGTACCAGTGCACCCATCAGGTGCAGCAACACAAAGAAGTTAGCCATCAGGATGGGCCAGGACCAATATGCTGCAAATGCATCGGCGGAGAACATGGTGCGAAGATACTGCAATTACCTACTCTGTACACCCTGGGAAACACTATGCAACCCATCGTTCTGATCACCGGCGGCTCGCGCGGCATCGGCGCCGCCACCGCCCTCACCGCGGCCCGTGCCGGTTATGCCGTGGCGGTCAACTACACCGCCAACTCACTGGCCGCCGACGAAGTGGTGCGCCAGATCCGCGCCATGGGCGGCACGGCCATCACGGTGCAGGCCGACGTGTCGCAAGAGGCACAGGTGCTGGCCATGTTTGCCAAGGTCGATGCCAAGCTGGGGCGCATCAGCGCACTGGTCAACAACGCCGGCGTGGTGGACGTGGCCTCCCGCGTGGACGCCATGACAGTGGAGCGGCTGCAGCGCATGCTGGCCACCAATGTGCTGGGCAGCATGGTCTGCGCGCGCGAAGCGGTGCTGCGCATGAGCACACGCCATGGCGGCAGTGGTGGCGCCATCGTGAATGTCTCCAGCGTGGCCGCCACACTGGGCTCACCGGGCCAGTACGTGGACTACGCGGCGAGCAAAGGGGCGATCGACAGCTTCACCATCGGCCTGGCGCGTGAAGTAGCGGCCGAGGGCATCCGCGTCAATGCCGTGCGCCCCGGCGTCATCGACACCGACATCCACGCCAGCGGCGGCCAGCCTGACCGCGCGCAACGCCTGGCCAGCCAGTTGCCCATGCAACGCCCGGGCACGGCACAGGAAATTGCCGACGCCATCGTCTGGCTGCTCAGTGCACAGTCCAGCTACACGACCGGTGCCCTTCTGGACGTGAGCGGCGGGCGGTGAGCCCCGCGCTCAGGGAGACGGCAGCCCAAACAGACGCGCCGCGTTGTCCCACGCCACCTGGCGTGCCACCGGCGCGGGCAGGCCACCGAGCCAGGCGCGGTAGTCCTGCATGGTGTCGTCGTAGTACTGCCAGCGCTGGTTGATCCAGGTGTCGGAGCCCAGCACAAACCGGTCTGGGTAGTCCAGCAACAGGGCTCGCCATTCGGGGCACAGTTGAACGACTCCGCCCGTGCCGGTACACGTCAGACCGGGCCGGTACGACAACTCGCCCATGAGCAGCGGGTAGCGCTGCAGCAGCGCGCGCACCCGCTCCACCGGTGCACCGCCAATGCCGGTGTGTGCCCAGATCAGGCGCACGGCTTTGCCACCCGACGGGGTGGGTTGCATCAGGCCATCAATCGCCGCATCGTCTACATGGGCCAGCACCACTAGCTGGCGCGCTTCGGCCAGGGCCATGAGCTTTTTGGCCACCGGCCCTGCGGCATTGGCACTGTCATACAAATGGAATTCACCAATGCCGCGGTAGGGCCCGGCGGCCGTGCCGCGCGCCAGTTCGGCCAGCACCATGTCGTAGATGCTGTCGTCGCGGAACCAACTGGTGTAGTCGTCGCGGTTGCGGTACAGGCGCACCAGTGGTACCACCGTCACGCCCGCGGCGCGGGTTTGCGCACCGGCTTCGGCCAGCGTGCGCGTGCCGTCGTTGGGCCGCGAGTTGGCCAGCACCGCCCGCACGCCGTTGCGCTGCATGCGCGCCAGCACGTCGGGCAGTGGATGGGGCGACTGGGCTTCCACGTTGTAGTGCAGGTGGGCGTCAAAAATCGGGCCGGTGTAGTCGGCGGCTCTGGCCGTGCCACACAGCGCCACGGTAAGCCACAGCAGGCCTTGCACCAGGAATTGCATGCTTTTCTCCTTCAATAGGCGCGCAAGCCGCCATTACTGTGGCACAGTTTGCCCGCAACCTCGGAAGCCCCTCCTATGGACCTCAAACCGCTCATCACCCTGTTGGCCATTGTGAACCCGCTGGCCATCGTTCCGTTCTTCATCCACTACACGCAAGGCTTCAGCCGGGCGCAGCGCCGCAACACGGTGTGGGTGTCGTCGGTCAGTGCGTTTGTAGTGATCGCTGTGAGCGCGCTGCTGGGCCTGCAGATTCTGGAGTTCTTCGGCATCTCGCTGGCCAGCTTCCAGGTCGGCGGCGCCCTGCTGCTGCTCACCGGTGCGCTCAACATGCTCAACGCCCAGCCAGCCGAGGCAAAAACCAGCACCCACGAACTCGAAGACGGTGCCGAGAAAGCCGCCCAGGGCGCCAGCATTGCCGTGGTGCCGCTGACCATTCCGCTGCTCACCGGTCCGGCAACCATGTCCACCGTGGTGATTTATGCCGACAAGGCCAAAACCTTTCTGCAACTGGGCACGCTGCTGGGCTACGGCGTGGTGATCGCGCTGGCCACGGCCTTGTGTTTCTCGCTGGCCGAGCCCATCGCACGGGTGTTGGGCAAGACCGGCATCAATGTGATGACGCGACTGATGGGCCTGATCCTGGCCGCGCTCGCCGTAGAGGTGATGGCCGATGGACTCTCCAAGCTGTTCCCGGCCTTGATGCACTAAGCGTTTTTCAGGGCGTAATGCCGCCCTTGGTCAACATGTCGCCCACCAGCTCCAAGCGTAAGAGCGGATTCTCCAACTGCATCAGGCTTTGCTTGAGCGCAGGCGGCAGGGCCAGCAGATCACACCAGCGGTTGGCCACCCAGCCGCAGTCCTGCAAGTGGTAGGGCGGTTGCACTGGCATTTGCGCGGGCGGCAGGTCCTGGTCTTTCAGGCCCTGCAACACGGTGTCCAGCGCATCGGCAATCACCTGCAAGTCGTCGGGAACGGGCACTCCGGTGTCCGCGGCCAGGCCATCCACGTCGGCCACCCACAAGCCGTGCTTGAGCTGGCTGTGCCGGGCAATGCGAAAACGCTCGCCGCCGGTGCAGCGCACTTTCATCAGTCCGGCCTGGGGTGACTCCCATTCGGTCACAGTGGCCAGCGTGCCCACGTCGGCAAAACGCTCGGATGCAAAACCGTCACCAGCCTCAGTGCTGCGCTGGCGCACTTCCTGACCTTCCACCAAAGACACCACACCAAACGGGGCGCCGGTCTTGATGCATTTGTTCATCAGGTCGAGGTAACGCACCTCAAAAATCTGCAGGTGCAGCGTGCCGCCCGGGAACAGCACCGTGTGCAGCGGAAACAGCGGCAGGGAAGACAGCGACAGGGGCGCAGCCATGAATGCCCTAGTCACGCAGGGTCGACTCAGCGGCTGGCGGCCGCCTGCTGGACCTGGGCAATCCACTGCTCCAGTTCCTCGATCAGTGCGTCGCTGGCTTGGGTGAGTGCGCGCACACCGCCCGCCGCATCGGCACTGGCAGCAGGGCGTTGCACCACAAAGCTGCGCTGCGCCACCAGGCGTTCCCCGGCCGGGCCACCACCCGCGCCCTCAGGGCGCACATGGCCCAGCGTGGCACGCAGGCGCACCAGGCCGCTGCTGCGGTCGGCGGCTTCAAACAACTGGCTGAATTCTTCGAGCTCCACATGCAGGGTCAAAGACGCACGCCCGGCGAGCAGGCCGTCCGACAGGTTGAGCACCGCACGGCGCTGGCCCAGTTGCTCGCGCAGGCGCTGGCGCAACAGTTGCGCCGGTGGCATGGACCAGCGGGCTTGTGCGTAAGGGCGCAGCTGCTGGCCGTCGGCATAGGCCAGGCGGTACAGGACTGCGGTGCCGTCGAGCGCGGCGCCCGCGTCCACCTCGGCCAGGGACAGTGTGGGCAGGCGCGCCATGCGGTTGGTCGGCTCGGTGGCCACCGCGCCGGGGCCGAAGTCATAGACCAACGGGCGCGCGGGCGCCTGCAGGCTGCTGCAGGCCGAAAGCCCGAGCAATACAAAGACAAATAGGCCTCCAGCCCTTATGGAATGTGCGCAAGCAGCTAGCATTTTGATAGCGTTTTCAGAGGTCATTGTTTGGGTGGCACGACAAAGCCGGACTCTCCCGGGCCAGGCGGGGTCGCGCCCTTGCCGAGCAACAGGGTTTGCGGGTTCTCGTTCACCGCATCGGCCACGCGCCCAACCTGGCGCGCGGTGCGGGTGGCTTCATCGGCGGTGCGGCTCAGGCGCGGCACCAGCACGTCCACGCCACGGGCAATCTGGTCCAGCGTGCCGCCGGATTCGTTCATGCGCGCGGACATGCGCTTGAACTCGGCGGCCGAGGTGTTGACCGACGTGGCGCTGGCGCTCAGGCGCTCGGCCGTGGTCTGCATGGTCTTGAAGGTCTGGTCCGCCTGTTGCACCAGTTGCGGCAAGCCCGGCTGGCCCACGGGTGCCAGCAGTGCCTGGTCTACCCGCTGCGACAACTGGCTGAGCTGCGCGGCCGCCTGCCCGATATTGCCAATCGCCGCCATCAGGGCTTTCTGATTCTCCGCCGCCAGCAATTGGTTCGTGCGCTGGCTGACCTGGTCCAGTTGTGTCACCAGATTGGCCCCCTGGTCCGACAGGCGCGACATCAGCCCGGGGCGCATGGGAATACGCGGCACGGCATCGCCACTGCTTGCCAAGGCCACGGTGGAGGTACCGCTGTCGTCGAGCTGCACAAAGGCCAGACCGGTCACGCCCTGGAAACCCAGCGTGGCAAAGGTGGACTGGGTGATGGGCACGCTGTCGTCCACCGCAATGCGCACCAGCACCTGGCCCGGCACCTGGCGGTCCAGCGTGATGGCGGTGACCTTGCCGACCGACACGCCCTTATAGCGCACACCCGCCTGGGGCTGCAGGCCGGTGACGGCTTCGCGGCTGGCGAGCTCAAACGCGCGCCGCTGCGTCGTGTCGCGCGTGAGCCAGGCGGCCATGCCGGCCAGCAGGGCCGCAATGGCCAGCACAAAAAGGCCGGCGGCCAGCGCGTGGGATTTATTTTCCATAAGACCTCTTTTTACACGCCTTCTAGCGGCCGCGGGGGCTGGGCGCGCAACAATTCCATGGCCCGGTGGCCCCGTCCGCCCAAAAAGAAGGCGCTGACAAACGGATGGGGATAGGCCAGCACTTCCTGGGGCGAGGCGTCCACAATCACCCGCTTTTCGGCCACCACCGCAATGCGGGTGCTGAGTTCGTAGATGGTATCCAGATCGTGCGTGACCATCACCACGGTCAGGCCCAGCTCGCGGTGCAGTTCACGCAGCAGCGTGCAAAACGCGTCCGAGCGGTCTGGGTCCAGCCCGGCGGTGGGTTCGTCCAACAGCAAGAGCGGCGGGTCCATGATGAGGGCGCGCGCCAGTGCCACACGCTTGACCATGCCGCCCGACAGATCCGACGGCATCTTGTGCGCGTGCGACGGGTCCAGCCCCACCATGCGCAGCTTGACCATGGCCGCGTCGCGCACCAGGTCGTCGGGCAGGTTGCGCAACTCACGCAGCGGGAAGGCGATGTTCTCCAGCACGGTAAAGGCCGAGAACAGCGCGCCGTGCTGGAACAACATGCCCACACGGCTGGCCGCCCCGGCACGGCCCAGCTCGGCGGCCGGGTGCCCGAGCACGGTGACGCTGCCGCGCGCCGGTGTTTCCAGCCCCAGGATCTGGCGCAACAGCACGGTCTTGCCACTGCCCGAGCCCCCCACGATGGAGAGCAGCTCACCCTGCGCAATCGTCAGGTCCAGGTCTTTGTGGATGACCGCGTCCACCCCGTCGGTGCGGAAGGTCGACCAGAGTTTTTTAACCTCCACCACGGGTGCGGTGGGCACAGAGGGGGGACGGATGGCGCTCATATGCCAATGTCCTTGAACACCACGGCAAACAACGCGTCCACCAGAATCACCATGGTGATGGAGGTGACCACCGACGCGGTGGTCCCCTGCCCCAGGCTTTGGGTGTTGGGCAACACGCGCAGGCCGTAGTGGCAACCGATCAGTGCAATCATCAAACCAAACACCACCGATTTGCCCATGGCCAGCCAGAGGTTGGAGAGTTGCACCGCCTTAGGCAGTGCGCTCAAGAAATACGCGGGCGTGAGCCCCATGGCCAAGTCCGACGCCAGCATGCCGCCCAGGAGCGCCGCCACCGTGGTCCACACCGACAGCAGTGGCATGGCCAGCGCCATCGCCAGCGCGCGTGGCATCACCAGCCGATAGCCCTGGGCAATGCCCATGACACGCATGGCGTCCAACTCTTCGGTCACGCGCATTACGCCAATTTGTGCAGTGATGGCCGAGCCGCTGCGCCCGGCGATCAGGATGGCGGCCAGCACCGGCCCGAGTTCGCGGATCAGCGAGATGCCCAGGATGTTGACGATGAAGGCGTCGGCACCAAACTGGCGCAACTGCTGCGACATCAGATAGGCCAGCACCACCCCAATCAGAAAACCCACCAGCGCCGTGATCGGCAAGGCCGTGGCGCCGATGCGGTACAGGTGGCCCGAGATATCGCGCCACGGGCCCTTGGCCGGTTTGCGCAGCAGACGGCCTATGTCCAGCAGCAGTTGGCCCAAGAGGCGCACAGCGTCCAGCCACTGCCCGGCCACGGCATGCACCCACGCGCCCAGCCGCAAAAACAAGGTCCAGAAAGAGGTGGCCTGTGGCGCAGGGGCCACTTCGGTCAACCGGGCCACACGCTCCAGCATGGCGTGTTGTGCGGGCAGGGCCAGCACCTGCTGCGGCCACTGGTGGCCCCAGCCATTCCACAGCAGTTGCGCGCCCGCATGGTCCATGCGCAGCACCTGGCGCACGTCCCACACAGTGGTCGCGCGGTGCGCGCGCATACTGGCCTGCACTGCCGCCCAGTGCGCCGGCGCGGCCAGGTCGGCCGCCGTCCAGCGCCCCCACAGCACAGCACACACCCCTTCGGGCGTGGACTCTCGGGCGATGCGGGGTTGGGTGTCCTCCACGGCGGTATGCGATGTCAAAGTGGATATGGCACGCATGGTACCCGTTGCCGCACTGGGGTGATCGCCACGTAAGGTGCCCGCATGCCAATTGCAAGCAAAATGGCGGCAGGAGACACCATGAGCAGCCAGAACACTTCTTTCACCTCATCCGCCGAATTGTCGGTCGAGCAACGCGGCCCCGTCCTGTGGCTCACCATCACCCGCGAAGAACGGCGCAACGCCATGAGCCACGGCGTGCTGGCCGGCATGGCGCAGGCCATTCAAGCAGCGCAAGGTGAGCGCCGCATCCGCGCCATCGTGATCACCGGTGCCGGCAGCAAGGCCTTTTGCGCCGGTGCCGACCTGCAAAGCGCCAATGCATTCACCACCGACTACTCGGAGCCGCATGGCCACCTGGCGCAACTGTTGCGCGTAGCCAAGGCCAGCACCATCCCTTTGATCGCGCGCGTCAATGGCGCCTGCATGGCCGGGGGCATGGGCCTGATGAGCATGTGTGACATGGCGGTGGCGGCCAGCCACGCCATCTTCGGCCTGCCCGAGGTCAAGGTGGGCGTGTTCCCGGCGCAGGTGCTGGCCGTGCTGCAGCACCTGATTCCACGGCGCGTGCTGGTGGAGATGTGCATCACGGGCGAGCCCATCACCAGCGCGCAGGCGCTGCAGTATGGGCTGGTCAACCATGTGGACGATGACGTGGACGTCAAGCTGCAGTGGCTGCTGGATCGCCTGCTGGACAAGTCGCCCGCCGCTATCCGCCGCGGCCTATACACGATGAAAAAAATCGAAGCCATGTCTTTTGAGGAAAGCATGTCTTTCACCGAAAGCCAGATCGCCCTGTTCACCCTGACCGAAGACGCCAAGGAAGGCCAGAAGGCCTTCCAGGAAAAGCGCAAGCCGGTCTGGACGGGGCAGTAAACCATGCCTACACAAGATTCCTTGAGCCCCGTGATGCAAATCCTCGGGGCGGTGTTGTTTGGCCTGGCGCTGCTGCACACCTTTGCCGCGAAGGCCTTTGAAGTGCTGGCCCACAAGAACCCGCGCCATGCTGGTTTGCTGCACCTGCTGGGCGAGGTGGAGGTGGTGTTTGGCTTCTGGGCCTTTGTGCTGATCGCCTGCATGGCCTTTATCCAGGGCGGGGCGGAGGCGATTGCCTATGCCGAGTCGCGCCAGTACACCGAGCCGCTGTTTGTGTTTGTGGTGATGGTGGTGGCCGCGTCACGCCCGGTGCTCGAAGCCGTGCGCCAGCTTATGGGAGGCATAGCGCGTGTGGTGCCCCTGCCCACGCCGCTGATGCTCGCCTGGCTGGGGCTGGCCGCCGTGCCGCTGCTGGGCTCGTTGATCACCGAGCCCGCCGCCATGACGCTGGCTGCACTGATGTTGAGCACACAAATCTTTCGCCCCGATGTGCCCGAACGGCTCAAGTACGCAGCGCTGGGCGTGTTGTTTGTCAATGTGTCGATTGGCGGTACGCTGACCTCGTATGCCGCCCCGCCAGTGCTCATGGTGGCCAGCACCTGGCACTGGGACACGGCCTTCATGGCCGCCACCTTTGGCTGGAAGGCGGCGCTGGCGGTGGTGGTCAACGCGACGGGTGTGGTCTTCTTCCTGCGCAAACATCTGCGCGCAGCGGATGCGCCCTCCGTTTCTGCAGAGACACGTGCCGCAGTGCCGTGGTTCGTCAGCTTGGTGCACTTGGCGTTTCTGGCGGGTGTGGTGCTGCTGGCGCACCACCCGGTTTTGTTTCTGGGACTGTTCCTGTTTTTCCTGGGTTACACCCAGGCCTATGAGCGCTTCCAGAACCCGCTGATCCTCAAGGAGGGGCTGCTGGTGGGCTTCTTCCTGGCCGGGCTGGTGGTGCTGGGCGGCATGCAGCAGTGGTGGCTGCAACCCATCGTCGCCGGCCTGGGCCCCAACGCGCTGTTCTTCGGAGCACTGGGGTTGACCGCCGTCACCGACAACGCGGCACTCACCTACCTGGGTTCGCTGATCGTCGGTATGTCGGACGCATCCAAATACATGCTCATGGCCGGCGCCGTGGCGGGCGGCGGCCTCACCGTGATTGCCAATGCGCCGAACCCTGCGGGTGTGGCCCTGCTCAAACGTGGTTTTGCCGATGGCTCCATCGGTGCGCTCGGCTTGCTGCTGGGTGCGCTGGCACCTACGGCGGTGGCCTGCGTTTTCTTCCTGTGGCTCTGAGAGCCTCTTCTCGATTTATACGGATTGCACGGCATGAGCGAAACCACGTTTGACTACATCATCATCGGCGCAGGCACGGCAGGCAGCCTGCTGGCCAACCGGCTCTCGGCGGACGCATCCAAGCGCGTGCTGCTGATCGAAGCCGGCCGCCGCGATGACTACCACTGGATCCATATCCCCGTGGGTTACCTGCACTGCATCGGCAACCCGCGCACCGACTGGCTCTACAACACCGAGCCCGAGGCCGGCCTCAACGGCCGCGCGCTGCGTTACCCGCGCGGCAAGACGCTGGGCGGCTGCTCCAGCATCAACGGCATGATCTACATGCGCGGCCAGGCGCGTGACTACGACCAGTGGGCCCAGCTGCTGAACGACCCAAGCTGGCGCTGGGACCAGTCGCTGCCCTACTTCAAGCTGCACGAAGACCACTACAAAGGCGCCAGCGCCGTACACGGAGCACGCGGCACCACCCCAGCGTTGCTGCAGGAAGGCAGCACGCCGTACCAGAAAGTACTGCGCCATCGGGGTGCGGGCGGTGAATGGCGCATCGAGAAACAACGACTGCGCTGGGATGTGCTGGACGCGTTTGCACAAGCGGCCACACAGGCCGGCATCCCCGCCACCGACGACTTCAACCGCGGCGACAACGAAGGCGTGGGCTATTTCGAGGTGAACCAGAAAGCCGGCTGGCGCTGGAACACGGCCAAGGCCTTTTTGCGCCCCACCTGTTACGCCCGCCCCAACTTCGAGTTGTGGACCAGCGCCCAAGTGGCCAAGCTGGTAGTGGAGCCGCAAACCGAAGGTGACGCGCCCTTGCGCTGCACCGGCGTGCAGGTGTGGGATGGCTCCACGCTTGTGACCGCCACAGCGCGCGCCGAGGTACTGCTGTGTGCAGGTGCCGTGGGCAGCCCACAGATTCTGCAACTCTCGGGCCTGGGCCCGGCCGCGCTGCTGCAGGCGCGCGGCGTACCTGTGGTGCAGGACACCCCCGGAGTGGGCGCCAACCTGCAAGACCATTTGCAGATCCGCGCGGTGTTCAAGGTCAAGAACACCCCCACCCTCAACACCCAGGCCAACAGCCTGTGGGGCAAGGCGAAGATCGGGCTGGAATACGCCTTCAAACGCACCGGCCCCATGAGCATGGCGCCCAGCCAGTTGGGCGCCTTCACGCGCAGCGATGCCAGCCAACCGCACCCCAATCTGGAATACCACGTGCAACCGCTGAGCCTGGATGCGTTTGGCCAGCCGCTGCACAGCTTCAACGCCTTTACCGCGAGCGTCTGCAACCTCAACCCCACCAGCCGCGGCACGGTGCAGATCAAGAGCAACGATTTCAAGGACGCACCGGCCATTGCGCCCAACTACCTGAGCACCGACGCAGACCGCCAGATCGCCGCCGACTCGCTGCGCGTAACCCGCAAGATCGTGGCGCAGCCGGCGCTGCAGAAATACCAGCCCGAGGAATACAAACCCGGCACCCAGTTCCAGAGTGACGCCGAACTGGCGCAATTGGCCGGTGATATCGCCACCACCATCTTCCACCCCGTCGGCACCACCAAAATGGGCCGCGTGGACGGACCCGACAACGACCCGATGGCTGTGGTCGACAACCGCCTCAAGGTGCGCGGCGTGGCCGGTCTGCGCGTGGTCGATGCGGGCGTCATGCCACTGATCACCAGCGGCAACACCAACTCCCCCACCCTGATGATTGCGGAAAAGGCGGCCCAGTGGATCGCCGAGGACGCCCGGGACAATTTTGCGCCGGGCCGCCCCAAGCAGAATTAGCCCCCTCCGGGGGCAGCGACCCGCGCAGCGGCGGAGCGTGGGGGCAATATGTTTAAAGGGTTTGTCCTGATGCCGACGCCCCCACAAGGCAGCTACATTGAGGCTTGTTCCAGACACACAGCAACTGCGAACACGCAACCTGGTTAGAGACGACGCCGAGGAGACGGCAAAAACAACAACAGCAGCTTCGCAAAGACTGCTTCAAAAAGCACCGGTGATCCCGGTGCTTTTTTTATGGTGGATTCAATGTTTGCTTGGGCTGCATTGCGGCGGAAGCAGTCGTTCGCAGAATCACCCGAATGGGGGATGTTCAAGCTGGTTCCGAGGCGTGAGAATCGTGAATTCTGTGGCCCACGCCGTTCCTTACAACGTGCGTGGTTTGTCGGAATTTTTATACCTGTACAAACGCACATGAATATTACTGAAATCGAGACTGCAAGCGGCTTCCCAGCGCATTTTTCGCCCAGTTTATCCCGCAGCGACCAGAATATCCCGCAGGTTTTGCGGTAGGCATTCGTTAGGTTTTTATCGAGTTTTTTTCACCACAAGGAGCGTTACAACATGAAAGCAAGTGATTTTGAGGAAAAGGTCTGGGCTGTCGAAGGAATTCGGATTGTTTTGCGCACAGATCCAAATACAGAAGTAAAAGATTACGACAAGAAAAATGCCGCAGATGCAAGTTTGAGAATTACAGAGTTACTTGAAAAGCGCATTACTCCATGTATCGGAGGAAGCATTCAAGTTGCCGTTCTTCAGGGCGATGGCGAAGAACCTCATGGCAGGGTCATTCTTAGAACAATCCGCAATGGGTACAAAACCTAACGGGTTGCTCGGCGCGGACACACAGCAGAGAGAGGCCGCTTCGCGGCCAGTGCTGTGTGCCGGGCAGCGCCAACGTTAACGACTGCTTTAGAGCGATGTGAAAGTCGACTATCAGTCTGAAGCAGCCTGTCCAAGACTCGCAAAATCTCAAGCCACTTCACCCGAAGCGAGAAAGCCTGGCCCTGAAATAGCCCCCTAAAACCCCGCGACAATCAACCCATGGAAATGGAAATGCTTGTCGTCACGCTGGCCTCGCTGCTGGCCGGGTTTGTGGACTCTATCGTGGGGGGCGGGGGACTGATTTTGATCCCTGCGCTGTTCACCGCCTTCCCCAACGCCCATCCGGCCACGCTGTTTGGTACCAACAAGGGCGCTTCGGTCTGGGGCACGGGCATTGCCACGGTGCAGTACAGCCAACGCGTGACCATGCCCTGGAAAGCGCTGGCACCTGCGGCAGTGGCCGGGTTTACCGCATCGCTGGGCGGGGCCTGGCTGGTGACGGTGATATCGCCCGAGTTTCTGCGCAAGCTGCTGCCGGGCGTGCTGGTGCTGGTGCTGATCTACACGATTGCCAAGAAAGAACTGGGGCGCCACCACGCGCCGCGTTTCTCCGGCGTGGCGGAGATGCTGGTGGCCAGTGGCATTGGTGCGCTGATCGGGTTTTACGACGGCTTCTTTGGCCCGGGCACGGGCAGCTTCTTTGTGTTTTTGCTGGTGCGCTTTTTGGGCTATGACTTTTTACATGCGTCCGCTGGCGCCAAGCTGCTCAATACCGCCACCAATCTGGCCGCACTGCTGCTGTTCACGCTCAAAGGCCATGTGTGGTGGCACTACGCGCTGGTGATGGCGCTGGCCAATGTGGTGGGCAGCGTGGCCGGTACCCACCTGGCGCTCAAACACGGCACGGGTTTTGTACGCGGCGTGTTTATTCTGGTGGTGTCGGCCCTGATCCTGAAGACCGGCTACGACGCTTTCATGCGCTGAGCCGCTGCGCACAGAGCGCAAATTGCTACATTTTTAGTAGCTACTTGCGCAATCCCCATAAGGGCTAGTGACCGATTTCGCCTATAACTGCGGGGGCCGTAGCAGGCGTGACGACTGCGGTACCCGGCAGGGGCCAGGGCAAATCCTTGACGATGCGGGGCTTGCCGGTGGGGGCGGTGGCCTGGCCACGGCTCACAGCAACCAGGTCTTCTTGGCTGGGGTACTGACCCATCAACCAGTAGTCAAAAGCGCGCCGCGCAATCGGCGCCGCAGCGGCCGAGCCGAAACCCGCGTTTTCCACAATCACGGCCAACGCAATCTTGGGGTCTTCGACCGGCGCGAAAGCGATGTACAGGGAATGGTCGCGCTGGCGCTCTTCCATCTTGGCGGCGTTGTACTTTTCTTTCTGGCCCAGGCTCACCGCCTGGGCGGTACCGGTTTTGCCCGCGCTCAGGTAACCCGCGCCGGCAAAGACGCGTGACGAGGTGCCTTCCTGGGTGACGCTGACCATTGCCTTGCGGACGACGTCAATGTGCCCGGGCTTGAAACCCAGATCCTCTGCAGGTTGCGCCGGCACACGCTCGGTCGCATGGGTGGTGGCGTCCTGGGTGGCGATGACCAGTTGCGGTTTGTGTTTGACGCCGTTGTTGGCCAGTGTGGCCGTGGCCTGGGCCAACTGCAGCATGGTGAAGCTGTTGTAACCCTGGCCGATGCCCAGGGAGATGGTTTCACCGGCGTACCAGCGTTGCTGTTCGGGGCGCTTGTAGTAGCGGCGCTTCCAGTCGGTGCTGGGCAATACACCGCGCACTTCACCATTGATGTCGATGCCGGTGATCTGGCCAAAGCCCAAAGGCTTCATGAAGTCGTGCATGGTGTCCACACCCAACTCGTTCGCCAGGGAGTAGAAATAGGCGTTACTGGACTCGGCGATGGCACGGTGCATGTCCATGATGCCGCCCTTCTCGTTTTCCGGGCTGCCGAAGCGGTGGCCACCAAACATGTAGAAGCCGGGGTCATTGACCAACGTGGAGGGAGAGCGGGTGCCGGTTTCCAGCGCGGCCAGTGCCATGAAGGGTTTGTAGGTGGAGCCCGGTGGGTAGGTGCCGCGCAGGGCCCGGTTCAACAGCGGTTTGTCCAGCGACTCGTTAAGCATGGCCCAGTTTTCCTGGTCAATGCCTTCGACGAACAGATTGGAATCAAACGTGGGCTTGCTGACAAAGGCCAACACTTCGCCGGTCTTGGGGTCCAGTGCCACCAGCGCACCACGGCGCTCGCCAAACATGTCTTCGATGAGTTTTTGCAGCTTGATGTCGATGGACAGCATCACACCGTTGCCGGGAGTGGAAGGGTTGCTGGCCAGCTTGCGCACGGCGCGCCCGCCCGCCGAGGTCTCGATCTGTTCCACACCCGTGATGCCGTGCAGCTGTGTCTCAAAACTTTGTTCCACACCGAGTTTTCCGATGTATTCGGTGCCGCGGTAGTTGGCCTGGTCGTCGCTGTCCTCGATCTTTTCCTTCTCGGACTGGTTGATGCGGCCGATGTAGCCGATCACATGGCTGGCCAGTTCGCCATAGGGGTAGTTGCGAAACAGCCGGGCCTTGATTTCCACCCCGGGGAAGCGAAAACGCTGGGCTGCAAAACGGGCTACCTCGGTGTCGGTCAGGCGGGTGCGAATGGGCAGCGACTCAAAGCTGCGGGACTCGTCCATGAGCTTCTTGAAGCGGCGGCGGTCGCGCGGCGTGATGTCAATCACCTGGGACAGCTCTTCCAGCGTGCGCTCCAGGCCGCCACTTTTGGACGGCGTGATCTCCAGCGTGTAGGCCGAATAGTTGCTGGCCAGCACAATGCCATTGCGGTCCAGGATCAGGCCCCGGTTGGGCACGATGGGGATGATGGCGGTGCGGTTGTTTTCGGCCTGCGCACGCAGGTCGTCATGCCGCCAGATCTGCAGGTAGACCAGGCGTGCCACCAGCAACAGGAAACACGCCAGCACCACCATGCTCACCACAAAAATGCGGGTGCGAAAGCGGGCCAGGTCGGCTTCTACATTGCGTAACTCAGTCATGGCAGCCGCAGCGCAGGGCCGACCCAAGCCAGGCTAGCTCCACGCCCTTGAAAATCCAGGGCCCCTCCCCCGGATGGGGGCAGCGACCACACAAAGTGAGGGAGCGTGGGGGCCATCATTTCGACTAGAGTGGGCGATTCGCATCGGGATTGGGCGCCCGACGCTGCGGCGCCAGCAACAGGATGCTGGCCACCGGCCACAGCAGGGCCTCAATCACGGGCGACAACACCATGGCGATGCCCGGGAACGTGCCGCCCCCCAGCATGCGCAACACCAGCTCCACCCCGTGGGCAGCGAGAAACAGCGGAAACACCTGGGCTGCTTGCGAAGGCACCGAGAACCACAACAAACGGCGGTGGATGGTGATGGCAAAGAAACTCAACACTGTGTAGGCCATGGCATGCTGGCCCAGCAAGCCCCCCTGGTGCACGTCCATCAGCAGGCCAAAGAAAAAAGCAGCACCAATGCTCACGCGCAGCGGCTGGTGCACGGTCCAGAACACCAGCACCACCGCCAACAAATCCGGCGACCAGGCGGCGCGGCCCCACAGCCCCATGTTTTGCAACATGTTGAGCAGCAATGCCAACAACAGGCTGCCCCAGATGAACAAGGGATTGGCAGGCAACAGCAGTTGCTGGCCCTGGCGCATGATCATGGCCGCGCTCCAGCAAAGTCAAGGGCGTTCATTTGAGTTCTCCGCGGCGCGTTACGGCAGGCGTGGGCCCATCCGGCAGAGGGCGCACCGGTATCTGCGCTGTGAGCGGCTCCAACACCATCACATGCGCGGCACCCGATGCCAGCGCCAGCGGCTGGCAATAAATATAGGCAAACACCGCGTCCACACGGCGGTCCACTTTTTCCACGCGCGCCACCGGCAGGCCGGGCGGATACACGCCGTCCACACCACTGGTGGTCAACAGATCGCCCACCTCCACGTCGGCATTGGCGGCCATGAACCGCAGCACCATGGCATCGGCGTGGGTGGAGGTGTCGCCAAAGGCCACACCACGCGCACCGGTACGGGTATTGAGCACGGGGATGGCATGGTCGCGGTCAGTGATCAGCGTGACCTCGCTCACAAAGGGGTACACACGGGTCACCTGGCCCAGCACACCGGATTCGTCCAGCACCGGTGAGCCCAGGCCAATCTTGTCCATCTGGCCCTTGTCGATCACCACCTTGCGGGTATACGGGTCGGCCGCGTCATAGAGCACCTGGGCGGCTATAGAAGGCGAATGCAGGCGATCGCGCAGACCCATGAGTTTGCGCAGGCGGTCGTTCTCCAGGGCCAGTTGCTCGACCTGGTTGGCGCGCTGGGACTGCAGGTTCAGTTTTTTGCGTGCCGCCTCTTCAGCGGACTGGGCGCTGCGCAGTGATTCAAGGTACTGGCCGCTGTCCTGAACCAGCAATACCGGGCGCATGGCCAGCCATTGCACGGGGTACAACACGGCGGCCAAGGCCACACGCAGCGGCTGCATCATCTTGAACCGTGCATCGGCCACCATGAGAAACAGCGCCAGAGCACTGAAGACAGCCAACTTGGACAGGGCCGATGGGCCCTGGCGGAAGAAAGGAGGGGGATCTCTGTCCAGCGTACCTAAGGGCATGGTACGGGCATCGCTGACAGGGGTTTATTCGCTGGTGAAAATGGAACCCAGGCGCTCCATCTGCTCCAGTGCAATGCCGCAACCGCGCACCACACAGGTCAGAGGATCTTCAGCCACCAGCACCGGCAGACCGGTTTCTTCGGCCAGCAGGCGGTCCAGATCACGCAACAGCGCACCACCACCAGTGAGCATCATGCCGCGGTCAGCAATGTCTGCACCGAGTTCGGGCGGGGTTTGCTCCAGCGCGTTTTTCACGGCGGAGACGATGTTGTTCAGCGGATCGGTCAACGCTTCCAGGATTTCGTTGGAAGAGATGGTGAAGCTGCGCGGCACGCCTTCGGACAGGTTGCGTCCACGCACTTCCATTTCCTTGACTTCGGAGCCTGGGAAGGCTGAGCCAATTTGTTTCTTGATGGCTTCTGCGGTGGGCTCACCAATCAGCATGCCGTAGTTGCGTCGGATGTAGTTGATGATGGCTTCGTCAAACTTGTCACCACCGACGCGCACAGAGCCCTTGTAGACCATGCCGCCCAGCGAGATAACGCCGACTTCAGTCGTACCACCACCGATATCCACCACCATGGAGCCGGACGCCTCGGACACCGGCAGGCCGGCACCGATGGCCGCTGCCATGGGTTCTTCGATCAGGTACACATCACTGGCGCCAGCGCCGAGGGCAGATTCGCGAATCGCGCGACGCTCCACCTGGGTGGAACCGCAGGGCACACAAATGATGATGCGCGGGCTGGGTTTGAACACGCCACGCGGATGCACCATCTTGATGAACTGCTTGAGCATCTGCTCGGTGACCGTGAAGTCGGCAATCACGCCGTCTTTCATCGGGCGAATGGCCTCGATGTTGCCGGGCACCTTGCCCAGCATGGCCTTGGCTTCGCGGCCTACGGCCTGGATGGTCTTTTTGCCCTGGGGGCCACCTTCGTGGCGGATGGCAACAACGGAGGGTTCGTCGAGGACGATGCCCTTGTCACGCACAAAAATCAGGGTGTTGGCCGTACCCAAGTCAATGGCCAGGTCGGTGGAGAAGTACCGACGGAAAGCTCCAAACATCTCAAATCCTCTCGGGCACGGGGAGCACTTCGACCCTCCGTCGCCATGGTTTTATCGTTTCAAAATCGTAAGTCTGGTGTCAAAGTCCGCGCTTTTACGCCTCTCGCACCAAAGGCAGGATAATAACCCATACCCTGTGAATAACTTGCCCCGGGAAGTCCCCCAGGGCCCGATTTACCTTTGGTTTCACCTCATTTTTTGCCCATGTCCCTGACATCTCACGATATCGCCCGGCTCGCCAATCTGGCCCGGCTGGAGCTGCAACCCGCTGAAAGCACCCGGCTGCTAGGCCAGATGAACGATTTTTTCGCCATTGTTGAAAAAATGCGCGCGGTCGACACCACCGGGCTGGAGCCGCTGGCCCATCCTGTGGCGGCCATTCAGGACATTACGCTGCGTTTGCGCGAAGACACGGTGAGTGAACCCAACCAGCGCGAAGCCAACCAACAAAGCGCGCCCGCCGTGGAGCGTGGGCTGTTTTTAGTGCCCAAGGTCATTGAATAAGAAGAAACAACAATGACAAGCACAAGCTCCCTCTCCACCACCGCCCTGCACGACCTGGGCGTTGCCGAACTGGCACAAGCGCTGCGCAGCAAGCAGGTTTCCAGCGTTGAAGTCGCCACGCATCTGCTGGCCCGCGCGCGCACGCACACGGCGCTCGGCGCGTATGTCGATGTGCGCGAAGACACCACGCTGGCCCAAGCACGCGCGGCCGATGCGCGCATTGCAAATGGCAGCGCAGGCGCACTCGAAGGTGTGCCACTCGCGCACAAGGATATTTTTGTCACGCAGGACTTCGCCACGACAGCGGGCTCGCGCATGCTCAAGGGCTACCGCTCACCGTTTGATGCGACCGTGGTTGCCAAGCTCAAGGACGCGGGCACCGTGACCTTGGGCAAGCTCAACTGCGATGAATTCGCCATGGGTTCGAGCAATGAAAACACCGCGATTGCAGCGGTCGGTTTTGATACCGTGGTGCCCACGCGCAACCCCTGGAATGCAAGCCGCATTCCAGGCGGCTCGTCGGGTGCCAGCGCAGCCGCTGTCGCCGGACGGCTGGCTCCAGCCGCGACCGGCACCGACACCGGTGGCTCCATCCGCCAGCCCGCCTCGTTTTGTGGCATCACCGGCATCAAACCGACCTACGGCCGCGCCTCGCGTTACGGCATGGTGGCCTTTGCGTCGAGCTTGGACCAGGCCGGCCCCATGGCCCGCAGCGCACAGGATTGCGCGCTGTTGCTGAGCCAGATGTGTGGCCCCGACCTGGACCGCGACTCCACCTCGATTGACATGCCTGCCGAAGACTTCTCGCGTACGCTGGACCAGTCGATTGAAGGGCTGCGTATTGGCGTGCCTGCAGAGTTTTTCGGCGAAGGGCTCTCCAGCGATGTACGCGCCACGGTGGATGCGGCGCTCAAGCAGTACGAGAAACTGGGCGCCAAGCTGGTGCCCATTGCATTGCCGCGCACCGAGCTGTCCATTCCGGTGTACTACATCATTGCGCCCGCCGAAGCGTCGAGCAATTTGAGCCGTTTTGACGGTGTGAAGTTTGGTCACCGCGCCGACAAGTACACCGATCTGGCCGACATGTACAAGAAGACCCGCGCCGAAGGTTTTGGTGACGAGGTCAAACGCCGCATCATGATTGGCACCTATGTGCTGAGCCATGGCTACTACGACGCCTACTACCTGCAGGCGCAAAAAATCCGCCGCATGATTGCGGACGATTTCCAGAACGCATTCCAGCAATGTGATGTGATTGCCGGCCCCGTGGCGCCCACCGTGGCGTGGAAGCTGGGTGAAAAATCCGATGATCCGGTGGCTAACTACCTGGCCGATATTTTCACGCTGCCCGGCTCGCTGGCCGGCCTGCCCGGCATGAGTGTGCCGGTGGGCTTTGCCACCACGGGCGACGACGCAGGCATGCCCATCGGCATGCAGCTCATCGGCAACTATTTCCAGGAGTCTCGCCTGCTCAACGCGGCGCACCGCTTCCAGCAAGCGACGGACTTCCACCTGGCCAAGCCCGCAGGATTCTGAACAATGAGCGAGACCGTGAACACATTTGAAGCACAACAAAAGGGCCGCCCGACCGGCCCCCTCGTGGGTGGGTACGAAGTCATCATCGGCTTCGAAACGCACGCCCAGTTGTCGACTGCCAGCAAGATTTTCAGCCGTGCATCCACCGCCTTTGGCGCCGAGCCCAACACCCAGGCCTGCGCCGTGGATCTGGCGCTGCCCGGCACGCTGCCGGTGATGAACAAGGGCGCGGTCGAACGCGCCATCCAGTTCGGTCTGGCGATTGGTGCGCACATTGCACCCAAGAGTATTTTTGCGCGCAAGAACTACTTCTACCCCGACCTGCCCAAGGGCTACCAGATCAGCCAGTTTGAGATCCCCGTAGTGCAAGGCGGCGCCGTGGAATTCTTCCTCGGTGAAGAGAAAAAGTCAGTGCGCTTGGTGCGCGCCCACCTGGAAGAAGACGCGGGCAAATCGCTGCACGAAGATTTCATCGGCCAGTCGGGCATCGACCTGAACCGCGCCGGCACCCCGCTGCTGGAAATCGTCACCGAGCCCGACATGCGCTCCAGCGCCGAGGCCGTGGCCTACGCCAAGGAACTGCACAAGATCGTGACCTGGATCGGCATTTGCGACGGCAACATGCAGGAAGGCTCGTTCCGCTGCGACGCCAACGTATCGGTGCGCAAACCTGGTGCCCCATTGGGCACGCGCCGCGAGATCAAAAACCTGAACAGCTTCAAGTTCATGCAGCAGGCCATTGACTACGAGGTACGCTGGCAGATCGAGCAAATTGAAGATGGTTTGGAAATTCAACAGGCGACCGTATTGTTCAACCCGGACACCGGCGAAACCCGTGCAATGCGCACCAAGGAAGACGCGGCCGACTACCGTTACTTCCCCGACCCAGACTTGCCACCGCTATGTATTTCGGAGCAGTGGGTGCAAGAAGTACGTGGGCAAATGGCCGAATTGCCACGTGTCATGGCACAACGGTTTGAAACGTCTTATGGCTTGAGCGAATACGACGCCACGGCTTTGACACAGAGCCTGCCGCTCTCCGCTTATTTTGAAGCAACCGCCAAGGCCGGTGGTCAGCCCAAACTGGCTGGCAACTGGATCATGGGTGAAGTCGCGCGCCGCTTGAATGCACAAGACATCGGCATTGAATCGTCCCCCGTCAGTGCGCAATCATTGGGACAACTCATTGGACGCATTGCCGACAGCACCATTTCCAACAATGCTGCCAAGCAGGTATTTGACGCCTTGTGGGACGGTGGCACCGATGTGGATGCCATCATCGAGTCCAAAGGCCTCAAGCAGATGAACGACACCGGCGCACTGGAAGCCATCGTCGACGAAGTCATTGCCGCCAATGCCAAGAACGCAGCCGAGTTCAAGGCCGGCAATGACAAGGCGCTCAACGCCCTGGTCGGTCAGATCATGAAAGCCAGCAAAGGCAAGGCAAACCCGCAGCAGGTCAATGACCTGTTGCGCAGCAAGCTGGCTTGAGCCCCATTCGCAGGACAACTCACGCCGGGCCGCCCCAAGGTGAGTTAGCCCCCTGGGGGGGGGGCAGCGACCAGCGCAGCGGCGGAGCGTGGGGGCGCTACTTCGAGACAGTCGTCCAGAGCTGGCGCAGTTGCACCAGCTCGTCGTCAAAGCGGTTATTGACGCGGCGGACTTCGGCTTCCTGCTCGTCGATAAACCGCTTTTGCACGGTCTGGCTCTGGTTGTTTTCTTCAAGCTGGCGACGCACATAGGCGGGCGCCTTGGTGGGGTCCTTCTTGTAGAACTCCATCTCTTCGTCAATGCCCACCCGCTGGCGTGCCAATTCAGTCAAGCGGGTCTTGGCGGCTTGGATCACCACCCCAATTTGGGTCAGTGCTTCGTTGCGCTCCTGGTCATGGACCGCTTTGTTGGGGTAACGGGTCAACAGGGCACGGGCACGGCGTTTTTCCTCCGCCGCACGGCCCAGCTCCTCGCGTTCCCGTTTTTCCTTTTGTTCCAGTTCTGCTTTTTCCTGGGCGGTCAGCGTGGGGCCGACCTTGGCCTTCACCGTGCCACTGGGGTTGAGCACTTTTTGCTCGCGGTCCGTGCATTCCGGAATGGGCCTATCCGCCGTGAGTTTGCGGCCTTTGGCGTCAATGCAGGTGTAAACCCCCGAGATCACCGGCGAGCTTTGCGCCCAGACCGAACCGGCCGCACCGGCACACGCCAGGACAACCACCACAACCCACAATTTTTTTGTCATGCTCACCCTTCATCAACACCGTAGCGCGCGCGGTAGGCCTGCACCTGCTGGTGGTATGCGGCCGTCCCGGTATCGCTGCGCTTTTCCAGATACTGCATCAAATCGCTGAGCTTCGCAATCGCGCAAACCTGCAACCCTAATTTGTTGCGCACGTATTGCACGGCGCTGTAGGCCACGTCTTTGCCGTCTTCGGTCGCCATTTCCTGCCGGTCCAGCGCGAGGCACACCGCGTGTGGCGTCGCACCTGCTGCCTGAATGATGCGAATGGACTCTTTGGCCGCCGTGCCGGCCGACATCACATCGTCGACGACCAGGACCCGACCCTTGAGGGGTGCGCCGACCAACGTGCCACCTTCTCCATGGTCCTTGGCTTCCTTGCGGTTGTAGGCAAACGGCACATTGCGCCCGCGCCGGGCCAACTCCACCGCGAGTGCGGCGCCCAGCGGAATACCCTTGTAGGCCGGGCCAAACACCATGTCGAATTCGATACCGCTGTCCAGCAGGCGCTGGGCATAGAATTCGGCCAAACGCCCCAGTTTGGCACCGTCGTCAAACAGGCCCGCGTTGAAGAAATACGGGCTCATGCGCCCCGCTTTGGTCTTGAATTCGCCGAAGCGCAGCACCCCGCATTCGACCGCAAACTGCACAAACTCCTGGGCCAAAGGGTCCTGAACTGCCATGGGAAATTCCTTGTTTAAGTTAACCAGCCTGAACCTCAACGGCATTCGCTCGGCCACCAGCAAGGGGCTGGAGGCCTGGCTGCAACAGGCACGCCCTGATTGTATTTGTGTGCAAGAGGTCAAAGCCCAGCACGACGATGTACACGGCAAGTTTCACGAACTGGCCGGAATGCAGGGGCACTTCCACTACGCACAAAAGAAGGGCTACTCTGGTGTGGCCGTGTACACCCGGCACGAGCCCAGCGATGTCATCATTGGGTACAACTCCCCCGAGTTTGATGCGGAGGGGCGCTATGTGGAACTGCGGTTTGACACGCCCCAACGCAAGATGTCCATCCTGAGCGTCTATTTCCCCAGCGGCTCGTCGGGCGAAGAGCGCCAGCAGGCCAAGTTCCGCTTTCTCGGAGAGTTTTACCCCCACTTACAAAAGCTCAAGTCGGAGCGCGAGTTCATTCTGTGTGGCGACGTGAACATTGCGCACCAGCAGATCGACCTGAAAAACTGGCGCAGCAACCAGAAAAACTCCGGATTCACACCCGAAGAACGTGCCTGGGTGACCAAGCTAGTGGGCGAAGGCGGCCTGGTGGACGTATACCGCCAGTTGCACCCCGAGACTACCGATACCAGCTACACATGGTGGAGCAACCGCGGCCAGGCGTATGCCAATAACGTGGGATGGCGTCTGGACTACCACCTGGCCACACCTGCGATGGCTGCATCTGCGCGGACCAGCCACATCTACAAAGACCAGAAGTTCTCCGACCACGCGCCAATCACGATTGAATACGAACGCGCCTGAGCCGGAGTTTGTGGGGCAGAGCCTCAGCCTCCGCTCTTGCCCGCTTTGGCCCGCTGGTACAGCGGCATCACCTTGGGCAGGTTGGCTTCAATTTCGGCAATGCGGGTACTGCCGGAGGGGTGGGTAGACAACCACTGCGGTGGTGCCGACTGGTTGGCGGCGCCCATCTTTTTCCACAGGGTGACGCCTGCGCGCGGGTCGTACCCGGCGCGTGCGGCCAACTCCATCCCCACCAGGTCAGCCTCTGATTCGTCCGCGCGGCTGAAGGTCAGCGTGAGCAACTGCGCACCGTAGTTGGTCACCGTCTGCCCGAGCTCACCCAGCCCCAACACCTGACTCAGCAAACTGGCCCCTATGCCGGTGGCGGCGTTTTTGCCCATGCGTTCACGCGCATGCTCGCGCAACGCGTGGGCGATCTCATGGCCCATGACCATGGCCGCCTCGTCTTCGGTCAGTTTGAGTTGGTTCAGGATGCCGCTGTAGAAGGCAATCTTGCCACCGGGCATGCAAAACGCATTGATCTGGTCAGCGTTGATCAGGTTGACCTCCCACTGCCATCCATTCGCACGCGGGTTCCATTCCATCGCATTCGGAATGATGCGCCGCGCAATGGCACGCAGGCGCAGCACCTGGGCATTGTCTTTGGAAGCCAGCGCATTTTTGCTGGCGGCCTGTGACAGCGTCTGTGCGTACTGTTGTGCAGCGGACTTCTCCACCTGCTCGGCCGACACCAGGTTGGAAAAGGCCGAGTTTCCGCCGACTTCCACACCCTCGCGCGCCCAACTGCCCGGCACCAGGCCCAACCACAATACGGCAACAGCAATCGTGTATTTCATGAACGGTATTATTCCCGCATGACGATGCCCCCCCCCAAGATCTCCGCCACGGCGGCCAAGCCCACCTGGGCGCAGACCTTGAGGGTGTACCTGGAGCCCGCCTCCTTGCGCATGTTGTCACTGGGTTTTTCTGCCGGGCTACCACTGCTGCTGGTGTTTGGCACCTTGAGTTTCTGGCTGCGCGAGGCGGGCATCGACCGCACCACCATCGGATTTTTAAGCTGGGTCGGGCTGGCGTATGGTTTCAAGTGGGTCTGGTCGCCGCTGGTGGACCGTCTGCCCATCCCTGTGCTGACCCGTGTGCTGGGACGCCGTCGCAGTTGGTTGCTAGCGTCACAGGCCATGATCATGGTGGCGCTGGTCTTGATGGCCCTGACCGATCCGCAGCAGTCCCTCGCCACGATGGTGTGGTGTGCCGTGGCGGTGGCCGTGGGGTCTGCCACACAGGACATTGCGTTGGACGCGTTTCGCATTGAATCCGCCGACACCCGGCACCAGGCCGCACTGGCCGCCACTTACCAGACTGGTTACCGCCTGGCCATGATCTGGGCCGGTGCAGGCACGTTATGGCTGGCCGCGCGCGCCGAAGTGCCCGCAGCGGTGGCAGGTGCGGCTGCGACCTACCAGCACGCCGCTTGGCAAACCGCCTACCTGGCCATGGCGGCGAGCATGTTGCCCGGCGTGCTGACGGTACTTTTTTCGGCGGAGCCCGCGCGCATGGTGTTGGCTCCGGCGCGCAACGCGCGCGAGTGGCTGCAAGGCGCGCTGGTCGCCCCATTTGCCGATTTTGTGCAGCGCTACCGTTGGCAGGCCGCACTGATCCTGGCCCTGATCGCCACCTACCGCATCAGCGATGTGGTGATGGGCATCATGGCCAACCCTTTCTACGTGGACATGGGCTACACCAAGGACGAGGTGGCCGCAGTCACCAAGATCTACGGCGTCGTGATGACGCTGGCCGGAGCCTTTGTCGGCGGCGCACTGGCCATGCGGGTGGGCGTGATGCGGGTGCTGATGCTGGGCGCGGTGCTCAGCGCGGGCAGCAACCTGTTGTTTGCCTGGCTGGCAGGCCAGGGGCACGACGTGACCCGATTGATCTTTGTGATCTCGGCGGACAACCTGGCCAGCGGCATCGCCTCGGCAGCGTTTATCGCCTACCTGTCGTCGCTAACCAATGTGAACTACTCGGCCACCCAGTACGCGTTGTTCAGCTCCATGATGCTGCTGCTCCCCAAATTCGTGGCGGGTTATTCCGGCCTGTATGTGGACCATTTTGGTTACGCCAGCTTCTTCACCTCCACCGCGTTGCTGGGCGTACCGGTACTGGGACTCGTGTGGCTGGCTTCAAGGGTCAAATCGCCCTCCAGCCCTTGAGGGATATGCGCAAGCAGCTATTGATTTGGTAGCATTGTTTACGTATCTTTACAGACACTTCAACTGCGCGGCACACGCCCCACCGCCCCCAGGACTAGACTGAAGCCATGAGCCAACAACTGCTGATGATTGAGGACGACGCCCGCCTGGCCGCCATGGTGGCCAAGTACCTGGAACAAAACGGATTCACGCTCGCCACCGCGGGCGATGGTGCCAGTGGCCTGGCCCGACTCACGGCCGCCGAGTCCACCGCACAGCCCGAGCTGGTGATTCTGGACTTGATGCTGCCCGATATGGATGGGCTGGAAGTGTGCCGACGCATCCGTGCGCTCCCTTCCCACCTGGCGCAAATCCCCATCCTCATGCTGACTGCCAAGGGTGACCCCATGGACCGCATCATCGGGCTGGAGATGGGTGCGGACGACTATCTGCCCAAACCGTTTGAGCCGCGTGAACTGCTGGCCCGCATCCGCGCCATCCTGCGACGCAAGGTCGATGGCCCCACCAGCACCGGCAAGGCCCTGCGTTTTGGTTCGCTGGAGATCGACCGCGACGCACGCACCGTGACCGTGGCCAATGCCGCACGGGAACTGACCTCGTACCAGTTTGACCTGCTGGCCGCCCTGGCCGAACGCGCCGGGCGCGTGCTGACGCGCGACCAGATCATGGAAGCCGTGCGCGGCCGGGAACTCGAAGCCTTTGACCGCTCGATTGACGTGCACATGGGCCGCATCCGTGCAGCCATTGAAGCCGACCCCAAGAACCCCAAACGCATTCTCACCGTGCGTGGTGTGGGTTACGTCTTCGCGCGGCAACAAGACTAAGGTCATTCCTCCGTGTTCCTGAAAAAGCTGTATGTACGCATCTGGCTGGCCGTCGTGCTGGCCGTGGCGGTACTGACTTTGCTGGTGGGCTGGGCCTGGCGCATGGCAGCGGACCCGCCCCTGCGGGAAGTGGTGGTGCGCAACGCCGTAGGTGAAATCATTGGCAGCGGCCAGGCACGCCGCTCACGCCCTCCGCCTCCACCCGAATTGCGAACCGAAAAACGCGACGCTACCGCCACGCCCAACGCCGCGGGAACCACCCCGGACGAAGACGACGCTGATGAAAGCGATCGCAAAAGCCGGTTTGGCAGCGGCCCCGAATTTGTCGTGCGCATGCAGGATGGGCAGACCATGCACCTGCACATGCCGCGCCCCCCCAAAAACACCTGGGCCGCGCCCTTTGGTTTCCTCTGGACCCTGGGTCTGGTGGCCATTGCGGTGGCGCTGGCCACCTACCCCATCGTGCGGCGGCTGACAAGGCGGCTCGAAGCCTTGCAACACAGCGTGCAGCAGTGGGGCGACGGCAACCTGAGCGTGCGCATGCCACAGGAGGGGGATGACGAAGTCGGCTACTTGGCCACGCGTTTCAACCACGCAGCGCAGCAGATCGAAACACTCGTTAAAGCGCAGGACGCGCTCCTGGCCTCCCAAAAGTCGTTGCTGGCCAATGCCTCCCACGAACTGCGCTCGCCGCTCACACGCATCCGCATGGGACTGGAGCTGATGGGCACGGCCCCCAGCCTGGCCGACCAGGAAGAAATCGCCCGCAACATTGGCGAACTGGACCAGTTGATCGAGGAAATCCTGCTGGCCAGCCGCCTGGACGCGCGCGAGGCCGATCTGGGCACCGTGGAGCCGGTAGACCTGGTGGGCCTGGCGGCAGAAGAATGCGCGCGCACAGGCGCCCAGTTGGAGGTCGCCCAGACCACGCTGCTGGTGCCCGGGGTGAGCAAGCTGCTGCGCCGCGTAGTGCGCAACCTGCTGGAAAACGCCCAGCGGTATGGCAAGGGTGAGGTGCAGGTGGTGCTGCGCCAGGAGGGTGCGCATGCGGTTCTGCAGGTGAACGACGCAGGCCCGGGTGTGCCGGAAGCGCTGCAAACCCGTATTTTTGAACCGTTTTACCGCCTGCCCGGCGCCTCCGAGCGGGATGGGGGGGTGGGACTGGGTCTTTCGCTGGTGAAGTCCATCACCCTGCGCCATGGCGGCACGGTGCGCTGCAGCAACCGCCCGCAAGGCGGTGCATCTTTTGAAGTGCGCCTGCCCGGGGCGTCTTAGCGCCTGTTCAAGGTTTTAAACCACGGCAAGCCGGCGCGAAAGCGCCAAGACGGCCTGCCCAAAAGGCCGAAACCCCAGAATTCGGCCTTTTTTTTGTAAATATTTACAAAAAACCCTGCAAATTCACCCGAATGGGGGATACCGCAAAGCGTTGCGAACCCCTAAAGTTCACCCAACTGCTGTCACAGTTCAAAGAAAAGAAGCCAAACCAACCAATAGGTTTGCTTCAAACGGTTCCAACGACGTCCCTTCGGGGACTTTTACAAAGCCATCCTCACGGATGGCTTTTTTTTATGCCAAATTGGCGCCTAGCCCCGATGGGCGTTGCGCAAGCAGCTACAAATACGATAGCACTTTGGACGGCTGGATATCGACCAGACAGCGGGTATGGCCGAGCGGGCACTCGCGCTCGAAACAGGGCGCGCAGTCCAGCGGCGGAAAGTAGTCCGGATCGTTCTTGAGCCAGACCACCTGGGCGTGCGGGCTCAGCGGCGGCGTGTGCAACGGGCTGGACGAACCGAACAGCGCCACCTGCGGCACACCAAAGGCAGCCGCCACGTGCATCAAGCCGGAGTCATTGCTCACCATGGCACGGGCGCCGGCAATCGTGGCCAGTGCCAAGTCCAGCGTGGTGCGTCCTGCCCAGTCGCGGCACTGCCCGGGAACCACCGCGTTGACCGCCTGGGCAATCTCGACACACAGCGCCGCTTCCTTGGACGAGCCCAGCAAGACCACGGGCCGGGTCAGTTGGCGCGCCAGCGCCGCGTAGTGCTGCGCCGGCCAGCGTTTGGCCGGGCCGTACTCTGCGCCGGGTGCCATGACGTAATAGCCCTGCGGCTGCAGTTGCAGACCGGCCAGCGAGGCCTCCACAATCACCGGGTCAATCGCCAGTTGCGGCCGGTCATCGGCCACATCGGAATCGCCACTCAGCGCGGAGTAGAAGGCCACCATCGGGGGGCGGCTGTTTTTGCCGGGGTTTTTCAGCCGGTGGGTGAGTAAACCCACCCGCGTTTCGCCCATGTAGCCCACCCGTTTGGGAATGCTGGCCAGAAACGGCAGCAGCGCACTCTTGAGCGAATTGGGCAGCACATACGCGGTGTTGAATCGGCCCTGTAACTGCCGCGCCAGGCTGCGTCGCGCCTTGAACTGCAGGCCACCATGGGCGAACGGGAATTCAATGACCTCGGCCACCTGCGGCATGGCCCGGTAGACCGGCGCCACCCAGGGCAATGCGCCTACGGTCAGCCGCTCACCACGCGCCGCCAGACGGCGCAACAGCGGCTCGGTCATCACCGCGTCCCCTATCCATTGGGGCGCGATGATCAAGGAGCTAGTGTCCACTAGCGAAGTGCTCGCCGTCTTTCAGTTTGTAGACGGTGCCGCAATACGGGCACTTGGCTTCGCCGGAGCGGGCCACGTCCAGGTAGACCTTGGGATGGGTGTTCCAGGTCTTCATGTCGGCCAGCGGGCTGGGGCAGAACACGCCACCCTGGTGGTTCAGGTCTTTGGCCAGGATTTCGATCACAGCTTGGGTCATGGTGGTCAGACTTTCGTGAGCCAGTGGGCGTATTTGGGATTGCGGCCGTTGACGATGTCAAAAAACGCGGTCTGGATTTTTTCGGTGATGGGGCCACGGCTGCCGCTGCCGAGTTCGATGCGGTCCAGTTCGCGGATAGGCGTCACTTCGGCGGCGGTGCCGGTGAAGAAGGCTTCGTCGGAGATATACACCTCGTCGCGGGTGATGCGCTTTTGCACCACTTCCAAGCCCAGGTCCTTGCAGATGTGGAACACGGTGTTGCGGGTGATGCCGTTGAGCGCACCGGCCGACAGATCGGGCGTATAGACCACACCGCCCTTGACCACGAACAGGTTCTCGCCCGCGCCTTCCGACACAAAGCCGTTGGCGTCGAGCAGCATGGCTTCGTCGTAACCGTCGTCCGTGGCTTCCATGTTGGCGAGGATGGAGTTGGTGTAGTTGCTCACCGCCTTGGCCTGGGTCATGGTGATGTTGACGTGGTGGCGGGTGTAGCTGGAGATCTTCACACGGATACCGCGCTTCATGCCTTCTTCACCCAGGTAGGCGCCCCAGGGCCAGGCGGCAACCATCAGGTGGATGGTGTTGCCTTTGGGCGAGACGCCCAGTTTCTTGTCGCCGATCCAAGTCAGCGGGCGCAGGTAGCCGGACTCCAGCTTGTTCTCGCGGATCACCGCTTTCTGTGCTTCGTTGACCTGTTCTTTGGTGAACGGGATTTGCATGCGCAGGATCTTGGCGCTGTTGAAGAGGCGGTCGGTGTGTTCTTCCAGGCGGAAGATGGCCGGGCCATTGACCGTGTTGTAGGCCCGCACGCCTTCGAATGCGCCGCAGCCGTAGTGCAGTGTGTGGGTCAGCACATGGATCTTGGCGTCACGCCAGTCCACCATCTGGCCGTCCATCCAGATTTTTCCGTCGCGATCGGCCATGGAGGGGGGTAGTACGCTCATCAGGGTGTCCTTGTAAGGGGTAACGGCAAAGAATGCGAAACGCTGATTTTACGGGGCTGGCGCCACACTGTCGGTCGGCTCCATCACGCCATCCGGCGCCGGGCGCGTCAGCTCCCAGCTCTGCAGCTTGCCACCCAGGAATACACAGACCACGCTGGACTGCGCCGTGTCGGTCCAGCGGTAGCGCTCGGGTTGCGTGTCTTTGGGCGACTCCAATTGCCCCAGAGCACGGGTCATCGCCACAACATGCAGCAGAGGCAGGCCCGCTGCCAGTTTGGCGTGCAGCATGACGGCACTGTCCACATGGCCGATAGGGCGGTTGGCCGCGCGCTTGAGGATGTGCAGCATGCGCGTGAAGTGCAGCAGTTGCCACATCACCAAACCACCGGCCACCAACGCCAGGCCGGGCCAGCCATACGCACGATAACCAGCCACCACCAACACAACAGCTGCCAGCGGCAATAGAATTTTTTGAATTTGCATGCGCCTATTTTCGCAGGATGGGCCACACCACCTGCACATGCAGTCCGCCCAGGAGTGCGGAGGATTGCGCGGTCACCTGCGCCCCGGTCACATCCGCGATCCGGCGCACGATGGACCAGCCCAGACCACTGCCGCTTTGGGTGTGGCCCAGCACCCGGAAAAACCGCTCGCCCAGGCGCCGCATATCCGCACTGGCCATGCCAGGGCCGCTGTCATGCACCTCCAAGACCACCTGTTCGGATGTGCGGGCCACACGCACCAGCACGCGCGCACGGTCAGGGCTGTAGCGCAGGGCATTGTCCAGCAGGTTGCGCAACAACATGGCCAGCCAGACTGCTGGCGCAGCAACGGTGCAGGCCACGTCTGCATCCGCCTCCAGCGCGAGGTCCTGCCCACGGGCTAATGCGGAGGGTGCCAAGTCTGCGGCGACCTGCCGGGCCAGGGTGCGCAGATCGCAGACCTCTGCGGTGGGGGCCGCAGCAGAGGTCTCCAGCCGGGCCAACGCGAGCAGTTGGTCTACCAAATGCGCGGCCCGGTCACACCCGGCCAACGTGGTCTGCAAAGCCAGGTCGCGTTGCGCGCTGTCTGCCCCGGCCCCCAAGGCCACCTGCGCCTGGGCGCGGATGGCGGCAATCGGCGTGCGCAGTTCGTGTGCGGCATCGGCGGTGAAGCGCCGCTCGCTTTGCACCATGCGTTCAATGCGGGCCAGCAGGCCGTTGAGCGCGGCCACCAGCGGCTGCATTTCGGTCGGCACGTCGGGCACGGCGACCGGGTTGAGCGCATCGGGTGCGCGCTGGCCCAGCGTATGGCTGAGGGCGCGCAACGGCACCAGCGCACGGTGCACCGCCCACCATAACAAGGCCGCCAGCACGGGCAAGGCCAACGCCATGGGCAGCAACATGCCGCGCAGCATGGCCCAGACGATGTCGTTGCGCGCGTCCACCCGCTCACCCACATACACCTGCACATCACGGTCGGCACCCCGGGTGGCAAACACACGCCAGATTTCACCGCCATCGCGCACGGTCTCGAAGCCACGGATCTCATGGCTCAGCGGTTCAGTCCCGGCATTGGCCGAGCGCATGACCAGCGTGCCTTCATGGAACACCTGAAACGCCACCCGCGCGCTGTACTTGTGCAAGGCTGGCGCATCGGCCACGGCGTCGTCGTCCAGGTCCAACGGCTGCACCACCAATATGGCGGCGGCCTGGGCCAGGTGGCTGTCCATGAGTTCGTCCACTTCGTGGCGGGCATCCACCCAGGTCCATACCGCTACGGCCAACCACACCAGGGTTAAGGAGACAGACAGCAGCACCAGCAGGCGCAGTTGCAGCGAGCGGCCGGCACCCATGGTCAGGCGCCCGGCTGCGGATTCACGCGGTAGCCCACGCCCCGCACGGTCTGGATGGCATCGGCCTGCAGCTTGCGCCGCAGGTGGTGGATGTGCACCTCAATCGCATTGCTCTCCACCTCGTGGCCCCAGCTGTACATCTGCTGCTCCAGCTGTTCGCGCGAGAGCACCCGCCCGGCGCTGCGCATCAGCGCATGCAAGAGGTCAAACTCGCGGGTGGACAAGGTCACCTCCGCACCTTGCCAAAGTACCCGGCGGGTGCCGGGTTCCAGTGCCAGAGCACCCATCTGCAATACCTCTTGTGCAACCCCATGCGAGCGCCGCACCAGCGAGCGCAGGCGCGCGGCCAGTTCATGCAAGTCCACGGGCTTGAGCACATAGTCATCGGCACCCAGGTCCAGCCCGCGGATGCGGTCGGGCACCGCGTCCCGAGCCGTCAGCACCAACACCGGGGTGACCACGCCTGCGCTGCGCAGGGCCTGCAGCACGTCCAGGCCGTCCTTGCCCGGCAAACCCAGGTCCAGCACGGCAGCGGTGTACTCGCCACCTGACAACTCGCGCTCGGCCGCCAGACCATCGCGCACCCAGTCGACCTGAAAACCCAGCTGGCGCAGCCCGGCCCGCAGGCCGTCGCCCAGCATGGCATCGTCTTCGGCAAGCAACACGCGCATTCAATGGACTCCGTGGGAACTGGTCAGACTATTGTGCATGGCGGCTGCTCAGTCGTTCTCGCCATCACCTTGCCCACTGAGCACGGCACTGATGGCCTGCTCCGAGATCAATCCTTGGGGCGACTGCTGCCACTCCCAGGTCCAGTAGGCCAACACCGCACACAGCAGCAAGGCCGCCAACCAGCCGTGGTTGCGCTTGGCCAAGTCCGGGCCGGGTTCATCGGCACGGCCGGTCACCATCTGTGCCGCCAGATTCTTGCGGCGCAACACACTGAGGCCCACGATGGCGGCAATATGCGCCAGCACCACGGCCAAGACGGTGTTGCCAAAGAATTCGTGCACGTCTGCTACCCAGTCGCCACCCAGAAAGTCGCCCCACTCGTTGTAGGTGGCGTAACCCGACAGCGTGAGCGGCAGCACCAGCATCAACAAGGCAACGATGGCCAGCGCCATGAACAGGTTTTGCCCCTGGCGCCAGTTCACCGCCGGGTGTGCGTCCACTTCCGCAGTGGTGTTCACGGCGGCCTTGAGCGATTTCGCCCAGGGCCAAAGGCCCGAGACCTTACGCCACAGCAGGGTCAGACCCGCCTGGCGCGGCCCCAGCAGACCGTACAGCACGCGAAAGACCAACAAGCCCGCCATGGTGTAGCCCAGCGTGACGTGCAGCAGGCGCAAGCGCTCGCCATCGGCCGTGAGGTAAGCGCCCAGAAAGCTCAGGGCAAATAGCCAGTGAAAGACGCGGGTGGGCGCATCCACCACACGGCGGCGTCCAGGTTGGGCCGGCGCGGTGCCGGGGGGAAAGGTCGTAGTGTTCATGTTGGGCCTCGTCAAATGGGGCAAGGTGGTGGAAGGTCAGTCAGACCAGTTGCGGCGAAAGCGCGCATCCAGGCCTTTGGGGAAGGTGATTTCGCGTTCGCTAAAGCTGCCTTTGTCGGCCCGCGTGTGGCAGGCCATGCAGTTGGCCGCGCTCTTGACCGCGGCTTGCTTCCAGATGGCAGGGTCCAGCTCATCGTGTTTGCGCACAAACCAGGCCGAGGTGGTGATACGGTCTTGCGGTGGCTCCTCCCGCACCCGCTTGTAGGTCCCCGCATTCACCTGCAACCACTGGCTGATTGCGCGCACACTGGTTTCGTCCAGGGACGCATCGGTGCCGTAGTGTTTGCTCAGCGAACCCATGACCCGTTTCCAGGACGCAGCAGGCAACATGCCCGCCGGGTAGGCAATGTGGCAGGCCGCACATTCGGCCTGGTATTGGGGCAGGGGCGGCACCATGGGGCCTTTGGAATCGGCCCAGGCGCTGCCCACCGCTAATCCAGTCAGGGCCAAAGTTGCTATCCATTTAGGAGCTGCTTGCGCATATTTCACGAGGGCTAGAGGCCGATTTTCCATAAATTTCCTTTGGGTTGACGTACCGTGAGCCTTCAGCGCTTGAGGCTGATCAGCCAGGCCAGCACATCGGCTTTTTCGGCGGCGGTGCACGCGCGGGCCAGCACGTCATTGCAGTTGCGGCGGAACCACTTTTCGCTTTTGGCGGGGTCGGTAAAGCGCTCGGGGTTGAAGGCAGGGGCCAGCGGGCCCATGGGCTTGCCGGTGCTGGCATGTTTGCCGTCACCCGTGGGCAGTGCGCTGTGGCAGGACGCACAGCTCCACTCGCGGCCGTGTTGGGCATTGAAAAATTGTTGACCTTGGGCCGGATTGGGACTGCGTCCCGCCTGGGCGGCCAGCGCGTTCAATTGTTCAGCGGGGGTGCCCGCCGACGCCGTGGTGGCGCACGCCCAAGCCAGCGTCACCCCACCCAAAATCCTGAAAAATGTATGCATGTAAGCCTCCATGCCTTGCATGGTGGGCTACACACATTAAATGCCGCTTAAGAAGCGGCGACGCAACAAGCGCGCAGGTCAGTCGCTTAAAAGGTTTCCCAGTCATCGTCCCCGTTGGACGGTTTGGCGGTGGTCACGGGCTTCGAGGCTGGAGCAGCGGGTTTGTTCGACAAGGAGGCCATGGGCTTGGCACCAGTGGCCGGTTTGCTGGTCTTGGCGGGGGATGCCGCAGGCTTGGCCAGCGCCGGGCGTGGCGTGGCCGTCGATGGCTTGGGTTTGGTACTGCTGCCAGGAGCCGCCTTGGCCGCGACGGACTGGTTGTCCAACTTGAACGCGGAGACCACTTCGGCCAGGCGCTGAGCCTGGTCTTTCATGCTGCTGGCTGCGGCGGCCGACTCTTCCACCAGCGCGGCGTTTTGCTGGGTCATCTGGTCCAGCTCGTTCACGGCGGTATTGACCTGTGCGATGCCCTGGGCCTGCTCAGATGTGGCGGCGGTGATCTCCCCCATGATGTCGGTCACACGCTGCACCGAGCTGACGATTTCTGTCATGGTTTCACCAGCCTGCGCCACGAGGGCAGAGCCGCCCTGCACCTTGTCGACGCTGGTGTTAATCAGCAGCTTGATTTCCTTGGCGGCTTCGGCCGAACGGCCAGCCAGAGAGCGCACTTCACTGGCCACCACGGCAAAACCACGGCCCTGCTCACCGGCACGCGCCGCTTCTACGGCGGCATTCAGCGCCAGGATATTGGTCTGGAACGCGATGCCATCGATCACGCTGATGATGTCGGAGATCTTGCGCGAACTGGCATTGATGTCGTCCATGGTGGTCACCACCTGACTCACCACGCTGCCGCCACGTTGCGCCACCTGGGCGGCAGACGCGGCCAACTGGTTGGCCTGGCGGGCCGAATCGGCGGACTGCTTCACCGTGGCGGTGAGCTGCTCCATGCTGGAGGCGGTTTTTTCGAGATTGGAGGCGGTCTGCTCCGTGCGGTTGGCCAGGTCCTGGTTGCCGGTGGCGATTTCCTCGCTGGCGGTGGCAATGTTGTCGGTGCCGCGGCGCACGTCGGACACCAGATGCACCAGTTGCTCCTGCATGTGGGCAAGGGCCCGCATCATTTCGCCAAACTCATCGCCACGGTCCACCGACACTTTGGCGCTCAGGTCACCCGAAGCAATCTTCTCCGCCACGGCAATGGCTTCTTTCAGGGGTTGGCGGATCTGTCGGATCAGCACCAGCGTGCCCAGGATCAGCGCAACGAGCAGACCCGCCACCAAACCGCGCGCAATCCAGGCGTTGGCATTGCGCTCCACCTGGAAGCCTTCGTTCAGCGTTGCGTACCGGCCTCTTTGCAACTCACTGAACTCCTGCAGCGACTTCACGTATTTATCAACACTCGACAGCAAATTGGTTTTGACCTCAGCAGCCGCACTGGGCTGGTCACCGGCGGCCTTGAAATCACGCACTTTGGCCAGCGAAACCAGCGCTACCTTGCGCTCTTCGCCAATACGGTCAAACAGCTTTTTCTCGGTGTCGTCCAGCCCACTGGTTTCCACCTTTTTCTGCACTTCGGTGATGCGGGCGCTGCCGGCCGGAATCTGGCCCTTGAACAGTTCATCGATCGCCGGATCGGCCGTGGTCGCTGTGGCAACGATGCGGGTGAGCTGGGTTTCCACCTGACCAGACCATTGCAGGGCCAGATTGATCTTCTCGTTCTGGGCGGCAAAAGCGGCGTCGGCACGTGTTTGCACTTCCGTGCTGCGGTTGGTGGCAAACACCAGCGTGAACACCAGGAGTGCCATGACCAGCGCGACAAATAACCACAACTTGGCGCCCAACGTGAAGTAGGAGGATTTCATGCTGCAGTTCCCAAGGATTGAACTAATTCATCTTATCCACCCGGCGGGCCCTGCACAATGCGATAGGTCAAGATTTCACCCGAATCAGCCCAAGCCGCGCACCACCTCCATGGCCTGCTCGACCCGCTCCACCGCATGGATGGTCATGCCTTCGATGGGCTTTTTCGGTGCATTGGCCTTGGGCACCACGGCCACGCTGAAGCCCAGCTTGGCAGCTTCCTTCAGGCGCTCCTGGCCGCGCGGCGCAGGGCGCACCTCGCCCGCCAGCCCCACTTCGCCAAAGGCGATAAACCCCTTGGGCAGCGGTTTGCCGCGCAAGCTGGAGGTAATGGACAACATGACCGCCAGATCGGCGGCCGGTTCGGTGATGCGCACACCGCCTACCGCGTTGACAAACACGTCCTGGTCCATGCAGGCTACACCGGCGTGGCGGTGCAATACGGCCAGCAGCATGGCCAGGCGGTCCTTGTCCAGCCCCACGGAGAGCCGACGCGGGCTGGGGCCACCACTGTCCACCAGCGCCTGAATTTCCACCAGCATCGGGCGCGTGCCTTCCAGCGTGACCATGACACAACTGCCGGGCACCGGCTCTGCGTGCTGGCTCAGGAAAATGGCGCTGGGATTGGAAACACCCTTCAGCCCTTTTTCGGTCATGGCAAACACGCCGATCTCGTTGACCGCACCAAAGCGGTTTTTGATGGCGCGCACCAGGCGGAACTGGCTGTGCGTGTCACCTTCAAAGTACAGCACCGTGTCCACCATGTGCTCCAGCACCCGCGGCCCGGCCAGCGCGCCCTCTTTGGTCACATGGCCGACCAGCACGATGCAGACACCACTGGCCTTGGCGGCGCGCGTGAGATGCGCCGCACATTCGCGCACCTGGGCCACCGAGCCCGGGGCCGAGGTGAGCTGGTCCGAATAAACCGTCTGGATGGAGTCGATCACCGCGACATCCGGTTGTTGGGCGTCCAGCGTGGCGAGGATTTTTTCGAGCTGGATTTCGGCCAGCACTTTCACCTGCGAATGGTCCAGCCCCAGGCGACGTGAACGCAGCGCCACTTGCGCCCCGCTCTCTTCGCCGGTCACATAGAGGGTCTTTTTGCCCGAGCGTTGCAGGGAATCCAGCGCCTGCAACAGCAGCGTGGACTTGCCAATGCCGGGGTCACCACCGATCAACACCACACCGCCTTCGACAATGCCGCCGCCCAGCACCCGGTCCAGCTCTTCATGCCCGGTGGGTGTGCGCTCCACGTCACTGGCCTCAATGTCGGACAGCACCGTGACTTCCGCCGTTTTGGCCAGCGAGGCAAACCGGTTCTTCACGGCCGACTCCGCCTGCGCAACCGATTCGATCAGCGTGTTCCAGGCGTTGCAATGCGGGCATTTGCCCAGCCACTTGGGGCTGGTGCCGCCGCATTCGTTGCAGGTGTAGATGGTTTTGTCTTTGGCCATGGTGCGAATAATACTGTATAAAACAACAGATATCCATTCGACTTGATCTGCGTCAATGCTCATGTTTTTATAGCTATCCACGCAGTATCCATGAGACTAGACTGCAGTTTTCCCATCGAACGAAAACCGGATGACGCTGCCCCCGCCTGTTCCCTCGGCAACTGAAGGCCTCAGCCAGTCCCAGGCCGAACAGCGCTTGGCCCAGTGGGGCCCCAACCAGTTGCGGCCCGCAGTGCAGCGCGCGGCCCTGCTGCAATTTATGGCGCAGTTCCGCAATCCGCTGGTGCTGATCCTGCTGGCCGCGGCCAGTGTCTCTGCGCTGACGGGTGACTTGAGTGGCGCACTCGTGATCTCTGTGATCGTCGTCATGAGCGTCGCACTGGACTTTGTGCAGGCCTACCGCGCCGGCCAGGCTGCGGCCAAGCTCGCGCTGCAGGTGGCCGTCACGGCCACGGTGCTGCGCGACGGCAAACCCCACGACCTCCCCGTCGCCCAGTTGGTGCCCGGCGACGTGGTCTTGCTGTCCGCTGGCGACCTGATCCCTGCCGACGCCCATGTGCTGGAGGCCAAAGATTTCTTCGTCAACCAGGCCCAGCTCACCGGCGAGCCCTATCCGGTGGAGAAAAAGGCTCGCGCCACCGTGCCCGCAACCGAAGCCTCTTGGGAATTGGACGCAGTCGACAGTGTGTTTATGGGCAGCTCGGTGGTCAGCGGCTCCGCCCATGTATTGCTGGGGCGCACCGGCAGCAGCAGCGCGTTGGGGCAGATTGCAGTGAGCCTGGCCGACAAGGCGCCGCCCACAGCCTTTGAAATCGGCACGCGGCAATTTGGCGTGCTGATCATGCGCCTGACGCTGCTGTTGGTGCTGTTCACGCTCCTGGTCAATGTGGCCTTGCACCGCACCTTGCTCGAATCCTTCCTGTTCGCCGTCGCACTGGCTGTCGGCCTGACACCGGAGCTGCTGCCGATGGTGGTCTCGGTCACACTCACGCGCGGTGCACTGCGCATGGCCGCGCTCAAGGTGATCGTCAAGCGCCCATCGGCTATTCAGGATATGGGCGCGATGGATGTGTTATGCACCGACAAGACCGGCACGCTGACCGAAGCCCATATCCGCCTGGAGCGCCATGTCGATGCCGATGGCCGTGAGAACGCCGAGGTGCTGCGTCTGGCTTACCTGAACAGCTACTTCGAGAGCGGTCTGAAAAGCCCGCTGGATGATGCCATCCTGGCGCACGGCGAGATCGATGCCACAGGCTGGGCCAAGATTGATGAGGTGCCGTTCGACTTTGAGCGCCGCCGCGTCTCGGTGCTACTGGAAAAAGATGCGCAGCGCCAACTGCTGGTCAAAGGGGCCCCTGAAGACATTCTGAAACTCTGCACCCATTTCCAGGACCCCAGCGGTACCACGCAGACACTGGATGCAGCCAGCCTGCTGCGCATCAACGCCTTGTTTGACAGTCTGAGCGAGGAAGGTTTCCGGGTGCTGGGCATTGCGTGGAAGCCAGTTCCGCAAGACCATCCGCATGCAGTGATTTCAGACGAGAGCGCGCTGGTGTTTGCGGGCTTTGCCGCATTTTTGGACCCGCCCAAGGCCAGCGCCGGGCAGGCCCTGCAGACTATGGCCGACAGCGGCGTGGCCGTAAAAATCGTCACCGGCGACAACGAACGGGTGACGCGCCATGTGTGCACGCAGCTCGGCATTGCCATCACTGGCGTGCTTACCGGCACGGAGCTTGCCAGCATGAACGACGATGCCTTACGCGCGCGCGTCGAAGACGTCAATCTGTTCTGCCGTGTGAACCCGGCCCAGAAGAACCGCATCATCCTGGCCCTCAAGGCGCGCGGACATGTGGTGGGCTATATGGGCGACGGCATCAATGACGCGCCGTCGCTGCATACCGCCGATGTCGGCATTTCGGTGGACGATGCGGTGGACGTAGCCAAACAGGCTGCCGCGATGATTCTGCTGGAGAAAGATTTGATGGTGCTGCATGCTGGCATGCTGGAAGGGCGGCGCACCTTTGGCAACGTGATGAAGTACATCATGATGGCCACCAGCTCCAACTTCGGCAACATGTTCAGCATGGCGGCGGCCACCTTGTTTTTGCCATTTTTGCCGATGCTGCCACTGCAGATTCTTCTCAACAACCTGCTCTATGACGTGTCGGAAATTGCGTTGCCGCTGGACGAAGTGGACGCAGAAGATCTGACCCGGCCCAAACGCTGGGACATGGGCTTTATCCGCGACTTCATGCTGACGATCGGCCCTATCAGTTCGCTGTTCGACTTTCTGACCTTCTACCTGCTGTTGCGACTGTTCCAGGCCGATGAAACCCTGTTCCGCACCGGCTGGTTTGTCGAGTCCATCGCCACCCAGGTACTGGTGATTTTCGTCATTCGCACCCGTCGCAACCCGCTGCGCAGCCACCCGAACCGCTGGCTGACGCTCACATCACTGGCAGTGGTACTGGCTGCCATGGCATTGCCGTTCACACCGTTGGCAGGCATGCTGGGCTTCACCCCCCTGCCTGCAGCGTTTTTTGGCTTGCTGATAGCTTTGCTGGTGGGGTATCTCAGCTTGGTGGAAGGAGGAAAACAATGGTTCTACCGGCGACACATCCAGACTCCAAGGGCTTGAGTGCGGCCGATGCGGCTGCCCGTCTGCACGAAGACGGGCCCAACACGCTGCCCACGGACCGCCGTCGCACCTGGCTGGCCATTGCCATGGAAACCCTGCGCGAGCCCATGTTCGCGTTGCTCTTGGCGGCGGCCTTGTTGTATCTCCTGCTGGGTGATATGCAGGAGGGCCTGATTCTGCTGGCGCTGGTGTTGGTCGTACTGGCCCTGACACTGTACCAAGAAGGAAAAACCGAACAGGCCATAGCCGCCCTGCGTGATCTCACCAGCCCGCGTGCACTGGTGCTGCGCAACGGCGTTCCCACCCGTATCGCGGGCAGTGACGTGGTGTGCGGTGATGTACTGGTACTGGCAGAGGGCGACCGCATTGCTGCGGACGCGACCTTGCTGTCGGGCAGAGATATGCAGGTCGATGAATCGCTACTGACAGGTGAAGCAGTTCCTGTGGAAAAAAACCCGCACGCTCCACCGCTGCGCGGGTCGCTGCCCCCCGAGGGGGCCAACTCGCCTAGGGGCGGCCCATCCACCCTGTACTCCGGGACCTTGCTGGTACGGGGCCACGGCAGTGCGCTGGTGACGGCAACGGGCGCACGTAGCGAGATCGGCCGCATCGGTGCTGCGCTGGGCGCCCTGAACACCGAGGTCTCGCCGCTCAAGAAACAGACCGCACGGCTGGTGAAAGTGCTGGCGCTCGTCGCCCTGGGAGCCAGCCTGGCCTTGTTTCTGGCGTTTGGCCTGTTGCGGGGCGACTGGCTGGCTGCGCTGCTGGCGGCCATCGCCTTGGCGATGGCGCTGCTGCCACAAGAATTCACCGTGGTGCTCACCGTCTTGCCCGCGCTGGGCGCGTGGCGCCTGTCCAAGAAGCAGGTGCTGACGCGGCGTATTGCCGCGATAGAAACGCTGGGCGCCACATCGGTGTTGTGCGTGGACAAAACCGGCACGCTAACCGAAAACCGCATGACGGTGGCGCAGTTGCATGTGCAGGAGGCCGATGGAAGCAACGCCCACACACTGGACATTGACTACGCCGCCAGCGCCGAGCTGCCCGAAACCTTTCACACCCTGGTGGAGTACTCCATTCTGGCCAGTGTGGAGGAGCCCTTTGACCCGATGGAAAAGGCCTTCCACCGCCTGGGCCAGCATTTCCTGGCGGGCACGGAGCACCTGCACCGCGATTGGACGCTGGAGCGTGAATACGGCCTGACGCCGCAGCTGCGCGCCATGTCCCACGTGTGGCGTGCCGTCAAAGGCGAGGCGCATGTGGTGGCCGCCAAGGGCTCGCCCGAAGCGATTGCCGACCTGTGCCATCTGGACACGGCGGCCCAGCAGCGCATCGCGCAGGCGGTGGACGCCATGGCGGCAAAGGGCCTGCGCGTGCTGGGCGTCGCCGAAGCGCGTTTTGCGGGCACGGACTGGCCGGCCGTTGAGCATGATTTCGAATTTGCATTTGTCGGCCTGCTGGGGTTGGCAGATCCGCTGCGCGCCGAGATCCCGCTGGCCATGGCGCAGTGCCACAGCGCTGGCATTCGTGTGGTGATGATCACCGGCGACTACCCCACAACCGCCCTGGCCATTGCACGGGCCGCGCGGATACCTGTGAAAGAGGCTGCGAACGTACTGACCGGCGACACGATAGACACTCTGAGCGATGCCGAACTGCAGACCCACATGCAAACTGTGTCGGTGTGCGCGCGTGTGGCGCCACAGCAAAAACTGCGCATCGTGCAAGCCCTCAAAGCCAACGGCGAGGTGGTAGCCATGACCGGTGACGGCGTGAATGACGCCCCGGCACTGAAGGCTGCGCATGTGGGTGTGGCCATGGGCGGACGCGGCACCGACGTGGCGCGTGAAGCCGCGTCCCTGGTGCTGCTGGACGACAACTTCGCGTCCATCGTCGGCGCGGTGCAGCTCGGGCGGCGCATTTTTGACAACCTGCGCAAATCCATGTCCTACATCCTGGCCGTGCATGTGCCCGTGGCCGGCATGGCCTTGCTGCCCGTGCTGATGGGTTGGCCGGTATTGTTGTACCCGCTGCACATTGCGTTTCTGGAGCTGGTGGTGGACCCGGCCTGCTCCATGGTGTTTGAAAACGAACCCGAAGAAGCCGATGTGATGCAGCGTCCGCCGCGCGATGCCAGCGCACAACTCTTTGGTGGCATGACGTTGTTGCTGGCCTTGTTGCAAGGCCTGGGCGTATTGCTGGTGACCGTAGGGGCCTATCTGTGGAGCACCAGTTGGCTGGATGCAAATGCCAGCCGTGCCTTTGTTTTTGTGACTCTGGTCGCGGGCAATCTGGCACTGATTTTCTCCAACCGTTCGCGCTCGGGCGGGCTGTGGGCCTCACTGCAGGTACCCAATCGCACCTTGTGGATCGTGAGCGCCCTGGCGCTGGCCCTGATGGCGCTGACGGTGTATGTGCCGTGGCTGGCCAACTTGTTTTTCTTTGCACCGCTGACCGCACTTGATCTGATGGCCGCGCTGGGACTGGGCGGTGCGAGTGTGCTGTGGTTTGAGGCGATGAAACGCTGGCGCAGCACCGCGACCGCCCCCCACTAACGCGGAATACGCTCCCGCGCCTGGCGCACCTTCTCGGGGTTGATGGTGACGCGCACCTTCTCGAAGTTCACTGCGCCGGCAATGGCGTAGGCGGTCTCGGTCGCGGTGTTGCGGCCCACGTATTTGCTGATGGGCATGCCGTCCTTGTCCACAATGGGGACCACCCAGGGCGTGTTGGCGCGTTCGCCGCGCTGCACCGACACGGCGGTCTCGCCATTGGTCAGTTGCACGTAGCTGCCCGGCGGGTAAAACCCTACGGCCTGCGCCATGGCCGAGCCCACGCCCACCACTTCGCCCTCAGCCCCCATGACCATGGACTTGACGGCCTTGACCGGGGCAAACGACATGCGTGTCTTGCGCCCGGCCATACGCGCGACAAACCCATCGGCCAAGTGCAGCAATCGGCGGCTGGCCAGGTTGCGTGACATGGCCTTGGGCGACTGCGGTGCATGGTGCCAGCGCACGATGTCCAGCACGTCTTCGTCATCGATCCCCAGCGTCACCAGAATGTCCACACTGCGCCACGGATGGTCGGCGATCAAGGTGCGTTGCTCGGGCGTGAGGGGTTCACTTTGGCGCGCCAACGAGTCCTGCTCGCGCGCCATGCCGATGTTCATGGTCAGCGCAGCGCGCCGCAAAGTCTGGCGCTGCATCGGGTCCAGGCCCAGTTTTTGTCCGGCCAGGTCACACACCACGGCGCACAGCAGTGCATTGGTAGCGCAGTAGCCCAGCGTGCCGTCGGCCAGTGCCTGGAACAGGCAGAACAGGCTGTCGTCGGTGTCGGACTTCAACAGCGCCGCGCATTTGCGCTCCAGCCCGGCCAGCCGCGGCAGCGGGTTGATCGCCAGGCCGCCCTGGTACAACACACCGCGCAGCACCTCCTGAATGTCCAGCCAGCCGCCGCTGAACTGCTGCCCGACCACATAGTCGCGCTCCAGGATGACGCTGGGCATGGGTGCCGTGGCAATGGTGAGCACGTCCACGCCGTCGCGCAGCATCTGGTGCACCATGCGCTCATACGCCTGTTGCCAGGCCAGGCCTTCGGTGGCAGTAGAGCAGGCCTGGTGGGCATGCAACTTGTCGCGGTGCTGCTCCGACACGATGGGCTGGCCCTTGCGCAACAACAATTGCTGGCCGTTACCGCTCCAGACGTCTACGGGCAAGGGTTTGCCGACTTCCAGCATGGAGATGGGAATAGGGATGTAGTTCATAAGGGCCTAGGCCACCACCACAGGTACACGTGCCGCCAGGGCACACATCAATTCATAACCCACTGTACCGGCCAGGGCCGCCACTTCATCAATCGTCAGCCACGCGCCATTGGTTGCGCGCCCCCACAAGGTGACCTCGCTGCCCACGTCGGCATCGGGTACCGGCCCCAGGTCCACAGTGAGCATGTCCATGCTGACGCGGCCCACGGTACGGGTTCGCACCCCGTTCACCAGAACCGGTGTGCCGCTGGGGCAGATGCGCGGGTAACCGTCGGCATAACCGCAGGCCACCACCCCAATGCGCATCGGCGCATCGGCCACGAAATTGGAGCCATATCCGACCGTAGCCCCGGTGGACAGTGCCTGAACAGCTATGATTTTTGCAGCAAGCGTCATGGTCGGCTGCAAACCCCAGTGCGCAGCGTCATGCTCCGGGTAGTCGGGCGCGCTGCCGTAGATCGCAATGCCGGGGCGCACCCAGTCCGAGGCGGCTACGCTGTCCGGGTGGCGCAGGGTGGCCGCGCTGTTGGCCAGCGAGCGCTCACCGGGCAGGTCGTCGGTGGCCTGCGCAAACAGTGCCATTTGGGTGGCCACGCCCCGCGGACCATCCGCGTCGCTGAAGTGGGTCATCAGGGAAATTTCGTCTACCTGGGGCAGCGCGTTCAGGCGTGTCCAGGCGGCGCGCATCTGGGACGGTGCAAAACCCAGGCGGTTCATGCCGGAGTTCATCTTGAGGAACACACGCTGCGGCACATTGGTCTTGTGGGCCGCCAGCATGTCGATCTGCGCCTCAGAGTGCACCGTGTGCCACAGGTCCAGACGCGAGCACAGCTCCAGGTCGCGCAATTCAAACGCGCCCTCTAACATCAGGATGGGGCCGCGCCAGCCCAGGTCACGCACACGCTTGGCCTCGGCAAAGTCCAGCAGCGCAAAACCGTCGGCACCGCGCAGGCCGTCAAACACATGTTCGATGCCGTGGCCATAGGCGTTGGCCTTGACTACGGCCCACACCTTGGCATCCGGTGCCCGCAAACGCGCCTGCGCGAGGTTGTGGCGCAAGGACTGGATATGGATAGTGGCTTGGATGGGACGGGGCATGGCAAGGAATTGAGGCGCGGAATGTAGGGATTTTGACATTGCCCGGCATGCTATAACCGCAGCACGTTTGGAGTCTCACAACAATACCCACCGCATTAGAAACACTGATGCGCGCCCACCCTATCGATGAAACGCGGTTTTTACACCATCATGTCAGCGCAGTTTTTCAGCTCGCTGGCCGACAACGCGCTGTTCGTGGGAGCGGTACAACTGTTACGCAGCAGCGGCGCGCCTGAATGGCAGCAGGCCGCGCTGGTGCCCATGTTCGCGCTGTTTTATGTGGTACTGGCACCTTTTGTCGGCGCCTTTGCCGACGCCTTGCCCAAGGGCAAGGTCATGCTGATCAGCAATGGCATCAAGATTGTGGGCTGCCTGATGATGCTGTTTGGCACCCATCCGCTGATGGCCTATGCCATCGTTGGCTTGGGCGCGGCGGCCTACTCACCGGCGAAATACGGCATCCTCACCGAGCTGCTGCCGTCCTCGCAACTGGTCAAGGCCAACGGCTGGATTGAGGGCCTGACGATTGCCTCCATCATCCTGGGCGTGCTGCTGGGTGGGCAACTGGTAGGCCACAACATCTCTTCGGCCCTGTTGTCTTTTGACTTTCCCTTCATCACCACCAGCATAGACACGGCACCCGAGGCCGCCATCTGCGTGCTGATTTTTGTCTACATCGCCGCCGCCTGGTTCAATACCCGCATCCCGCTGACCGGTGTACCCATGCGCCCGCTGCCCGAGCGCATGATCTCCCTGTTGCCGGACTTCTGGAACTGCAACCTGCGCCTGTGGCGCGACCGGCTGGGCCAGATTTCACTCTCCACCACCACCCTGTTCTGGGGGGTCAGTGGCAACCTGCGCTACATCGTGCTGGCTTGGGCCGCAGCGGCACTGGGTTACAGCGTGACGCAGGCCTCGGCACTGGTGGGCGTGGTGGCCATCGGTACGGCCGTCGGTGCCGTGGCAGCCTCCATGCGCATGAAGTTGGACCAGGCGACCAATGTGATGCCGCTGGGTATCGCCATGGGCCTGCTGGTGATCCTGCTCAATTTCATTACCAACGTCTGGGTGGCAGCGCCGTTCCTGATCTTGCTGGGTGGCCTGGGGGGGTTTCTGGTGGTGCCCATGAATGCGCTGCTGCAGCACCGCGGCCATAACCTGATGGGCGCAGGGCGTTCCATCGCGGTGCAGAACTTCAACGAACAGGCCTGCATTCTGGGACTGGGCGCGTTCTACAGCCTGTCCACCGGCATGGGGCTTTCCGCCTTTGGCGCCATCACCGTGTTTGGTGTGGTGGTGGCAGGCTTCATGTGGCTGATCAAACGCTGGCATGCACGCAACTGCCGTGAACATGCCGAAGAGGTGGAACACCTGCTGGATATCGCGCGCAGCGACAACCTGCACGGCTAAAAATATTGCCCCCACGCTCCGCCGCTGCGCGGGTCGCTGATCAGGCCCAGCCAGAGGCTAGGGCTCTTCAGGCTGTCCGAAGCCACGCAGGTGGCTCTGGAGCCGCAGCCTTCAGCCCCTCGGGGGCTAATTTTCCTTGGGGCGGCCCTGCGGAAAATTTGGCCCCCACGTTTCACCACTGCGGGCATAGCAGCCTGGCGCGGATTTGTCCCCTACCTCCGTCCTCGGACCACCTCAATCGCCAGCGCTGAGACTGCGGAAACTCGGTGACGGCGGATCGAACTTCGCCACATCAAACTCCACCCGGTTGCGGCCTTGCCGCTTGGCCACATAAAGGGCCTTGTCAGCGGCCTTGTACAAATCTTCCAAGGTACCGGCCATGCCTGCGGGCAACTCGCTGAGGCCAAAACTGGCCGTCACCGGCAAGGCCAGGGATTGCAACTGCAGCGGCGCCTGTGCCAGCGTCATGCGTAGCTTCTCCGCCACGGCACTGGCGCCGGCGCGCCCGGTATTGGGCAGCAACACAATGAACTCTTCGCCACCGAGCCGCGCCACCACATCCATCGCGCGCACGCCCTTGGTCAGAAGCTGGGCGACCTGCTGCAGCACTTCATCACCCGCGGGGTGGCCGTGCTGGTCATTGATTTTCTTGAAGAAGTCGATGTCCAGCATCAACAGGCAAGTCGGGCCCGGCGTGCGCGAGGCGCGCGACAGTTCGATCACCGCCAGACGCATGAATTCGCGTCGGTTGTACAGGCCCGTCAACTCGTCGTGGGTGGCGGTGAAGGCCAGCTCGGCCTGTTTCTCGGCCAGCGCCTGGTGCGCCCGCACAATTTCGCGGCGCAACAATACAGAGCCCATGTACTGGCGCAGCACCAGGGTCGAGACCACGAGACTCAGAATGGATACCACCAGCGCATCTCCGCGTATGCGGGCCAGCAACGCTGGATCTTTCTGGGTCAGATCGGCCACCTGGTAAAAAACCAGGTAGTTCACACCGAACACCGGGATGGCCATGGCCGGGCGCATCAACGACACCACGGCGATCAGCAGCGACACAATCGCAAACGGGGTAATGCCGGAGGTCACCATCTGATCGATCACCGACACGGCAATCGCGAACAACATGCCGCTGGCACAGGCCAGCAGTTGCAACACGATGGCGCGGTAACTGCCGCGTTCACTCTGGCGCAACAGGCGCCAGGCCAGAAAGCCCAACAAGAGCATCGCCAGCCCCATGTAGAAATGGGCCCAACCAATGGCGTTGCGGTAGCGGGCCTGCAAGTCACCGCCCGATCCGTCCCTCCCCAGCCAGAAGAGGCACACATACACCACATTGAGCACCAGGACCACCAGCGCGAAGACGCGGAGCCGGCGCACGGACTCCATCGTTGCCTCTCCCTGAACCACATCGTATTGCCGCATGTGCGCGAGAAGCCACTGCCCCAGGCGCTGCCACTTGCCCACAGGGGGCCCCGCCATCTCCATACGTCTGCCTTCACGCTATTGTTTGCAATCATCTTCTCAGCAAACTGCGCTTGAAACAAGTTTTTTTCGGAAGTGCTATGTTCTCGGCTGAACGCAACTTGGGAAAACTTTTTCATGACCACCATTTACGACTTCGAAGCCCAGCAAATCAATGGCACATCGGTTGCCCTGAGCCACTTCAAAGGCAAGGCCTTGCTGATTGTCAACACCGCCAGCGCCTGCGGCTTCACGCCGCAGTTTGCCGGGCTGGAGGCGCTGCACAAGAGTTATGGCGAGAAGGGTTTGGTGGTGCTGGGCTTTCCCTGCAACCAGTTTGGCGCACAGGACAAGGGCAGCAACGATGAGATCTCCGAATTCTGCCAACTCAACTACGGTGTGAGTTTTCCCATGATGGCCAAGATCGATGTCAACGGTGGCGGCGCCCACCCGCTGTACCAGTGGCTGACCAAGGAGGCCCCGGGCCTGCTGGGCACCAAGGCCATCAAGTGGAACTTCACCAAGTTCCTGATCGGCAAGGATGGCAGCGTATTGAAGCGCTATGCGCCGACGGACACACCTGCCAGTCTGTCCAAGGATATTGAGGCAGCGCTGGCCGCCTGAAGCTGCGGGGTCAACTACCCGTCAGGGCGGCATCCAGCAACTCCACCCAATGCCGCACCGGTGTATCGGTGCCGCTTTGCAGGTGGGTAATACAACCGATATTGGCCGACACGATCACTGCAGGCTGCAAGGCCTCCAGATGGCCCAGCTTGCGGTCGCGCAGACGGGTGGACAGTTCGGGTTGCAGCACGCTGTAGGTACCGGCTGAGCCGCAGCACAGATGGGCTTCGTTGTTGCTGGTGCAAAGGTTCAACCCCAGCTCCGCGAGATGTAGTTCCACCACTCCCTTGATTTTTTGTCCGTGCTGCAAGGTGCAGGGCGGGTGGAAGGCGATGGTTTCCTGCGGGGCGTCTGCGGGGAGCGCCACCTTGTCTTTGAGCAGCGGCACCAGCAGGGGCAGCAACTCGCTCAGATCACGTGTCAGCGCGCTGATGCGCTGCGCCTTGTCGGCATAGGCCGGGTCACCCTGCAACAGGTGTCCGTATTCCTTGACCGTGACGCCGCAGCCCGAGGCGTTCATGACAATGCACTCCACCGCACCGGCTTCCACCTGCGGCCACCATGCATCGATGTTGTTGCGCATCTGGGCCAGGCCGCCCTCCTGGTCGTTGAGGTGGAATTTGACGGCGCCGCAGCAACCGGCCTGCGCGGCCAGCACAGTCTGGATGCCCGCCGCATCGAGCACACGCGCGGTGGCGGCATTGATATTGGGCGACATGGACGGCTGCACACAGCCGCCCAACATCAGCACCTTGCGCGCGTGGCTGCGGGTGGGCCAGGTGCCCGCGTCCTGGCGCGCTGGCACCTTGTTTTTCAGGGCCTGCGGCAGCAGCGGACGCACCAGTTGCCCCAACTGCATGGCAGGCGCAAAGAGTTTGGACGTCAGGCCTTCTTTCAGCGCCCAGCGCACCACGTTTTCGCTGGCCGGGCGCTGCACCTTGGCGTCCACCAGCTTGCGGCCGATGTCGACCAGGTGGCCGTAGTCCACACCCGAGGGACAGGTCGTTTCGCAGTTGCGGCAGGTCAGGCAGCGGTCCAGGTGCATCTGCGTGGCGCGCGTGGGTGTCTCGCCTTCGAGCACCTGCTTCATCAGGTAGATGCGCCCGCGCGGGCCATCCAGTTCGTCGCCCAGCAACTGGTACGTGGGGCAGGTGGCGGTGCAAAACCCGCAGTGCACACACTTGCGCAAGATCGCCTCGGCGGCGAGGCCATCGGGGGTACCTTGGTACTCAGGCGCGAGCGTGGTTTGCATCAGAAGTCAGACTTGGATTGAAGATGCCGTGCGGGTCAAACGCCGCCTTGAGGCGCTGCGCAATCACCGCCTGCACTGGATTTTCAGTGCCAAATTGGCCTGTAGCCCCTGTGGAATGTGCGCGAGCAGCTACAAAAACAGTAGCGTTTCCGCGTGCAGCCAAGGCTGCCGACTGCAGCTGCACGGCAGCATCAGCGGGCGCCCACAACCAGCGCAGGCCACCATGCCACTCGACCAGCGGCGCCCAGGGCAAGTTCATGACCGGCGCAGTCTGCGCCACGCTCAGACGCCACAGCGCCAGGCTGTCATCTGTTGGGCGCTGGAAAAAAGGCGCTATCTGGTTGCGGCACTGCTCCCAGCCGGATGCCGCATCCGATGGAGCCACACGTTCACCCGGCACATCCCGCAGCAAGGTCTGGCAGGCCGCTTCCACCGCAGCGATGGCACCGCGCAGGCGCACCCACAATTGGCCCGCGCCCTGCGCCACCGGTTCCCAGCGGCTGGCATTGAGTGGCAGCGGCTGGCCGCCCCAGCGGTGCAAGTGCTCCAGCGCAGTGGTCTGGTCCAGCGCAAACACCAGCGTGGCCTCGGCCGGCGCACGCGGCAACACTTTCAGTGAAACCTCGGTGATCAGCCCCAGCGTGCCTAAAGCGCCGACCATCAGGCGCGAGACGTCGTACCCCGCCACATTCTTCATGACCTGGCCGCCGAATGTCAGGTGTTCGGCGCGGCCGTTGAGCAATTTCAGGCCCAACACATAGTCACGCACACCGCCCACGCTGGCGCGCGCGGGACCCGCCAGGCCACTGGCGACCATGCCACCGATCGTCGCTGCGCTCCCGGTGGCAATGCCACTATTTGTGAAACGCTCGCCCAAGGGCTCCGCGGGGGTCGCTCTGTTCGGCTGCGACCACGTGAAGTGCGGTGGCTCAAAAGGCAGGCACTGGCCTTTTTCTGCCAACACCGCTTCGAGCTCGGCCAGCGGCGTGCCAGCTGCCACGGTCACGACCAGTTCGCTGGGCTCATAGCTCAGGATGCCTCGCAGGGCCGTGGTGTCCAGCACCTGGCCCTGTGACTGGCCCACATAAAAGTCTTTGCTGCGGCCCCCGCGAATACACAGTGGCGTGCACGCCGCGACTGCGGCCTGCACCTGGTCGGTGGCATGGCGCAAGGCGGTATCGAATCCGGGTGGGGACAGCATGCAGCGATGGTAAGGGTCGGTGCACGCAGGCTGCGTGAATTTTTTGAAACGCCAAGCGCCAAAAAATTCTGGAAACTAGGGCCTGTTCACACTAATTTCCCCAGATGCGTTGCGGATCAAAAAGGCCATGCGCAAGGCGCGAAACGCAGCCGGGGTATCCCCCCGGCAAGGCTTCGCAACGCCGCGCATGGCAGTTTTGGCCGCAACCCGAAGGGAACGGGGTGCAAACAGTGCCACTCGTTGTTGCACTCCTAGCCCAGACACCCGGTCTGGGCGTCGTCGCGCGCCTAGATTGGCACTGTTTGCACCCCGTTCGCACTCGGGAAATTAGTGTGAACAGGCCCTAGTCCACGAAGAAATTCACCGGCAGGCCGGGCACGTCCACGCGCATGGAAAACACGCCACCCGATGGGGGGAAACGGTCCAACTCTTCAGCGCTGCGGCCATGGCGCGCGGTGGTGAGGTACAGGGTCTTCAAGTCTTCGCCGCCCAAGCAAGGCATGGTGGGGCACTGCGCAGGGGTGGCGATCTCTGCGAGCAAGCGGCCATCGGGTGCGAACTTGCAAAGGCGACGGCCTTCGAACATGGCGGTGTAGTAGTTGCCTTGCACATCCACGGCCGCACCATCGGGGCGACCGGCATAGGCGGTGTTGTCAAAGCTCCAACCCGCAGGTTTGGGTGCGCACTGCTGAAAGGCGCGATGTGCAGACAGGGTGTTGCCAGCCAGGTCGTAGTCCCAGGCGTGCACGACGTGATTCGGCGTGTCGGCCCAGTAGAGCGTGCGGTTGTCCGGGCTCCAGGCCAGGCCGTTGGCGGTGAGTGCGTCACCGGCCTGGCGCGCGACCACAGGTGTGCCGCTGCGGCAGTCAATAGAGAACAGCGCCGCCGCGTGGCTGGCCTTGGGTTCGTCAATTGTGCCAACCCAGAAGCGGCCCAAGGCGTCGCATTTGCCGTCGTTGGCACGCACGGTGGCGGTGTCATACGGCAGCGTGACCACGTGCTCCAGCGCCCCGCCCCACTCGCGTGCACGGAAGACACCATGGCGCAGCGCAATCACCAACCCGCCGCTGGCGGCGGGTGCAATGCAGCCGGGTTCGCTGGGCATGTCCCATGCCTGCACAGTGCCCATATAGACATTGGCACGCAGGATTTTTTTGCCAGGGATATCGACCCAGTACAGGGTTTGCTCGTGCGGATGCCAGAACGGCGACTCACCCAGCTCGAACGTTTGCGCACCCAACTGCTGCCAGCTCATACCGCGCGCTCCACCTGGATGCGCATGGCGCAGGAATAGGTGTCACCGGGCTGCAGGATGACCACACCCAGGGACTCGGCAGAGGCGCTGGTCTGGGCCATCAGGTTCAGCGCGTTGTTGATGTGGCTGACCGGTTCGATGGCGATGTTGTCGCGCTCGGGCGTGGTGAACACCACGATACGGCTCAGGGCTGATGTGACCTCCGTGCGCAGCACGGAGTCTTCCAGCCGAAGCGTGCCGTTCCAGCCGTCAAAACAGTGGTCCACCGTCAGCGTAGCGCAGTCGTTGTCCAGCCCGGTGTGGGCGGCGTGGTGGGTGGGCAGCTTGTCGGTACCCATCTCCCAGCGGCCGGTGGCGGCGAACGCGACGCGGCTGCCCGGGTGCTTGGCAAAGTACGGGTGCCACCCCAACCCCACGGGCGCGGAGACCTGGGACTGGTTGGTGATGCTGAGAGTCATCTCCAGCGCGTTGTCGCTGATCTTGAAGACCTGGGAGCTGTCGAAGTCAAACGGCCAAGCCGTGTCGGCCTTGTGTTCAAACGAGAGCATGGCGAACTGGGCGCTGGACTCCAGCACCTCCCAGGGCCGCTCCCAGCCGATGCCATGGATGGCATGGGCCTCGGGCTCAAAATTTTTTACCAGCGGATGGCTGGTGCCAGCCCATTGCAGCTGGCCGTGGCCAATGCGGTTGGAGAACGGCACCAGCGGGTAGCTGCCCGACTGGCGCACCGAGTGCAGGTCTTGTGCGCGGGTGGAGCGCAGCACCGGCACATCGCCCAGCCACAGGCCGGCTATGCAGCCGCCAAGTTCAGGTTTGATTTCGCACCACAGTTCATTGGAGCGCAGGGTCAGATCGTTTTGCATGGGCCAAATTATGACCCCCAAGGGGGCTAATTTTTCGCTGGCGGGGCTGACCGCCAAGCGGTTCAGAACTTGGGACGGTCCGGCGAAAAATGGTGCGCCCGGTTCGGGCAAAAAAACGGCCCGGGAGAACCGAAGTTCTGCCGGGCCGAAGTCTCAAGAAGAAAGGAGACTGTCTCGCTATCTCACTAAATACAAGTCTGTCAGTCGCTTAGCGGTTGTAAGCGGTTTCGCCGTGGGACGTGATGTCCAGGCCTTCGCGCTCGTCTTCTTCGCTAACACGCAGGCCGATGGTCAGGTCCACCAGCTTGAAGGCGATGAACGACACCACACCCGACAGCACGATGGTGACCAGAACGCCTTGCGCTTGAATCCAGACCTGGCTGGCGATGGAGTACTCAGCACCCACTGCGTTGGCCACATAGTCGTACACGCCAGTGCCCCCCAGCGATGGCGCTGCAAACACACCGGTCAGCAGGGCGCCGACGATACCGCCCACGCCGTGCACACCAAACACATCCAGAGAGTCGTCTGCACCCAGCAGTTTCTTCAGACCGTTGACACCCCACAGGCAGGCGAAACCGCCAACCAGGCCGATGATGATGGCGCCCATGGGGCCCACAAAACCGCAAGCAGGTGTAATGGCAACCAGACCGGCCACAGCACCAGACGCTGCGCCGAGCATGGAAGCCTTGCCACGGGTCAGCGCTTCACCGGTGATCCAGGCCAGGGTCGCCGCAGCGGTCGCCAGCATGGTGTTGATGAAAGCCAGGGCAGCCAGGCCATTGGCTTCCAGATTGGAGCCAGCGTTGAAACCGAACCAGCCGAACCACAGCATGGCAGCACCGACCATGGTCAGTGTCAGGCTGTGAGGGGCCATGGGTTCCTTGCCGTAACCAATGCGCTTGCCAACCACGTAGGCACCGACCAAACCGGCCACAGCGGCGTTGATGTGCACGACGGTACCACCAGCGAAGTCCAGTGCGCCCTTGGCCCACAGGTAACCGGCAGCGCCCACCACTTTTTCCAGAGAAGCTGCGTCAGTGATCGCGTCAGGGCCGGCCCAGTACCAGACCATGTGTGCCATGGGCAGGTAGCTGAAAGTGAACCACAACACGCTGAAAGCCAGCACGGCGGAGAACTTGATGCGCTCGGCAAATGCACCCACGATCAGGGCACAGGTGATAGCAGCAAACGTGGCCTGGAAGGCAACAAAGCTCAGCTCGGGGATAACCACACCCTTGCTGAACGTTGCAGCGATGGAGTCAGGGGTGATACCTTTGAGGAAGAGTTTGTCCAGCGTGCCGAAGAAGGCGCCGTCACCACCAAATGCCAGCGTGTAACCGTAAACGGCCCACAGCACATAGATCAGCGACGTGACAACGAAGACCTGCATCAGGACCGACAGCATATTCTTGCTGCGCACCAGGCCACCGTAGAACAGGGCCAGACCGGGGATGGTCATGAACAGAACCAGGGCGGTCGCGGTTGCCATCCAGGCGGTGTCGCCCTTGTTGGGAACCGGTGCGGGAGCGGCGGCTGGCGCAGCGGCCGCTGCAGCAGCGGGAGCGGCAGCAGGGGCAGCCGCGTCAGCGGGTTTGGTTTCAGCGGCGGGCGCTGCAGCAGCAGGGGCTTCAGCAGCGGGAGCGGCGGCGGTTTGCGCCATCGCAAAGCTTCCCGCGCCAATCAGGCTCAGGCCCAAGGCCAGGGATACAAGCAGTTTTTTCATGTTGTTGCTCTCTTTCTGGTTACAGCGCTTCTTTGCCGGTTTCGCCGGTACGAATGCGCACAACCTGTTCCAGGTTGTAGACGAAGATTTTTCCGTCGCCGATCTTGCCGGTGCGTGCAGCACCTTCAATCGCTTCGATGACACGTTCCACGAGAGCGTCGTCAATGGCGGCTTCGATTTTTACCTTGGGCAAAAAGTCGACCACGTATTCCGCACCGCGGTACAGCTCTGTATGGCCTTTTTGACGACCGAAGCCTTTGACTTCGGTGACGGTAATGCCTTGCACACCAATACCCGACAAGGCTTCGCGCACCTCATCGAGCTTGAACGGTTTGATGATGGCCGTCACTAGTTTCATGTGTTCACCTCAGCTTCTAAACGGTTGATTGCAGACACCGGACCTGGATAGTCTGCTGCTCCAGGGATCGGGAGACCTATGTTCTAAGCAGGAGGCGTGCCAACCAGACTTTGAAAATCTGTTGCGTTGGTGTGCACCCTTTTCAGATGACATGCGTTAAGATAACTGTATAAATAACCAGCATGCACGCCATTGGTGCGGCCAGATCGGATGCACCGGGATATTGCGCACTGTTTTGGGAGGATTGGTGTATGAGCTTATCTTTGGTGCAAAGCCGTGCCCTGCTGGGCCTGGAGGCCACCCAGGTCACCGTGGAAGTCCATCTCGCGAACGGGTTACCCAGCTTCACGCTGGTGGGTCTGGCCGATGTAGAGGTCAAGGAGGCGCGCGAGCGGGTGCGCTGTGCCATCCAGAACTCACAGCTTGAGTTCCCTTTAACCAAGCGTATTACCGTGAATCTGGCGCCGGCCGATTTGCCCAAAGATTCTGGCCGCCTGGATTTACCCATCGCTCTGGGCATATTGGCGGCCAGTGGCCAGATCGACGGCGCCAAACTCGCCGGGTATGAGTTTGCGGGTGAGTTGTCACTGTCCGGGGAGTTGCGGCCCGTTCGTGGTGCACTGGCGACGGCTTTGGCCTTGCATATGGGCACAGTCGGGGCCAAACTGGTACTGCCGCCTGGTAGTGCGGAAGAAGCGGCCCTGGTGCCGGGTGCACAGGTTTACCGGGCCAGGCATCTGCTGGACGTTGTGCGCCACTTTGCGCCGGAAGGCGGAGCGAATGTGTTGCCACCCGACGCCGAAGAAGCCGATGACGGCTGGGCCCAGATGTCAGCCCTGGCACCGGTCCTGCGTGCGGCCAGTGCAGACATGGCCGACGTGAAAGGCCAGGCCGCAGCCAAACGGGCGCTGGAGATTGCCGCCGCAGGTGGGCACAGTCTGCTGCTGGTGGGCGCTCCAGGCTCCGGCAAGTCCATGCTGGCCCAGCGGTTTGCCGGACTGTTGCCAGAAATGTCGAGTGAGGAGGCACTGCAAAGCGCCGCCATCGGCAGCCTGACCGGACGGTTCTCCATGGAGCGCTACGGGCAAAGGCCCACATCCAGCCCGCACCATACGGCCAGCGCGGTGGCATTGGTCGGTGGCGGATCGCCTCCGCGCCCCGGAGAAATCTCCATGGCGCACCATGGAATTTTGTTCCTCGACGAAATTGCAGAGTTCTCCCGCGCCGCTTTAGAGGCTTTGCGTGAACCCCTGGAGACCGGCACCATCACGATTGCCAGAGCCGCACACCGATCAGAGTTTCCCGCCCGGTTCCAGTTGATAGGCGCCATGAATCCCTGTCCGTGCGGATTTCAGGGCTCCTCCCTGCGCAGTTGCCGCTGCACGCCGGACCAGATTCACCGCTACCAGTCCAAGCTCAGCGGCCCTTTGATGGACCGCATCGACCTGCATGTGGAAGTACCTTCCCTGCCGTCCACCGAGCTGCTGAACACCCCGCCGGGCGAAAGCACCGCCGACATCCGCCAGCGCAGCACCGCCGCGCGCGCGCGGGCGCAACTGCGGCAGGGCAAAACCAACCAAGCGCTGGCCGGGCAGGAAATTGACACCCACGCACAGCTCGACCCTGCCGCTCTCAAGTTTCTGCAATCCGCATCAGCGCAATTAGGCTGGTCGGCGCGCGGAACACACCGCGCACTGAAGATTGCCCGCACCATTGCGGACCTCGCAGGTTCGGACACCACCGAACTGGTGCATGTGGCGGAAGCCATGCAGTACCGCCGCGTTTTGCGCCAAAGCATCTGAAATGCTATTGATTTAGTAGCTGCTTGCGCAAGCTGAATGCGGGCTGGAGTGCTTATTGATCCTTAACCGGCACACCCATCTGGCGCAGGTACTGCAACACATCCCGGCTGATGGGACCACTGGCACGCGCCTTGTCCGCCATCTCGGCGGCGTTGGCAATCTGACCCAGCGCGGCCAGAGACACCGCGGCGCCCAATAACCAGCGCTGCTCGGTGGGGCGTGACTGCAGCGCAGTCGTATACGACTGCACGCTGTCCTGGTGGTGCCCCAGGCGCTGCGCCGCATTGGCGCGCACGGCCCACAGGTCCGCCTCGTTGCGCAATTGCGGCTCCAGCCGGGTGAGCAGCGCCCACACCGCGCCCGGGCGTGACTCGGCCAGTTGCATCCGCGCCAGTTCGCGCACCAAAGGCGGCAGGACCTGGGCCGGGGCAGCACCGCGCTCAGCGCTGGACACGGCTTCCTGCAAAAGGTCTATCGCCGCATCCCGCGAGCCGCTATTCCACAGGGCTTGTGCGTTGGCCAGGGTTTCCTTGGCGGCCAGTTGCTGGCGCTGTGCAGGGGTCTCGCGCGGCACTGGGACATGCGCTGGCGACACCACGGGAGCGCTGGCAGGCACGGCGGCCGGCGCGACTGCAGGGGTCGTAGCAGGGACATTCCTGGCGCTGCGCAATGCTGGCTCCGCCCGCAGCACCGGTGTGGGTTGGGCAGGGGGAGGCGTAGCGGGGCGACTTTCAACCACGGGTGGTGGCGTGACCGGCGCTAGCACCTCGGGCGCAGAGGCCACTGGCAGAGGCGGCGCTATCACGACCTGGGGCGCCGCCGCTGGCTCAGGGGGCGGCGCTGGAACAGCGGCAGGCGTGGATGCCATGGCTGGCACCTGCACAGAAGACTCCATCAGCGTCCTCAGACTTTCCGGCAATCCGAACGTCCACACGTACCCCAGACCGATTCCCAGCACCAACACCAGCACCCCGCCGATAAGGAATGCCCGTGATCCACGCGCCTTGCGCCTTGCCGGCGGACGGATGGCGGCCCCTGAAACGCTGGTGACGCCCTGACGCAAGCCCGGCTCTGCCGATTGGCGTTGGTCCAGGTCCCGCAACATCTTGTTGATCACACTCATGGAGGATCCTCCCGTGCACCGCCCAGAGGCTGGAATGCATCCGTTTCACGCCATGCGCCATGCACCGGACTGCGCCGAAGCGGGCGCAGCCACAGCCACCAGGGCCTGCGCGCTTTGATGCCCGGTGTATCCCGCGCGGCCAGGTGCACATGCGCCACCGACACACGCTGCCGGTCTTCGCCATAGGCCAACATCAGGCATTTGTGCGCCAGGATGTTGATCAGCCGTGGCACGCCCGCACTGTAGTGGGCAATCGCCATGGCAGCCCGGGGTGTGAAGAGCTGAATGTCTGTGTTGCCATTCAATGCGGCCGTGGCGAGGCGATGTTCTAGGTAGGTCGCAACCCGTTTGGCGTGCATGGGCCCCAGGTATTCGCTGAAGGTAATGCGCTGCAGCAGTTGGCGAATCTCGGGGCGCGCCAGCTTGTCGTCCAGATCCGGCTGGCCTAACAACACCAGCTGCAACAGCTTTCGCTTTTCTGTTTCAAGGTTGGAAAGCAGCCGCAGGCTCTCCACGGTGCGCACGGGGATGGCCTGCGCTTCGTCAATACAAACCAACACCTTGCGCCCCTGTTCGGCATGGGCCAGCAAACCATCGCGCAGGGCCCCCAGCATCTGGTGACGCTGCGGCGGTTGCACGACCTCGAAGTTCAGCTCTGCACACAGCGCCATCAGCAAATCATCGGGCCCCATGTCGGGGTTGGGGATGTAGGCGGTGACAAACTCACCCTGCAAGACCTTGAGCAGCTGGCGGCACAAAACGGTCTTGCCGCAGCCCAATTCGCCCACCACCTTGACAAAGCCCTCCCCACTGCGCAATGCCACCAGCAGCATGTTCAGAGAGGCCTGCGCGCCTTCGTGCGGATAATAAAAGTCCGTATCCGGCGTGATGGAAAAAGGGGCTTCCCTGAGTGAAAAATGCCCCAGATACATTACTTGGCCAGGTTACCGTCAATCTGGATCACACGGGCCCGGCTTGCGTCCATGTCTTCCAGCGCAGCGCGGGCGCGACGCGACTGGGCTTCCCAGTCGGCAGCGGTACGGATGATGGTGGGTTTGATCAACACAATCACTTCTTTCTTGCGGCCTTGTGTGGACCGGTTGCCAAACAGAGCACCCAGCCCCGGCATACCCGTGGTACCGGGAAGGCCCGACGCATTGCGGCTGGATTCCAACTGCATCAGGCCGCCAATGGCAACGATGTTGCCGTCCTGAATCCGCACCAGCGTGTCGGTCTCATTCACGCTGCTAGAGGCCAGCGGCAAGCGGTAATTGCCCACACTCCCCAGATCGACCTGCTTGGTCTTTTCGGTCACCGTGGTGAGTGATGGGTGCACATGCAACGTGACGTTCACGCCATCGTCAATCTGCGGCGTCACATCCAGCGAAATACCAGAGAAAAACGGTGTCAGTGTCACCGTCGGCATGGTGGTATTGCTGCTGCTTGTGTTGGAGCTGCTGCTGGTAGACGTACCGCCCGTCACACCGGTCACATAAAACTCGTCTGAACCGACCTTGAGCACCGCCTTCTGGTTGTTCAACGTGGCCAGGCGGGGGCTGGAGAGCGTTTGTACATCGCCCTGTGTCTCCAGAAAACCCAGCACCGCCGCAAACTGGCTGGTGGCCAGGGCGAGACCAAACAATCCCCCACCACCTGCCGGGAAAGCTACCGCGCCATTGATGGTGGTAGTGCCTTGTGCAAAGGGGTTCGTGCCACTGACCCCGCTACCCATCACGCCGAGCGCCACCTGCCCATTCACATCACTTCCCAAAGCACCCCAGTTCACGCCGCTTTGATAACCATCGCGCAGTTCCACTTCAACCACTTTGGCTTCCAGCATGACCTGGCGCTCCACCGAAGCCTGGGTGGCCTTGAGGAACTTGTCCACCTGGCGCAGTTCTTCAGGCATGGCACGTACGGCCAGAATGCCCGCCTGCGGGCTGGACACCACGTTGCGCCCTTCGCCGGTTCCCACCAGGCTGCGCACCGAAGCCGCCAGCTCACCCCAGAAGTCGGAACGGGACGTGGTCGACACGCGGCTGTTTTCAGGCTGCTGGCTGGTTGTGGTCCCGCCTGTGGTCGCAGAGGTACCCGTACCCGTCGTGGTGCTCTGCAGGCCCGCCCCGGAAGACACGCGCAACTCGCTGCTTCCGGTACGCAAAGATGTCGGGTAGTTGATGGTGAACACACGCGTCTGCAACGTGGGGGCGTAGACGGTGATACGACGGCCCTCGATCTTGAAGTCGTAGCCATAGACATCGCGAATCGCTTCCAGCGCTTCCGTCACCGTGACCCCCCGCAAAGTGACTGACAGGGTGCCCGACACGTCGGGATGCATGAGCATGCTGTAGCGGGTGTCGGCCACGATGGCAAGGAATACCTCGCGCGCCTGGGCGTTGCTCACCAGCAGGTCCAGCCGGGGTTCGGGGGGCAAAACCACCGCCGGGGTGGCAGGCTCTGCCAACGCGTCGGACACCTTGGCGGGCACTGCCTTCGTGGGTGCGGGAGCTGCCAGTTCGGCCTGCACGGTGGCACTCACATCCGGGGTGCGCAGCGGGCGGTTCAACGCAGCACAACCACTCAGCAGGCTCGCACCCAGCAGGGTCCACAGTGCGAGTGAGGGCCGCCGGGCAGAGGGTAGCGCGATGGGAGAAAAATCATTCATGGGGCAGGACTTCACGGTTGCACTCCTTCGCAGGGTACTGCGGGGGATACGGCTTGCGGGGCCGGCACAGCGGCGGACTTGGATCGGGGTTTAGTGTTGGCAACAGGCGCTTTGCACGGGGCGGGAGGCTTTGCCACGCTGCGCTGAATACCATTAAAACGCGGCAGCTTGCGCAACTGCTTGCCTTCGCGCAGCCAGATCTCGGTTTCGGTAATACGCTCCAGTTGGGCGTTGCCCACCTTCTGGCCCACGGCCACCAGGCGCGTTCCCACCACCAGATGCGGCTTTCCATCCTGCACGACCACCGCCATGCCCGGTGCCGGAGCAGCGCTGCCAGGCACGCCCGGCGCGGTGCTCGCTTCTGCCGGGGCTACCGTAGGGTCACGCATCTCCTGCGCAACACCCATACACGCGTGCCATGTCAGGACGACGCCCATGAGAGTCCGGACAGTGTGGCCCAAGTAGCTCACGGCTGCACCTCCAGCACAAACACCTGCAATTGCAGCACAGGGGGCTGCTTGTCACTGAGCAACTGCATGGGGCCCCAGCGCAAATTGGGCAGGGCCTGCTCCAGGCTTTTCACGTAACTTTGCAACTCGCCATAGGGGCCAGACACTTTAAGCTCCACGCCCCTGCGGGTAATACCGGTCACTGCAGCATCTTTGCCGGCGCTGGCATCGTCCGCCAGGGTAGCCGTGGACAACAGTGTCAACCCGGCGCGGCGACGCAAGAATTCTGCCAGCACGGGCTCCAAGGCCAGGCTGCCACCACCCGCAGCGGCGGCTATGTTGCTTTTCAATTCAACCAGTTGCTGCTGCAGTGCAGCCTGCTCGCTGCGCAGGGGCAGATTGACATCGACCGGTTTGGGTGTACTTTGCAACTCGGTGCGCAGACGCTGCAGTTCGGTATTCTGGGCCGCTGATTGCTGGGTTTGCAAAGTATGTTCGCCCATGGCCGGAGAGAGCCACAGCACATCGGCGAGCGCCAGACAGCAGGCAATGACAGACAGGAAGAGGAACAACCGCTCACGCAGGCTCAACGCATCAATGCGCGCGCTTTGCTTTAACCACCACTGCTTCATGGTGTGCTCCCTTTGGGCGGGGCCACAGGGGCTGGTGGCTGCGCGCTGACCAGCGTGAAGGACCAGGCCTCACGCCCAGTCGGTGTAGCGGTTGCAGCGGCCGTGGCTTGGACCAACCGGGCGCTTTGCACTTTGACGGTGGAGAGGCGCAGGCCCTGCATCAGGGGGCTTAGCGCAAGGCGCTTGACCCATTCGTTGAGGGCAGAGGGTTCCAGGGTGTAGCCCGCCACTTCAAAACGCGTGGCGTCTGCATTCACCGCCGTCACCCAAACCGTGGAGGGAATGCTGCGCGACACCAGGGCCAGGCGATCGGAGTGTGCAGAACCCGGCACCATGCGACCTTGCTGCAAGGCAAGCAGCACCTTCTCCTGCACCTGTACTTGCGTCCTCAGATCTTGCACCTGGGTTTGCAGTTCGGGGCTGAGGGGCGCCGCACCCGCCGCATTGGCCAGCAAGGCCGCCTTCAGGCTCGCCAACTCTGTTGCCTGACTGGATTTGAGTTGTTGCAATTTAGCCGTCGTGCGGTTCAGGTTCCAGATCCAGGCGCCACACAGGGCACCGCCCAGCACAAGAAACACAGCCAAGGCCAGCGCCATGGTTTGCGCAGAGAAATAGCGCTTGGGCGCCAGCAGAAGGGGAGTACAAAGATTGATTTGCTGCGGCATGGCGGGCTCTACAGTTTGCGGCCGTCGGTGCGCAGCAGCACACCCGCCAGAGGCAGACAGTACATGGCATCCGCCGTTTCAGCCGCTGGCAAGCCCTTGAGCAGCGGTGCTGCGTTCAACACGCCTACGGTTTGGCCTATTTCACGGCCCAGCCAGTCGGCCAACTCCTGCGAACGGGCACCGGCAAACACACGCACCCCGGCCAGGGGCAGTTGGGTCCAGGAACGGTCCCACAGGTCCAGCGAGCGCTGCACTTCGACGACCAACCGCTGGGCGCGTTCGTAATCCGCCTGGGCACTGCTGCTGCCAGCACCGCCCGCACTGGCCGCAGGACCACGTGCATCGGAATAGTCGTTGCCATACGCCACGCCACCCACGCTGTAGTCAGGCACATACTCATTCACCGGTGTGTAGCTGTCCGACGATTCCGCCATCTCGCTCTGACCCCAGGTCATAGCCATGAACCCCTCGGGCAACTCGAGGCGGCGGGTGTAGAACAGTTCTTCGTTGGCGCTGATCGTCAGCATGGCTTGTTTGTTGTCGGTCAGCACCAGCGCCGCCGTAGCCCGGTCCAGGCGCGCTTCGCTTTGGGCCACCAGACTTTGCAGATTGCGCTGCGCAGTTTCTTGCACATCAATCACACTCACGTCCCATTGCATGGCGTTTGCCAATTCCATGGCATCGCGCACCACGGCACTTTTGGCGGCCACCACAAACAGATGGGCCTGGCCTTTTTCCTGGCCATCGCCCAGACGCATCACATCGAGCGTGATGTCATCCAGGTGCACATCCACCAGCTCTCGGATTTGGTAGCGGGCCGCCGAACGCAACTCTTCAGGCGGCACGGCGGGCGCATCAATCTGCAAAAACTGGTACTGCTCTGGGCGCAGCATGATGTGGGTGCGCAAGCCCTTGAGACCCAGCGCCTGCAAGCGGCGCACCAGCTCGTCACGGTTGTCACTGCCTTGGCGTTCCACACCCGTGCGCTTGATCTCATACCCCTTGCCCACGGGGCGTGCCAGCACATAGGCCAGCGTCTGGTCAGACCAGGAAATGACCAGCAGGTCGGCAGAAGACTTGCGTTGCCAGGGCCAGCGCATGGTTAGCGGGCCTTCCGGATGGGAGAGAACAGATAGCGATGGAGCGTTGCTTCGATCATGTTGGGTGACGCGCAGAGCGGCTTGCTCTCATTTTAATAGCTGATTGCGCAATCATGACAGCCTTTGGAGGCAGTATTTCACATGAACGAATATACATAGGTCGTTTCAATAGTTTTCTCTGCGGTAGATCAGGGGGCTTCTGAACACGCCAAAAGTAGCCAAACCCGAAACGCTGGGCAGGTAAATAGGTGTGTTGACGGAAATGTTGACCTTTCCCGAGGACATGGGCGCGGCAAGGCGGAAGGTCCGTACTCCGCTCACCACCGCCGCGCTGGCGGGACCGACCACTGCAACGGCGCTACCAGCTGGCGCACCCAGCCCGACGGCAGAAGCCAGCAGTACATTGCCCGGCGTAGGCGTGGCCGTTGTCAGCGCACTGTTATAGGTGGTTGCGTTATCCGTCAGGCTGGTCACCCATGTGGCGCCGGTGTAGTACTGCACCGTTGTGACGATGGGCAGGGCCAGCCGCTCGGAGCCATAGGCATTGTCAATCTTGAAGCGTCCACTGGCTAATTTGAGCCCCGCCTCTACCGAGTTGGCGGCTGTGGTCTGCAAGGAGGTGACGCCATCTCCACCCGCAGCATTTTCGGCGGCGCGGAAATACACATCGGTTGGTGCCAGCAAGGTTGGCAATGTAGTGCCATAACTTGGGGTTACGCTCGCCACGCCCTTGATAAATGCCTCGCTGGCAACGGCGGTGTTGGCCAGTGTTCCTCCACCGGGATTGGCAGTTGCGCCCCCCTTGGCGCTCCAGGCACTCAGTGTGGTGGCTTTGGCGAAATTGCTGCGGTAGTTTTGGGTGGTATTAGTGGTAGGGGTGGTAGCGTTAGTTACGGTAGTATTTTTGGCGATGACCTGCACGGTAAGCGGCTGGTTGGCGTACACAAACCCGTTGACACTGGGTGCTGGGTTGGCAGGGCAGGTTAACCCCCCTGGGCAGCCTATGGGGGCTGCCGAAACAGCGGTTTCAAAGCGGTCGGGAATAAAGCGCCCCAGTGAAACCTCGGTGGTGTTACCGATGTTGCAGCCATATTTTTGTGCCGCAGGGAGCGCTGGCAACGCGTCGGAGAAGCTGTTTTGAATGCAGTCGTGGTTGGCATTGTTGTCCACGGCGGTGTAGCTGGTATCGGCAAAGGCACCAGTACCCAGGTACAGGTAGCCCACTTCGGTGTAGGTTGCATTTGCCGCAGTTGCTGCCGCAGTTGCGTTACCCGTCAGGCTGGCAGGCGTGAGTGTCCCGGTGGTTCCACCATTTGCTTTTGTCGTTTGGGTCGGATCTTGAGAGGTGAATTGATCGGTGTCTTGGTCCAGAGTACCCGCATAGTTGGTACCTGCGCTGGTGGTGGCGCGCAGCGTGAAATTGCCACCGGCCTTGAAGATGGTTGTGGCCGTGCCAGTCGGATTGCTGACAGACGGAACAGGGGCATTCGCGGTCGTGACCAGAGTCACGGCGGAAGGGCGAATGGCAAAGTTATCACTTGAACAGCTTTTTGTGCTGGTACTCGTGGCGTCTGTCGCGCGGCAGCGTACGTTCTGGTAGGCGTTGGCTGCCGTGAAGCTGATGCTCTTGCGTCCGAGGTCGGAGGATTGGCCGGTTTTGGCGAATGTCAGCGTTTGGCTGTTGACCGCCGGAACTAGCGCAACACGGGAAGCACACACCGTCGCGCCCGCGCCATCCACCAATTCCACGGTGACGGATTTGTCGGCCTCAGAAGCATACGTGGTAAGCACTGAGCCATCGGCCTTGCGGGCCACCACGTCAAATGTAAAGGCTGTACCCGCCAGCTTGGTATAGAGTTTTCCTGTAGAGGCGTTGGAATCAGCTGTGTTGGCAGCGTTGGCAGAAGTTTCCACGCAGTTGAAGTCTGCCACGCAACCGACCGCGACGGTAAACGCACAGGATGAGGTGGAGCCACCAAAGTTGCAGGTCGTGGCCCCCGCCAATGCCGGTGTGGCGGTGGTGGAGAACGTCGTCGTTCCTATGGAGGGAAACGTGATGGGTGTGATGTCGACCGTGCTGCTGCCCGACGCAATCGTGAATGCGCCTAGGCTGGGCATGGAGGCCGGGTTGCCGGAAGCTGTGAGCGTGCCGGTAGTCACACCTGCGGTGTAGGCGGTCGTCTGCGCAGCATTTGCCCAAGCCTTGATGGTAAACGTGTGGTTGGCGCAAGTGGTGCCACTGGCAGGCCCCTGGATTTCGTAGTGGTGTGGTGGCGCAATGCAGGCGGTGTTGGCAACCGTCATCCTGCAATTGGCATAGGCGGCAGTCCCCGCAACATTGGTGCACTGCAGGGCATTGGTGGCCGACAGAGTCGTGTTGAGTACGAATGTCGCTGCGCCCGAACTGCCCGAGGCCCACGTAATATTGATCGCCTGCGAAGGTGCCGCTGGCTCGATATTGGAACTGGCTGGATTGATATTGGGCGTGGCCAGACTACCAGCCCCGGTTACCGCCACCGAAACGTTGATGATTTGTGTGTTGATGATGCTCGCCGACGGACACGGTGTAGTGCCAGACGAGCAGGCCAGCACCGTCACAGGCTCCGCGCAGAGCGTGGAGGCACCGTCGTGGCGAATCTCGTAGTGGTTGACCGTGGGCAATGGCGGGCAAGCGGCGGCCGCGGCGTCCCACGTGTATAAATACGATTGGTTGCTCAGGGATGTGCTTTGGTTGTTGGCCAGGGTATTGCACCCCCCCACAGCACCCGGATACTGCAGGCCAATGCGCAACGCCGGATTGGTCGTCATCACCTGCATGGCGCCGTAAGAGTAAACGATCTCACCGGTTGACCATAGCTGCACCTGCAGATTCACATACAACTGTGGCGAGGTGTTCCAGTACACCGCGTTCTTTAGTTGCACCACGAGCACCTGCTTGCCCGACACGGTCTGCATCTCGTATTGGTAGAAGCTGGCGTTGGCAGGCTGGCCTGCGGAATTGTTGGCGCCGGCCACGCTGGCATTCTTCTGCAAATCGGCCCAGAAGGGCATGAGCGCCGCCTTGACGGTGCTGGGAGGCCCAATCACTCCGCCAAACGCGGTGGTCGGCAGCGCGGTCGTCGTGTAGTCGGTGTCGCCCGTACTGTTGCCACCCGCGGCGGCAGTCTCGAAGAAAATTACGCCATTGGTGGACATGCTCCACTTGTTATAAACGACACCCGCAAAAGTGAAGTTGAAACCGATGGACATGATGTCTGACTTTCCATCGTCGCACACGTTATAGCGCGAAGGAACATTGCAGGTGGCGGTACTGACTGTCCAGTTCACCTGGGTGGCGCTGGGGTTGACGGTCAACTGTGGATAGGCCGTGGTGATAGAGGGCGTGTAGCCGATGGCATAAACCGTGGTGACGCTGCCCAGAGCGAGCGACAACCCCAACAGCCAAGCGACCAACGTGCGCACAGCACCTGCAGATCGGAAATTCAACTCCATGATTTCGCCCATGAGGTGCTTGGAATAGAGAGATTTTTGTTGCACGGTCTTATCTCCAATACAGCCGACATATTGCATTCAGCACATCCTACGTCAACAACGAGACCGCCAACTCTGGCTGTAATCTTCTGCATCAATGGGGGCTCTCATCACTGCTCAACCGAGGCTGTGACGCTACGGTCGATATAGGCTATGGAGCCGACAGTGCCTGTCGACGCTGTGACCGTTATCCGGACAATGGCGGTGGGCGATACGCCGGAAGTGACTCCAGTCTCGGCATAGGTGACCTTGGTACAGGCAACAGTGATCGTAAAACCGTCAATCGTCCCTGGCGGATTTGTGACCGTGCATGCGTCGGGTGATGCCGTCGATGCGGGCGGAATCGCCACCACCGCCCACTCCAGCCCGGCGCGAGCGGCCCAATAGGCCCTGGAACCCCGCACATCCTGGGCCGACGAGATCTGCTGCGTGTTGGAAAACGACAGCATGAAACCGCCCAGCGCGGCCAGCACCACCACCAGAAAGATGGCAGCGATGGCGGCAAAACCGCCTTGGGCACTTTGGCGATGGCTCATGGCGTGTTGCTCACATGCACTTCGTGCTGCAGGGTAATCGACTCGGTGCCCGAGCTGTCGCGGATCGTCAGCCCCATGCTGACCAGCGCATTGCGTTGCAGGTCACTTCCCGCGTAGTTAAACCATGTGCTGGCCGCAGCGCAGTTCACATTACTGGCGATAACGCTGACCGTGGTCGGAGCGTCGAGCGGGCAACTGGCGGCAGCAACAAAAGCGTTGCTGGTGGCACGCTGCAAATTGGTGCCGATGCATTCGTAAGACACGATGCGCTCAGCACCAGGTACGACATGAAAACGCCTGCCGCCCGACTCTAGCGGGAAAGTCACAGTGGCAGTCAGGGGAATCGTGGTTTCAATGGGCGCCGCCGACTCGGCCAATGGGGCCGCGCCACCAACGGTTCCAATGTTGCCTCCGGTATAGGCATCAGCCGGAGCAAAGCCCAGGTTGTAAACCACGATGACATCGCCAGGCACGATGCTTTGGTCTGACGGAAGCGCCGCATTGCTACCCAGCATGTTGAAGGTGGCAGAGCCTGCGGCGAAATCAAGGCTCCCCGCGCCTGTTGCGCGGTAGCGTCCGCCCGTTTTGGTGGGAATGAATTGCAGGCAATTGGTGGGGGTGGCACTGGTGCTGGTGCGAATGCTGTTAGGCAACGCCCTGTGAAGGTCGCGCGCCATGCGTCGCACCACCGTGTCGGCCACGTCGGTTAGTGCGGCACGGCGGCCGCTGACGAGATAAGCATCTATCGGCCCCTTCATGAACACCGCCACCATGCCGCCAATTGCGCCAATGATGACGATCACCATGATCAGTTCGATCAGGGTGAATCCATGTTGACGGGTTGTGCTGGAGGACATGGTTAGTAGTTTGACCGGTAGCCGGTCAGGGTGACGGGACCTTGCGGACCGGTGACGGTCACCGTCACACGTTTTGCCCCCACCGCATTCAATGCAGTGTTCTGCGCTGCAGTCGTGACGGCAACCGAGACATTGGTAATGTTGTAGTTGGCCAGCCCGGCAACGGCGGCACCGGTCAAATCGACGATGCCGTTGTGGGTATAGCCGTTGTAGTCGTCCACGTCGTCAAAGTTGGCCCGCGCTGCTTCCTGGTCTGCAGGTATGCGCGCAGGGCAGACGGGAGGGGCTGCCGTAGAACGTGTGTCAGGGTCACAGTACTCCTTCAGCAAGATTTCCTCCAGCATCGACTCCGCAATGGCCACTGTCTGCTTGGCGATCAGGGGGTCGGCGCTGGACTTGACTACTGTGTTCATCACCGAAAGAATGCCCGCCAAGCCGACGCCCACCACCACGATGAAGATAATGACTTCAATCAGTGTGAAGCCGCAATGTTGGCGTCTGTTACTCATGGACATAACCCGTTCCCGCTTCGACCGTGATGGCGTTTGCCACGCCCACCACTTGCAGGTTCCTGGCTGTGGTCAGGGCCACGCCAGCGCTGGTTGTTGGCTGGCCCAGGCCGTTGTAATTGAGGGCGGCAGGCGTGGAGCTATAGATGACACCCGAACCCGGTTTGACATTCAGCGTTGCTGAACCGTCGCGTCCGGGGCCAAAAAACGGTGTTGCCGATGCAGTGCAATCCAGCGTAGCCTCTGCGGACGCAATGCTTAACGTGAGCGAGTTATTGGTGAAAGTCACACAGACCGTGCGGCGTTGGGCAATGGCCGTTTTTTGGGCATAACGCAAGTAGGACAGGGTTTGGTCGTGGAACCCCCGCGCCTCGAAGTCGTTGCCATTGAACATACGCGGCGCAGCAACCACCGCCAGCACGCCAAGCAAGACCAGAACCATGATCAGTTCAATCAGGGTGAATCCGCCCATGCGGCAGCGCCGTGCCGATTGGCCTAGCTGTCGATACTTTTGTCCGGGCGCCATGTTTACCTTGTGGACATATCCAATGAACGGAACGTAAAAAAGAAAACAGCGAGTACCCCAATGAGATGCTCGCTGATTTTGTCAAGCTAGAAGATGCTCGCGGAATCTTGTCCCGCAAAGATTATTTCGTCGCCCAGTTTACGGGTTGCCCGCAGAAATAATTTCAAAGGTGGTCGTAGGCGTATAACCAGAAAGCGATAGGGTGCAGGTTGAGGAGGTTCCATTGGTCACAGAACCCGCTCCAGTCACGGAATAACCGGTAGGCCAAACACCACCACTCAATGCTTGCTTGATAGAGTCACAGCTGTTGACCACTTTGCATTTATTCGCATCACTTGCTGCTGTGGAAATGGCGCAACCGCCGTAGTTGATAGCCGAGGCAGACGCTGCAGCACCAGCAACACCCTTCAGGGATGCCGCTTGGGCATCGCTCTTCAAATCGACAAATTTCGGAATCGCCACGGCAGCCAACACGCCGAGGATCACGATCACCATCACCAACTCAATTAGCGTAAAGCCGCGTTGTGCTTGTTTCATATTGTCTGCCTTTCGTTTAAAAATCTTTTAGCTCCGTCTTGCAACGGGCCCCAACGTCTTTATAGATAAAGATAGACGCATTGCAGATTAATTCTATTGCAATGGGCTATTTTTGTGCATCAAGTTTGGCGTCCAAGTGCCTGATTTGCATCAACATTTACCCTTATATCGTGTTTTTTGCCATCTTTACCTAGTCCACAACCTGGCCCATCCATACGTAGGGCATCTGGGCGCGAAGCTGCAAAGGCCCGGGCGGCGGGCTGATCTGGAACCAGAGAGACTGCTCACCTTGAGGCAATTCCAGCCGGTCCGACTCCATGGGGTGGTAGCCCACACAGGCGCAAACAGGGTCAAACACCCAACTTCCGCCGGGTAAGGCAACCATCTCCTCGGGGGTCGCCACACCTGCGTAATTGGCAGGTAAAGAGGCCAGAGCAAGAAACGGATTGCGTTGCGCAGGCATTCCCGCGTGTTGCGCATTACCCCGGCCAGTCGCCACGGTTGCCTCCAGATGGGCGACGACCAAAGCTGTGCGCAGGGCCCCCAACGTACTTTTGATCTGCGCCAGCTCGGCCTGCCCCTGCACTTGACGCACCTGCCGCACAAACACTGTCGCCAAGACTAGGACCAACAGCAACAACACGCCCCATTCCGCCAAACGCCCACCCCAGACAGGTGAAGGCTGTGCAATCGGTCGCAGCGCGGCCACGGCTTAGCCGCCGCCCCGGCCCATGGCCGCCTGGCCCATGTTCCACAGCGGAAGGAACACACCCAGCGCCAACAGGAGCACCAATACGCCAATCACAGCGAGCAATATGGGCTCAATAGAGGCAGACAAGCCCTTGATGCTGTAGTCCGTGTCGCGCTCGTACATGGCGGCAATCTCGAAGAGCAGGTTGTCCAGCTCGCCGGTTTCCTCGCCCACATTGATCATCTGCAGCACCACCGGAGTGAATACGCCTGTGGCCGCAGCGCAGCGCGAGATACTTTCGCCGCGCTCAATGCCATCGCGCATCTGCTCAATGCGGCTGCCAATGAAAGCGTTGTCCACCGTCTGCGCCACCACGGTGAGTGCCTGCACCAGCGGCACGCCGCTCTGGCTGGACAGCGCAAAGCTGCGAGCGAAACGTGCCAACGTGGCCTTCAAAATAATGTCACCCACGATAGGCAGTTTGAGTTTGCGCGCGTCCCAGCGGTAACGCCCTTCTGGCGTGCGCAGGTAGGCGCTTACTCCCACCGCTGTACCGACTCCCAGTGCAATCAACAGCGGCCACCAGTTGATCATCCAACTGGAGAATGCCAACAAACCACGGGTGATCAGAGGCAACTCGGCGTTGAAGCCGGCAAACACCTTGGCAAACTCCGGAATCACAAGAGTGTTCAGAATCACGATGGCAATAGCCATGGCGATCATGACAAACATGGGGTAACGCATGGCCTGCTTGATGCGCTCACGCACATCGCGCTCAAACTCCATGTGTTCGGTCAGTCGCAGAAACACTTCGGTCAGCCGCCCCGTCATCTCCCCCACGCGAATCATGGAGACGTAGAAGCCGCCAAACAAATCTATATGGCGCGCGATGGCCGCCGACAACTCGCGCCCCTGGTCCAAGCTGGCGCGGATGTCTTTGAGCATGTCCACCATCGCCGGCTTGGTGGCCGACGCTTCCAAGCCGGCAAACGCACGCAAGATGGGCACGCCGGCTTTGTTCAACGTGTACATCTGCCGAGAAAAAATCAGCAGGTCTTCCACCACCACCGGCTTGCGGTTGAGCCACTCCAGCACAGAGCCCGTGGGTTGGTCGTCTTTGACTTGTGCCAGAGCGATGTGCACGGGTGACACCCCAATGGACAACAGCTGGTCCGCGACCCCGCCCTCAGACAAGGCCTCCAGTTGACCGTCAACAGCTTCACCCCGGTTGTTGCGCCCCCGCCATGAATAAACAGCCATGGACGCTTAATCCTGCTCGTCGCCAGGATCGACTTCAAAACCAATACGCATGGCTTCTGCCAGCGAGGTTTTGCCCTGGCGCACCAGCTCCAGCGCGTGGAAAGGCATGGTGTGGCCTTTCATGCGTTCGCGCGCCGCGCGCATGAAGGCGGCCGGATTGGATTGGGACGCGGCTTGGGTCAGTGTGGCGTCCATCTCCAGCAGTTCATACACCCCCTGGCGACCGGCATAACCGGTGCCGTTGCAGGTTGAGCATCCCAACCCACGCTTGGCAGTCACCGACTCGCCTGTAGCGATCATGGCAGTCAACCAGCTTTGTTCCTGGGGCGAAGGGGTATGGGGTGCGGCGCACTCCACACAGTTCAGTCGCACCAGACGCTGCGCAATAACGGCCTGAAGAGACGTGGATACCATGAATGACGGCACCCCCATGTCCAGCAGACGGAACGGCGTGCTCATGGCATCGCGTGTGTGCAGGGTAGAGAGCACCAAGTGACCTGTGATGGCGGCGCGCAGACCGATCTCGGCTGTCTCGGCATCGCGCATTTCACCGACCAGAATGACATCCGGGTCCTGGCGCAGGCAGGAACGCAGCACCTTGGCAAAGGTCAGTTCAATCTTGTCATTGACCTGCACCTGCGTGATGCCAGGCAATCGGTACTCCACCGGGTCTTCCACGGTGATGACTTTGAGCTCGGCCGCGTTGATTTCGGCCAGCGCTGCATACAGCGTGGTGGTTTTGCCGGACCCTGTGGGGCCGGTGACCAGCACCATGCCAGACGTACGGGCCAGCACCTCGCGGAAGCGCCGGAGCATGGCAGGCGGCATGCCAATGCTGTCCAGGCGGCGCATGCCAGCGCCCTGATTCAGCAGGCGCATGACGGCCGCTTCACCATAGGTGGTGGGCAGTGTAGAAAGCCGCACGTCAATCGTGTTGTCCTTGATACGCACACTGAAGCGGCCGTCTTGCGGCAATCGCTTCTCGGAAATATCCAGCCCGGCCATGAGCTTCAGGCGCTGGGCCAACGCGCCGCCGATGCGTTTGTCGGCCTGGGTCTGGGTTTGCAATACACCGTCCACGCGCACCCGGATTTGCAGGAAACCCTCTTGCGGCTCGATGTGCACGTCGGACGCGCCCACTTGAATGGCGTCTTCAAACAGCGATTGCAGCAGGCGCACCACCGGTGCACCTTCAATGCCTACCGTTGCGGTGAGTTCACCAAAGTCGACCGTGTCACCCAGATCTTTTTCCAGCGCACGGGCCAGGCCACTGATCTCTTCCGAGCGTCGGTATAGGCGGTCAAACGCCGCGGCCAGCTGGCTCTCTGGCACGGCCGCAATGCCGATGTTGCGCTTGAGGATACGGGTGAGTTCGTCGTAGGCAAACAAGTCCAACGGGTCGGACAGGGCGACCAGCAGAACATCGCCTTTGTCTTCCAGCACCAGCGCCTTGAAGCGCCGCGCGCTGGACTCGGGCAACAGGCGCACGACGTCCGCACGGAAGGGAAACGTCTTGAGGTTGACAAAAGGGATGCGCAGCTGGCGCGCCAAACCATTGGCCAGCAGCTCTTCAGTGATGACGCCGGTCTCTATGAGCAGACGACCGACTTTTTTGCCGGTGGTACGCTGCAACTCCAGCGTTTGCTGCAGTTGCTCCTGCGAAATGAGCTTCTGCTGGACCAGCACATCCCCCAGACGCAGTTTCTCGGGTCGACCCGAAGGGGGGCGTGCTCCCAGTGGCGCGTTAGGCGCCGCAGCGGCCATGTTCATGCGCTAATCCTTTTGCAGTTTGCAAAAATGATAGCACGTGAGGCCCTTTAGTACGTGGTTTGGACTACGGCAGTCTGCTGCACTGGGGGCCTGGAAGCCGGGCTCAGGGTATCGCCATCCACCGTGACGCGCGCACCCACGGTCGCAGGTGTGGCTTGTTCAATGCTGCGCAGGCTGCCGTCTTCCATGCGCACGTCAACCTGGTAGCGGGTTTCCTGCTTCATGCGTTTTTCCACGGTGTGGCCGGCCCAGCCGCCGCCCAGCACGCCCAGAACGGTGGCTGCGGCCTTGCCGGTGCCACTGCCCACCTGGTTGCCCAGCAGACCGCCCAACGCCGCCCCGGCCACGGCACCGAGCCCCACTTGGGATTGCTCGCGCTGCACCGGGGTAACCCCCTCCACCGTGCCACAGACCGCGCACACCGGCGCAGCAGGGCGCGTATCCGAAGCCAACACGGCCTCATTCCTGGGTTGGGTAGCCGTAGACGTGCTGGATACAGGCCGCTTATTTGCTACTGATTTAGTAGCTGCTTGCGCATGTTTGGCGGGGGCTACAGGCACTTTTGACACTGAAACAGGGGCTTGCTTTGGCGTCGCTGGGGTCTCCAACACAGCAGCAGGCTCGGTGCTTACTGGGACGGCCTGGGCCACGGCCAGATCGGCGCTGGGCGCACGCAGGTGCAACACGGTGGCACCCAGAGCCAGGGTGGTGATGCCCAGTGCGCCCACCACGGCCCACAAAACGCGTGGGGAGGGGGCCAGGGTCTGGCCAGGTGAGGGGCTTGTGATCAACATACTGTTCTCCTTGAATGGCGGTATCCGCTGGTATTCAACGGATGTCGCCCTGCAAAGGTACACAGCGCAGTCGGCTGCTGCGTGTCTGTTGTGTAACACAGCGTAAAGCGCAGCGCCCCACTCGCCGTGGAACCCTAGAGGTTGGGCGCCAGCAGGCGCTGCAGTGCTGCAGCCTGCAAGCCGCGCCGGCGCGCCAGGTCTTGCACCTGGTCATCGCCAATCTTGCCCACGTTGAAGTAGGTGGCATCGGGATGGCCGATGTAGAAGCCGCTCACGCTGGCGGCGGGCGTCATGGCCAGGCTTTCGGTCACCGCCATGCCAATTTCTTCGCATTGCAGCAGGTCGAACATGTCCTTCTTGACGCTATGGTCCGGGCAAGCCGGGTAACCGGGCGCGGGGCGAATCCCCTTGTATTTCTCGGCAATCATGTCTTCATTGCTCAACGCCTCGTTGCTGGCATAACCCCACAGGTCAGTGCGCACGCGGTGGTGCAGGGCTTCGGCAAAGGCCTCGGCCAGGCGGTCGGCGATCGCCTTGAGCATGATGGCGGAATAGTCGTCCAGGTCGTCCAGGAAATACTTTTCCTTCTTGTCTACACCAATGCCTGCGGTCACCGCAAACAGGCCCGCGTAGTCGTTGGCCACACCCTTGGGCGCAACAAAGTCAGCCAGGCAGCGGCTGGGGCGCATCACGCCGTCAATCACCTGCTTTTCGGTCTGCTGACGCAGGCCGTACCAGGTCATGGCGACGTCCGTGCGGCTCTCGTCGGTGTAGAACGCGATGTCATCGTCGTTCACCGTGTTGGCCGGGTACAGCGCGACCACGGCGTTGGCTGTAAGCCAGCGGCCTTCGATCAGGCGCTTGAGCATGCGCTGGCCGTCGGCGTACACACGCACAGCCTCAGTGCCGACGATTTCGTCTTTCAGGATGGCGGGGAACGGGCCGGCCAGGTCCCAGGTCTGGAAGAACGGGCCCCAGTCGATGTACTTGGCCAGCTCGCCCAGGTCAAAGTTCTTGAAAACACGGCGGCCAATGAATTTGGGACGTGTCGGCTGGTAGTGGCTCCAGTCCACCGGTGTCTTATTCGCGCGTGCCTTGTCCAGCGACCACATCGGCGTCTGCTTCTTATTCGCGTGCTGGTGGCGGACCTTGTCGTAGTCGGCATTCAGCTCGTCCACGTATTTGGCCGCCTGGTCCGAGAGCAGGCTTTGCGCCACGCTGACACTGCGGGAGGCGTCGGGCACATACACCACAGGGCCTTCGTAATGGGGCGAAATCTTCACCGCCGTGTGCACGCGGCTGGTGGTCGCGCCACCGATCAGCAGCGGAATTTTCTTGATGCGGAAGTAATCGTCCTTCTGCATCTCACCGGCCACGTACTGCATCTCTTCCAGACTCGGCGTGATCAGGCCCGAGAGGCCCACGATGTCGGCGCCTTCGAGCTTGGCACGGGCCAGAATTTCGTGGCAGGGCACCATCACACCCATGTTGACCACGTCGAAGTTATTGCACTGCAAGACCACGGTGACAATGTTCTTGCCGATATCGTGCACATCGCCCTTGACGGTGGCAATCACGATCTTGCCCTTGGTACGCACATCGCGCCCGGCGGCTTCGTCCTGGCGCTTTTCTTCTTCGATGTAGGGAATCAAATGCGCTACCGCGGACTTCATGACCCGGGCACTTTTCACCACCTGGGGCAAAAACATCTTGCCCTGGCCAAACAGGTCGCCGACGATGTTCATGCCGTCCATCAAAGGGCCTTCAATGACGTGCAACGGGCGGCCGCCCTTGGCAAGAATGCCACGGTAAGCCTCTTCGGTGTCTTCGGTGATGAAGTCAGTGATGCCATGCACCAGCGCGTGGCTCAGGCGCTGGCCAACCGACGCTGGCGCTTCGGCGGTCCCACGCCACTCCAGCCGTTTGCTATCGTCCTTGGCGCCACTTTTCGCGGTTTCGGCGATCTCCACCAGACGTTCACCCGCGTCGGGGCGGCGGTTGAGCACCACGTCTTCCACGCGGGTGCGCAGCTCGGGCTCCAGGTCGTCGTACACGCCGACCATGCCGGCGTTGACGATGCCCATGTCCATGCCAGCCTGGATCGCGTGGTACAGGAACACGGTGTGGATGGCTTCGCGCACCGGGTCATTGCCACGGAACGAAAAGGACACGTTGCTCACACCACCCGACACCTTGGCGCCCGGCAGGTTTTGTTTGATCCAGCGCGTGGCTTCAATGAAGTCCACCGCGTAGTTGTTGTGTTCTTCAATGCCGGTGGCAATGGCGAAGATGTTGGGGTCGAAGATGATGTCTTCTGCTGGAAAACCGATCTCGTCCACCAGGATGCGGTAGGCCCGCTCGCAGATTTCAATCTTGCGCTGGTAGGTATCTGCCTGGCCCAGCTCGTCAAACGCCATCACCACGGCGGCGGCACCATAACGGCGCAGCAGCTTGGCCTGTTGCTTGAACTGCTCCACGCCTTCCTTCATGCTGATGGAGTTGACGATGCCTTTGCCCTGCACGCAGCGCAGGCCGGCTTCGATGACGCTCCATTTGGAGCTGTCGATCATGATGGGCACGCGGGAAATATCGGGTTCGCTGGCAATCAGGTTCAGGAAGCGCACCATGGCGGCTTGGCTGTCCAGCATGGCCTCATCCATGTTGATATCGATGATCTGGGCGCCGTTTTCCACCTGCTGGCGCGCCACAGCCAGGGCCTGCTCAAACTCGCCGTTGAGAATCATGCGGGCAAAGGCCTTGGAGCCCGTGACATTGGTGCGTTCACCGATGTTGACAAACAGCGACGAAGAATCAAGCGTGACCGGCTCCAGGCCGGACAGCATCATGGGGGCAACGGAAGCGACAGCCGCAGGGCTAGGGGAATTGGAGGGCATGCATCTCACCTGTAAAACAGCATTCAGGTGAGCGTCGTTGCGGTCGGTTAAACGCCATCCAAGCCTGACGGACACTGTGTGGCCCGCTGCAACGCTCCTTGGAAGCTGTCATTTTAACGGCGAACCGCGTGCACGGGGCGACCGTCTGGGCTAGGATGGCGCAAAACCACAACAGGAGGGCTCCTGCAGGAGCGGACCATGACCGAAAACGCGTCCCCGGCCACGCAGGAACCCGTGAGCAATCCCTCACCGGGGGCAGAACGTGCGGCAGAGCTCCTGGCCGCCCCGGACGCCCTGACCCACCTGTCTCTCGAAGAGGCCCGCGCGGTTGTGGCCTACATGACGCCCCGGTTTTTCCCCGCCAACACCACCTTCATCCGCGAGGGGGACGTTGGCGACAACCGTTTCATGGCCTTGCTGGTCGAAGGCGAGGTGGTGATTGAGCGCATTACCGTGAGCCGCACCGAACCCGTCACCGTGCGGGTGCTGGGCCCGGGCAGTCTGGTCGGCGAGATGGCGCTGATCGACAACGAACCGCGCTCCGCCTCGTGCACCGCCAGCACCGATGTGTGGTGTGCCATCCTGACACGGGAGGCCGTGGACGCCATGATTGTCAAAGACCCGGCCGTGGCAGCCCGGCTGCTGCTGGGCGTTTCAGCCCATATCGCCGAACGCCTGCGCGACACCAACCGCCAGCTCAAGCTCTATGCCCGTCTGGCCACCACCATGCGCGAAGAGCTGGCCCACATCACCCACCCTTCGGCCATAGGCCCCGCCCACTAGAGCGGGGACTTCCACCCCCTCAAATGTAGGTATTCAGCAGGTTCTCCAGCAACTCTTGGCGGCCGGACACGGGCTGGGTGTCGGTATTGCGATCCACCACATGGGCGGCGACTGCCTCCAGGGTCATCTTGCCGTCCAGTACGTTTTGGCCGAACGGGGCTTTCCAGCCCGCATAACGGTCTTCCACCAGCTTGGCCAGCTTGCCGTCGTTGATCATTTTTTCCGCAATCAGCAGCGCGCGCGCGGTCACATCCATGCCGCCAATGTGACCGTGGAACATGTCTTCGGGGTCGATGGACTGGCGGCGCACCTTGGCGTCAAAATTCACTCCGCCGTTGACGAAACCGCCGCCTTGCAGGATGGTGTACATGGCCAGCGCGGTTTCGGGAATGCTGTTGGGGAACTGATCGGTGTCCCATGCGCACTGCATGTCACCGCGGTTCATGTCGATGGAACCGAAGATGCCCAGGTCGACTGCGGTGGCGATTTCGTGCTCGAAGCTGTGGCCAGCCAGCGTGGCGTGGTTGGCTTCGATGTTGACCTTGATTTCCTTCTCCAAACCGTACCGGCACAGGAAGCCGTACACCGTGGCACTGTCAAAGTCGTACTGGTGCTTGGACGGTTCGCGCGGCTTGGGTTCGAGCAGGATGGTGCCCTTGAAGCCGATCTTGTGCTTGTACTCCACCACCATGTTGAGGAAACGGCCCATCTGGTCCAGTTCATGGCCTATGCGCGTGTTCAGCAGGGTCTCATAGCCTTCGCGGCCGCCCCACAGCACGTAGTTGGCGCCGCCAAGTTTCAGCGTGGCATCCATGGCTTCTTTCACCTGCAGCGCGCCCAGGGCAAAGATTTCGGGGTTGGGGTTGGTGGCCGCACCCGACATGAAGCGGCGGTGGCTGAACAAGTTTGCCGTGCCCCACAGCAGCTTCATGCCGGTCTCGGCCTGCTTGGCGCCCAGCACGTCCACCATCTCGCGCAGGTTATTCACGCTGTCACGCGGAGTGGCGCCTTCGGGGGCCACGTCGCGGTCGTGGAAGCAGTAGTAGGGCGCGCCCAGCTTGCTGAAGAACTCAAACGCCACATCCGCCTTGGCCTTGGCCGCGGTCATGGGGTCGGCCATGTGTTGCCAAGGGCGCTGGAAGGTGTCGCCACCAAACGGGTCCAGGCCATTCCAGCAGAAGCTGTGCCAGTAGCAGACGGCGAAGCGCAGCTGCTCTTCCATACGCTTGCCCAGCACGATGCGGTCTTTGTCGTACCACTTGAACGACAGCGGGTTGCTGGAGGTGGGGCCTTCATAGGCAATGGGGGAGACGTTGGAGAAGTAGGTACTCATGGTGTTCTCGGAATAAAAAAAAGTGTTGAGGGGTGGGGTCGGATTAGGCTGGGCGGTACAGGCTGCGGAACTGCGCGTAGCGCACAGCCAGCAGGTCTTGTTCGGCGGGGTTGGGGTGGTAGCTGGCTTCTACCTCGGGGCTCAAGCACACGGCGCTTTGGGTAGCGCCGGTGGCCAGCCAGCCCAGGCGGGCGGCACCCAGGGCACCACCGACAGCGGAGCTTCCATGGGTGACCACTTCGGCATTTAGGGCGGAGGCCAACTGTTGCGCCCAAAAGGCACTGCGCGCGCCGCCACCTACCAGAGACAGGCGGCTCACGCTGCTGCCTGCGGCATTCAGCGCGGCCAGGCCGTCTTTGAGGCCAAAGGTCACGCCTTCGATCACCGCGTAGCCCAGGCGAGCCGCGTCGGTGTCAAAGCTCAGTTGGTGAAAGCTGCCGCGCACATTCGCATCGTTGTGCGGCGTGCGCTCACCACCGAGATAGGGCAAAAACAAGGGTGACGCTGCGCGGTCCGCCAGCGACAGCTCGGCGGCCTTGCTTGCCACCACACCGGCGTTCGGTGCGCCCAGAAGGTCGGTGACCCACTGAAGGCTGCTGGCGGCAGACAGCATCACGCTCATCTGGTGCCAGCGGCCGGGCACGGCGTGGCAAAACGCATGCGTGGCGCTGGCCGCATTGGGCTGGTAGCTGGGGGTGACGACGAACAGCACGCCGCTGGTGCCCAGCGACAAAAAGCCCTGGCCCGCGTCCACCGCACCCATGCCCACGGCACTGGCTGCGTTGTCGCCAGCGCCACCGGCCACCACGATGCCTGCATTCAGGCCCAGGGCCTGGGCCACATCGGCCTTCAGGTAGCCGCCGGGCGCGCTGCCCTCCACCAGGCGCGGCATGTGGGCCTGCGTCAGGCCGGTCAACGCCAGCAGGGCGTCTGACCAGGTACGCTGTTGTACGTCCAGCCACAGCGTGCCGCTGGCGTCGGACATGTCGCTCACGTACTCGCCGGTGAGCTTCAGGCGCACATAGTCTTTGGGCAGCAGCACCTTGGCAACTTGTTGGAAGACGGCGGGCTCATGCTTGGCCACCCAGCGCAGCTTGGGCGCGGTGAAGCCTGGCATGGCCAGCGTGCCGGCCAGATCAGTGAGCGTGGGCAGTTCGGCCATCATCTCTGCGCATTCAGCCGCGCAGCGTGTGTCGTTCCACAAAATGGCGGGGCGCAACACCTGGTCTTGCGCGTCCAGCAGCACAGCACCATGCATCTGGCCCGACAGGCCAATGGCTTGCACCGCGGCAAATTCTTGCGGGTGGGCAGCACGCAGCTGTGCCAGTGCAGACTGCGTGGCGGCCCACCAGTCGTGCGGATTCTGTTCGCTATGACCAGGGTGCGGGCGCTGCACGGTGAGTGCGGTGCCCGCCGAGCCGAGCACGGTGTGGTCGGAGGTCAAAAGCAGCACCTTTACTTCGGAGGTGCCAATGTCAATGCCAATAAACATGCGTACGTGTGCGGCGATTTATGCCGCGATGGTGGATGTGGAAGAAATCTCTATTGCGTCTGCCGGGCGTGCCGCCAACGCAGACATGCGGGCATGCATAGGACGCAGGTCGTGGTGCAGTACCAGCGCGGCAGCACCTACGGCAGAAGCCAGCAAGCCATAACGCGCAGCGCGCACAGTAGGGGCAGTCATGCCAGCGCTGGTCGCGTACGCTTGCAAGGTGTCTTGGGCGACCTGGACAATGCCGGGGTAGGTGTCGCACGAGGGGCCGCCCACCACCAGCATGCTGGGGTTGAAGGTGGTCCACAGGTTTTGCAATACCACGCCCAGGTAGTGGCCGCCCTGGGCCGGTTCGGGCAGCTTGGCCAGGGTGCGGGCACCAAAAAAGGTTTCTGCACAGCCCTTGCGTCCGCACGAACACAAGGGCCCGTCGATCTGCAAAATGCTGTGGCCAATTTCGCCAGCCATGCCTTGCATGCCGGTAAACAGGCGGTCGTTGAGCACAATGCCCGCGCCCACACCGGCGCCGCAGGTCACAAAAATCAGCGAGTCCTTGGCATCACCCTCGGAGAATTCGTATTCGCTGAGAGCGGCCGTATCGGCTTCGTTTTGCACATGCACGGCCACCGGGGGTAAGCCGGCCTGGGCCAGCGCCTGGGTGATCAGCGGCACAAAGTCCACATTGCGCCAGCCCAGGTTGGGGGCAAAGCGCAACATGCCGGTGGCCTCGTCAAACGCGCCGGGCAAGCCTACGCCCACACCGGCAAGCTGCACGCCGCGCTGCGTGAGCTGGGCATGGGTGCGGGCCACCAGACGGGCGGCTTGTTTGCAGACGTCTTCGGGTTTGGTGCCACCCAGCGCCTCTTCCAGTGCGCACAACACCTGGCCAGTGAGCGACACGCCCACCACACGCAGGGCCTCGACGGCCACTTCCACACCGATCATGCCGCGGCTGCGGCTGTCAATCTGCAGGGGGGTGGAGGGGCGCCCCAGCCCCTGGGCTGCGGGCACATCGGTTTCGCTGAGCCAGCCTTCGTCGATCAGTTCGCGCACCAGCAGGCTGACGGTAGATTTGGTCAACCCACTTTCCTGCGCGAGTTGGGCGCGCGACAGGCCACTCTGGTTGCGCAGCAGCCGCAGCAACACGCTGCGGTTGATGCGTTTGACAAGTTGTTGGTCGCCAATGGTTTTCATGGTGGTGCGGGAAGTCGCGCAGCCTCACAGGCTGTGGGTTTGCGCTTTGCCCTCGGGTTGTTTGCCTGCGATGATCATGCCAAGAACTTCGTCCTCGGTCACATCGCCAGTGCGGTAGGTGCCTACCAACTTGCCGTTTTTCATCACGGCCAGACGGTCGCTCAGGCCAAACACATCGGGCATGTCGTGGGTGATGAGAAAAATGCCCACGCCTTCGGCCTTGAGCTGGCGCACCAGATTGCCCACCATCGCGGTTTCCTCGGGGCCCAGCGCGGCCGTGGGCTCGTCCATGATCAGTATCTTGGCGTTGAAGTAAATCGCACGCGAAATGGCCACCACCTGGCGTTGCCCGCCCGAGAGACGGCGCACCGGCGTGCGCACGTTCTTGAAGTTCTTGTTCAGGCGGTGGAACACCTTGCGTGCCTCGGCATCCATGCGGTGGTCGTCCAGCGTGTTCCAGCGCGTCAACAGTTCGCGGCCCAGGAACAGATTGGCCACAGCGTCGAGGTTGTCGGCCAGCGCCAGGGTCTGGTAAATGGATTCGATGCCGCAGCGCTGCGCATCCACAGGGGTGCGGATGTTGGCCTTCTCGCCGCTGATGAAGACGTCGCCGCTGTCGATCGGGTAGGCACCGGCCAGCATTTTCATCAGTGTGGACTTGCCCGCGCCGTTGTGCCCCAGCAGGGCCACCACTTCGCCGGGGTAGAGTTTGATGCTCACGTCGTCCACCGCATGCACGCCGCCAAAGGACTTGCCAGCATGGCGCATCTCCACCAGCACCTCTTGCGACGCCTGTTGTTCGATGCTGCTCATACCGTATCTCCTGTCAGCCGGCGGTAAATCACGTCAAACACCACCGCAGCAATCAGCACCTGGCCGATGATCACGTAGCGCACGCCAATGGATACGTCCAGCAGCAACATGCCGCTGTCTATGCTTTGCATGATGAGGGCACCCAGTACCGAACCGAGGATGGAGCCGCTGCCCCCGGCCAGCGCAGTGCCGCCGATCACGGCTGCGGCAATCACATACAACTCCATGCTGGTGCCCAGCGAATTGGTACCCGCGTTCAGGCGCGCAATCGACACCATGGCGGCGATGGTGATGAGCACACCCATCAGCGCGAATAACATCAGAGTGACCTTGCGCACGGGAATGCCCACCAGCGCGGCCGCTTCGGGGTTGCCTCCCATGGCAAACACATAACGGCCAAAACGGGTGCGGTGCACGATAAAGGACAACACCAGGGCCACGGCGGCCCAGATCAGCACCGGAATCGGGATGCCCTGGGGGGCGTCCTTGTTCATGATCTGGTAGCTGTTCATGGAGGCCACAAACGCCAGCACGATGGCCACGGGCACCAACACAATGGCGGCGTCCAGCCACAGCGGGTTGTTGGGCACGCCATACGAGGCTTTGGCACGGCGCTTGGCCCACATTTGGACCACCAGGGCCAGCACAATCACGGCGGCCAGTACCCAGCTCGGGCCCACGCCAATGGCGCCGTCAAAGCCACCTCCCAGACGCTGGAAAAACTGGTCATTGACTGGCTGGGTCTTGCCGTCAGCCACCAAAAAGGCGGCGCCACGAAACGACATCAGGCCGCCCAACGTGACGACAAACGAAGGCACGCCCAGTTTGGCCGTCAGTGCGCCCTGGTACACGGATACGACAATCGCCACGGCCAGCCCGGCCAACGAGGCCGGCACCCAGTGCCAGTTGGCGGTGTACATCAGCGTGGCAATCAGCACGCCAACAAAGCCCATGACCGAGCCCACCGACAGGTCGATGTGGCGGGCCACGATGATCAGCACCACCACGGTAGCGACCACACCCACCACCGCCGTCTGCTGGGCGATGTTGTACAAATTCTCGGGGGACAAAAACAGTCCGCCAGACAGGATGTTGAAGACGATGGCAATGGCTGCCAGCACCGTACCCATCATCACCAGGCGCCAATCGATGGCCGCGTGCTTGAGCGAATTCAAAACGGGATTCACATGCGTTCTCCGCAGGACATAAAAAAACCGCGGGCTGACCCCAGCCCGCGGTTGGAGGTGGCTAACTCAGAGAGACACGCACATTATTTGCAAGCAGCAGGCCCCTTGGCAGCGTCCACACCCTTGCACAACTCATCCTTCTTGATCCAGCCGGCCTTGACCACCAGGTCCAGGTTGGCAGCGGTTACAGGAATGGGTTTGAGGAACTGGGCCTGCAACGGCACCTTTTTCTCGCCACCGCTCCAGGTCTGGGCTCCGGCAACCTTCTGGCCCTTGGCCAGTACCACGGCAGCAGCCGCAGCGTCGCGGCCCAGGTCGCGTGCGTCTTTCCATACCGACACAGTCTGGCTGCCCAGCGCCACGCGGTTCAGCGCAGCGTGGTCACCATCCTGGCCCGACACGGGAATGCCCTTGATGCCCTTGGCAGTCAAGGCTGCCACCACACCGCCGGCAGTGCCGTCGTTGGACGCGACCACGGCGTCAATCTTGCCGCCGGTCTTGGTGATGATTTGTTCCATGTTCTTCTGGGCCACTTCGGGCTTCCAGCCGTCGGTGTATTCCTCGCCGACGATCTTGATGTCGCCCTTTTTCACAGCAGCGTCAATGATTTCTTGTTGGCCACCGCGCAGGAAATTGGCGTTGGGATCGGTCGGCGAGCCCTTGATCATCACGTAGTTGCCCTTGGGCTTGGCGGCAAAAATGGCGCGTGCCTGCATGCGGCCCACTTCCACGTTGTCAAAGGTGATGTAGAACACGCCGGGCGCTTCGATCAAACGGTCATAGGCGACCACGGGGATTTTTTGCTGATTGGCCTTGTTCACGGCGGGCAGGATCGCGTCCTTGTCCATGGCCAGAATGATCAGGGCTTTGGCGCCTTTGGAGATCAGGCTGTCGATGTCGGCCAACTGCTTCTCGGGAGAACCGCCTGCGTCTGCGCTGATGTAGGTGGCGCCGTCTTTGGTCAACTGGGCCTTGATGGCGGCTTCGTCGGTCTTCCAGCGCTCTTCCTGGAAGTTGGACCAGCTCACGCCCACCACTTGGGCAAATGCGCCAGCCGCAGCCATGCTCAGGGCAAAGGCGGTCAATGTTGTCTTCAGTTTCATCGTTGTCTCCGGTAATTGGCCTGTGAGAGGCCTATGGTTTTGGACGGACTCTTCTGAGTCATCGTGCTGCCGTAAATGCAACACGGTGCATTTAGTAAGAACGACAAACTAATTATCAAGAGACTTGAAATGGAAGCGTATAGGGATAAACCCGACATAGTTTATTGATCGAACTTAATAAGATTGGAAAGTTCTTTCATTTTTCACAAAGGATTCCAGCGTGGCCCCTCTGGATTGGATTTCGCGGTCCGCCGTGCGCGCCGCTGTGGCGGGTCTGTTCCTGACCCAGATGGCGCTGGCGGCCGATGTACCACCGCCGGCCGTCCCCCGTTTTGCCGAAGAGACCGACACCGCCGGCCTGCAAAGCCGCTTTGAAGGTGAGGGCGAATACATGGTGGGCGGCGGTGTGGCCACCTTCGATTGCGACGGTGACGGCCTGCCCGAGGTCTATGCCACCGCCGGCGTCAACAAGGCCAAGTTCTACCGCAATCGCAGTACCCGCGGCGGTGCGCTCAAACTACAGGAAGAGCGCTCGGGCCTGGAGCTGACCAACGCCATTGGTGCCTACCCGCTGGACATCGACGGCGATGGCCAGACCGACCTGGCGGTGCTGCGCGTGGGCGAGGTGCAGGTCTTCAAAGGCCTGGGCCAGTGCAAGTTCGAGCGCGCCAACGATGCCTGGAACATTCACACCGGCAACGGCTGGCACACCGCGTTATCTGCCACCTGGGAGCAGGGCCAAAGCTGGCCCACACTGGCCATCGGCACTTATACCGACCGCAGCAAGCCCGAGTTCCCCTGGGGCAGTTGCACGCCCGGCCTGCTGCTGCGCCCCAAAGAGGGGGGCGGCTACCAGCCGGCCACGCCTTTGGTGCCCGGCCACTGTGCGCTGTCCATGCTGTTCTCCGACTGGAACCGCTCGGGCACGGCCGCGCTGCGCGTAAGCAATGACCGCGAGTACTACAAGGGCGGTGAAGAGCAACTCTGGCAAGTGCCCGCAGGTGCTACGCCCACGCTCTACACCGCGGCCCAGGGCTGGAAGCCGCTGCAGATCTGGGGCATGGGCATTGCCAGCCACGACCTCAATGGCGACGGTTACCCCGATGTATTTTTGACCAGCATGTCGGACAACAAGCTGCAGACGCTGGAGGCGGGTGCTGGTCAGCCGCGCTTCACCGATATGGCGTTCAAACGCGGCGTCACCGCGCACCGGCCCTATGTGGGCGGCGATGTGCACCCCAGCACCGCCTGGCACGCGCAGTTTGCCGACATGAACAACGACGGCTTGACGGACCTGTTTGTGGTCAAGGGCAATGTCTCCACCATGCCCGACTTTGCGACGCTGGACCCCAACAACCTGCTGCTGCAAAAGGCCGATGGCCATTTTGTGGAAGTGGGCAGCCAGGCCGGCTTGGCCAGCTTCAAGCGCGGGCGCGGTGGCATGGTGGTGGACCTGAATGGCGATGGCCTGCTGGACGTGCTGGTGGTGAACCGCTGGGACAAGGCCCAGCTCTGGCGCCAGACCAGCAGCGGTGCGACGGCGGGTGCGGGCCACTGGTTGCAGCTGCGCCTGCAGCAGCCTGCCGGCAACCGTGACGCGGTGGGCGCGTGGGTGGAAGTGAAGCTCGGCGAGGGTGATGCTGCCCCCGTCATCCGCCAGGAACTCACGGTGGGTGGTGGCCACGCCAGCGGCCACCTGGGCTGGATGCACTTTGGCCTGGGTACCGCTGCCACAGCCCAGTTGCGCGTGCAGTGGCCCCATGGCGGCTGGAGCGACTGGATGCCCGCCAAGGCCGACGCCTTCTACACCCTCAGCCCCCAAGGCCTTGTGAACTGGAAAGCCCCATGAAACACCGATTGCTCTCTCTGTGTCTGGCATGGGCTTGCGCCTGGACCAGCGCCTTCTTGCCGGTGCACGCTCAGCAGGCCCCGCCCGTGGCGGCCCCAGCCAGCGCCTTCAGCGCCAGCGTGGCCACCGAGTGGTTCAGCCTGGCACTGCTGCTGACCCAGCAGACGCCGGGTTTCAGCCCGCCCGTGGCGTCGCGCGCCTTTGCTTACCTGGGGCTCACGCTGTACGAGTCGGTGGTGCCCGGCATGCCGCAGAACCAGAGCCTGGCCGGCCAGCTCAACGAGTTGCAGTCGCTGCCTTGGGCCCAGCCCGATGAAGTGCTGCACTGGCCCACCGTGGCCAATGCCTCCATGGCCACCATGACGCGCATGATGTTTCCCACGGCCAGTGCCGAGAACAAGGCCCGCATTGACCTGCTGGAGCGCAGCCTGCCGCTCAAGTACAGCCAGGACTTTGACCCCAACACCGTCACGCCCGAGATCACCAACCGGTCCGAAACCTTTGGCAAGCTCATGGCCATGGCCATCATGACCTGGGCCCGCACCGATGGCGGCCACGAGGCCTGGGGCCCGCTGCGTCGCAACCAGCAAAACTATGTGCCCCCGAGTGGCGAGGGCCAGTGGTCCGCCACGCCCCCGGCATTTGCGCCGGCGCTGTTGCCCTGGTGGGGCGATGTGCGCCCCTTTGTGCTGAAAGCCAGCACAACCTGCGCCGCACCGCTGCCTCCGCCCTACTCCGAGAGCCCAGGCTCCGCCTTCTACAAGGAAGCCAACGAGGTCTACCAGGTGAGCAACAAGGCGACCCAGGAGCAGCGCCAGGTAGCCTTGTACTGGGCGGATGACCCCCTCAAGACCCCCACGCCCGCGGGCCACTGGCTCTACATCGCCAACGACCTGCTCAAGCAGCAAAAAGCCAACCTGGCCCAGGCTGCCCAGACCCTGGTGCGCCTGAACATGGCCATGGGCGACGCCTTCATTGCGGGCTGGAAAACCAAGTACGTCGTGAATTTGCTCCGCCCGGTGACCTATGTGCAACTGGTGATTGACAGCAACTGGGTACCCACGCTGATGCACACGCCAGCCTTCCCTGAATTTCCCTCGGGGCACTCGGTGCAGTCGGGTGCGGCGGCAGATGTGCTGGATGCGGTGTTCGGGGCCAACAAGCCCTTCACCGACAACACCCACAACGACCGCGGTTGGGGCCCACGCACCTTCGCCAGCTTCCGCGCGGCGGCGGATGAGGCCGCGATCTCGCGCATGTACGCGGGCATCCACTTCCGCAGTGCGATCGAGAGCGGCAAGGTGCAGGGGCGCTGCGTGGCCCAACAGGTGTTGGGGCTCAAGCTGGCGCACTGACGGCCAGGCGCCGCGACGCAGCTTTCAGCCCTAGGCTGCTTCCTTGTAGAAGAAACTGCGCTGCCGTGAACGCGCCGCCAGCGGCGACACGGCCTCGCCGATCGCACCAATGTGGTCGGGCGTGGTACCGCAGCAGCCGCCCACGATATTGACCAGCCCCTCGGCCGCGAACTCACGCACCAGGCGTGCGGTCACGTCCGGGGTTTCGTCAAAACCGGTGTCGCTCATGGGGTTGGGCAGACCGGCGTTGGGGTAACAGCTGATGAAGGTGTCAGGCGCCACCTTGTTGAGCTCCTGGATGTAGGGGCGCATCAGCGCCGCACCCAGCGCGCAGTTCAGGCCGATGGCCAGCGGCTGTGCGTGGCGCACGCTGTGCCAGAAGGCGGTGACGGTCTGGCCACTCAGGATGCGGCCGGACGCATCGGTCACCGTGCCGCTGATGATGATGGGCAGGCGGTGGCCGCTGTCCTCAAAGTACTCATCCACCGCAAACAGCGCGGCCTTGGCGTTCAGCGTGTCAAAAATGGTTTCGACCAGGATCACATCGCTGCCGCCCTCGACCAGCGCCTTGGTCTGTTCATAGTAGGCGGCGCGCAGTTCTTCAAAGGTCACATTGCGCGCGCCCGGGTCGTTCACATCAGGGCTGATGCTGGCCGTCTTGGGCGTAGGGCCCAGGGCACCGCAGACAAAACGCGGCCTGTCGGGGGTGCTGTATTTGTCGCAGGCGGCACGCGCCAGTTGGGCGGACACCCGATTCATCTCCATAGCCAGCTCGGCCATGTCGTAGTCGGCCTGGGCCACAGTGGTGGCGCCAAAGGTGTTGGTTTCGATCAGGTCGGCGCCTGCGGCGAGGTAGCGCTCATGGATGTCGCTGATCACGTCGGGGCGCGTCAGGCTCAGCAACTCGTTGTTGCCTTTGACGTCCTTATGGAAATCTTTGAAGCGGTCGCCCTGGCTGCCGGGGCCGGTATAACCTTCACCGCGGTATTGCGCCTCACCGAGCTTGAAGCGCTGGATCATGGTGCCCATCGCGCCATCAAGGATGGCGATGCGGCTTTCCAGAATGCCTGGCAGGGCTTGTGCGCGGGTGTAGGTGATGGGCTTCATGGGTGCGGCTCACTGAGAGCCTGTTCAAAACCTTTATAGGGTCACGCAAGTACCTTTTCGGGATGGGCTGCTAGGCGCAAAACGCAGCCGGGCTGATGCCCGGCAAGGCTTTGCAACGCCGCAGATCGCCCGAAAAGGCACTTGCCCTTCGGGTTGGGACGAAATCGGGCGATTTGCCCACCAAATTCCTTGTGTGGGCATGAGCCCACACGGCGAAATGTTGGCAGTCAACGCATCCCGATTGCGCCCCAACGTGACCCTATAAAGGCTTTGAACAGGCTCTTGGTTTTAAACAAGTGAGCGCAGTTGGAGTCCCCAAGCCTGACCGAACAACCTGCCGGACCGGGGTCTGGACAGGCGCCAGCTGCAGCGCCCCTTGGTAAGCATCGATTTTAGTTCACAACCGCCGTTGGCAGTGGCCCGCCTGACCACGCTGGCCGCAGGGCTGGACGCGGCCATGCCCGACAATAGACCCCGGTGGAACAACAGGGCCAAGCGGCCCACCATCCCGAATTAATGGTCTTTTAGGCCTCCAGCCCTCGTCCATATTGCGCAACCAGCTCCTGTTTTGATAGCAAATTCTGATTCTTCCACCGCTACGCTGGACGCCTGCCACGACATTCTGCGCACGGTGTTTGGCTACCCCGCATTTCGCGGCCCGCAGCAGGCCATCGTGGAACACGTGGCCGAAGGTGGCGATGCGCTGGTGCTCATGCCCACGGGTGGCGGCAAATCGCTCTGTTACCAGATCCCCGCCATCGCGCGCCAGCAGGCCGGGCACGGCATCACCCTGGTCATCTCGCCGCTGATTGCGCTGATGCACGACCAGGTGGGCGCACTGCACGAGGCCGGTGTCAGCGCCGCCTTTCTGAACTCCACGCTCACTGGCGACGAGGCCTACCAGATCGAACAGCAATTGCTGCGCGGCGAGATCACCCTGCTCTACGCCGCACCGGAGCGGGTGAGCAATGCCCGTTTTCTGGCGCTGCTGGATTCCCTGTTTGAGCGCGGCAAGCTCGGCTTGTTCGCCATTGACGAAGCGCATTGCGTCAGCCAGTGGGGCCACGACTTCCGGCCCGACTACCGCAACCTCACGGTGCTGCACGAGCGTTACCCCGGCATTCCCCGCATCGCCCTCACGGCCACGGCCGACGACCTGACCCGGGCCGACATCCTGGAGCGCCTGCAGCTCGAAGACGCACGCGCCTTTGTCAGCAGCTTTGACCGCCCCAACATCCGTTACACCATCGTCGAGAAGAAAGACGCCACGCTGCAACTGTTGCGTTTTATCGAACGCGAGCACGAAGGCGAGGCCGGCATCGTCTACTGCCAGAGCCGCAAAAAGGTGGAAGACATGGCGCAAACGCTGGTGGACGCCGGCATCAAGGCCCTGCCCTACCACGCAGGCCTGGACCAGAAGGTACGCCAGACCAACCAGGATCGCTTTCTACGCGAAGACGGCATCGTCATGGTGGCCACCATCGCTTTTGGCATGGGCATCGACAAGCCCGATGTGCGTTTTGTCGCCCACCTGGACATGCCCAAAAACATCGAAGGTTACTACCAGGAAACCGGCCGCGCGGGGCGCGACGGCCTGCCAGCCCAGGCCTGGATGGGCTATGGCCTGCAGGACGTGGTGAACCAGCGCCGCATGATCGACGAGAGCCCGGCCGGCGAGGAATTCAAACAGGTGATGCGCGGCAAGCTCGACGCCCTGCTGGGCTTGGCCGAAGCCACCGACTGCCGCCGCGTGCGCCTGCTCAGCTACTTTGGCGAGCCAAGCCAGCCTTGCGGCAACTGTGACAACTGCATCAACCCGCCCGAAATTTGGGATGGCACCGACGCAGCACGCAAGCTGCTGTCCACGATTTACCGCATCCAGCAGATGAGCGGCATCAGCTTTGGTGCCGGGCATTTGATGGACATCGTGCGCGGCAAGAAAACCGACAAGGTCGCACAGTTCGGCCACGACACCTTGAGCACCTTTGGCCTGGGCGCCTCGTTCAGCGAGACGCAATTGCGCGGCGTGCTGCGCCAGCTGATCGCCACCGGGGCCGTGGGCCTGCACAAGGTGGCGATGGACAACGGCCACAGTTTCGACACGCTGGAGTTGACGGAAGGCTCACGCGCCGTGCTCAAAGGCGAAGTGCAGGTGGGCTTGCGCGAATCCGCCTCGGGCCCGGCGGAGCGCAAGAGCAAACGCAGCGCACGCCTGGGTGCGGTGGTCAAGGCGCCGATCGCGCTGGACAGCGAGGCCCTGCTGCGCTACTCCGCGCTCAAAGCCTGGCGCGCCGAAGTGGCGAAGGAGCACAACCTGCCTGCCTATGTAATTTTTCACGACGCCACGCTGGCCGCAATTGCCCAGCGGGCGCCGCAGTCCCTGGACGACCTGCAGGGGATCAGCGGGATTGGGGCGAAGAAACTGGAAGCCTACGCGCACGAGGTGTTGCGCGTGGTGTCACTGCAGTAGCAGCGACTAGGGCGATAGCTCGGTGCAATTTTCCACCGGGTTGCCAAAAAAATGCCCCCTTGAGAAGGGGGCAGTGACCACGCTCAGCGGCGGAGCGTCGGGGGCCATTATTTCCGGTAGCAGCTTTCGTACGACATGGCCGCGCCAGACATGGTGTTTTGCAGGCGGGCAATGGCGCGCTGGTGGCGGGCGCCGCAACTGGCGTCGGCTGCCAATTGGCTGTGGCGTTGCACCAGGGTCTGCAGCTTGGTACGGCAGGCGTCCAGTGCACCGGCAAAGTTCAGCGCAATGTAGGCCGAATGGTCGGCATGGGTTTGGCGAAACTCGTCAGACCAGTAGTTGAACAATTGCCACTTGTAAGTGCCTTTTTCGGGAACCTTGATGGTGTCTTGGTGCATATCAGCCGTACAAAATGAATGAAATATGAAAGAAAGAATGCTTTCAAAGACGTTCAGCTCGGTATCCAACGCGCTGTTTCTTTATGGCATCTGCCTGCACCTATCACGCCCCACGCCCCAAAACGGTTGACAGTCTTTTTAAAATTTCCCCAATCGGGTGCTTCCCCAAGGTAGGTTTGTGTCTTCTGCCGCTAAGCTATTCGCCATGCAAACCGAGATCACCACCCCCCTCCCCCTGCTGAACGCTGAGGGCCATATCACCCGGGAAGGTTGGGCCCGCCACCCCTTGTGGCAATACGACCGCCAGGCCGTGCGCGCACCGAAATGGCGCATCAAGGAATGGGATTACTTCAGCGTGTTGTCGCCCGACCAGCAATTTGGCATCGCACTGACCGTGGCCGATCTGGGCTACATCGGCATGGCGGCCATCTGTTTTCTGGACTTGGGGCGCGGCACGTTCCACCAGGTCGACACGCTGAGCCTCTTCCCCATGGGCCAAACCGGCTTCCCGGCGGGCAGCGACGAAGGCACTGTCCGTTTTGGCGACAAGAAACTGCAGGTGGAATTTAGTTACAACGGCGGGCAGCGGGTGCTGAATTTTTCGGCACCCGGTCTGGTGAACGCGCAGGGCGACAAGGGCATCACCGGCAGCATCACGCTGGAGCAGCCCGCGGCCATGGAGAGCATGAACATCGCCACCTCCTGGGCCGAAAACCGGCGCGCTTTTTACTACAACCGCAAAGTCAACTGTATGCCCGCACAGGGCGGCTTCACCATCGGCCAGCAGCAATACACCTTTGCGCCGGAACGCGACATGGGCGCGCTGGACTGGGGCCGTGGCCACTGGACCTACAAAAACCGCTGGTACTGGGGCTCTGCCTCTGGCCACGCCCAAGGCCATGCGCTGGGCTGGAACATTGGTTATGGCTTCACCGACCGCAGCCCTGCCAGCGAAAACATGCTGTTTGTGGATGGCGTGGCGCACAAGCTGGCGGACGTAACTTTCCACATGGACACCAAGGACTACACGCAGCCTTGGCGCTTTACCAGCTCTGACCAACGGTTTGAAATGGCGTTTACGCCCATCGTGGACCGCAACTCCAGCATCCATTTGGGCCTGATCCGCTCGACACAACACCAGGTGTTTGGGTACTACAGCGGCACGGTGGTGCTGGACGACGGACGCTGCATTACGGTGGACCGGTTCCTCGGGTTTGCCGAAGACGTATTGAACTGGTGGTGAACCAGCGGCGTTGCGCGCACGTTATTGCAGGAAACCCATATTGCGCGCCTCGCGCACTTCGGGCTTGATGCGGTGCTCGGCCTGCAGCTGCTCCATGAATTCCTGCGGCGACAGCAACGTATCCAGAATCAGCGCCTGGCGTTTCACTGCAGCAAAGTCACCGGGGCATAACTGGTCGAGCAAAGCCAGCTGCGCGGCCAGCTCCGGCGTGCACTGCTGCGCGTCCCCTCCACACGCCTCCGCCACAAAGAACGCCTGACGCTGCGGCGCCGTCAGCGGCTTGAACTGGATCTTGAAAGTGAACCGGCGCAGTGCCGCCTGGTCGATGCGGTCCATCAAATTGGTGGTGCATATGAAGATGCCGTGGAAACGCTCCATGCCCTGCAGCATTTCATTCACTTCGCTCACCTCGTAGGTGCGCTGGGCACCCCGGCGGTCCAGCAAGAAGCTGTCGGCCTCGTCCAGCAACAGGATGGCACCTTCGGACTCCGCCTCGCGGAACATCGCGGCCATGTTCTGCTCGGTCTCACCAATGTATTTGCTCATCAGGTCACTGGCCTGGCGCACGATCAGCGGCTTGTTCAGCGTGCTGGCAATATGCTCGGCCAATGCTGTCTTGCCCGTGCCCGGCGGGCCATAGAAACACAGCGTGCCGTGGCCCCGCGCCTGCAGCGCTTGCACCATGCGCGGGATTTCATAACGGGTCTGTACATTCAGGTGCGCCAGGTCGTATTGGGTGGACGCGTGGGTATTGGTCGGAGCCGCCGTGCGGTTGCCCAGCGCCAGATCGGCATTCTTGAGCTGACGCTCAATCAAGCCCTCCAGACTTTCACGGGGCTCTTGCGCCGGGCTGGCACAGGCCAGTTCGGCAAAGCGCACTGCCGTACGGATTTGCGCAGGCGTGAGGCCTTTGCGGCTGGTCAGGCGCGCGACAAAGGCATCGGACACCTGCACGCCTTCCAGTGTCTTGCGCACTACGCCTTCGCGTGCACCGGGTGGTGGTGATTTCAGTTCCAGGTGGTAGGCAAAGCGACGCCGGAACGCCGGGTCGATCTGCTCGATCCGGTTGGTGACCCAGATAGTGGGCACGGTGTTGGTTTCCAGAATCTGGTTGACCCAGGCCTTGCCGCTCACGCTGCTGTTGGGCGGCGTGGCCGACGCATCGGCCCGGGCAATCAAATGCGCAGCTTCACTGGACAGCGGTGGAAATACATCTTCCACCTCGTCGAATAGCAGAGCTGCCTGGGCACTGCCCTTGAGGAACACCTGTGCGATTTGCAGCGAACGGTAGCGGTCGCGCCCGCTCAGGGAATTGCCATCACGGTCCGCGTACTCCACTTCAAACAACTCCAGCCCTGCGGTTTGCGCCACCACTTTGGCCAGCTCCGTCTTGCCTGTGCCGGGCGGGCCGTACAGCAGCACGTTGACGCCCGCCTCCTTGCGCGCCACCGCGTTGGCCAACAACTTGCACAACACCTGCGCGTCCTCGGCGACAAAGGCGAAATCGTCGATCACCAGGCTGCTTTTGGTCGACAGGCGGGTGAACACCGCCATCAGCTCGGCCTGATCGCGGTAGTGGCGCATCAGCACCGGTGGCAGTTTTTCGCTGACCTTCATGAGGTCGGCCAGGTCGGTGATGTTGTGCTCGGAGATCAGGTTTTCCACCAGCCCAATGCGCTCCAGCCGCGAGCCCGCGCGCAAGGCTTCGCCCAGCTCCTGCGGGCTCACGCCCGCTACCTCGGCCAGCGCACCATAGGCCTCGGGCGCGTTGTTGACCTTGAACTCCACCAGAATGCTGCGCATGTCGCGCTGGTAGCGTGCCAGCGTGCCGTACAGCAGCAGCGCGCGTTCGGCCTTGTTGAGCTGCAGCAAACCGGCCAGTGCATTGATATTTTTTTCAACCAGCGTGGACTGTTTTTTGAGGGCATGGCCCAGCCATTCACCGGTGCTGGACAACACCGACACCAAATCCTTGGCCTGGTCTTTGGCGTATTCGTCCAGAAAGAAGAACAGCGTAGCTTCGTCGTAAGGGCCGCGCCAGACGCCGTGGCGGGCCAGGAATTCGTTGGCGGGCAAAGCCTCATGGCCGCGCCAGAGTTCATTGCCCACACAGCGCCGCCCCAAAAACTCCCGCAGTCGCCCCAAAACCGAGACCGGCCACAACAAATGCCGCCCGGCCAGCCCCACCACGCCATTGAAATCGCGGCGCACGTTGAAGCTCGCCCCCTGGCGGGCGGCCAGGGTCAGCACAAAATGGGAGCACATCAGATCCAGCACCGGGGCTTCGAGCAGGCCCGGAGAGGGGATCAGGTGCCCATTGAGGGGCTGGAACAGCGAACGCTTGGCCATCAAACGCCTCCAGCACGGTGTCGTGCCGGTTTTACGATAACGCAGACTGCACCAAGATGGAAGTGCCGCGGCAAAAATTTGTCCCATGGTGCCGCGCCTTGCGCACCACTCCCCGACACCGCTTCGATGGCTTGTAGTTAAAATCCACGCCAATCCCTTTGAAATTCTGAAAGAAGCGCCATGTCTGCACCCCACAACGAAGCCCACGAAGTCGACGCCGTTGAGGCCGTCGTGCCGTTGATGCCCATCGTCTTGCCCATCGCTGGCGCTGTGCTGATTTTCCTGTTGGCCTTTATCGCCGTCTTCATGGCCTGAACGGGACGGGCGCTCCGCGCCGTCCTGGCTGGTGTAGCGCACGCTGCGGTTGCACCAGTAATTTCTCTTTTGTTCTTATAGGTATACCGGTCCTGCAATAGGCCCGTTCTGGCGTACCGCCAGATACCCTGCGGTCAGCGACCGCACACATCCCCCCGCACTTCTCTTGGTCGCCGGACCACCGCCCGTCTCTGGCGCGTCAAATCACAAACATAAAGTCATGCAAGTTTTGCATATCTTTTACATGTAATCGCCATGTAACTCCGGTACCAGTTCTTAAAATTCAAACTGACCAGTACGGCTTGGGCCTATCTGGCGGTTCGTTGGAAGCCGTTTTCTCAAAGTCCGGGGCTTGCTCTGCTGCCTAGCCCGTTTTGAAAAGACGATTTTCAAACTTAGGAGCTTTTTCATGAACTCACCCGCAATGCAAGGCCTGAAGCTGAACACGCCAAGCTACGTCAAAAACGCACACCTGATCGCCTGGGTCGCCGATATGGCGGCCCTGTGCAAGCCCGACGCCATTTACTGGTGCGACGGCTCCGACGAGGAATACCAGCGCCTGTGCCAGCAACTGGTCGATGCCGGCACCTTCAAAAAGCTCAACCCTGTCAAGCGCCCCAACTCTTTCCTGGCCTGCTCCGACCCGACCGACGTGGCCCGCGTGGAAGACCGCACCTACATCTGCTCCGAGAAAAAAGAAAACGCGGGCCCGACCAACAACTGGATGGCCCCGGCCGAGATGCGCGCGACCTTGCAACCGCTGTTCGACGGCTGCATGCGCGGACGCACCATGTATGTCGTGCCGTTCTCGATGGGCCCACTGGGTTCGCACATCGCCCACATTGGTATTGAGCTCTCCGACAGCGCCTATGTGGCGGTGAACCAGCGCATCATGACGCGCATGGGCCGCGCGGTGTATGACGTGCTGGGCGTGGACGGTGCGTTTGTGCCCTGCGTGCACACCGTGGGCGCGCCACTAGAAGCTGGCCAGGCTGACGTGAAGTGGCCTTGCAACAAGACCAAATACATCGTGCATTACCCCGAGACACGCGAAATCTGGTCGTATGGCTCCGGCTACGGCGGCAACGCGCTACTCGGCAAGAAGTGTTTTGCGCTGCGCATCGCGTCCAATATGGGCCGTGACCAGGGCTGGCTGGCCGAACACATGCTGATCCTCGGCGTGACGAATCCCGAAGGCAAGAAATACCACGTGGCAGCCGCTTTCCCCAGCGCCTGCGGCAAAACCAACTTCTCGATGCTGGTACCACCGGAAGGTTTCGAAGGCTGGAAGGTCACCACCATCGGCGACGACATCGCCTGGATCAAACCCAACGCCGACGGCAAGCTCTACGCGATCAACCCCGAAGCGGGTTACTTTGGCGTGGCACCAGGCACCAACTTCCACACCAACCCCAACTGCATGGCCAGCCTGGACAAAAACGTGATCTTCACGAACGTCGCACTGACCGATGACGGCGACGTCTGGTGGGAAGGCATGGAAAAAGACACCGGCGGCCTGCCTGCGCACCTGATCGACTGGCAAGGCAAGGACTGGACCCCCGCGATTGCCAAGGAAACCGGCGTGGACGGCAAACTCAAACCAGCCGCCCACCCCAACGCCCGCTTCACCGTGGCCGCCGGCAACAACCCCGCGCTGGACAGCCAGTGGGACGACGCCAATGGCGTGCCCATCGACGCCTTCATCTTCGGCGGCCGCCGCTCGACCACCGTGCCGCTGGTGACCGAAGCGCGCAATTGGACCGAAGGCGTCTACATGGCCGCGACCATGGGCTCCGAAACCACAGCCGCCGCCACCGGCCAGGCCGGCGTGGTGCGCCGTGACCCGTTCGCCATGCTGCCCTTCATGGGCTACAACATGAGCGACTACTTCCAGCACTGGCTCAACATCGGCAACAAACTGGCCACGTCCGGCGCCAAACAGCCCAAGATCTTCACGACCAACTGGTTTCGCAAGGGTGAAGATGGCAAGTTCGTCTGGCCCGGTTACGGCGAGAACATGCGCGTGCTGAAGTGGATGATCGACCGCATTGAAGGCAAGGCCACCGGAACTGAAACCGGCTTTGGCGTCGCGCCCCAGTATTCCGAAATCATCTGGACCGGGCTGGACTTCACGCAAGCCCAGTTTGACTCTGTCACCAGCCTGAACAAGGCCGACTGGAAAGCGGAAATCGCACTCCACACCGAGCTGTTCACCCAGCTTGCCTACCATTTGCCGAAGGAACTCGAAGAGACCAAAACCCAGCTGGAACAGCGCCTGGCAGCCTGATCCACGGGAATAACAAGACTTCCGCCATTGCTTCTGCGGCACACACCCTGCGCTGCAGACAGTCTGAAAGGTGAATCGGACAATACCCGGTGCACCTGACAACAAAAAAGCCACCGATCCGGTGGCTTTTTTGTTGGGAGCGAAGAATCGCCTAAGCGCTTAGCTGCGCTCGCGTGTCATGGCGGCTTGCAACTCAGCCATGATGCGTGGGTCTTGCTTGGCATGTTCCCACATGGTTTCTTCCATGCGGCGCTGGCGGGCCGCGTGGCTCCAGCGGGCCACCACAGCGGCCATACTGCTGGCCAGTTGGCGCAGCGGAGGTGCCAGAATGGCCAGCGCGGCAAACGCCACGGTCCACAAGGCAACCCAGCCCACCAGCAAGTGGCCGTCGGCCCACGTATCGATCACCTGATCAGCCACCACCAGCAAGGCCGCCAACACAGCTGCCAGCAACATGCCGGCTAGCGTACGGGAACCATCGAGGTCACGGCGCGCAGTGCGCGCGCCCGTAGACGAGCCAGCAGAAGCCGAAGCGACCAGCGGGGAAGAGATGAAACGTGCCATGGTGAACTCCTTGGACGGGGAAGCGGAATGCGGGTTCGACGTGAAGATGGCGTGATACTAGGGTTTTTACTAGTATTGTTCAACTTTATGTTAGTGATGCCAACTATTCATTAAACTAATGATTGACCATGACACCGCTCAATCTCCGCACTTTCGACCTGAACCTGCTCAAGGTGTTTGACGTGGTCATGTCCGAGCGCAACCTCACGCGTGCGGCGCACCACCTGGCGCTAACCCAGCCGGCCGTAAGCAACGCCTTGCGCCGCCTGCGCGAGGCACTGGGTGATGATTTGCTGGTGCGCAAGGGCCGCGGACTGGAACCCACACCGCGCGGGCTGGAGCTGTGGCCCGCCGTACGTGACACCTTGCAAAGGCTGCAGGGTGCGCTGCTGCCCAGCGTGTTCGAGCCGGCCACGGCCACCACCAGCTTTGAACTGACCATGGCCGACGCTACCGCAGCAGAACTCCTGCCCGGCCTGGTGGAAGCCATCGCCACACAGGCCCCCGGCGTTTCGCTGCGCGTGGTGCCGCTGACCACCCGCGACCCGCGCCGCCTGCTGGACGAAGGACAGGCCGATCTGGCCATAGGCCACTTCCCCGCCGTGATGACCGACCTGACCGCACGGGTGCAGGCAGGCGAAACACCGTCCTACCTCCACCACCGCCTGTTCGTGGGCGACTACGTCTGTGTGATGCGCCAGGACCATCCGCTGGCCGGAGGCCCGCTCACGCTGGACCACTTCTGTGCCGCACGCCATCTGCTGGTGAGTTTTTCCGGGCGGGCTTTTGGTTTCATCGACGAAGCCCTGGCCGCCGTAGGCCGCAGCCGCCACGTGGTGCTCACGGTCAACCAGTTTTTCACCGCGGGTAAGGTGGTCACCCACTCGGACCTGCTGACCGTACTGCCGCGTCACTTTGTCAAAGTCACCGGCTTTGCCGACCAGCTGGTGCAACGCGAGTTGCCGCTGAACGTATCTCCCATCCAGGTGGATGCGTTGTGGCACCAGCGCAAGGACGCCGACAATGCACACGCTTGGCTGCGCACGCAAATCGCCACACTCGCGGCCCAAGCCTTTCCCCCATGAAAATCCAGCTTCTGTCCGACCTTCACCTTGAAGCCCACCCGCACTGGAAGGCCCATCCCGCGCCTGGCGCCGACCTGCTGGTGCTGGCGGGTGACGTGGGCTCGTACCAGCCGGGTTCGCAACTGCTGGACGACGACTTTGGCCTGGGCCAGTTCTCGCCGCTGCACGGCTGGCCCACACCGGTGGTGTTTGTGCCGGGCAACCACGAATACGACGGCATGGACTTTGACGTGGCCCACGCGCGCCTGCAGGCCACCTGCGCGCGCCTGGGGCTGCTGTGGCTGGAGCGCGAAAGCCTGGAGTTCATGGGCGTGCGCCTGCTGGGCACAACGCTGTGGACCGACTTTGACGCGCTGGCGGCCGAGGCGGTGCGTGGCCCACGTGCCGACCATGCCCTGGCGCAACAGCTCAAGGCACGCGACAAGGCCAGCCGCGCGGCCAACTACTACCTCAAAAAAACCGGCACCACCCGCGACGGCGTGCCCTGGCTGGCCGAGGGCGTGCGCGCGCAGGGCCTGTTATGCCAGGAGTGGCTGCGCGGCGCACTGGCCACATCGTTTGACGGCCCCACCGTGGCCATCACCCATTTCGCGCCCAGCCTGCGCAGTGCCGACCCGCGTTACGGCCTGACACCGGGCACGGCGGGTTTCTGCAACGCGCTGGACGATTTGCTGCCGCACGCGCAGCTCTGGCTGCACGGCCACCTGCACGCGCCCAGCGACTACACGGCGGGCGGCTGCCGCGTGGTGGCCAATCCGCTGGGGTATGCGCGCAAGAACGAGCAGGCCGCGTTTGTGCCTGATATTCTGATAGAAATCAGCCCCTAGCCCTCATGGGATATGCGCGAGCCGCTACTGAATTAGTAGCAAATTACATAGCCGGATCAGGCGCCACCCGCAGGAAACTGGCAAACCGCGGCACGCCCGCCGCCGTCTCGCCACGGTAACGAAACGTCACCCATTGGCCTACCGCTGGCGGATCTGTGCGTTGCGGGTCGCTGAATCCCGTACCCAACTTGAAGCGCAGTGGCGCGCGCCCATCCGGCTGCGGCAACTCCAGCCACAACGCGCCGAGCCGGCCCGCATGTTTGCCCTGCCCCGCGACGTGGCCGACCACACGGGCTTCGGCATCGACAAAGGGTTTGAGTTTGCGCAGGTCATCACTGCGCTGCGCGCGGTAGTGGGCGGCTCCGCGGTGCAGCATGAGCCCTTCGCCCCCGGCACGTACTGTCTCGGTGAGCCGGGTTTGCAACGCCTGCGCGGTGGTGGCCGTTGACTGCGCCACGGCTTGCACCCAGGTCTGGCCGATGCGAGCCACGGTCTCCTGCAAGGCCGGCAGGCGCTCGGCAAACGTGCCGCTGTGCACGGGCAGGTCAAACACCATGAAACGGATGGCGCGCCACGCGGCATCATCCGGCGTTTGCTGGCGCACCGTGGACACGGCCTGGCTGAACTGGCCGCGCCCGGCCCACAACTCGCCGTCCAGTGGCGTGGCGGGCCAGCCCGCGGTGAACCAGGCCGGAGCCGCAATTGGGTTGCCGCCACGGGTCAACAACTGCCGGCCGTCCCAGTAACCGCGCACACCATCGTATTTCTCACTGACCCAAAAGCCGGCCAATGGCGTGCCAGCCTCGAAGTTCTTGGCCAGCATCAGTGCCGGTGGTGTGCTGGCGGCTGCACCCCAAGCAAATGTGGCGGGAAGTAATGCGGCCAAACCGAACACCAGTTGGCGGCGTTGTAAATGGGGGGCCGGAAGATCAGCGGGGGCGATGGTGACAGGCATCGTGACTCCTTGAAAAATGAAGGCTTCTTGATATGGCGCAATTCCAGTGTACGGGGCGCACCACTACACTGGCCTTTTTGCCCGGGAGTCCTCCATGAAGATTTTGTTGGCCGTTGACGGCAGTGCCTACAGCAAGAAAATGCTCGCCTACCTGAGCACCCACGAGGCCCTGCTCTCCCCCGTGCACCAGTACACCGTGCTGACCATCCAGCCCACCCTGCCGCCGCGGGCGCGCACGGCGCTGGGCAAGGAAGTGGTGGAGCGTTACCACGCCGAAGAAAGCGAAAAGGTGCTGGCCCCGGTGTCCAAGTTCCTGCTGCGCCACGGCATCAACGCCAAGACCGACTGGAAAGTCGGCCCCGCTGGCACTACCATTGCCAAGCTGGCCGATGCCGGCAAGTTTGATTTGCTGGTGATGGGCTCCCACGGCCACAGCGCGCTGGGCAACCTGGTGATGGGCTCGGTGGCCACCCAGGTGCTGGCGCACAGCGGCGTACCGGTGCTGCTGGTACGCTGAACGCATCAAACGCATTTCCAGGCGCGCAAGCAGCTCTCTTTTTGATAGCCGCTTGCGTACACCCCATAAGGGCTAGAGGCCTTTTTGATCAAAATTTCGCTCTTCGCCAGCACGAGCGACCCCTCTAAGCCATCGCTAGTTTGAACACCGCCACGGTCTGCACCAGCTCACTGGCCTGACCCTTGAGGCTGCTGGCGGCGGCGGCCATCTGCTCCACCAGTGCCGCGTTTTGCTGGGTGGTGTGGTCCATTTGCGTGATGGCTTCTCCTACCTGCGACACGCCCGCGCTCTGCTCAGTGCTGGCGGCGCTGATCTCCCCCATGATGTCAGTCACCCGGCGGATAGAGGCCACCACTTCCGTCATGGTTTCACCTGCCTTGTCCACCAAGGTCGTGCCCTGTTCCACGCGCTCTACGCTGGTGCTGATGAGTTGCTTGATTTCCTTGGCTGCCTCGGCAGAACGTCCGGCCAGGCTGCGGACTTCGCTAGCCACGACGGCAAAACCCCGGCCTTGCTCACCCGCGCGGGCGGCTTCGACGGCAGCGTTCAGGGCCAGGATGTTGGTCTGAAAAGCGATGCCATCAATCACACTGATGATGTCGCTGATCTTGTGGCTCGCGTCGTTGATGCCTTTCATGGTCGTCACTACCTGGCCAACCACTTCTCCCCCTTGGACCGCCACCGCACTGGCGCTTTGGGCCAGCTGGTTGGCTTGGCGTGCGCTGTCGGCGTTTTGCTGGACTGCAGAATTGAGCTCTTCCATGCTGGCCGCCGTTTCTTCCAGGGCACTGGCCTGTTGTTCGGTACGGGCGCTCAGGTCATGGTTGCCCTGGGCAATTTCGCTGCTGGCGGTGGACACCGATTCAGAGCCGTTGCGTACGCTGGACACCACGGTCACCAGGCCCTCTTGCATGGTGCGCAGCGCGCGCAAGAGTTGGCCGGTCTCATCGCTGGCGCTCACATCGATATGCGAAGTCAGGTTTCCCGCAGCCACGGTTTGTGCAATCGCCACAGCCTGCGAAATCGGGCGTGTGATTTTGCGGGTCATCACGGCGGCCAGCACGCCCGCCACCACCAGGGCCACGGCGATGGCCAGGAACATCTGCATGCGCAGACTCTGGTTCTGGGCCAGCGAAGTCGCCACATCACGCTCACCGATATCGCGAATTTCCTTTTTGGCAGACTCCACCGCAGCGACCAGGGACATCAGCAGCGGGCGACATTCGGTAGCAATCTTTTTGGACGCCAGCTCCCGGTTGCCCGCCAACGCCGTTTTCACGATCTCGGTGGCCACCACGGCGTATCGGGTTTCGATGGCCTCAATCGCTTCTACCTTGCGCAGCAAATCCGCCGCACCCGCCCCCTCCGCAGCCAATGCCGTTTTCAGGGATTTCATCGAGGTATTGATACGCTCAAACGAGACTTCAATGCTTTTCGTCTCGATCGCAATTTGCGCGGCATCGTCCAGCAGCACGATGTTGCGGGCCGCCACGGCGCGGGCGTTCACCGCATCGAACAGGGTGACCAGCAGCGCTGTCTCCTTCTCCACCACGGTGACCTGGTGCTCGAAGTTCGCCTGCGCGGTGCTGAGGTTGCGAATCGCCATCATTGAAACCAGCACCACGGCCAGGGCCAGGATCAGGTAACTGAAGATGAGACGGGCCTTGATGGTCCCAAGACTGAAACCGGATGTGGCGTGGTTGTCCATGGTATCGACTCCCTTGGTTGGTACGGCTTTCTGTATCCCACTGGCTGGGCCCAAGCCCCCCCCCAACGACGGATCCACAGTGCTTCCAGGAGAGTCCCGGCCCTGCGGCTTTCTATGTATGCCCACTACCTGCCAATCCTTTGGCATCCAAGCGACGTGATCGCTGTTGTTGTCCACACAACCCTCTTTGTCGTCCCGCTGGCTTCGTTGCCGCGGGAGGTGGTCGCGTGTCATTTTTTGAACACAGCAAAATGGTACCCAACAACTGCCGGGTTGGGGGACTTTATTTGGCGCGGCCTCGCCACGGGCGGAAGAGCGCTCGGGTACGCCTGGTCCGGGCCTTGGGGCAGCGGGCATGCAAGATGCCGCCACCTCAACTAAAACGCTATGTTTTTAGTAGCTGCTTGCGCAATATCCATCGGGGCTATAGCCCGATTTCTCTTGAAAATCAGCCTTGCTTGCGCCGGGTTTCAAAGACCCGTTGCAGCACGCAGAATACAAACAGCAGCGCGCCAATAACGATACGTGTCCACCAGGAGCTCAAGGACCCGTCGAACATGATCAGCGACTGGATGATGCCCAGCGTCAGCACGCCAAACAGCGTACCCGCCACATACCCCACACCGCCGCTGAGCAGCGTACCGCCGATCACCACGGCGGCAATCGCGTCCAGCTCCAGCCCCACGGCGTGCAGGCCGTAACCCGACAGCATGTAGAAGGTGAACACCACGCCGCCCAGCGCCGAGCAAAAGCCGCTCAGCGTGTAAACCAGCACCGTGGTGCGCGCCACCGGCAGGCCCATCAGTGTGGCCGAATGTTCACTGCCACCAATCGCATACACCGTGCGGCCGAACTCGGTGGAACGGGCAATGAAGATCGCGGCCACCAGCACCAACAAGGCCAGCACAGCGCTGAGCGACAGGAAGGCATCGCCCCACACGGGTATGCGCATTTGGGCCATGCCGGTGTAAGTCTCGTCGGTGATGCTGATGGAGTCGATGCTGATCAGGTAACACAGCCCGCGCGCCAGAAACATACCTGCCAGCGTGACGATAAAGGGCTGCAGCCGAAAGCGCTGGATCAGCCAGCCCATGAAGCCGCCAAATAGTGTGCCCATGAGCAGCACCAGCGGAATCGCGACCCACAAGCTCCAGTGCTGCTTTTCCACCAACGCGGCCAGCACCATGGTGGAGAGCGCCACCACCGAGCCCACCGACAGGTCAATACCTCCGGTCAGGATGACAAAGGTCATGCCCACCGCCACGATGACCAGGAAGGCGTTGTCGATCAGCAGGTTCAAAAAGGCCTGGGCCGAGAAGAAGCCGGTGTACGACACCGAGCCGAACACCACCATCGCCGCAAACAGCGACACCGTGGCGGCCAGTGGCATGTATTTGGGTTCCAGCTTCATGCCTGGCCTCCCTTATTGGCCGCTTGGGGGCGAACCACCCAACCGCGCACGGCCTGGCGGAAGTCGGCCGACTGCAGCAGCATGACCACAAACACCACGGCGGCTTTCACCACCAGGTTGATCTCGGGCGGCACGCCGATCGAATAGATGGTGGAGGTAAGCGTCTGGATGATCAGCGCGCCGATCAGGCTGCCAGCCAGGCTGAAGCGACCGCCGGTGAGCAGCGTGCCGCCCAGCGTGACCGCCAGAATCGCGTCCAGCTCCATCAGGTTGCCGGCGTTGTTGCCATCGGCGCTCTTCACGTTGGAGCTGATGATCAGTCCCGCAATGCCTGCGGTCAGACCGCAGAACGCATACACACACACGCTGATCAGCCGCTCCCGCACACCGGCCAGGCGCGCCGCAGCGGGGTTGATACCGATGGCCTGGATAAACAGGCCCAGCGCCGTGCGCGTGACCGCCAGGTGCACCAGCACATACACCGCCGCCGCAATAAACAGCGCAAACGGTAGGCCCCACAAAAAGCCGTTGCCAATGAAGAAATACGGCGCGTAATACACGGTGACGATTTGCCCGCCCGTGACCAGCTGCGCAATGCCGCGCCCGGCCACCATGAGGATCAGCGTGGCGATGATGGGCTGCAGGCCGATCTTGGCGACCAGCAGACCGTTCCACAGCCCGCAGGCCAGCGCGGCCAGCAGCGCGCAGCCAATCGCCAGCGGCATGGGAAAGCGGCTCACATGCGTGGGCACACCGTTGTTGATGACCAGTGTGCCGCCAATCATGAGTGCGGCCACTGAGGCACTGATGGCCACTACCGCACCCACCGAAATGTCGATACCGCGCGTGGCAATCACCAGCGTCATGCCCAGCGACACCAGCATCAGCGGCGCGGCACGGTTCAGGATGTCGATCAGGCTGCCATATAGGTGGCCGTCACGCCATTGCAGCACCCAGAAGCCGGGGTTCAGGCTGGCATTGACGGCCAGGATCAGCGCGAGTGTGGCCAACGGCCAGAACAGGGAGTGCGCCTGTGCGCGCTTCCACAGCGGAAGTTTTTTGGTGCTGCTCATGCTTGCCCCGCAATCATGGCGTAGACCGCATGGTCGGCACTGCCGCCGGGCAGCTCACCGACCTTGGCGCGGTCGCGCATCACCACGATGCGGTCGGAGACACGCACCACCTCTTCCATCTCGGACGAGATGAACAGCACAGCCATGCCATCGCGGGCCAGCGTCAAAATTTCGTTCATGATTTCCTGTTTCGCCGCGATGTCGATGCCGCGGGTCGGTTCGTCCAGTATCAGCAGGCAGGGCTTGGTGGCCAACCAGCGCGCCAGCACTGCCTTCTGCTGGTTGCCGCCCGAGAGTTGGCCCATGGGGGTGTCGATGCTGGCGGTCTTGATGCCCAGCGCCTTCACATAGTGCTCGGCCATGGCGACTTGTTGGGCCATGGAAATGAAAGGCCACAGGCCTTGGCGCGCCTGCAGCGCCAGTGCAATGTTTTCACGCACCGAAAGCTCGGCAATGATGCCCTCTGCCTTGCGGTCCTCGGGGCACAGGCCTAGGCCCAGCTTGATGGCCGTGGCGGGGGAATCCATGCGCACGGTATCGCCCTGTAGCGTCATGGCGCCCGCATCGCTGCGGTCCAGGCCAAATAACAAACGCGCCAGCTCGGTACGCCCCGAGCCCAGCAGGCCGCCCAAGCCCACCACTTCACCGCGGTGCAGCGTCAAGTCCATCGGCTTCACCTGCCCGCGCCGTGCCAAACCGGTCACGGTAAGCACCGCAGGGGCTTGCGCCGTCGCGTCGGCTTGCGCACTGGAAACGGGTGCCAGCCCTGCCACCATGTCGCGCCCGACCATGGCCGCAATCAGCGCACTGTGACCCAGCTCGGCTGCGGGGTATTCGCCCACCAGCTCACCATTGCGCAGCACGGTGATGCGGTCACACAGCGCGTAGACCTGGTCCAGAAAGTGGGTGACAAACAGAATCGCCAGCCCCTGGTCACGCAACTGGCGCAACACACCAAACAGGCGCTCCACCTCTTCATCGTCTAGGCTCGAAGTAGGCTCATCCAGGATCAATACTTTGGCCGAAATACTCAGGCCCCGGGCAATCGCCACCATCTGTTGCACCGCCACCGAGTAGCTGGAGAGTGTCTGCGTGACATCGATATCCAGATTGAGGCGTGCCAGCAGTGCAGCGGCCTCGGCATGCATGCGGGCCCAGTCGATGGCCCAGGCGCCGCGCGCGCCTTTGCGCGGGTAACGGCCGGCGAAAATATTCTCCGCCACCGACAAGTTGGCGCAGAGGTTGACCTCCTGGTACACGGTGCTGATACCCAGGTGCTGCGCATCCACGGGCGAGGCTGCGCGGATGCTGCGACCCAACAGGCGCATCTCGCCCTGGTCGGCCTGGTACACGCCAGTCAGCACCTTGATCAGCGTGGATTTGCCCGCGCCGTTTTGGCCCATCAGGGCATGCACTTCGCCGGCAAACAGGCGCAGGTCCACGCCGCGCAGGGCCTGGACACTGCCAAAGTGCTTGGCCACACCGGAGAGCTCCAGCACCGGTTGGGCCTGTGGTTGTTGGGTCATTGTTCTTGTGCCTCATACAAGACAAGCCGCAAAGCGGCTTGTCTTTCCATCTGTCCGCAGCCTGCGCTGCGGACCCACGCTATACCGACATCACGATATCAGTACTTGCGGTTCGGGAACTCCTTGGCGGCCACTTCCATCGGGAAGATGCCTTCTTGCGTCACGATGCGGCGTGGCAGGGTTTTGCCAGCGACCAGATCCTTGACGGCAGCCATGAGCTGGGGTCCGAGCAGTGGGCTGCACTCGACGGACACGTCCATCTTGCCAGCGATCATGGCTTCAAACGCACCCTTCACGGCATCCACCGAGATGATGGTGATGTCCTTGACGGGTTTCAGGCCGGCTTCTTCGATGGCCTGGATCGCGCCGATGGCCATGTCGTCGTTGTGTGCGTAGAGCACATTGATCTTCTTGCCTTCGGCCTTCAGGAAGGCTTCCATGACTTCCTTGCCCTTGGCACGGGTGAAGTCACCGGTTTGCGAGCGAATGATCTTGATGCGGGGCTCGGACTTGATGATTTCCTCAAAGCCCTTCTTGCGGTCGATAGCGGGGCCGGAACCCACAGTGCCTTGCAGTTCCACCACGTTCACATCACCCTTGGTGTTCTTCACTTTTTCCAGCAACCAGCGGCCCGCCTTGCGGCCTTCTTCGGTGAAGTCAGAGCCCATGAAGGTCACGTACAACGAAGTGTCCTTGGAGTCCACCGAACGGTCGGTCAGGATCACGGGGATCTTGGCAGCCTTGATTTCTTTCAGCACGGTGTCCCAACCGGATTCGACTACGGGGGCGAAAGCAATCACGTCCACCTTTTGCGCGATGAAGGAACGCAGGGCCTTGATCTGGTTTTCCTGCTTTTGCTGCGCATCGGAGAACTTCAGGTCGATGCCTTCCTTGGCAGCGGTTTCCTTGATGGAGTTGGTGTTGGCGGTGCGCCATTCGCTTTCGGCACCGATCTGGCTGAAGCCCAGCACAATTTTCTTCTGGGCCATGGCACTCATGGGCAGCGCTACCGCGAAGGAAGCGGCAACCATAGTGGCAATCAGGGTACGTCGTTTCTGTGTCATCAAAGTCTCCTCGTGTATGTAGTTAAAAACGGGATCAATCTTCGAAGGGATGTTGCCCGTGTCCAGCACCCCCAACTTAAGCACTGCAAGTCCGTGGTCGCACGGTGTTGCCGTAGAGAAGTTGGGCGGATGATACGGAGGTAACGTATATCTATCCAATAGATATTTCAGGCCCATCGATATGGGAAACGGGATTCAGGAAAACCCTTGTACTTCTCTCCTGAAGGGCGCAAAAAATTGGCCGAATTCACTCGTTTATTCATTGCAGTTTACGTATGTGATATGCCATTTATTTGATTTTCTTTTATCGCAGCGGATTGCTAGCATGCGCCAGTCCCACCCCACACACCACAGGCTGCACCGATGTCCGCGAACAATCCCCACCCCATCCACTGGCTGCAACACGCGGGGCAGCGGCTGGGGCTGGTGCCCAGTCTGGGCGGCGGTGTCGCCGCCTGGCAACTCGAACGCGCGCAGGGTGCGCTGGACCTGTGGCGCCCCTGGGACGGCCGCAACCCGGACCGTTATTCGCTGGCCTCGTTTGCCATGGTGCCATGGTCCAACCGTATTAGCCAGGGTGGGTTTACCCAGGGCGACGTGTTCCACCGCATGCGGGTCAACCGCATCGGCGAGCCCTACCCCATCCATGGCGACGGCTGGCTGCAGGCCTGGAAGCTGGAGCAGCCCGCGGCGAACACACTGGAGATGACGTTGCACTCCCAGCAGTTCGAAGGCAACCCGTATGCCTACCGCGCACTGCAGCGATTTGTGCTGCGCAAAGGTGGCATGGACCAAACCCTGAGCGTCACCCACACCGGCGCGCAACCACTGCCCTACGGCCTGGGCCAACACCCCTGGTTTTTACGCACGCCGGCCACGCGCCTGCATGCGCCAGTGCAAGGGGTATGGCTCAGCGGTGTAGACCCGCTGCCAGTGGCCCACACCACCGCGTTTCCGCCCAGTTGGGACCCGTGTGACGGGCTGAATGTGAACGGCACGCTGGTAGACAACGCCTACACCGGCTGGTCCGGCGCGGCGCGCATCACCTGGCCCGAACACCAGCTGCAACTGGAGATGCGGGTACCCGAGATTGAAGCGCGCAAACAGAACGACGGCTTTTGCCTGCTCTACCGCCCGGCGCAAGGCCCGGCGTTTTGTTTTGAGCCCATCACCCACCCGATCGATGCGTTCCATGTGGACGGCCAGCCGGGCCTGCGGGTGCTGCAAACCGGTGAAACACTCACGTTGCACACGGAGTGGCGTTTCTCCAATTTGCCCTAAAGCGCTCTGCTTTTGATAGCTGCTTGCGCAGATTCCATCAGGACTAACGGGCGTTTAGACCATCAAAACAGGTGGACATCACGAGTTCGATGATTTGCGCATCGTTGTGTTGTCCGCCCATCTTGAGGAACTCCAGCACCGGGTCGCAAGCGCGTGCGTACAGGGTGTAGAGCACGGCGATGGCGGGCAACTGCGGGTTGAGCGCGCCGTGCGCCTGCGCGGCTTCGATCCACGCGCCCAGATGGTCACTGACCTCCATCAGACCGTCCATATAGTCCCGGTTGGCGATCAGGGTGGCGCGCAGCGTGGAGTTCTGGCTCGGCAGCGAAGGCATCTCGCCAGCCAGCTTGAGCTCCATGGTCCAGCGCACCACGGTGCGCAGCTTTTCCAGCGGCGTGGCGTCTGCAGGCAGGGCCTTGATGTAGTCCTGCGCCCGGCGCATCACGCCCACCATGGCGGCAGCGGCCAAGTCTTCCTTGCTCGGGAAATGTTTGTACAGGCTGGCCTTGGCAATGCCCACGTCGGCGGCGACTTCGTCCACCGTCATGGCCTCAAAGCCCTTCTCGGCGAGCAGGCGATTCACGGTGCGGATGATGGCGTCTTCACGCGCCTGGAGCATTTGCTCCTTGAAGGACACTTTGACCACGTTGCTGGATTTCATGCCCACAGTTTAGCCATTGGCGTCGAAATGTGGAGTGTGGGGTTAATTTATGACCGTGCAGTTTTCTTGGCAGTCGACCGTGCGGCTGGTTTGGCGGACTTGCCCGGCTTCAGTGCCAGTGCCGACGCGGCGGCCCCGGCCAGCGCGGCGGTCAACCTGTCAATCACGGCCGAATCCAGGTTCCAGCAGTGCCAATACAGGTCGACCGGCAGCGTCACGCCGGGCGCCAGGTTGACCAGCGCGTCGCTGGCCAGCAGCGCACGCACCTGCAGCTCCGGCACCACCGTGGCGCCCCAGCCGTCCAGCGCAGCGCGCACCTGGCCTTCCGAGCTGGGTACAAAACGCTGGCTCAGCTTGACGCGGCGCAGGCCGCAGGCACGGCTGACAAACTCGGTCTGCAAATCGTCCTTGCGGTTGAAGGCGATGAACGGGATGTCACGGAAGTTGTGTGGCGTGAGGCCCTGCGGGCAATGCGTCGCTGCGTAATTCGCGCTGGCTACGGCGACATACTGCATGGCCCCCAGCGGCAGCACCTTGCAGCCGCGCAGCGCCTGTTTGAGCGTGGTCACACAGCCCAGCACCTGGCCTTCGCGCAGCCATTCATGGGTGAAGTCCTGGTCGTCGGTGATGATCTCCAGCGGCAGCCCGGCGGTGACCAGCGGGCCCAGCGCGGGCAGCGCCCAGGTGGCGATGCTATCGGCGTTGATGGCGATCGAAACACGGTCTTCCTCGCGCGCCGCGCCCATGCCTGGCGTCAGGTCCTGCAAATCGGTGTCCAGATCGGCGCGCAGCAGGCGCATATGCAGCGCATGGCGTATCAGCAGGCGCCCTGCCGCCGTGGGTTTGAGCGGGCGGCTGCGCACCAGCAGCACCGTGCCCACCTGGGCCTCCAACGCGCGCAGGCGCTGGGAGACAGCCGACTGGGTGATGGACAGACGCACTGCAGCGCGCTCAAAGCCGCCCTCCTCCACAATGGCCGCCAGGCACTCCAGGGCATCTGTATCAAAGTTGCGCATCGCTTTAAACATCCTTTATCAGCAGGGGGCAGAGCTGAAGATCTGACCCGCAGAATTATTAGCAATGCTAATGTTTTCGCAAACCCGGTGATTTTGCTTTTAGTTCAGGCAGCTTTGTCGGACACTCCAAAGATGAAAATTACTGTTCTTGGTGCAGGCATTATTGGCGTGAGCACCGCGTGGCACCTGGCCGAGCGCGGGCACGAGGTGACCGTGGTCGACCGCCAGGCCGACGCCGCCCTGGAAACCAGCTTTGCCAACGCGGCGCAGATTTCAGTGAGCTACTGCGAGCCTTGGGCCAACAAGGAAGCCCCGTGGAAAGCCCTCAAATGGATGTTCAGCAAGGAAGCTCCGCTGCTGTTCCGGCCGCAATTCCCTATCGGCGAAGGCTGGCACCAGTACCGCTGGGGCCTGGAGTTTTTGGCCAACTGCAATGACGCTGCATTCGAGCGCAATGTGCAGCAGCTCGTGGCGCTGGGCTCCTACAGCCACGCCGCGCTCAAGGACGTGGTGAATACAACAGGCATTGAATACAACCGCCTCGAAAAAGGCATTGCCCACTACTATGTGGACCAGGAATCCTTTGACGGCGCTGCGGGTGCCGCGGCGCTGATGATCAAATACGGCGTGAACCGCCGCGTGGTCAGCAAACAAGAACTGCTGCAGATCGAACCGGCCTTCAAGCAGTTTGCCGACCACATCGTGGGCGGTACCTACACCGCCAGCGACGAGAGCGGTGACGCGCGCGTCTTCACGCAGGAACTGGCCAAACGCTGCGCTGAGCGTGGCGTGCAGTTCCTCTGGCAACACGACGTGATGGCGCTCAACCAGCAGAACCACCAGTTGCAGTCCGTCACCGTGCGTGACCAGGTCACCGGCAAGACCACCGATCTGCAAAGCGATCAGTTTGTGCTGTCCATGGGTTCCTACACCGCGCCGCTGCTGCGCACCGTGGGCGTGAACCTGCCGATCTACCCCGGCAAGGGCTACAGCGCGACTTTCAAGATCCTCAAGCCTGAACTCGCGCCGCAAGTCAGCTTCATCGACGACTCCGTCAAGTGCGCCATGAGCCGTCTGGGCGACGAGCTGCGTATTGCCGGCACCATCGAAGTGGGCGGCTACGACACCGGGCTGGACAGTGCGCTCAGCCAGGCGCGCTGCCACATGCTCGCGCGCCGCGTGGAGACCGTGTTCCCCGGCGTGTGCGACACCCGTCTGGAATCCGAAGGTGGCAACCCGCGCTTCTGGACTGGCCTGCGCCCCGCCACACCAACGAACATTCCCTACATCGGCAAGACCAAGGTGCAAAAACTCTGGGTCAACGCCGGCCACGGCACGCTGGGCTGGACGCACGGCGCGGGGTCCGGCAAGGCCATTGCCGAACTGATCCACGGCAACCGGCCAGAGATGAACTTCAAGTTCTACGGCATGTAAGCGTGCTGGCCGCGCGGCTTAAGCGAGGCCCAGCAAGCGCACTGCGTTGCCCTTGAGGATGCCAGGCATCACCTCGGGCTTGAAGCCGGCTTCCTCGAAGTCCTTCATCCAGCGCTCGGGTGTGATCAGCGGGTAGTCCGAGCCGAACAACACGCGGTCTTTCAGCAGCGTATTGGCGTACTGCACCAACTGCTTGGGAAAGTACTTGGGACTCCAGCCTGACAGGTCGATCCAGACATTCGGTTTGTGCGTGGCCACGGAGAGCGCTTCGTCCTGCCAGGGAAAGCTGGGGTGCGCCATGACGATCTGCATGTCAGGAAAGCTGATGGCCACATCGTCCAGGTGCATGGGGTTGCTGTACTCCAAACGCAAACCACCGCCGCAGCGCATGCCACTGCCAATGCCACTGTGGCCGGTGTGGAAGATGGCCGGTAGTTTGTACTCCGCAATCACTTCGTAAATTGGCCAGGCCATCTTGTCGTACGGGTAGTAGCCCTGCACCGTGGGATGGAACTTGAAGCCCTTGATGCCGTGTTCCTCAATCAGGCGGCGTGCCTCCCGCGCACCCATCTTTCCCTTGTGCGGATCGATGCTGGCGAAGGCGATCATCATGTCGCTGTTGGCCTTGGCCGCGTCAGCGATTTCCTCGTTCGGGATGCGGCGGCGCCCCAGTTGCGACTCGCTGTCCACCGTGAACATCACCAGACCCAGCTTGCGCTCGCGGTAGTAGGCAATGGTCTCCGCAATGGTCGGACGCTGGCTGGAACGGAAGTACTTGTCCGCCGCGCGGTCGTACTCCTCACCGTAGTTGTCAAACGGGTTCCGGCAACTGACTTCAGCGTGCGTGTGGATATCAATGGCGACGAGGTTTTTGTGGTCCATGACGGCATCCTTGCAGCAGATGCCGTGTTGGCACCCTAGGGAAAACGCTAGTAAAAGCGAGCGTTTAGCGCTTGATATGGTTATATTTTATAACCATAATCAATTCCAGAAAGAAACGCAACATGAAGAACCCCGACCTCCATTTCGAACGCCGCGGCGAGCAACAGGAAGTAGCCGTCATCCGGTTGACGCGCCCTGCCAAGCGCAATGCGCTCAACGACGGACTCGTCCTCGCCCTGCGTGACCTGTTTGACAACATGCCCGAAGGCGTACGCGCTGCGGTCCTCACCGGCGAGGGCGATCACTTCTGCTCCGGCCTGGACCTCAGCGAGCTCAAAGAGCGTGACGCAGGCCAGGGCCTGTACCACTCCCGCATGTGGCATAGCGCGCTGGAACGCGTGCAGTACGGCCCGGTGCCCGTAATCGCTGCCCTGCATGGTGCCGTGGTGGGCGGCGGCCTGGAGCTGGCCAGCGCCTGCCACATTCGTGTGGCCGACGAGTCCACTTTTTATGCGCTGCCCGAAGGCTCGCGCGGCATCTTCGTCGGAGGCGGCGGGGCGGTGCGCATTCCGCGCCTGATCGGTGCGGCGCGCATGAGCGACATGATGTTGACCGGCCGCGTCTACAACGCCGTTGACGGTGAAAAAGTCGGCTTCGCGCAGTACCTCGTCCCACAAGGCACGGCCTTTGACAAGGCGTTGGAACTGGCCGTACGCGTGGCACAAAACGCCCCGCTGACCAACTATGCACTGATCCATGCCCTGCCACGCATTGCCGAACAACCGGCCGACCAGGGTTTCCTGACCGAAGCCATGATGGCCGCCATCGCCCAAAGCGCCCCTGAAGCCAAACAGCGCGTACGCGCCTTCCTAGACGGCAAGGCCGCCAAGGTCAGCAAAGGCTGATCCCCGCCACCGCAAACAAAAAGAAAACCCATGAGCGAGACATCCACCACCCCGCGTTACCGACCGGTGCCCTTTGGGGTCACCCGCGTCTCGGTACGCGAAGGCACGCCTGGCACGCACTACGTGCAAGCCGATTTACCCCTGGGCGCCTATGCCCGGCGCCTCAGCGACTTTCTGGTGCACTGGGCAGAAGCGGAACCCGATCGCAGCTTCATGGCCCGCCGCGCGCAACTCGGCGAAGGCCGTACGGGTGACTGGCAGCACATCAGCTACGCGCAGGCACTGGACAGCGCGCGCCGCATCGGCCAGGCCCTGCTGGACCGACAACTGAACGCCGAACGCCCTGTGGTGATCCTCAGCGAAAACACGCTCGAACATGCATTGCTCGCATTGGGTTGCATCTACGCCGGCATTCCGTACTGCCCGGTCTCCCCGGCCTATGCCACGGTCAGCCAGGACTACGACAAGCTGCGCCATGTCTTGACCACGCTGACACCCGGCATGGTGTTCGCGGCCGACGGTGCGCGCTACGGACGCGCCATCCAGGCCACCGTGGGTGCGGACGTGGAAGTGGTGTTGGCACAAGGTGCCATCGAAGGCCGCCAGACCACGGCGTTTGATCTGCTGCGCAACACCGTTGCCAGTGCGGCGGTGGATGCTGCCATGCATGCGGTACGTCCCGACACCATTGCCAAATTCCTGTTCACCTCGGGCTCGACCAAGATGCCCAAGCCGGTGATCAACACCCACCGCATGTGGTGTGCCAATTTGCAGCAAATCACGCTGTCCCTGCCCGTGCTGGCAGAGGCGCCCCCCATCTTTGTGGACTGGCTGCCATGGAACCATACCTTTGGTGGTAACCACAATGTAGGGCTGACCCTGCAGCACGGCGGCACGCTTTACATCGACGATGGCAAGCCCACCGCTGCACTGGTCGGTGAGACCCTGCGCAACCTGCGCGAGATTGCCCCCACGCTGTACTTCAACGTACCCACCGGGTTCGAAATGATCGCCCAGGCGATGCAGACCGACGCCGCATTGCGCCGCAACCTGTTGTCGCGCGTGCGCATGTTCTTCTATTCGGGTGCGGGACTCGCGCAACCCGTTTGGGACAGCCTGCACCAGACCGCCGAGTCCGAGGTGGGCGAACGCATCGTCATGGCCACAGGGCTGGGCATGACCGAGTCCGCCCCTTCGGCCATGTTTGTCAACAGCCCGAATGTCAAAGCTGGCGACATCGGTGTGCCGGTGCCGGGCATGACGCTCAAGCTGGTGCAGGTGGACAACAAAATCGAGGTCCGCTACAAAGGCCCCAATGTGACGCCCGGTTACTGGCGCTCCGAACAGGCCACACGCGACACGTTCGACGAGGAAGGGTATTTGTGCACCGGCGATGCCGTGCAATGGATAAACCCCGACGACCTGCACCGCGGCCTCAAATTCGATGGCCGCATCGCCGAAGACTTCAAGCTGTCTACCGGCACCTTCGTCAGCGTGGGGCCGATGCGTGCCAAGCTCATCGTCACCGGAGCCCCCTACGTGCAGGACGTGGTGCTCACGGGCCTGAACATGAAAGAAGTCGGCGCGCTGATCTTTCCCTCGCCCGCTTGCCGCGCCGTCAGTGGCCTGCCAGCCGACGCGCCCTGGGCGGACGTGCTGGCCAGTGCCCCCGTGCGTGATCGGCTCCAGGCGGTGCTCAACGAACTGGCCCGCCAGGCGACTGGCAGCGCCAACCGCATCGCGCGCGCGCTGCTGCTCGCCGAGCCGCCCTCCATCGACAAGGGTGAGGTCACCGACAAGGGTTCGATCAACCAGCGCGCCGTGCTCAAGCACCGCGATGCACTGGTACAGGCCCTGCACGACGGCAGCGCACCCGGTATCCTGCAGCCCCAGCCCTGAGGACATACAACATGAAGATCGAAGGACAAGCAGCATTGGTCACCGGCGGCGCCTCGGGCCTGGGTGAGGCCACGGCACGCGAACTGGCACGCCTGGGCGCCAAGGTCGCCGTGCTGGATGTGAACGCCGCACTGGCCGCCAAAGTGGCTGCCGACATCGGCGCGCAATACGGTAACGGCTGCGCCGTGGCATGCGTCTGTGACATCACGAACACCGAAAGCGTCTCCGCCGCACTGGCGCAGGCCGCAGCCGCCCATGGCCCCGCGCGCATTTTGATGAACATTGCCGGCATCGGCAGCGCCAAACGCATCGTCGGCAAAGACGGCAACCCCGCGCCGCTGGAAGACTTTGCGCGCGTGATCAAAGTCAACCTGATCGGCAGCTACAACATCAGCCGCCTCTTCGCGGCCCAGTGCGTGAAGCTGCCACCTTTGGAAGACGGCGCGCGTGGCGTGATGATGTTCACGGCGTCGGTCGCCGCCTTCGACGGCCAGGTCGGCCAGCAGGCCTACAGCGCCTCCAAGGGGGGCCTGGTCGGCATGACCCTGCCCATGGCGCGCGACCTGGCGCAGCACGGCATCCGCGTCTGCACCGTGGCGCCCGGCCTGTTCGCCACGCCGCTGATGAAAGAACTGCCTGAGGCCGTGCAGCAGTCGCTGGCCGCCTCCATCCCCTTCCCGCCACGCCTGGGCCACCCTGAAGAGTTCGCCCAACTGGCCTGCCATATCGTCACCAACGGCCACCTCAACGGAGAGGTGATCCGTCTCGATGGTGCGCTGCGCATGGCGCCGCGCTGACCCCGTTCCCGACCCACGATCTATTACAAGGAGACAAGTACCATGCAACGCCGTCAACTCATCCAAGCCGCCGCCAGCGCCACCGCCCTCGGGGCACTGGCCCCTTTTTCAGCCATCGCCCAGGCGGTGGACCAAGTCAAGATCTTCTACGGCTTCCCGGCCGGCAGCGCTGGTGACAGCGTGGCGCGTCGCGTCGCCGAGAAACTCGCCGGCACACCGTACAGCAAGATCTCCGGTTTCGTGGAAAACAAACCAGGCGCCGGCGGCCGCATCGCCATCGAAACGCTGAAGAACTCGCCCGCCGACGGCTCGGTCCTGGCCCTGGCGCCCGTATCGGCCCTGGCCGTCTACCCCTACATCTACCCCAACCTGACCTACAAGCCGGAAGACGTGACCCAAGTGTCCATCGGCGCCATCATGTTCCACGGCCTGGCCGTCGGTCCGGCCGTGCCCGCTGAAGTCAAGACGCTGAAGGACTTCCTCGCCTGGGCCAAGGCCAACCCCACACAGGCCAACTACGGCACGCCGGGCGCGGGCTCCATGCCCCACCTGCTGGGTGCGCTGCTGGGCCTGCGTGCCGGCGTGGAACTCAAGCAAGTCCCCTACCGCGGCACGGTGCCCAGCATCACCGACCTGGTCGGTGGCCAGATCGCCGCTGCGATGAACCCGAGCGGCGACTACCTGCAACACATGAAGACCGGCAAGGTGCGCGTACTGGCCACCTCGGGCCGCAAGCGCTCGCCCTACCTGCCTGATGTCCCCACCTTCACGGAACTGGGCTACCCAGACGTGACCTCGGAAGAATGGTTCGGCTTCTACGCGCCCGCCAAGACACCGGCCGCCACCATTGCCACAGCCAACGCCGCCATCACGGCAGCGCTGAAAGACAAGACGGTCATCGATGCGCTCGCCATCGTCGGCCTGGTCGCCCGCGGCAGCACACCGCAGGAAATGGCCGCAGACCAAAAGGCCGAGTACGAACGCTGGGGGCCTCTGGTCAAGCAGATCGGCTTCACCGCCGAATCCTGATGGGAAAAAGGGCCGCAGATTTGCGGCCCTTTATGATCGGCCATGGCCACCCGCAAGCCCTCTCCCGACCCCAGCGTCGAACAGATAGACACCGGCTTCCTGGACAGCCTGGTGGGTTACAACGCCCGGCGCGCGACGCTGGTCATTGTCGACGCTTTTTTGCGCAACATGGCGGTTTACGGCCTGCGGCCGGTCGACTTTTCCGTGCTCTCGCTGATCGGGCACAACCCCGGCATCACCTCGCGCCAACTCTGTGCGACCCTGAACCTGCAGCCGCCCAACCTGGTCGGCATGGTGAACCAGTTGCAGACCCGTGAACTGATCCTGCGCCGGCCCCATCCGCACGATGGCCGCGCCATGGGCCTGCACCTGACGCCCGCTGGTAAAAAAATGATGAAACAGGCCGAGGTCACTGCGTTCGAGCTGGAAGAAACAGCCACGGCCCGGCTCAGTGTGGCGGAACGCAAGACGCTGATGCAGTTGCTGCGGAAGATTTATGTCTGACGTTCAGACGCTTGCATGCGCCTGCGCCAGACACTCCTGAAACGCCCGTGTCGCCCGGCTGGCTTGGGGTGATTTGCGCGTGATGGCAAAAAACTGGCAGGCGTAGTTCAGCAGATCGGGCCGCACGGCCTGCATGAGGCCGCGGCGCACAAAGCTCTCGGCGTAGTGGTCAGGCAGAAAGCCCAGAAATTGGCCTGACAGGATCAACGTGGCAATCGACTCCTGGTCAAACCCTGTGGCGCGGCGCGGCAGGCGCATGCGCTGGCTCAACTCCATATTGGGTGAGTGGTAGCCCAGCCCGGCAAATTCGTGTTTGGGCAAGGTGTCCCAGTTCAGCGCGCTGTGGTCGGCATTCCACAACACGTGGCGTGTGCCGCAGTAAAGCAGCATGGCTTCGTCAAACAGCGGTGTGTAATCCAGCACGTCGGAGCTGCGGTGGCCGGGGATGATGCCCACATGGAACTGGCCGTCGAGCACGCCGCGCTCAATCGCTGTGAGCGTGGCCACGTGCAGGTTCAATCCCACATCCGGTGCTTCCACATGAAAGTGCGCAATGGCTTCTGCAATGTGGCTGGCCGGGTTGCTGGCAGTTTTGTCGAACACCGCCACCTGCAGTTGCCCGCCCATGCGCTGGTGGATTTCGTCCACGCTGTTGCGGAAAGCGTCGGTGGCGGCCAGCAAAGCGGTGGTCTGGGCGTAGATCTTTTCGCCCTCGGGCGTGAGCGCAAAACCGGCCCGTCCACGCCGACACAGCGTCAGCCCCAGCCGGGTTTCCAGATCCTTGATGTGGCGGCTGACGGTGGACGTGCCTATATTGAGTTCCAGCTCCGCCGCCGCCATGCCCCCGCAATCGACCACCGCCTTGAACACGCGCAACAGGCGCAGGTCCATGTCGCTGATCTGGCCTAAGACCGCCCTAGCTTTCGTGGGGGAGGTTACTTTCATAAATTGCGAAGTAAATAGTGATATTTGTAACTTTATAAGAGTAACAGAGCCACCCACAATGCACCATCGCCCGACCAGGCTTACCCATCCCACCCACTGGAGTTCCCCATGAAGCTCAACGACACCAGCAGCCCCGCCATTGGTGAAGCCGTCACCAGCGCATCCACCTTCCCCATGAGCCGCGAATGGATGGAGTCGCACTGGATGGCCTTCACCGGCAACCGCGATTTCAAGGCCAATCCGCGCATGATGGTGAGCGCCCAGGGCGCCTACTTCACCGACTCCAACGGCAAGAAGATTTTTGATGGCCTCTCCGGTCTGTGGTGCGCGGGCCTGGGCCATGGCCGCCGCGAGATCACCGAGGCGGTGAGCAAGCAGATGGCGACGATGGACTACTCGCCTGCCTTCCAGTTCGGCCACCCGCTGTCGTTTGAGCTGGCCAACAAGATTGTGGAGCTCACCCCCGATGGCCTGGACTATGTGTTCTACACCGGCTCCGGCTCCGAGTCGGCCGACACCGCGCTCAAGATGGCCCGCGCCTACTGGCGTGCCAAGGGCATGGGCAGCAAAACCCGCCTGATCGGCCGCGAGAAGGGTTACCACGGCGTGAACTACGGCGGCATTTCGGTGGGCGGCCTGCCGGCCAACCGCAAGACGTTCGGTCAGGGCATTGAGGCCGACCACCTGGCCCACACCCAGCTCGCAAGCAACGCCTTCAGCAAGGGCCTGCCCGAAAAAGGCGGTGACATGGCGGACGAGCTGCTGCGCCTGATCGCGCTGCACGACGCGTCCAACATTGCCGCCGTCATCGTCGAGCCCATGTCCGGCTCGGCCGGCATTGTGGTGCCACCCGTGGGCTACCTGCAGCGCCTGCGCGAGATCTGCACGCAGAACAACATCCTGCTGATTTTTGATGAGGTCATCACCGGCTTTGGCCGCCTGGGTGCCTACACCGGCGCGGCCTACTTTGGCGTGGTGCCGGACATCCTGAACGCGGCCAAGCAGATCACCAACGGCGCGCAGCCTTTGGGCGTGACGGTGGCCAAGAAAGAGATTTACGACACCTTCATCAACCAGGGCGGGCCGGACTACATGCTGGAATTCCCCCACGGCTACACCTACTCGGCCCACCCGGTGGCCTGCGCGGCCGGCATTGCGGCACTGGACCTGCTGGTCAAGGAAAACATGATCGAGCGTGTGAACGCACTGGCACCCTACTTTGAGAAAGCCGTGCACAGCCTGCGTGGCGCCAAGCACATCACCGACATCCGCAACCTCGGCTTGTCGGCCGGTTTCACCCTGGCCGCGGTGCCCGGTGAACCCGCCAAGCGCCCCTATGAGGTGGCCATGCGCTGCCTGGACAAGGGCTTCTACGTGCGCTACGCGGGCGACTGCATTGCGCTGGCGCCGCCCTTCATCACCACCGAGGCCGAGATCGACAGCCTGGTCAACGCGCTGGGTGAGGCGATCAACGAGACGGCGTAAGCCGGTTTCACCGCATCGCCATTTACTATTAATTTCATAGCTGCCAGCGCACATTCCATGTGGGCTGGCAGCCCATTTTCCTTATAAACACCCTATGTCCTTACTCCCAACCGTCGGCCACCTCATTGGCGGCAAGCTCATCACCACCGGCGAGCGCGCACAAGACGTCTTCAACCCGTCTACGGGCAAAGCAGAGAAACGGGTGCTGTTGGCCCCCAAAGCCACCGTGGAAGAAGCCATTGCCAATGCGCAAGCCGCCTTCCCCGCCTGGCGCAACACCCCCCCGCTCAAGCGCGCCCGCGTGATGGGCAACCTCAAGGTGCTGCTGGAGAAACACGCCGACGAACTCTGCGCCTTGATTACTGCCGAACACGGCAAGGTGCTGAGCGACGCCTTGGGCGAACTGCAACGCGGTATCGAAAACGTCGAATACGCCAGCTACGCCCCCGAACTGCTCAAGGGCGAACACAGCAAAAACGTCGGCCCGGCCATTGATTCCTGGTCCGAGTTCCAGGCGCTGGGCGTCACCGCTGGCATCACGCCCTTCAACTTCCCCGCCATGGTGCCCTTGTGGATGTGGCCCATGGCCGTGGCCTGTGGCAACACCTTTATCCTGAAACCGTCGGAGCGTGACCCCAGCAGTACGTTGCGCATTGCCGAACTGGCGCTGGAGGCCGGCCTGCCACCCGGCGTGCTGAACGTGGTCAACGGCGACAAGGAAGCCGTGGACACCCTGCTGACCGACCCGCGCGTGAAGGCCGTGAGCTTTGTGGGCTCCACCCCCATTGCCGAATACATCTACGCCACCGGCTGCGCACACGGCAAACGCGTGCAGGCGCTGGGTGGCGCCAAAAACCACGCCGTGGTCATGCCCGATGCGGACCTGGCCAATGCGGTCAGCGCGCTGATGGGCGCGGCCTACGGCTCCTGCGGCGAGCGCTGCATGGCGATTCCGCTGGTGGTGGCCGTGGGCGATGCCACGGCCGACGCCGTGATTGCCGGCCTGAAGACCGAAATCGCGAAGATGAAGGTCGGCCCCGGTACCACCCCCGGCATGGACATGGGCCCGCTGGTCACCAAGCCGCACTTCGAGAAGGTGAAGGGGTATGTGGACCAGGGCGTGAAAGAAGGCGCCACATTGGTCGTCGATGGCCGCGGCTTGAAGGTGGCGGGCCACGAAGACGGCTACTACCTCGGCCCCTGCCTGTTTGACAACGTCAAACCCGGCATGGTGATCTACCAGGAAGAAATCTTTGGCCCGGTGCTGGGTGTGGTGCGCGTGAAGACGCTGCAAGAGGCCATGGACATGATCGATGCGCACGAGTACGGCAACGGCACCTGCATCTTCACCCGCGACGGCGAGGCAGCCCGCTACTTCAGCGACAACATCCTGGTCGGCATGGTGGGCGTGAACGTGCCCCTGCCCGTGCCCGTGGCCTACCACTCGTTTGGCGGCTGGAAGCGCTCGTTGTTTGGCGACCTGCACGCCTACGGCCCCGACGCCGTGCGCTTCTACACCAAGCGCAAGACCATCACCCAGCGCTGGCCCTCGGCTGGCGTGCGTGAGGGGGCGGTGTTCAGCTTCCCCAGCAGCCGCTGAACTGGAACCTCCCTAAACCGTTCAAAGGGCTTGCCATCCGGCAAGCCCTTTGAACTTGAAGGGGTGCAGAAACATGCGTTTTGATCGTCCAGCGCATTGGATGCGGCGGACAGTGACGCCGTCATTTGGGTCCTGGACGCGGGGATGCTGGCACCGGATACGGGCATCCAGGCAAGGCTATGACTGCGGACTCCGTTGTGTCACACCATCGCTGCTACAGTCTCGGCTTCCGCCATGGACCAAATCTTCCTAAATTCCCTGCGAAAGACAACGGCGCGCTGGCGCACCGAAGACGCTCTGGTTGCAGACGACGCAACAGGCGTCAATCTATTCCGCTTGCGCATGATGTGGCCCGTGGCCGTCGCGCTGAACGGCGTGCTCCTGATCGTATTCCTGTGGCGCTGGCTGGGCACAGAGCCGCCCCCCGCGCAAGCCGATTGGAATCTGCGGCTGGTCTGGACCCATCTGTTCATCGTTGCCGTGGCACTGGGCATGGGCTGGCTGGCGCACAAGGCGGGCCAACGCCGCCACACGCTCGTGGCCCGCTGGCTGGGCACCGGCAATGCAGCGCTCACCATGCTGATCGGGCTGCTGCTGGTGGCTGTCGACCAAGCCATCACGCCCAATATCACGGCCTTCCTGCTTGCCTGTCTGGTGGCGGGTGGCGTGATGTACCTGCGGCCCCGCGTGGCAGCGGTGTTGTACACCCTGTCGTACCTGGCTTTCTTCAAGGTGATGGGGTGGACCCAATTGCAGCCCGAGCTGCTGCTGTCCAACCGCATCAACGGCCTGGCGGCCTGTGTGCTGGGGTGCGTGGGCTCCTGTTTCATGTGGCGCCAGTTCTGCACCATCCGGCTTCAGCAACGGCAACTGGAAAAAGCCAATGCCGAACTGAACCAGAAGCAGCGCGACCTGGAGCGCCTGACGCGCCAGGATGGCCTGACCGGGCTGTTCAACCGCAACACCTTTGTCGAACTGAGCCGCCGCGAGCTGGACCGCGCCCAGCGCCAGGGCAGTGCCACCACCATCTTGCTGCTGGACCTGGACCACTTCAAACGCGTCAACGACACCTGGGGCCACCCCGCGGGTGACGCCGTGCTGCGCCATGTGGCCACGCTGGCCAGCAGCACCGTGCGCAGCACCGACCTGGTGGGGCGCCTGGGCGGTGAGGAGTTCATCGTGCTGCTGCCCAACACCTCGGCCGAGGCCGGGCGCAGGCTGGCCGAAAAACTGCGTGAACGGCTGGAGGCCTCGGTTGTGGTGTGGGAGGGCACCCGCATCCCGGTCACCGCCAGCATCGGCCTCTCCAGCACCACGGCCAAGGAAAAACGCGACTTCGACACGCTCTACACCGAAGCGGACAAAGCCCTCTACCTGGCCAAACAGCGCGGGCGCAACCGGGTGGTCTGAACACCGTCGCCCCAACTACTCTGGTGGGCGCACCGGGAAAGGAGGCTGCACGGTGCCAAATGCGCCCAAATCGGCCCCGCACACCCCCCTTTCAGGGTGAAGTTGTAGCCCCCCGCAGCCGCTGACAACCGCCTTTCACGTCAACTGGGATAATCGAGGGTTACACGGAACCCTATGGCACTCATTACCCTTCTCGACGCCCAACTCGCATTTGGACACGTCCCGCTTCTCGACCACGCTGATTTTTCCCTCGAAACGCAAGAGCGCGTGGGTCTGATTGGCCGCAATGGCGCCGGCAAATCCTCGATGCTCAAAATCCTGGGCGGCATGGAGCGGCCCGATGACGGCACGCTGCAGGTGCAAACCGGCACACGTATTTCCTACGTCGCGCAGGAACCGCAGCTCGACGCAGATGCTACTGTTTTTATAGCTGTTCGCGCAGGTCTGGAGCGGGTTATCGGCCTGATTGAAGAGTATTGCCTGGGCCACGGCGACCTAGACGCCATGCAAAGCGAGATTGAAACGCTGGACGGCTGGAACTGGGAACAGCGGGTCAACGAAACCCTGCAACGCCTGCACCTGAACCCGGATGCCATCGTCAACACCTTGTCCGGCGGTACCAAAAAGCGCGTGGCATTGGCCCAGGCGCTGGTCGCACAACCCGACGTGCTACTGCTCGACGAGCCGACCAATCACCTGGATCTGGACTCCATCGAATGGCTCGAAGGCCTGCTGGTGGACTTCAAAGGCTCCATCATCACCATCACCCACGACCGTTCCTTCCTGGACAACGTGGCCACCCGCATCGTCGAACTGGACCGCGGCAAGCTGATGAGCTACCCCGGCAACTTTGCCGCCTATCTGCTGCAAAAGGAAGAACAACTCGCACAGGAAGCAGTGATCAACGCCAAAGCCGACAAGCTACTGGCACAGGAAGAAGTGTGGATTCGCAAGGGCGTGGAAGCGCGCCGCACCCGCGCCACCGCGCGCATCGTGCGCCTGGACGAGCTGCGCAGCAAACGCGAAGCCCGTCGCGACGTGGTCGGCAGCGTGAACATGGATGTGAACACCGGCGACAAGAGCGGCAAACTGGTGGCCGAACTCACGCACGTGAGCAAGACCTTCGGCGACCGCAAGATCGTTGACAACTTCACAGCGACGATTTTGCGCGGCGACAAGATTGGCCTGCTGGGCCCGAACGGCGCCGGCAAGACTACGCTGCTGAAGTTGATCCTGGGCGACCACAAGGCCGACCCGGCACCCGCCAACTCGCCCAAGCCAGAACCCGGCCACAGCCCCTGGGGCACGGTACGCCAGGGTGCGAACATCACCGTCGCCTACTTCGACCAGATGCGCAACGCGCTGGACCTGGACGCGACGCTGGAAGACTTCATCAGCCCCGGCTCCGAGTGGATCGAGATCGGCAACCAGAAGAAGCACCGCAAGAGTTATCTGGGTGACTTTTTGTTCTCGCCTGCGCGCGCGACTTCGCCTGTTCGCTCCTTGAGCGGTGGCGAGCGCAACCGCCTGCTGCTGGCCCGCCTGTTCGCCCGCCCGGCCAACGTGCTGGTACTCGATGAGCCAACCAACGATCTGGATATCGACACGCTGGAACTGCTAGAAGACCTGCTGCAAAACTACGACGGCACGGTGTTCCTGGTCAGCCATGACCGAACCTTCCTCGACAACGTGGTCACCAGCACGATTGCGTACGAGGGCGACGCCAAATGGCGCGAGTACGAAGGTGGCGTGAGCGACTGGCTGATCCAGACCAAACGTGCCAATGCGATCAACGCGGCCCAAGGCAAAACCACGGCTAAGCCCTTTAACTACGAGCGTGAGCAGCTACAAAAACAGGAGCAAGCCAGCGCCCAGGTGAACGCACAGGCACCTGCTGCCCCCGCGCCTGCCAAGGCCAAGAAGCTCAGCTTCAAGGAACAGCGCGAGCTGGACAGCTTGCCGGCCACGATTGCTGCACTGGAAGCCGAGCAAAAGGACATCACCGAAGCGCTGGCAGACGGCAGCCTGTACGGCAGTGACAACGCGCGTGCCGTGCAGCTGTCCGAGCGCAACACGCAGATCGACGATGAACTGATGGCCGCACTGGAACGCTGGGAAGCGCTGGGCGGCGTCTAAAAGGCGTTGCCTTTCAAGGGCCCACAAGGAGCAGGACATGTCGATCACGCTGCATATTGGCCAGGAGCAGACCACCGTCACATCCGATGCTTCCACACTGGTGCTGGACCTGGGCAGCACCCGTACCGCCCATGCATTTTTCCGCCACACACCCCCCACACTGGGCGAGCTGGAAAACGCCATCATGGCGGTGGAAGACGAGGTCACGCGTGCGCGCAGTCTGGTGGCCGGTGACCCGACGTTAGAGACCACGGGCATGGCAATCCGCGAGATTGCGCTGCTGGCCGGTGTGCGCGATCAGCCCGTGATGGAACTATCGATAGAGGCCGTGGAGCGCATGTTTGACCTGCTGGCCGCACTGGTGCAAGGCCGCCCTGCTTCCAGCGCCGGGCTGCCCAACACCCGGGAGTTCGCGGCCACGCTACTGATCTTGCGTGAGTTCATGCACCACCTCCAGTTTGCGGCCATCCGCATTGCGGATACAGACGCATAAACCGGTTGAACGCTACGGGTTCAAGCCAAGGTATGTAACCAGGCCGCGTGGTATTTTTCCAGCCCAGGGATGGTCACAGGCGCCACAGGCTTCAAATGGTAGGTAGGCGCGGACACCCCCCAACGGCATAGCGCCCAGGCGCCTCGTGCCGTGCCTTCCAGGTCATCGTGGCTTACCAGACATTGGGAGTCGGGCAGCAAGGCTTGCAGCAGCGTCAGGTACAGCGGGTTCTGCGCCAGTGGGCCTTCCACCACCAGTGTGCGGGGGCGCTGCACACGCTCCCAAAGCCGGTCCACCAGCCATGCCGTCGTTTGGGCGCAGTACAGCGCCGCCAATGCGGCGCGCTGGCCCGGAGGCAAAGCGGCTGACCATGGCCGTGGCAGCGCTTGTCCACCGCGCAACACCTGCCCCTGGCGCCCCATGAACGGACCACCGTGCTCGGCAAACGAGGGCGTGGCCAGCGTGGCGGAATCCACCAGCGCCTGCACATCAACCAGCGTGCCCGCATCGGGCACGGCGCCGTCCAGGAGCGCCGCAAATTCGCGACCACCCATGAAACGTGCGGTCGGCGTGGCGCGGCCCAGCACATCCACATTGGCCAGCATGTCGCGCTCGGCCTGCAGGCTGGCCGTGGGCGCACCGGGCGCCATCAACACGGTCCAAGTTCCTGACGACACCACCGTCAAAGCTGACGATGCTGCCGCCGAGGCGTCCAGGTACCGTGCCAGACAGGCATTGCTGTCGTGCACCCCCACATGCACCTGGCAGTCTGCAGGCAGGCCCCAGGCCATGGCTATGTCTGGACTGACGGTGCCCAGTACTTCCCAGGCAGAACGCAGTGGGGCAAACAATGCGGCCCAGCCTTTAGCCTGTGCCAGTGCGGAAAAGTCACCTCCCTGCGGACGCCAAAGGTGCGTGTGGCAACCCAAGGAAGACACCTCACTGGCAGCCTGCCCACACAGGCGCCAGGCCCAATACTGGGCGTATGGCAACAGGCAGCGCGTGCGCCGCCAGGCGTCTGTGTGCAGGTTTTGCACGTAGAACAATTGGCGCGCGGCATTCAGGCCTGCAGGAAGATCGGGCGACAGGGTTTGCGTAAAACCATCGGCCGCCGCATCAAACGCCCGCGCCAGTAAGGGGTATTGCGCGAGCCCGTCAAACTCGTAATCTACCGGCGCCCAGGCCAGACTTTCATCACCCAGCGCCACCAGTGCAGCGCCGTGGGTGGAGGCAATGGCATGGCTGCAACGTGCGGTGTTGGATGAGGCACGCAGCGTGGTGCGCATCCAGTCTTCGAGCCCATACACGTCCAACGCCGGGTAGCCCAGCGGCGAGATCACGCTGGCATTGTCACGGCCATGGCGTTCCACCACATGGCCGCGCTCATCCACCATCAGCAGCTTGGCGTGGCTTTTTCCAATATCGATGACCAGTGTGAGGGCGTCGATCAGTGTGTCGTTCAGAGCCACGGCAGTCAGTCCATATGAAACATGCAGGGCAGCGCTTCCACCACGGGTGAACCGTCGGGGTTGGACCGCATGATGTCCGTCATATAGGCCCACCAGCGCTGCATCACCGGGTGCGCAGGCAGCGTATCCATGGTGTGGCCCGCAGTGCGGCGCAACACGGCAAACAGCACGTGGTGTTCTTCATCAAGATAGATACTGTAGTCACGCACACCTGCTGTCTTCAGCAGTGCCGAAAGCTCGGGCCAGATGGTGTCGTGCCGTTGCTTGTATTCCTCCACGCAGCCGGGGTTCAGGAACATGCGAAAGGCAATTTTTTCCGTGCTCATGCCATGGCTCCCCGGCGGCGCAGCAGGCGCGGCAAGACCATGGAGACGATCAACAAAACCCCCACCACCATCGACATCACGATGCCGGTGACATTGGCCATGCCCATGCCAAACGTGAACAGGCCCAACAGCAAGACCGCCAGCATGGTGCCCACGATGCTGCCGCGCCCACCTTCAATGGCCACGCCACCCAGAATCACCATGGTGATGGCGTCCAGCTCCCAGCCCATCGCAATATTGGGGCGGGTGCTGCCAATGCGGCCCGTCAGCAAGATGGCAGCCACCGCCGCCATCAGGCCGGCAAACACAAACAGCGCAAAGCGGTAGCGGTCGGCCTCGATACCGGAGAAACGTGCAGCCACCGGGTTGGCGCCAATCGCATAGATGCGTCGGCCCATGACGGTGCGGTGCAGGAACAGGCCCACCGCCAGTGCAAATACCATCAGCAGCACGAACTCGATGGGGATGATGAGCCAACGCACACCGATGACTTCACCCAGGTAGGAGTTGCCCAACGTGGAGAAGACTTCCGGATAACCCGAGATGGACTGGTCGCCCAATGCAACCAGCGCCAGCCCGCGGTACAGCGACAGCGTGCCAATGGTGACCACGATGGACGGCAGCTTGTAACGCGTGACCAGCACGCCATTCACCGCGCCGGCCAGTGCACCGGTCAGCAATCCAGCCGCCGTAATGCCCCAGGGCCCGAAGCCGGCCCGCATGCTGTAGCCCATGGCCAGCGAACAGAGCGCCAGGATTGCAGCGATGGACAAATCAATTTCACCGCAGACGATCAACAGCGCAATGGCCAGTGCGAGCAGGCCCTTTTCGCTGAAGTTGAAGGTGCTGTCTGCCAATGTCTCCGCGCTCATGAAGCCGGGCTGGTAAATACCAAACACCACCAACAGCAAAACCAGCAGTGCCAGCAGCACGCGCTCCCAGGTGTTCCACGCTTTCATACCGCTGCTCCTTGCCGTTCCAGTATCTGCCGGCCAGCGCGCCGCTCCGAGCGCGCATTTACCGCCACGGAGATCAAGATGACGGCGCCCGAGATGGCCTGCTGCCAGAACGGCGAGACCTGGATCACCGGCAGCGCGCCGTTGACCACGCCGATAAACAACACGCCCAGCGCAGCACCGAGCACCGAGCCGACACCACCGCCGATGCTCACACCACCAATCACACAGGCTGCCACCACGGTGAGTTCATAACCCGCCGCCAGCTCGGTATAGGCAATGGAATAGCGCCCCACCCACAACAAACCGGCCAAGCCAGCCAGCATGCCCGACAGCGTGTAGACCAGGCGCAAACGTGCCGGCACATTGATGCCGACATAGGTGGCGGCGTTGGGGTTGCCACCCAGCGCGTAAATCTCGCGGCCTTCCTTGCGCAGCTTCAGGAACACGGCGCTCAGGGCCAGCACCACCAGTGCAAACCACACCAGCGCCGGCAAGCCCAGCCAGACCTCGCGCGGCAGGCCTTTGATGCCGACATGGATGTCCTGGTCCGAAATCCAGGCGCCCTTGCTGGCCACAAAAATGGCGCCACGGTAGGCCGACAGGGTGCCCAGCGTCACCACGATGGGTGGCAGGTTGAAGCCGGTGATCAGCCAGCCGTTCAGGCTGCCCAGCAGCGCGCCCACGGCCAGCGCCATGGCAATCAGCACCACGATGTGCACGCCCGGGAAGGCCCGCCCCATCAGCGCACAGGCCATGCCGGTCAGCGCGAGGTTGGAGGCCACGGAGAGGTCGATGCCGCGTGTCAGCAACACCAGCATTTGCCCCATCACCAGAATCGCCAGAATGGCCGAGTCGTTGGCAATGTCCATGCCATTGCGCCAGGTCAGGAACACCGGCGCTCTGGCGCCCACGGCCAGCACGATCACCACAATGATGGCCAGCAGCAGCCACTCACGGCGTATTTGCAAAATCGGTTTCATGCGGCGAGTGCCTCCAGTACCGCATCGCTGGGCGTGGCATTGAGCCCCGACGCCGCAGCAACGATGTTCTCAGCATGCAGATTGCCTTTGGCAAACTCGGCGACCTGCAGGCCCCTGCGCATCACGATGACGCGGTGCGCCAGGTGCATGACCTCGGGCAACTCGGAAGAAATCAGAATCACCGCCAGCCCCTCTTTCACCATCTCGGCAATCAATTGGTACACCGCCTGCTTGGCACCCACGTCAATGCCCTTGGTGGGCTCGTCCAGAATCACGATCTTCGGGTCCAGCCCCAGCCACTTGGCAATCACCACCTTTTGCTGGTTGCCGCCCGACAAGCCCGACAGCGGCGTGTGCGGCGACTGGGTCTTGATGCGCAGCCGCTCGATCATGCGCTGGCACAGCCCCGACTCCTTGATCGCCGACAGCCACGGGCCGGTGGCAAAGCGCGACAGGCCGGCCAGGCTGATGTTGTCCTGCACCGAGAAACTCAAGATGCCGCCCTGGCGCTGGCGCTCTTCGGGCACGTAAGCGATGCCGGCCGCGATCGCATCGCCGGGGCGCTTCGCATCCAGCTTGTGGCCCATGACCCGGAAGTCACCCGTGGCCTGCGGGTTCAGACCCATGATGGCCAGCATGGCCTCACTGCGGCCCGAGCCGATCAGGCCGTAGAAACCCAGAATTTCACCGCGCCGCAAATCAAACTGCAAGTCCTTGAATTCGGTGGGGTGCGACAGGTTTTTCACCGACAGCACCACCTCACCCGGCACGGAGTCAATCTGCGGGTAGATCTGGTCGATGGCGCGGCCTGCCATCAGGCGTACCAACTCTTGTTCGGTGGCGTCTGCAATGGCGCCGGTGCCGACAGCCGCGCCGTCGCGCAAGACCAGATAACGGTCCGCCAACGCAAAAATTTCGTCGAACTTGTGGGTGATGAAAATGACACCCACGCCCTGGTCACGCAACTTGCGCACGATGCCGTAGAAGTCACGAATCTCGGCCTGCGACAGAGCTGCTGTGGGCTCATCCAGAATCACCACCAGCGCCTTTTGCGAGAGCGCGCGCGCAATTTCCACCAGATGGCGCTCGGCCAGGCTCAGGTCCTTGACGAGAGTCGTCGCGGTAAAGCGCGCACCGATATCCGTCAGCCCGGTCTGGGCCTGCGCGTTCATCGCGGCCCAGTTCACAAACGGACCGCGCATGAGATGACGGCCCACAAAAATATTCTCGGCCACGCTGAGTTCTTCGAACATCACCGTTTCCTGGTGCACGGCCAGAATGCCGGCGGCCTGCGAGTCTTGCGCGCTGGTAAAGCGCTGTGGCACACCTTGTAATTGAATCGCGCCCTCTTCCATGGGCACCACACCAGTCAACATCTTCACCAGTGTGGATTTGCCGGCACCGTTCTCGCCTACCAGCGCTAGCACTTCACCGGCGCGTAGCTCCAGGTCAACCCCGCGCAGGGCACGGGTGGCGCCATAACTCTTGGCCACCCCACGCAGACTCAGCAACACATCAGACATCAAAGGGTTCCAGTTTCCAAAAAAATACCGCCATGCTCGCACGGATCGTGTGTACGCCGCTGCCAGCGGGGTAGCTGTTTCCGTCCGTGTCCCCCGCCCTACGGGCTCCTCCTTTACCTACCGGAAACATCCACCCCACTGTCATCGGCAGCCAAGGCTGTTGGTACGCAATGACTGAATAGCCGTGGTGCGCCAACATGGCTTGCGGACGCAGGACGATGGGGTGCTCAGCGCAGTGAGGTAAAGGAGGAGGGCTGGGCTCCGCCCAGTCCGGGGGACACGAACGGAGCTGGGTACCCCGTCGGCCTGTGTCCCGAAGTAACGCAGGCCCAACGGGTACCCCACAACCCCATCAGAAGAACTTGGCGAACTTCTCCACGTTGCTGGCGTCGTAGGTGAAGGGCTCAGACATCGCCGCTTCGCCATTCGCATCCAGCGTGACGGTACCGACACGGCCCAGGGACACCTTGTCGCCCGCCTTGCCAGTGACCTTGCCGGAGATGAACTGGCTTGCCGCCATGATGGAGGAGTAGCCCAGGTCGATGGGGTTCCAGATCGCAAAGGACTTGACCGCGCCGCTCTTGACGTGACCCGCCATTTCGGACGGCAGACCCAGGCCGGTCACATAGATGGATCCGACCTTCTTCTCATCCTGCACGGCCTTGGCGGCAGCAGCCACACCCACGGTGGTGGGCGCAATGATGGCCTTCAGGTTGGGGTAGCTCTTGAACAGGCCCTGGGCTTCGCGGTAGCTCTTGTCGGTCTGGTCATCACCGTAGACCACGCTCACCAGCTTGAGGCCCTTGTAGGCCGGCTGGGCCAGGACCTTCTTGGCTTCTTCAATCCAGATGTTCTGATTGGTGGCCTGGGCAGTGGCGGACAGAATGGCGACTTCGCCGTTGTCACCAATCGCCTGTTGGGTCATCTTCACCAGCTTCTCGCCGATCAGCGGATTGCTGGAGGGGTTCAGGTGCATCATGCGGCCGTCTTTGCGCACGCCGGAATCAAACGAGATGACTTTGATACCACGCTCCATAGCGCGCTTGAGCGAGGGGGCCAGCGCGTCGGGGTCGTTGGCGGAGATCACGATGGCGGACACTTTTTGCGCGATCAGCGAGTTGACGATTTCAATCTGGCCTTCGGCAGTCGCTTTGGCGGGGCCGGTATAGATGACTTCGACGTTCTTGAGCTCTTTGGCGGCTTCCTGGGCACCCTGGTTGGCGGCATCAAAGAACCCATTGCCCAGGCTCTTGACCACCAGGGCAATCTTGTCAGCGGCCATCACAGGGCTCACCAGGGCGGCGCTCAAGGCAACGGCCAGCAGTGTCTTCAGTTGTTTCTTCATGTGTGTCTCCAGATTTTTAATTAAACATGCATGGCCCGAGGGCCGGTCTCGATACCCGTTGCACAACCGGTTGTGCACCTGCCGGATTCGATGGGGATGTGGTGCTTGCCCATGCAGGCACCTTCAAACAATGCCGCCGCCACCGCCGATGACGACCGGGCGGTCTTTGGCCACACGTTGGCGGTAAGCGCTGGCGCGGTAGGCGCCAACCGGGTCGATGGCACCACCCGCATCCAGGCGCACGCGCTGCAGGATGGGGGTGACGTCGGTTTCAAACCCGCGCTTGAGCGCCTGGGTGGCCAAGAGAGCGTCGTTGGCATCCTGCGCGGCATCCAGCGCCGTGCGGTCCACGATCAGGGCTTGCGCATAACTGCGCTGCACCTGGGCGGCGCTGGTCATCAGGCTCTCGATGGGGTCGGTCACGTTATGGCTCTGGTCCAGCATGTAGGCTGGGTCGAACCCGGCCACCTTTTCATGCGCGGCCGCCACCAGCTCGTTGAACACCAGGAACAGGCGATACGGCGCAACGCTGCCAGCATCCAGATCGTCGTCACCGTACTTGCTGTCGTTGAAATGGAAGCCTGCCAGTTTGCCCGCAGCAATCAGGCGCGCCACGATCATTTCAATGTTCACATTGGGCGCGTGGTGGCCCAGATCCACCAGACACTGCGCCTTGGGCCCCAGTGCGCTGGCGGCCAGATAGCTGGAACCCCAGTCCTGGATGACGGTGCTGTAAAACGCGGGCTCGCAAATCTTGTGCTCCAGAAACATGCGCCAGTCGCCCGGCAGGGCGGCGTAAATCTCGCGCGCGCTTTCCAGGTAGCGGTCAAAGGCGCGGCGGAAATGCTGCTGGCCAGGGAAGTTGCTGCCGTCGCCAATCCACACCGTCAGCGCCTTGCTGCCGATCTGTTGGCCGATCTCAATGCATTCAATGTTGTGCGCCACGGCCTGCGCGCGGGTGCCGGCGTCACCGTGGGTCAGGCTGCCGAACTTGTAGCTGTGCGCCTGGCCGCTCTGGTCAGAAAACGTGTTGGAGTTGATGGCGTCAAAGCCCAAGCCGTAGCGGGTCGCGGTCTCACGCAGGGCTTTCCAGTCGCTGGTCTTGTCCCAGGGGATGTGCAAAGACACGGTGGGCGTGGCGCACGCCAGTTGCTGGATCACGCCGCAGTCCTGCAGCTTGTCAAACACATTGCGCGGCTCACCCAGGCCGGGGAAGCGCGCAAAGCGGGTGCCGCCCGTGCCCACGCCCCAGCTGGGGATGGCCACACCAAAGGCCGCCACTTTTTTGCGCACCACATCGATGTCGATGTTGCGCCGCGCCAGTTGTTCGCCCAGATGCTCGTAGTCGTTGGCCGCGTGGCGCAACTGGCTGTTGTTATGGTCCTGGATCAGGCCCGCGTCTATCAATGTCATCGTGTCTCCTCGTGCCCTGCGGCACTTGTTTTTATCGGGTGAAGGCGGCCAGGTTGCCGGCGTCCACATTCAGGATATTGCCGGTGCTCTTGGCACTGAGCTGCTCTGCGGCAAAGAAATACGTGGCCTCTGCAATGTCTTCGGGGAAGACGCTGCGCTTGAGCATGGAACGGTCGCGATAAAACGCTTCTAGGTCCTGCTCGCCAATCTTGTTGGCCGCAGCGCGCTCTTCACTCCACTTGCCGGTCCAGATCTTGGAGCCACGGATCACCGCGTCGGGGTTCACCACGTTGGAGCGTATACCCAGCGGCGCGCCTTCAAGTGCAAAGCTGCGGCTCAGTTGAATTTCTGCGGCCTTGGCAGCGCAGTAGGCGGTGGCCTGGTTGCTGGCGACCATGCCGTTTTTGCTGGCAATCACCACAATGCTGCCGCCCGCGCCCTGCGCCTTCATCAGACGGAACGCTTCACGGCCCACCAGGAAATAACCCGTGGCCAGAATGCTCTGGTTGCGGTTCCATAGTTCCAGGCTGGTGTCTTCCAGCGGTGCGGCGGACGCAATACCAGCGTTGCTGACCAGAATGTCCACACCGCAAAACTCCAGCGCTGCACGGTGGTAGGTAGCGATCACGCTGGCTTCGCTGGTCACATCACAGTGCACGCCGCGCACATGGTCTTTGCCATGGGCTTTGGCCAGATCGGCCGTCACCGCATCCAGCGCGGTCTGGTCGATATCGGCCAGCACCACGCAGGCGCCTTCGGCCAGCATGCGCCGGGCAATCGCCTGGCCGATGCCACCGGCGCCACCGGTGACCAGGGCCACCTTGCCGACCAGGGGTTTGGGCTTGGGCATGCGCTGCAGCTTGGCTTCTTCGAGCAGCCAGTATTCGATGTCAAACGCCTCCTGCTCGGGCAGGCCGACATAGGTGTTGATGGCGTTGGCGTCACGCATCACGTTGATGGCGTTGACATAGAACTCGCCGGCAATACGCGCCGTAGCCTTGTCTTTGGCAATGGACACCATGCCGATGCCGGGCAGCAGGATGATGACCGGATTGGCATCGCGGATGGCCGGGCTGTTGGCGCGCTTGCAGCGCTCGTAATAAGCGGTGTAGTCGGCGCGGTAAGCCACCAGCTTGTCTTCCAGCGCCTTGACCAGTTCCGCACCCTGCAGTGTGTAGACCGCTTCTTCCACGATCAGCGGGCGAATCTTGGTGCGCAAGAAGTGGTCGGGGCACGACGTGCCCAGCGCCGCCAGCGGTGCCAGATCGCGGCTGTTGACGAATTCCATCACCGTGGCCTGGCGGTCCACGTGCAGCAGCTTGTGGCCGCTCTTGGAGGCCAGACCGCGCAGCACGGGCAGCACCCGTGCCAGTGTGGCGTCTTGCTCTGCGGTGGCCAGCGACTTGCGGGCTTCCCCGCCAAAGCTGACAGCCTTGCGTGCCACGCGTTCGCGGCTCAACCAGTCCTGCGCATGGGCAATCACGCCCACGGTGTTTTCATAACAGGCGCGGGCATCGTCGCCCCAGGTGAACAGGCCGTGGCCTGCCAGCACCAGGCCACGCTGGCCGGGGTGGGCCGCCTGGTAGCGCTGCAGCATCAGGCCCAGCTCGAAACCGGGCTTGCGCCAGGGCAGCCAGCCCACGGTGCCGTCAAAGATTTGCTGGGTGAGCTTCTCGCTGTCAGCCATGGCGGCGATGGCGATCACCGCGTCAGGGTGCATATGGTCCACATGCGCAAAGGGCAGGTAGGCATGCAGCGGGGTGTCGATGCTGGCGGCGCGCGGGTTGAGGTTGAAGGTGCAATGCGGCAGGTAGCCCACCATCTCGTCTTCATGCTCGGGGCCGCGGTAAATGCCTTGCAGCGCCAGCAGCTTGTCCATGTACAGCGTGGAGAAGCCGTCCAGCTTCATGGAGCCGACGTCGCCGCCTGAACCCTTGACCCACAGCACCTGCACGTCCTGGCCGGTGAGCGGGTCTTTTTGGGTGATCTTGGCGGAGGTGTTGCCGCCGCCGTAGTTGGTGATGCGCAGGTCGGAGCCCAGCAGGTTGGAGCGGTACAGCAGCAGTTGCGCGGCGTCCAGGGTGGCGGCACGGTCGGCATCCCAACGCGGGAAGGCCAGTGGAGGAGTCGGTGTGGTCATGGAGGTGGGGTTGGCGAAAGATTGAGGCCGACTGTAGAGAGAGGCAACGATAGGGGCAACACATACTTTTTTATGAAATTCATCAGCTTTACTGATGCATGGCTAAAATTGAAAACTGCTTTGCCAATGCCTCAGCATCCCTGCGGCGTCATGTCGGCGCGGGCGCAAAGAGCTAGGGAAAACACCGACAAAAAGCCCCCCACCGAGGGGGATGTGCATCAGGCCGCCCTCAGGGATATCCCGCATGGGCCACCAGGAACTGTCCATGAAAAACCTGACCTTGCGCCAACTGCGCCTGTTCGAAGCCGTCGCCACGCACCTGAGCTATTCGCGTGCGGCGGAGCACATGAGCCTGACGCAGCCGGCGGTGTCCATGCAGGTGCAGCAGCTCGAAGCCGAGCTGGGCCTGCAGCTGCTGGTGAAAACCGGCAAACGCGTCACGCTGAGCCAGGCCGGCGAAGAAATGCTGCGCCAGACGCGCCGCATCCTGAACCAGGTGCACATTGCCGAAGAAGCGGTAGCGGCTTTTCACGTGACAGAGGGCGGCGGCGGGCTGCTGCACCTGGGTGTGGTGCCCACGGCCCACTATTTCGCACCGGCGTTGTTGATGGCCTTTGCCCAGAAATGGCCCGGTGTGAAGTTCAAGCTCACGGTGGATAGGCGCGACAAGATTCTGGGCATGCTGCAGGAGCACCAGTTGGATGTGGCGATTGCCGGCTACCCGCCGTCCGAGGCCGACGTGGCGGCAGAGACATTTGCGCAGCACCCGCACTGCGTCGTCGCCGCCGCCGACCACCCCTTGGCGAAAAAGCGCCGCATCCACTGGGATGCGCTGCGTGACGAACCCTTTATCTTCCGCGAGCCGGGCTCAGCCACGCGGCAGTTTTTTGAGCACCTGTTGCAAGCCCAGTCGCTGCAGGTCAAGGTGTCCATGGAGCTGTCGGGCAACGAGACCATCAAACAGGCGGTGATGGCCGGCATGGGTATCAGCTTTTTGTCGGCCCACACCTTTCAGATTGAGCTGGAGGCCGGTCGTATGGCGGTACTGAACCTGCAGGACATGCCCAAAATGCTGGACTGGTGCCTGCTACACCGCCGCGACTCCAACCTGACGGGCGTGAATGAAGCGTTCAAGACCTTCGTACTGGACCAAGGCTCCGATCTGGCCAAGTGCAAGCTGCACTAGCTGCGGCCGGACTACACCACGCCCGCTTGGTGCAAAGCCGCAATGGCTGCGGCGTCCAGCCCCAGCCCGGCCAGCACTTCGTCGGTGTGCTCACCCAGCGCCGGGGGCGCGCGGTGCAGCACGGGTGGCGTGTCCTGCAGGCGCAGCGGGCTGGCCACCGTTGCTATGGATTCAATAGCTGTTTGCGCACTGTTGGCGGGGGCTACAGCCTGTTTTTGCACCAAACCACGGGCTTGCACCTGCGGATCGGCAAAGGCCTGGCCAATGTCGTTGATGGGGCCACAGGGCACGGCCTTGTCTTCCAGCAGCGTGATCCACGCTGCCGTGGTGCGCGTGCGCGTGGCGTCTTCAATCATCGGAATCAGCGCCGCGCGGTGGCGGTTGCGCTCCACCATGGTGGCAAACCGCGCGTCCTGCGCCCACTCGGGGTGGCCGGCCGCTGCGCTGAAACGCGCGAACTGCCCGTCATTGCCAATCGCCAGCAGCATGGAGCCATCGGCGGTGGCGACGTCCTGGTACGGCGCCAGGCTGGGGTGGCTGTTGCCCTGGCGTTGCGGCACTTTGCCGGTGTTGAGAAAACCCGCCGCCTGATTGGCGAGGATGGCCATGCCAACATCCAGCAGCGCCATGTCGATGTGCTGGCCCACGCCGGTGCGGTGGCGCACTTCGAGGGCGGCCAGGATGGCGCTGGTGGCGTAGATGCCCGTGAACACATCGGTGATGGCCACGCCCGCGCGCTGCGGCCCACCGCCCGGTGTGCCGTCGGGTCGGCCGGTGATGCTCATCATGCCGCTCATGGCCTGGATCATCAGGTCGTAACCCGCGCGTTCGGCATAGGGGCCGGTCTGGCCAAAGCCGGTGATGGAGCAGTAAATCAAACGCGGGTTGATGGCTTTCAGGCTCTCGTAATCCAGCCCGTAATGCGCCAGGCCACCGACCTTGAAGTTCTCCACCAGGATGTCGCTCTGCGCCGCCATCTGGCGAATCAGCGCCTGGCCTTCGGGCTTGGCAATGTCGATGGTGATGGAGCGCTTGTTGCGGTTGCAGGCCGTGAAATAGCTGGCGTGGGTGGTGTCGTTGCCTTCGGCGTCCTTGAGGAACGGCGGGCCCCAGTGGCGCGTGTCGTCGCCCTCGCCGGGCCGCTCCACCTTGACCACATCGGCGCCCAGGTCGGCCAGCATCTGGGTGCACCAGGGGCCGGCCAGAACGCGGGACAGGTCCAGCACTTTGATATGGGGAAGGGCCGCCGGTTTGTCGCTCATCATCTGTCCTTTGTATGTGCCTGGTATGGAAACGAGGATACCAATGGCCCAGCATAGACTGGCAAAGTCTCCCCCGGCTTGCTCCAGCGCAAGAACCCGTCAAACACCCCCACGAATCCGGCGATTCGCCTGTGCCCAGTGGCGTTTCCTGCAGCGCCCCCAGCATTTTTTTTACGCATGCGCGCACCCCGGCGGCGCGGGGGACCCGGTGCAAACCCCTAGTTACACGGTGGCACGTGGATTGCTAGCATGCAGACAAGAAGCTGACTAAACGGTCAGATTTTTGATAGTTGCACCTTTATAGGAGTGCTCGCGTGTCCACCTCACCCCAACCCGATGTCCGCTCCGGGCGCCTGAGTACCGAAGCCTATGCCAAGGCCTTTGGCGACGCTACGCCCAGGCTCACGCCCTCGCAGGCGCTCTTGGAAGCCGAGCGCTGCCTGTACTGTTTTGATGCGCCCTGCGCCACAGCCTGCCCCACCAGCATTGATGTGCCCTCGTTCATCAAACGCATTGGCGACGGCAACCTGCGTGGCTCGGCGCGCACCATTCTGGATAGCAACCCGCTGGGTGGCATGTGCGCCCGGGTCTGTCCGACCGAAAACCTGTGCGAAGCCGTCTGCGTGCGCAACACGCAGGAAGACCGCCCCGTCGCCATTGGCCGCCTGCAGCGCTTTGCGGTCGACGCGCTGATGGAAAGTGACAAGCCGCAGATCTTCACCCGCGCACCCGCCACCGGCAAAAAGATCGCCGTGGTCGGCGCCGGCCCCGCCGGTCTGGCCTGTGCCTACACGCTGGCGCGCCAGGGCCACAACGTGGTGGTGTTTGACGCACGGCCCAAGGCCGGTGGCCTCAACGAATACGGCCTGGCCAGCTACAAGACGCCCGACGACTTTGCGCAGGCCGAAGTGCAATGGCTGCTGGACATCGGCGGCATCGAGATCCGCAAGGGCTGGAAGCTGGAAACCACCGAACAGTTCGAAACCCTGCGCAACAACTACGACGCACTGTTTCTGGGAATGGGCCTGGCCAATACGCACCAGCTTGGCGTGGCCGGTGAAACATTGACTGGCGTGCAGGACGCCATCCAGTTCATCGCCACGCTGCGCCAGACCGAAGACCTCTCCACCCTGCCCATTGGCCGCCGTGTCGTGGTCATCGGCGGTGGCATGACGGCCGTGGATGCCGCCGTGCAAAGCAAGCTGCTGGGCGCGGAAGAAGTGCACATGGTCTACCGCCGCGGTGTAGAAACCATGTCCGCATCGGTGGCCGAACAGGAATGGGCGCAGACCAATGGCGTCACCATCCACCACTGGCTGGCCCCGGCCGAGCTGCTGGGCAGCGCCGGCCATGTGACGGGCGTGAAATTTGCACGCCAGGCGTTGGTGAACGGCAAACCTGCGCCCACCGGCGACACCGTCACGCTGGAAGCCGACATGGTGCTCAAGGCCATTGGCCAGACGCTGGGCAATCCGCTCTTGGCCCATGTGGGCCTCACGCTGCAAGGCGGCCGCATAGCCACCGACGCCGAAGGGCAAACCAATTTGAGCGGCGTCTGGGCCGGTGGCGACTGCCGCGCGGGCGGGCTGGACTTGACGGTAGAGGCGGTGGAGCACGGCAAACAGTCGGCGCTCGCAATCCACGCACAACTGATGGGGAAATAAGACCATGGCCAATCTCGCAACCACCTTCGCCGGGGTCAAGAGCCCCAACCCCTTCTGGCTGGCCTCCGCCCCGCCCACCGACAAGGCCTACAACGTCAACCGCGCCTTTGAAGCCGGCTGGGGCGGTGTGGTCTGGAAGACGCTGGGCGAAGCCGGACCACCGGTCGTCAATGTGAACGGCCCCCGCTACGGCGCCCTGCTGTCCAGCGACCGGCGCCTGATGGGCTTCAACAACATCGAACTCATCACCGACCGCGACCTGGAGCTCAACCTGCGCGAGATCACCGAGGTGAAGCGCAACTGGGCCGACCGCGCGATGGTCGTCTCGCTCATGGTGCCGTGTGAAGAGAAAAGTTGGAAGGCCATCTTGCCCCGCGTGGAAGACACCGGCGCGGATGCGATTGAGCTGAACTTCGGCTGCCCGCACGGCATGAGCGAACGCGGCATGGGTGCCGCCGTGGGCCAGGTGCCTGAGTACATCCAAATGGTGACCGAGTGGTGCAAGCAGTACAGCAAGCTGCCCGTCATCGTGAAACTCACGCCCAACATCACCGACATTCGCAACCCGGCGCGTGCTGCCAAAGCCGGTGGCGCCGATGCAGTGAGCCTCATCAACACCATCAACTCCATCATGGGCGTGGACCCGTACACACTGACCATGTCGCCCTCCACCGGTGGCAAGGGCAGCCACGGCGGCTACTGCGGCCCGGCGGTCAAGCCCATCGCGCTGAACATGGTGGCCGAGATTGCGCGTGACCCACAAACCGCCGGTCTGCCCATCAGCGGTATCGGCGGCATTGGCAACTGGCGGGACGCGCTGGACTTCATCGCGCTGGGCTCGGGCACGGTGCAGGTGTGTACCGCCGCCATGGTCTACGGCTTCAAGATCGTGCAGGAAATGAGCGACGGCCTGTCGAACTACATGGACGAGATGGGCTTTACCAGCGTGGACCAAATCGTCGGCAAGGCCATCCCCACCGTGAGCGACTGGCGCTACCTGAACCTGAACCACATCAGCAAGGCCGTCATCAACCAGGACAGCTGCATCCAGTGCGGCCGCTGCCACATTGCCTGCGAAGACACCAGCCACCAGGCCATCACCTTCCAGAAAGACGGCAAGCGCCATTTTGAAGTGATGGAAGACGAATGCGTGGGCTGCAACCTGTGCGTGACCGTCTGCCCCGTGCCAGACACCATCACCCTGCGCGACGTACCGGTTGGCGAAAAAGACTTGCGCACTGGCCGGCTTGTGAGCGATAAACATGCGGACTGGACGACCCACCCGAACAATCCCATGCGCCAGGCCGCCTGAGCGGGTTTTATGCATAAAAAGGCCTCTAGCCCTTATACAACCTGCGCAAGCAGCTATTAATTTAGGAGCGAATATGACAAGCATTCTGATCAAAGGCGGCACCGTGGTGAACGCCGACCGCGCCTTCCGCGCCGACGTGCTGACGCAAGACGGCAAGATCGTCGCCGTGGGTGAGAACCTCACCGCACCTGCGGGCGCGACGACGGTGGACGCCGGCGGCCAGTACGTCATGCCCGGCGGCATCGACCCGCACACCCACATGCAGTTGCCGTTCATGGGCACCACCACCATGGACGACTTCTACACCGGCACGGCAGCCGGCCTGGCCGGTGGCAACACCACCATCATCGACTTCGTCATCCCCGACCCGCAAGAGAACATCCTGGACGCGTACAAGAAATGGCGCGGCTGGGCCGAGAAGTCGGCGTCGGACTATTCCTTCCACGTCGCCATCACCTGGTGGAGCGAACAGGTGCGCCAGGACATGGGCACGCTGGTCAAGGACGAGGGCGTCAACAGCTTCAAGCACTTCATGGCCTACAAAAACGCCATCATGTGCGACGACGAAACCCTGGTGAACAGCTTCAAGCGTTCGCTGGAACTGGGCGCCATGCCCACCGTGCACGCCGAGAACGGCGAGCTGGTCTACTTGCTGCAAAAGACCGTGTCCGACATGGGCATCAAAGGCCCCGAAGGCCACCCACTGTCGCGCCCGCCCATGGTCGAAGCCGAAGCCGCCAACCGCGCCATTGCGATTGCCGACGTGCTGAACGTGCCGATCTATGTGGTGCACGTGAGCTGCATTGAGTCCGCTGAAGCCATTGCCCGCGCCCGTGCGCGCGGCCAGCGTGTGTATGGCGAAGTGCTGGCCGGCCACCTGGTGCTGGACGACAGCGTCTACCGCCACCCGGACTTTGCCACCGCCGCCGCCCACGTAATGAGCCCTCCCTTCCGCCCCAAGGGCAATAGTGAATTTTTGTGGAAAGGTCTGCAATCGGGCAACCTGCACACCACCGCCACCGACCACTGCACCTTCTGCGCCGCACAAAAAGCCGCGGGCAAAGACGACTTCAGCAAGATCCCCAACGGCTGCGGCGGCGTGGAAGAGCGCCTGGCCGTGATCTGGGACGAAGGCGTCAACACCGGGCGGCTGACACCGTCGGAGTTTGTCGCCGTCACCTCCGCCAACACTGCCAAGCTGTTCAACATCTACCCACAAAAAGGCAGCGTCTCCGTGGGCGCTGATGCCGACTTGGTGGTGTGGGACCCGGCAGGCACCAAGACCCTGTCGGTCAAGACGCAACACAGCAAAGGCGACTTCAACATCTTCGAAGGCCGCACGGTCAAAGGCATCCCCAGCCACACCATAAGCCAAGGTGAGCTGGTGTTTGTCCAAGGCGACCTGCGCGCCGTCAAAGGCAAGGGCCGCTACATCAAACGCCCCGCGTTCAGCGACAACTTTGCGGCGAACAAGCTGCGCGCGGAAACGCTGGCACCCAGCGCAGTCAAACGCTAAGCCACGCATCCGTTCAAGCCACCACCTGTTCGCGCTCAAACCCACCGTTCACACACAACCCAAACCCGTTCGGGCTGAGCCTGTCGAAGCCTTGCAACCCTTCGACAAACTCAGGGCGAACGCAAAAACCGGAGCACACCATGACTGCAGCCACCACCATCGACATCGACAAGGTCCGCATCAACGGCGAGCGCCTCTGGGCCTCGCTCATGGAGCTGGCAAAAATCGGCGCCACACCCAAGGGCGGCGTGTGCCGCCTGACGCTGACCGATCTGGACAAACAGGGTCGCGACCTGGTGCTGGGCTGGGCCAAAGAGGCTGGCATGACCATCACCATCGACAAGATCGGCAACGGCTTCATGCGCCGCGCCGGGCGCAACAACAGCCTGCCGCCCATCATGACCGGCAGCCACATCGACACCCAGCCCACCGGCGGCAAGTTCGATGGCAACTACGGCGTGCTGGCTGGTATTGAAGTCGTGCGCACGTTGAACGACCTGGGCATTGAAACCGAAGCGCCCATCGAAGTGGCTTTCTGGACCAATGAAGAAGGCTCGCGTTTTGTGCCGGTGATGATGGGCTCGGGCGTGTTTGCCAAGGCCTTCACGCTGGAGCATGCGTATGCGGCGACGGACACCGAAGGCAAGAGCGTCAAGGGCGAGCTGGAGCGCATCGGCTACATCGGCACGCAGGAACCCGGTGACCACCCAATTGGCGCGTACTTTGAGACGCATATCGAACAAGGCCCGGTGCTGGAAGACAACGACGTGACCATTGGCGTGGTCAGCGGCGTGCTGGGTATCCGCTGGTTTGACTGCACCGTGACCGGCATGGAAGCCCACGCCGGCCCCACGCCCATGGCGCTGCGCAAAGACGCGCTCTTGGCCGCCACGCGCATCATGCAAGACGTGGTGGCCGCGGCGCACCGCCACCCTCCGCATGGCCGCGGCACCGTGGGCATGGTGCAGGTGTTCCCCAACAGCCGCAACGTCATCCCCGGCCGCGTGAAGTTCAGCATAGATCTGCGCAACGCCACCGACGCGCTGGTGGACCAGATGGCCGACGAGGTGAAAGCCTTTGCCGCCAAGGTGGGCCAGGAGCACGGCGTGGATGTCAAGATTGAAATGGTGTCCAGCTACAACGCGATTGCCTTCCACGACAACTGCGTGGACGCCGTGGGCCGCGCTGCCAAGAAGCTGGGCTACTCCAACATGCCCGCCGTATCAGGCGCCGGCCACGACGCGGTGTACATGGCCAAACTGGCCCCCGCCGGCATGATCTTCATCCCCTGCAAAGACGGCATCAGCCACAACGAGATTGAGGATGCAAAGCCGGAGCACATCACTGCGGGGTGCAATGTGTTGTTGCATGCGATGTTGGAGCGGGCGAAGGTGGTTTGATATGGCTTAGGCCAAGGTCATTTAAGCAGAACAACGATGAACATTTATCGATTTCGCTTCGACGACGATTTGCTCATGCAAACAATGCCCCACAACCGCCGAGCATCTTCTGGCCACAACTTGATGCTTGCCGTGAAGCTGATTTGAATCCGATTGCACTTGCTTGACGGCCTCTTGCAGCATCGCTATCTGCTCCTGCAGCAACAACATCAATGCGTCCTACTCGGCATGACTTAGCTGACTCAGACTTGATGGAGTTTGCATTACTGCGGACTGTCGCTCACTATTTGATAGCGACCTGGGTAGTTACTTTTATTGATAACATGTTCAGCGAGAAAATGGCCGGGATCACTAGAAACGATACTTGTCCAAAATTTTCTTGATGTCGCCATTCTTCTTTCCGGTGGCGATGACACGATTGATTTCGTCAATAGCCGCCCGGTCTGTAGTCTTGGAGAACATCACATGCTGGGGTAGCGCCTGAAGTGCCTGTGGCTCTTGTGAAAGGTCTAGACTGAGTATTTTTACTTTTCCAGAAAACTCCGAATTCTTGACGATGAACCCTGCATTGATGTCGTTATAGATGGCGATTCTTCCGCGTGAAGCAAGCAGCTTTCTCAAAGTTTGCTCATAACTATAGGCGCCATCGTCAACTTTTAGTCCAGGAATTTTCTTCAACTGTTCTGTCATTGAAGACACTCTGACTGCCAAAACGATACCCTGATCGCCCAGCGCAACCAAGTCCTTGAGCGTTTTGAAATCAACTTTATCGTCCAATCTAACCACTGCCATCAAATTCTGATCGAACAGGCTCTCCCCTACGATCATGTTCTTTTGGCGAACATCTGTTTTGCCCAGGCCAAAAATAGCGTTGATGTAACCATCACTGAGATGGCTCTCAACCCGAGCCAGAGGAATAACCGTTTCTGGATAGACCAGTTTGTACTGTGATTTCGAATTGACGTATTGGATCAAGTCAACGCCAAGACCCCTCACCTTGCCGTCTTCATCAAGATAATAGCGGGGCATGGATTCGTAGCACTCAACTTTCAATGCGTTTTGGGGGTGAAGGTTGCCCACAGACAATGCTAAAAAAAATCCGGCTATCACAGGCCTAAGGCGCTTCAGCAACATATGGGTGACTCCTATGTAAGTCTTTTGATTTCTCGAAAAGAGGTTGATACCTCTCCCCGGTTTGTTGCGTTGAGTTTGAACACAGCGACTACTTGCACTAAGTCCTGAGCCTGAGTTTTCAGGCTGGAAGCCGCGGCTGCCATTTCCTCTACCAGCGCCGCATTTTGCTGTGTGGTTTGGTCCATTTGTGTGATGGCCTCTCCAACCTGGGAGACACCGGAACTCTGCTCACTACTGGCGGCACTGATCTCGCCCACGATGTCGCTTACCCGCTTGATGGCGCTGACCACCTCGGTCATGGTCTGGCCTGCTCTGTCCACAAGTGCGGTTCCTCGTTCCACCCGTTCAACGCTGGTGCCAATGAGCGTTTTAATTTCTTTGGCCGCTTCAGCGCTTCTGCCGGCCAGACTGCGAACTTCCGAGGCCACCACGGCAAATCCGCGCCCCTGTTCACCGGCTCGGGCGGCCTCAACCGCAGCATTGAGGGCCAGGATGTTGGTCTGAAAAGCAATACCGTCAATGACGCTGATGATGTCATTGATCTTGCGGCTGGATTCGTTGATGCCTTTCATGGTTTCCACCACTTCGCCCACGACTTCGCCGCCTTGGATTGCCACGCTGGAGGCGCGCATGGCAAGTTGATTGGCGCTGCGTGCAGAGTCTGCATTCTGTTTAACCGTTGAGCCAAGTTCTTCCATGGAAGCCGCTGTCTGCTCCAGAGCGCTGGCCTGGTGTTCGGTGCGCGCCGACAGATCGTTGTTGCCTTGGGCAATTTCGGCGCTGGCTGTGGCCACGGATTCCGAGCCTTGGCGCACGCTGGTGACCACGTTGACGAGGCTGCCTTGCATCGCCTGCAAGGCTTCCAGGAGGAGGCCCACTTCATCTCTGCCGTGTGCCGGGATGGGGGTACTCAGGTCACCAGATGCAACCCGCTGGGCGACCTGGGTGGCCCGAGCCAAAGGCTTGGTAATGGAGCCGGCCAGAAACCAGGTGATGAGTGCACTCAATGCAAAGCCGATGAAGCCCAGTAACAGGAGCAGCTGGCTGCTGGATTTGCGATTGGCCTGGATCTCCTTGGCGAGTTGATCAACTTGGTCGCGCTGGACCTTCAGCAGGATTTCGATTTGCTGCACATACGACTTGGTCCTCGGGACGAGCTGTTCATCCAGAACTTTGTTGGCCTCATCCGCCTTGCCTTCTTTCTTCAAGGCAAGGATTACATTGCGCGCTTCCAGATAGGCACTGCGAAACTCATCCATTTTGGCGATCACCGCTTTTTCTTCCGGTGTATCCATCTGATCCTGAATGAGCTTGTAATATTCGCCAGAGGTTTTTGTGGAGAGCGCTTGCTCTTCCTTGAAAAAATCAACCAAGGCGGGATCGCTGCTGCGGGCAATAGCCGTTGCGCGCGTAATCGAAGCCCGGACATTGCGGTACCAGTCGCCCAGCACCCGCTCAGTTGAGATCGGATCATCCATCATTTTGGCCGTGGCATCGGCCACGGCATTGAGCCGAAAAATACTTAGGCCGATCACCCCCATTGACAGGAGCAATACTAAGAAAAAACCAAGCACCAGGCGCTTGGCGACGGACAGGTTGGAAAGCTGATCCATAACGTATGTAGCTCCTCATTGGACCGCAAGCGACGACGGCCCATTCGAGCACAAAGGCTCGAGAAACTCAAGCACGCGATGGTGAACGGATACCGGATAAGCATTCAAACTACATGAGGCCAAGTACCGCACGCTGGAATCGCACTGAATTGCCTGAAACACGCGACGTACTGCCCCGCCTGCAAAGAAGGCATCAGCCACAACGAGATTGAAGACGCAAAACCGGAGCACATTACGGCGGGATGCAATGTGTTGTTGCATGCGATGTTGGAGCGCGCTGGGACCTGACCCCGGAGCGGTGCAACCGAACGCGCCGCCCTCCCCGATCCATGGCCGTCCGCATGGATTTTTGTCACAGATTCGTCATAAATGGACCCTGCGCAGGGTCTGAAGGGGATTGCGCGGGGATACTCAGGGTGTCGTTTGGATACTCTTTACCCCAGATTTCTAAGAAGGCTTTCCCATGAAACTCAAGACCCGAATCCTCTGGCTGTGTGCTGCCACGTTACTGGGATTGGTCGTACTGTCCGCCGTGGCGTTGACCACCCTTTACCGCTCCATGATGAACGAGCGAACCGCGCAACTTTCCAATCTGGTGCTGCTGGCCCACGCTGCCGCGCAAAAAGCCCATGAGCAGGAAAAGAGTGGCACCCTGTCACGCGAAGAGGCACAGAAGGAAGCCAAACGCAACATCGGCAGCTTCGTCGACAAGGACAAATACTTCTTCGTGCGCGGCTTCACCAACGATGTGAACTACGTGCACCCCAACCCCAAACGCATCGGCATCGTCGATGAAAAAGGCGGCAAGGAAGCTGGCGTGCGTTACCGCGCGGCGCTGCAGGGAAAAACCATTGGCACCGTCACGGCGCCTGGCACCCGCCCCGGCGCCAAGGAACCGGTAGACAAGCTCTACGCCATCATCAAGTTCGAACCCTGGGACTGGATCATCGGGTTTGGCGACTACGTGGACGACATTGAGCAGACCTTCTGGCGCAATACCGCCATCCTGTTGTCCATTGGCGGGGTGCTGATGCTTGTCCTGACCGTGATGGCTTGGCAGATGCTGCGCACGCTGGTGAAGCAGCTCGGCGGCGAACCGCAGTACGCGGCCGAGGTGGTGACCCAGATCGCCGAAGGCAATCTGGCGGTGGAAGTACACACCTTGCCCGGCGATACCACGAGCATCCTGCACGCCATCCGCGCCATGCGCGACAACCTGGCGCGTCTGGTGACACAGGTGCGTGACAGCACCGAGTCCATCAACACCGCCTCGGCTGAGATCGCCGCCGGCAATGGCAACCTCTCGGCCCGCACCGAATCGCAGGCCAGTGCGCTGGAAGAAACCGCATCCTCGATGGAAGAGCTCACCTCCACGGTGCAACAGAACGCGGCCAACGCACGCCAGGCCGACGAACTGGCACGCGCCACCTCCAACATGGCCATGCGCGGCGGCGAAGTGGTGCAACAGGTGGTGGGCACCATGGGCTCCATCAACGAGTCTTCCCGCAAGATCGTGGACATCATCAGTGTGATCGATGGCATTGCCTTTCAAACCAACATCCTGGCGCTCAATGCCGCGGTAGAAGCCGCGCGTGCCGGTGAGCAAGGCCGCGGCTTTGCTGTGGTCGCCAGTGAAGTGCGCAGCCTGGCCGGACGCAGCGCCGCCGCCGCCAAAGAAATCAAGGGACTGATCGACGACTCCGTGGCCAAGGTCGGCGTGGGCACCCAGCTCGTGGAGCAAGCGGGTTCCACCATGCGCGAAGTGGTCGACGGCGTGAAGAGTGTCACCACCATGGTGGCCGAAATCAGCGCCGCCAGCGCCGAGCAAAGCGCCGGTATCGCCCAGGTGAACCAGGCCATCGCGCAGATGGACCAGGGTACGCAGCAGAACGCAGCACTGGTAGAAGAAGCACTGGCCGCAGCGCAGTCACTGAGTCAACAGGCCGTGGCGCTGTCGCAAACGGTGGGACAGTTCCGGGTGGCTTGATAGTCCCCGCCGGCATGATCTTAATCCCCTGCAAAGACGGTATCAGCCACAACGAGATTGAGGACGCGAAGCCGGAGCACATCACAGCGGGCTGCAATGTGTTGTTGCATGCGATGTTGGAGAGGGCTGGGGTGGTTTGACTGGCCGCAGGGGGGGGAGTGTGAAGTTTTTCGGCCTCTAGCCTCCGTATTCATTGCGCGAGCAGCTCCTGATTTGGTAGCAAATCAGGAGCTGTTTTATTTCAACTTTCCAAATTCGAAAACTGTATCAGCCGCATAGTGGGCTGGAAGTCGACGACAGGTATGCGACGTAACAGGCCATCGAATCAAGCCTCTGGTATGCAAACCAGACTATCTCTTGACATTTAGAATCGTGACCGTGACGCTGCCATTTGAATATCAAAATCCAACGCTCCAATTCGAACGTTTTATGGTTGACGCTCGCGACTGCGCAAGCCTTCCCACAACGAATATGGCTTGGAACATGGTCGTCGGGGTATTGCACGCATTTCGTTGGCGCTTGCAGGTGACCCAAGTAGTTGCTTTCGCTGCCGTTCTCCCTCCGATGATTCGCGCGCTTTTCATCGAGGACTGGGACCCTGAGAAGGCCGCCCTGCCATTTGGAGAGCCCGCCGACTGGCTTGCGGACGTCTGTAGCATTCGTACACGCCACAACTTCTCGCCACCTGACGCGGTGGCCTCGGTCGCTTCCGCCCTTCGCAAACATGTCGATGCGGATGCCTTTGAGAGCGTGCTCGCACATTTGCCTAGTGGGGCAAGTCGCTACTGGCAGCCAAAACCACCCTCCAATTAGTGGCAACTACCAGCGGACTGCTTGGTTGCCGATAGTTGGCAAGGCCGAACTGGCCCGTACATTACAAACGTATGAGCCCGTCACGCACCCCCACGTATAGGAACAACACCCTCCACGCCATCGCGCTGTTTGAGGCGCTGAAAGGCTTGGCTGCGATCGCAGCCAGCCTCGGCCTGCTGAGCTTGGTACACCACGATGTGCGCGCCATCGCCTATGCGCTGATGGGCCATTTGCATGTAAACCCGGACGCGCGTTTTCCGCAGATGCTGCTGGATGACATCAGCGCGCTGCAGAACGCGAACTTGCGCCAGGTCGTGCTGTTGGCCTGGGGTTATTCGGCCATACGGTTGACGGAAGCGTACGGCCTCTGGCGCGACAAAGCGTGGGCCGAGTGGCTGGCTGCGGTATCGGGCGCGGTCTATCTGCCTCTGGAGCTGAGCCACTTGGTAGCGCACACCACGGCCATCAACGGTTTGGTGTTGGTTGGGAACCTTGCCGTCGTTGCCTACATGGTGGTGAGGCTAAGGCGCCGCAGAAATCAAGGCGCTAAGGCTTCCACATAAAGGCCGGTCGCTGCGGAGGTGAGCCACCAGCGGGCGGCTCACACGAATCTACTTTGGCTCAGCCGCAGCGCTAGCCAGTGGCTGGCCCTTCTCGACCACATAAACCCCGACCAGTTTGGTTGGCGTGGCACCGTGGTTCATGGCGTTGTGCACTATGCCAGCAGGCACGACAAACGATTCGCCAGCCACGACTTTGCGGGGCGCCTGGCCTGCAACCAGAAGGGTTGCTTCGCCTTCCAGCACGTAGCTGATTTCATCGCCGGGATGGGTGTGCCAGCCGGCCACGCCGCCCGGCGCAACGTCCACCCGCGCAACCACGGCCTCACGGCCAGGGACGGATACGTCTGCTTTGCCCACCAGGGTGCGCGTCAAACCAGATGCTTGCGCGAACGCGCCACCTGTAGCCAGCACCAGCAAGCCACCCACCACAATGCGTTTAACTTTAGAGCCCATATCTGTCCCCTTTGTTTGAATGATTGACACGGTTCAACACCTTGAACTCAGGCCATTACAAGGAGCGCAAGTGGCCATGTCAACCTGCATTACCCCTAGTGGGGCGGCCAGTGGAAGACAGCGAAGTGTTCCGGTGATTCGCGGCCCCGCACCATAGCCACCGTGGTGCAGGCCGCGCCGGTGATCAATCCACCTTGGCGCCCGAATCCTTGATCACCTTGGCCCACTTGACCGCCTCGGTGCGCATCAGTTGCGCCATGTAGTCGGGGGTGGACGGCAATGGCTCCAGAGCCGCCGCCGCAAAACGCTCGCGGATTTCAGGCAGGCGCAACACGGCGGTTATCTCGGTGTTCAGGCGTGTCAGCACCGCAGGCGGTGTACCGGCCGGGGCCAAAATGCCAAACCACCCAGACGAGTCGTAGCCAGGCACGCCGCTTTCGGCCAGCGTGGGCATGTCCGGGGCCAGTGCGGAGCGCTCTTTGCCCAATACCCCGATCACTTTGAACCGGCCCGACTTGAGCAAGGGCTGGATAGACGCAATGTCGGCAATCGCCAGGGATGTTTCACCCGACATGACCGCCATCACGGCGGGCGCAGTGCCACGGTAGGGTACGTGCAGGATGTAGCTGCCGGAGATGGACTTGAGCAGTTCGCCCGACAAGTGCATGGCGGTGCCGCTGCCGCCAGACGCATAACTGAGCTTGCCTACCTGGGTCTTGGCAAGGGCGATCACTTCCTTGGCGTTGTTGGCAGGTAGCGACGGGTTGGCCACCAGCACAAACGGGCTGGTGCCAAACAGCGTGATGGGCGCAAAGTCGCGCGTCGGGTTGTAGGGCAGGTTGGGATAGAGCGACGGGTTGGCCGTGAGCCCCCCGGCAGAAGCCAACACAATGGTGTAGCCATCCGCAGGCGACTTGGCCACGATGTCCAGCCCTATGCCACCACCAGCGCCAGGTTTGTTGTCCACAATGACGGCCTGGCCCAAACGTTCCGCCAGTTTGGGGGCCACGATGCGGGCAGCGGCATCGCTGCTGCCGCCCGCCGGAAAAGTCACCACCAGGCGGATAGGCTTGGTGGGCCAGGGGGCAGTCTGGGCCAATGCTGCGTTGCCGAAGGCTGCGATGGCGAGCCCGACAACGCAGGCGATCAATGGGTTGCGTGTGGTGTTCATGGTGCAGTGGTCTCCGGTGTTCACAGCTTGAATATGCGCTCGGCATTGGTCTGGAAGAACATTTTTTTCTGCGCCTCGCTCAGAGGCAGGTTGTCCATGGCGGTGACCTCCTCGGCCACGTACTGGTAGGGGTAGTCCATGGCGTACATCAGACGGTCGTAGCCCATTTGCTGCTGCACAAACGTGACCGACGGCTCCCAGGGCATGCCGCTGGTGGTGTAGTAGAAGTTTTCACGCAGGTAGTCGCTGGGTTTTTTCTTCAGGGGCTTCACGCCCTCACTGCGGTTGGAGCGCACGATGCCCGCATGCATGAAGTCAATGCGGTACAGCCAGAAAGGCAATCCTTCGCCCAAGTGGCCCAGCACGATTTTGAGATTGGGGAAACGGTCAAACACACCGCTGACGATCAGGCGTAGCGCGTGCAGACCGGTTTCGGCCTGGAAGCCATAAATGGCCGCGTCGAGGCAGCGCGAAAGGAAGGGCTCCACCATCTGTGGCGATGGTGTGTTGGGGTGGATGTAGACCGGCACATCCAGCGCTTCGGCAGCAGCAAAGATGTCCCAGAACTTTTCGTCGTCCAGGTATTCGCCCTGCGTGTGGGAGTTGATCACTGCGCCTTTGAGGCCCAGCTTTTGCACTGCGCGCTCCAGCTCTTTTGCTGCAGCCCGCGGGTCTTGCGGCGCTACCGCGGCCAGCCCGGCAAAGCGCGTGGGGTGCTGGCGGATGGTGGCAGCCAACTGGTCGTTGGTGGATATGGCCAGTGCGTTGGCGGTGGCGGCATCAAACACCTGCACGCCGGGGGAGGTGAGCAACAGCAACTGCATGTCGATGCCGGTGGCGTCCATGTCGCCCAGGCGGCGCTCGCCCATGTCCTGAATGCGGTTGAACAAATCCTGCGCGCGGGGCGTCTGGCTCTGGCCAAAAAATCCCCAGAGGCTGTAGAAGCCCGGATCGTTGATGGAGCGCGTCTCCAGGATCTTGACGTACATCTTCATCAGTTCAGGCGTGGCCCAGCCTTCTTCTGTGGCGATGCGTTTGTAGGGGCGTAGTTGGGGCGTCAAAGCGTTGTCTCCTGTTGTTTTATGCGTTCATTGGAGAGCAAGCGCATTAATTTGTAAATCGATAAATTACGAATGAATTATGATTTTTGCGAATGAATACACCCACCCACACGTTTTCACCCACGCTGCGGCAATTGCGTGCCTTTTTGGCGGTGTACCGCCTGCGCAAGCTCAGCGCGGCGGCGGAGCAATTGTTTGTGACGCAGTCGGCCATCAGCGTGCTGATCCGTCAGCTCGAAGAGGGGCTGCAGACCCGCTTGTTTGACCGCACCACACGTTCGCTGCAGCCCACCCAGGCGGCCAACGACATGCTGGCGGTGGCAGAGCGCATCCTGCGCGACGTGGACTCGCTCGGGGCCGCGTTCGGCGACCTCAGTGGCCTGCGCAGCGGCCGGGTGTGTCTGGCCATCACGCCCACGCTGGCGGGCATGCTGCTGCCGGGCGCCATTCGCAGCTTCGGCCAGAAATATCCCGATGTGCAGGTGGTAGTGGACGACTGCGCGCCCGAACAGTTTTCATCGCGGGTGCTGGGCGAGCATGTGGACTTTGGCATCGGCACCCCGGAACGCTCGGGTGGCGAGCTGGAGCTGGAAACCCTGATGCGCGACAGCCTGTGTCTGGTGTGTGCACCCGACCATGCGTTGGCCGGTATCAAAACATTGCGCTGGCGCGATCTGGAAGGCCACCCCGTGATTGCAGGGCGGCCTGGCTACGGCGTGCGCCAGCTGGTGGACGTGGCGGCGGCCACGGCCGGGGTCTCGCTGCAGGTGGTGAACGAAATTTCGTTTCTGTCCACCGGGTTGTGGATGTCCGCCAGCGGCTTGGCCCCCAGCATCATGCCTTCGGCCTACGCCCGGTTTTCACCCTACCGCGAGCTGGTCATCAAACCCCTGAACCGGCCCAAGGTTTCGCGCGATGTGTACATCGTCACCAAAAAAGGCCGCTCGCTCTCATCGGCCTGCCAGGCCTTTCTGGACGACTTGCGCACCAACCTGCAAGGCGTCTGGCCTCCCGCTGTCTAAGCGGCTTGTATCGCACCCAGCGAAGGCACCGCCAAGCACCCCATCCCCTCCAATGCCGCTTCCACCGCATCGTCCAGCGGCGTATGTGGCTCATGCCCCAGCACTGCAACCAGGTTGGCGTTGCGCATCTCCACGCGTGTGGTCCACAGGTAGCGCATCTCGCGCAGCTCACGTACGGTGGGCACAAAGGGCGCGATCAGTGCCATCAACCACCAGGGGAAGGCGCTGACCTTGGGCTGGGCACCACCACGCTTGACGACGACGCGGCTGATGGCTGCGGCAATCTGTGTGCCGTCGGCATCCCAATACCCGGCCATGTGAAAGGCGGCGAAGGGCTCCAGGGTTTCGCGGCGTTGCACCAGCTCCACCATGGTGCGGGCCACGTCGGGCAAGTAAGACCACTGGTGGCCTACGCCGGGTGCGTTGGGCACGCTGATGGCTTTAACGGGCAGGCCCGGTTTGACCAGCCCTTGCGAGAACCAGCTGTTGCCCGGCTTGGGGCCAAAGAAATCACCGGCGCGCACCACGATCACTTTGCACCCCCGGCTGCTGGCCGCCTGCAGGCGCTCTTCCATTTGCACACGAATAACGCCTTTGCGGGTGATTGGCTCTTGCGGCGAGTCTTCACGCAATGTGGGGAAGGCGCTGGGGCCGTAGTTGTAGACCGTGCCGGGCAGCACGATGGTGGCGCCCTGGGCCTGCGCGGCGGCGATGGTGCTGTCCAGCATGGGCAGCACCAGCTCGCTCCAGCGCAGGTAGCCGGGTGGGTTAACGGCGTGCACGATGACGGAGCAGCCCTGCGCTGCGGCCAGCACGTCGTCGCGGTTCATCGCGTCGCCGCGCAGCCAGACCATGCCGTCGCGCCGCTCCACCTGCTGCTCCCCACCGCGGCGCAGTGCGCGCACCGTCCAGCCTGCGTCGCGCAGTTGCCGTGCTACTTCGCCGCCGATGCCACCGGTGGCGCCCAATACCAATGCTGTTGTGTTGCTGTTCATCTCTAAGCTCCTTGAAAAAAGTGTTGCGATGGATGAAGTTTGGAACCGGCGCGGCTATTAAGCAATTGACCAACATGTCTGAGCAGCTATACATTTCTGTATGACTACCGACAACACCACCGAGATTGGCTGGGAGCTTTACCGCTCGTATTTGGGCGTGCTGGAAGAGGGTTCGCTCTCTGGTGCGGCGCGTGCCATGGGCATTGCCCAGCCCACCGTGGGGCGGCATGTGGACGCGCTGGAAAAGGCGCTGGGCGTGACGCTGTTCACCCGCTCGCAAACGGGGCTGCTGCCCACCGAAGCGGCGCTGGCGCTGCAGCCGTTTGCCCAGGCCATGAGCAGCTCTGCCGCCGCACTGAAGCGGGCGGCAGAGAGCCAGGGCTCGGGTATCAAAGGCACGGTGCGCGTAACCGCGAGTGAGGTGATCGGACAAGAGGTGTTGCCACCCATCCTGGCGCAACTGCAAGACGCGCACCCGGGCCTGAAAGTGGAGCTGGTGCTGACCAGCCGCGTGCAGGACCTGCTGCAGCGCGAGGCCGACATCGCCGTGCGCATGACGCAGCCCAAACAGGAACAGTTGATTGCCCGGCACATAGGCGCGGTGCGATTGGGCCTGCACGCACACAAGGACTACCTGCACAAACATGGCACGCCGGCCTCACTGGCGGACCTGCCAAAGTACGCGCTGATTGGTTTTGACGAAGAGACACCGTTCGTGCGCGCGGCGCGCAAGCAATTCCCGCTATGGAACCGCGACAACTTTGCCGTGCGCACCGACAGCGACATGGCACAACTGGCTCTGATCCGCGCGGGCTGCGGCATTGGCGTATGCCAGGTGAACCTGGCGGCGCGCGACCCCAACCTGGTGCATGTATTGCCCGGCAGCATTCCGCTAAGTCTGGAGACCTGGCTCACCATGCACGAAGACCTGCGCCACAACCCGCGCTGCAAGGTGACGTTTGACGCGCTGCTGCTGGGGTTGCAGGACTACATGGCGGAGTGAGACTGCGACCAGCCCCGCGGGCTGGCCCAAACCCTCAATACTTCTGCAACAGGTACTCGCTCACCTTGGGCGCATCTTTGGTCAGCAAAGTGTCCAGGCGTGAGTTCATCACATAGACGTCTTTACCCACTTGCGTGGCCGTGGTGGGGAATGAGTAGGCCGTCTTGCGTGCGGGTTGCAGCGTGGCGGATTTCCAGCCGTCTGTAGACACCAGCTCTACCACCTGGTCGTTGCCCGCGTTTTGCACGACGACCAAGTGGGTCTTGTCGCGCAGCAGCATGCCATCAGCGCCCTTCACCGCTTCGGGCAGGTTCACGCGCTGGATGTCGGCACCGTTGCGGGTGCTGATGCGGTAGATCTCGCCGCTGTTGTATTTGTTGACCAGCAGGTAGCCGTCCGGGTGCGCCACGATGCCGTTGAGGTTGAAGCCTTCGCCCTTGAACAGATCACTCTGTGCAAACACGCTGGCGTGGCCCTTGGTGTCAATGCGGTAGATCACTGGAGAGAAGCTGTCGGTGATGTAGACATTGCCCGCCGCGTCCACCGCCAGGTCGTTGGCCATGTGGCCGCCTTGCACCAGGTTGCTGAGGTCGTGGTACGCACGGCGCTCGCCAGTGGTCGCGTCATACGCGGCCACGGCGGCCAGCTTGTAGGCCGTGGCGGCGCTGCTGCGGGTGGAGGCGCCCAGGTCGGCCACGGCAACCCACAGCAGGTTGCGTTTGGTATCCAATACAAGCCCCACGCTGGCAATCAGTTTGTCGTCCTGAATGAACGGTGTGTACACGCCCTGCAGGCTGACCTTGCCAATCGTGCCGGTGTGCACGGAGCTGACAAAGAACACTTTTTGCGCGGGGTGCCAGGCAATGCCTTCGGGGTAGGCCTGCTCAGCAGTGAAGGTGATGCCTTGGGCAGACACACCATCGGCATGGGCCAGGCCAGCGCCCAGCAGTGGAGTAGCCATCAATGCAGCCAGGGTGAGGCTGCGAACGAGTTTGGAAGTAGTGAATGGTGTCATGGTGCGCTTTCGGTTTAAAAATTTAGACGGGGGTTGATTGGGTATGGGGGTACATCGCGTCCATGGCGGCTTGGTCCATCTCGGCTTTGAAGGCATGGGCCTCGGCCAGAGCCTCGGCACGCACTGCGGCTGGTCGGGCGCTGACCTGGTCCAGGAAACGCTTCACATGCGGCAACTCGGCCCAAGCCGCTTCGCCCAGCACAAAGGGCACGGCGCGCGCCCAGGCCCACAGCGCCATATCGACGATGGTGAATTCCTCGCCCACCATCCAGGTGCGGGTGGCCAGATGCGCGTTGACGATGCGCCAGTGGCGCCAGGCTTCAAAGTCGTAACGCTGTTGGGCGTAGGCCTTGGGCTCGGGGGCGAAGTGGCGGAAGTGCACGGCCTGGCCCGAGAAGGGCCCAATGCCGGTGGCCACAAACATGAGCCACGAATACATCTGGGACCGTACCTCAGGCACATTGCGCGGCAAGAACTTGCCGGTCTTGACGGCCAGGTAAAGCAGGATGGCGTTGCTGTCAAAGACGACCGCATCGCCATCTACCAGCGCGGGCGTTTTGCCGTTCGGGTTGATGGCCAGGTACGCGGGCAGGTGCTGCTCGCCCTTGCGAACGTCCACCGGCACCAGCGTGTAAGGCAGGCCGGACTCTTCCAGAAACAAAGCCACCTTGGCCGGGTTGGGCGAGGGGTGGTAGTAGAACTTCAACATGGGGTGTCGCTTTCTCAAAGGTTGGTGACGGAGTGGATTGTGTTTTTTAGCGACAATCACAACAATCACCCGCAAAGCTAATGTTCTTTGCGTTATTCGCTAACTACGCGAGGCAGCCAACCCATGCTCGACAACATCCAGGCCTTTCTCGACGTGCACAAGGCGGGCACGTTTTCCGCTGCGGCCAAGCTGCACAACGTAGCGGTGTCGTCGGTGTCGCGGCAGGTGGATGCGCTGGAGCAATCGCTGGGCGTGGCGCTGTTTCAGCGCAGCTCGCGCCGCCTGCTGCTCACCGATGCGGGCGAGCAGTTTTTGCCGCGGGCGCAGCTCATCGTGTCGGAAATGGTGGATGCCAAGGCCGCGCTGCTGGACGCACAGGCCGAGCCGCGTGGCCTGCTGTCCATCACCGCGCCGTCGGTCTTTTGGCGGATGCACATCGCACCCACCGTGGCGTCGTTCATGCAGCAGTACCCGCTGATTGAGCTGGACTTGCAGCTCAGCGACCACTGGGTGGACCTGGCTGCGCAGCGGGCCGACGTGGCCATCCGTATTGGCGCACTGCCCGATAGCGACCTGCTGGCCACCCGCCTGGCGCCCATGCTGCGTGTGGCCTGTGCCAGCCCCGCCTACCTCCAGGCGCACGGCCGCCCGGCCAAGCCCGAAGACTTGCTGCACCACAGCTGCCTGTGCCTGCCCTCCAGCCCCACCGGCCTGTGGACTTTTCCGGGTGTGAACCAGGGCAGACCGCTGGCAGTGCACGGGCGCTTTCGCAGTGGCGATGTGGACGCGCTGCTGGAGGCCGCCGCGGCCGGGCTGGGGGTGGCGCACCTGGCCAGTTGGCTGGTCTACAAAAAGGTGGCGGCGGGCGAGCTGGTCAATCTGTTCCCCGACTCGGTGGCCGCTGCTGCGGCGGCTGCGGCAACCACCAGCCAGGCACCGGCCATCCATGCCGTGCGGCTCAAGGGCCGCTCGCACTCGGCCAAGGCGCAGCTGTTTATCCAACACCTGAAACAGGCGATTGGCACGCCGCCGTATTGGGACCGCGCCACCGGTGCGTTGCAGAGCTAACGCGGGGCTGCGCGTGCGGCAGTGGTGTGCTTCAATGCCTGCATGACTTCAACCGCGCCTATGGAGCTCCTCCATTTCCACGACCCCATGTGCAGCTGGTGCTGGGCGTTTCGTCCGACGTGGCAACAGCTGCGTGCGCAGCTACCGGCTGACTTGCCGGTGCGGCGCGTGGTGGGCGGGTTGGCGCCGGACAGTGATGTGCCCATGGAGCCGGCCATGCGCGCCAAGCTGCAGTCCGTCTGGCAGATGATTCAAGCGCGGGTGCCGGGCACGCCGTTCAATTTTGATTTCTGGCAAAACTGCACGCCCAGGCGCTCCACCTACAACGCCTGCCGCGCGGTACTGGCCGCGAAACGACTGGCGCCGGAATCCGAAGAGGCCATGATTGTTGGAATTCAAGAGGCTTATTACCTGCAAGCCCAAAACCCGTCAGACATCAGCACGCTGGTGGAGATTGCCCAAAGCATGGGGCTGGACGCCGAGGCCTTTGCCGCCGAGGTATCGGGTGCGACCGTTGAAGCAGCGTTGCAAGAGGAGTTGGCCTTTGCGCGCCAAGCGCCCATCAACGGCTTCCCCAGTCTGGTGCTGCGCACAGCGTCCGGCATGTACCCCATTGGGCTGGACTACCTGGATGCTGCGCCCATGCTGCTGCAGATCCACACCGCCATGGAAGCAGCGCGCTGACCCGGGCACGGTGAAACGCTTTGCCTGCGTATGCAACGCCCCACCTGCCCCCACTGCTTGCGCCCGCAATCCGCCTGCATTTGCGGCTTTGTCACGCCCACGCCGCCCGCCTGTGACGTGCTGATCCTGCAGCACCCGCTAGAACAACACCATGCCAAGAACAGCGCGCGCCTGTTGCACCTGAGCCTGCCGGGCAGCCGTTTGGTGGTGGGGGAAGTGTTTGACGACACCGCGTTACAGACTCTGATGCCAGAACCGCGTTACACCGTGTTGCTGTACCCGCCCACAGGCTACGAAGGCCACGCGGCGCCGGAGCCGCTGGACGCCGCGCAACTCAGCGATCCACACAAAGTGCGACTGGTGGTGTTGGACGCCACCTGGCGCAAGAGCCGCAAGATGCTGCACGTGAGCCCTGCGCTGCAGCGTTTGCCACGTCTCAATTTGGAAGAAGTACCCGCGCCGCGCTACGCCATTCGCAAGGCCCACAAGCCCGGGCAGCTCTCCACGCTGGAGGCCACCTGCGCAGCGCTGGCGCAACTGGAAGGCGACGCCGCGCGCTGGGAACCGCTGCTGGCGGCATTTGACGGGTTTGTGGCCCAGCAGCAAGAATTTATGCCAAATTGACCTGTAGCCCCTGTGGATACTGCGCAAGCAGCTCCTGATTTAGGAGCAATTAACGCAATCCTCGGCGAATCTGTCCGTTCGGGCTGAGCCTGTCGAAGCCTGCGTTTCGCCCATTCGGCAAGCCCAGGACAGGCCAAGCGCAACCCGAACGGACCGCTTCAATAGCGCCTAGCCCTTGCGCATGAACTTGAAGATCAGCACCCAGAAACTCAGGATGATGTTGGCCACCGGGAACTGCAGCGCCGTGGGCATGAAGTAGATAACCAGCACGCCGGGTATCCACACGCACCACACGGCGATGAGCACGGGCAGGTAGTGGCGGCTGAAGTAGTCGGCAGACACCAGGCGGCGCAGGGTGCTAGCGCTAAAAGCCCCTTCGCGCCAGGCGAATGCCACCACCATTACGTAGTTCGACACGGGCGAATAGACGAACTGGTCGAACAGCATTTTTTTGCCAATAGTGCGTACGTCGCTGCCCTCCCCAAAAAGCTGGACCTGCAGCGCGTACAGCATGTCCACTGAAATGCCGATGCATCCAAACACCAGCGTGGCGTAGAACAGGTAACCCCAGGTGCCACGGGTCCAGCGCTGTTTAAGCACCACATGGCTCAGGGCCTCGGGCACCAGCACGGCAAACACCACATACGAGGCGAAGGAGAACGGATAGCCCCAGGCCCGTTTGACCGCGCCCCATTGCGCCAGGCCCGCTTGTACCGCCGGGCTCCAGGCATAGGCCATGAGCAACACGGCCAGCCCGCACCAGAGCACCAGCCCCGGGACCAGGTTGGCTTGGACGGCGGCGCGGACTTGCTGGAGCGATGTAGGCCGGGTGGCGCCCTGCATCAGGCGCTGCCTGCCGCCTGCGGCGCCAGCGCCAGCTCGGCCAAACGCACGGCGCCCTCAAAGCTGCGCGCACCACCGATAAACAGGTTCAGGTGACAAAACACGCTGTCGGCCACGCCGGTCACGGTGGCCAGCTCTTCGTTGCGCAGGCCGGCCCAGCTCTGGGGCAAATCCATACGCGCGGTGAACGAGCCGGGCTCTACCGGCACGGTCTTGATCTGGTACTGGTCACCGTCGGAGTCGGGGTAGATCACAAACATGACCTCGGGCATTTCGTCCACCACCACACGGGTCCAGGGCATGCCACCCTCTTGCAGGTGCAACACGCGGCCACCGACCAGACGGGGTGCGGCGCGCACGGTGTCCACGGCGCTGATCTGCGCGACCTTTTTGCTGATGGCGTGGTCCAGAAACTTGCGCGTGATGGCGATGGCTTCGCGAAAACGCGTTTCTTGCAGTTGGGCCTTGGTGTCCTGGCCCATGCCTTTTTCTTCCATCCAGTGGGTGTTGAGCTGGGCGATCAGGCTAGAGAGGCCAAAGATGCCGGGCGACACATCGCCCTGGCCGGTGTCCACGATGTCGAGGTACTGCACCAGCGAGTGGTCGATGGAGCGCACGATGTCTTCTACCGCTTGCGCGTCCAGCGTGTGGCCCTGCGCGCTGGACCAGGCTTTGACGTAGGCTGTGCCATGCGCCGTCCACACCAGACCCGCGCTGGCGTAGCCCACGCCGGGGATGGTTGTGCCATCCACCTCGTGCGCGGGGCGCGCGCCGTCAAAGCCGCGCTGGTGGTGGTCGAACCGGCCGGTGGCGGCGTCCCAGGTGCCGCCCACGTCGACCACAAAGTCGGCGGTTTCAATGAGCTCCTGTTTGCGCGTGCGGATGAGGGTGTGGGATGGGAACACACCCATCAAAATGCCGACGCCAAAAACGTCGTCGGCGTGGAAGCTGCCACTGTGCGTGGCGATGGTGGTGGTGGTGTTTGCGTCAGTCATACCCCGATTTTAGGTGCCAAATCGGCCCCCAGCCCCCGATGAATCTGCGCAATCAGCTACTGATTTGATAGCAAATCTGCAGCCCTGCACCGTCCTAGCGCAGCTTGAAAACCGACACCGCCTGCACCAGCTCGCGGGCCTGGCCGCTGAGGCTGCTGGCGGCGGCGGCCATTTCTTCCACCAGCGCGGCGTTTTGCTGGGTGGCCTGGTCCATCTGGGTGACGGCTTCGCCCACTTGCGACACACCCGCGCTCTGCTCGTTACTGGCGGCGCTGATCTCGGCCATGATGTCGGTCACGCGGCGGATGCTGGTGACCACCTCGTTCATGGTGCTGCCCGCCTTGTCCACCAGCGCAGTGCCCTGGTCCACACGGCTTACGCTGTCGTCGATCAGGGTTTTGATTTCCTTGGCCGCCTCGGCGCTGCGGCCGGCCAGGCTGCGCACTTCCGACGCCACCACCGCAAAACCACGGCCTGCTCACCGGCGCGGGCCGCTTCTACCGCCGCGTTCAGCGCGAGGATGTTGGTCTGGAAGGCGATGCCGTCGATCACGTTGATGATGTCGGCAATGCGTTTGGAGCTGTCGCTGATGCCCTTCATGGTGTCCACCACCTGCGACACCACAGCGCCGCCTTCCACCGCCACGGTGGAGGCGCTTTGTGCGAGCTGGTTGGCCTGGCGTGCGTTGTCCGCGTTTTGCTTTACGGTGGAGGACAGCTCTTCCATGCTGGCGGCGGTTTCTTCCAGCGCGCTGGCCTGGCTTTCGGTGCGCGCGCTCAGGTCCTGGTTGCCCTGGGCGATCTCGGAACTGGCGGTGGACACCGACTCGGACCCGGTGCGCACGGCGGACACGACTTGGACCAGGCTGTCCTGCATGGAGGACAGGGTTTGCAGCAGCTGGGCCACTTCGTCCTTGCCCTGCGCACTGATGGGGCGCGACAAGTCGCCTTCGGCCACCGCACGGGCGGTGTCCATGGCCACGTTCAGCGGCTGCGTGACGCTGCGGCTGATAACCACGCCCAGCCCCACGCCGATTAGCACACACACCACGATCAGGCCCAGCGTGACATTGCGGCTGGTTTCGTAGATCGCGGAGTTGTTGTCGGACACACGGTGGGCGTTCTCCTCAAACACCTTGGTCAGGTCGGTCATGGCCGTCCCGACCTTGATGCTGGGCTGCACCACGCTGGCGCCCAGGAACTCCAGCACCGGGGAGTCCACTTGTATTTCTGAACTGGTCAGCAGTTTGAGGATGCCTGTGAGTGCCTGCTCGTCGGCCTTCCAGGCTTCTTCCACCTTGGCAAAAGCGGCCAGGGTGTCGGGGTCGCTGGCTTTTTCACGCGCCTGCGCCATGAGTTCCAGGCTCTTGGCGCGCCCTGCGGTGATGCGCTGGAGCGCGCCGTTGCGTGCGCCTAAATTGGTGGCGATGATGGCGTCGCGCAGCGCGACCACGGCCGCATACCGCTGCACGTTGGCCTCTTTGACCAGCGAGAGGCCCAGGGTTTCCTTCTCGTAGAGGGCGGTGTCGGCATCGTTGAGCACGTTCATGTTGCGTATGGCAAACAGACCCAGCGCCGCACCGATGAGGGATACCAGAATGAAGGCCAGTATCAGCTTGGTCGAGATCTTGTAGTCAGAGAGAGACATGGTGTCACCTTCTTTCTTGTCGATAGATTCGGGCAGGCAGCGCAACGACGCCAAAGATTCTAGGCACCAGTGCATGAAAAAAGATAGCAATTTTTGCGGGGGCGCCCGAGGGTTACTCCCCATTCAGAATCACCCGGATGGGGGATACCCGACGCCCGCACACGCACCTAGACTCGTCCTGTCAATTTAGCAACCCATCTCCACAGGAACCGTATGGAATCAGGTCAGATGACGGTACAGTCCGCAGAGCTTTTTTATTCCTCCAAAAGCAGCCTGATAGGCAAGACCCGTTTGTGGCTTTGGGTGGGCGGCGCCATCTCGATACTCATCGCGATACCGGGCACCAAAAGCGTCGGGGTCCTGCTATGGGTTGCCGCCATCACGCTCGGCGTGTTGGCACTCATGGACTGGTTCCTGCGCAAACAGATGCACAGCGGCAAGGTGCTGGCTACGCTGGATGAGGCAGGCATTGCGTCCCCCGTTTTCAACGGGAAAACCAAACACTACCGCTGGGATGCCATCGCCAGCGCCTCCGTCACCCGTGTGCAAAACGCCCCGGTCCTGCAACTGCTGCTGCACCCCACCGCAGGGCTTGCCGACAAGCGCAGCTTCCTGACCGGCCGCAACCCCTTGCGCCCTTCGCTGGTGCTGTCTGCGCTGGATGACGCCGCGCAGGAAAGGCTGCTCCAGTTGGTCCAGCAGCACATCCACAAGAACAGCCGCCCCGGCCAGGTGCTGCAGGCCCTGGACAACCAGATTGCAGAGGAACGCGCCTACCAGGAGCGGCTGAAATCCTTTGCCCCGATACCGTGGCTGACCTATGGCCTGATCGCCATCAACGCCCTGGTCTGGATCGCCATGCTGAACTACGGAGGCGCTTTTGCGGGGACGCCCAGCGACTTGCTGCTGCGCTGGGGTGGCAATGCCGCATCGGAGGTGCAGCGCGGGCAATGGTGGCGCATGGCCAGCGCCATGTTTCTGCACAGCGGGTTCATGCACGTGGCGCTGAACATGCTGGGGTTGTACAGCGCCGGTGTGGCGGTGGAGCGCATTTACGGCCACCGCCTGTTTGCGCTGATCTACCTGGGCTCTGGCCTGGTGGGCAGTGCCTTGAGCCTGCATTTTGCGGCGCAAAGTGCCGTTTCGGTGGGCGCGTCTGGCGCGGTATTCGGCATTACCGGTGCACTGCTGGTGGCGCTGGTGCAGCACCACAAACAACTGCCCAAAACCATGGGCAAACAGACGCTGGGCAGCCTGGCCTTCTTCATCCTGTACGCCCTGGCCCAGGGTTTTGGCAAACAGGGCATCGACAACGCCGCCCACGTGGGCGGGCTGGTCGCCGGGTGTTTGCTGGCCTACGTGCTTCCAGGGCGTTTTGACCTGGACAAATACGTGCGCAGCTACACCCGCCGCGCCACCATCGGCCTGGCCATCGCAGCGGGGGCAACCATTGGCGTGGCGACATTGGCACCTGCAGCGCAGGTGGACCAGCGCGGGATGCTGCTGTTTGCGCAAGGGATGCAGTCCTTTGGCAAGACGTTCACGGCCCTGCAGACCGAAGCACAGCAGGTGAAGGCGGGCGAGCTGTCTGAACGCGAGTCGGACGAGCGCAGCCGCACCGTGTATGCACCCATGATGCGCAAAGTGCGGGATGAACTCGCATTGGCCCGCCTGCCCGCCACCGATCCGCGCCTGCCCCTGCTGAAAGAAGCCCAACGCATGACAGAGCTGATGGAGGAGTCGCTGGCCATGGAGTCGGTCTTCCCCGAGGGCAAACCAGCGCCTGCCGACCCAGCGCGCATGGCGGTCATTCAAGCAGAAATGACCGAAATTGCACAGCGGATTGAGACCATTACCCAAGGGCTGCAGGCCACCAAGAAGAAATAGAAGCCCGGGGACGGACGGGCCACAGGAACGCGCAAACCGCCCGTTTTCAAGCCAAATTGGCCTCGGGCCCTTGTGGGGTATGCGCAAAAAGCTCCTGATTTCATAGCAAATCACACGCTTTTACTTGGGTCCTGTGCAAGCCCATGCCAAAATCACCCCCCATACAGTCCAGCGCCCGCGAGCGCTACACAGATACAAGGAAGATTCGACATGGGCGCGCAGTGGAAAGCAAAAGGCAAGGAATTGGCGGCCAATGCCAGGGGCAAGCTGTTTGGCCGACTGGCCAAAGACATCATGGTGGCGGCACGCGCCGGCGCTGACCCGGCAGGTAACTCCAAGCTGCGCTTGGTACTGGAGCAGGCCCGCAAGGTGTCCATGCCCAAGGACACGCTGGAGCGCGCCATCAAGAAGGGCGCGGGCATCGGCAGCGAGGCGGTGCACTTTGAGCATGTGATTTACGAAGGTTTTGCGCCTCACCAGGTGGCGGTGATGGTGGAATGCCTGACCGACAACGTGAAGCGCACCGCGCCCGAGATGCGGGTGTTGTTCCGCAAAGGGCAGCTCGGCACCTCCGGCTCCGTGTCGTGGGACTTTGACCACCTGGGCATGATTGAGGCCGAACCCGCCGCCCCAGGTGCCGACGCCGAAGTGGCCGCCATCGAGGCTGGCGCACAGGACTTTGAAGCGGGTGAGGAAGAGGGCAACACGCTGTTCTGGACCGACCCGGGCGACCTGGACCTGGTGAGCCGCGCGCTGCCCGCCCATGGCTTTACCGTGCTGTCGGCCAAGCTGGGTTACAAGGCCAAGAACCCGGTGGACCCGGCCAACTTGAGCGCCGAGCAACTCGAAGAGGTGGAAGCCTTTTTGGCCGGCATCGACGGGAACGACGACGTACAGAATGTGTTTGTTGGCTTGAAGGGCTAAACCATGATCACTCCGGCTTTGGTAGTTGCGGTTGCCATCGGCATGACCGCTGCGTCCATGATGAACCCGTCCGCCCCCGCGGAAGTGGTGCAAGAGATAGACGCCGAGGGCAAACCCGTGGCCGAGGCACAAGCCGTGGTGCCCGCGCCCGCCGCATCGGCCCCGGTTGCTGAAGCCGCACCGGCAGAAGCCAGTACCGCCCCCACGCGCCCCGCGGCACCCATGGAAACTGCGCCGCTGGCCCCCGCCAGCCCCGCACAACCGGCTCTGCCATCCCCCACACCCATGCCCGCTCCCATGCCGGCGATGGCCAAGGCTAAACCCCAACTCTCCACCCACGCATCAGCCGCCAGCATGGCGGCGGGCTTTCACATCAATGTGGGACTGTTTGCCGTGCCCACCAATGCCCACAACGCCGTGCGCAAACTCACCGGCGCGGGGCTGACCGCCTACACGCAGGAGATCAAGTCCAAGACCAAAGGCAAGCTCACCGCCGTGCGCGTGGGCCCGTTTGAAAACCGGCTGGACGCTGACACCGCCGCCGAGCGCATCCGAGCGTTGGAACTCGAAGCGGTGGTTTTCCAGCGTTAAGCAAAACGCTTAAGGCCACAAGGCCTTAAGCGCAACTGCATTCCCCCCGGGAACCCTGGGGCCGCCTTCTGGCGGGGGTTTCACAAAAGGGCCATAAGCCCTAGCATTCGCGGTTCTATTCATCCAAAAAGAACCGCATGGAATTCCTTCTTGACCCCAATGTGTGGATCGCTTTTGCGATGCTCACCGCCCTGGAAATCGTCCTGGGCATAGACAACATCATCTTCATCTCCATCCTGGTCGGCCGCCTGCCGCAGGAAATGCGTGACAAGGCGCGCCGCCTGGGCCTGGGTTTTGCCATGGTCTCGCGCCTGCTGCTGCTGTTCTCGCTGAGCTGGGTGATGAGCCTGACCACCGACCTGTTCAGCGTGGCCAACCACGGCTTCAGCGGGCGTGACCTGGTGCTGCTGCTCGGCGGCCTGTTCCTGCTGTACAAGGCCTCGCACGAAATTTTTGTCGAAGTGGAAGCGCGTGAGCAAGATGCCGCCCCCGTCACCGACACGGCCGCCGTCAAGGCCGCGGGCCAAAAGCTGTTCTGGGCCATCATTGGTCAGATCGCCATCATCGACATCGTGTTCTCGCTGGACTCGGTCATCACCGCCGTGGGCATGGTCGACCAGATCAGCGTGATGGTGGCTGCCGTGGTGGCCTCGGTCGGTGTGATGCTGGTGGCCGCCAAGCCGATTGGCGAGTTTGTAGACCGCCACCCGTCCGTCAAGGTGTTGGCCCTGGCGTTTCTGGTGATGGTGGGCATGGCGCTGACCGCCGAAGCCTTTGACCAGCACGTCCCCAAGGGATATATCTACGCGGCCATGGCCTTCTCGCTGGGGGTGGAAGCCCTCAACATCCGCGCCCGCAGCAAACGCCAGGCGCTGGCGGCGGCCAGCAAGGCCGACACACCCGCCGCTTAAGCCGGCCAAGGCGTACATGAAAAGGGGCCCTGCGGGGCCCCTTTTCATGCAGCACAGGCCTGCTGCCTAAGCGGCCTGTTTCTCCTGGGGGCCGTCTTGCAACAAGCGGATGGTCAGGATCACGTCGCGCACCTTGAACGGCTTGAGCAAGACGCGGCGCACCAGAAAGCCACGCAGGGAATTTGCCAGATCGACGCCGCACGCGGTGGCCGTCACGGCCAAGGGGACGTTGGCTGCTGTGCGGTACTGGCCATCGCGCAGGTTCTGAATCATTTCCAGCGCCGGGGCTTCGTCATTCAACGAGGCAATCAGGCCGCTAAAGGCATGTTGCTCCAGCAACTGCTGCGCCCCGCGGATGCTGGTGGCCAGGCGCACGTTCGGCATATTCAGCTGGCGCGCGGTGGACACGATGATGCTGCCCACCATGGCGGCCTGCTCCACCACCAGGATATCGCGCTGTGGCTCGCTGTGCGGCGCCGTCATGCCAGGGCCTTTTTGCGCAACAGTTCTTCCACCACCAGATCACGCAGCACGCTCAGCACCGCCAGGGCCACGTCATCCACCTCGTGGGGCTGCTGGTCAAACACACACAGCGTGCCCACGTTTTGCCCCGAGGGCAGCGTGAGCGGCGCCCCCGCATAAAAGCGGATATTGGCCCCCGTGATCACATTGGGGTTGTCGGCAAACCGGGGGTCCATCCGGGCGTCCAGCACCACGGTGGGTTCGTCCACCAGAATGGCGTGGGCGCAAAACGAATCGCTGCGCGTGCTCTCTTCAATATCCAACCCGACTTTGGCTTTGAACCACAGCCGGTCCGCGTCCACCAGCGAGATCAACGCCTGCGGCACATCAAACTCCTGCGCCGCAAATGCCACGATGCGGTCAAACCGCTGCTCCGGCGGCGTGTTCAGAATCAGCAGCTCACGCAGCGCCGCAAGGCGGTCGTCCTCGTTGCTGGGGATGGGTGCTGGGATCATAGATTTCTGCCTTCACGGCCACCCCGGGGCGGGGGTGGCATTGCATTTGCCGAACACCAGCGTACTTTAATGCGTTTGGCCCCAGGGGTTGGTTCATATGCCAAATTGGCCCCCAGCCCTTATGTCATCTGCGCAAGCCACTATAAATTTGATAGTAGCTACACCCTCGATGATCGGGCCAAGTCGCGATGCGGGGTCCTGAAGCACGGCGTCCCGCGCTGCGCATGCGTCATTGAACGCGCTGTCGCCTCAACCCATCTGCAGCCGCAACCGCGCCCACCATTGCGTCACCGAGGCGCCGCCACTGACCAGCACAATCCCGAACAACACCGGGACCGCGCCCAGCACAAAGCTCATTTCAATCGGCTCGTCCAGGAACCACGCGCCAAAGACAATGCCGAACAGCGGCGTCATGAACGAGAACACGCCCAGGCGTGACGCCAGGTAGTGGCGCAGCAGCCAGAACCAGACCAGAAAACTTGCGAACGACACCACCAGCGTGTGGAAAGCCAGGTTGGCCCAGACCTGGGGGGTGAAGTGGATGTTGGTTTGGCCGGTGAACAGCGCGGCGCCTAGCAGCAGCACGCAGGCGCAGACCAGTTGGTACAGCAGCGTTTGTGTGGCCGGCGCGCTGGACAGGCGCGAACAGCGCACCACCATGGTGGTGGCGCCCCAGGCCATGCCGCCCAGCAGACCCAAAAAGTCGCCCCACAACATATTGCCCGGCGCAGGCGCCGTGGGCTGGGTGCGGCCGAAGAAGGCCATGGTGATACCACCAAACGCCAACGCGATGCCCAGCCACTGCACCACGCCCAGCCGCTCGGCCGGCAGGCGCCAGTGCAGACCCAGCGCCGCGAAGATGGGCGCGGTGTAAAGGAAAACCACCATATGTGAGGCACTGGTGTGGCGCAGCCCTTCGCCCACCAGCATGAACTCCAGCCCGAACAGCAGGCCCACCAGCAGGCCGGGGCGCCAGCTGCCATCGTGCAGGCCCAGGCGCTCACCGCGCCACAGCATCACCAGCCAGACCAGAAACGCGGCCACGCCGGAGCGCAGGCCGATCAGGAAGATGGGCGCAATGTCTTGCGCCGTGGCCTTGAGCGTCACCTGCTGCAGGGCCCACAACGCGCACAGCACCAGCATGCAGCCAATGGCCTGGGAGTCGAGGGCTTTGCGGGTGTCCATGCGGTGCGGTCCTGAGGAAGTGGCGGGAGGGCAGCCATTATTGATTTGGCTGCTTTCATGGATATAGTGCAAACCAGACAAGCCATCCACCAAAGCCGCCAAACGCCACCGCTGCCATGCCCATCCTGCGCCCCAAACTGGAAATACCCATCTCCAGCCCCAGCCTGCCCGCGCCCCTGATGTTCCGCAGCGCGCACGTGCCAGCCGAAGGCGTCTACCCGCTGCACCAGCACGCCTGGGGCGAGTTTGTGTATTCCTTCAGCGGCGTGATGGAGGTCAAGGTGGCCGAGCACCACTTTCTCGCCCCGCCGCAGTACGGCCTGTGGCTGCCGCCCGACCTGCAGCACGTGGGCCTGAACCGCAAGGAGGCACACCACTGCTCGCTCTATGTGAGCCGCCCGCTGTGCGGCGCCCTGCCCGCCACGCCCTGCGCGCTGACCGTTAGCCCCCTGGTGCGCGCCCTGCTGGAACACCTGCGCCAACTGCCCACCGGCGCCCCCAACGGGGAAGAAGATGCCCGCCTGCTGCAGGTGCTGCTGGACCAGTTGGCCGTTTCACCGCGCGCGGGCAGCTACCTGCCCAGCTCGGAAGACCCGCAACTGGCTGCCGTGCTGCGCCTGCTGCAGACCAACCCTGGCGACAACCGCGCCCTGCCCGAACTGGCCCACGCCGTACACACCACCGAACGCACCCTCACCCGCCGCTGCCAGCGCGACCTGGGCATGTCGCTCGCCGAATGGCGCCAACGCCTGCGCGTGGTGCGCGCCATGCCACTCTTGGAAGCCGGTCAGACCGTGGAAACGATTGCGCTGGATTTGGGCTACGGCAGTGCGTCGGCCTTTATCAGCATGTTCAAGAAGCTGATGGGGACTACGCCGGATGAGTATCGGAAGGGGGTGGTGGGGAAGGCGGCTGCGGGGGCTTAGGGCTATACAGAACCACTATTCCGTTCGGGCTGAGCCTGTCGAAGCCTTCAACACACCTACGATTTGCAAGAACTGCGTTTCGACAAGCTCAACGCGAACGGGTTCGCTCAGGGACACGGTCTGGCTTCATTCCCACGGCCAACTTTGAAAACGCTCATCCAAGCGGCGCCCAACGCCAAACATAAACCACCAGTCCCACAGAAAGGATCAACAAGATCAGCAGCGATGCACCAAGCGCATTCCGTTGCAAGCTCTCGACAAACTTGGAGACTTCGCTGAGGGGCGGTATTTCGACTTTCATGAGCGAAAGTCTGACAGGCAAAACATCGTTTATGCACACACCTTTCCCATTCTGGCTATCGACATTACGCAGAAAGGCTCGACGTCTCCTTCCTAAGTTGCAGTCTGCACATTTAGGAAAGAACCTAGCTTTCGTCATCCATGTCGTCGCGCCCGGCAGGCATTCCATCCATATTCATTCTTGACGGATTCGATGACGATCTCCGATTACCTCTTCCCGGCCAACCCCTTTAAAGATGTTTAAGTAATTTAGAACTGATAAAACAGTAGTTCCAGTTTTAACGACCAACTTCCAGAATCCAACCCATCGCGATATTGCGTGTGTTTTTTCTGGAGTTGACCATGGCCCACCGCCGCCCTCTTTTGAAGTTTGCCCTTGCCGCCGCCCTGGCCAGCACCGCGCTGGTCGCCGGTGCACAGCCCAAGCCGGTTGAGTTGCTTAACGTGTCGTACGACCCGACGCGCGAGCTGTATGTCGAATTCAACGCCGCGTTCGCCAAACATTGGAAAGCCAAGACCGGCCAGGACGTGACCATCAAGCAAAGCCACGGTGGATCCGGCAAACAGGCCCGCTCCATCATTGACGGCCTGGACGCTGACGTGGCCACACTGGCACTGGCCGGTGACACCGACGCCGTGGCGCGCAACGGTGGCTGGATCAACACCGACTGGCAAAAACGCCTGCCCCACAACTCTTCGCCCTATACCTCCACCATCGTGTTGGCCGTGCGTGAAGGCAACCCCAAGAAAATCAAGGACTGGGATGACCTGATCCGCCCCGACATCAAGGTCATCACGCCCAACCCCAAGACCTCTGGCGGCGCCCGCTGGAACTACCTGGCAGCCTGGGAATTTGCCAAGCGCAAGTTCGGCTCTGACGCCAAGGCCAAGGAATTCGTGGCCAAGCTGTTTGCCAACGTGCCGATTCTGGACACTGGCGCACGCGGCTCCACCATCACCTTTGCCCAGCGCAACCAGGGCGATGTGCTGATCGCCTGGGAAAACGAAGCCTATTTGCTGGAAAAGGAATTCGGCGCCAAGTTTGACGTGGTCGCACCGTCCCTCTCCATCCTGGCCGAACCCGCTGTGGCCGTGGTCGACAAGAACGTAGACAAGAAGGGCACACGCACTGTCGCCACCGCCTACCTGGAGTACCTGTACACCGAAGAAGGCCAGGACATCGCTGGCAAGAACTTCTACCGCCCCGCCATCTCGGCCAAGGCACAAGCCAAGTACGCCAAGCAGTTCCCCAAGATCAACCTGTTCACCATCGACCAGGCCTTTGGCGGCTGGGACAAGGCGGACAAGGAACACTTTGCCGACGGCGGCAGCTTTGACCAGATCTACACCAAGAAGTAAGACAGCTCCGTTCGCCCTGAGCCTGTCGAAGGGCCTCTAACCACCTTCGATTGGCAGGCGCTGCGTTTCGACAAGCTCAACGCGAACGGAATTCAACAACAAATCGACCTTCAGCCCTTATGGGATATGCGCAAGCAGCTCCTGTTTCCATAGCAAAAAGAAAGCCCCCAGATGTCTGTCCTCCTGATTGCCGGTAGCCCTTCCGAGCGCTCGCGTACCGCAGCGCTACTGGAAGCGGCAGGCCAGCGCCTGCAAACCCGCGGCGCCCTGGTGGACCGGCTGCGGGTGCGCGATCTGTCTCCCCAGGCGCTCTTGCTGGCCGACTTTGGCCACCGCTCCATCAGCCAGGCCATTGGCCAGGTGGCACAGGCCCAGGTGATCGTGGTGGCCACGCCGGTGTACAAGGCAGCCTACAGCGGCGTGCTCAAAGTGTTTCTGGACGTGTTGCCGCAAGACGCGTTCAAGGGCAAGACGGTGTTGCCGCTGGCCACAGGTGGCAGCCCACACCACATGCTGGCGCTGGACTATGCGTTGCGCCCGGTGCTGCAGGCACTGGGCTCCAAGCACATCCTCTCCGGCATCTACGCCACCGACGCGCAGGTCACCCTGTCGCCCGAAGGCAGCTACCACGTGGATGCCGCCATTGGCGCACGGCTGGACGAAGCGGTGCACGGCATCGTGACCGAAACCCTGCAACCCGCACTGGCCCACGCCGGACGGTTTGCACCGGTGCATTTTTCGCAAGTGCGATGTAGCGTCTAAACCGCTCCCTCCCCGGTGCCGCCCGAAGCGGCGCTGGCCTCCATTTCCCGCTCCTCATTTTTTGAACCCGCGCATGCGGCAAGGGAGAAGCCTTGTCTGCGCACCCCTGAAAGACCTTGCGATGACCCTGAAAACTGCCCTGAACCGCCGCCAGTTGTTGGCCACCGCCGCTGCCTCGACTGCCCTGTTGGGCACGGGCAGTGTCTTCGCACAAAGCGCCCAGCGCACGCTGCGCATCGGTAACCAAAAAGGCTGGCTGTCCATCCTGAAGGGCCGCGGCACACTCGAAAAGCGCCTGGCCCCGCTGGGCGTGAACGTGACCTGGACCGAGTTCAATGCCGGCCCGGTGCAGCTCGAAGCGCTCAACGTCGGCTCCATCGACTTTGGTGACGTGGGCGAAGCGCCCCCCATCTTTGCCCAGGCCGCAGGTGCACCGCTGGTCTACGCCGGCGCCACCGTGCCACGGCCGAAGCTCGAAGCCATCGTGGTGCCCAAGGACTCGGCCATCAAGACCGTGGCCGACCTCAAAGGCAAACGCGTGGCCTACAACAAGGGCTCCAACGTGCAGTACTTCCTCGTCAAGCTGCTGGAGAAAAACGGCCTGAAATACAGCGACGTGCAGTCCATCTTCCTGGCACCAGCCGACGCGCGCGCCGCGTTTGAAAAAGGCGCCGTCGACGCATGGATCATCTGGGACCCGTTCCTCGCCGCCGCACAAAAAACGCTGGACGCCCGCCTTCTGGCCGACGCTTCTGGTGTTGTGAACAACCGGCAGTATTACTTCACCTCGCGCGACTTCGCCACCAAGAATCCCGACGTGCTGAAGATCGCCATCGAAGAAATCAACGCCATCGACACCTGGGTCTCCAAAAATAAGGCGGCCGCCGCCACAGAGCTCTCCGCCGTGCTGGGACTGAGCAAGGAGGTGACCGAGCTGTACGTCAACCGCGCGGCCTACGGCACGTCCGTGGTCACCCGCGACATCCTGGCCGAGCAGCAGGTGATTGCCGACACCTTCTTCGAACTCAAGCTGATCCCCCGAAAACTTAACCTGCTGCACGCCGCACCGGTGGACCTGGGCTAAGGAGCACACCTGATGGCACGCCCTGTCCCTCCTACTGAAGCGCTATCAAACACCTCCGTTCGCGTTGAGCTTGTCGAAACGCAGCCCTTGCACGCCAAGTATTTCGCGAAGGCTTCGACCCTTCGACAAGCTCAGGACAGGCCGAGCTCAGCCCGAACGGTGGGATTGGCACAGCGCTCCTTGAACGCCGGTCGCCGTTCGCTGCTGCAGTTGCTGGCGGTGACGGCAGGCGCCTGGAGTCTGTCCGGCCCCATCACCGGCGGCAGCGCCTGGGCCCAGTCTGCCGGCAGCGGCAAGGCGCCCGAGCTGCTGCGCATTGGTTACCAAAAGTCGGCCGCCAACCTGGTGATCCTCAAACAGCAGGGCGCGCTGGAAAAACGCTTCCCACAAACCAAGGTGAGCTGGATCGAGTTTCCCGCCGGGCCGCAGTTGCTCGAAGCCCTGGCCGTCGGTGCGCTGGAGTTTGGCTTGACCGGTGACGCCCCGCCCGTCTTCGCCCAGGCTGCCGACAAGGACCTGGTCTACGTGGGCGCAGAGCCACCCAAGCCCGACAGCTCCGCCATCCTGGTGCTCAAGGACTCGCCACTGCGCACCCTGGCCGACCTCAAGGGCAAGAAGGTTGCCGTGCAAAAGGGGTCGAGTGCGCACTACCTGGTGGTGCGTGCGCTGGAGAAGGCCAACCTGAAGTGGAGTGACATCACCCCCATCTACCTGGCCCCCGCCGATGCGCGCGCCGCGTTTGAACGCCAGAGTGTGGACGCCTGGGCCATCTGGGACCCGTTTTACGCCGCCACCGAGCTGGCCATCCAGCCACGCGCACTGGCCACCGGGCGCGGCCTGTCGGGCAACAACTCGTTTTACCTGGCCTCCAAACCGTTTGCCACGCAGCACCCCGAAGCCATAACCGCGCTGTTTGAAGAACTCACCAACGCCGACCGTTTTGCGCAAGAGCACCGGCCAGAAGCGATCAAGCTGATTGCCGATTTCAGCGGCCTGGACGCGGGTGTGGTGAGCCTGTTTCTGCAACGCCGCCCGCGCTCGCCCGTGGGCCTGCTGGGTGCCAACACGATTGCCGACCAGCAGCGTGTGGCAGACGCCTTCCACGGCCTGGGCCTGATCCCCAAACCCGTGCGGGTGTCGCAAATCGTCTGGCAACCGCCGTCGGTGCGCACCACGACCACAACCATCCCCGTCAAACCCTGAGTGCTTTCATCATGAAAATTTTCTGGTTCATCCCCACCCACGGCGACAGCCGTTACCTGGGCACCGCTGAAGGTGCACGCACGGTCGACCACAACTACCTCAAGCAGATCGCGCAAGCGGCCGACAGCCTGGGTTACGAAGGTGTACTCATCCCCACCGGCCGTTCCTGCGAAGACCCCTGGGTGGTCGCTTCCAGCCTGCTGCCCGTGACCACGCGCCTGAAATTTTTGGTGGCGGTGCGCCCCGGCCTGCACCAGCCCGCGCTGGCGGCACGCATGGCGGCCACCTTTGACCGCCTCTCGGGCGGGCGCCTGCTGGTGAACCTGGTGACTGGCGGCGACAAGGCAGAACTGGAAGGCGACGGAGTGTTCCTGGACCACGCAGAGCGCTACGAACAAAGCGCCGAGTTCATCCGCATCTGGCGCGAAATCATTACGCGCAGCCATACCGGCGAAGCCTATGACTTTGAGGGCAAACACCTCTCCGTCAAGGGTGCCAAGTTGCTCTACCCGTCGCTGCAAGAGCCGCACCCGCCGGTGTACTTTGGTGGCTCGTCCGAGGCTGCCCACGAGCTGGCCGCCGAACAGGTCGAGACCTACCTGACCTGGGGCGAACCACCCGCTGATGTGGCGAAGAAAGTAGCTGATGTGCGCGAGCGCGCTGCCAAACGCGGCCGCACGGTGAGCTTCGGCATCCGCCTGCATGTGATCGTGCGCGAGACCGAGGAAAAAGCCTGGGCCGCCGCGGACGACCTGATCAGCCGCCTGGACGACGACACGGTGATCCGCGCGCAGAGCGCTTTCGCCAAGATGGACTCCGAAGGCCAGCGCCGCATGGCCGCGCTGCATGGCTCCGGCAAGGGCATCGCCCCCACGCTCGGCACTGGCGTGTCCTCGCTGCCCCCCGAGGGGGCGCTCACGTCTAGGGGCGGCCCGTCGACGTATCGGCGCGACCGCGCATCGCTGGAGATCAGCCCCAACCTGTGGGCGGGCGTGGGCCTGGTGCGTGGCGGTGCCGGCACAGCGCTGGTGGGCTCGCCGCAAAACGTGGCCGCACGTATTGAAGAGTACGCGGCGCTGGGCCTGGACACCTTTGTGCTGTCGGGCTACCCGCACCTGGAAGAAGCCTACCGTTTTGCCGAACTGGTGTTCCCGCTGCTGTCGATAGACACGCAAGAGAAGCTCACCGGTGGCAACGTGCTGGGCCCGTTTGGCGAAGTGGTGGCCAACAACTTCGTGCCCAAGGTTTCGCAGAGCTGAAGACCATGACCATCCACGCGATCCACCATGTGCAGTTGCCGCTGGGCCGCGTGGCGCAGCAGGCCGTACGCGATTTCTATAACGGCTTGCTGGGGCTGCTGGAGTTGCCCCACCCGCAGCGCCAGGCGCTGCGGTTTCTGGCGGGCGACCAGCGCATTGACCTGGTGCCCGACGACAGCGCACACCCCACGTCGCCGGTGTCGCACCTGGCGCTGGAAGTGGTGGGCCTGCCCGGCCTGCGCAACCGGCTGCTGGACGCCGGTTACACGCTGGACGAAAGCCGCCCGCTGCCAGGCCACCTGCGCTTTTATGTACAGGACCCAGCGGGCAACGGGCTGGAATTTCTCGAACCCGACGACTCACAGAGCCAAACCGTATGACCCGCACACCCCACGAAGCCTCCCCCACGCCCCAACTGGACGTGATTGAAACCCCGGGTTACGGCTTCTTGCCGTTGTTCCCGCTGTTCTCCCTGCCTGCGGAACCGATACAGCGCTTCCTGCGCGCCGTCGGCCAGCGCCTGCTACCGTGGCTGGTGCCGCTGGCGCTGATTGCGCTGTGGCAACTCTCCGCCTCGCGCGGCTGGCTCTCCAGCCGCGTGTTGCCCGCGCCGCTGGACGTGGCCACTGCGGCGTGGACACTGGCCGAATCCGGCGAGTTGTGGACCCATGTGAAGGTGAGCGCCGGGCGCGCACTTACGGGCCTAGCCATTGGTGGCGGGCTGGGTTTGTTGCTCGGTCTGCTGACCGGTTCGGTGCGGGTGTTTGAAACGCTGCTGGACTCCACCATCCAGATGGTGCGCAACGTGCCCGCGCTGGCGATGATCCCGTTGGTGATTTTGTGGTTTGGCATTGACGAGTCGGCCAAGCTGTTCCTGATCGCGGTGTCGGTGTTCTTCCCGATCTACCTCAACACCTTCCACGGCATCCGCAATGTGGACCCGCAGCTCATCGAGATGGGCCGCACCTATGGCCTGTCGCGCTGGCAGTTGTACCGCCAGATCATTTTGCCGGGCGCGCTGTCCAGCATCCTGGTGGGCCTGCGGTTTTCGCTGGGGCTGATGTGGGTGATCCTGATCGTGGCGGAAACCATCTCGGCGCAGTCCGGCATTGGTTACATGACCATGAACGCCCGCGAGTTCCTGCAAACCGACATCGTGCTGGTGGGCATCCTGCTGTACGCGCTACTGGGCAAGCTGGCCGACCTGTTTGCCCGCGCTCTGGAGCAGTACTGGCTGCGCTGGCACCCCGGTTACCAGAAGGCGCTCTGAGCGACACACCATTTTTGCTACCAAATTCATAGCTGTTTGCGCACACCCCACAAGGGCAGGAGCCACTTTTGACCACTAAAACACCCACCTCCACCGCACAAGGCGTGAGCCTGCAAGTGCAGGGTCTGACCAAACGCTACGGTGCGCGCACCGTGCTGCACAACACGCAGCTGCACATCGAGCCGGGCGAGTTTGTCGCCATCGTGGGGCGCAGCGGCTGCGGCAAGAGCACGCTCTTGCGCCTGGTGGCCGGGCTGGAAACCGCCACGGCCGGCACGCTGCAGATCGACGGTGAAACGCTGGACGGGCTGCGCGATGACACCCGCATCATGTTCCAGGAAGCGCGCCTGCTGCCGTGGAAACGCGTGGTCGAAAACGTGGCACTGGGCCTGCAGACCAACGCCCGCGCCGCCGCGGCCAAGGTGCTGGGCCAGGTGGGTCTGGGTGAACGCCTGGACGAGTGGCCCGCACGCCTGTCGGGCGGACAGCGCCAGCGTGTGGCACTGGCGCGTGCGCTGGTGCACAACCCGCATTTGCTGCTGCTGGACGAACCGCTGGGCGCGCTGGATGCGCTGACCCGCATCGAGATGCACGCCCTCATTGAAGACCTCTGGCTGCACAAAGGTTTCACCGCACTCTTGGTGACCCACGACGTGCAGGAAGCCGTGGCGCTGGCCGACCGCGTGGTGCTGATCGAAGACGGCAAGATTGCGCTGGACGAACGCATCCGCCTGCCGCGCCCCCGGGCACGCGGTGATGCCGCGTTTGCCGCCATCGAGAAACGCATCCTGGACCGCGTGCTGCAACGCCCTGCCGCCGAAGAACCTGCCAACGACACCCATTGGCCCGCTGTCGCAGGCCACGCGCTGCGCTGGGCTATTTAAACCATGCCGAATACATCCGTTCGCGTTGAGCCTGTCGAAACGCAGCCCCTGCCCATCAGGGACTTGCACAAGGCTTCGACAGGCTCAGCCCGAACGGAAATAGCGGTTCAACAAAGTTCTATTTTTCAACGGACCTTTCAAGGAGAAATCATGTCCATTCAAGCCATCAACGTACGCAACCAATTCAAGGGAAAAGTACGCGAAATCATCCGCGGTGACGTGGTCTCCGAAGTCGATGTGGAAACCCCATGGGGCATCGTCACATCCGTCATCACCACACGCTCTGTGGACGACCTGCAACTGGTGGTTGGCTCCGACGTGGTGGCACTGGTCAAGTCCACCGAAGTGTCTATTGCCAAGCTCTAAGACGGAGCCTCATCCCCTGTGATTGAACTTCAAGGCATTGTGCAAACCTACGCCGGCCCACAAGGCCCGGTGGAGGCGCTGCGCGGCATCGACCTGTCGGTGCCGCGCGGTCAGATTTTTGGTGTGATTGGCCGCAGTGGTGCGGGCAAGAGCTCCCTGGTGCGCACCATCAACCTGCTGAACCGCCCGGCCTCCGGCACGGTGCGGGTCGACGGACGCGAACTCACCGCACTGGACCCCACGGCGCTGCGCGCTGCGCGCCGCGACATCGGTATGGTGTTCCAGCATTTCAACCTCTTGTCCTCGCGCACGGTGTTTGACAACGTGGCGCTGCCGCTGGAACTCGAAGGCCTGCGCCGCGCCGAGATCGTCGCGCGTGTGGAGCCGCTGCTGGCCCTGGTGGGCCTGTCGGCCCTGCGCAACCGTTACCCAGCGCAGATCAGCGGCGGGCAAAAACAGCGCGTGGGCATTGCCCGTGCGCTGGCCAGCCGCCCCAAGGTGTTGTTGTCGGACGAAGCGACCTCGTCGCTGGACCCGGAAACCACACGCTCCATCCTCGCGCTGTTGCGCGAAGTGCAGCGTGAGCTGGGCCTGACCGTGGTGCTGATCACGCACCAGATGCAGGTCATCAAACAGATTGCCAACCAGGTCGCCGTGATCGACGCGGGCCGTATCGTGGAACAGGGCGACACTCTCGACGTGTTCAGCCGCCCGCAACACGAGACCACCCGCAGCCTGCTCGACGATGTGGTGCCGCAGGAGCTGCCGGCCGTGGTGCTGGACCGCGTGCGTGCGCTGCTCGGCGGTGTACCCGCCAGCCAGGCCACGCTGTTGCGTCTGGTGTTTGCCGGGGCTGACTCGGACAAACCGCTGCTGTCGGATGTGGTGCGCCGCTTTGGAGTGGACCTGAACCTGCTGCACGGGCAGATTGACGAAGTGGGCGGCCGCCCGTTTGGCACGCTGGCCGTGCTGGCACGCGGTGCGCAGGATCAACTGGCATCCACCGTGGCGCACCTGCGCCAGGCCGGTGTGCTGGTGCAGGAGGTGTCCCATGTTTGAAACCTTCAGCCAGGCGCTGCTGGAAATGTTTGTCCAGTCGTTTTGGGAAACGCTGGTGATGGTGGGCATCTCGGGCACGCTGGGCGCCGCCATCGGCGTTCCGCTGGGCGTGTACCTGCGCCTGACCGACACCGGCGGTGTGCTGCAGAACCATGCGGCCAACCGCGTGGTCGGCGTCGTGATCAACGCGGTGCGCTCCACACCTTTCATCATCCTGCTGGTCGCAGTGATTCCGTTCACACGGTTCATCACGGGTTCGTCCATCGGCACGGCTGCGGCCGTGGTGCCACTCACGCTGGCCGCCGGCCCGTTTGTGGCGCGGCTGGTGGAGACCGCGCTGCGCGAGGTCGACAACGGCCTGGTGGAAGCGGCCCAGGCCATGGGTGCCACCACCTCGCAGATCGTCGGCAAGGTGTTGTTGCCCGAGGCACTGCCGGGCATCGTGGCGGCGCTGACCGTCACCTTTGTGAGTCTCACCGGGTACTCGGCCATGGCCGGCGCCATTGGCGGCGGCGGTCTGGGTGACCTGGGTATCCGTTACGGCTACCAGCGTTTTCTGCCCGAGGTGATGGCGGCCGTGGTGCTGCTGCTCATCGTGTTTGTCCAGGCGGTGCAAAGCGCGGGCGACCGCCTGGTGCGCCATCTGAGCCACCGCTAATTCCAATTCAATCTTTCTTCAACAAGGAGTTCCCAATGAACAAACGTTTCGCATTGCAATCCATCGCCGCCGTGGTGTTGTCCGCCGCACTGGCACCCGCCATGGCCCAGGACAAGCCGCTGAAGATCGGCGTGACCGCCGGCCCCCACGCGCAGATTTTTGAACAGGTGAAAAAGATCGCCGAGAAAGACGGCCTGAAGATCCAGATTGTCGAGTTCAGCGACTACATCCAGCCCAACGCCGCTTTGGCCGCCGGTGACCTGGACGCCAACAGCTACCAGCACAAACCTTTCCTGGACCAGCAGATCAAGGACCGCGGCTACAAGATCCAGTCCGTGGGTTACACCGTCAACTTCCCCATCGGCCTGTACTCCAAGAAAGTCAAGAAACTCGAAGATCTGAAGGAAGGTGCCAAGTTCGGCATCCCGAATGACCCGACCAATGGCGGGCGCGTGTTGCTGGTGCTGCAGGACAAGGGCCTGATCAAGCTCAAACCCGAAGCTGGCCTGAAAGCCACACCGCTGGACGTGATCGACAACCCCAAGAAGCTGAAGTTTGTGGAACTGGAAGCCGCCCAACTGGCCCGTTCGCTGGACGACCTGGACGCCTCGGCCATCAACACCAATTTCGCGCTGCAGGCCGGCCTGGTACCGGGCAAGGACTCCATCGCCCAGGAAAGCGCCAAGAGCCCCTACGTGAACCTGATCGCCATCCGCGACCAGGACAAGGACAAGCCCTGGGTGGCCAAGCTGGTGAAGGCTTACCAGTCGGAAGAAGTGCGCAAGTTCGTGCTGGCTGAATTCAAGGGTGCGGTACTCACCGGTTTCTGAGGCACCCGGCGCACCCCGCAGCCCCTATTTCTATAACAAAACGGCCTGTAGCCCAGGCGGATATTGCGCAAGCAGCTATCGAAACCATAGCGTAATCAGGCATGAACTTCCAACAACTGCGCTCCGTGCGGGAAACCGTACGGTGCGGCTTCAACCTGACCGAGGTGGCCTTGATGCTGCACACCTCGCAACCCGGCGTGAGCCGACAGATCCGTGAACTGGAAGAGGAGCTGGGCGTGGACATCTTTGTCCGCGCCGGCAAACGGCTCACCGGCCTCACGCCGCCCGGCAAGGACCTGCTGCCCATCGTGGAGCGCCTGCTGCTGGATGCGGAGAACCTCAAACGTGCAGGCCAGGACTACAGCACGCAGATGGAGGGGCAACTCTCCGTGGCGGCCACCCACTCGCAGGCACGGTATGCGCTGCCGCATGTGGTGAAGGACTTTCGCGACAAGTTTCCCAAGGTCACGCTGCACCTGCACCAGGGCTCGCCCAAACAGGTGGCGGCCATGCTGCTCTCCGGTGAGGCCGACATTGGTGTGGCCACCGAAGCGTTGGCCGACTACGCACAGTTGGTCACCCTGCCCTGCTACCGCTGGACCCACAGCATCGTGGTGCCACCGGGCCACCCGCTGTTGGACCAGCAGGAGCCAGTGACATTGCAGCAGCTCGCGCAGTACCCCATCATCACGTACGAGCTGGGCTACACCGGGCGCTCGCACATTGACAACGCCTTTGCCGCGCATGACCTGCAACCCGAAGTGGTGCTGACAGCCATGGACGCCGACGTGATCAAGACCTATGTGGAGCTGGGCATGGGCGTGGGCATTGTGGCGTCGGTGGCGCTGGACGCCGACCGCGACAAGAACCTGCGCATCCTGGACGCCGGCCACCTGTTCCAGGTGAATGTGACGCGTCTGGGGCTGCGCCGCGGTGCCTGGCTGCGGGGGTATGCCTACAGTTTCATCGAGACTTTTGTACCTACGCTGACGCGTGAGGTGGTGGCGCAGACGCTGGCCAGCGCGTCACCTCTGGAGGCCTGAACAGGCGCCGGTGCCTCAGGGCTGGCGCCGTGTTCACTGCGGGGAGTAGACGGATTGTTGAGAACTCCCCCGGTCGGGGTTGTTCTGCTTGGGGGCATTTGCCGGCACTGGCAAATGATAGTTATCAGCGATTTCAATTCAGGGGTGCTTTGTCTCACCTTGCAATAGTCCTTCAGACTCCTTCTTTAAACGTATGCAATCGCACGGATGATTTCCCTCTACTCGTCTAGCCTTGGAAATAGCTTTCGCTAGGAGGACACCATGATGACGACGTACGGTATTTGCCTGAACGAACACACAGCCAATACTTGGCCCGAGCCACTAGGACCTGTGCCATTGCCACCAGATATCCCTGAACCGCCACAGCCTCAGGACGCACCGCCGCCATTGGAAAACCCCATTCCAGTAAGGGAGCCCCCTACAACGCTTCCACCCCAGGCGTCACGTTCGGCTAATTCCTGAGTTCATTGGGAAGGAAGGTAATGCGTGAAAGGCAGAATTGCCGCTGAGATGGCATCTCGCGCAAGAAAAACGTAGGTATCCACTTTGAGAGTAGACATGACGGCATTTGTTCTTTCTGCAATGGAAGTTCTCACCGCCAATGAGGCGGTTCGTTTTGGCATTTTTGGTGTCGTTGGGGCTTCGAAGGTCTTCCCTCCTCATGGTTTTCTCAATGAGTTCTTTGCCGCGGGCAATGACCCCTGCGACCAAGACAACCTAATGGGCGCCTGGCGGCCCTTCTCTGTGTCCCATCAGGAATACCTTGAAATCAAAGACTGGTGGGTTGCAGCTCATCCTGGCGTCGTCGAGGATGACCTGGGTGCCGCAAATTGGGATGACTGGGTTCAAGAGGTCCTTAACCCATAAATGCCACGTGGCAGCTTGACTGGGGCACTGGAGCCGACTTGCAACGGACTGTCTCCGCCCCACGATTCGCCGCGCGCTTTATGTGCCGTCGGGACTGAAATGACCTTTTTGGACCAAAAACGGATATTTTAGGATTGCGCGCGCACGGTGTGTGCATATGTCAAGAGCTCGCGCAACAGCCACGCCTTCCAGACCATTCCTAGATCTGTGTCGGAGCCCAAGCGACCACTGTACAGACCGAGTAAGTGGATCGAAGCGATGTTGAAGTGACGCTCGTCTTTTCGCTTCATCTGGCCGTGACCGCCAGTGGCGACGATAACCGGTGAGCCGCTTTGGCCTTTGCGCGCACGGCAGTCAATCAAGAAATATGGGGCATTGAGATGATTGAGCTCTGGCTCACTTGCGACAAAACCTGCTACCCATATCCCAAAAGGTGAGGAATTTTTATCCGATAGCGGAAAGCCAATAACTTGAACGTGATCGCTTGGTTCGATTAGATCCTCCGCGATGCTCGTGTCAAGCACATACGGCATCAGTTCTATTTCGGCAGGCACTTGGAGGTGCAATGCAACCACGTCAGCACTATGCATATAGCTGGGGTGCTCGATCCAGGTTCTAGTAGCTTGATCGTCCGTCCTTCCTTCGAGATATAGCGGGATATCTACAGTCTCTTGATGCGATAGGCCGCGCGCCCAGAAATGAACCCGCAGTGTGTCTGGAAGGGCGGCATTCTTGTCAAGACATTCCCCAGTCACATTGTCTCGCCCAGTTACCACGTGGCGATTCGTTAACAAGTAGGGTTCACCGCCGATCAGCTTCGCTACCGTTGCAGTTGCGTGACTAAGGACGTTCCCACGCGCGAGTGGCTGAACCTTCAGAGACTGGACGCTGGGTGCAGAAATTCGAATCGGCATAAGTGACTAGTCTAGCGATGTCTGCTTTGGATCGATTGCACGCATCCCATGCCTCTAAGCCTTAAACGTTTTCCGCACTAGGTAGTACCGTTTCCTTCCTTCCCCTTTGCGCCCCCGCTTCGCACAATGCAGGCATCCACAACAAGAATGCAAGGGGTGCTACATGCAAGAACATGATTTCGTCGGGCTGAACCAGGATGGCCCTTTCAGCCCGCGCGAGCTGCTGGTGGCGCTGGGCGCAGCCGTGTTGTGGGTGGCACTGTCCGCCGTGGCGGTGCGCCTGTTGCTACTGCCGGCGCAGATGGTCTGAGCGCAGGGAGAAACCCCATGTACCCGCCCGAGTTGTCCAGTGCCGACGATATCCAGCGCAACCTGCTGCGGGTGCTGGCGGTGACCTCCGGATCCTGGAACCTGGTGTCCACCAGCCGCTTTGGGCGGCGCATCACATCACACACACCGGTGCATGGGGTGCGGCGTGCATTGGCCGTGCCACGGCCGGCACGCCTGGCTCACCGCGTGCTGCTCTGGGCCTGGTGACGCATCGGCGCCGCGTTAGGCGGCGATCTGTAACACGATCACACCCGCGGCGATCAGGGCGATGCCGGCGAGTTCACCCGTGCCCAGGCGTTGCTTGAACAGCCAGTAGCCAATCAGCGAGACCATGACGATGCCTACGCCCGACCAGATGGCGTAGGCCACGCCGACGGGGATGGTGCGCAAGGCCTGCGCCAGCGCGTAGAAAGCGCAGACGTAGCCTGCCACCACGAGCACCGCGGGGCGCCAGTGCTGCAGGCCATCGGAGGCCTTGAGCGCACTGGTCGCAATCACTTCACAGACAATCGCCGCAGCCAACCACCACTGGTTGGCCTGCATCACAGACATGCGCTCACTGCTTGCCCTTCCAGGGGACCAGCCAACCTTCCAGCAAACGCATGCTGAAGGAAAAGGCAAAGGCACACGCCGCAATGATGACGATACCGACAAACACCGCATCGGTGGCGAGGAAGTGCGAAGCCGACATGACCATGTAACCAATGCCGCGCGTGGCGGCGATCAGCTCGGCCGCGACCAGCGTGCTCCAGCCTACGGCCAGCGCGATGCGGATGCCGGTGAGGATTTCGGGCAGGGCCGAGGGCAGCACAATGTCCTTGAACAGCTGCCAGCGCGTGGCGCCCAGTGACAGGGCCGCGTTCACGCGCTCCTGCGGCAGCGAGCGCACGCCGGCCTGGGCCGACAGCACAACGGGCGCAAACATGGCCAGCGCGAGCAGCGCGATCTTGGAGGTCTCGCCAATACCCAGCCAGATGATCATGAGCGGCAGGTAGGCCAGGGGTGGCAACGGCCAGTAAAACTCGATGGGCGTGGAGAAGATGCCCTTGGCCCAGCGGCTCAGGCCCATCAGCAGGCCCACGGGGATGCCCAGCACCACCGCAATCACGGCGGCCGACAAAATACGCCCCAGGCTGGCGGACACATGCTCCCACAGCGTGGCGTTGGCATACCCCTCGCGGAAGATCTCCACACCCAGCGACAGCACTTCAGCCGGCGTGGGCAAAAACAGTTTGGGTACCAGGCTGGCCTGGGTGATCAGCCACCACAGCAGCAGCAAGGCGGCACCCGTGGCCACGCTGATGGTGACGGTGGACTTTTCGCCAATGCCGAAGCTGCGCATCTTCACAATGCGTGGCGCCACCGCCTGGCGGGCAGGAAATTCTGAAGAGTGTGGGAGGACAGTTCCCAAAATAGCAAGGTCGCTCATGCGGTGGCCTCCTGGTGTTCGCTGTGGTGTTCGTTGTTGTGGACGATGGCGCGAATCTCCTCGCGCAGGTGGGCAAACTGCGGCGCGGTCTTGATGGCACGGGCATCACCGTCACGCGCGAAGGTGTTGACAAAGTCCAGATCGAACCGCGCCACGATGCGGCCGGGCCGCGGTGACATGACGATGAGCTGGGTACCCAAGAACAGCGCCTCTTCAATCGAGTGGGTGATGAAGAACACCTGCTTGCCGGTGCGGTGCCAGACCGAGACCAGCAGCTCCTGCATTTGCTCGCGGGTCATGCTGTCGAGCGCGCCAAAGGGCTCGTCCATCAACAGGATGTCGGGATCGGGAGCGAGCGCACGGGCCAGGCCCACGCGCTGGCGCATGCCGCCTGACAGTTCATACGGTGCTGCATTGGCAAAGTCTTGCAGGCCGACGAGCTGCAGCAGCTCCAGCGCGCGGTCGCGCTGCTCGGCGCGGCTGGCGCCGGCAAACTTCAGGCCCAGCGCCACGTTTTCGGCAACGGTTTTCCAGGGCAGCAAGCTGTCTTTCTGGAACACGACGCCGCGGTCGGCACCGGGCTTTTCAATAGGGCGCCCATTGAGCGTGATGCTGCCCTCGGACAACGGCAGAAAACCCGCCATCGCGTTGAGCAACGTGGACTTGCCACAACCCGAGGTGCCCAGCGCCACCACAAAACCGCGGTCCGGAATGTCGAGGGAGACGCGGTCCAGTGCCTGCACGGGGCGGCCATCCCGCCCGGCAAAGTAGACACTGGCTTGTTTGACGCTGAGCATAGTCTCTACTTACTTTTCTTACTTCTGTGCAACCACGGGGCCAGTGATCGCCGAGGTGGTCACAAACGCTGCGTAGCTGGGCAGCACGTCAGAGATCTTCTTTTGCTCTTTCAGGAAGGCGGCGGTTTCCTTGAGGATGCGGGCCACGCCCGATTTCTCGCCACCACCCAACCAGGCGTCCGACGCTTGCACGTTCAGGGGCACCAGGTTCAGGTTTTTGAGCGCTGCGGAGAAGTCGGCCGGTGTACCGCCCAGCAGTTTGGCCAGGGTCTTGGCGTTCTCGCTATCGGGTCCCCAGGCGGCCTTGTCCTTCACGAACGAGTTCGAGTACTTCTCGATCACGCCGGCGTAGGCTTTCAGGAAGGCTGGGTTCTCTTTGGCGAAGGCGCCGGTGGCCACCCAGGCGCTGAACGTAGGCGCGCCTTTTTCAGCAACTTCCTTGGATGTGATCAGCACCTTGCCGTTTTTCTTCAGCTCGGTCAGCGCCGGGTCCCATACAAAACCACCGTCCAGGTCACCACGGTTGTAGGCGGCCACGATTTCAGGTTGGGGAATGGCAAACACCTGCACGTCTTTTTCGGTCAGGCCCTGGCTCTTGATCAGTGCCAGCAATTGGTAGTGGTCGGTAGAGACCGGGGCAGCGGCCAGCTTCTTGCCCTTGAGGTCTTTGAGCGAGTTGATGCCGGAGCCGTTGCGCACCACGAGTGCTTCATCGGTGCCGGAGATGGAGGCCAGGTAGAAGGCCTTCACATCCAGACCGCGGGAAGTGGCAGCAGCGTAAGGGCTGGAGCCCACGTAGCCGATCTGCACGTCACCCGACGCGATGGCGGCAAACACGTCTGCGCCGGAGTTGAACTTGCGAAAGTCAATCTGGTAACCCGTGGCCTTGGCGAAGTCACCGTTGGCAATGGCGACCGACGAAGGCAGCGCATCGGTCTGGTAACCGATGACGACTTTTTTGTCAGCGGCAAAACCCAGGCTGGCACCGGCCAGCAGGGTAGCGCCGATGGCGGCGGTGAAGAGTCTTTTGGTGAGTTTCATTGGTCCGATTCCTTGGTTGCGTAGAACAGATAGACAGCCCATGGGGGTCTGGAATGGAGCGTATTGATATACGCGCTGCGTGTCGTCGAATGAATTTGAAATAGCTAATGCGAATAACGCGCAAGAGAAATGTGCGCCGCGTTATAGCCTTGGGCCCATCTGCTTCTCCTGCCCTCACTCGCCCGCATGACACTCGACATCCGCCCCCTGGGCCCTGCCATCGGCGCCCTGGTCAGCAACATTGACCTGACCGAACCCCTACGCAACACCGACCGCGACACCTTGCAGACAGCCCTGCTGCAGCACCACGTGTTGTTCTTTGAAAACCAGCCCGTCACGCCGGTGCAACAGCGCGACTTGGCGCGCGCCTTTGGCGAGCTGCACATCCACCCGGTGTACCCGCAGCACCCGGAGGCGAGCGAAATCATCGTGCTGGACACGCACAACGACAACCCGCCCGACAACGACAACTGGCACACCGATGTGACCTTCATCAAGACGCCGCCGCTGGGCGCCATCCTGTCGGCGCGCGTGTTGCCGCCGCACGGGGGCGACACCCTGTGGGCCAGCGGCATTGCAGCGTATGAAGCGCTGTCTGAACCCCTGCGCCGGTTTCTAGACCCGCTGCGGGCCGAGCACAGCTTTGTGCAGTCCTTCCCGGCCTGGCGGTATGCGCGCACGCCCGAAGAACGCAAGACCTGGGAAGCCGCGGTGGCTAAGTCGCCCGAGGTAACGCACCCCGTGGTGCGTACCCACCCGGTCAGCGGCAAACACGGCCTGTTTGTGAACGAGGGCTTTACCAGCCGTATCGTAGACCTGGCCAAGGCAGAGAGTGATGCGCTGCTGGCCTTTCTGCGCGTGCACCTGGCCAAGCCTGAATTCACCGTGCGCTGGCGCTGGAAGCAGTACGACCTAGCCTTTTGGGACAACCGCCTGACCCAGCACTACGCCACCGCCGACTACCTGCCGCACCGCCGCGTGATGCACCGCGCCACCATCCTCGGGGACGCACCCTTCTGAACGCGCCAATCACTATATATTTGATAGCTGCTTGCGCAGTCTAAATGCGGGCTAGAGCACGATTTGACGCATAAATTGCCCTACAGAGCAGCGGCAAGGCATGTACGCAACCGACTCAGGGATGTTCCGCCGTTGCGTGCACCTGCTCGTGGCGCAACACATAGAGACCGCTGCCCACGACGATGGCTGCGCCCAGCAGGGTATAGCTATCCGGCAGCACCTGCCAGACAACCCAGTCGATCCCCAGGCTCCAGCCCAGTGCGGTGTATTCAAACGGTGCCACGGCGCTGGCCTGGCCATGGCGAAACGCCTCGGTAATGGCCAACTGCGCACCAAAACCCGAGGCCGCCAGCCCCAACCAAAACCAGAGGTGATCCGCCTGCAACGGCCGCCATTGCGGGATGGCCATGGCCCCTGCGCCCACGGCAAGGATCACCATGACCCACAGCACCAGGCTGTCCTTGGAGTCCGTGCGACTGCACAGCCGCGTGACGACGGCCGACACGGCGTAACACACGGCACAGCCCAGCACGGCCAGCCCCGCCCAACTGGCAAAGCCCTCGGCGCTGGGACGTAACGCCACGAGCACGCCAACCAGACCACCGATGATGGCCCACCAGTGCGCGCGCGGCACACGTTCACCCAGCACCGGCCATGCCAATAGCGTGATGAGCAGCGGCGCAAAGAACATGATGGTGTAGGCATTGGTCAGCGGCAGGTGCCGCACCCCGTAGGTAAACAACACCAGCATGGTGATGACCAGCGCACCGCGCAGAAAGTGCAGCGGCCAGCGGGCACGCCACACCTCGCCCCAGGCACCGCGCAGCTGAATCCACAGTGCTATCAGCGGCAACGTGAGCGCTCCGCGCATGGCCGCAACCTGCAAGGGTGGGTAGTGGGTGGACAACGCCTTGATGAGGGAATCCATGACGGAGAACAGCATGACTGCCAGCAGCATGGCGGTAATGCTGCGGGGGTTGCCGTGTTGAAGGCGCTGAAGGAAAGACTGCATGTCCTTGATGGTATCCAAACGCTTTCCAGGGCGACTTGAAGGGTTTCCCGATTCAGGGTACCGTGCGTGCGGGTTGCTTCATACCCGTTCAAGGAATCCGCATGACTTATCTACGCACGCGCCGCACTCTCACCCTGGCCGCTCTGGCATTGGCTGCATTGGCACCCACCACCTGGGCGCAGACCGCACCCGTGCGCGTGGCCTCCAAGATTGACACGGAGGGTGCGCTCTTGGGCAACATCATTGTGCAAGTGCTGGAGGCGAACGGCATCAAGACCGACAACAAGGTGCGCCTGGGCAACACCAAGATCGTGCGCAGCGCCATCGTGGCCGGCGAGATTGACATCTACCCCGAGTACACCGGCAACGGTGCTTTCTTCTTCTCTGATGAGAAAAACCCGGCCTGGAAAAGCGCCAAAGGCGGCTTTGACCTGGTGAAGCAGCTCGACGGCAAAAACAAGATCACCTGGCTGGAGGCTTCACCCGCCAACAATACGTGGGCCATCGCGGTGCGCAAGGATGTGGCCACTGCCAACAAGCTCAAGACACTGGACGACCTGGGCCGCTGGGTAGCCGGTGGCGGCAAGTTCAAGCTCGCGGCTTCGGCAGAATTCATTGAGCGCGCCGACGCCCTGCCGGCTTTTCAGACAGCCTATGGTTTCAAGCTGGGTCAGGACCAGTTGCTGGCGCTGGCCGGTGGTGACACCTCGGTCACCATCAAGGCCGCGGCCGAGAACACCTCGGGCGTGAACGGCGCCATGGCCTATGGCACGGACGGCCCGGTGGCGGCGCTCGGCCTGGTCATTCTGGATGACCCCAAAGGCATCCAGCCGGTGTACGCACCCGCGCCCATCATCCGCGACGACGTGCTGGCCAAGAACCCCAAAATTCGCGAACTGCTGGCACCCGTGTTTCGCTCTCTGGACGGCGTGACGCTACAGACCCTCAACGCGCAAATTGCGCTGGAGGGCAAGGATGCGAAGAAGGTGGCCGCCGACTATTTGAAGAGCAAGGGTTTCATCAAGAGATAAGCGCCTGCCCATGCTGCGTCGACCCGCGACGCTGTCGTTGCCTGCGCTACTCCTCCTGGGCGTGGCAGTATTGGTATGGCTGCCTTTTCTGGGCGAGGCGCCCAACCGCCTGCTCAGCGGTCAGGGCGTAACGCTGGCCACGCTGGGAGCCCACGCGTCGGCCCCGTGGTGGCTGGCCACCGGAGTGGCCACAGCCTTACTTGCATTGGCCTGCCTGTGGCCCCAACTGGGGCGCTTGCCCCTGTGGAGCGCACTGTCGGCCCTGGCCACCCTGTTCTTTTGTTTTTTGCTGCTGGCCGGCGCACGCGCGCAAGAGCTCGATGTGGTGACGCAGGGCTTGGGCCGCACTGCGCTGGGCAGCGGTTTCTGGGTGGTCGTTCTGGTGATGTGGCTGCTGGCCCACGAAGTGCTGCGGCAGTTACAGGCCCGCCTGGTACACAAGGTGGTGTGGTGGGCGCTGGTGCTGCTGGGCACCGTGGGCCTGCTGGCCAGTGGCCTGCTCGACAGTCTCTCCACACTCAAGGAATACGCCGCGCGTGACGAAGACTTCTGGCGTGCGCTGGCGCAGCATCTGCGCATCATAGGCTACACCGTGCTGCTGACCGTTTGCACCGGCCTGCCGCTCGGCGTATGGGTGCACCGCACGCCGGTGTGGAGCCAGCGCATTTTCCCGTTGCTGAACATGGTGCAGACCATTCCCTCGATTGCGCTGTTTGGTGTGTTGATGGCCTTGCTGGCCTGGCTGGGTGCGCTCATTCCGCTGCTGCCGGCCTGGGGCATCCACGGAGTGGGTATGGCCCCTGCCGTGCTGGCGCTGACGCTGTATTCGCTGCTGCCGCTGGTGCGCAGTGTGCACGCGGGGCTGGGGCATATTCCTGCGGACATCCGCGAGTCGGCGCTGGCTATGGGCCTGTCCAGAGCGCAACTGCTGTGGCAGATCGAGCTACCTCTGGCGCTGCCCGTGGTGCTGGCAGGGCTCAAGGTGATGCTGGTGCAAACCATTGGCCTGACGGCTGTGGCAGCGCTGATTGGTGCAGGCGGGCTGGGGTCGCTGATGTTTGAGGGCTTGTTCAGCAGCGCACTGGATCTGGTGTTGCTGGCCGTCGTTCCCATCGTGGTGTTGGCCTGGCTGGCGCAGGCCCTGTTCATGGCGCTGGACCTGGTGGTCCGGCAACCGGTAAGAAACTGATGATTGAACTGAAAGCCGTTTCCAAAAACTATGGTGCACACCCTGCGGTGCAAGACCTGAGCCTGCACATCGCCACCGGTGAGCTGGTGGTGTTGGTGGGCCCCTCGGGTTCGGGCAAGTCCACCACGCTGCGCATGCTTAACCGCCTGGTCGAGTGCGACCAGGGCCAAATTCTGCTGGGCGGGCAGGACATCCGCACACTCCCGCCAGAGGCCCTGCGCCGCCGCATGGGGTATGCCATCCAGTCGGTGGGGCTGTTTCCACATTGGACGGTGGAAAAAAACATTGGCACGGTGCCGCGCCTGCTGGGCTGGCCCGAGGACAAAGTGCGCGCGCGCGTGGTCGAACTGCTGGCGCTGCTGCAACTCGATCCGCAGTTTGCACGGCGCTACCCCAACGAACTGTCGGGAGGCCAGCAACAGCGCGTGGGTGTGGCACGGGCGCTGGCAGGTGACCCCGAAATTCTGCTGATGGACGAACCCTTTGGCGCGCTGGACCCGGTGACGCGTGTCGACCTGCAGCGCGAACTCATGCGCATCCACCAACTCTCGGGCAAGACCATTGTGCTGGTCACGCACGACATTGATGAGGCGCTGTACCTGGCTGACCGCATGGTGGTGTTCAACGCCGGGCGGGTGGTGCAGCAGGGCACGCCCCTGGAGTTGCTGACGCGACCAACCAATGATTTCGTCACCGACTTTCTGGGCCGCGCGGAACGGGGACTCAAGCGCCTGGCACTGGGTACCGTGCGGCAAAAAATGCGCGGCCCGGACCAGACGAGCGGTGAACCGATTGCCGCAGACCTGAATTTGCGCGAGGCCGTATCGGCCTTTGTGGTGCAAGGCCGCGCATCCTTGCCGGTAGTCGACGACGCTGGCGCAGCGGTGGGTGTGCTGCACTTCGCCGACCTGCTGGACCCGCAGCCATGAAACATTGGCGTTCGGCTTATGCCGTGCCCTTGCTACTGGCTGCGCTGCTGGTGGCCCTGAGCTTGGGACTGCCAGCGCTGGAGCCGCTGTTCCACGCCGTGTTTCCGCAACAGGAGCGCCCGATGTACCAACAGGCGCCGTTCTGGAGCTTGCTGTGGGCCCATGTGCAGATGGTGTTGGTGTCCAGCACGGCTGCATTTGCGGTGGCGTTTGCTGCGGGCACCTGGGTCACACGGGCCCGGGGGCTGGCATTTCGTCCGGCGCTGGAGTCGCTGGTGTCCATGGGGCAGACATTTCCGCCGATTGCCGTGTTGGCGCTGGCCGTTCCGCTCATGGGTTTTGGCGAAAAGCCGGTGCTGCTGGCATTGGCGTTGTACGGTCTGCTGCCCATGCTGCAAGGCGTACTGGCCGGGTTTGCGCTGACGCCGGCGGCCACATTGGATGCAGCGCGTGGTCTGGGCCTGAATGCGCGGCAGATTTTCTGGCAAGTGGAGTTGCCGCTGGCCGCGCCCATCATCCTTGCGGGCGTGCGCAGTTCAGTCACCATCAACATCGGCACCGCCGCGATTGCCTCCACCGTGGGTGCGCAAAACCTGGGTGCGCCCATCATCATTGGCCTCTCGGGCTTCAATACGGCCTATGTGCTGCAGGGCGCCGTGCTCACGGGCCTGCTGGCGATCACGGTGGACAGCTTCTTTGAGCGGCTGGGTCGCCAGTTGCAGCGCGGTTAACGCCTGAACGGGCTCTCAGCTCATTCCGACATAAACAAACAACAAAGTATTCGTTGGGGTTTGCAGTCATCGTGCCGAGAATCGGCCGCATGTCTACCCTGATCATTGTTCCCGGCTGGCGCGATTCCGGCCCCGGCCACTGGCAAAGCCTGTGGGCGGAGCAGTGGCCAAATGCCGTGCGCGTGCAGCAGGACGACTGGATCACCCCGTCGCGCAAGGCGTGGATTGCGTCCATCAGCCGCACCATCCTGGAACAACCGGGCCCAGTGGTGATTGCGGCGCACAGCCTGGGCTGCATCGCTACCACCCACTTGCCCGATGAAACAGCAGCGCGCATTGCGGGCGCATTGCTGGTGGCCCCGGCCGACCCCGAGCGGCGCGGTGTGCTGGCCGACTTTGCGCCCGTGCCCTACCAGCCTCTGCCGTACCGCAGTATTCTGGTGGCCAGCAGCAATGACCCGTTTTGCCCAGTACGCACCGCAGGCGCCTATGCGCGCGCATGGGGCAGCGAGTTTGTGCGCCTGCAAAACGCCGGCCACATCAATGTGGAAACCGGCTTTGGCCATTGGCCGCTGGGGCTGGCGCTATTGCAGTCGCTGGTGAACCCCTCGGCCCACGCGTCCCCGACAGGCGCCCTGGATTCACTATCAGTTTGATAGCTGCTTGCGCAATCCCCATGCGGGCTAGTACCTGTTTTGGCTTGTAAGTTCGCCTACAACGCGTTGAGAGGCACCTTGAGGTAAGCCACGCCATTGGCCTCGGGGGGCGGCATCTCGCCGGCGCGGATGTTGATCTGCACCGCGGGCAGGATCAGGTTGGGCATGGCCAGCCCCGCGTCGCGCTTGCGGCGCATAGAGACAAAAGCCGCTTCGGACACGCCGTCACGGATGTGGATGTTGCTGGCGCGCTGCTCGGCCACGGTGCTTTCCCACGCGGGTTCGCGTGCATCGGGCGGATAGTCGTGGCACATGTAAAGGCGGGTATCACCCGGCAGGCTCAGCAGCTTGCGCACGCTGGCATACAGCGTGGGCGCGTCGCCGCCAGGGAAGTCACAGCGCGCGGTGCCCACGTCAGGCATGAACAGGGTGTCACCCACAAACACAACGTCGCTGACCTGGTACGCCATACACGCGGGCGTGTGGCCGGGCACGGCGAGTGCCTGGGCGCGGAGTTCGCCAATGGCAAAGCTTTCATCGGGATGGAACAGATGGTCAAACTGGCTGCCGTCGGGATGGAACGCGGGCTCCAGGTTGAAGATGCCCTTGAACACGTTTTGCACATCGGTGATAGCCGCACCAATGGCGATCTGGCCGCCCAGGTGTTTGCGCAGGTAGTGGGCTGCAGACAGGTGGTCGGCGTGGGCGTGGGTTTCCAGAATCCACTGCACAGTCAGCGCCTTCTCCTGGACAAAAGCCGCAACGGCGTCGGCCGACGTGGTGCTGGTGCGGCCAGACTTCGGGTCATAGTCCAGCACCGCGTCGACGATGGCGCAGTGGCCGCCATCGTGGTCGTACACCACATAACTGACGGTCCAGGTGGCGGGGTCAAAGAAGGCTTTCACCTGGGGGGCAGGCAAGGGGAAAGGGATGGCTGGGCCAGCGGCTGTCATGGAAAACTCCTTGTAAAGGGCGTTGTTTCAATTTCAATTCAGATAGTTTATTGACATATATATTGTCTGTCAATAAACTATGGGCTTCCCACTGAACTGGAGCCCGCCCATGCTTGCCGAACCGTCCCCATTGCCCGCACCCGCCCTGGATCTGGCCGTACTGCGCCAGTCTGCCGATGCCGCCTGCCGCCTGATGAAGACGCTGTCCAACCCCGACCGCCTGCTGCTGCTGTGCCAGTTGAGCCTGGGCGAGAAAAACGTGGGGGAACTCGAAGCGCTGGTGGGCATATCCCAGCCCACGCTGTCGCAGCAGCTCGGCGTACTGCGTGAAGAGGGCCTGGTCAGCACCCGCCGTGAAGGCAAAAACATTTACTACTGCGTCGCCAGTCCCCAGGCCTTGGCGGTCATGGAAGTGCTGTACGCGCAATTCTGCGCACCCTGAATAGAGCGCAAGGAGCAACACCATGACCATTGACTGGAACCATTTCACGCCTTGGGCCTCGCTGGCCGGCGGCATTCTGCTGGGGCTGGCTTCGGCCCTTTTCATCCTGGCCAACGGCCGCATTCTGGGCATCAGCGGCATTGTGGGCGGCCTCATGGGACACATCGGGCGCCCCAAGGCGGGCGACACCGGCTGGCGCATTGCCTTTGTGCTGGGCATGTTGACCGCGCCCGTGTTGTACCTGCTGGTGGCGGGCCCCGTGCCCGCCACGATCGATGCAGGCTGGGGCACCGTGGTGCTGGCCGGCCTGTTGGTCGGTGTGGGCACACGTTATGGCTCGGGCTGCACCAGCGGCCATGGCATTTGCGGTCTGTCGCGCCTGTCACCCCGTTCGCTGGCAGCCACGCTGGCCTTTATGGGTGCGGGTTTTGCCATTGTTTTTGTCATGCGCCACGTGTTCGCCTAAGCGCTGACTTCCCCCTATCCGAGGAGCATTGATATGCAACACCGTGTGACTGAATTTTTCGTGGGCCTGCTGTTTGGTGTGGGCCTGATCCTGGCAGGCATGACCGACCCCAGTAAGGTGCTGGGCTTTCTGGACCTGGCCGGTACTTGGGACCCGTCGCTGGCCTTTGTCATGGGCGGCGGCATTCTGGTAGGGCTGGGTGCCTTTGCCATGGCCAAAAAACGCACCACCAGTTTCTTGGGCGGTGCCATGCATTTGCCAACGTCGGCCGTGATCGACAAACGCCTGATCGGCGGCAGCCTGTTGTTTGGTGCGGGATGGGGCCTAGCCGGTTTTTGCCCCGGCCCGGCCATCGTGTCACTGGGTGCAGGCCAACCCAAGGCAGCCGCCTTTGTGGCCGCCATGCTGGTGGGTATGGCGGTGTTTGAAATCATCGAGCGCAAGCAAGCGCGTCAATCGGCAGGCGCCCACTGACATGCCTATCCCTGTCCAAACCATGGCCCCCGGCTTCGCAGTCGCCGCACAACTGACCGTGCAGCAGATGGCCGATGCCGCCGCCCAAGGGTTCAAAACCGTGATCAACAACCGCCCCGATGGCGAGGGTGGCCCTGACCAGCCCCAGAGCCAGTCCCTCGCTGCCGCAGCGCAGGCCCAGGGCCTGCACTACGTCTACCTGCCCGTGGTCAGCGGCGCCATTACGTCCGAACAGGCGGTGGCGATGCGGGCTGCACTGCAGGCCGCGCCGCAGCCGGTGCTGGCGTTCTGCCGCTCGGGCGCACGCTCTGCGCAGCTGTACGCGCTGGCCCAGTTGGCCTGATCACCCGCTGCCAAGCACCCCATGACCGCACGCACTTTCTCACTCGCAGCGTCGTTGCCCCTGTGGCTGCGCCACTACCAAAAGGCGTGGCTGGCCGGTGACTTGACCGCGGGGCTGATCGTCACGGTCATGCTGATTCCGCAAAGCCTGGCCTATGCCTTGCTGGCGGGGTTGCCGCCCGAAGTGGGGCTGTACGCGAGCATCCTGCCCATCGTGGCCTATGCCCTGCTGGGCTCCAGCATGACGCTGGCCGTGGGGCCGGTGGCTGTGGCGTCACTCATGACAGCCAGTGCGCTGGCTCCCCTGGCGACGGCGGGCACGGTGGAATACGCCGCATTGGCCGTACAACTCTCGCTGTTATCGGGCGTGATGCTTCTGGTATTTGGCGCGCTGCGCCTGGGCTTTCTCGCGTACTTTCTGAGCCATCCCGTGATCAGTGGCTTCATCACCGGCTCTGCGGTGGTCATCGCGATGGGGCAGCTCAAGCATGTGCTGGGCGTGCGTGCGCCATCGGGCTCTACCTGGGACACGCTGGTGGGTTTGGCCCATGCGTTGCCGAAAACCAATGTGGCCACCTTGGCCCTGGGGCTGGGGAGTCTGGTGTTTCTGATCGTCGCGCGGCGCTACCTCGCACGCTGGTTGATCGCTGTGGGCGTCACTGCCAAAACGGCGGACATTCTGGCCAAACTTGCGCCCATGGCGGCGGTAATGGTGTCGACCGCGGTGGTGGCGTGGCTGCGGCTGGATATGTCTGCCCAGGTCAGCGTCGTCGGTGTGGTGCCACAAGGCCTGCCACATCTGGGGCTGGCCTTGCCCGGCTTCACTACGTTGGGCCAGCTGTGGCTGCCTGCCTTGCTGATCTCGCTGGTCGGTTTTGTGGAGAGTGTGTCGGTGGCGCAGTCCCTGGCCCTCAAACGCCAGCAACGCATCGCCCCCGACAAGGAACTGCTGGGCCTGGGCGCTGCCAATGTGGTCAGCGCCTTGTCGGGTGGTTATCCGGTCACCGGTGGTTTCGCCCGCTCGGTGGTCAACTTTGCCGCGGGCGCCCACACCCCGCTGGCGGGGGTGGTGTCCGCTGCGCTGATGGCGGTGGTGATTGCGTTCATGACCGGCGCTTTCTACTACCTGCCCCACGCCGTGCTGGCCGCCACCATCATCGTGGCGGTGGTGTCGCTGGTGGACTTTGAAACCTTGAGAGAAGCCTGGCACTACGACCGGGCCGATGCCCTCTCGCTGATGGCCACAGCTCTGGGCGTGATCACCATGGGGGTGGAGGTGGGCATTCTGATGGGCGTGGCCCTGTCGCTGGGCGTGTTGGTGTGGCGCAGCAGCCGCCCGCACATGGCGGTGGTGGGTCGGGTCCCCGGCACCGAGCATTTCCGCAATGTGGCGCGCCATGCGGTGGAAACCGTGCCAGGCCTGCTGGCGCTGCGGGTGGACGAAAGCCTGTTTTTTGCCAATGCTACGGCACTGGAAGACCGCATTGAAGATTTGCTGCGTGCCGATGCCACAGTGCGCCGGGTGTTGGTGGTGTGTTCGGCCGTGAACCAGATCGACACCACGGCACTGGGGGTGTTGACCGCCATGGAACAAAGCTTGTCCCGGCGCGGTATCACGCTGGAGCTGGCCGAAGTGAAAGGCCCGGTGATGGACCGCCTGCAGTCCACGCCCCTGGGCCAGCGCCTGCAAGGGCGGGTGTTTCAAAGCGTGCACGCGGCATTCCGTCCACCCCCGCAGCAGGACAGCTATTGAATTAGTAGCTGCCTGCGCATACTCCGTGCGGGCCAGAGCCCGGTTTGGCACTTAACTGCTGGTGCGCAAACCCAGCGACTGTGCCAGCGCAAACACCGAGTTGGGCGCCGTGGTGTGCACGGGCTTGACCTTGGGCTTTTGCAACACGCCCTTCTTGCTGGGCTTGCGTTCCTGCACCTGAAAACCCTTGGCCTGCTGTTCGGCCGCTAGGCTGCGCAGGCTGATGGTCTGCATGTGTGCAACGACCGCGTTGTGCAAAGCGTTCCACAGGTCACGTGTCATGTCCTGGGTGCCATCGGTCTGGGGCGGGCCGGCTTCCAACTCATCGTCTTCAATCGCACCAATGATGTCTGCCACGGTAATGGCGTCGCCACGGTAGCCCAGCGCGTAACCGCCGCCGGGGCCGCGTGTGCTGTCCACCAGACCGGCCTGGCGCAGCTTGGCAAACACCTGTTCTAGGTACGACAGGGAAATCCGGTGGCGCAGGGCCAGATCCTGCAGTGGCACCGGCTGGTCCGGCGCACGCAGGGCCAGGTCGATCATGGCAATGATGGCAAATCTGCCGCGGGTACTGAGTCGCATAGCTACTCTCCTTAAGGTGAGACTTGCACTGTAGGAAAAGTTATGCTTCGTGTAAATTCGTATTTTTTACTTTCTCACTTCGATTAAATCGAAGTGTTTGTACCCAGACTGGAGATGCCATGAACTTCAAACACCTGCACTATTTTTGGGTTACAGCCAAGGCGGGCGGGATCATGCGCGCAGGTGAGCAGTTACACACAACACCACAAACCCTATCGGGACAGATCAAATTGCTGGAGGAATGGTTGGGTCGCAAGCTGTTTCGCAAGAGTGGGCGCCACCTGGAACTGACCGAAGATGGCCGCCTGGCGCTGGGTTATGCCGACCAGATCTTCAGCTTGGGGATCGAGCTGGAAGAAGCTGTGCGCCAACAACATGGCGCACACAAGGTGCTGGACTTCAAGGTGGGCGTCGCCGACTCGGTCACCAAGTCATTGGCCTACCGGCTGCTGGAGCCAGCGCTGGAGGTAACGACCCCGGTGCGCATGATTTGCAGCGAGGGCAAGTTCCCCGACCTGCTGGCCAAGCTGGCGCTGAACCAGTTGGACCTGGTGATTGCCGACGAGCCCATGTCCAAGCGCATCAGCGTCAAGGCCTTTAACCATTCGCTGGGGCGCAGCCCCATGAGTTTTTTCTGCACGCCGGGGCTCAAGGCACAACTGAAAGGGCCGTTTCCGGCCTGTCTGAATGGCGCACCCATGTTGTTGCAGGGTGCCCAAGCTTCGGTGCGCCAGCAGTGGGAAGGCTGGCTCAGCCACCACCAGATTCACCCCAGAACCATTGGCGAGTTTGACGACGGTGCGCTGATGAACGCCTTTGGCCGCAAAGGGCGCGGCGTGTTCATGGCGCCCTCTGTCATGGAGGACGATATTGCGGAGCAGTTTGGTGTGGAGGTGATTGGCCGCAGCGACGAACTGGTGGAAGAGTTCTTTGCCGTATCGGTGGAACGGCGCATTACCCACCCATGTGTGGTGGCCATTACCACCGCGGCGCGCGACCAGCTCTTCACTTGAGCCGACAATCCGGGCCTGCTCCTTCTTTTAAACGCTGCCAAAAGGGTTTTATGTACGACATCGCCAAACTCATTCACCTGGTTGCAGGCATCGTGTGGATGGGGGGCATGACCTTCATGCTGCTGGCCCTGCGCCCGGCCGCCATGGCACTGATGGAGGCCCAGCCCCGTGCGCGCCTCATGGGTGAGGTGTGGCGCCGGTTTTTTGCCATCGTGCTGATTGCCATTGCGGCACTGTTCTTCAGCGGAACGCACCTCTACACCGCCGCCTTCAAGGCCAGCAAGCTGGCCAGCGGCGTGGGCAGTGTGCCTCTGGGCTGGAACCTGATGCTGGTGCTGGGCATCACCATGATGCTGGTCTTTGGTCACATCTACTTTGCCGGTTTTCGCAAGTTTCAACGTGCCGTAGCGGCGGCTGAATGGCCGTTGGCCGCCAAGGCAGCGGGGCAAATCCACACATTGGTGCTTGCCAACTTTGTCCTGGGCTGGGTGGCCATCGCTGCCGTGCGCCTGGTGCGCTGATGCACGCCAGACCTGGCACGCGGCACCTGCGCAGCGCGGCGTGGGCCGCGGTAGTGGTGCTGGGCAGCAGCCTGGCGCTGTCCGCCCAGGCACAGGAACAAGGCCTGCCACTGTGGGAGGTGGGCCTATTCGCCGGCGCCTTGTCCAGCCCGGCCTACCCGGCGTCCAGCGAACGCAGCACGCGTGCGTTGGTGCTGCCGACACTGGTTTACCGGGGCGAGGTGTTCCGCTCCGACCGGGGCGGCGTGGGCGCACGCCTGCTGCACACCGACGACACTGAACTGGACATCGGCTTTGCCGCGTCGCTGCCGGCCAGCTCGCAGGACATCCCGGCCCGCCAGGGCATGTCGGACCTGGGCACGCTGATCGAGTTTGGGCCGCGACTCAAGGGCACGCTGGCGCGTCCCACGCCGGGCAGCCGCCTGCGCTACGAGCTACCGCTGCGCACGGTGCTGGAGATCAACAACGGCGTGCGCACCCAGGGCTTTGCGATGGAACCGGAACTGAGCTACGAGGTGCGCGATGTGGGCGCAGGCTGGAGCCTGTCCACCAATGCCAGCCTGGTGCTGGGCGACAGCCGGCTCAACCAGTACTTTTATGGCGTGCCCGCCGACCTGGCCACGCCGCAGCGCCCCGCTTACACGGCCCAGGCCGGTCTGATTGCCACGCGGCTCACATTGAATGCGTCGCGTCGCCTGGGCCCCGATGTGCGGGTGTTTGCCTATGTGCGGGCCGAGAGTTATGCAGGCTCGGCCAACGCGGCCAGCCCGCTCTACCAGCAGTCCACCGGCACCTCGGCCGGGCTGGGACTGCATTGGACTTTGAGCCGTTCTGCCGCGAAAGCCGAGAATTAGGCGCCGCTTAGACGGAATGCCGCATATACAAACAACGAAGTATTCGTTGTGGTTTGATGGGTAGTTCCTCAAAATCGCGGTTCTGTGTCTTGTGACGCCTCCCCACACCCGCTCTGGAGCACCCGATGAATTTCAAGCAAAAAGCCACTCTAGCCCTTGCCACATTTGCGCTGACAGCTAGCAATTTGGTAGCAGCCCAGACCACGCTGCTGAACGTTTCGTATGACGTGGCACGTGAGTTCTACAAGGACATCAACACCGCTTTTATCGCCAATTACAAGAAAACCACGGGCAAGGACATCAAGATTGACCAGTCCCACGCGGGTTCCAGCGCCCAGGCACGGGCCGTGAACGATGGCCTGGACGCCGACGTCGTGACCATGAACACCACCACCGATGTGGACTTTTTGGCCAGCACCGGTGTGGTGGCCAAGGACTGGGCCAAGAAATTCCCCAACAATGCCGCCCCCACCAGCTCCACCATGCTGTTCCTGGTACGCAATGGCAATCCCAAGGGCATCAAGGACTGGGACGATCTGATCAAACCCGGCGTGCAAGTGGTGGTCGTGAACCCCAAGACGGGCGGCAACGGGCGTCTGGCCTATCTGGCGGCCTGGGGCCAAGTGCGCAAGAAGGGCGGCAGTGACGCCCAGGCATTGGACTATGTGACCAAGCTCTACAAAAACGTGCCCGTGCTGGCCAAGGGTGGCCGCGATGCGACCACCATCTTCCTGCAACGCAATATTGGCGACGTGCTGATCACGTTTGAATCCGAAGTGGTGAGCGTGGACAACGAGTTCGGCGCCGGCAAGGTCGACGCCGTGCATCCCAGCAGCTCCGTGGTGGCTGAAAACCCCGTGGCCGTGGTGGAGCGCACCGTGGCCAAAAAGGGCACTGCCGAACAAGCCAAGGCCTACCTGAACTTTCTCTACTCCGAAGAAGGCCAGGAAATTGCCGCCAAGCACGCCATCCGCCCGACCAACCAGGCCATCCTGAAGAAGTACAGCAACGTGTTCAAGCCGATCAGCCTGTTTCGCGTGGAAGACTACTTTGGCTCCTTCTCTGAGGCACAAAAAGTCCACTTCAACGACGGTGGCCAGTTCGACAAGCTCTACACGGTCAAGTAAATGACAGCTGCTGTTTCGGCAGCGGGGCCGCACAGCCCTGCTGCCCCTTCTGTTGCCAAACGCCCGGCCAAACGGGTGTTGCCTGGCTTCAAGCTTACGCTCGGGTTCACGCTGTTTTACCTGAGCCTGATCGTGCTGATCCCCCTGTCGGCACTGGTGTTCAAAACCTTCACGCTGACCTGGGACCAGTTTGTCGCCGCGGTATCCAGCCCGCGCGTCATCGCGTCTTACCAGCTCACCTTTGGCGCCTCGTTCCTGGCGGCCGTTGTCAACGCCGTGTTTGGCCTGCTGGTGGCGTGGGTGCTGGTGCGCTACCAGTTCCCCGGCAAAAAGATCATCGACGCGCTGGTGGACCTGCCCTTTGCGCTGCCCACCGCCGTGGCCGGCATTTCGCTCACCGCCCTCCTCGCCAGCAACGGCTGGATCGGCAGCCTGCTGGAGCCCTACGGCATCCAGCTCGCCTTCAACCGCAATGGTGTGGTGATTGCCCTCATCTTCATTGGCCTGCCGTTTGTGGTGCGCACCGTACAGCCCGTGCTGGAAGACGCCGAGAAAGAACTCGAAGAAGCCGCCACCTGCCTGGGTGCTACGCGCTGGCAGACCTTTCGCTTTGTCATCTTCCCCACCATCGGCCCTGCCCTGCTCACCGGCTTTGCCATGGCGTTTGCACGTGGCGTGGGTGAATACGGCTCCGTCATCTTTATCGCCGGCAACATGCCCATGCTGTCTGAAATCACGCCCCTCATCATCATCGGCAAGCTGGAGCAGTACGACTACGCCGGCGCCACTGCGGTGGCTACCGTGATGTTGCTGGCCTCCTTCTTCATGCTGCTGGTCATCAATGGGCTGCAGTCTTGGCAACGCAAGCGTTCGGGATCCTGACCATGAGTAACTCCCGTACCATCCGCCGCGCAAAGGCTGGCACCACCGAGCCGACCTGGGTCAAGTGGACGCTGATAGGCATCGCACTGGCGTTTATCTTTTTGTTTCTGGTGCTGCCACTGGCAGCGGTGTTTACCGAAGCGCTGCGCAAGGGCGCCGATGCGTTCTTTGAAGCCTTCAAGGAACCCGACGCCTGGAGCGCCATCCGCCTGACCCTCATTACCGCCGCCATTGCGGTGCCGCTGAACCTGGTGTTTGGCGTGGCCGCGGCCTGGGCCATTGCCAAATACGAGTTCCGTGGCAAGGCCTTCCTCACCACGCTGGTGGATCTGCCGTTTTCGGTGTCTCCCGTCGTCGCAGGCCTGATCTACGTGCTGCTGTTTGGCGCGCACGGCTGGATGGGGCCCTGGCTGCAGGCGCACGACATCAAGATCGTGTTTGCCGTGCCAGGCATTGTGTTGGCCACCATCTTTGTGACTTTTCCCTTCATCGCGCGCGAGCTGATCCCGCTGATGCAGGCGCAAGGCACCGAAGAAGAGCAGGCCGCGCAGGTGCTGGGCGCCACCGGCTGGCAGACCTTCTGGCACGTCACGCTGCCCAACATCAAGTGGGGCCTGATCTACGGCGTGATTTTGTGTAACGCACGCGCCATGGGTGAGTTTGGCGCGGTGTCGGTCGTGTCGGGCCACATCCGCGGCCAGACCAACACCATGCCCCTGCACGTGGAAATTCTGTACAACGAATACCAGTCGGTCGCCGCGTTTGCCATTGCTTCGCTGCTGGCCCTGCTGGCACTGGTCACCCTGGTCATCAAGTCCTTTGTGGAATGGCAGTTTGAGCGCGACCAGAAGGCCGCCGCCGAACTCCCACCCGAGCGCCCGCTGGCGTAAGCGCCCCTATTTCGAGAAAAGCACCATGAGCATTGCAATCCGCAACGTCAACAAAGACTTCGGCACCTTCAAGGCCCTGCGCGATGTGAGCCTGGACATCGAGTCCGGTGAACTGGTCGCCCTGCTGGGCCCTTCGGGCTGCGGCAAGACCACCCTTTTGCGCATCATCGCCGGACTGGAAACCGCCGACCAGGGCAACATCCTGTTCAGCGGCGAAGACACCACCGACGTGCATGTGCGTGAGCGCAATGTGGGTTTTGTGTTCCAGCATTACGCGCTGTTCCGGCACATGACCGTGTTTGACAACGTGGCCTTTGGCCTGCGCATGAAGCCGCGCGCCAGTCGCCCCAGCGAGACGGTCATCAAGCAGAAGGTGCATGAGCTGCTGGGCCTGGTGCAACTGGACTGGCTGTCGGACCGCTACCCCGCGCAACTCTCCGGTGGCCAGCGCCAGCGCATTGCATTGGCGCGCGCCCTGGCCGTGGAGCCCAAGGTGCTGCTGCTGGACGAACCCTTTGGCGCGCTGGATGCCAAGGTGCGCAAGGAGCTGCGCCGCTGGTTGCGCCGTCTGCACGACGACCTGCACGTCACCAGTATCTTTGTGACCCACGACCAGGAAGAAGCCCTCGAAGTGGCCGATCGCGTAGTGCTCATGAATGCAGGACAGGTTGAACAGATCGGTTCGCCCCAGCAGGTGTGGGACCACCCCGCCAGCCCCTTTGTCTACGGCTTCCTGGGCGATGTGAATCTGTTCCATGGCCGTGCGCACGAAGGTGAAATGCTGATTGGTGAAGCGCAATACGGCGTGCGTCTGGCGACGCCCGAACACGCCACCACGCAAGACTCCAAGGCTTTCGCCTATGTGCGCCCACACGACCTGGATGTGCAGCGCTACAAAGCCGGCACCGACCAGTCCCGCGGCATTCCTGCCAAGCTGGTGCGTGCCATTGTGGTGGGGCCCATTGCACGTCTGGAGTTGTTGCCACAGGACACGGCGGCGGCCGGCAGTGGCGACATCATCGAAGCGCAAATCGGCGCCCAGGAATTTGCCGCTCTGGCACTCCAAGAAGGCGAAGTGGTGGTGCTCACGCCGCGCAAGGCTCGGGTCTTCGTCGCACCATAAAGAGAAAGGCCCTTACGGGCCTTTCTCTATGAGGGGGAAGGGTCAGCGGTAAAACGCTTCAACCTTGCCCTTGAGTTTGAGCAACAGCGGCTTGCCCTTGCGGTCCAGGGTCTTGCCCGCCGGTACCTTGACCCAGCCTTCGCTGATGCAGTACTCCTCGACGTCCGAGCGTTCCTTGTCGTTGAAGCGGATGCCGATGTCGTGTTCAAACACAGCAGCGATGTGGTGCGGGCTGCGCGGGTCGGCAGACAGATGGTCGGGCAGTTCGGGGCGGGGTGTGGTGGTGTCGGTCATGGTTATCTCGTTGTCTATCAGCCCAACATGCGGAACAGGCCGTAGCCGGAAAGCACACCGGTCACGACCAGCAGAGCGGTTTTGGTGGCGCGTGCGCCGATCAGGGTTCCGGCAACACTGCAGGCCAGGATCGCGCCAAAAATGTAGGTAGTTTTCATGGGGTGCAATGGTAACGCGTGTGCCACTGATAAATCACCCGAATGGGGGATAGGCAGGCCATGCACTTCCCCCTATCCTCATTGCAATGCACTCCCGCACCACCGAAGCCGCTCCGTGGATTTGATCTACTGGTCTCCAGGAGAGACCGTTCCTGAATATGCGGCGTACTGGCGCTGGCGTACCTGCTCGGACCTGTACCGGCGCGCGCTGGTGGGCCCGGCGTTTTACGTCGTAACCTGTGTGGCCCTGTGGCTGGTCGGCCAGTTCACGCCGCTCACGTCCCTCCTGTTGGGCGCTGCTGCGGCAGCGTTCACACTGCTGTGGTGGCTGCGCTGGCGCAACCGTTTGCCCGCTAAGTCTGCCGACGACGCGCAGTTCACCCGTTGGTACCGCCGCCAATGGGCCCTGATCTACACCGGCTACGGCCTGTGGTCTGCCCTGGTCGCGTTGATGGGGGTGGAGCAGGGCTGGGCCAATACGGTTGTTGTGGTGGTGGTCATGGCCGGCGGGGTCTACACGGCGGCTGCCTGCATTGCGTTCACGGTGAGTGCGCGGCTGCAGGCCTACCTGCTGCTGTTGCTGCTGGCGCCGTTTGTACTGGTATGGCTGCCGCTGGTGCCGGAGTTGCGCACCCTGGTCTACGCCTACATGATCATCTGGCTATGGGCCGGCATGTCGGGCCGCAACTACTGCAAGGAATACGAGGCGCAGATCCGGCTGGAACATGCGCTGATCGTGAGCCAGGCCAATAACGACGTGTTGGCCCGCACCGATGCACTGACCCTGCTGGCAAACCGGCGCGCCTACGAGTCCGTCTACACCGCTACCTGGAACCAGCACAGCCGCCGCAAGGAGTCCCTGTCGCTGATCGTGATGGATATCGACCACTTCAAACTGATCAACGACACCCGCGGCCACCTGGCCGGTGATGCCTGCCTTCGCCATATTGCAGGCCTGTTGCGTTCTTACTTCCGCCGTGCCAACGACTTTGTGGCGCGGGTGGGCGGTGAAGAGTTTGTGGTGCTGCTGCCCGACACTACGGTCGACGAGGCCCACGCCATGGCCGAAGGATTCCGGGCCTTGCTGCAAACCTCGCCCTGCACGCTGGAAGGCCAGATCCACACCATGACAGCCAGCTTTGGTGTAGGCGAGGTGCTGCCCCACCGCGACGGCACGCCGGACGCCACCTACACCCGCATCGACAGCGCCTGTTACGCCGCCAAACAGGGCGGACGCAACCGGGTGGAACGCGCCCAGCAGCCTCAGATGCTCCTGTTTTCATAGCTGTTTGCGCATATTCCACGAGGGCTAGAGGCCACTTTGATGCATCAATCCGGTGGTCAAGGCTTGGCAAACGGGTCCAGGTAGTAGCGCTGGTAGTCAAAATCGATGCGGTCGATGTTCGGGGTCTCCAGCTTCACCAGGCGCCGCTGGGGCAGCTTGGCAAATTGGAGCGCACTGCCAAAGTAGCGCAGGTGCAAAGTTTTGAGCGACCCGTCCTTGTAGGCCAGCAACAGCCCACGGGTGACGCGTTTGAGCGCATCCGCATTGCTCTGGTGGCCCAGGAAAAAACGCGGCAGTTTGTACGACAGTGCAAACGAGCGGTCATAGTCCAAACCCGGCAACGACTTGTTCGCCACGTACTCGGGCTCCAGTTCGTCCATGCCACGGCAAAACAGGTCCACGCGGCCCAGCGCCACCATGCGGAACAGGCTGTCCTTGAGCGGCACCTCGACCACCTTGAACTGGTTGTAGCGCAGGATCCCCACATCTGCCCAGCCGATGCCCTGGCCCACGCTGAACTGGCGCAACTGCTCCAGGCTGGTGGCTTTGGCGACTGCATCGCGCGCCTGGGGCGAGACAAAACAGATGCGATAACCCGTGAACCCCAGATCCACCGGGAAACGCACATAGTCCAGCCCCGCGTCCAGCAACGCATTCTGGAAGGTGGTGAGCACCAGCAGGTTGGGGTAGTTTTTGCGCTTGGCCTCTTCCAGCGCACGCGCGGTGTTCATGCGCGGCGTGAACGCGATGCGGTAGTCACCCTCCGCCGCACGCGTCTTCTCCAATGCCAGCGTCAGCACCGCCTGGTTGAAGGGAATGCGGTTCGTGTTACCCGTCTGCGGCGCCGTCAGCGTGAACACCTGAGGCTGGGCCCACAACCATGCGGGGCCAGCCAGACAGGCGGCAAGCAAGGTGTGCAACAGACGGCGATGGGGTAACTGCAAAAAAGCTCCGGGGATGCAAAGTCCCCGGATTGTGACGCCGGATGCGGCCTTAATCTATAAGCCACAACCCCTAAGGATCAGCGACACCACATGTTCGGTCGCGCGCGCATGGTCTTTGGCGGTGAGCGTCTCGCGCCCCAGCACCGCGCCCACCTGGACGTCAAAGTCAGCATAGGTTTGCGTGGCCGCCCAGATGGTGAAGAACAGGTGTATGCCATCCACCGGCGCCATGCGCCCGGCTTCCACCCAGGCCTGCACCACGGCGGCCTTCTCGCGGATCAGGCGGCGCAGCTCGGTGGCCAGCAGGGCCTTGACCACGGGGGCGCCGTGCAGCAGTTCGTTGGCAAACACCTTGGAGCCATCGGGCCGCTGGGCGGACAACGCCATCTTCGCGCGAATGTACTGCTCCAGCGCCGCGCGCGGATCGGCGTCCTGCGTGATGCCATGGGTCGGCACCAGCCAGTCATTGAGGATGCGTGCCAACACCTCGCGGTACAGCACGTCCTTGGAGCCAAAGTAGTAATGCAGATTGGCCTTGGGCAGACCGCTGCCCTCGGCAATCGCGGCCATGGTGGCACCGGCAAATCCGGCGCGCGCAAACACCTTTTCGGCCGCGGAAAGAATCAGGGCCTCATTCGTCTGGCGAATGAGGCCCTTGGAAGCATCGGCAACTTTGTTCATGTCGCCAATTATTCAGTTACTTCTGCGCCGCTTCCCAGATGGCGTGGGAATACGCGGCCTTGCCCGGATCTTTCTTGATCACGGGGTCACTGCCGCCGGCCAGCAGGACCTTCACGGTGCGCTCGTAGGCTGCAGGTTCCAGGTAACCAATCTTCTTGGTACCGGCGTTGGTGATCAGCTTGGCCACATTTTCCATCTGGCGCTTCTGCACCTTCATGCTGGCGCTGCCGGAGGTGTCGGCGGCCACGACGGCTTTGGCAGCAGCTTCAGGGTCTTTGACGGCAGCGTCCCAGCCCTTGAGCGTGGCCTTCAGGAACTTGCCCATCTTGGCAACAAAGGCGGGGTCTTTCAGGTTGGCTTCGAGCACATACAGACCATCTTCCAGCGTGGCCACGCCTTCTTTTTCATAGAAGAAAGTGACCAGGTCTTTTTCCTTCACGCCCGCGTCCACCACTTGCCAGTACTCGTTGTAAATCATGGTGGAAATACAGGCGGCCTGGTTTTGCAGCAGTGGGTCGACGTTGAAGCCCTGCTTGAGGATCTTGATGTCGGAGTCGGTCTTCAGACCGAGCTTGCTCATCCAGTTGAGGAAGGGGTATTCGTTGCCGCCAAACCAGACGCCCAGGGTCTTGCCCTTGAAGTCTTTGGGGCTGGCCACGCCGCTGGCCTTTTTGCAGGTCAGCATCAGGCCGGACTGGTTGAACACCTGGGCCACGTTGACCAGCGGCACACCCGCTTCACGCGCGGCCAAGGCCGAGGGCATCCAGTCCACCACGATGTCGGCCTGCTTGCCGGCAATCACCTGTGTAGGGGCAATGTCGGGGCCACCGGGCTTGATGGTCACGTCCAGATCGGCATCCTTGTAGAAGCCCTTGGCCGCAGCCATGTAGTAGCCGGCAAACTGGGCCTGGGGCACCCACTTGAGCTGCACGGTGACCTTGTCAGCCGCCATAGCACCAAAGCCGGCAGCAGCCATCGCCAAGGCCAACAGGCCCTTGGTGAACTGGGAAGAACGAATCATGGAAAGCTCCTTCTAGGGGTTAATGAAAATACACATAGCAGCGCGGGCTCACCCTTCGCGCACCGAGGGATGCCAGAACGCCGCCCGGCGCTCCAAAGCAACTAACAGGGCGTAGGCCAGTGAACCAGTCACGGCCGCCACCACAATGGCGGCCCACACCAGCGGCATGTTCATGCGCGCCGCTTCGGTGGAAATGCGAAAGCCCAGCCCCGAGGTGGGGGAGCCAAAAAATTCGGCCACGATGGCCCCGATCAGCGCCAGCGTGGCATTGACCTTGAGCGCGCCAAAGATGAACGGCAGCGCTGCAGGCAGACGCAGCGCCAGCAACGTGCGCGGGTAACTGGCGGCATAGCTGTACATCAGCTCGCGCTCCAGCTTGCCCGCGGCCTGCAGACCGGCCAGGGTGGACACCAGCATGGGGAAGAAGGTCATCAGCACCACCACGGCGGCTTTGGACGGCCACTCAAAGCCAAACCACATCACCGCAATCGGCGCCACACCGACCAGCGGGATCGCGCTGGTCAGCGACGCCACGGGCAGCAGGCCGCGCTGCAAGAAGGGCATGCGGTCAATCGCCACCGCCACGGCAAACCCCAGGCCACAGCCCAGCGCCCAACCGATCAGCACGGCCTTGCCCACGGTCTGCACAAAGTCGCCCCACAGTTTGGGCGCGTTGTCGAACAGGGAGCCAATGACCAGGCTGGGTGCGGGCAGCAGCACGCGCGGCACATCGAGTGCGCGCACCAGGATTTCCCAGAACACCACCACCCACACGCCAAACAGCGCCGCCGTCGCCATGCCCACCCAGCGGCTGCCGTTGACGGCCGCCATCCGGTACACGCTGTAACCGGCCACCAGGGCGAGGAGAACCAGGCCAGGCCAGAACCATGGGGCAACACCCGTCGCACCAGCGACTGCGTCGATTGCGGCTGTTTCGCTCATTTCGCCCCCCTGCTGCGCAGCACCATCCGCTCCACACCCGCCACGATGCCGGTCAAAGCCAGCCCCAGCAGGGCAGACATGACCAATGCGGACCAGATTTGGGTGGTTTGGCCATAGTACGAACCGGTGAGCAGGCGCGCGCCCAGACCGGCCTGCGCACCGGTGGGCAGCTCGGCCACCATGGCCCCCACCAGACCCGCCGCCACACCGACGCGCAGCGCAGGGAAGAGGAAGGGCAAGGCCGCCGGCAAGCGCAGCAACCACAGCGACTGCCAGCGGTTTGCGGCGTAGGTGTGCATCATCTCGGTCTCAATCTTCTGCGGCGAACGCAGACCCTGCACCATGGCCACGGTGACCGGAAAGAAGCACAGATACATGGCGATAAATGCCTTGGGCGCGGTGCCCGAAAACCCCAGACTGCCCAGCACCACCAGCACGATGGGCGCAATCGCCAGCACGGGCACGGTTTGCGAAGCGACGATCCAGGGCAACAGCGCCTTGTCCAGCGTTCGGCTGTGCACGATCAGCACCGACAGCAGCAGGCCGAGTGCCGTGCCCAGGACAAAGCCCAGCAGCGTTGACTGGCCCGTGACCACGACGTGGTAAATCAGGTTGCGTGGCGAGTCCACCGGCCACTCGGTCAGGCTCTCGTAAAAATCCATGGCCACCTGGTGCGGCGCGGGCATCAGCGGGCGCTCCATGGTCATGGTGGCTTCAAACAGCTCCCTCTGCGTGTAGCCAGCTTCTTCATCCAGCACACGCTCGATGGCGCCCGGCGCATTCAGCGCCCAGGCCGCCCCGTACCAGGCGATGACAACGGCCAGCAACACGACAACGACTGGCAGCCAGTCGTGCGCGGCGCGTTGCAGCAAACTCTTTTTCACTTCAGCCATGGTGGCCATCCGCCAGGGCTTCGCGGACTTCGTGGGCCAGCTCCATGAAGGCAGGCGTGTCGCGCAGGCCCAGATGGCGCTCATTGGGCAAAGGCGAGTCGATCACCTTGACGATGCGGCCCGGGCGCGGCGACATGACCACGATCTTGGTGGAGAGGTAGACCGCTTCGGCGATGGAGTGGGTGACAAACACCACGGTGCGGCGCTCACGCTGCCAGAGCTCTTGCAACTGTTCATTGAGCCGGTCGCGCGTGATTTCGTCGAGCGCGCCAAAGGGCTCGTCCATCATCAGAATCTTGGGCTCGAACGACAGCGCGCGCGCAATCGACACACGCTGCTGCATGCCGCCCGAGAGCTGCCAGGGGTACTTGCCTTCAAAACCGGTCAGGCCCACACGCGCCAGATGCTCCAGTGCAGTGGCTTTGGCCTCGGCCCTGCCTTTGCCTTGGATCTGCAGCGGCAGCGTCACATTGGCCAGCACATTGCGCCAGGGAAAAAGCGCAGGGGCCTGGAACACATAACCATAGGCCCGCGCCAGGCGTGCATCGTGCGGCGTGACGCCGTTGACGAGTACCTCGCCTGCGCTGATTTTTTCCAGGTCGGCAATCACCCGCATCAGCGTGGTCTTGCCGCAGCCCGAGGGGCCGATCAGCGAGACAAATTCGCCTTCGCCAATGTTCAGGTCAATGTCACTGAGCGCATGCACCGGCGAATCGGCCGTCTGGTAGACCACGCTGGCGTTGCGCACTTCCACGGCAAGACGCGGTGGCGGGGCGGTGCTGGAAGTGGCGGCAGGGCTGGACACGACAGTGGAGTTCATGGGCACAGAGATGGGTTGGAGCAGGGCGCACCAAATTGGGGTTGGCGCCCGGCATGGTAAGCCCATAAGTTAACCAATCGGTCAACTTATGGGCAAATACTAGCGAGTTCCGTGCCAGTCCAGCAGTGGGGTTTGTACGGGTAACGTCCCTGCGCTGCAGGCACCCGCAACCGCCAATCAGGCGTGTACGCCCTCGGGCGCAAAGCGCTGCAACACATGGCGGGTCATGGCGTTGGCCAGTTCTTCTTCGCGGTAAAAGACAGCCCCTATGTCGTCGTTGCGCAGCAACTGGGTTTCGTCTTCTGTGTGGGTGCGCAACACGACTTCAATGCCGGGGTTGAGCGCACGCGCGGTGCTCACCATCTGGCGGAAATTCAACGGGTCGTGTGTGGCCACCACCAGCATGGCCGCGTGGGCAATGTGGGCCTGGATCAACACCGCGGGGTCGGCCGCGTTGCCCGACACCGCAGCCTTGCCGGCACGGCGCAGGTCTTCCACCAGCTCGCGGTTTTGCTCGGCCACCACGTAGGGAATGGCCCGTGCTTCCAGCGCGTGGGCAATGCGCCGGCCCACCCGGCCGTAACCCACCAGCACCACTTGCCCCTGCAGGTACTTGCGCTCGGTGCTCATGGGCAGTTCGGCGTAGGGATCCTGGCGCTGCTCCAGGCGCCGGGCAAAGTCCGAATGCTTCAGCACCCAGCGCCGCAGCGGCTCCACCGCCGCAAACAGCACCGAGTTCAGCGCAATGGAAATCAGCGCGCCGGCCAGCACCAAGCTCACACCTTCGGGCGGCAACAGCCCCAGCGACAGGCCCAGGCCCGCCAAAATGAAAGAGAACTCGCCGATCTGCGCCAGACTGGCAGCCACCGTGAGCGCGGTGTTGAGCGGGTAACGCAGCGCAATCACCAGCCCCATGGCGGCCAGTGCCTTGCCCAGCATGATGATGGCCACCACGCCGAGCACCTGCAATGGCTGCTTCAACAGGATGGCGGGGTCAAACAACATGCCTACCGAAACAAAGAACAGCACCGAGAACGCATCGCGCAACGGCAGCGACTCCTGCGCCGCGCGGTGGCTCAACTCGGACTCACGCATCATGGTGCCCGCAAAAAAGGCGCCCAGCGCAAACGAGACGCTGAACAGCGCCGATGCACCATAGGCAACCCCAATGGCCGTGGCCACCACCGACAAGGTGAACAGCTCGCGTGACCCGGTGCGCGCCACCTGCCACAGCAGCCAGGGCAACACACGCCGCCCCACCACCAACATCAGTGCGATAAAGGCCGACACCTGCAGCAGGGTCTTGCCAATCGTGAGCCACAGCCCGTTGCTGCTGCTCGCGTCGGCCGCGTTAGCGCCGAGCACACCCGCCAACGGCGGCATGAGCACCAGCACCAGCACGCAGGCCAGGTCTTCCACCACCAGCCAGCCCACAGCAATCTTGCCGTTCATGGAGTCCAGCACCCCGCGCGACTCCAGCGCCTTGAGCAGCACCACGGTGCTGGCACAGGAGAGCGACAGGCCAAAGATCAAACCACTGCCCAGGCTCCAGCCCATGTACCAGGCCATGGCCATGCCCAATGCGGTGGCCACCCCCATCTGCAGCACCGCCCCCGGCAATGCGATGCGCTTGACCGAAAGCAGGTCATTGAGCGAGAAATGCAGGCCCACGCCAAACATCAGCAGCATCACGCCGATCTCGGACAGCTGCGCGGCAATTTGCACGTCGGCCACAAAACCCGGCGTGGCCGGGCCGATGAGGATGCCGGCCACCAAATAACCCACCAGCGCAGGTATCTTCATGCGCTCGGCCACAAAGCCCAATATCAGCGCCATGCCAAAGCCTGCGGCAATCGTAGTGATAAGGGATACGTTGTGTTCCATGCGGTTTCCCCAAGGGAGTCTGTGTGTTGTCCGAACCCACATATTGACACAGGCCCTCATCACCAACATAAGCGTACGGCTTTGTTTATAGTCAGACCCAGACCCACATCACAGGACCCAAGGCACCATGCGTATCTGGAAAAAACCCATCTCGGTAGAGGCGCTCACCGCCTTCGCCAAAGACACCGCCACCAGCCATCTGGGCATCGAATTTCTCGAAGTCGGCGATGACACCATCACGGCCCGTGTTCCGGTAGACGCGCGCACGCGCCAGCCCTACGGCCTGCTACATGGCGGTGTGTCTGTCGTGTTGGCGGAAACCCTGGGTTCCAACGGCGCCTACTGCGCGTGCCCAGAGGGTTACAGCGCGGTCGGGCTGGACATCAACGCCAACCACTTGCGCAGCGCCACCAGCGGCTGGGTGACCGGAACCGCGCGTGCAGTCCACATCGGCCGCACCACCCATGTCTGGCAGATTGATATGCGCAACGAAGCGGGTGATCTGACCTGCGTGTCGCGCATCACCATGGCCATCCTGGCACCGCGCTAAACCGCTATGGCGCAGACGCGGCAGTGACTGCCGGATGCGCCTGCGACCAGGCGAGGGTTTCATCCCAACTGGGCGGCACGCAGCCACGCTGCTGCACACACAGGCTGGCGCTGGACAGCGCGTGGCGCAGCACGCCCGTGCAGCGGTTTGCGTCCAGCCCGTGCAGCAACCCGACTGGGCCCGCAGAATCCAGCAGCGCCGCAAGCAGCCCCGCCAGGAAACTGTCGCCTGCGCCCACCGTGTCCACCACCGACAAGGCCTGTGCCTCTTTTCCGGACCACTGGCCGTCCCGCGTCAGCAGCCATGCGCCGTCGGCACCCAATGTCAAGGCCAACAGAGATGCGTTGGAGCGGTCCAGCAGTTCGCGGGCGCTGGCCAACGCGTCGGTGCTGGCATAACCCAACCAGGACAAATCTTCGTCACTGACCTTGATGATGTGCGCCTCCATCAGCGCCATTTGCACCTGGGCCCGGTAGGCCGCTAGGTCCGGCATGACCGAGGGCCGCATGTTGGCATCGACCACCACGCAGTGCCCGGCCTGCCGCTGGGCCTGCAGCCACGGCACATAGACGTCGGCATCACGCGCGTCCAGCGCCAGTGCGCCGGTGCAGATGATTTGCAGATCGGGTTGCAGTGCGCAAGCGTGGTTGAGACCCTCTGCGCTGACCTGCCGGTCGGCAACCCCTTCGCGGTAGAAAGCGTAATCGGGGTGGCCGGATGCGTTGAGGCTGACCACCGCAAGAGAGGTGACCTGCTGCACCAGTGCCTCATGGGCCAGGTGCACGCCGTCGTCATGCAACTGCTGGGCCAGCGCGCGTCCAAAACGGTCCGATGACAGCGGGTTGAGGTACACCACGCCCACCCCTTGCCGCGACAGCGCCCGGGACAGGTTGTACAAAGCGCCCCCCAGGCAAGGCTCGTACGCGCCATCGGGACGCATGATCAGATCAATCAGGGCTTCGCCGGCAATGGCGACGCGGACGGTGCGGGTGGAAAACGGTGCGGTCATATTCAGTGTTTCAGGCCAAAGCGGTTGGCCACCTGGCGGCGGTATTCGCGTGGGGTCATGCCCTTGATGTCCAGAAAGCGGCGGTTGAAGTTGGCGATGTTGTTGAAGCCCACTTCGTAGCCGATGTTGGTAATTTGCCGGTCTGACTCCATCAGCAACTGGCAGGCCCGGTTGACACGGACATGGTTCACAAAGTCGGTGAAGGTATTGCCGGTAGCGCGGCGGAAGAAGCGCGAAAACCGGCTCTCGTTCATGCCCAGTTCCCGCGCCAGGTCGGCCGCCGACAGCGTCTCGCCCATGTTGTCGGTAATGCGGCTCAGGATGGCGTTGATCTGGTCCAGTTGGTCGTCGTTGTCTATGCTTTGAATCTGTGCGTTCGACAACAACCGGTAGTCGTTGCACTCTGCCAGCGCACCCAGAAATTCGCAGAAGATGCCGAAGCGGGCCAGCCCCTGCGCCGCCTTGATGCCGTGCCAGTAGTCCAGCGCCTGGGGAAACAGGTCAAAAAATTCGATGCCATGTTTGGCCCGCTCCAGCAGCGGCAACACGGCGCGCAACTCGGGCACGTGGCGGCTGCTTTCTTCAATCGGTGCGTGCGGGAACTGGATCACCAGGTCACGCTCGGGCACACCGCCCTCGGGCAGGTCCATGCTGACCCAGTTGTGCGGCAAGCGCGGACCCGTCAGCACCAGATGGCCGGGCTGGAACTGGCCAATCCAGTCGCCGACAAAGGCCTTGCCCGATGTCGTGGTGATCAGGTGCAGTTCGTATTCGTCGTGGTAGTGCCAGCGTGCCAGCGGCGTAGGGAAGCCGTGCGACAGGCAGCGGATGATGCCCACCTCTTCCGGGCGCTCATAACCCAGCTCGGGGGAGCGGCTGTAGTCGTGTTCCAGCTCGGGCTTGAGCTGACGCGGTTTCGCGGCCATGGTGTTCGGTTTAATTCTCAGGTTGCTGCAGGCGCCGTCAGGACATCACATTGCCGCCATCCACATTCAGGGTCTGCGCAGTGATGTACGACGCCTCTTCACTGGCCAAGAATACCGCGGCGCCGCAAATGTCGCCAGGGCTGCCCATATAGCCCAGCGGCACGGCCTCGCCCACCCGCTTTTGTTTCTCACCCAGTGGCAGGTTCTCAAATTTGGCAAACAGGGCGTCCACGTTCTTCCACATCGGCGTGGCGATCACGCCGGGAGCGATGGCGTTGACGCGGATGGCGTGCGGCGCCATCGCCAATGCGGCACTCTGGGTGTAGCTGATGACTGCCGCCTTGCTGGCACAGTAGTGCGACACCAAGGCCTCACCGCGGCGCCCGGCCTGCGACGCCATATTGATGATCGCCCCACCCTTCACGCCGCCCGCCACCATGTGCGCCAGCACCTTTTGCATCGCAAAAAACGCGCCCTTGACGTTGACCGCGAATAGCTTGTCGTACATGGCCTCGTGGCTTTCCAGCAGCGGCGCCATGTCGAAGATCGCCGCGTTGTTGAACAGCGTGGTGATGGAGCCAAAGCGCTGGCTGGCCTGGGCCACCAACGCATCGATGTCCACCATGCGGGTGACATCGGTAGGCAGGTACTGCAGTTGCGCAGGGTACTCGGCCAGCAGCGCCGCCAGCTCCGGCGTGGCCTGGGAACCGATGTCGGCCACTGTGCAGCGTGCGCCTTCGCGCAGGTAGGCTTGCGCCACGGCCAGGCCAATGCCACCGGCGGCACCCGTCAGCACGGCGTGTTTGTCTTTCAGGCGGGTGCTCATGGGGCAGCATCCTTCACGAATTGGGCGACCCGCGCAGACGCAGTACGCAAAGCGGCGACCAGGCGCGGGTGGTTGGCCAGCGGGCCCCACAGGGTTGCGTCAGCACAGAACGCCGCCACCGGGTCTGCGGCCTCACAGATGGCGTGCGCCACGGCTGGGTCCATGGCCTGGTCCTGGTAGGTGTAGTGGATTTGCCCCGTGTGCCAGCGCTGCAAGTAGGCCAGAAAGAGCGCCGGCAGCATCGCCACACTGGCGATGGAGTCACCGTGCGCCAGCCGCTCGCGGATGGTCGGCGCGATGAAGCCGGGTATCTTGGAAAAGCCGTCCATGGCCACACGCTGGTTGGTGTCGGCAATGGCCGGGTTGCCAAAACGGTCCAGCACCACATCGCGGTACTGCGCCAGGTTGATCGGGCTGGGGTGCTCTGGTGTGTCCAGCACGGGAATGACGTCATCCGTCACATAGTCAAACGCCATCCGGCGGATGCGCGCGTCCTGCGTACCTTCGTGGATATAGGTGTAGCCGACCAGCGTGCCGGCCCAGGCGATGCAGCTGTGTGTGGCGTTGAGAAGGCGGATCTTGGCCTCTTCATACGCCTGCACCGAGTCCACCATCTCCACGCCCACCCGCTCCCACGCCGGACGCCCGGCGACAAAGCGGTCTTCGATGACCCACTGGATGAAGCTCTCACCCATCAGCGCAGCGGCATCGTCTACGCCGGTGGCGGCCAGGACCCGCGCGCGCACATCGGGCGTGGGCCGGGGCGTGATGCGGTCGACCATGGCGTTGGGGCTGCTCGTATGGGTCTGCACCCAGGCCAGCAGCGCGGTGTCACCCAGCAGTTCAATGAACTGCAGCAGGCCGCTGCGCGAACGGTCGCCGTTGTGGCGCAGGTTGTCGCAGTTGAGCAGCGTCACTGCGCCCGCCTGGGCCTGCATGCGGGCACGCAGGATGGCAGTGAGCGCGCCGTAAATGGTGCTGCCTGCGCCACCCGCCTTGAGCGCCTGCACATCCGCCTGCAGATCAACAAAATCGAGGTCCAGCCGATCCTGGGCATCGAGGTAATAGCCCGCCTCGGTCACCGTGAACGAGATGATGCGGGTATTCGCATCCGCGCCCAATTGCACCAGGCCGGAGAGCGCGGGATCGTGCGGCACCACGGTCTGGATGGACGTGATGCGCGTGTAGGTGCGCTCGCCCTGGGGCGTGACGGTTTCCAGTGTGTAGGCGCCGTTCTGCTGGATGAGCGCTGCCATGGTGTCGGCCATGTCGGGGCGGATGTTGCCGCCCGCCAGCACCCAGCTGCGGTCACCCGCTTGCTGCAGCTGGTGCAGATACAGCGCCTGGTGCGCGCGGTGAAAAGAACCCAGCCCCAGATGGAGCATGACAAAGGGAGGTGCTGCAACTTGCATGAAATGGAAATCCGGAAATCAGAATATGGATGTGTCAGTTCGCCAATACCGCGCGGGCTTTGCCGGTGCGGGTGATGCGTCCCTGCGCGTCAAACAGGTGGGCGGCGTCAACGTCCAGTTGCACGCCCACGGCAGCGCCAACCTGCAAATCCGTGCGCTCGGTTTGGCGGACTACCAGTTGTGCACCGTGTGTAGTCCCGATGTAAACCAGCGTCTCTGCGCCCAGGGCCTCGACCAGTTCCACCTTGCCCTGGAACTGCCCCTGGGCTGCTGCGCAGAGCGTGATGTTTTCCGGGCGCAAGCCGATGGCGCCACCGGCTGCGACCGGCAGGCCAAACTGCGCATCCAGCCCCGGGAGTTCGCTGACAGGCACCACATTCATCTGCGGCGTACCGATGAACTGGGCCACAAACTGGTTGGCCGGGCGGTCATACAACTCCAGCGGTGTGCCCACCTGTTCAATCTGGCCGTCACGCAACACCACGACGCGGTCGGCCAGCGTCATGGCCTCGACCTGATCGTGGGTGACGTAGATGGTGGTGGCACCCAGGTCGCGGTGCAGCTTGGCAATCTCGATGCGCGTTTGGCCACGCAATGCCGCGTCCAGGTTGGACAGCGGCTCGTCAAACAAAAACACCTTGGGTGCACGCACGATGGCGCGGCCAATGGCGACACGTTGGCGCTGCCCACCCGACAGTTCTTTGGGTGTGCGCTCCAGGTAGTTCGTCAGGTTGAGGATCTTCGCCGCGCGATCGACCTTGTCCTTGATGATGGCCGGGTCGACCTTGGCCAGCTTGAGCGCGAAGCTCATGTTCTCAAACACGCTCATGTGCGGGTACAGCGCATAACTCTGGAACACCATGGCCAGATCGCGCTTGCTGGAGGGCTGGTGTGTGATGTCGCGGCCGTCCAGCATCAGGGTGCCGGCGCTGGTCTCTTCCAGCCCGGCGATCAGACGCAACAGCGTCGACTTTCCGCAGCCGGAGGGGCCGACAAAAACGATGAACTCACCCTGCCTGATTTCAAGGTCAATGCCGCGAATCACGCGCACATTGCCAAACTCTTTTTCGATGCCCTGCAGTTGAAGGTATGCCATGGGATTTGTCTCTCTCTTGATGGATGTATTTACTTCACTGCGCCGAAGGTCAGGCCTTGCACCAGTTGTTTCTGGCTGAACCAGCCAAACACCACGATGGGTGCGATGGCCATGAAGGAGGCCGCCGACAACTTGGCCCAGAACAGACCTTCAGGGCTGGAGTAGGAGGCGATCAGCGTGGCCAGCGTGCCAGCCTTGGCAGCACTCAGGTTGAGGGACCAGAAGGCCTCGTTCCAGCTCAGCACCAGCGTGAGCAGGCCGGTGGAGGCCAGGCCGCCCATGGTGAGTGGCAACAGCACGTAGCGGAACTCGTTCCACAGCGTGGCACCGTCCATGCGCGAGGCTTCCAGGATTTCGGCCGGAATCTCCTTCAAGTAGGAGTACAACATCCACACCATGATGGGCAGGTTGGACAGCGTGAACACGATGACCAAGCCGGTGCGCGTGTCCAGCAGGCCGCTGGTCTGCGCCATCACGTAGACCGGCACCAGCGCGCCCACGGCCGGCATCATCTTGGTGGACAACATCCACATCAGGATGTCCTTGGTGTATTTGCCTTTGAAGAAAGCCATGGCGTAAGCCGCGGGAAACGCCAGTGCCAGCCCCAGGATGGTGGAGGCCACGCTGGTGATCAGCGAGTTGGTGGCGTAGAGCATGTAGTCACTGCGCTCCTGCACGATCTCGAAGTTCTCCAGCGTGGGGGTGAAGAACACCAGCGGCGGCACCGAGATGGCTTGCAACTCGGTCTTGAACGCGGTGAGCACCAGCCAGCCCAGCGGGAAGAACAGCAGAAAGGTCACGCCCCAGGCCGTGAGCGTGCGCAGCCAGAACAGCCAGGAGAAAGTTTTGCGTTGTGTCATGGGAATGTGCTCACTTATCCAGGTTCTTGCCGACCATGCGAATCAGGAAGACCGCCGCGATGTTGGCCAGCACCACGGCAAACAGGGCACCGGCCGAGGCCACACCGGCGTCGAAATTCAGCAGCGCCTGCTTGAAGATCAGGAAGGCCACATTGGTACTCGCATCACCTGGTCCGCCACCGGTGGTGGTGTAGATCTCGGCAAACACGCTGAGCAGGAAGATCATTTCGATCATCACCACGATGGCCACCGAACGCGCCAGATGCGGCAGGTACAGGTAACGCAGCTGCTGCAGGTAATTGGCGCCGTCCATGCGCGAGGCTTCGAGCTGCTCGCGGTTCATGCTTTGCAGCGACGTGATGAAGATCAGCGTGGCAAACGGCAGCCACTGCCAGGACACGATGACGATGACGCTGAAGAGCGGGAAGTCGGTGAGCCAGTCCACCGGCGTACCGCCAAAGAAGATCCAGACCTGCGCCAGCACGCCGTAGATGGGATTCATCATCATGTGTTTCCACAACAGCGCATTGACCGTGGGCATGACGAAGAAGGGAGAGATCAACAGAATGCGCACCAGGCCACGGCCCGGAAACGGTTCGTCAATCAACAATGCCAGCAACGTGCCCAGCACCACGGTGATGAGGATCACGCTGCCCAGCAGCAACAGGGTGTTCATGACAGCCGTGCCAAAGGACGGGTCGGTCATGAAGTATTCGAAGTTCTCTAGGCCAATGAACCCCGTCTGGTCCGGCTGCATCAAGTTGTAGCGGATCAGCGAGAAGTAGATGGTCATCACCAGGGGCACGATCATCCACAGGAAGAGTGAGATGACGGCCGGTGCCATGAGGGCACGGGGTATGAAGCGGTTCATGGAGAGCCTCGCGGGCAAATTTGCGGAAAAGGGCGCGCGAGTTGCCTCGCGCGCCTAAAGTCAAGCGACCGGAGAGAGATGCTTGCTTGTCTTGGTCGGACGACTACTTGTAGTAGCCAGCCTTCTTCATTTCACGGTCAGCCGCCACTTGCGAAGCCTTCAGGGCTGCGTCCACCGTGGACTTGCCAGCCAGCGCAGCGCTCATCTGTTGGCCCACGGTCGCACCAATCGCCTGGAACTCGGGGATGGCAGCGAACTGCACACCGACATACGGGCTCTTGGGCAAGGTGCTGTCGTTCGGGTTGGCCGAATCGATGGCGGCTTTTTCAGCCGCAGCAAACTTGGCCGCCTTGGTGAACTCAGGATTGGCGTAGGTGCTCTTGCGGGTACCGGTGGGCACGTGGGCCCAGCCATTGGTCTTGGCCACCAGCTCGATGTATTCCTTCGATGTCGCCCAGGTCACGAACTTGGTCGCAGCGTCCACTTTCTTGGAGCCCGATGGAATGGCCAGCGCCCAGGCCCACAGCCAGTTGGCACCCTTGGGGGTCACGGCAGTCGGTGCTTGTGCAAACGCCACTTTGTCAGCCACCTTGGACTGCTTGGGGTCGGTGATGAAAGACGCTGCAATGGTGGCGTCAATCCACATGCCGCACTTGCCTTCGTTGTACAGCGCCAGGATTTCATTGAAGCTGTTGGCCGAGGAGCCGGGTGGGCCGTAGTTTTTCAGCAGGTCCACGTAGAAGTTGATGGAGTCCTTCCAGGGCTTGCTTTCCAGTTGGGGTTTCCAGTTCATGTCAAACCACTGGCCGCCATTGGTGTTGACCAGCGTCGTCAGGAAGGCCATGTTGTCACCCCAACCCGGTTTGCCGCGCAGGCAGATGCCGTAGACGCCGTTCTTCGGGTCGTGGATCTTGGACGCCAGTTCCTTGACCTCGGTCCAGGTGGGCTTGTCGGCCACTTTGATGCCGGCCTTGTCAGCCAGGTCCTTGCGGTACATCAGCATGGAGGATTCGCCGTAGAAGGGCACGGCAAACATCTTGCCGTCCACCGACAGGCCGTTGCGCATGGCGGGCAGCAGGTCGTCCGCGTCGTACTTGGCGTCGGTCTTGAGTTCTTGCAGCCAACCCTTCTTGCCCCAGATGGGGGTTTCGTACATGCCGATGGTCATCACATCGAACTGGCCGCCCTTGGTGGCGATGTCGGTGGTGACGCGCTGGCGCAGCACGCCTTCTTCCAGCGTCACCCACTTGAGTTTGATGTCGGGATTGGCGGTTTCGAAGTTCTTGCTGAGCTTCTGCATTTCGATCATGTGGCCGTTGTTCACGGTGGCAATCACGAGCTCGGTCGCGGCTTGCGACTGTCCGCACAACGATGCTGCGAGCGCTGCGGCGACGGCAACACGGGTTCTGAATTTCATCGATAGTCTCCTGGTGTCTTTGGTTATGGAATCGAATGCCTTGTTCAATGCCTTTCTTGTGCAGACACTGACACCATGAAGATAGTGAAACCCTCATGTAAAACTAATACGCGGATTGTTCAATCCGGTATTTATTTGCATTGTTTACCTAGGATTTATACCTAGAACCGAAGAATCGTATGTATTTCGGCGCGATGTGACGGCTTCCCATGCCTGCGGCCATGTGCCGACGCAAGGCCGCCCAATTCAGGCGCAGAGCTTAAATACAAGAGAAAACAGCCCGCAGCCCGCATGGGTTATGCGCAAGCAGCTACTTATTTGATAGCAATCTCTCGCTCTTCCAGTACACGTCGTCACCCACCGAACCATCGGTGCGGTGGCGGTTGAGCACGCGGGCCAGCACAAACATCAGGTCCGACAGGCGGTTGAGGTACTGGCGCGGCGTGTCTTTCAACGTTTCCTGGCCCTCCAATGCCACCACGGCGCGTTCGGCGCGGCGCGCTACGGTGCGGCACACATGGGCCAACGACGCGGCGCGTGTGCCGGCGGGCAATATGAACTCCTGCAGGCGCGGCAAGTCGGCGTTGTAGTCGGCCAGGGCCTCGTCGAGCGCCAGCACCGCCTCAGGCTTGAGCAGCTCGTACCCGGGGATGGACAGCTCGCCGCCCAGATTGAAGAGCTGGTGCTGCACTTCCACCAGCACTGCGGCCACGCCAACGGGCATGGCTTCGCATAGCAACACACCAATGTGGGAGTTGAGTTCATCCACCTCCCCCATGGCGTGCACACGCAGGCTGTCTTTGGACACGCGTGTGTTGTCCCCCAGGCCGGTGGTGCCGTTGTCCCCGGTGCGGGTGGCAATTTGTGTCAGGCGGTTTCCCATGGCGGCGTCCTTGGATCAAAATGGGATTATTGACGGTTTGAAACACCCTTCCCATTTATGACCCTGTTGCCTCCGGGCTCCTCCCGCCTTCCCCAAGCCACCCCACCCATGCTACCCCGCAGACAGGTGCTGGGCGGCATGGCGGTCGCGCTGGCCAGCCCCCTGATGGCACATGCCGCTCTGAGCATCGCCCGCATTGCCGTGCCGGGTGACGTGGCCGACGACCTGCCGCGTTTTCTGGAGGGCCGCGATGTCGCCACGTTGCAGCACTTTCGTGGCCCGCATGCGCGGCGGGATGTGATGGAGCTGGCCTTTCTGTTGCGCGAAATGCACCGCGCTCTGCCCGCGCTGGCAGTGGAGTTGGTGCGCATTGACAGTTACGAACGCCTGCTGATCGAACTCAGCGCGGGCCGCGTCGATGCACTGGGCACCAGTGCCTGGCAACTGGACCTGGCACAGGCCGGTACCACCATCACCCGCTCCAGCGCGCTGCTGGCCAACGGCGAGTTTGTCGTCGGCATGTACACCGCACCGGGCAACCAGGCGGCGCTGGCCGTGCGCAAACGGGCGCAGCTCAAGGACCTCACGGTGGTGTCCAACAGCGCCTGGACGGCCGACTGGAATACGCTGGGCAAGCTAGGCCTCAAACAGGTGATGGACGTGAAGACCTGGAACCAGATGGTGCTGATGGTGGCGAATCGCCGCGCTGACCTGCTGCTGGCGCCCTTTCCTGCCAAGCCGTCGCTGGAGCTGGTCCACGAAGGCAACACCCTGGTGCCCGTCAAGGGCGTGTCGGTGGCGCTGATCGGCTCGCGGCATCTGGCCGCTGCCCACACCCCGGCAGGCCGCCAGATTGCTGACAAAATTTTTCCCGCGTTGGCCGCGCGGGTGCAGGACGGCAGCTTGCGCCGTGCCTACACCGAATGCGGTTTTCGCAACCCCCAGACGGCCAAGTGGCCGCTGATCAATCCGGTCCGCGCCTAGATAGGCGCTGCTTTCACCAGGAACACCCCCACCCCATGAACGCCCCCGCCTCACTGAACCATTTGTTGCCCCAGATCACACTGCGCACCGTGCCGCAAGCCCTGCTGGATGCCCTGAAGACCCGCTTTGGCGACCAGTTCTCCGCCGCCATGGCCGTGCGGGAACAGCATGGGCGCGATGAGTCTGCCTTCACCGTGCCGCCACCGTCCGCGGTGGTGTTTGCGCAGAGCACGCAGGATGTGGCCGATGCGGTGAAACTCTGCGCGCAGTACAAAGTGCCAGTGATTCCGTTTGGTGTGGGCTCCTCGCTCGAAGGGCATCTGCTGGCCGTGCAAGGCGGCATCAGCTTGGATGTGAGCCGCATGAACCAAGTGTTGTCCATCCAGTCTGACGACCTTACGGTCACCGTGCAACCCGGCGTGACCCGCAAACAGCTCAACGAAGCGGTCAAATCCACCGGCCTGTTCTTCCCGATTGACCCGGGCGCCGACGCCACCATTGGCGGCATGAGCGCCACACGCGCCAGCGGCACGAATGCCGTGCGTTACGGCACCATGCGCGAGAACGTGCTGGCACTGGAAGTGGTCACGGCCAGTGGCGACATCATCCGCACCGGCACACGCGCCAAGAAAAGCAGCGCGGGTTACGACCTCACACGCCTGATGGTGGGCTCTGAGGGCACGCTGGGCGTGATCACCGAGGTCACCGTCAAGCTCTACCCGCTGCCCGAAGCCGTGATGGCGGCCACCTGCTCGTTCGGCAGCCTGGCCGACGCGGTGAACACCACCATCCAGCTGATCCAGCTGGGCGTGCCGATTGCGCGCTGTGAGCTGCTGGACGCCAACACCATCCGCATGGTCAACGCGCACTCCAAACTCACGCTGCGCGAAGGGGCCATGTTGCTCATGGAGTTCCACGGTTCGCCCGCTGGCGTGAAAGAGCAGGTGGAAACCGTGCAGGAGATTGCCGCCGAATTCGGCGGCCAGACGTTCGAGTGGGCCGAGACACCCGAAGAGCGGACCAAGCTGTGGACCGCACGGCACAACGCCTACTTTGCCGGCGTGCAGTCGCGCCCCGGCTGCAAGGCCATCACCACCGACACCTGCGTGCCGATCTCGCACCTGGCCGACGCGCTCTTAGACTCCGTGACCGAAGCGCAGGAAGCCGGCATCCCCTACTTCCTGGTCGGCCACGTGGGTGACGGCAACTTCCACATGGGCTACCTGATAGACCCTGACAACCCCGAGGAACGGGAAACCGCCGAGCGGCTCAACACGCAACTGGTACAGCGCGCGCTCCAACTGGGCGGCACCTGCACGGGCGAACACGGTGTGGGCCTGCACAAGCAAGGCTTCCTGCTGGAAGAAACTGGCAACGGTGCGGTGGACATGATGCGCACGCTAAAGCGCGCGCTGGACCCGGACAACATCCTGAACCCCGGCAAGATCTTTTCGCTATAAATTACATAGCTGCTTGCGCACACCACATAAGGGCCGGGGCACGTTTTTACAGTAAATCTGCAGCAAGTCTTGCCAGCAAACGGGCGTGCTTTACAGTGCGGACTGCGAGAGAAACATCTCAACTTCAAGGGAGTAAACGTATGGGTCTGGTCTTCTGGATTGTCTTGGGTGTGCTGGTGGTCTACCTGGTCACCGTCTACAACAGCCTGGTCACCGTGAAAAACGCGGTGGGCAAAGCCTGGGCCAATATCGACGTGTTGCTCAAGCAGCGCCACGACGAACTTCCCAAGCTGGTGGACACCTGCAAGCAGTACATGCAGCACGAGCAGGAGACGCTGGAAAAGGTCATCCAGGCGCGTTCACGCGTGTCATCGGCGCGCGAAGCGCAGAACGTGGGCGCACTGGGCGCCGCCGAAAGCGCGCTGCGCAGCGGACTGGGCCAACTGTTTGCGCTGGCCGAAAACTACCCCGACCTGAAAGCCAACGAGCAGTTCCTGCACCTGCAGTCGCGCATCAGCGGGCTGGAGAACGCCATTGCCGACCGGCGCGAGTTCTACAACGAATCCGTCAACATCAACAACGTGGCCATCGAGCAGTTCCCCGGCGTGCTGGTGGCGCGCTTTTTCAACTTCAAGGACTTTGCGCTGCTGAAGTTTGCCGCTGAGGAAGTGCAGGACGTCGACATCGGCGCGCGCTTCAAGGGCTAAGCCCTGCTCCCGTCTGCAACACGCGACTGTGGATCTCCAAGTACAGGGCCTGCGCTGGCTGCGCAGCCAAAGTGCCAATGGCCTGCTGACCGGTGCCTACGCCACACTGGCAGGCATGGCACTGCACGCCGGCCCAGGGCGCACGCAGCAATGGTGCGTGGCAGGTCTGGTGGCCGTGGCGCTGCTGGCCTGGGCGGCCGCGCTGCGTCGGGCCCGCGCCATTGCCGATATCGCTACCTCCCGCATCGGGTCCGCCGCGCAGGGTTATGTGGAACTGCAGGGGCGCGCCACAGTCACGCAGCTGATTACCAGCCCACTGACCAACACCCCCTGCATCTGGTACCGCTACCGCATCTACGCCCGCGACAACGACGAGAAGGAATGGCGGGAGGTGGAAAGCGGCACCAGCGACGCCACCTTTGACATCACCGATAGCACCGGCCAGTGCACCGTGGACCCGGACCATGCAGAGGTGATGGGCGCCGAGGTGACCACCCGCGTGCGCAACGACCATAAACATGTGGAAGAACTGCTGCATGCCGGGCGCACGCTGTACGTGCTGGGCGAGTTCCGCACCGAGGGCGGCGTGAACTCCGCCCTGAGTCTGCGCGACGATGTGGGCGCGCTGCTCAACACCTGGAAAAAGGACCCGGCGGCGCTGCACCGCCGATTCGACCTGAACCACGACGGAGAAATTGACCTCAAGGAGTGGGAGCTGGCGCGCCGCCTGGCCACACGCATGGTGGAGCAGGAGCACCGCGCCATCCGCCAGCAACCCGGCGTGCATGTTCTGCGCGCACCGCAGGACGGGCGGCTGTTCCTGCTCTCGCCGCTGTCACCCCAATCCCTGCGCCGCCGCTACTTGCTGTGGAGTGCCCTGCACCTCAGCGCCGCGCTGGTGGTGCTGGTCCTCTGGATTCGCCACCTGCGCTAGGCCGCCTGTTTTCACCCGAATGGGAGATGGCCTGGGCCTGATCGCACTGCTATGCTTTCACGGTGCCGCAGAGCACTATGACAAAGAGGAGTTCAGGGATGAGACACAACATTGCGGCCTGCGTGGGCCTGGGCGTACTGGTGGCGACTGGCAGCTGCCAGGCGCAGGTGGACTACAACGCTATCCAGGCCGGCACGCTGCTGGACGGCAAGGGCATCCGGATTGGTGCATTCATCAAGCCGCTGCCCTTGCCGCAAGGCCATTGGCTAGTGGTGTCGCGCAACGACGAGGCCCTGGGGCTGACCGGGGGCCGGGCCGAGATGTCGCCACCCACCACCGGTTCGGTCACCCTGACCCTGAAAAGCACGGATGCGGGCAACGGCATTGCCGCCATGCTGGTGGGGTTTACGCCGGACTCCACCCCCGTGCGCTGGCTGGGCGAGTATTGCCCCAACAAGCAGTTTCCCATCGTGGACAACCTCGGCACCGAAGCCACCAGCATCGCCAGTGCCTGCGCTGAGGGGCAGTGGTATGCCAGTGGATTCCGGAATTGGATTGCATCGGCGGCAAGCCAGCCGCAAAAAAACATACAAACCATTTTTGGCGGGCTCACCCCCTATGCGAAGGAGATGCCAAACGCCCATGCCGCCATCCGCCTCAGCGCACGCCGGGACAGGGGCAGAAGCCTGAACTACGCGGTCTACGCACGCCTGCCCGCCAACTTTATGCCCAGCGGCGGCCGCTTTGAGACGCAGGTGCGGGAATGGGTCCATACCGCAGGCTTGGCGCTGCTGGACACCGTGAACAACCGCGAAAGCGCTATCCCCGCGTTTCCGCCTGTGGAAGAGGTTCCGCTCGCAAGCCCCTTCCCCAACGAAGCACCGGCCAAAACTCCGCCGGCCAAACCGATAGCGCTATTCCCCGGTACGCAGGGCTAGCGCCGCGCGCAATGCGCCTAGAGCACCGCGACTTCGGCAATCGCATTGGCCATGTATTCGATCTTCTGCTGCATGTCGGCATCGGTGTCGGCATAACGCTGGGCGATGGCCGCGAACTCTTCGTGGATTTCAATGAAGGCATCGACGATGTCGGGGTCGAAATGGGTGCCCCGTTCGCTGAAGATGATCTGTACTGCTTTGTCATGCGGCACGCCGTCCTTGTAGACCTTGTTGCTGATCAGCGCGTCGTACACATCGGCCAGCGCCACGATGCGGGCGGACACCGGAATTTGACCTTCCGAGAGGCCTTGGGGGTAACCGCTGCCATCCCACTTTTCCTGGTGCGAGCGCGTGATCTCTTTGGCAATCGTCAACAACGGCGAGGCCCGGCCCAGCGTCTTTTCGGCGCGCACGATCGACTCATACCCTAGGGTGGTGTGGGTGCGCATGATGGCTACTTCTTCGGGCGTGAGGCGTCCGGGCTTGAGCAAAATGCGGTCCGGTATGCCCACCGAGCCCATGTCGTACATGGGCACACTGCGGCACAGGCTTTCAATGTAGTCCGGCGTCAGCAGCGCGGCGTAACTGGGGTGGGGACCGAGCTTGTTGGCCAGCACGCGCACGTAGTGCTGGACGCGCAGGATATGGCTCTCGGTGTCGGACTCGCGCAGCTCGGCCAGTGTGGCCAGGGCAAACACAATCACCCGGTTCGCGTGCAGCGACTCCGCGACATCCAGCGACGATTGGGAAAATTCAGAATCCATGCTTATCTCCTGCAGTCGCGCCCAAGGGCGACTGGTAATCCGCAGCATTTTGCCACCGGCAGACTGTGGCGTCCCGTTTGTTGCGCGCGGTGGCGACCAAGAGCGGCTTTTCCGGAATTAATGCCTATCGCGGCGTCAGCGGCACCTGGTACACCCAGAGCGGGCGCTGCGGCCCGGCGAGCAATTGCGCCGTGGGCGCCAGCATGGTGGCCTCGAATTCCAGACTCACCAGCCAGGCACCGGGGCGCAGCTCGGCGCGCGCCTTCTCGGCCGCACGCGCCATGCTCTCGGGGCGCTGGAACAGGTAGACCATGTCGTAGGCCGACCAGTCGGCCTGCCAGATATCGCCCTGGCGCACACGCGCCCAGGGGCAACGCAGCGCACACCACGCGCGCAGCGGCCAGCTCCATTCGAGCCCGTGGAGTTGTGCCTGCGGATAAACACGGCGCAAGGCCTGCAGGCCGTGGCCCAGACCACATCCGGCATCGAGGATCCGCGCGCCAGTCGGTAGCGGCGCCTGCGCGGGCAAGGCGTCCAGCGCATGCAGCGGCGTAGGAAACAGCGGCGCGTCGCGCCAGGCGTTGATCGGGTAGACCAGCAGCAACAAGCCCAGCGGAATCAGCCAACCCCAGGCCGGCAATTGGGCCAGCGTGGGAGAAGACAGTACCAGCGAGAGCGGGAAACCCGCTGCGATGAACAGGCGCCGCCACCAGCTATTGCCCCACAGGCTCAGCAACACGCCCAGACCACTGGCCAGACCGAGCGCAAGAGCCAGGTCCGCGCCCTGCGCCGTGGCCAGGCGAAACACCAGCCAGCAGGCCAGCCAGGCCACCACGGCGGGTAGCGGCCAGTTTTGCAGGATTTTTTGCACAGGGTTTAATGCCATTTTGACCTCAAACCCTTATGGAATGTGCGCAAACAGCTATCACTTGTATAGCGTCTAAGGGCACAACCCGCCGCCGGGCCGCCCCAAGGCGGGTTAGCCCCCCTGGGGGGCAGCGACCCGCGCAGCGGTGGAGCGTGGGGGCGCACAGTTCAGCGACTTGTGCCGGGCGAGAGCCGCTCGATCAGCCCATTGAGTTCGTCGAGGGAGCCGAACTGGATCACCACCTCGCCCATTTCTTCGACGCGGCCATGGCGCTTGACGCGTTTTTTTACCAGCACTTCGACCTGCGCCATGAGCAGGTCCGACAGCTCTTCTTCCACGCGTTTGAGGTCGCGGGACTTTTCCTTGGTCGGCTTTTGCGGTGTCAGCGAGAACTCGGCGCTGAGCTTCTTGACCAAACTTTCGGCTTCGCGCACCGACATCTTCTTGGTGGCGATCTGGTTGGCAGCGGTGATCTGTGTGGCGCGGTCCAGCGCCAGCAGTGCACGCGCGTGGCCCATGTCCAGATCACCCGCCATCAGCATGGTCTGCACCGGGTCGGCCAGGTTCAGCAAACGCAGCAAGTTGGATGCGGCGCTGCGCGAACGGCCTACGGCCTGGGCGGCGGTTTCGTGCGTCAGGCCGAATTCCTTGATCAGGCGTTGCAGGCCCTGCGCTTCTTCCAGCGGGTTGAGGTCTTCGCGCTGGATATTTTCGATAAGCGCCATCGCGGCGGCGGCCTCGTTGGGCACGTCGCGCACCAGCACCGGCACGCTGTCCAGGCCGGCCAGCTTGGCAGCGCGAAAGCGGCGTTCGCCGGCAATGATTTCATAGACCGGGCGTTTGGAATTGCCGTCGCGGTGCTTGGCAGCATCCACGTCGGAAAGCTGGCGCACCAGGATGGGCTGCATGATGCCTTGCGCCTTGATGCTCTCAGCCAGCTCGTACAGTGCGCCCTCGTCCATGCGGGTGCGCGGCTGGTAGACACCGGCCACCATGTCGCTCAGCAGCAGCGTGCTGGGCAGGCCGGGGTTGGCAGGCGTCGCATCGGCAGCGGGCGCGTCCTTGACCTTGGGGCCCAACAGCGCCTCCAATCCCATGCCCAGTCCCTTGGGTTTCTTCGTGACCATCATTCTTTTCCTTAAAAACTCTGTGGCTCAGATCGCCCGTGCGATCAGCGCCTGCAATCTGTCGTGGCCATCGGGCCAGTCGCCCAAGCCGGACTCACCATTGATGTGTCCGCACGCGCCGTAATCCACAAATTCGGCGCCCCAAGCCGTTGCAAACTCCTGCGCACGCGCGAAGCTGCAATACGGGTCGTTGGTGCTGCCGAACAATTGCGATGTGAATGGCAAGCGCTGCTTCACCACCGGCGACCAGCTTTTCAATGCCGCGCGCAACTCTTCACGCTCCGGGTCACCGGGCGCCACCAAAAATGCGGCCTGCACCTTGTGGGTGTTTTGCGAGTGCTCTGCCCACGCGGCGGTGAGCATGCAGCCCAGGCTGTGCGCCACCAGCACCACGGGCGTGGGGGCGGCCAGTACATATTCTTCGAGCTGTGCCATCCAGTCACCACGCAGCGGCTGCATCCAGTCGTGCTGCTGCACACGCGTGTAGCCATACAGCGCCTCCCAGCGGCTTTGCCAGTGGGCGTCACCGGAGTTTTGCCAGCCGGGCAAGATCAGGACAGTGGGTACAGGAGAGACCATTTTGCTATGAATTCAGGAGCAGCTTGCACAATATTGACGGAGGCTACAGGCCTATTTGGCTTATAAAACCTACATGGCCTTGATACGATCCACCATCTCCTGGGCGAAGGTGATGAAGGCCTGGGCGCCTTTGGAGTTGGGGTCAAATGCCACGCCCGGCAGCCCATAACTGGGCGCCTCGGCCAGACGCACATTGCGCGGGATTACCGAGTCGAACACCTTGTCACCAAAGTGCGCCTTGAGCTGGTCGCTGACCTGCTGTTGCAAGGTGATGCGCGGGTCGAACATCACGCGCAGCAAGCCGATGATCTGCAAGTCGTCGTTGAGGTTGGCCTTGACCTGCTTGATGGTGTTGACCAGATCGGTCAGACCTTCGAGTGCAAAGTACTCACACTGCATGGGCACGATCACGCCGTGCGCGCAGCACAGGCCGTTGAGTGTGAGCATCGAGAGTGACGGCGGGCAGTCGATCAGCACAAAGTCGTACTCATGGTCTACGGCGGCGATGGCCAGCTTGAGACGCTTCTCACGCCGCTCCACTTCCACCAGCTCCACTTCGGCACCCGCCAGTTCGCGGTTGGCGCCCAGGATGTCGTAGCTGCAGCCAGCCTCCTTGAGCTTGTCGCTCTGGGCGCGCGCTTCGGTAATCGATGCGGACTCCAGCAACACGTCATACACCGTGAGTTCCAGCTTGCGTTTGTCCACACCCGAACCCATGGTGGCATTGCCTTGTGGGTCCAGGTCAATCATCAATACACGCTGGCCCACTTTGGCCAAGCCCGCCGCCAGATTGACCGTGGTGGTGGTTTTACCCACCCCACCCTTTTGGTTGGCAACACAGAAAATTTTGGCCATAACGCGCTTTACGTGAGGAGACTGGGGAACGGAAGACGGAGAGATTTAGCGGGAGATCGCAAGGCGAATGCCAAAGCCAATCAGGAACAGGCCGGCGACTTTTTCGAGCACGCGACCGATCTTGGGATTGGCGCGCATGCGCTCGGCCAGGTAGTGCGTGAGCAGGGTCGCGCCCAGGCCATACAGAAAAGTCAGGAAGGCAATCGTGGCCGCCATGAAGGCATAGGTCACCAGACCTTGCTGGCGCGCGGGATCGACAAACAGCGGGAAGAAGGCCATGTAAAACAAAATGGCCTTGGGGTTGAGCAAGGTGATAACCATGGCCTGGCGCAGGTAGTGCCCGGCCTTGATGTTGAGCACGGGCGCCGCGCCGGGTTTGGCGGTCAGCATCCTGAAACCCAGGTACGCAAGGTAAGCCGCACCGGCCCACTGCACGGCATGGAAGGCATCGGGGTAGGCGGCCAAGAGCGCGGCAACTCCGGCCACGGCCGACCACATCAGCACCTGATCACCCAAGATCACACCCAGCGTAGCCGCCAGCCCGCCCGTGATTCCACCCTTGCTGGTGGAAGTCACCAAGGCCAGATTGCCCGGGCCGGGAATGGCCAGAAACACGATGATGGTGATGACAAAAGTGCCGTAATCGGTGACGCCGAGCATGGTGAATTTCTTTCAGGGGAAGGAGTTGAGTTTACGTTGGATTTTTGGCCCGACTTTTTGGTCTTTTTGGGACGTGCGGTTTTTAAGACACCGCGCTGACTCGCACCAGCTGCGAGGTGCACGTTTTGCTCCGTGTCCCCCGCCCGCTTTGCGGGCTCCTCCTTTTACCTACGCAAAACGCACACCCCACACCTGCTGCTAGAGAGTGGCAAGGTAAAGGGGGCCAAGACATCGGTACGCCAACACCTCATGGGACCAGGTGGGTTGGGTGCTCTTTTCCGGGAGGTTAAGGAAGAGCGCCCTCACGGCGCGGGGGACACGTACGGGAAAGAGTGCCCGACACGCCTGAGCCAGAAGCAACCCAGGCAATCAGGGGAGCTCTGCCCGGCGCATCCAAACAATGCACCGCTCCGCATCCAGCCCCGGCACTGCCAGTTGTTCCACGTGAAACACCGACACCGAAGACGGCAAGGCAGCCATCTCGTCCACCGGGTTTTTGCCCTTCATCCCCATCCAGATGCCCTGCTCTGCCAACGCCCCGACTGACCAGGTGGTGAAGTCCACCAGGGAAGCAAAGGCGCGGGAGCTGACGACCTGGTATTTGTCCGTCAAGTTTTCCACCCGCGCATGGATGCCGCGCAGATTCGGCAGCTTCAGGCTCGCCGCCACCTGCTGGATAAACGCCGCCTTTTTGGCAACGGTGTCCACGCAATGCACCGTGATGTCCGGGCAGCAAATGGCGATCACCGCGCCGGGCAGACCAGCACCGGAACCCACATCCAGCAGACGCAGCGCCGAACTCTCGGCAGACAGCAAGCCCAACTCGGCAATCTGCCGACGCAGTGGCGCGATCACCGCCAGACTGTCCAGCAAATGGTGCGTCAGCATTTCGGCCGGGTCGCGCACCGCCGTCAGGTTGTAGACCTTGGTCCATTTCTGGATCAAGTCCAGATAATCCAGCAGTTGCTGCACCTGGGCCTCGGTCGGCGCCAGGCCCAGTTGCCCCAAGCCGCGCTGCAACTCCGCCTGCAACGGGCGCGTCACGCGGACAGCTCCGCAGCAGCCTCGGCCTTGTCGGCCAACTTATCGGCGAAGCCGCGGAAGTTGCCCTTCTTCAGGTGGATCAACAGCAGCGAGATGGTGGCGGGCGTGATGCCCGACAGGCGCGAGGCCTGGCCCAGGGTTTCGGGGCGGTATTTGTTCAGGCGCTGGCGGGCCTCGATACTCAGGGCCGAGACCTGCATGTAGTCCAGCTCAGCCGGCAGACGCAGGTTTTCGTAATGGGCGGAGCGCTCAACTTCGTCTTTCTGACGGGTGATGTAGCCCGAGTACTTGGCGGCAATCTCCACCTGCTCGATCACCGACGCAACAAACACGTCTTGCGCCAGGACGGCTGCATCCGGTGTTTCACGTGAAACAGGGGCAGGCAAATCGCGGTTCGCGTACTTGCCACCGTCCAGCGACATCAGCCCGGCGTAGTCGACATCTGGGCGACGCAGCAGATCCCCCAGGTTGTATTCGTGCTCAATCGCCTTGCCCAGCACGCGCTCGGACTCGGTGGCCGGCAGGTTGTTGGGGTTCACCCAGATGCTGCGCAGGCGTTCTGTTTCACGTGAAACAGCATCGCGCTTGCGGCAGAAAGCGTCCCAGCGGGCGTCGTCCACCAGACCCAGCTTGCGGCCGGTTTCGGTCAGGCGGGCGTCGGCATTGTCTTCGCGCAGTTGCAGGCGGAACTCTGCCCGGCTGGTGAACATGCGATACGGCTCGGTCACGCCCTTGGTGATCAGGTCGTCGACCAGCACGCCCAGGTAGGCCTCGTCCCGGCCGGGCATCCAGGTGTCACCGGTCCATTGGGTTTTGGCACCGGCCTGCAGTGCGGCATTGATACCGGCGAACATGCCCTGGGCCGCAGCCTCCTCGTAACCGGTGGTGCCATTGATCTGTCCGGCAAAGAACAGGCCGCCAATCTGGCGTGTCTCAAAGCTGCTCTTCAGACTGCGCGGGTCAAAGTAGTCGTACTCGATGGCGTAACCCGGGCGCAGGATGTGGGCGTTTTCCAGCCCGGTCATGCTGCGCACCAGGTCGTACTGCACGTCGAACGGCAGGCTGGTGGAGATGCCGTTGGGGTAGTACTCGTGGGTCGTCAGGCCTTCGGGCTCCAGGAAAATCTGGTGGCTGTCCTTGTCCGCAAAGCGGTTGATCTTATCTTCCACGCTGGGGCAGTAGCGCGGGCCCACGCCCTCGATCTTGCCGGTGAACATGGGGCTGCGGTCGAAGCCGCTGCGGATGATGTCGTGCGTGCGCTCGTTGGTGTGCGTGATCCAGCAGGGCATCTGCTGCGGGTGCATGTCCAGCCGGCCCATGAAGCTGAATACCGGCATCACCGGGCTCATGCCACCGGCCACGCCATCACCGGGTTGCTCTTGCAGTTTGCTGAAATCAATCGTGCGGCCATCGAGACGCGGTGGTGTGCCGGTCTTCAGGCGGCCTTGCGGCAGCTTGAGTTCCTTGAGACGTGCGCTCAATGAAACTGCAGGCGGGTCCCCTGCCCTGCCCGCCGCGTAGTTGTTCAGGCCCACATAGATCTTGCCGTCGAGGAAGGTGCCCGCGGTCAGCACCACGGTCTTGGCGCGGAACTGGATGCCTACTTGGGTCACGGCGCCGACCACACGGTCGCCCTCAATCATCAGGTCGTCCACGGCCTGCTGAAACAGAGACAGGTTGGGCTGGTTCTCCAGCATGCGGCGGATGGCCGCCTTGTACAAAACCCGGTCGGCCTGCGCCCGCGTGGCGCGCACGGCCGGGCCCTTGCTGGAATTGAGAATACGAAACTGGATGCCTGCCTCGTCGGTGGCCAGCGCCATCGCACCGCCCATGGCGTCCACCTCTTTGACCAAGTGGCCCTTGCCAATGCCACCGATGGATGGGTTGCAGCTCATCTGGCCCAGCGTCTCGATGTTGTGCGAGAGCAGCAGGGTCTTGCAGCCCATGCGGGCCGCGGCCAACGCGGCCTCGGTTCCGGCATGGCCACCGCCAACGACGATGACATCGAATTGTTCTGGATACAGCATGGTGTTCTATTCAGGCGCACCAAAGACAGAAGGTGTGCGCCAAGTGAGGGGGAAGGCAGTGATTTTACCGGGTGCCTGATTTTTTGGCACGCTCCGGTTTTGTTGGGCTGCGTTGCTTCGGGATTCAGTGGACGGGGTGCTCTGCGCCGTTCGTGTCCCCCGCCCTTCGGGCTCCTCCTTTACCTCACTTTGCAGAACACCCCATCCACTGAATCCAGCAATGGGTTGGCTCTCCCCTGTGCAAAAAAGCTTCGAGCGGCAGGCGTGGGGTGTGCGTTTTGCGCAGGTAAAGGAGGAGCCCGCGCAGCGGGCGGGGGACACGGAGCAAAACGCACACCCCACGCCTGCTGCGGGAGAACGAGACGCCATGGCCCATCTTGGTGACAATAGACACATGACCAAATTACTCATCTTCGCAGGCAGCACCCGCCAGAATTCCTTCAACCGCCGCCTGGCCCACGCCACCGCCGATCTGGCCCGTGCCGCCGGTGCGGACGTGACGCATCTGGAGCTGTCCACGCTGGACATTCCGCTGTACAACGCCGACCTGGAAGCGACGGGCACACCGCCTGACGTGATGCGCCTCAAGGACATCATGGACGCGCACCCGGCCTGGATCATCGTCTCGCCCGAGTACAACGGCAGCTACACCGGCCTGTTGAAAAACACGATCGACTGGGCCAGCAGCCCGGTCAAGGGCCACCCAGTCTGGGGCGGTCGTGATCCGTTTGCCGGCAAAGTGGTGGGCCTGTTGAGTGCTTCGCCCGGTGCGCTGGGTGGACTGCGTTCGCTGAGCCACCTGAACCCGCTGCTGCAAAACCTGCAGTGCTGGATCTGCCCCAAGCAATTCGCACTGGGCCGCGCCGGTGACGCCTTTGACGAACAGGGCGCGCTGAAGTCCGACGCCCATCGCCACAGCGCCCAGGCCGTAGTCGACCAGGTGCTGTGGGCCAGCGCCCGTCTGCACCCGGTTTAAGTGTCAAGCCGGGCTCTATCCCGCATGGGTTGTGCGTAAGAAGCTATTGTTTTAATAGCAAACTAGCGCGCCGCACTCAGAACGGGTAGTGGCGCGGTGTGGTCTGCAGCGTGATCCAGCGCAGCTCGGTGAACTCGGCCACACCGGCCTTGCCACCGAAACGGCCCATGCCGCTGCCCTTCACGCCGCCAAACGGCATTTGCGCTTCGTCGTGCACCGTGGGGCCATTCACATGGCAGATGCCGGAGTCAATACGGCGCGCCACGTTGAACGCACGCGCGATGTCTGCACCAAACACGGCGGACGACAAACCGTATTCGTTGTCATTGGCGCAGGCCACGGCCTCCTCCACGCCATTCACACGCACCACACATTTCACCGGGCCAAAGGTTTCCTCGTGGTAGATGCGCATCGCGGGCGTCACGTGGTCCAGCACGGTGGCGGCCATCAGTGTGTTTTGCGCTTTGCCGCCGCACAGCAGCTTGGCGCCCTTGGCCAGCGCGTCATCGATCAGCGCGTTGCAATGCTCCACCGTGTTCATGCCAATCACAGAGCCCAGCACCACCGGCTCCGGCTTGCGCGGGTCGCCCACAGGCAGTGCGCCCGCCTTGGCCGCAAACTGTTTAGTGAAGGCGTCGGCAATCTTCTGGTCCACGATGATGCGTTCGGTGGACATGCAAATCTGTCCGCTGTTGGCAAAGCTGCCAAAGGCGGCGCCGTTCACGGCGTCCTCAATCACTGCATCGTCCAGAATCACCAGCGGCGCCTTGCCGCCCAGCTCCAGCACCACGGGTTTCAAATACTTGGCGCAGGTCAGCGCAATGATCTTGCCCACCTTGGTGGAACCGGTGAAGTTGACACGTCGCACTGCAGGGTGCGCCACGATGGCTTCCACCACCGCACCTGCATCGGCCGGCGCGTTGGTGATGTAGTTCACCACGCCGGCCGGGAAACCCGCGTCGGCAAAGGCTTCGATGATCAGTTGGTGCGTGCGGGGGCAGTTTTCGCTACCCTTGAAGATCACCGTGTTGCCGCAGGCTAGCGGCGTGGCAATGGCGCGCACGCCCAGGATGATGGGCGCGTTCCAGGGCGCAATGCCCAGCACCACACCGGCGGGCTGGCGCACACCCATGGCCAGGCTGCCGGGCACGTCGGACGGGATCACCTCACCACTGATCTGCGTGGTCAGCGACGCTGCCTCGCGGATCATGCCCGCGGCCAAGTGCACGTTGAAGCCGGCCCACATGCCGGTGCCACCGGTCTCGGCGCCCACGGCTTCAATGAACTGCGGCGTCTTCGCTTCCAGCGCGTCGGCGGCTTTGAGCAGCAGCGCACGGCGCTCACCGGGGCCGGTCTGGCTCCAGGTCTTGAAGGCTTCAGCCGCGGCATCGGCGGCCATCACGGCATCTGCTACTGAGGCCGCTGGCGCGCGCGTGGCCACACTGCCATCCAGCGGGTTGCGCCGCTCAAAGGTGGCGCCCTTCTCGGCGGTGACTTTGAGGCCATTGATCAGCATGGACAAATCGGACATGAAATACTCCTTGAAAACTAGAGAACCCGTTCGCCCTGAGCTCGTCGAAGGGCTTCGACAGGCTCAGCCCGAACGGTGGGTTGTGTGGTGATCGCTTTGGTGGACTCGTTTGCAGCGGCACCCAGATAGGCTTCGCGGATCACGCTGGAGCGCGCCAGCAAGGCGGCTGGCCCGCTGGCCACCAACGTGCCGCGCTCCAACACGTAGCCACGGTCGGCCACGGCCAGCGCCTTCTTCACGTTCTGCTCCACCATCAGCACGGTGGTGCCCGCATCGGCAATCCGCCGGGCAATCGCCAGCAGCTCGTCCACCATCTTGGGCGCCAGGCCCAGCGAGGGTTCGTCCAGCATCAAGAGACGCGGTGCACTCATCATAGCGCGCGCCACGGCCACCATTTGTTGTTCACCGCCGCTCATGGTGCCGGCCAGTTGCTGGGTACGTTCGCGCAGCTTGGGGAAGTCGACAAAGGCCTGCTCCATGCGGCGCGCACGTTCGGCCTTACTGCACAACCAGCCGCCGAGCTCCAGGTTTTCGGTCACCGTCATCTGCGGGAACAGCTGGCGGCCCTCGGCCACCAGCGCCATGCCGCGCTGCACGATTTCGTTGGTCTTGGTGGGCAGGTCTTCGCCGTTGAGCAGTACCTCGCCCTGGCGTGCGATCAGACCCGACAGGGCCTTGAGCAGCGTGGTCTTGCCCGCGCCGTTGGGTCCCAGGATGACCGTGAGGCCGGGCTTGATTTCCAGCGACAGATTGCGCAGCACCAGAAATGCGCCGTAACCCGCACTCAAACCATTGACCTGCAAATGCGCGCGGGTGGTGCCGCCCAGCACAAAGGGGGTGGGTTCAAACCACATCATGCGGGGGCTCCTGCAGGCTCAACCATTTCGTCACCCAGATAGGCTTCAATCACTTCCGCGTTGCGCACCACCTCGGCCGGTGTGCCATCGGCAATCTTGCGGCCCTGATGCAGCACGATCACGCGCTCCACATGGCGCAACAGCGTGGTCACCGCATGTTCAATCCACACCACGGTCAGGTCCAGCTCGTCGCGCATGCGGCGTATCAGTTGCGCCATCGCTTCCACCTCGGATTCGGTCAGGCCCGCGGCCACTTCGTCCAGCAGCAACATGCGCGGGCGTGTGGCCAGCGCCATGCCAATCTCCAGCAGGCGTTGTTGTGAGGGCGTGATGGCGGCAGCCGGCAAATCAGCCAGGTGCGCCAGGCCAATCAATTCCAGAATGCTCATCGCATCCCGCAGGTGCCACGGCCCCTCACGCTTGCGCCCGGCAAACTTCAAACCAAACTCGATGTTGGCCACGACCAGCATGTCAGCAAACACACGTGGCGTCTGGAAGGTGCGTGCCACACCCGCCGCGGCGTAGTGGTGCGGTGGCCTGCCATCCAGGCGTTTGCCGCTGGCCGTGAGCTGACCCGACGTGGGTGGCGTGACGCCCGAGATGGCGTTAAAAAACGTGGTCTTGCCCGCACCGTTGGGGCCAATGATGCCCACCAGCTCACCGGCGCAAAACGTGGCGTTCACCGCATCCACCGCTACCAGGCCACCAAACCGCACCGTGATGTCGCGGGCTTCCAAAAACACCTCAGCCACGGCGGTCCTCCTTGCGGCCCAGGTCACGCACCCACTGGCGGCTGCTCTGCCACCAGCCGGTGAACGTGCTCCCGCGCAGCGATGCCAAACCACCGGGCAAATACAACACGCTCAGGATCAGCAAAATACCCAGCGACATCATGTAGATCTGCGGAAACTGCAGGCGCAATGTCTCGGCCAGCACGCTGAAGGCAATCGCTGCAATCAGCGGCCCCCACAGCGTGACCGCACCGCCAATCAGCGCAATCAGCACGGTCTGAAAACCAATGAACGGGTTGAACACCGTGTGCGGGTCGATATACGTCCAGCGCACCGACATGGCCGCACCCACGGCACCGGCAAACGCGGCAGTCAGCGCAAAGCCGGCAATCTTCACCAACCGCGTATTCACACCCAGTGTCTGTGCACGTTGTTCGTCCGCACCTATGCCCAACAGCGCCAGCCCCAGACGGCTGCGGCGCAGCAGGATGGAGCACAACACCGCCAGTACCGCGAGCAAAAGCACCGTGAGGTAAATCGTGTCGCGCTCGGGCACCACCATCAGCACGCGGCCCACGGTGCCGGTCACGGTCTTTTCAAAGTAGGTCACTGCGTGGCGGATCAACTCGGTCATACCAAAGGTCAACACCGCAAAGTAGGTACCGCGCAGGTGCAGCACGGCCGCGCCCATCACCACGGCCACCAGCGTGGCCAGGCCGGCGCCCAGCGCCACGGCCTGCCACCACGACACCTGCTCCAGCACCAGTGCGCTGGTGTAGGCGCCAATGCCAAAGAAGGCCGAGGTCGCCAGCGACAGATACCGCGTGGTGCCGCAAAACAGCCCCCAGCTTGACGACAGCGCCACATACATCAGGCAGGTCAACGCCATGGACACGACAAACTCGCTGCCGTAATGCGGCAGGGCCAGGGCCCAACCGGCAAAAGCCAGCAGGAGGAGAAGATCACGCACCAGAATTTGCCGGGATGTCATTTCGCAAACAGTCCGCGGGGCCGCAACAACAGCACCGCTATAAAAATGCCGTAAGACAACAAGGCCTTCAGCGAGGGGTTGGTGAAATGCATGCCCAGCGCTTCCACCACGCCCAGCAGCAGGCCGCCGGCCAGCGCACCGCCCATGCTGCCAAAGCCGCCCAGGGTGATGACGATCAGCGCGGTCACGGTGTAAGGCTCGCCCATGCTCGGCGTGATGGTGTAGGCCATGGACAGCAGGCAGCCCGCCACGCCCGAGAGGCCCAACCCCACGCCAAACATCAGCGGGTGCAGGCGTTTGGTGTCTATGCCCACCAGCTGCGCGCCGGTGGGTGACTGCATCAATGCACGCACCCCCTTGCCCAGTAGCGTGAAGCGCAACACCAGCATCAATGCCAGGCTGAAGACCAACGCCAACGCAAACACCAACAGTTTGTTGCCGGCAAACTGCGCGTCACCAAACTTCACCGGGTCGGTCAGGTAGTCGTAACCGCGCAGGTCACCGCCCCACATGTACGAGGCAAAGTTCTGCACCAGAAACATCAGGCCAAAGGCCACCATCAGCCCGCGGGCCTCGAAGATATCGAGGTTGGGCGACGTGGCACTCAGGCGCCGGAAGCACAACGCATGGATGGCCATACCCAGCGCCATCATGGCCGCGAAGGACAGCGGAATCATCCACAGCGGCGACAAGCCCCAGGTGGATTGCGCCATCCAGGTCAGGTAGGCGCCCACCATCAGAAACTCGCCGTGCGCAATGTTCAATATGCGCATCAGCCCGTACTGCAGATTCAGCCCCAGCGCCACCAGCGCATAGATGCCCCCGGTAATCAGGCCGGAGGCAATCAGTTCAAGCCAAGCTCCCCCGGTCACGAAGCGTTTACTTCCATGCCGGTTTGTTGGCGTTCAGCGGTGCGGTGGCCAGATTCTTCGGCCACACCACCTCGAACTCGCCGTTCTGCCACTGGCTCACGGTGCCCGGCGTGGCGGTGTTTTCGCTGCCGGTGAACTTGATGTCACCAATGATGGTCTTGTGGGTGCCCGCAGCGATGTAGTCGCGCAGCGCCTTGCGGTCCAGCCCGACCTTGGCCACGGCAGCGGTCAGGATCTCCAGCCCGGCCCAGGTCGCGCCACTGGCCCAACGGTCAGGTTCCTTTCCGCCAAACTTCTTGGTGTGCGCGTCAAAGTAAGCCTTGGCACCGGGGCTGGTCTTGCCATTCCACGAGCCCATGCCCAACACGCCTTCGGCACCGGCAGGTGTCATCACATTCTTGTAAAGCTGGAAGGCCGTGCCCACCGACGCGTAGAAGAACTTGGGGTTGAAGCCCACTTCCTTGGCCTGCTTGCTCGCCAGAATGGTGTCGGGCGGGTAGGTGAAGCCGACAAACGCATCCGGGTTCTTTTCCTTCATGGAGCGCAGCACCGGCGACAGGTCTTTCACACCGGCGGGGTAACTCTTGTCTTCCACCATGCTGATGCCACTGCCCTGCAGCGCCACACGCAGCGCAGCGTAGTTTTCCAGGCCAAACAGGTCGTCCACATAAATCACGGCGATGGTCTTGGCGCCGGCGGCCTTGAGCATGTCCACCAGCGCATCACACATGGGCTTGGGCTGCTGCAACAGCAGGAAGAAGTACGGCAGCTTCATTTCCACCAGGCGCTTGGACAAGGCGGTGGGTGCGAGGAACGGGTAACCAAAACGATTGGCCAGCGGTGCGACGGCAAAGTTGGCATTGCTGCCCCAGGGCGGCAGCACCAGGTCGACCTTGTCACTGCCCATGAGTTTTTCGTAAGTGCGCACCACGGTCTCGGTGTCGCTGCGGTCGTCGGAGCTGATCAGCTCGATCGGGCGGCGCACGCCCTTGACCAGCAGGCCACCCGCCGCGTTTTGCTGCTCGGCCCACAGCAGGTAGTTGGGCTCCTGGCTGACCTGTGCACCACCGGTCCACGGGCCGGTGCGTGACATGGTGTAACCAATGCGCACCGGGGGTTCGGCGGCGAACAGGTGCGGGGCAAATGCTGCAGCTCCGGCTGCGGCAGCAGCACCTTTGAGCAGGGTGCGTTTGGTGTTCTGAACCATGGTTTGTCTCCTGTGGATCGGGTTTTTGTACGTCTGCACATGGTAAAAAACCAGCGTCTGTAGGGCTTTTCCCACGGCGCACATTCCGCTTGATGGTTTGTGCATAACCCCTAGGGATAACCCTTGACCCTTAGGGTTACGGTGTGCGCAAACCGGCGGTGCCGCCCATAATCCGCTGCATATGCAGCTCCACGCACCCACCGCACTTCGCCGCCCGGCGGACGCCATGGCCCTGATGTCCACCGACGACTTCACGCCACGGGAGCGCGCGCCCCAGTGGTGCGAGTGGCTCTGGAAACACTTTGGCGGCCTGCACTCCGACCTCTACGGCGACACCGATTTCGATGGCCACCTGTCCTCGGCCAAGGCCGGTGACGTGATCCTCACCCGGTTAGAGGCCAACCGCCACCGCGTGGTCCGTACCATGGACATGGTGCGCGCCAGTGGCGAGGGGTATCTGAAGATTGTCGCCCCCATGCGCGGCAGCGCAGGGGTGGAACAGGATGGCCGCCAAGCCTGGGTGCGCCCCGGCGCCTGGACCATTTACGACACCACCGGCAGCTACGCTGTGGCCAACCCCGAACGCGTGGAGCACCTGATCGTGATGGTGCCCAAGGCGCAGCTGGCCGAACATGGCCTGCGTCTGGAGAGCCTCATGGCGCGCCCCGTGGGCGGTGCCACCGGTATTGCCCGCGTGGCGCTCACCACCATGCGCAGCACCTTTGAAGAGCTGCCCAACATGAGCTCCGACGCGGCCCAGGGCGCAGGTGAACTCATCACCCAACTGGTGCGCCTGTCGCTGATCGAGCTGGCCGGACAACACACACAGCTCACACAGCGCGAGGCGCTGAAAGACCGCATCCGCGGTTACGTGGCCCTGCACCTGCGCGACCCCAAACTCTCCGCCGACCAGATTGCCACCGCACTCAACTGCAGCAAGCGCCATCTGTACAACGCCTTCGCCGACGAGCCCCATTCCCTGGCCAGCTACATCCAACACCTGCGCCTGGATGCCTGCCTGCGCGCGCTACAACAGGACGGCGGCACGGCACGCCCCATCACCGACATTGCGATGCACTGGGGCTTCAACAACCTGTCGCACTTCAGCCGCGTGTTCCGCGAACGCACCGGCCAAAGCCCCAGCGAATTCCGCCACGCCAGCGGCAATTAGGCATCAAACAGAGCTCTAGCCCGCATGGAGATTGCGCAAGCAGCTCCTTATTTGATAGCGTTTTAACAACTGTCAACCCACCGCACCACAGCGTTCCAGCTCGGCCAGCGAAAGGATGTCGATGCGTCCATACCCCAGCGACAACACACCCGCGCGCACCAGCCCCTTGAGCTCCTTGGACAGCGTCTGACGTGTCATGCCCAGCATCATCGCCAGCGCCTCCTGCGACACCGCCACACTGGCCCGCGCCTGCGGCGCCATGGTGGAGTCACCGCGCGCCAGTGACAGCAGGCGCCGCGCAACACGGGTGCGCGTGGAGCGCAGCATCGCGTCTTCCACGATGCCGTACAGCGCCCGCACCCGTGAGCACAACAGCGCCGCCATCGCCCGCGAAAACGCGCTGCGCTGCATCAGCCGCTCAAACGCCGCAGGGTGGATGGCCAGCAGCGTGCAAGCCTGCACCGCCGTCACATCGTGCGGCCGCGGCAGGCCATCGAGCAGCGTGGTCTCGCCAAACCAGTTGCCCGCCTCCATCACCGAGAGAATGCCCTCGCGCCCGTCTTCGCCCAGCGTGGACACCTTGAGCGCCCCGTTCAGCACGCCGAAAAAGCCGCCCGCCGTGTCGCCTTTGCGATAGAGCATTTCGCCCGGGCGCAGGTGCAGCGTGTCCGCCGCCGCCAGCATGGCCTTGCGTTCGGCCAGCGGCAGCGCGTCAAACCAGGGGTTTTGCGAGAGGCTGCGCAGGATTTCGTTTGTGGAGTTAGCCATCCAATGCGTCCCAGTGATTACCCTAGATTGTCAATTTTTTGACATTCTCACGTCAAGCCCGCGCATACCCTAGAGCCCCTTGCCGCTTTGGAACACCCGATGAACGCACGTGCCAATTTCACCCGCATGCAGGACAGCAGCCAAGCCGACTGGCAAATCATTGGCGGCGAATTCATGCAGTTCACGAAAAGCCTGTCCGACCGCGTGCTGGCCCACCTGAAACTGCTGGAAGGCGACTTTGGTGGCTTCCCCATCGACCGCTACAGCCACTGCCTGCAAACCGCCACCCGCGCGCTGCGCGACGGCCGTGACGACGAATACGTGGTCTGCGCGCTGCTGCATGACATCGGCGACACGCTGGGCACCTTCAACCACCCCGACATCGCCGCTGCCATCCTCAAACCTTTTGTGAGTGAAGCCAACCACTGGATGGTGCAGAACCACGGCATCTTCCAGGGCTACAACTTCTTCCACCACATCGGCATGGACCGCAACATGCGCGACATGTTCCAGGGCCACGAACACTACGCCCGCACCGAAGAGTTCATTGCGCTCTATGACGACCCGGCCTTTGACGCCAAGGCCGAGACGCTGCCGATGTCCGAGTTCGAACCACTGGTGCGCCGCGTCATGGCGCAACCCCGCAACACCATTTACAAACAAGCCACGGAGACCCTCGCATGAACATCCCCTCTCTCAAAGACAAGGTCAGCCCCGAAGAATGGCAACTGCGCGTGGACTTGGCCGCCGCCTACCGCCTGGTGGCGATGTACGGCTGGAGCGATCTGGTTTTCACCCACATCAGCGCACGCATCCCCGGCCCCGACCACCATTTCCTGATCAACCCCTACGGGCTGATGTTTGACGAGATCACCGCGAGCAGCCTGGTCAAGGTCGACCAGCAATGCAACAAGCTGCACGAGACGCCCTTCCCGGTGAACCCCGCCGGCTTCGTGATCCACAGCGCCGTGCATGAAGTGCGCGAGGACGCAGGCTGCGTGCTGCACACCCACACGCGCGCCGGTGTCGCCGTCAGTGCGCAAAAGGCCGGCATTCTGCCCATCAGCCAGCAGTCCACCTTTGTGCTGGCCTCGCTCGCGTTCCACGAATACGAAGGCGTAGCCTTCCGCGATGAAGAGAAACCGCGCCTGCAGGCCGACTTGGGTAACGCCAACTTCCTCGTACTGCGCAACCACGGCCTCTTGACCGTGGGCAAAACCATTGCCGACGCCTTTCTGGCGATGTACACGTTTGAAGCCACCTGCCAGATCCAGATCGGCGCACAAGCCGGTGGTGAACTCACCCAGGTCAACCCATTGATCGTCAAAGGTGTGGCCGAAGCCATGCGGGTACAAACCGGCGGCCTGGGCGGCGCTTTTGTGTGGCCCTCATTGATCCGTAAACTCGACCGTACCGACCCCAGCTACAAAACCTGAGGCAACACCGAATAAAACCCTCCGATCGTCCTGAGCCTGTCGAAGGGCAGGCTCAACGCGAACGGTATCAACCGCCACACACTCTTTCTTTCATGTCCGTCATTGCCCTGCACGCCGTTCCCGCCACCAGCTCCTCCCGCGCGGAGCTGGAAACCACCCTCAAGCTGCAACGCGCGGCCTACCTGGCGCACCCCAACCCCAGTTTTGAAGAACGGCGCGAAGACCTGCTCAAGCTCAAAGCCTTTGTCACCGACCACCGCGATGCGCTGGTCGACGCCATCAGCGCCGACTACGGCCACCGCTCCGCGCACGAATCGCTGTTCGCCGAAATCTTCAGCGTGATCGACGGCGTGAACTACACGCTCAAACACCTCAAGCGCTGGATGAAACCGCAAAAACGCCATGTGGACATCAAGAACTTTCTCGGTGCCAGCAACCGCGTCACGCCGCAACCGCTGGGTGTAGTGGGCGCCATCATTCCGTGGAACTTCCCCATCTGGACCAGCTTCAACGGGCTGATCTGCACCTTTGCCGCGGGCAACCGCTCCATGGTCAAGATGTCGGAGAACTCGCGCCATGTGGCCGCGCTGCTGATGGAGAAAATCCCCGAGTACTTTGAGCGCGACAAACTCGCCTTCTTTGACGAAACCGGCGGCGTGGGTGTGGAGTTTTCGCAGCTCAAGTTCGACCACCTGATCTTCACCGGCTCCGGCCAGACCGGCCGCGCCGTGATGGCCGCGGCCGCGCAAAACCTGTGCCCCGTGACGCTGGAGCTGGGTGGCAAATCGCCCGCCATCGTCTGCGACGACTTCCCGCTGCAAACCGCGGCCGAGCGCCTGCTGTTTGCCAAGTGTTTCAACGCAGGCCAGGTCTGCACCACGGTGGACCACCTGTATTTGCCAGAGGGCAAGGTCAAGGCGTTTGTCGCCGCGGCCAAGAAGATCGTCAAGGGCCGCTACCCCTCACTGGCCAGCGAGGACTACACCGCCATCATTGACGACCGCGCCTTCCAGCGCATCACCAAGGCACTCGAAGAGGCCCGCGACGGCGGCGCCACGCTGATCTCGCTGATCCCCGGCAAACCCTGGGACGCCAAGACCCGCAAGATCGCGCCACACATCGTGCTCAACGCGCCCGAAGACTGCGCGCTGCGCACGCGCGAGATCTTCGGCCCGGTGCTGCCCATCATTGGGTTCAAAACGCTGGCCGAGCCCATCGTCGCCATCAACGCAGGGCCACGCCCGCTGGCGCTTTACCCGTTCAGCAACAACAAGGACCAGGTCGAACACCTGATCACCCACATCATGTCGGGCGGCGTCACGGTGAACGACGGTGTGCTGCACACCGCGCAACACGACATGCCGTTTGGCGGTGTGGGCGAAAGCGGCATGGGCCACTACCATGGCTACGAAGGTTTCCTGACCTTCTCCAAACTGCGCCCGGTGATGTACCAGGCGCCGTTCAGTGCCATCAAGTTCCTGTACCCACCCTATGGCACATTCGCCACCAAGTACCTCGACTTTTTGACCAAGTAAGTTCTCTCCACCAACCCGGGACCACTCCATGCCACAACAAGAATTTGACTATGTGATCGTAGGCGGCGGTTCCGCCGGTTGTGTGGTGGCCAGCCGCCTCAGCGAAGACCCCAACGTCTCGGTCTGCCTGCTGGAAGCCGGCCCCACCGACAACTCGGTGCTCATCCACTGCCCGTTGGGTATGGGCGTGATGGCGCAGACCGGCCAGGCCAACTGGAGCTACGAGACCACACCCCAACCGGGCCTGAACGGCCGCAAGGGTTACCAGCCGCGCGGCAAGGTCATGGGTGGCAGCAGTTCCATCAACGCCATGGTCTACACGCGTGGCAACCGCAAGGACTATGACGGCTGGGCCGCACTGAACAACCCCGGCTGGAGTTATGCCGATGTGCTGCCGCTGTTCAAGAAGGCCGAAAACAACGAGTGTTTTGGTGCCACCGAATACCGGGGCACCGGCGGCCCGCTGAACGTGGCCTACCTGCGCAGCCCCAGCCCGGTCAACGATGCCTTCATCGCCGCCTGCAATGAAAAAGGCATCCCCACCAACCCCGATTACAACGGTGCGGTGCAATACGGTGTCTCGAAGGGCCAGACCACACAAATCAATGGCGAGCGCTGCAGCGCGGCCAAGGCCTACATCACGCCGCACCTGGGTCGCCCCAACCTCACCGTCATCACCGACGCCCATGCTAGCCGCGTGTTGCTGGAGGGCCAGCGCGAAAACCAACGTGCGGTGGGCGTGGAATACCTCAAGGACAAACAAAGCCTGCAGGTGCGTGCCAAGCGCGAAGTGATTCTTTCCGGTGGTGCGTATGGGTCACCGCAGTTGCTGATGCTCTCCGGCATCGGCCCCGCCGCAGAGCTGCAAAAGCATGGCATCGCAGTGCAACACGCATTGCCCGGCGTCGGCCAGAACCTGCAGGACCACATCACCACCTGCCTGATCTACCGCACGCACCGCGTGGACGCGTCGTTCGGCTTCTCGCTGCGCGGCGGCTGGGCCATCCTCAAATCGATCTTCGAGTGGCGCAACAAACGCACCGGCATGCTGACCTCCTGCATCTCGGAAACCCAGGGCTTCATCTCCACCGAGGGCAACAACGATTACCCCGACACCCAGCTCGCGATGTGCGTGGGCATCATTGACGACCATGCGCGCAAGCAGCACCTGGGCCATGGCTTCACACTGCACGTCACGCTGATGCGCCCCAAGAGTCGCGGCAGCGTCACGCTGGCCAGTGCCAAGCCCACCGACGCGCCGCTGATAGACCCGGCATTCCTGCAAGACCCGGACGACATGGCGCGCCTGGTCAAGGGCACACAGCTGGGCCTCGACATCATGGACGCGCCCGCGCTGAACGCCTACCGCGGCAAGATGCTCTACCCCGTCGAGCGCAACAACCCACAGCAGATCGAACAGTTCCTGCGCAAAAACTCCGACACCGAGTACCACCCGGTCGGCACCTGCAAGATGGGCCCGGCCAGCGACCCCTTGGCTGTGGTGGATGCCGAACTGCGTGTGCACGGCCTGCAGGGGCTGCGCGTGGTCGATGCGTCCATCATGCCCAACCTGGTCACCGGCAACACCAACGCACCGACCATCATGATTGGCGAGAAGGCCGCCACCCTGATCAAAAACCCCGTGGTGCACTCCACAGTTTCGCAACCCGCCCAGCGCGCATCGGCACTTGCCGATAGCATGGCGGCCTGACCTCCCGCAGCACAGACTGCTCCACCACAAGGACACCTCCCATGAAGCTCTATTACTCCGCCGGCGCCTGTTCGCTGTCTCCGCACATCGCCCTGCACGAAGCCGGTCTGGCTTTTGAAGCCGTGCTGGCCCCCACCAAGACCCACAAGCTGCCCGACGGCGGTGACTACTACGCGGTGAACCCGCTGGGCTACGTGCCCCTGCTGGAGCTGGACAACGGCGTGCGCCTGCGCGAAGGCCCGGCCATCGTCCAGTACATCGCCGACCAGGTGCCTGAGAAAAAGCTCGCCCCTGCCAACGGCACATTGGAGCGCTACCAGTTGCAGAGCTGGCTCACCTTCATCGGCACCGAAATCCACAAGACCTTCTCGCCCCTGTTCAACCCCGCCACCCCCGCCGAAACCCGAGCGGGCTCGGTGGACAAACTGGCCAACCGCCTGAAATGGGTAGACGGCGAACTGGCCGGCAAGCAGTACCTCATGGGTGACCAGTTCACCGTGGCCGACGGTTACCTGTTCACCGTCACCAACTGGGCCAACCCCACGGGCGTGGACCTGTCTGCGTTCACCAACCTGCTGACCTGGCGCGCGCGCGTGGGCGCACGCCCTGCCGTAGTTGCCGCCATGAAGGCCGAAGGCCTGCTCAAGTAAGCCACCCCATCCCCCGCCCCGCGCGGGGGATTTCCCCACCTGGATAGAGCCATGGTTACCTGTTATCTGCGTTACGTCATCGATCCGTTCAAGCTCGGCGAGTTCGAACACTACGGAAAACTCTGGATCCCGCTTGTAGAGAAGTTCGGCGGCCAGCACCATGGCTACTTCCTGCCCTCCGAGGGCGCCAACAACATTGCGCTGGCGATGTTCACCTTCCCCAGCCTGGCCGCGTACGAGCAGTACCGCACCCAGTCCGCCACGGACGCCGAATGCCAGGCGGCCTTCCAATACGCCGAAGACACCCGCTGCATCATCAGCTACGAACGCAGCTTCTTCCGGCCGGTGTTTAGCTGACGCTGCACACGCGCCGGGCCGCTGACACACCATGTTGATCCGCCCGTTTCAAACCGGTGACGAAGCCGCGCTCTACCGCGTGCACTACAGCGCCATCCACCAGGTCGCGGTGCGTGACTACACCGCCGAACAAATCAACGCCTGGGCGCCGCCAGATGCGGACCCCACCCTCTGGGCAGAGCGCATGCACGCCATGCAGCCGTTCGTCGCAGAAATCGATGGCCAGATCGCGGGCTACGCAGACGTGCAACCCTCTGGCCACATAGTCCATTTTTTTGTTTCGGGTGACTTCCCGCGTCAGGGTGTAGGTCGCGCCCTCATGGAACGCATCCATGCAAAAGCCCAGCAACTCGGGCTGACCGCACTCACCTCCGACGTGAGCCGCACCGCACAACCCTTCTTCGCCCACTTCGGGTTTCACATCGTCGAAGAGCGCTTTCCGGTACGGCTTGGGGTAACGATTCCGAATGCGCTGATGCGCAAGGCGTTGTAGATTGTGCGAGGTGGTGGCGTTTATTTGCTACTGATTAAATAGCTTATTGCGCCCATTCCATAAGGGCTAACGGGCGTTTTATGCAAAAAATTGGTGCCTACCCAACTACATCCGCACCCCATACCGCTCAAAAATCTGCCGATACCCCGCCTCCTTGCGGAACTCGCGCATGGCCTTGTCAAAGGCAGGCAACACGCCCACGTGCGGGGACTTGCGGCTCAGTAGCAGATAGAACGTGGCGGTGAGGATGTCGTGGGACATCACGCGCAGGCTGTCGGGGTTGGGCAAAGACTTCCACGCGTTCTGCATGGTGAACAGGCCTTCAATCATGACGTCGCCGCGGCCCGCGGCCAGCATCTTCACCGCATTGGCAAAGTCGCTCGGGCCGTCATCCACATTGAAGCCCGCCAGGTTGGTCTTGGCCCAGCTGCTGCCCAGGTAACTGATCACGCGCGGGTTGATCTTGCGCACATCGTCCAGCGTGCGCGCGCCTGACAAGGCCTTGAGCAAGGGTGACCCGGCATACACAAACAGGCGGCTGGGGTTGAACATTACAGCCTCGCCCGAGGCCTGCGCATACGCCAGCCGCTCCGGCGTCACCAGCGTGCACATGCCGTCGCCCAGGCCCGACTCCACATTGCCCTGCGCACGCCGCCACGGAAATCCCTGGTGCTCCACCTTCAGCCCCAGCCGTTTGCCCAGCACCTCTTCCAGAATGTCGATCAGGATGCCGCGCATCTGCGTGCCGTCCCGGAAACTCATGGGCTCATAGGTGTCGAAATACTGCATGCGCAGCGGCCCAGGCGCAGACGACGCAGTAAACACCGGGCCAGCAGACAGCGCAGCAAGTGCTTGCAGGGTGCGGCGGCGTTGGATCATGGCAACACTATAAACGTCTCAGCCCCCAGAACACGCCACTTGCTACCTATTCAATAGCTGCTTGCGCTCATTCCATAAGGGCTAGAGCGCCTTTTGGCGTATAGCCAGTGCCGCCCCCAGCCACAGCGCCAGCGCAGAAAACACCAGCCCGCGCGCCAGGCCACCGGGGCCGTCGGCAATCCAGCCCACCACCGTGGGCCCGACGATCTGCCCCGCCGCAAACACGGCGGTGAACGCACTGATGCCCGTGGCCCAGGCGCTGGGCGGCAGGTTGTGGCGCACCAGCGCCGTGGTCGACGCCACCACCGACAGAAACACGCCGCCAAACAGCAGCCCCGAGGCCAGCACCAGCACCGGGTGTTGCGTGAGCGCGGGCAGGATGGTGGCCACACCGAGCAGCAGGTTGAGCGTGGCTAGCGCACGCCCGCTCTTGTGGCGGTCCAGCAGGCCGGCCCAGATGCGGCTGGACGCCAGCACCGCCAGACCCAGCAGGCCATAAAACACCGTGACCGCCAGCGCACTGCTGCCCTGCGCACGCAACAGCGCCACTACAAAGGTCATGTAGCCGATGTACCCCACGCCAAACATGGCGTAACCCGCCAGGCCATAACCAAACTGCCGCCAGCGAAACGGCACCTCGGGCACACCACTGGCCGCCACCGGCGCGGCCCAGCGCCCCATCACACGCGCCGGCCACAGCAGCACCGCACTGGCCAGCACACACAGCGCCGCCAGCCCCCACCAGGCCCAGCGCCAGCCATGCGCCTGGGCTTGCGTCACATCCAGCACCCAGGGCACAACGGCCGCCGACAGCACAATGCCCACACCGGTGCCGCCGTAGTACAGGCCAATCAACAGGCCACCACGCGCCGGGTCCTGCGCGCCCAGGCGCGCGGCCAGCACGCCGCCCGACACAAACACCAACGCACTCGCAATACCCGCCAGCAGGCGCTGCAGCAACAAGGGCGATGCCTCGGTGAAAAAACCGCTTAAGCCCATGAAGGCACTGGCCAGAAAACCGCCCGCCCATAACAACGACGAGGCGCCAAACCGGCGCAGCAGCCAGGGCGTGGCCAGCGCGCCCAGAAAGTAACCCAGCGCGTTGGCCGTGTTCATGCCCCCGGCCAGCGTGTACGACCAGCCCAGGTCGGTGCGCATGGCCGGCAGCAGCAGGCCGTAAGCAAAACGCGTGATGCCCAGCGAAATGGCCGCGCCCAGGGAAAGCGCGAGGGCCAGCGCGGTGAGGTGTCGCTGCGGTGTGTGCAAACAGGCTCCAAAACAGATCGGGGGGACCTGCATTTTGCTGCAACACCCCGACCCTCGTTGGAGCCCCTCCAGCGCCAACTACACCGGACTAAGCGTCGCCCACACCAATCGGCGCAGGTGCGCGCATCACGATGCGGGTGAACAGCCGGTCGTAGCTGGGGTCGTGCGGGTACTTGCCGGTCAGCGGGTCGCGGTTGCTGGCAAACGCCGCGTCCAGTTCGGCCCAGTCTTGCGCACCCAGCAGCTTTTGCGCGGCGGGCAGGATCACCGTTTCTTCCAGCCGCATGTGTTCCAGATAAAACGACACGTACAGCCGCGCGGCGGTATCAAACGCCGCACGGCGTGACTCCCCCACCAGCTCCCAGGCCAGCAACAGGTGCTGCAACTCGCGCACCGCGGTTTCACCATGCGCGTGGTCTTTCTCCAGCCGCACGATGGTGGGCAGGGTATCGGGCGCCAGCCGTGCCACACGGGGAAACAGCAAGTCCGACTCTTTGGGATGGTGCAGGCGTTCGGGGAACTCGTCGATATAAAACAGCATGGCGCGCAGCACATCAAAGAAGCGCTCGGGCGCATCGGCCGGGCCGCGGTCCAGCATCATGGTGAGCGAGCGCAGCATGGCCGCCAGTGCGGCGTGTTCATCGCGAATAACCTGCAGGCTGGATTGCGTCATGGTGTGTCTCCTGGACTTTGGCGCAGGATCGCACGCCGGTCGCCAGACCCTCTTGATGCAGATCAAACGCCATGCAGTTGGCCCTCCGGACGCTCCTAATTCAGGAGCTGCTTGCGCAATCCCCATAAGGGCTAGAGGCCAAAAAGGCTCTAAACCTTGGGCTTCCAGCGCTTGAGCAAGAGCGCATTGGTCATCACACTCACCGAGCTGAGCGCCATGGCCGCACCGGCCACCACCGGACTCAGGTAGCCCAGCGCGGCCAACGGGATACCGGCCGCGTTGTAGGCAAAGGCCCAGAACAGGTTTTGCCGGATCTTGGCCACCGTGCGGCGGCTGATGTCCAGCGCGCCGGCCACCAGCAGCGGGTCACCGCGCATCAGCGTGATGCCCGCCGCATGCATGGCCACATCGGTGCCACCGCCGTTGGGGTTGGCCATGGCCATGCCCACATCGGCCGCCGCCAAAGCCGGGGCGTCGTTGACACCATCCCCCACCATGGCGACCACTTTGAGACCGGCTTTTAGTTCCACCACTTTGGCAGCCTTGTCGCCGGGCAACACTTCGGCCAACACATCTTTGGCGTCCAGCCCCAGGCGCTTGGCCATCGCTTCGGCGGCACCCCGGTTGTCGCCCGAAATCATCACCGTCTGGATGCCGCGTGCCTGCAAGATGGCGAGCGCTTCTTTGGCGCCCGGCTTGGGTTCGTCGGCAAAGGCCAACAGCGCAAGCAGCGTCACGCCACTCTCGGTGCGCTCGGCCATGGCGGACACGGTGGCACCTTCGGCCTGCAACTGTGTGGCTCGGGCAGCGACCGCGGCCTGATCAACGCCCAACTCTTCCATCCAGCGCAGGCTGCCCAGCAGCAGCGTGCGCCCGGCCACCACACCCTGGGTGCCACGGCCGGGCACGGCACGCACATCGGTGGGCGCCTGCACCTCCATCGTCTTGGTTTTGGCCGCCGTCACGACCGCATGGGCCAGCGGATGTTCGCTGCCGCTTTGCAGGCTGGCGGCCAGGCGCAGGGCTTCGTCCTCCGCCAGCCCCACCGGCACCAGCACAGTCAAACGCGGCTGGCCCACGGTCAGCGTGCCGGTCTTGTCAAAAGCCACCACGTTCACGGTGTGCGCCAGCTCCAGCGCCTGCGCGTCCTTGATCAAGATGCCGAACTTCGCCGCCACGCCCGTGCCCGCCATGATGGCCGCCGGTGTGGCCAGGCCCAGCGCGCAGGGGCAGGCAATCACCAGCACCGCCACGGCGTGGACTAGCGCCACTTCAAAGCTGTGCCCGGTGAGCCACCAGGCCAGCAGCGTGATCAACGCAATCACCAGCACCACGGGCACAAACACCGCACTCACCTGGTCCACCAGCCGCTGGATCGGCGCCTTGGCCGCCTGCGCGTCTTCCACCAGGCGGATGATGTGGGACAGCACCGTGTCCACCCCCACCGCCCGCACCTGCAGCACCACACGGCCCTCGCCATTGATGCTGCCGCCGGTGAGCTTGGCGCCCACCTCCTTGGTCACGGGCAAGGGCTCGCCGGTCAACATGGATTCGTCCACCTGCGTGCGGCCTTCGAGCAGCGTCCCATCCACCGGGAAGCGCTCGCCGGGTTTCACCACAATCTTGTCACCCACCAGCACTTCGACCACAGGAACATCCACCTCACCCTCGCGCCCCAACAGGTGCGCCGTGTCTGGCCGCAGGCTGTGCAGCGCGCGGATGGCGGCGGTAGTCTGGCGCTTGGTGCGCGCCTCCAGCCACTTGCCCAGCAGCACCAGCGTCACCACCACGGCGCTGCTTTCAAAGTACAGATGGGGCGCCATGGCCGGCATGCCATGCGCCGAATGGTCCGGCGCCGTGAGCCACAGCCACATGGACAGCGCCCAGCCCGCCGAGGTACCCAGCGCCACCAGCAAATCCATATTGCCGGTGCGCGCCAGCAGCGCGTGCCAGCCCGCCTTGTAAAAACGCGCACCCAGGATGAACTGCACCGGCGTGGCCAGCAAAAACTGCCACAGCGCAGGCAGCATCCAGTCCCGGCCAAACAGATCCCCCACCATGGGCAGCACCAGCGGCGCACACAGCGCCAGGCCAATCCCCACAGGCCCAAAGCCTGCCCACATTGAGGCGTCCACCGCGTCAATGGCTGCGCTGGGCGCCAGCGGCTCGTAACCCGCATCACGCACCGCACGGCGCAGGCGCGCCTCCATGTCCGGGTTGTGCACTTCGATGCGCGCGGACTCGGTGGCCAGGTTCACCGTGGCGCTGTCCACCCCCGGCACCTTCTTCAAGGCTTTTTCCACACGCATCACACACGATGCGCAGGTCATGCCGCCAATGCCGATATCGATGGTCGAGGGGGATGCAGTTTCAGTGGTCATGACCAGAGCTTAGGCCTTGCCATGGGGGCAAGGTCAAGGGATAGGGCACACTTTCGCCCATTACAGCCAATACCCTCTGTGCGCTATGCCGACTTATGACTACGCTTGCCCGGACTGTGGCCCCTTCACCGCCATGCGCACCATGGCCGATTCTCAGCAGCCAACACCGTGCCCCATGTGCCAAGTGCCCGCCAGCCGCGTACTCACCGCACCACGCTTCTTGCCCCGCACACAACGCCAAGCTTCACCCGCGTCGGACAACACCGCGGGCTACCAGCGGCTGACGCATCAAAGCGGATGTGCCTGCTGCAAATAGGCGGAGCTTGACTCTCCCACGATGGGAAGGTTCACAATGGTTTCTTCTACTCCTGAGGAAACCCCATGAACCAACTGTTTACCGTCACCGGCATGACCTGCGGCCACTGCGAAAAAGCCGTCACCCGCGCCATCCAGCAAGCCGACCCGCAGGCCGAAGTCAAGATAGACCGCAGCCAGAACCTGGTGGAGGTCGAATCCACCCAGCCGCGCGAAACATTGGCCCACGCCATTACCGAAGAAGGTTATGCCGTTGCAGCCTAAACCGGCAATGGTGTCCGGCGAAGCTGTGAACATTGGCGAGGCGGGGCGCCAAAGCGGCGTGTCCGCCAAGATGCTGCGGCACTACGAATCGCTGGGGCTGCTGGGCAAAGTGAACCGCACCGACAGCGGCTACCGGCTCTACAGCCCCGCCGATGTGCACACGCTGCGCTTCATCAAACGCTGCCGTGATCTGGGCTTTTCCATGGCCGAAATTGCCGAACTGGTGGGCCTGTGGCAAAACCGCCGCCGCACCAGCAGCAGCGTGAAGAAGATTGCGCAAAAACATGTGGATGAACTCAACGCACGCATAGACGCCATGCAAAGCATGCAGCGCACGCTGAGTGGCCTGGTGGACTGTTGCCATGGCGACGAACGCCCGGACTGCCCCATCCTCGACGACCTGGCCGGCACACCACAGGCTGCGCGGCTGCGTGCGGGCGATCTGTGAATGAGCCACACTCAGGCATGGACCCACATTTCTTCGACATCTCGGTCGCCGTCAGCCACACCCTGAAAACCGTGCGTGTTCGCAAGCACGGTGTGGTCTGGGTGCGTGCGGGCAGCAAGGGCATCATCACGCCCCAGCGTGCAAAGGGGCAGCTGCTGGTGCAAGCCGGTGGGCTGTGCCTGCTGGCCGCAGGCCACCAGTGGGATGTGTCCAACCACATCGGCCCATCGGGGCGCTACGCGGCCAGCGTGTGGACCATTCCCGATGCCGTGGCCGATGCCTTTGTCAACCACTACCCCGCGCTGGCCGGCCAGCCGCCGCTGAACGGCTTTGCCACCACCACCGCGCCCGACGACTGGGCACAGACCTGGGAGCGTGCCCAGCGCGCGGGGGACCCAGGCCACTCCGCGAGTGCCGTCCACCGCGGCGTGGAACTGCTGCTGACGCTGGCCGAACAACGCCTGGTGTTCCCCAGCCGCGTGCAACTGTCATGGACCGACCGGGTGACCAACCTGATTTCGCAGAGCCCGCATGCCGACTGGTCGGTGGACACGCTGGCCCAGCACTTTCTGCTCAGCGGCAGCACCCTGCGCCAGCGCCTGCAGGAAGAAAGCAGCAACGTGACCGCCTGCCTGCAAGAGGTGCGCCTGGAGCTGGGCCTGAGCCTGCTGCAGTCCACCGATATTCCCGTGGGGCAAATCTCGCAGCGTTGCGGCTACGAGTCGCACAGCCGGTTCACCGCCGCTTTCCGCAACCGCTTTGGCCTGAGCCCGTCATCGGTCCGCATCGCAGACGCCGCCCAGGCACGCCCCAGAAAAAGCGCTTTGGCACAGGAATCCAGCGCCAACGGCTAACGCTCGCACGGCCTGTCGCCCAACAATGGACTTCGCGCAATGTGCGCCATCTTTTGGAAGGAAAGCAGTGATGACATCGACAGTACGCAAATCAATCGCCACGCTGGGCGCAACAGCCCTCGTAGCAAGCCTGGCACTCGCTACCAGTGCGGCCTGGGCCCAAACCAAACCCTTCACGCTCAGCAGCCCGGACCTGGCATCGGGCGTGTTCGACAACCAGTTTGTGCTCAACGGCTTTGGCTGCCAGGGTGGCAATGTGTCGCCCGCAGTCCAGTGGAACAACGTACCCGCCGGCACCAAGAAGCTGGCCCTGAGCGTGTACGACCCCGACGCCCCCACCGGCAGCGGCTTCTGGCACTGGACGGTCTACAACATCCCCGCCACGGCCACCGGCCTCGCACGCGGCGCGGGCAATGCCGCAGCCAGCCTGCCCGCCCCAGCCTTTGGCGGCAGCACCGACTTCCACGATACCGGCGCCACGGGCGGCAACGGCAACTACGGCGGACCCTGCCCACCCGTGGGTGACAAACCGCACCGCTACATCTTCACCGTGTTTGCCTACGACATGGACGACCTGCAAGCCGCTGGCGGCATCCCCAAAACAGGCACCGCTGGCCTGCACGGCTTCATCCTCAACAAGGGTCTGGGCGCGCACCTGCTGGGCAAGGCCAGCTTCACGGCCACTTACGGTCGCTAGCCCAAGCGGTGGGAAGGGCGAGCCGCGGCGCTTGACCTTCCCCGGCGTGGCCCGCAACGCTACGTAATTGATAGCTGCTTGCGCATAGTCCACGGGGGCTGGAGGCCATTTTTGCGCCACAATGCGCCCCATGGCCCTGAAACCGCGCATCCTCCTTGTTGAAGACGAATCCGGCATTGCCGACACCCTGCAATACGTGTTGTCCACCGACGGCTTTGCGCCTGTATGGGCAAGCACGGCGGAGGACGCTATTCGCCTGTTCAGCGCCGAGCTGCCCGCATTGGCCGTGCTGGACGTGGGCCTGCCCGACCTCAACGGCTTCGAGCTCTTCCGCCGCCTGCAAGCCCTGCCCGGCGGCAACCAGGTGCCCATGCTGTTCCTCACCGCACGCAGCGACGAGATCGACCGCGTGGTGGGGCTGGAGCTGGGCGCCGATGACTACATCGCCAAACCCTTTTCGCCACGCGAGCTGGTAGCTCGTGTGCGCACCATCCTGCGCCGCAGTGCGCGGCCTGTTGCCAGCACAGCACCGGTCGCAAACGCCACCGCCATCTGGGCGTTGGACGAAGAGCGCCACCAGATCCGCTTCTACGGCAAGCTGCTGGAGCTGTCGCGCTACGAATACGGCGTGCTGCGCCTGTTGGTGCAAAAGCCTGGCCGCGTGTTCACGCGCGACGAACTGCTGCTGCAGGTCTGGGGCGACAACAACGACAGCTTTGACCGCACGGTGGACGCCCACATCAAAACCCTGCGCGCCAAACTCAAACTCGTCGCCCCCGGCCACGACCCCATCCGCACCCTGCGCGGCAGCGGCTACGCGCTGAGCGAAGAACTGCCGGCCACACCGACATGAGCGCCGACGGGCAGCCCCTAGGCGCGAAGGCCCCATCGGGGGGCAGCGACCCGCGCAGCGGTGGAGCGTGGGGGCCACATGTCTAAGAGAAGCCGCATCTTCTTCGGGCTATTGCTTATTTACGCAATAGGCATGGCCGCGGTGTTGTACCGCGTGGTCAGCGACCTGGACCCCCGCTACCGTGAATCGACCGAAGAGTCGCTGGTAGAAACCTCGCAACTGCTAGCCACCCTCATCGAGCAGGACGTGCGCGACGGCGCCATCGACACAGCGCGCCTAGACAACCTGTTCAAGGCTGCCTACGCACGCGAATTCAGCGCCCAGATCTTCAGTGTCAACAAGACCAAGGTCGAACTGCGTGCCTATGTGACCGACCGCAACGGCACCGTGCTGTACGACTCCACGGGCCAGTCGCAGGGCAAAGACTTCTCGCAGTGGCGCGACGTGCAACTCACGCTCAAGGGCGAATACGGCGCCCGCACCACACTGGACATCCCCGGTGACCCCAACTCCGCCGTCATGTACATGGCCGCCCCCGTGCGCTGGGCCAGCAATGCGCAGGGCGCCGGCAGCGGCGAAATCATCGGCACCATCACCGTGGGCAAACCGGTACAAACCTTTGGTCAGTTCGTGGCCGCCGCGCGCAGCCGCACGCTCTACGCGGGGCTCATTTCGGTACTGGCCGTGCTGGTGCTGGCCGTCATGGTGTCCATGTGGCTGGTGCGGCCCTTTGGCCTGATCGCCGACTACGCGCGTTACATCAAGGCCCAACAGGGCTTCCACCCCGGCCGCCTGCTGCGCCGCGCCTGGGACCTGATGCGCGCCGCCTACGACGAGATGCGTGACGCGCTGGCCGGGCGCAACTATGTGGCCGACTATGTGCAGACGCTGACGCACGAAGTGAAGAGCCCGCTGTCCGCCATCCGCGGCGCGGCCGAGCTGCTGCAAGAGCCCATGGAAGAAGCCCAGCGCCAACGCTTCCTCACCAACATCCAGCGCGAGACCCAGCGCATCCAGGAGATGGTGGACCGCATGATGGAGCTCACTGCGCTGGAGACCCGCCGCGTGCTCGACAACGCCCAACCCGTGGCCCTGCTGCCGCTGCTGGACGAACTGGCCCACGCCTCCCACGGCGTGGCCACCCAGCGCGGCTGCCGCATCACCGTGGCCGCCAGCGAAGACGTGACCGTGGAGGCCGACCCTTTTCTGCTGCGCCGCGCGGTCAGCAACCTGCTGGACAACGCGCTGGACTTTTCCCCCGAGGGCGGCCACATCGAACTGGGCCTGCAAGTGCAAGGCCGCTGGGCCCAGATCACCGTGCGCGACCAGGGCCCAGGCATCCCCGGCTACGCGCAGGACAAGGTGTTTGAGAAGTTCTATTCATTGGCCCGCCCGCACTCCAAGAAGAAGAGCACGGGGCTGGGGTTGAGCTTTGTGAAAGAGATTGCTTCATTGCACCGGGGGCTCATTGAGTTGGGTAATCGACCGGAATCTGAGGGTACGGGCGCTGCAGCGATGTTGTGGCTACGGCGCCGCACTGATTGAAGTGGAATTCAAACGTAACTAATAGGTCAACCATCATGACAACCACAAATCCTAGTGTTGAAGCGTTGCTTGAATCTGTTGGTCTTTCTCCAACATTCTTAGACGACCTATTGCATGACTCTGATTGGTCTTTTGTTATCAAAACTCATGCACTATTCGAAGCAGTACTTGGTTCACTGATTGTTCGTCGCCTGGGCGCTGAAGCAGCAGCAGACGCTATTGCAAACCTCGATTTCAACAACACCAGATCGGGCAAAGTTGCTTTTGCTAGAGCACTTGGTCTGATAGATAAAGAACACGTAGCCTTTTTACGTGGATTGTCTGAATTGAGAAATCAATTGGTTCACAAGGTACACAACGTAACTTTTACCTTCGCAAACCACATTGCCGGTTTGACTGCTTCTGATCTGAAAAAATTCAAAACAGAGTTTGGCTACGCCATATGCAGTCTAGAGAATGGAGAGAAAGAATACTCTGCCACGCTTTCACGAAGTCCAAAAACGATCGTTCTACTTGCCGCTTATCGTTGCCTTCTAAATCTGCAATTTCAAATAACCGATCGTGCCAAAGAGATATTGATAGAGCTGCTTAGGACACGTACGGAATCGCACTAGCTGCTTTACAAACAGCTCTGTCGAACATCGCTCACTTCACCCCCATTTCACACAGACTTCACACAGGCCCCTAACCCCTTCAAACTGACTTCTCACCTGGGCGGGATGCTCTCCTCAACGTGCAATACCGCACGCCGACTGGAGAAGCCCCATGGCACTTGCCGCTACCCACACGGCCCCCGACATCGCCACCACTGAGCCCCCCGCACGACTGTCGCGCTGGCTCTGGCTGGCCACCACCACGCTGTCTGCCGCCTGCTTTGTAGCGCTGGCCATCAGCCCCCCGGCGCACGCGCAAGACCGCGACGCGGCGCCCCGGCTTAAAACCGAGAGCCCCTACTTCTTCGTGAAGAGCGACAACCCTGGTGTGGACCAGTTGCCGCTCAAGTCCACCCAGGTGAACGTGAAGGTCAGCGGCGTGATTGCCGACGTGACCGTGGTGCAGACCTACAAGAACGAGGGCCAGCGCGCCATCGAGGCCAAGTACGTATTCCCCGGCTCCACACGTGCGGCGGTGCATGGCATGAACGTGCGCCTGGCGGACCGCCTGATCACCGCCAAGATCCGCGAGAAGCAGCAGGCCAAGATCGAATACGACGCCGCCAAGCAGGAAGGCAAGACCGCCGCGCTGCTGGAGCAGCACCTGCCCAATGTGTTCCAGATGAACGTGGCCAACATCATGCCCGGCGACGACGTGAAGGTGGAGCTGCGCTACACCGAGCTGCTGTTGCCCACCGATGGCAACTACCAGTTCGTCTTCCCCACCGTCGTGGGCCCGCGCTACAACAGCCCTCAGAGTTCACAAGCCAACGCGACCTGGGTAGCCCAGCCCTATCTGCCCCAGGGCCAGAACACGCCTACCAGCGCTGCCGCGCCTGCGTTTGATATCCATGTGACGCTGAACACGCCCATTGGTGTGAAAGAAGTGCGCTCCAGCTCGCACACCATCAGCAGCTACACCGAACAGGGCGGTGCCACCGTGGTGGGGCTGAACCCCACGGCCGAGCCCACCAACAACCGTGACTTCATCCTGAACTACCGCCTGGCCGGCGACAAGATCGAGACCGGTGTGATGCTCTACAAAGGCCAGGACGAGAACTTCTTCCTCGCCATGGTGGAGCCACCCAAGGCCCCCGCTGCAACGGCCATCACGCCGCGCGAATACATCTTTGTGGTGGACATCTCAGGCTCCATGCACGGCTTTCCGCTGGACACGGCCAAAGGCGTGTTGCGCGAGCTGATTGGCGGCCTGCGCCCCAGCGACACCTTCAACGTGCTGCTGTTTTCGGGCAGCAACAACTTCCTGAACCCCACGTCGGTGCCCGCCACCAAGGCGAACATCGACCAAGCTATCCGCACCATCGACAAGGAAGGCGGCGGTGGCAGCACCGAGCTGATCCCTGCGCTCAAGCGCGTGTATGCCCAGCCCAAGAACGCCGATGTGTCACGCACCGTGGTGGTGGTGACCGATGGTTATGTGACCGTGGAGCGCGAAGCCTTTGAGCTGGTGCGCAACAACCTCTCCAGCGCCAACGTGTTTTCGTTCGGCATCGGCTCCAGCGTGAACCGCCACCTCATGGAAGGCCTGGCCCGTGCGGGCATGGGCGAACCCTTCATCATCACCCAACCCGCCGAGGCCGCCGAACAAGCCGCCCGCTTCCGCAAAATGATTGACTCCCCCGTGCTCACCAATGTGAAGGTCCGTTTTGAAGGCCTGGACGTGTACGACGTGGAACCCCGCCAGCTGCCCGACCTGTTGGCCCAGCGCCCGCTCATCGTGTTTGGCAAATGGAAGGGTGATGCCAAGGGCACGTTGATCGTGGACGGCAACTCGGCCAGCGGCCCGCTGCACTTCAGCCTGCCTGTCAATGCCAGCAACGTGATCGATACCGCCGCCCTGCGCCACCTGTGGGCCCGCCACCGCATTGCCGCTCTGAGCGACCAGGAAGCCCTGGAAGGCGGCAGCGCCGCGAAAGACGCCATCACCGATCTGAGCCTGAAGTACAGCCTGCTGACCCAGTACACCAGCTTCCTGGCCGTGGACCAGGTGGTGCGCAACAAGGCACCTGCAGACAGCCCCAGCGTGAACCAGCCCTCACCCCTGCCGCAAGGTGTGGAGAACTCGGCCCTGGGTGCCGAAGTGCCCAGCACACCGGAACCCGCCACCTGGGGTGCGATCTTGGTGACGTTGTCGGTGCTGGCCATGCTGGCGCACCGCCGCCGCCGCGCACAGACCCGTGCGCACCACTACACCAGCTAAACCTATTCCGTTCACCCTGAGCCTGTCGAAGGGCTTCGACAAGCTCAGCCCGAACGGTTATTGCCGCGCCGAACCAAGGAAACTGAAAGTGGAAAACACACATTCCCCATTGCATCGTCTGCTGCACATACCGGGCTTTGTACGCTTTGGCATCGCGCTGGACACGACGCCCGAATGGCGCTGGCTGGCCCTGCTGGCCCTGGCGCTGTGGCCCACCTGGTGGTGGATGGGCCAGCGTATGGTCGATGGCTCGGACGACCCGCTGGGCGCGCTGGCCTTGGGCGCATTGGCAGTGGTGCTGTGGACGCACCGCAAACAACTGCGTGCCGCACCACGTCTAGGTTTACAAGCCGCCGCTTTGACCGGTGCCGTACTCACCACCGCGTTGCACAACCAGTTGCCGGATCTGTTGGTGGCCCTTATCGGTCTCTTGAGTCTGGCAGCGGGGCTTTTGGCCTTTTTGCCAGCGCGCGTGTCCAGTGCGCCAGTGTGGGGGCTGTCGGTGTTGTCATTGCCGTTGCTGGCATCGCTGCAGTTCTACGCGGGCTTCCCGCTGCGCGTGGTGACGGCAGAGACCAGCCGCTGGTTGTTGTCACTCGGCTTTATAGCCGAGCGCACCGGCAGCAGCCTGGTCGTGGATGGTCAGCTCATCATCGTGGATGCACCGTGCTCGGGCGTGCAGATGGTGTGGCTGGGTTACTTCACGGCGTGTGTGGTGGCACTGGCGACACAGCGCAGCAACCGTGCTTTCCTGCTGCGTCTGCCTGTCGTCGGCGCGCTGGTGCTGCTGGGCAATGTGCTGCGCAACACGGTGTTGGTCGCGGCGCAGGCGTCTGGCAATCACTTGCCGACCTGGGGCCACGACGCGATTGGGCTGATGGTGTTGGCGCTCGTCTGCAGCGGCATTGCCCGGACCATGGCACGTCAGGAGCGTGCGATATGAACGGCTTGTTCAGTAACCGCTTTGTCAACCGCGTGCTGCACAAAACACTGTGGGCCGCGCTGCTGCCGATATGTGCGTTGTGGGGCATCGGCCAGGCCATGACCGAGCGCTCTGCGTCACCTAGTGCCAATACCTCCATGACCTCTGCAGAGCTGCCAACAGAGTGGCAAGGCGCAACGCTGCGCCCGCTGGCGCTGAGCGAAGTAGAGCTGCGCTTTGCCAAACACTTCCCAGGCAGCGTCGCGCGTATGACGGACGACAAAAACGTACTGGTACTGCGCACGGTAGCCCGGCCCACCCGCATGCTCCACCCCGCTGCGGACTGCTACCGCGGCCTGGGCTACCGCATCCACAACGAACAACTGGAAGTGCAAGCCAACCAGGCACGCTGGCGCTGCTTTGTGGCGGATCGCGGTGGCCGCGCTGTGCGCGTCTGCGAACGCATTGAGGACGCGCAGGGCCAGGGCTACACCGACACCTCGGCCTGGTACTGGGCCTCGGTGGCAGGCCAGTCCACCGGCCCGTGGAAGGCGATCACCGTGGCCACACCCCTCTAACGCTGTTGTGTTCTTGCAAGGATGATGTTGTGCGCAAACTGCTGTGGGCCACGGCCCGGATTCTGGTTGTTACCGCGGTGCTGGCCATGCTGGGCCTGAGCGCCCTGCTGTTCACGGCGCGGGCCATCGTGCGCCCCGCACAGGGCGACTGGGCCACTACCTTGCGTGTTGGGCCGCTCAACATGGACGTGGGCGTGGCAGCACTCGTGCAGTGGGGCAGCACACCCTGGATTGCCAAGCAGCTGCACGGCCGCACCCTGCCCACGCGCCTGGGCGATGTGCACCTGGCGTGGGACGAGACCAGCCAACAGCTCAGCCTGCGCTGCCAGCCTTGCACGCTGCGCAGCAGCAGTTGGGGTGGCGAGCCGCTGCGCCTGCAAGACGTGCGCATGACCGTACGCCGCAACGCCACCGAACTGCGCGGCACGCTGCACAGCGGCGCCGTGTCGGCCACCTGGAAAGGCACGCTGCGCCCTACCGGCATCACGCTGCACATCGATGTGCCCGACACCCCGGTGGCCGATGGCTACGCACTGTTCGCCCACGCCATCCCCGAGATGGCACAGGCACAGATGGAAGGTACGTTTGCACTCCATGCCACGCTGGACCTGCCCAGCAAAAAACTGAGCGTGCAACCGCGCATCAGCGGCATGGCCGTGCAGGGTCTGGGCACCGAAGCCTGGACGCAGGCGCAGAGCCAGTGCAACCGGGGCCTGCCCGTCGCCATGGCGCGGGCCAATGTGCGCAGTGACAGCTTGCTGGCACGCGCCGTGCTGGCCGCAGAAGACCAGCGCTTTTACGAACACCCCGGCTACGACCTGGTGGAAATGAACAAGGCTCTGCGCAGCAACCAGGCCGAAGACGCCACTCTGCGTGGCGCCAGCACCTTGTCGCAACAAGTGGCCAAGCTGCTGGTCACGGGCGGCGATCGCTCCCCCGTGCGCAAGCTGCGCGAACTGCTCTACGCGGTGGAGATGGAACAAACCTTGGGCAAGGCGCGCATCCTGCGCCTGTACCTGGACCACGCGCCCTGGGGTGCCACCATTTGCGGCGCGCAGGCAGCCGCCCACACCTACTTTGGCAAACGCACCGACCAGCTCAGCGCCGCCCAGGCCGTGTGGCTGGCCGCCATGCTGCACAACCCGGCCCTGGAAGCCCAGCGCTGGAAGGCGCGTGGCAGCATCAACCTGGAGCGCGCCCAGTGGGTGGCAAGCAACCTGCGGCCTGTACCCAAACGCGAGCGGGCTGCCATCACCCAGGCGCTGCCGCAATTGGTCTGGGCACCCGCATCTTGAGGGCTATCCACCGCAACCGTAAGCAGGTGCAGCAGTTGTAAGACCGTGTAAGCCGGGTCAGCGGACGCCCGGCTGAGCCGTTGGAAGGTGACAAACCGCCACGTCTGGCGGTACGGGCCTCGCCCCTTTGCAACCATGAAAGTTTTGTCTCGCACATCCCGCACCCTGCTGGTACTGGCTACTGGCGCCATCGGTTTGTTGCCTCTGGCCCAGGCCAGTGACCTGTCTACCGTCCTCGGCGGGGGTGCAGGTGCTGCCGCCGGAGCGGTCATCGGCCAATCCATGGGTGGACGCAGTGGCGCGGTGATCGGTGGCGCCATTGGTGGTGCCACGGGTGCCGCCGTCAGCACACGCGGCTCAGGCCAACAAGGTGCGGTGCTGGGTGGTGCTGTCGGCGGTGCCGCAGGGGCGGCCGTAGGCCAGTCGGTCGGTGGACACACCGGTGCCGTGTTGGGTGCTGGCGTTGGTGGTGCCGCAGGCGCCAGTGTCGGCAAAGGCATGACCCAGCGGCAGCCGGTCTATGCGAGCGCGCCACGCGGCGACTATTACCGTGCCAGCTACCAGCCCGAGCGGCACTACGTGGTGGACCACCACCATGGTTTTGACAAACACCACCACAAGCACCACGGCCATGGGTATGGCCACGACAAGCACCGCCACTAAGCGTTAACTTAGGCGCGTAACGTGCGGCTAAAGAAGGCCAGCGTGCGCTCCCACGCCAGCTTGGCGGCGGGCGCATCAAAGCGCGGTGTGGTGTCGTTGTTGAAGCCGTGCTGGGTGCCTGCGTACTGGTGCGCGGTGTACGTCACACCTGCCGCCTTGAGGGCGGCTTCGTAGGCAGGCCAAGCGGCGTTGATGCGCTCGTCGACCGCCGCAAAATGGATCAACAAAGGGGCCTTGACCTTGGCGGCGTCCTCGGGTGCAGGCTGGTTGCCATAGAAGGGCACCGCCGCCGCGAGGGTGGGTAGGCGCACGGCCAGCGTGTGGGCCATGCCACCGCCATAACAAAAGCCCACGACGCCCAGCTTGCCGTTGCTCTGCGGCAAGCTTTGCACGAAGCCTGTGGCGGCAACAAAGTCTTCGCGGGTCTTGCTCTGGTCCAGTTTGGCAAACAGCTCACGGGCCTTGTCTTCGTCACCGGGGTAGCCACCCAGCGGGCTCAGGGCATCAGGCGCAAAGGCCAGGTAACCTTCCAATGCCAGGCGCCGGGCAATGTCTTCGATGTGCGGGTTGAGGCCGCGGTTTTCATGCACCACCAGCACGGTGGGCAACTTGCCTGTCGCGGCCGCGGGGCGCGCCAGATAGCCTTTGACCTTGCCGTAGCCGTTGGGGGAGGCAAACTCCAGCACCTCGGTGCGCACGCGCGCATCGTCTTTGGGTACCACCTGCCCCATCGCAAAATCGGGGCTCAGTGCGGCCAACAGGCCCACCGCAGTCACACCACCCACTGCAAACTTCTGCGCACGGTCCAGAAAACCGCGCCGGTCCAGCGTGCCATGCACATAGGCATCAAAGAGGATCAACAGTTCCTGGTCAAAGTCCTGGGCCGTTTTGCGTTGCATGGCGTAGTCTCCAAAAAGTTGCAGGATAGCCAGAACACCACCCGCCTGCATTAGGCGGGCGGGCAACAGGGCTATTGCGGCTGGGCCATCTCGCCGCCCAGCGCTTCGAGCAGGTCGGGGATCAGCTTGCTGAGTTCCCCGGTGGCAATCGCGGCATCTGCATCAAAACCGTCGTCCTTGCCATCGCCCGGCGAGGATGGCGCACCCTCAAACACCACATCCAGAAAAGCGATCTTCTTGAGCTGTAGCACCTCGGTCAACACAAAGGAAACGCGGTCGTCCCAGGTCATCGCCAAACGCGTGGGCACCTTGCCCATGGCAATGTGCTGGCTCACCTCATCGGTGTCCAGCGCATGGCGGGTGTAACGCACCACGGCCTTGGATTCGTCGGCTGCCTTGAGCTCACATTCGCGGTCCACACTAAAGCCCGCAGGCGCTTCGCGGCTGGAGAGCCAGCCGGACATGGCCGCGGCCGGTGAAATCTGCGTGTTGATGAGCTGCACTGCAAGCCCATCCACCGCCTTGACCAGGCAGGTCATGACCTCGTCAGCACGCGCCTGGCTGCCCGCGTCCAGCAACAACAAGCCGGCCTGGGGGTCTATCCAGACCTGCACAGAACCCTGCTTGGCAAAGGCCATGGGCAACAGGGCGTTGCGCGCGTCGTCACGCAGCTCGCGGGTTTCTTTCTTGCCCGGTTTACGCCCGGTGGTGGCGGTGATCTGCTCCACCTGCTCCTGCACGCGGCGTTTGACCACGGAGCCCGGCACCGCCTTGACCTCCACCATCAGTTTGAGCAGCCACTGGCCACCTACCACCTCAACCAGTGCGCCGTGGGCCTCGCCACGCGGCGCCACCCAGCCGACCGATTTTTCCTGCGAGGCACCGCATTCCACAAACCGCCCATCTTCCAGCGCTGCTTCCAGCGCTTCCACCGCCATGGTCCAGGGGGACACCATGCGGTACATCATCAAATTCTTGAACACACAACACCTTTTCTTTGCGAGGCCGTATTGTCAACGCTGCGCGCCAGATTTATTTCCTGAAACTTTACAAAGCATTGTTGGTGCGCAATCGGGCAGATACATACAACGGCCAAACTGACTCCCATCTGAATGCGATTCCCGCAGCAGAGCGACCTTTAAAAGGATGTCACCATGAAACCCGTTTTTAAATCTCTCGTGCTCGCCGGCCTGATGGCCAGCGCCGGATTCGCGGCCTATGCGCAGACCGCTCCCGCTGCCCCCGCAGGCACCCCACCCGCCCGCATGCAAGACGGTGGCCGCCACCGGATGGACCCGGCCAAGATGGAACAGATGATGGCCAAGCGCAGCGCCGAGCTGAAAGCCAAGCTGAAGATCACCACCGCCCAGGAAGGCGCCTGGACCGCGTTCACCACGGCCATGAAGCCACCAGCCCGCGACATGCAACCGCGCCCGGACCGCGCCGAACTGGCCAAACTCACCACACCCGAACGCATTGACAAAATGCGCGCATTGCGCGCCCAGCACACCAACGACATGAATGCGGCGATGGACAAACGCGACGAAGCCACCAAGACCTTTTATGCGAGTCTGAATGCCGAGCAGAAAAAAGTGTTTGACGACGAACATGCCCGCATGGGTGAACGCCACGGCCGTGAGCAGGGCGGGAAACGGGCTCACCCGGATGGCAAGCCCACCCAACCACTAGCCAAGCCGTAAGCGTAAGGCGCCCGCGCGGCGGGCTCAGGCCAACAGGGTCTTGAGCTCGCCGCTGGCGATGAGTTTTTCCACGTCTGTGGCGCCGCCAACCAGCGTGCCTTTGACAAACACCATGGGAAACGTGGGCCAGCCGGTCCATAGTTTCAGCGCGTTGCGTTTGCGCCAGGTGTTCAAGTAGCTACCGTACTCCAGGTACTGGTAGGCCACACCGGCCGCATCCAGCGCCTTGCGCGCGCGTTTGGGCATGGGGTTGATGCCCATACCGACCACCACCACCGCATTCGAAGCAACCGCAGCCTGCACCTCTTTGACGATGTCCTGCTCGTGGGTGGCAATACGCTCACGGATCGCGGGATGAATGCTCGATTCGGCAAGAACGGGACGGGGCATCAGAAAACTCCTGCAGGTCAAACGAACCATTATGCGCGGCACATCTGACGGTTGCGCCAAATCAACCCGCGCACCGCTCCGCGGCCCTACACTGGCAGGCATGGCCCACCGCGTCTCCCTGCCCACTGTGCGCAACGTCAACCTCTGGCAACCCCTGGTCTGGCTGGGCCTGGCTTGGCGTGACATGGCGCGCGCCGGCTGGGTCAGTGTGGCCCACGGCGTGGCCATGGCCCTTGCCGGCGCCGGCATCATTGCCGTGGCGCACGACCGCTTCTGGTTGCTGGCTGGCGCACTCTCCGGTTTTCTCGTGGTGGCTCCCATTCTGGCGACCAGCCTGTACGCACTGAGCCGCGCACTGGAACGCAAGGAAAACGCCGACGCCGGCGTGGTGCTGCGTACCTGGCTGTACTGGCAAAACAGCCACGGCAACAAATGGGGCAATGACTACTGGTGCCTGGTGCAGTTTGGCAGTCTTCTGGCGCTGGCCGCCACCGGCTGGGTGGTGACCTCGGCGGCATTGATCACCCTGCTGGCCCCCGTTCCCATCCAGACGCCGCTGGATTTTGTCCACCACGTGGTACTGGCCAAAGAGGGTTGGTTGTTTGAGCTGTGGCTGGCACTGGGCGGGGTGATGGCCGCGCCCATGTTTGCCTCCAGCGTTGTCGCCATTCCGCTGTTGCTGGACCGGCGTGTGAGCCTGCTTCAAGCCGTGTTGACAAGCTGGCAGGTGGTGCTGGCCAACCCCGGCCCCATGGCGCTGTGGGCGGCACTGATCATGGGTTTTACCCTGCTGGGTCTGGGCTCGCTGCTACTGGGCCTGATTCCGGTGATTCCCATGCTGGGCCATGCCAGCTGGCACGCCTACCGGGCACTGGTAGACACGCAGGACTTGCCCGAGCGGGCACCCCTGTCGTCCCCCTATGTGCGGAGCGGGGATCGCTGATGTTCGGCTTCTCGGAAGAACAGATTGCCAGCTTTGGCCTGAGCTTCGGCGTGGGCGGCTTCATGCTCTACATGCTGTTCATCATTGGCCAGTTGGCCTGGGAATCCAAGGCCGGCAAATTTGGCACCTTTGTGCTGTTTCTGGGCCTGGCTTTTGGCATGGTTGGCTTTCTGGCCAAAATGGTCATCCAATGGGTGCTGACCCGCTGACAAGCCACAAGACGGTACCGGTTGTGCAGGCCTAACGGGCCGGTTTGATGGCCCCACCGCGCTGCAACTCGCGCAAGGCCTTGTTCAGGCGGTCCACCACATCGCGTTTTTGCATGCTTTTGGCCACCGCAAAGTACAGCGGGTCACGTGCCAGCGGCTTGGGCAGCGCCACCAGTTCACTGCGTCTGGCCTGCAGACGGGGATGCTTCTTCACCAGATAGTCCAGCCCAGGCATGCCGTGGCCAATCACGGCCGCATGCAACTGGCCCAGCAACACCTTGTTCAGACGCTCCGACGGGTCGCTGTCGCGCTCCATCACAAACAACCCTGCATCGATGGCGGCATCCACATCCGCCCCGTAACTCACGCCGAGCCCGCCACCGACCGATTTGCCTTTCAGATCGGACAGGCTGCGAAAAGCAAAGCCTTGCCCCTTGCGCACCACCAACTGCAAATCGTTGTAGTACATGGGTTCAGAGAAATCGAAGCGTTCCTGGCGCTCCGGTGTCATCGACAGGCCGATGACGGCACCTTCGCCACGCTGGGCATGGTCGTATGCGCGTTTCCAGGGGTACAGGCGCACCTGGTATTCGTCGCCGGTCTTTTCGCTGATACGCCGCAGGAGATCGACCAGGGTCCCCGCCGGCTCCCCATGGAGCAGGTAGGTACCCGGTGCATAACCGTCGCCGCCAAACACCAGCAGGGTTTCTGCGCGCGCAGTACCCGACCACAGGCCCAGGCAGAGCAGCAACTGGGCAAATACACGCACGGTCATCTGCAGATCAACCCAAAGGCCGGATACCGATCAGCAGTCCATGCAGCCAGAAGGCAAATACGGCCCAGGCAACCCCACCTGCCAGCACTGTCAACAGCGTGCCACGCACCGTGCCTGCCGGGTACTGCGTACCCTGAGCCCGGTCACGTCGACGCGCGGCAATGAAACTGGCCGCGGCCCACGCCAGAAAACTGCCAAACAGCAGCACATGGGCCACATTGCCATTCGCCATCAAATGCGCCAGCGCCCAGGTCTTGATGCCCAACAGCAGAGGATGGTGAAAACGGGCCTTGATGCTGTTGCCAGGCACACAGGCTGCCGCCAGCAGCACAAAGGCAAGTAAGGTCAGCAGCGCCGCCAGATGGCGCATGCCCACCGGGGGAACCCATAGCTGGATGGGTGCCTCACGGGCCATGCCAAACCCCCAGACAACCAGGCCAAAACCCAGCAAGGACAGCAGACCGTGAACGGCGTGGTACAGCCGCTTCCCACTCCCGGCCAGGGTGCGGGTGCGCCAACCATCAGCCACGATGCGCACCGAATGCACACCCAGAAATATCAGCAGCCCCAGAACCAGTGTTGTCATGGCCAATGTCCTCGCAGATCAGGCACCCAGCACCCGGTTTTTGCCCGCGCGTTTGGCCAGGTACATGGCCTGGTCGGCCCGGCGGATCGCGTCACCACCACTCTCTTGGGGGGCCAGCTGTGCGACGCCAGCACTGAAGGTGATCAGTATCTTTTCTGTACCGGCCAGGAAAAACCGCTTCGTGAGTTCGCGCTGCAACCGTGTCATGGCCTCAATGCCCTTGTCCAGTGGTGTGTCGGGCATCAGGATGACAAATTCTTCACCGCCATAGCGTGCCAGGGTGTCCTGCGGTCGCATGCTTTCGCGCGCAACCGTCGCCAGATGGGCCAGTGCCGCGTCGCCTGTGGCGTGGCCCATGGTGTCGTTGAGTTTTTTGAAGTTATCAATGTCCAGCAAAGCCATGCACAAAGGCGTTTCCTTGCGCTTGACGGTGGACAACTCCCGCTCCATCGCCTCGTCCAGTCCTTTGCGGTTGAGCGTGCCGGTGAGAGTGTCATGGCGTGCCTGGGTGCTGACACGGTCCAGTTCCTGGTGCAGTTTGGCCACTTCGGCATCCGTTGCCATGGCACGTACACGCATGGCATGCAGTTCGTCGCGTGATTGCTTGCTGTCTTGTGCCATGCCGCGGGTTGCGCCTACCACATCCTTGAGGACAGGGGCAATTTCAGCCAGCGTCTTGGCTTGCTCGATCAGGCGTGCACTGCTTTCGAGTTTTTCGTAAAACACACCCGAAGACGATGCCATTTGCGACAGGCGGTCAATAAAAGCGGCCAACATTTCGCGCATCTCGTTTTGCGCCTGCACGGCCCGCTCTTTGGCATCTTTCTGCTTGAAGATGACATCCTTGAGACGGCGCTCCACATCGTCCAGGCGACGCAGCGTAAGCGGTGGTGTAGAGGCACTCATCAGTGCATCCATCTGACCTTTGAGCCACTGTTCGTCCAGGCTCAGATCTCCAATATTCTCAAAAACCAGGTGCAGCAGCTTGAGCAGCGCATCCTTGATTTCGGCCTGGTCCTCTGCCGCAAAGGACAGGCGGTGGCTGTAATTGACCAGCATCTGTTTGACGTTTGCCAGATCGGCACCTGGCTGGCGCAAGGCGGTCAGCAAGGCTTCTGTCTGTTCCGTAAAACGTACATCGTCGTTACCCAAAGCCGGTTGGGAATACTCGATCATGCGACCGATCTGCGCCATGAATTCAGCCGTCAATGCCGGTGCAGTGGCGCCACCAACTTCATCGTCCACAAGACTGATGGGTACGCCGGGCGTACCGTTTCCCGGTGGTGTAACAGGTACAAAACCACCGTAAGCCACCAATGCGGTTTTCACACCTTCCCAGTTCAACCGGTCAATGGCGTATTCCAGCAAACCACGCTGCTTTTGCTGGCCCGGTGTCTTGGTGGGCAAAGCCTTGGCAATGTCGCGCAAGGTGTCTGCCGGGAACGGCGGCATGTGGGGAATGCCCGCAATCTCGTTGTAGAGCGTCTGGTAATTGGAAGGGGTGGGAACCAGCTTGCGTGCAGTCAATTGCTTGAGTGTTTCGCGCGCAATTTCAAAAGGTTTTTTGTCACTCATGGCGATGCCAGAAAGGCCCTCACTGCAGCCACTGTTGTTTGCGGATCTTCTTCGTGGGGCACATGCCCCAGTTTGTCAAACACCACCAATTGCGAACCCGCAATGTCGCTTTCGAAGCGTTTTGCATTGTCCGGTGGAATCAAGCGGTCTTTGGCACCCCAGAGTATGAGGGTTGGCAGCTTGAGTGTCTTGATTTGTGCTTCATCACCACTGAAACGCTGCTCAAACCGCTTGGACAAAGCCTGGCGGTTACCGGCACGCAGCGTCATGTCGTAGTACCGGTCCACCAGATCAGGCGTCACCCTGGATGGATCCCCATAGACATTGCGCAAACTGCTCTGGATAACACCGCGCGGCAACACATGCTCCATCACACTGCGCACACCGGGCATACGCGCAATGCGAAAACCGATAGGAACGGAAACCGACTGGATCGGGTAACCCGCTGCATCCACCAGTACCAGCTTGCGGATGCGCTGGGGGTGGGCCACGGCCGTGGCCCAGGCAATCTGTCCACCCAGTGAATTGCCAGCCAGCACACAGGACTGAATGCCCAGCTTGTCGAGTACCGCCGTCACAAAACGCACGTAAGCCGCAATGGAATAGTCGTTTTCTGGGTTAGGACCGGTCAGACCAAAGGCCGGCAGATCGAAACGGATGACACGGCGTTGTTTTGTCAGATCCTGGGCCCAGCCATCCCAGGTGTGCAGGCTTGCCGAAGTACCGTGCAGCAGCACGATGGGGTTGGGGTCATTGCGTGGACCTTCATCCCGCAAATGCACTTGCATGCCAGCGACGTCAACAAACTGCGAGGGTGCAGGTGCCCAGCGCACGGACAATTCCTGCACTGATTTGTCCGGTGCCCAGGTCGCCACCACGCCGGCCAATGCAAAAACAAACAGGGCAACAACCAGGACGCCCACGATACGAAGTACAAGTTTCATGGATGGAACTCTACACGCCTCTTTCTGCGACTTGTCAAAGAATAACCCTGTGCATAGTTTTCGCATAAGCCAAGGCTTATCCACAGGACAACGCCCAAAACCAAAGTTATCCCTTTTCCGGGTACAGACCGGAAGCACCCTCGCGCACACCCTTCAAAAGTATGCAAGTCCTTGATTTGACAAATAAAAAGAGGCTTGTCCACAGCGCAGTGCTTCCCTTATCTACTACTACTATGCTTTAAATAAGAAAAAGAAGAGATAGAGAGAACAACTCCATCGTTCCAATTTATTTTTCTTCCGTTGTGGTCTGCCACAAACCCTTGCAAAGAAGCTGTGTGCCGCAGCCGTTTTGCCAGTGCAATCAAGTAAGATTTGCCGTTGCCGAAAAACGGCTTTCTCCCTGCCATTCCACCCGTCTCACCGCCCGTTTTACCTTCCATGCCCGTTTCTCCTGCAGCGCCATCCCAGAGCCGTGAGCCTGCATCTTTTGAAATCAAAAGCGCCCAACTGCCTTTGGTGGCCTTGCTCATCAAGACCGGGCAATGGGCGCAATTGGTGCGGGAACTGCAGCAGCAATTTGGCCCCGCGGGGGAAAGCCCGGATTTCTTCGACCACGATGCGCTGGTCCTCGATTTTTCCCAGCTACCCGCCGATACGCCGCCGCCGGACTGGAAACCTTTTTTGACCGAGCTGCGTGCCTGCCGCCTGGTGGCGGTGGCTGTGCGGGGTGCCAGCCCTGAATGGCTGGAATCTGCCAAGACCTTGGGCTTGGTCGAAGCACCTGCCGACACACCGCGAGCACGCACCAAAGTACACGCCACCGAGACCGTGGAAGTGGTCAAGGAAGTCGTGCACGAGGTGGTGCGTGAAGTGCCCGGCCCGGCCACCATGGTGGTCGACAAGCCGTTGCGTTCGGGTCAGAAAATTTATGCGCGGGGCGCGGATCTGGTGGTATTGGCCATGGTCAACCAGGGTGCGGAGGTGGTGGCCGATGGCAACATCCATGTCTACGCACCGCTGCGTGGCAAGGCCATGGCAGGTGCGCGTGGCAATACCAATGCGCGTATTTTTTCGCTGTGCCTGGAGCCCGAGCTGATTTCGATCGCCGGGGTCTACCGCACCAGTGAAAACAAGCTCGCACCCGATGTGCAAGGCAAAGCCGCCCAGGTGCGCCTGAGCAATGACGGACAGGACAAATTGATCATCGAACCGCTCAAGGTTTGATGGCCCGTATTTTTATTTGGAAAGACATTCACCCATGGCAAAAATCGTTGTAGTTACCTCCGGCAAAGGCGGCGTGGGCAAGACCACGACCAGTGCCAGTTTCGCAACCGGCCTGGCCCTGCGTGGCCACAAGACCGCTGTGATCGACTTTGACGTGGGCCTGCGCAATCTGGACCTGATCATGGGTTGCGAGCGCCGCGTGGTGTACGACCTGATCAACGTGATCCAGGGCGAGGCCAACTTGAACCAGGCACTCATCAAGGACAAGCAGTGCGACAACCTCTACGTGCTCGCTGCTTCGCAGACACGCGACAAGGATGCCCTCACGCAAGAAGGCGTCGAGAAGGTGCTCAATGACCTGAGCGCGATGGACTTTGAGTTCATCGTGTGCGACTCCCCTGCCGGCATTGAAACCGGTGCGCTGATGGCCATGCATTTTGCCGACGAAGCGCTGGTGGTGACCAATCCCGAAGTGTCTTCCGTGCGTGATTCGGACCGTATTTTGGGTATGCTGGCCAGCAAGACCAAACGTGCCATGACGGGTGCAGACCCGATCAAGGAACACCTGCTGATCACGCGTTACAACCCGGCCCGTGTGGATCAGGGCCAGATGCTGTCGCTCGAAGACATCCAGGACATCCTGCGTATCAAGCTCATCGGTGTGATTCCCGAGAGCGAATCGGTGTTGCAGGCGTCCAACCAAGGCGTGCCGGCTGTGCACATGCAGGGCAGCGATGTATCCGAGGCCTACAAGGATGTGATCGACCGTTTCCTCGGTGCTGACAAGCCCATGCGTTTCACAGAAGCGCCCAAACAAGGCTTGCTGAAACGCCTGTTCGGAGGGAAATAAGCCATGGCTTCCCTTCTGTCATTTTTTCTCGGTGAGAAGAAGTCCACGGCCAGCGTTGCCAAAGAACGCCTGTCCATTCTTCTGGCCCATGAGCGTTCCGGTCGCAATGCGGCGGAACCCGACTACCTGCCCGAACTCCAGCGTGAGCTGGTGGCGGTGATTAGCAAGTACGTCAAGATCAATCCCGCCGACATCAAGGTTATCCAGGGCCGCCAGGACAATCTGGAAACGCTGGAAGTCAAGATAGAGCTGCCCGACGGGCGCTAAGACACGCCGACCGTTGCGCAATCGCTATGGTATTCATAGCTGTTTGCGCATGTCCTGTGCGGGCTAGAGGCCTATTTGGCTTGTAATCAAGCCAGTGTCAAGCGCAGCAGCGTGATTTCGGATGGCGCACCAAACCGCTTGGGCGGACCCCAGTAGCCGGTGCCTCGGCTGGTGTAGACCCAGAGGTTGCGCAGCTTGTGCAACCCCGCAGTAAACGGCTGCTGGAACTTCACAAAATACATCCAGGGCCAGAACTGGCCGCCATGCGTGTGACCACTGAGCTGCAGGTCGAACCCCGCATCGGCCGCGGCGTCGGCGCTACGCGGCTGGTGGGCCAGCAGCAGTTTGAATCCTGCGGGCGCATCGGCCATCGCGGCCCGCGGGTCGCTGCGGTGGCCCTCGTCAAAGTGGTGGGCCGTGTAGTCGGCCACACCCGCCACCACCATGGTGGCACGCGCTGTGTCGCTGTGGTGGTCGATGACCACGTGTTCGTTCATCAGCACCGTCAGGCCCAGGCCGCGCAGTGCGTCTATCCAGCTGTGCGCGCCCGAGTAGTACTCGTGGTTGCCAGTGACAAAAAAGGTGCCGTGGGTGGAACGCAGGTTTGCGAGTGGCGCCACGTGCTGGTGCAGTTCTTTCACGCTGCCATCGACCAGATCACCGGTGATGGCCACCATGTGCGCATCCAGGCCGTTGATGCGCGCCACGATGCGTTGCAGGTACTGCGTCTTGATCGTGGGGCCTACATGTACATCGCTGATCTGTGCGACGGTAAAACCATGCAGCGCCGCGGGCAGGTTGGTTATAGGCACATCCACGCGAACCACCGCGGCAGTGCGCCGTGCATTCCAGAAACCCAGCACGGTGATCAGCAAAGCCAGGGGCGGCAGTGCCAGCGCCGTGTCGGTTTGCCAACTGGCCAGGTCGAAAACACCCGGCCACACCCAAGCACCCACGTGGGCCACCAGCAGCGCGGCCTCACGCACCAGGGTCAGCACAAACAGCGAAGAAAACAGGCCCATGCACAGCAAACCAGCCCATGTCAGCACCGTGGTCAGCGGCGGCCGCGCGACGCGGCGTGCCAGTACCCCCATGGGCATCAGCAAGGCCGACAAAGCCAGGCCCACCCAGAGTGCCCCGCCCAGTACCGGGGCTAGCAAAAATAAATCGGGCGCTACGCGCCAACCCACAAAAGCATGCAGGAACAGGGAAAGCAGATACACCGGGCCTAGGGCCATACAAGGGACCGCGCAAACCAGGTGCACGGCGTAGTGATAAACCTGTTAGATGGTGGGTAAAGGGTGGCGTTCAAGCCCTTGCGCCCTTTATGCCCGCTGAAAAGACTGGAAAGTGCTACCCACCAGCCCCTGGGCGTCAAACCGCTGTTCGGTGAATTCGACCTCGCCCGCGCCCAGCCGCACCACGCTGCTGGCGCGGGTGCCGTAATTTGGTGTGGCAATAAAGGCCGCAGACAAGGCGCGTTCCAGTTCCAGCGGCACACCGGTGCTGGGCAAGCTGGCGTCGGGCGCCAGCGCGCGGTCCTGCAGCAAGGCCTGCAGGCTGGGCGTATCGGTGTGCCCCGTGGTGATCTGCGTTTGCAGCCCGTTTTGCAGTGCCACCAGCTTGGGCCAGGGCGTCTGAAAGTCCGCATTCGACACGGCGCCCAAACCAGCAGACAGGGTCAGCACACGCGCACCGCGGCTCTCCAGCCCCAGCAGTTGCTGGCCGTCACACACCAGCAGGTTGAACGGGTTGTAGTCCGCTGCGCGGGCCTGTAACGTACCCAAGTAGTCAGCAGCGCTCAAAGAACTTTGTAGAAACCCAGCGACCAGTTCACCGCGTGAGGGTGTGCCAGCGCGTGCGCCGCCGGGCGTCCGGTAGTTGGTCAGTGCGGCCAGCCGCCCGTTGCGGCTCACGCCCAGCCAGGTGCCACCGGCCTGCAGGTCTTGGCCCGCGAGGATCTGGTCGCCCTCCCACCAGTGCAGCGCCGCGGCGGGCCGCGCGTAAAACTCGTCACGGTTGGCCAGCAGCAAAAGTGGGGTTGCACTGGCGGGCTGCCAGTTCCAGGCGATCAAACACATGGCTGTGGCTCAGGGTGCGGAGGCCACGGACAGCGCCGTTCTGTCCACCACGCGGCGCAGCACAAAACTGCTGTGCACGCCGGTCACGCCTTCAATGCGGGTCAGCTTGTTGAGCAGTAACGCCTGGTAGTGGTCCATATCGCGCACCGCCACCTTGATCTGGTAGTCCGCGTCCTGCCCGGTGATCAGCAGGCACTCCAATACCTCGGGCAACACGCTCACCGAGGCTTCAAAGTTGGCAAAACGCTCGGGGGTATGCCGATCCATGGAGATATGCACCAGCGCCATCAGGGAGAGCCCCAGCTTCTTGGCGTCCACCAGCGCGCGGTACCCGACGATCAGGCCTGATTCTTCGAGCGCCCGCACCCGGCGCAGGCAGGGCGATGGCGACAGGCCAATGCGGTCGGCCAGATCCTGGTTGTTGATGCGCCCCTCTACCTGCAAAACTTCGAGGATTTGCTGGTCATAACGGTCCAGTTGCATGTTTGTGCCTTGAAATTACGTTGTTTAGGCAGAGTATGCCAAAAACAGACCGAATGTGCGCAATAACGCAATTGTCTGCCGGGTGGTTCTATCTACACTGGAGTCCTCTGTTACCCACAGTGCACAGCAACACCGGCTACCCGCCAGACGTTGCGCCAACCGGCCTCACAAGGGCTGGCTCTGCAAAGTCCCAGCCCCGGGCGTACCCTCCGCCCGGGCCTCACTTGGACTGCAATCTGCCCCTAACGCCCCTCGACAAACGCCACCATCATGCGTGCCACATCGAGCCCGTCATGGCCATCGGCCAGGCTGGCCAGGCTGTTGGCGTGTTTCTCCGCGCCCAGAAGGTCCTTGCGCTTGTTGATCAGGTAGGCGCTGATGCCGGTAACGAACTCCGGGTGCGGCTGGATGCAAAACACCCGGTCGTCCACCGCGTAGGCCGCCACCGGGCAAAACGCATTGCTGGCCAGCAGCGTGGCCCCGGGTGGCAACTCAAACACCTGGTCCTGGTGGCTGGCCAGCAGGTTGATCTGGGCCGTGCCTGCGGAGGCGGTGGCCTGGGGTGCGTGGGGCAGATGCGTGCCGTGCCAGTCATAGGTCATGCGCCCGGCGCCCCAGCCTTGCGGTGCGCGCCCCACCGGGGCGCCCAGGCACAGCCCGATGAGCTGGTGGCCAAAACACACGCCCAGCAGCTTCTTGTCGGTCTGCAGCAAGGATTCCACACAGGCGCGCAGGCGCAGCACCCAGGGCTCTTGCGAAAACGAATCGGCCCGGCTACCGGTCAGCAGCACGGCGTCGTACGCATCAAAGGATTCCGGGTATTCGCCGCGCATGGTGTTGAAGGTGGACAGGGTCCAGTGGTGGGCGCCCACCTCTTCAAAAAGCCGCTCAAACAGGGCAGCAAAACCCGAGTAGGACTGCGCCAGCTCGCCCTCCAGGATGTCGTTCTCAAGAATGCACAGTTTCATGTGCCTGATTTTCGCAGTTTTGCGGGTTTATGCGGATTTGTGCCATGCGTGTTACATTAGCGGGGTCGCTTCTGGCGATTGGCCGTGTCCGCGCTCTTTAGCGCAAACATACCCGCCCCTGGCAGAGGGGCCGCCAATCCAGCCCCAACTGAGTGTTTATGCGGTTCGCTACCGCCCTCTCACGGCCCCCGCGATGTTTCTCTCTTTTTCTGCACAAGCCCCTGCCGTGGTACGTGCGTTTGACCTTTTTAATGATTCATAACAACAAGATTTCGACACTGTCACCAGTCACCATAGGCAAGTACCGCATCGCGGCCTGCCCCCGTCCGCTGGTTAGCGGCCGTTTTGTCGCCCAGGTTTCCATCGCCAGCGGACGCGGTAGCGCGTCCACAGACCGCGTAATGCGCTTTCACGACGACTTTCCCACACTGGATGCTGCGGCGCACTACGCCATGGCACAGGGCATCGATTGGGTGCACGCCACCACAACCACACGCCCGCAATAAATATTCAACAGATACCAACTAGGATCACACCATGGCCAAAGAAGACCTGATTGAGATGATGGGCGTTGTCAACGAAGTGCTGCCAGACACGCGTTTTCGCGTGACGCTGGACAACGGGCACCAGTTGATTGCTTACTCCGCCGGCAAGATGCGCAAGAACCACATCCGCATCCTGGCGGGTGACCGCGTGTCGCTGGAGTTGTCGCCTTACGACCTGTCCAAGGGCCGTATCAACTTCCGCCACATCGAAGGCCGCGGACCTATGGTTCCGCGGACCCCACGCTAATCTTGCTTTAGCGCAAAGCCTGCCACGCATAACGCGGCAGGCTTTTTTCAATGTTTTAAACGCCTCTGGCGCACGGCCTGAGCCAATTGCGCCAGCACCGGCACGGTCTGCGCCATGCTGATGCAAGCGTCCGTGACCGACACACCATGTTTCAGCGGCGTACCCGGCACGATGTCCTGGCGCCCCTCTTGCAGATGGCTCTCAATCATGATGCCGGTAATACGCGCATCGCCTGCGGCAATCTGCTGCGCCACATCCTCCGCCACCACAATCTGCCGCGCATGCTGTTTGCTGCTGTTGGCATGGCTCACATCCACCATCACCTGTTCACGCAGGCCTGCCGCCTTCAATAACGCGCAGGCCGCATCTACATCCGCACCCGAATAGTTCGGCTGTTTGCCGCCGCGCAAAATCACGTGGCAATCGTCATTGCCACGTGTCTCAAAAATCGCCGCCTGGCCCATCTTGGTCATACCCATGAACGCGTGGGCACCCTGTGCGGCCTGGATCGCGTCGGTGGCTACCTTGATGCCGCCGTCCGTGCCGTTCTTGAAACCCACGGGGCACGACAGTCCACTGGCCAGTTGCCGGTGGCTCTGGCTTTCGGTGGTACGCGCGCCGATGGCGCCCCAGCTCACCAGTTCGCTGATGAACTGCGGGCTCAGCAGATCCAGAAACTCGGTGCCCGCGGGCAGGCCCAGCGCCAGCACGTCCAGCAACAGGCGGCGCGCCATCTCCAGTCCTTCGTTGATGGCAAAGCTGTCGTCCAGGTGCGGGTCGTTGATATAGCCCTTCCAGCCCACCGTGGTACGCGGCTTCTCGAAGTACACCCGCATCACCACGAGCAAATCGTCCTTGAGTGCGTCCGCCTGCTCCTTCAAAGCGCGCGCGTATTCTATCGCCTGGTCATGGTCGTGGATGGAGCACGGGCCGACCACGACGACCAGACGGTCGTCCTGGCCATGCAGCACGCGCGAGATCGCCGCACGGCTGCTTTCCACCAGCGCCTGCGCCGCATCGGGCACAGGCAGTTTTTCTTCCAGCAGCGCGGGCGTGATCAGCGGGCGCACGGCGCCGATGCGCACATCATCAATGCGGGTGGTGTCGTGGGTGGTAAGGGGGGCGGCAATGGTCGAAGTCATACTATGAATTTTATAGCTGCTTGCGCACACCCCATGAGGCGCAAAGGGCAATTCTTGCCCCAATCGGGGCAAACCCGGTGGGCGGTCTATATCGCCTCCCATGGTTGAGCTCCACGGTGCTGCCACGGCCCAAGACAGTTTATGTGCGCCTCTCAAAGGAAACCGAATCACGCAAAACTGGCTTTGTATGTCACAGGATCAAGGTTGCAAAATTGATCGAGAGCACCGTGAAGCGCAAAAAGACGCGGAGTCTTTCGAAACTCGAATAGGCGGTAGAGGTGGAACTGCTCTTTGGCACCTTTGGACAGAGCCAGCTCACCTCTTGAGACAAAAAATGGCGTGTCGCGGCCAAACGTCGTTGTCTTGACTTCGATCAGACGCTCTCTTCCATCGGAATCGAACGATAAAACGTCATAGCCAAGCCCATCCCCTTTGGACTGCGAAACGTGTTCAACGCGGTCGGCGAGCCGCTGTTGTCCCAGTTCCATCAAACGCCAGTGTTCGTACAAGACAACAAATTCTTCGCCCGCCAATCCCAGAGAGCGGTTTCTAGCTTCGCGCTCAAAGTAATCACGCTTGGTGGCCTTGAATTGCATGGGTTGAATGGCCTCTGAAACCTGGAGCTGTTTTTTGGGTGCATCGGACTTCACTTTTGCAAAATCCGTTTGTCGTGGCGCAATGGCGGGTTGCTCTACGGCAGCAAGCGCAACTTGATCTAGCGTTGTCTTGCTACGAATTTGAGCTTCTACAGTGTCTGCTAGCAGTGCTTGGTAGTTGGATCGGGGTTGATACCCACGGATGTAGGGGAAGCCAAGGTCAATCATGGCCGCGCTGATATTGCTGTGCTTGAACTCTATAGATGCGTCCGAGCGGTTGTTGAGTTTGCGTTGCAGCTGTCGACGATGTTCTGTCTTGTTGTAGCTTTGACCGGCAAGCTCCAGAGTCAGCATTTGCAGGTAGTCCGCAATAATGGCTTCGACTTCTTCACGTGACCAATCCATAGCAACTCCGGGCAACAACTGTAAATACCGCAGGCCACCATCTTATGGCCACTTTCGCGGGCAGTCTCTTTGTGAGCCCCGTCTACACCAACCCGTGCTGCTCCATCACCTCGCGCCAGGCAGCCAGCTTGCGCGCAAAGCTCCAACTGGCGTTGGCCGGGCTGGTGCTGGGGAGTTTGTAGACCGGGACGCCCAGCGTTTGTGTGTGATGGGCGTGTTTGAAACTCTCGCCTCCGTTATGGGCGATGGCGGCGAGCTTGGGTAGCTGCAAAGCCGCAATGTCGTTGGCTACGGCATTGCGGATGGCCGTATCCAGGCTTCCCTCGCGTTCGCAGCTCGCATACACATCCCACACGCCCAAGCCGCGTTCCAGCAGCCACGCGCTACGCTTTTCATAGCTGGTCGCGCTGATGTCCAAAGGGCCGGATGGCCAAATGGCCTGCAGAATCTTCCAGAGTTGGTTCTGCGGGTGGCCGTAATACTGCTGCGCCTGCAGCGAACGTACGCCCGGAAAACTGCCCAAAATCAACACCCGCGTGGCCGGTGACACCAGTGGCGCCAGCCCGACCAGGCGTGTGCTCGCCATGCGTGCCTCTCGCCTACTTGGTGGTGGCCAGGATCTTGCGCGCCTGCGCGATGCCGCCGACGTTCTCGGCCTTGGTGAAACCCAGGTCCTTGAGGGTGTTCAGGGCTTTGCCGCTGAGCACACCGGACTGGCAGTACAGCAGCACCTTGTCGTCTTTGGTCACGCCGGCCTTGGCCAGCCCTTGGGCAATGGCGCCGTGTTCGATGTTGATGGCGCCCTCCACATGTCCCGCGGCGTACTCCTGCGGCGTGCGCACGTCGACCACGACGTCTTTGGCGTGCGCGCCCAGTGTGGCCAGGGCCAGCAGGCCGGAGATCAGCAGTGTTTTCATACGGTACCCTTTCAGTTCGCTCCTGAATCAGGAGCAGATTGCGCATATCCCATGCGGGCTAGAGCCCTATTTCATGCAGAAACTGCGGCGGTAAAGGCAATTTCCAGCAGGTAGTCGGGGCTGGCCATCTCGGCGCTCACGCAGGCGCGCGCCGGGGCGCAGCCCTCGGGCAACCAGGCTTGCCACACGGCGTTGAACGCTGCGCGGTCGGCCATGTGTTTGAGGTAGATGGTGGCCATCAGCAGGTGCTGCTTGCCAGAGCTCGCCAGTGCCAGCGTGCGCTCGGCCTGGGCCAGCAGGGCCTGCGTCTGGCTGGTGATGTCGGTGCCGCTCTCGGGCACCTCGACAAAGTAGGCCATGCCGTCGTGCACCACGGCGTCGGACCATTGGGCCTGCGCGTTGATGCGGGTAATGCCTTCAGACATCGATGTTGCCAGCGCGCAAGGCATTGGTTTCGATGAACTCGCGGCGTGGTTCCACTTCGTCACCCATCAGCATGGTGAACACGCGGTCGGCCTCGATGGCGTCATCGATCTGCACCTTGAGCAGACGGCGCACCGTCGGGTCCATCGTGGTTTCCCACAGCTGGGATGGGTTCATTTCACCCAGACCCTTGTAGCGCTGGCGGCTGGTGCCGTTCTCGGCTTGCGTGATCAACCAGGCCATGGCTTCGCGGAAGTCGTTGACCTTTTCTTCCTTCTGGCGCTCGCCCTCGCCGCGCATCACGCGCGCGCCTTCGGACAGCAAGCCCTTGAAGGTGTTGGCGGCTTCGGCCAGCGATGCGTAATCCGCACCGTGCACAAAGTCTTGTGTCAGCACGCTGCTCTTCACGTTGCCGTGGTGGCGGCGGCTGATGCGCAGAATCGGCTTGTCGGTGCGGGCATCGAACTCGCCGACCACTTCGGCGTCGGGCAGTCGGGCTTGCAGCGCAGCGGCAGACACTTCGGCGTCGGCCACCGTGTCCAGGTTCAGTGCCACACCATCGGCGACAGAGCGCAGGGCTTCGGCGTCCATGAAGTTTTTCAGGCGCGCGATCACGGCCTGTGCGACCTGGTGCTTGCGCGCCAGTTCAGACAAGGTCTCGCCGGAAATCGTGGTGCCGTTGGGGCCACCAGTGAACACCGATGCGTTAACCAGCGCGATGCGCAGCAGGAAGTTGTCCAGATCGCCCGCGCCTTGCAGGTACAGCTCTTCCTTGCCGGCCTTGACCTTGTACAGCGGCGGCTGCGCAATGTAGATGTGGCCGCGCTCGACCAGCTCGGGCATTTGGCGGTAGAAGAAAGTCAACAGCAGCGTGCGGATGTGGGCGCCGTCCACGTCGGCATCGGTCATGATAATGATGCGGTGGTAACGCAGCTTGGCGACGTTGAAGTCGTCATTGCCGGTAGAGCCACCGGCCTTGCCAATGCCGGTACCGAGCGCGGTGATCAGCGTCAGAATTTCGTTGCTGGTCAAAAGCTTTTCGTAGCGCGCTTTTTCCACGTTCAGAATCTTGCCGCGCAGCGGCAGGATTGCCTGGAACTTGCGGTCGCGGCCTTGCTTGGCAGAACCACCGGCGGAGTCACCCTCGACGATGTAGATTTCGCACATCGCCGGGTCTTTCTCCTGGCAGTCGGCCAGCTTGCCGGGCAGGCCCATACCGTCCAGCACACCTTTGCGGCGTGTCATGTCGCGGGCCTTGCGCGCGGCTTCACGGGCGCGTGCGGCTTCGATGATTTTGCCGACGATGATCTTGGCGTCGTTCGGGCGTTCCTGCAGGTAGTCGGCCAGCAGCTTGGACACGATGTCTTCCACCGGGCCGCGCACCTCAGACGAGACCAGCTTGTCTTTGGTCTGGCTTGAGAACTTGGGCTCGGGTACCTTGACGGACAGCACGCAGCACAGGCCTTCGCGCATGTCGTCACCGGTGACTTCGACCTTGGCTTTTTTGGCCAGCTCGGAGTCGTCGATGTACTTGTTGATCACGCGGGTCATCGCGGTGCGCAGGCCGGTCAGGTGGGTACCACCGTCACGCTGGGGAATGTTGTTGGTGAAGCACAGCACCTGCTCGTTGAAGCCGCTGTTCCACTGCATGGCCACTTCCACACCAATGTTGGTGCCCTGGTCGCTCTGGCGGTCACCCATGGCATGGAAGATGTTGGGGTTCAACACCGTCTTGCCTTTGTTGATGAAGTTCACAAAGCCTTGCACACCACCGGCGCCGGAGAAGTCGTCTTCTTTGCCACTGCGCTCGTCTTTCAGGCGAATCTTCACGCCATTGTTCAGGAAGCTGAGTTCACGCAGACGTTTGGAGAGGATTTCGTAGTGGAAATCGTTGTTCTCTTTGAAGATTTCGGTGTCGGGCAAGAAGTGCACTTCGGTGCCGCGCTTTTCGGTCTCGCCAATCACCTTCATGGGCGACACTTCAATGCCGTTCACGGTCTCGACGATGCGGTTTTGCACAAAGCCTTTGCTGAACTCCATCACGTGCACTTTGCCGTCGCGGCGAATGGTCAGGCGCAGCATCTTGGACAGCGCGTTCACGCAGGAAACACCGACGCCGTGCAAACCACCGGACACCTTGTAGCTGTTCTGGTTGAACTTGCCACCCGCGTGCAACTCGGTCAGCGCGATTTCAGCCGCTGAGCGCTTGGGCTCGTGTTTGTCATCCATCTTCACGCCGGTCGGAATGCCCCGGCCGTTGTCGACGACGCTGATGGAATTGTCGGAGTGGATCGTGACCAGGATGTCGTCGCAATGGCCTGCCAGCGATTCATCGATGGAGTTGTCGACCACTTCGAACACCAGGTGGTGCAGGCCGGTGCCGTCGGAGGTGTCACCGATGTACATGCCAGGGCGCTTGCGCACCGCTTCCAGGCCTTCCAGAATCTGGATCGAGCCTTCGCCATAGGCTTCGGTCGCACCGGCCTGGTTGGTATCGATGGTGGGTTGGAAGTTGGAACTGTCCGAGCCGCCCTCACCCGTGTGGACGGATGCGTCGTTATTGGGGGTTGGAACAGGTTTGTTTTCTTCAGACATGGCGTACTTCTCTAACGATTTCTCAAACTCTTCAATGACCAAACCCCCGGAGACCGGGGGTTTGATTGCGTAAGCAGCTACTGTTTTTGTAGCGTTAAATTCTCATCGGCATCACCACGTACTTGAACGTGGCGTTGTCGGGGATGGTGAACAGTGCCGAGCTGTTGCCGTCGGACAGTTCCAGCTTGACCATGTCTTGGCTCATATTGGCCAGTGCGTCGATCAGGTAGGTCACGTTGAAACCGATCTCGATGCTGTCGCCGCCGTAGTCGATGTCCAGCTCGTCCACCGCTTCTTCCTGCTCGGCATTGTTGGACGCAACGCGCAGGCTGCCCGGATCAATGTTCAGGCGCACGCCCTTGAACTTGTCGCTGGTCAGAATCGCTGTGCGTTGCAGCGTAGCCAAGAGCGCGGTGCGGCCCAGCGTGATGCTGTTCTTGTGGTTCTTGGGGATCACGCGGTTGTAGTCGGGGAACTTGCCCTCGACCAGTTTGGTCACAAACTCCATACCGTCAAAGGTGAACTTGGCCTGGTTGTTGGCGAATTGCATTTCAATCGCGCCTTCGGCATCCGACAGCAATCGCTGCAGTTCGATCACGGTCTTGCGCGGCAGGATGACTTCTTGTTTGGGCACTTCGACATCGAGTGTGGCGGAGGCAAACGCCAGCCGGTGGCCGTCGGTGGCGACCAGGCTCAACTGCTTGCCTTCAGCCACAAACAAAATACCGTTGAGGTAGTAACGGATGTCATGCACAGCCATGGCAAACGCCACTTGGCCCAGCAGGTCTTTCAGTGTTTTTTGCGGCACGCTGAACACGGGGCCAAAGTTGGCCGACTCTTGCACCAGCGGGAAGTCTTCGGCTTGCAGGGTCTGCAGCGTGAACTTGCTCTTGCCGCCTTTGAGGATGATCTTGTTCTGGCTGGACTCCAGCGACACGGTCTGGTCGGCCGGCATGGTGCGCAGGATGTCGATCAGCTTGCGTGCACCGATGGTGGTGGTGAAGTTGCCCGTGTCACCGCCCAGTTCGGCGGTGGTGCGGATCTGTATTTCCAGATCGCTGGTGGTCAGCTGCAGCGAGGTGCCGGTTTTGCGCACCAGCACGTTGGCCAGGATAGGCAGGGTATGGCGGCGCTCCACAATGCCCGCCACCGATTGCAGAACGGAGAGAACCTTGTCCTGTGTTGCCTTCAAAACGATCATGTCAGCCTCTTTTGGATATCTGTCTGGGCGGTGGATGCTCCCCGTCCCCGTGTTTTGTGTAAATCACGCCATTTTCCCCTTTTTTGCCAGCTTCCTGAGGGGTAAAGGCACTTGTTTTTGCATTCCGCCGTAATCAGCCTTTGAGGGTTTGCTCCAGCACGTGGAGCTGCTGGTTCAGCTCGGTCATTTGCTGGCGCTCACCGCCAATTTTGCGCACCGCATGCAGCACCGTGGTGTGGTCGCGCCCGCCAAACAATTCTCCGATTTCCGGAAGGCTCTTTTGTGTCAGTTCCTTGGCCAGGTACATCGCGATCTGACGCGGGCGGGCAATGCTGGCTGGGCGCTTCTTGGAATACATGTCGGCGACCTTGATCTTGTAGTAGTCGGCCACCGTTTTCTGGATGTTTTCCACCGAAATCTGCCGGTTCTGGATGGACAGCAGGTCACGCAACGCCTCGCGGGCCAGGGCGATGGAGATCTCCTTCTGGTTGAAGCGCGAATAGGCCAGGATCTTACGCAACGCGCCTTCGAGCTCACGCACGTTGGAGCGCACGTTCTTGGCGACGAAGAAAGCCACTTCCTCAGGCATCTCCGAGCCTTCGACCCGGGCCTTGTTGATCAGAATCGCCACCCGCATTTCCAACTCGGGCGGCTCGATGGCCACCGTCAGACCGGAGTCGAACCGGGAAACCAGGCGTTCGTGGATGTCCGCCAGTCCCTTGGGATAGGTGTCGCTGGTCATCACGATGTGCGACTTTTTGGCCAGCAGGGCCTCAAAGGCGTTAAAGAACTCTTCCTGTGTGCGGTCTTTGTTGGCAAAGAACTGCACATCGTCGATCAACAATAAATCCAGAGAGTGGTAGCGGTCCTTGAATTCGTCGAAAGTCTTGCGCTGGTAGGCCTTAACCACATCCGATACAAATTGTTCTGCATGGATGTAGAGAACTTTGCTTCCGGGCTTGTCGGCAAGTAAGCGATTACCAACGGCGTGCATCAAGTGGGTTTTCCCCAGGCCGACGCCGCCGTAGATGAACAGGGGGTTGTACAAATGCCCTGGCATGGTGGCTACATGCATGGCGGCTGCGCGGGCCATGCGGTTGGCGGTACCCTCCACCAGGTTCTCAAACGTGAGCATGGCGTTCAGGCGATTCTTGGGTCCACTGTGGCCCCGGTCTTCCCCAAATTCAGGGCTTTCTTCGGCCGCAATCGCCTCGACCAGCTTTGGAGAGGAGGCAGTACGTACGGGGGTATCTCTGGGAGTGATCGCTAACTCAACTTGTACTGGCTGGCCATACATCTTCTCCAGCATGGAGGCAATACGGCTGCTGTATTGGGCACGCACCCAATCCAGTTTGAAGCGGTTGGCCACAAAGATGGTGACCTTGGACATGTCCTCCAGCACCTGCGCGCTGAGGGGTTTGATCCAGGTGTTGAATTGTTGTTCTGGCAGCTCTTGTGCCAGTTGGTCCATGCAGCTCTGCCATAGGCTCTGGCCTATGTCCAGGCCGGTGGGGTCGGAGAGTTTGGGGTGGTGTCCCTCGGTCATTTTTATGGTCAGCTTCTGTGGATAGTTATGAATTGCTGTGCCGCGGAT